>NZ_QLTK01000091.1 GCF_003269035.1 Paraburkholderia bryophila | reverse complement strand
TTGGGTTCAGCGGAAAATACGTTGTTTCAATTGCTTGGTGACAAGCGACTCTCCGAGATCGCGCACGACGTGACGTCGTCAAAGTCGCGCAAAACCACTAGGTAATCTCGCGGCGCAACGGGATGGGTGGCGATGGAGGCAAGCATCAAGCAGCTGGCCGATAGCGATTTGCGGCATGAACGTGTGTCAGCTTCCAGCCCGCAAGCGGCCGTCGGCTTGCGTGCTGTCAATGCCTCTTGTTGACCGGACAGCGTCCGATTGCCGCCCGGTCGGGATGCTCACACTTCGGTTTGTTCAGCCATCTCGAGCGCGTCGTCGACCTCAATGCCGAGATACCGGACCGTACTTTCCAGCTTCGTATGGCCGAGCAGGAGCTGTACCGCCCGAAGATTCTTTGTGCGGCGGTAAATTAGCGATGCTTTCGTTCGGCGCATCGTATGCGTGCCGTAGGCCGTGTCATCGAGCCCGATCGATTTTATCCAACGATGCACGATCCTCGCGTACTGACGAGTTGAAAGATGAGGTGACGCTTGAATCCGGCCGGGGAACAGAAAGTCTGAGGGAGACAGCCCAGCTACCCTGATCCAGTTTTCCACGCTTTCCCGCGTTTGCTCGGTGATCTCGAATTGCACCGGCCGCTGTGTCTTCTGTTGCATGACAGTCGCGCGGGGCGCTACACGAGTTCCCATGCAGACATCGCGCACCCGCAGCTTCGTCAGGTCGCACGCTCGCAGCTTGCTGTCTATTGCCAGATTGAACATCGCCAGATCACGGGTTTTGCCGCCCAGCTGAAGACGGATTCGAATGGCCCAAAATTTCCTTGAGCTTCAGCGGTGACTTTTGCCCGGTCAGCTTGCCCTTGTTCCACGGGACATGAGGCACGCTCGTGCTGATGATCGCTTCCATGACAAACTCCTTTCAGATGAGGGGAGAGTCAGTCTGCGCCAATTCCCGATGGGCGATGCCCGGTAGAGTCGAGATGTGGCGCGGTGGCAGTAGGTTCGGTTTGTCTGTTGCCGCCCCTTTCGTCTGGCGGTGCCCGAGTAACCTCGCCCTAACTC
>NZ_QLTK01000090.1 GCF_003269035.1 Paraburkholderia bryophila | reverse complement strand
GTGTAATTCGCGCTCGGGCGGATGATCTTGTTGTCGATCCGTTGCTCGATGATGTGCGCGCTCCAGCCGGCCGTGCGGGCAATCACGAACAGCGGCGTGAACATCGCCGTCGGCACGCCCATCATGTGATACGACACCGCGCTGAACCAGTCCAGGTTCGGGAACATCTTCTTCGCTTCCCACATGACCGATTCGAGCCGCTCGGCGATGTTGAACAGCTTGTTGTTGCCCGCTTCTTTCGAGAGCTTCTTCGCGATTTCCTTGATGACCTTGTTGCGCGGATCGGAAATCGTGTAGACCGGGTGACCGAAACCGATCACCACTTCCTTGTTTTCCACGCGCCGGCGAATGTCCGCCTCGGCTTCGTCCGGCGTCTGGTAGCGCGACTGGATCTCGAACGCGACTTCATTGGCGCCGCCGTGTTTCGGGCCGCGCAGCGCGCCGATCGCGCCGGTGATCGCCGAGTAGATGTCCGATCCCGTGCCCGCGATCACGCGGCCGGTAAAGGTCGACGCGTTGAATTCGTGCTCGGCGTACAGGTTCAGCGACACATGCATGGCGTCGACCCACGACTTCGACGGCTCCACGCCGTGCAGCAGATGCAGGAAATGGCCGCCGATCGAGTCGTCGTCGGTTTCCACTTCGATGCGCTTGCCGTTGTGCGAGTAGTGATACCAGTAGAGCAGCATCGAACCGAGCGAGGCCATCAGCTTGTCGGCGATGTCGCGTGCGCCCGGCAGGTTGTGATCGTCTTTCTCCGGCAGCACGGTGCCGAGCACCGAGACGCCGGTACGCATCACGTCCATCGGGTGGGCGGCGGCGGGAATCCATTCGAGCGCGGCTTTGACGTTCGCGGGCAGGCCGCGCATGCCTTTGAGCTTCGTTTTGTACGCGGTCAGCTCCGCCTGGGTCGGCAGCTTGTCGTGGACCAGCAGATACGCGATCTCTTCGAATTCGCACGTGCCGGCGATGTCGAGAATGTCGTAGCCACGGTAATGCAGATCGTTGCCGGTCTTGCCGACCGTGCACAGGGCGGTATTGCCCGCCGTCACGCCCGACAGCGCCACGGATTTCTTCGGTTTGAA
>NZ_QLTK01000089.1 GCF_003269035.1 Paraburkholderia bryophila | reverse complement strand
CGATGTAGTCATCGACGCATTCGGGAAGTAGTACGACCTGCTTGCGGTCATCGCCTTCAACGAATCGCTTCATGAGTCACCCGGTCTCAATGAGTTGATTCAGTTTAGGCGATGAGTGCGTTTTCACACAGGCTCGGCCGCTTTCGCCCGATGTAACCAGTGGCCGGACTTCGCATCGCGGTCTAGAATGCATTGGTCAACAACGAAGGGACACGAGAAATGTCATTGCACACTTACCTGCTGTTTCTCCCCGCCTGCTTCGCACTCAACATGGCCTTCGGACCGAACAACGTGCTTTCGCTGTCCAACGGAGCACGTAAAGGTGCAATGCATTCTGTTGTCGCATCGTTCGGACGTCTGGTGGCATTTTCCATCATGATCGCGATTACCGGATTTGGTCTGGGAGCCTTGTTACTCACCTCGCAAACACTGTTTACGGCCTTGAAGTTTGCGGGTGCCGCGTATCTCGTGTGGCTGGGTGTCAAACTACTCCGTTCGAAATCGGTTGATCAGTCTATCGTGACTGCGGAACAAGCTGTGCAGCACAAGGATCGAGCGGGTTTGCTGATAAAAGATTGCAAGCAGGAGTTCTACGTGGCCGCAGGCAATCCGAAAGCCATTCTGATTTTCACGGCTTTCTTTCCGCAGTTCATTGATCGGGCGCACTACGCTGTTAGCTTTACCACGCTTGGCGTAACGTTTCTTTTACTAGAACTCGCCGCCATAGCAATCTACGCCGTAATCGGCGCGCGGTTGCGCTCTTTGACGACAAATCCGAAGGGCTTCGTGTGGCTAAACCGGGCCAGCGGCTCGCTTATGATCGGATTCGGCGTCTTGCTGGCAACGCTTCGGCGACCTGCTGTGTAACAGTACCCATCTTCGGACACCATGCTTTACGCGATTCGTTTCTTTGACAACGGCTCTGCCTACATCGACCATCGCACGCGCAGTTTCGCTCGCGAGCTGGGTCTGGAGCCGTTGACTACACCCGTTCGTTCGCCGCAGAGTAACGGTGTTGATTTGCACGGAATCCTGACCCGGGATTTGCATTGAATTCTGACCCACCCGTTGGACCAGCTTTGCGGGTTATTCGGTGGGTGTCTGGGTC
>NZ_QLTK01000088.1 GCF_003269035.1 Paraburkholderia bryophila | reverse complement strand
TATCGGTTTCTTCCGCGGGGCATTCCAGCCACATCTGGATCAGATGCAGCACGCGCCGATCAACGATGCGTCGCGCCAGCGACAGCATCAGTTCGGCGTGTGGAATACTTCCGAAGTAGTCCGCAAGGTCGGCATCAACAACGTCCGTTTGCCCTCTATGCAGCCGCTCCTCCACCTCGATCACCGCTTGCTGGGCGTTTCGCCCCGGGCGGTAAGCGTACTGCTCTGATGGAAGGTCCGCTTCGAAGATCGGTTCGAGCATCAGCATCGCTGCTGTCATGCACACCCGATCACGCAAGGTCGAGATGCCCAGTGGCCTCAGTTTGCCATTGGCCTTCGGGATAAACACTCTCCTGATAGGCTCCGGCCGGTAACTCTCCTGCCTGAGCGCAAGCGCCAGTTCGCCGAGCCACCTCTGCACCCCGTACGCTTCGACCGCCGCGAAGTCTTGCCGATCGACACCCGGCGCGCCCCTGTTCGAGCGACACTGGGCGTACGCATGCGCCAGCACATCCTCACGGTAGATCTTGTCGTACAGAGCGTAAAAGCGGTACCCGGCTTCTGCCTTCGCTTTCGCGTGTAACGCCGTCTGCAGCTTCTGAACACTGATCGGAGTTGATAGGTTGCCCAATCTCCAGGTCCCTCACTACGTGTTGCGTTGGTCTTGAACTGAGGCCCCTTCCCTCCACCGGCATTACCCGGCTTCACCAGTACTACAGGCCTCTCCGTCATCCCAAGGCGCCCGGCCTGTCCCTCGCGGGCGTCCGGTTGGTCATCCGTGACCACGCCGAGGGACTTCCCGTGTTGCGTACGCTTTCCTTGTGTACATGCTGTCGCCACTACCCCGGCGCAGCGACTGGGCGTCCAGCCGGCTCATTCGCCCAGCCGTATCAGCCTTCCCCGATAGGGTTGTCGGGTCGGCCTGCGCATCGACCTTTTCGAGGTTTGCTCGGCGTTCACTCGCGTTACGGCCTGCACACTCGCGCTGTCACCAATTTGTGACACGCATCACCGAAGGCTTCAGCCACTTCGTTGCCTCCATAGCTGCTCCGGTTGCTTCCGGCTGGAGCATTTGCCGGGCGGGGCTTGCACCCGCTGGAAAGCGCCAC
>NZ_QLTK01000087.1 GCF_003269035.1 Paraburkholderia bryophila | reverse complement strand
TTCTGCTGAAGTCCGGGAACGTGCCGTGCGCATGGTGCAAGAGCATCGGGGCGAGTATCCGTCACAGTGGGCGGCGATCGAATCCATCGCCCCCAAGATCGGCTGCACGAGCCAGACATTGCTGGGGTGGGTCAAACGAGATGAAGTCGATAGCGGCGAGCGCGAGGGCGTGAGCACGTCGGAACGCGAACGTCTTAAGGCATTGGAACGCGAAGTCAAGGAACTGCGCCGCGCCAACGAGATTCTGAAACTGGCGAGTGCGTTTTTCGCCCAGGCGGAGCTCGACCGCCGCCTGAAGTCCTGAAGGCCTTCATCGATCAGCATCGCGACACCTTCGGGGTCGAGCCGATCTGCAAGGTCTTGCGGATTGCCCCGTCGGGCTACCGGCGTCATGCTGCACAGCTTCGCGATCCGTCGCGCCGCTGCGCCCGTGCGATACGGGATGAACGTCTGCGGCCCGAGATCCAGCGTGTCTGGCACGCCAACATGCGGGTCTACGGAGCGGATAAAGTCTGGAAGCAGATGAACCGGGAGCGTATCGCGGTGGCTCGCTGCACGGTCGAACGGCTGATGAAGCAACTGGGTTTGCGTGGCGTAATGCGAGGCAAACGTGTTCGCACGACCATTGCCGATGCGGCGGCTACCCGCCCGCTGGATCGTGTCAACCGGCAATTCAGGGCAGACCGGCCAAACGAGCTCTGGGTTTCTGATTTCACCTATGTCTCGACTTGGCAGGGCTGGCTCTACGTGGCCTTCGTGATCGACGTGTTCGCCCGACGGATTGTCGGTTGGCGCGTCAGTTCGTCGATGACTACAGACTTCGTTCTGGATGCACTTGAACAGGCACTTTATGCGCGGCGCCCGGGCGACGATGGAACGTTGACACATCACTCCGACAGAGGCTCGCAATACGTCAGCATTCGCTATAGCGAGCGACTGACCGAAGCGGGCATCGAGCCCTCGGTTGGTAGCCGTGGCGACAGTTACGACAACGCACTGGCCGAGACAATCAACGGTTTGTACAAGGCCGAACTGATTCATCGTCGCACCTGGAAAACACGGGAGTCCGTCGAGTTGGCAACGCTGGAATGGGTGGCCTGGTTCAATCATCATCGATTGATGGAGCCCCTGGGCTACATCCCGCCTGCTGAAGCTGAGGCAAACTACTATCGGCAACTTGAAACACCGGTCGCCGAACCCGCATTAACTTAAACCAACCAGCCTCCACGATTCCCGGGGCGGTTCA
>NZ_QLTK01000086.1 GCF_003269035.1 Paraburkholderia bryophila | reverse complement strand
AATAACGTTCGTCAGCAGCACGGGCGTATCGAGCGGGAACGCGGTAGCGTCCGCATCTTCGGCCGTGCAGACGACGCCGACGATCGCCGTCGAGACAGCGCGGATCGGCCGCGTGCCCTGGTTGATTTCTTCGACGCGTACGCCGTGGTGATAGTCCTGCGCCATGTTGTGCCGCTCCTGTAGTTGGTTCGTGTGGGAGTTGTCCCGGTGGATCTGCCGGCGTCAGGCCGGGATGGTTTTCACTGCGTCCGCGACGATTTCCGCGCCCGAAAACAGGTAGCGGTTCTGCGTGCCGAAATACTGCGTCGGATCGGTGTCGCCTTCGGCGGGCTTCGCCTGCACGAGCATTTGTTCTGCGTGGCGAAATGAATCCGAACCCTCGGGCGGAATGCCGGTGAGCGCGATCGCGGTCGCCATGCCGAGCGGGCTTTTACCGGCCTTGAACGTTTCTTCGGTGTAGTAGCTCAGGACCATCGCCGACGTGGTGTTCGAGCTGCGGCTGACGTTGACGCCGTCGATGACGTGATACGCCGCCGGGACGCCGATTGCGTCGATGAGGATTGTTTTCTTGAGTGCCATGTCTTGAGCCCTTCAGGATTGGATAGCGTTGGTGGTGCCAGTGCCGTTTATTGGGCGGTGCCGGCGTCTGCCGCCGGCGTTTGTGCGGTCTGCATCTGTTCGCCAAACTGCGCATGCGCCGTGTCCATGACCGGCTGTGCAACGCGGTACGGCAGCTCGGCCAGGGCCGACAGGACGATTTCCATGCGGTCCGTCGGCAAGGTGAGCGTGAGGGTTTTGGGCCTGTTCATCGTTGGTACTCCGGGTTCGGGTTGAAGGCTGGTTTTCAGGCCGGCATGGCCGGCCAATGAACGTCGAAAGGAAAGTCGGGTTGTCCGGTCAGGTCACGCAGCGTCTGGCGGTACTGTTGCCAGGCGGCCGCTTGAGCTTTCAGGTCGGGCGGCGCATCTTGCGGCGGGTTGGCCTTGCCGTCCGTCGCGACGAGCAGCCGGTCGCGGTACGTGCGAATCAACGCCGCGCGGTAGGTCGACTCGTTCGCGGCGAACTCCGCTTTGAGCGTGCCGGCGTCGGGCTGCGGAATTTCGGCGCTTTTCCAGACCGCAATGAACGGCTCGCCGGTCTGCCTGTTCGTGGCCGGATCGACCGGATGGCCGACGAGGAAATCGCGGCCATGCACCAGCGCGGGAAACTTCGTCTGGATGACGGTTATCAGCATGTCGTGCGTGTACAGAATGGGTTCCATGTGAGCCGGTCCTATTGATTGCGTAGCCA
>NZ_QLTK01000085.1 GCF_003269035.1 Paraburkholderia bryophila | reverse complement strand
AATAACGTTCGTCAGCAGCACGGGCGTATCGAGCGGGAACGCGGTAGCGTCCGCATCTTCGGCCGTGCAGACGACGCCGACGATCGCCGTCGAGATAGTGCGAATCGGCCGCGTGCCCTGGTTGATTTCTTCGACTCTTACGCCGTGGTGATAGTCCTGCGCCATGTTGTGCCGCTCCTGTAGCTGGGTGGTGTGGGTGTTGTCCCGGTCCCGGTGGATTTGCCGGCGTCAGGCCGGGATGGTTTTCACTGCGTCGGCGACGATTTCCGCGCCCGAAAACAGGTAGCGGTTTTGCGTGCCGAAATACTGCGTCGGATCGGTGTCGCCTTCGGCGGGCTTCGCCTGCACGAGCATTTGTTCTGCGTGGCGAAACGAATCCGCGCCTTCGGGCGGAATGCCGGTGAGCGCGATCGCGGTCGCCATGCCGAGCGGGCTTTTACCGGCCTTGAACGTCTCTTCGGTGTAGTAGCTCAGGACCATCGCCGACGTGGTGTTCGAGCTGCGGCTAACGTTGACGCCGTCGATGACGTGATACGCCGCCGGGACGCCGATTGCGTCGATGAGGATTGTTTTCTTGAGTGCCATGTCTGGAGCCCTTCAGGATTGGATTGCGTTGGTGGTGCCAGTGCCGTTCAAGCGGCGGTGCCGGCGTCTGCCGCTGGCGTTTGTGCGGCCTGCATCTGTTCGCCAAACTGCGCATGCGCCGTGTCCATGACCGGCTGTGCAACGCGGTACGGCAGCTCGGCCAGGGCCGACAGGACGATTTCCATGCGGTCCGTCGGCAAGGTGAGCGTGAGGGTTTTGGGCCTGTTCATCGTTGGTACTCCGGGTTCGGGTTGAAGGCTGTTGTTCAGGCCGGCATGGCCGGCCATTGAACGTCGAAAGGAAAGTCGGGTTGTCCGGTCAGGTCACGCAGCCTCTGGCGGTACTGTTGCCAGGCGGCCGCTTGAGCTTTCACGTCGGGCGGCGCATCCTGCGGCGGGTTGGCCTTGCCGTCCGTCGCGACGAGCAGCCGGTCGCGGTACGTGCGGATCAGCATCGCGCGGTAGGTCGACTCGTTCGCGGCGAACTCCGCTTTGAGCGTGCCGGCGTCGGGCTGCGGAATTTCGACGCTTTTCCAGACCGCAATGAACGGTTCGCCGGTCTGCCTGTTCGTGTCCGGATCAACCGGATGGCCGACGAGGAAATCGCGGCCATGCATCAGCGCGGGAAACTTCGTCTGGATGACGGTTATCAGCATGTCGTGCGTGTACAGAATGGGTTCCATGTGAGCCGGTCCTATTGATTGCGTAGCCA
>NZ_QLTK01000084.1 GCF_003269035.1 Paraburkholderia bryophila | reverse complement strand
GCGTTGCCCCTGTGCGGGGCAATGCTCTCAACTTAAGCCTAAGCCCCACCGCATCAAGCGAGTTTGTACGCGAGATGGAAGTGCGGTTTGGCTTTTCTGGGTGGTCTTGGATAGGAGCGCGATGGCTGTATCCGGCATCGGGTCTGGCGGATCACGTCCAGCACACCGGTGAGGCTTTCCAGACAGCGCCTGATGCGCAGCAGGCACCCGCCGAGGATAGGTTTGAGTGCACCCAGTGCGTACACCCGGTTCGGACGACTGGCACACGCATCGTCGTGCGATACGTCGAGCTCACTGAGCAAGGTGCACAGGTTGTCAGCGAGGATTTTTGCGCCGAAGTCCTGCTGCAAAGCCAGGTAATCGAGGCCTGTGACGGCTTCCAGTCGTAGCCGGTGCTTCAGGCGTTTGAACGCCTCTTCAACGCGCCAGCGCTGGTGATAGAGCGCCCCAAATGACACCGCCGGGTAACGCTGACCATCGAGTAACGAAGTCATCAGCACACGCACACGACCGCTGGGCGTAACGTCCCGGATCAGGCGCACGGTAGTCGGTGTGCGCGCCAGTTCGTAGTCGCGGGCATCCTGCTCGCCAGGCGCCTCCAGTGTCACTACACGTTCGGCTTTACCGCTGCGGGCAAAGGCGCTGACGCACTTCCAGTTACGCGCGTCGACGCGCATGCAGAACGCAATCTCGCGTTGTACAAGCGCGGCCACCATCGTATTGCCGATATAGCCGCGATCGAGCAGCAGCAGATCGGTATGGGGCTGCAACACGTCCAGCGCTTCGAACAGCATCTGCCGCTCAGCGCCATCGGCGGGATGAAGGGCTGCGTGCAGGGTCAGTTCGGAGCCCGGCAGGAACAGCGCAAACGCGTAGTGATCGGCGCGCAGTTCGTGGCCGCGACGCGTGCCCACACGCAGGCGGCTACCGTCTGCGGCGACCAGTCTCAGGCCGTGCCAGCGCGTCGAATCGATGTGGGGTTGGGCCAGCGAAATCAGATGGGCGCGGGCCAGCTCGAACAGTTCGGCCGACAGCCCGCGACGGGCCTTGCTGAACGCCTGCGCACTGACGGCGCGGCTACGTCCGCCATGCTCACCCAATGCACCAAACAGCGTATCAAGTTCGGTCTGCACGCTGGCACACATGCCCGACATCATCAGAGCGGCCATGCGTGGCAAAGTCAGCGTGCGATTGCGGGTAAAGGCAGCGGGAGAACGACGCACGCGATCGGCGAGCGCCGGATCGAGCAGGAATTCGGAGAACTCAGCCAGAAGCCTCGAGGACGCTGGTATTTGAGTTCATATCGTTGATTTATCAGTGAGCTATGCGACGAAGTTTACAGGGGCAATGCCGCGTTTACAAGCTCTTTGGGGCTTAAGTTGAGAGCATTGC
>NZ_QLTK01000083.1 GCF_003269035.1 Paraburkholderia bryophila | reverse complement strand
CATTGATGGCCGCAAAGGCAACCAAACGCACTGCGGCGGTCAGCAATCATGCGTCGCATTGCAATCTCCTCGGGTTTCCACACAGCCTGGGTCGATCGCCGCCCCTTGCCTCGAAAACGGTCGGGACCTGATCTGACTGTGACTGTCGCATCGAGTCCCGACTTTTACAAATAACGGGGAAGTGCCTCGTGCCACTCAGAACCGTCTAGATGGGCGCGCAAAACTGCCGCACCAACGTGTTGCGCTACGTCGAGGTGAAAACCCTCGACGTCACCTCTCTGTCACTCATGGCCGGGAAATGACGTATTAATTCCGCATCATCTCGCACGAGCGTCGAAGCTACGCGGCATTCGCTGGAACACGCCAACTCAACGTGACATTACGGCGCTTCAGATCTTTGATATACACGGCCACGTCTTCGGGAGAGTCCGTCGAGTACAGATATAGCTTTCGCAAGGTCCGCTCCTTGGGCTTTTTGCCCTCTGGGAGGTTCATTTCGCCAATCAATTCCGTTCTGTCGTGAAAGTCCACGATGTCGGGAAGATGCTCCCGCAGTGCAGATCGGTTTTGTCGTAGCAGCCCAACTTTGGTGGCCAGCGGGACTGACTGAGGGATGCTCGCATTGAGCGCATCGATGAACTTGCCTATATCGAAGGCAGGAGCGGTTCCGTCTTCGATCTGAAGCTCGCGCTTGATCTTTTCGACATCCCGGCTATCAAGATAAAGACGAAAATCCCCCGCACGATGAGAACCATACAATTTAAGCGGCAGCATAGCTCGCGTATTCTGGAGAAATAGAAACAAGCGGTCCTTGGTTTTTTCGTCTTCTGGATCGAAAAACATCATGAAAAGGAATCTTCCTCGACCATTCGCGAGTTCGAATGCAACCGTCGGTTCGTCGCGGCCAAGTGCTTCGCTCCATACTCCGAAGAAGCCATTCATTTGATAGGGCGTACCCATCGTCTTTCTCCTGATCGGGTACGCGGCTCTCATCGAACCCACCCTTGTCGGCTTTCGCATAGAACTTTTCCTGCTTACGTACCGCTTTAGAACCCACTACATGTCCGAGCCTGCACGCTGGCCAAGACTCTTCGCGAAACTTTGCCTGACCAGCTTCAACATGTCAGATCGGCAACGATAGAGATGGCGTGTAGCCCCCGCCATTCGTGCCTTCAAAGTCATATTCATACAGCGTGGCCTTGCCAAGACCGGGTTGTCGTTGTCCGAAAAAAAACGTGAAGGCGTTCGGTGCCGCGATGAAGAGATGCAGTGCTGGCCTGCTCTGAATGCGGTTCTGATTGATCTGCAGTGCCAATGCTTCAGCCAGGTCAAATGCGTGCTGACCACACGTTGTTGATTTGCACGGAATCCTGACCCGGGATTTGCATTGAATTCTGACCCACCCGTTGGACCAGCTTTGCGGGTTATTCGGTGGGTGTCTGGGTC
>NZ_QLTK01000082.1 GCF_003269035.1 Paraburkholderia bryophila | reverse complement strand
CCGTTGTGCCGGACTGACATACTTCAACCCGCTGTGACAGTGCTCCTCGTTGTACCACTGCACAAAGCACTGCACCCATTCCCGAGCCGCCTCCAGCGTATCGAACGGCCGCTCGGGCCACAATGCACAGTACTTCGCGGTGCGGAACAGCGATTCTGCAAAGGCATTGTCGTTACTTACGCGCGGCCGGCTGAACGAGGGCTGCACGCCCAGATCGATCATGGTCGCGCGCATCGTGGCTCCCTTCATTGCGCTACCGTTATCCGAATGCAGCACCAGAGGCCGCCCGGCGATGCCTTCGCGCAGACAACCCTTGGTCAGCAGGACGCTCGCGTGCTCGGCCGACTCCTGCTCCCACACCTCGTTCATCACGAGCTTGCGGCTGTAGATGTCTTTCATCATGTACCAGTAGAAGTACCGGCCCCTGACTGTCGACGGCATCCACGTGATATCCCAGCACCACACCTGGTTAGGGCCTCGGGCACAGTGCGTCGTGAGCGCCCGGCGTTGCGGCGCCTGCGCACGACCGCGCCGCTGCCCCTGGCCCGCCGCTTTCAGCACCCGGTAGAACGTCGATTCGGACGCCAGATACACTCCCTCATCCGCCAGTTTCGGCACGATCTGGTGCGGCGTCAGGCTCGCGTAGCCCGGGCGGTTGGCCGCATCGAGCACGGCTTGCCGCTCTGCGTCAGTCAGACGGTTGGGCGGTGCTGCCCGCTGCACCTGAGTACGCCCATCCTGAGGCGACAGGCGCCAGCGCTGGACGCTGCGCACGCTCAGCCCCAACTGCTCACACGCGCTTGAGCGGCGCGCTCCCTGCTGCACGGCCTCATCGATCAACTGCATGGCTTCATCGCGATCCGGGCGGCTGATCAGTCTTCCTCTTCCTTGCCCCAGATCGCTTCGGCTTTTTTTCGCAGGTTCAGCAACGCCGCCGCCTCCGCGCGCGCGGCATCGCTGCGCTTGAGCTGGCGCTCCAGCTCACGAATGCGTTTGTGAGCGGCCTTTGCTTCATCGCGTCGGGTAGCGGTTGGCTTTATTTCCGGTGCGACGTTGGCCTGCTCGCACGCCTCGCGCCACTGCCGGATCTGTTCCGGATAGATGCCCTTGCTGCGGCAGTACTGCGAGATCTCGACCTCGTTGAGCGCTGCCGTCTCCAGCACCACCCTGAACTTGTCGGCGCTTGACCACTGATCGCTGGTTCTGCCATCACCCGGCATGACTACCCCTGCATTCCTTGCCTGTTGCCGCCAGGTCCGTAGCGTCACCGCGGTGATGCCCGTCGCTCCCGCCAGCTCGACGACCGCGCGATTAAACGGCGGCATCATCTGTTTGATTACCCAGTCCCGGGTCTCCGCTGAATAGCGTTTCATCTTCCATTCGCTGTCCGCCCTCCATCTTTACACTAATCGGTTCGGCTGAGGCGACAACTAGCCTGACATGGAGGG
>NZ_QLTK01000081.1 GCF_003269035.1 Paraburkholderia bryophila | reverse complement strand
ACTCATTGAGACCGGGTGACTCATGAAGCGATTCGTTGAAGGCGATGACCGCAAGCAGGTCGTACTACTTCCCGAATGCGTCGATGACTACATCGGCCAGGACAACCCGGTCAGAATCGTCGACGTGTTCGTAGACGAACTGGACCTCACGACGCTTGGCTTCAACGGCACCACGCCCGCAATCACCGGCCGCCCGTCCTACCACCCTGGCGTGATGCTCAAGATCTATATCTACGGGTATCTGAACCGGGTACCCTCAAGCCGGCGTCTTGAGCGCGAATGCCAGCGCAATGTCGAGATGATGTGGCTGACGGGGCGTCTGGCACCGGACTTCAAGACGATCGCCGACTTTCGCCGCGACAACGGACCGGCCATCCGCAACGTATGCCGTCGTTTCGTCGAACTATGTCGCGGACTGAAGCTGTTATCCAGCGACATGGTGGCCATCGACGGCAGCAAGTTCAAGGCGGTGAACAGCCGCGACAGAAACTATACGGCCGGCAAGATCGACAAGCGTCAGCAACAGATTGAGGAAAGCGTTCAGCGATATCTCGACATGATTGAGACTGCAGACCTTACTGGCCCAACGGGTTTCGACGTGAAGACCGTGCGCCTATACGAGAAGATCGCGATATTGCGCCAGCGGATGCGTGAGCTCGAGCAGATCAAACAGCAGTTGAAGGATGAACCGGACGGACAGCTATCGCTCACTGACCCGGATTCCCGCTCCATGACCAGCGGTGGCAAGAGAACTGGAACGGTCGGCTACAACGTCCAGACAGCAGTTGATACGAAGCATCATCTTATTGTCGAACACGAGGTGACGAATATCGGAGGCGATCATGGTCAACTCAGCAAGATGGCGCTGTCGGCAAAGAACGCGATGGGCAAGCCAAAGCTGAAGGTGCTGGCTGACCGGGGCTACTTCAGTGGTCCGGACATCCGCGCGTGCGAACTGGCAGGGATCACGGCGTATGTCCCGAAACCGCTCACCTCAGCGTCAAGGAAGAAAGGGCTCTTCACCAAACGCGACTTCATCTACGTTGCAAGAAGCGATGAGTATCGATGTCCCGCCGGTGAGCGCGCAATTCTTCGATTCAAGACCGTCGAGAAAGACATGAATCTGCGCGTGTACTGGCCCAGCGCATGCCCGCGTTGCCATCTCAAGGAGCGATGTTCGCCCAGCGACTATCGCCGCATCCGACGATGGGAGCACGAACATGTACTGGAAGTTATGCAGCGTCGACTCGACCGGAAGCCTGATGCAATGACCATCCGAAGAAGCACTGTCGAACACGTCTTCGGCACGCTGAAGCATTGGATGGGGGCCACCCACTTCCTGACCCGGACGCTGGGACACGTGAGCACGGAAATGAGTCTTCATGTATTGGCCTACAACCTGAAGCGCGTCATGAATATACTTGGGGTTGCCGGGATGATGAAGGCGATGAGGATGACTGCAAGCTGAAGCCTCAAGGGGCTTCTTGCGCCCGCGGATGTTTGATT
>NZ_QLTK01000080.1 GCF_003269035.1 Paraburkholderia bryophila | reverse complement strand
GGTTCTCACGCACCCACCAGCCGCATCGCCTTCATTGTCTTTTTAAAGCCCAGGATTCTCAGCACTCGCGTGAGATTGTAGGCGAGTACGTTCAAACTCATCTCGGTACCTACATTGGGTAGCCTGCGCGTCAGGAAGTGCGTATAGCCCATCCAGTGCTTGAACGTTCCGAAGACATGTTCTACCGTTCGCCTGCGTATCGTCATCGCGTCCGGCGTTTTGTCCAATCGACGTTGAACGCCTTCCAGCACAGATTCATGTTCCCAGCGGGTGATCCGCCGATAAGAACTTGGTGTGCATTTGGATTTCATGGGGCACTGCGGGCACGCACTGCTCCAGTAGCGGCGCAGTTGCATTCCGTGTTCCTCTCCAGTGAAGCGGTAAATTGCACGCTGACCAGCGGGGCATTTGTATTCGTCGTCCCGGGCAATGTAGACGAAGTCTGAGCGATCGAACCGACCATGATGTTTAGCGCTTGATGTCGTCGGTTTCGGCAGCATTACCGCGATCCCCGCATCCGCGCACTCCTTTATCTGAGTTCCGGTGTAGTAGCCACGATCGGCGACTGCCCGCAGCCTGGTCTTGCCCATCGCGTCGCGCGCAGCTTTTGCCATGGGGCTAAGCTGTGCCCGGTCACTGCCAGAGTTCGTGACCTCGTGAGCCACGATGAGATGGTGTTTGGCGTCAACGGCGACCTGCACGTTGTAGCCCACCATTCCCGATCCCTTGCCACTCGTCGCCATGGAGCGCGCGTCGGGATCAGTCATCGAGAGTTGGCCATCAGGCTGCGTCTTGAGTTGCTCCTTGATCTGATCGAGGTTTCGCATCTGCTCGCGCAAGCGTGCGATCTTGTCCTTCAATCGGGTCGTCTTTGCTTCCAGTTCAGCGGGTTGCGTACGATCGGCAGTCTCCAGCGCGTTCAGATACCGCTGGATGCTCTCCTCGATCTGCTTCTGGCGCTTGTCGACCTTACCTTCGGTGAAGTTGCGATCCCGCGTATTGACTGCCTTGAACTTGCTACCGTCAATGGCGACCAGCGCTTGCGAGAACAGCTTCAGCTCACGGCAGAGCATCACGAAGCGGCGACACACGTTGCGAATGCCGCCGCCGTTGTCACGACGAAAGTCGGCTATGGTCTTGAAGTCTGGAGCCAGTCGGCCCGTGAGCCACATCAACTCAACATTGCGTTGGCATTCACGTTCCAGGCGACGGCTCGATTGAACCCGGTTCAAATAGCCGTAGATATAGATCTTCAGCAGCACTGCTGGATGGTAGGACGGGCGTCCTGTAGTCGACGGCATTGCTCCATCGAAGCCCAGTGATGCAAGGTCAAGCTCTTCTACAAACGCCTCGACAATCCTGACCGGGTTGTCCTCTGCGACGAAGTCATCAAGGCACTCTGGAAGCAGAGTCACCTGCTTGCGATCTTCACCTTCTATGAATCGCTTCATCCGGTCACCCATGCTGAATGAGTTAATCCAGTTTAGGCGATCAGCGCGTTTTCACACAAGCTCG
>NZ_QLTK01000079.1 GCF_003269035.1 Paraburkholderia bryophila | reverse complement strand
ACCGTGAAACGACTCCACGCCGATGATAGTGCGGATTGCCCGTGTGAAAGTAGGTAATCGTCAGGCTCCCATGCAGAAAACAGAAACCCCACCCCAAAAGGTGGGGTTTCTGTCGTTTAAGGCCGCGAAAAGCACTGGCATGCCGCCCACCGGACATACCCGGCCGATGGGCAACCCGCCATGTCACCGCCACCGGCGGACCCGAACGACACCACCATCCCTGTCGGTTCGTTACGTGTTTGCATCGCTGCATCGCCCGTCGATGCCCGGTAGCGCCAACCCCGACGTTCGCCTCCGCACGTCTGACGTACCTCTTCCCGATACGCAGCGTTACCTGAACGCAGCGAGTTCGCCAGCCAACTTCCCCTTCGTCCCCTTACGCCCGCTTTCGTGCCAGCGTCTGGTATGTCAGGCCCGCTGTGAAGCGGTCTAGCCGCTCGCTCGCATCGGTGATGGCCCACAGCGGGGCACGATGCAATTGCTGGTCGTAATTCGTCGCAATTGCGGCAAAAAGTGCGACGCCAGTGCCATCCAGTTTCCATTCACCGGTCTCGCGGCCAATATCGAACACCGTCGACACCGCACGTTCCGCTGCGCCAAGTTCATCGCCTGATGTCGAGCCAAAACCGGACTCGGCCAGAAAACCGGTCAGCAGCATCGTCTGCGTGAGGGTTTGCGCGTCGATCATGCTGCCTGCGCCGCGGCGCAAGGCGTCGAGCGCCAAATGTACCCGCAACGCGAGGTCATCGGCGGTTTGCCGGGCAATCGGCAACAGCATGACCTTGGCATGCCGCGCACGCGCAGCGCCAGTGTGGCGGGATAGAGGGATAGGTTGTGCCATGAAGGTCCAATGTTTATGCCTGTGCAGATGCAATAACGGCGCAGGCCGCAAAAGGTTGAGCCCTTACCGATCATGTAACGCTGTGATGGGTTGGAATGCCGACTGGTGACTGTGCTTACTCCTGCTAAGCGCATTCTCCAACTAGCGTGACTTGTATCTTTCAGCTGGCCTTCATGTTGGGGTGAATCTGATCGACTGCATCGTCGGAATCGTCGACGTGTAATACGCCGTGGAACGATCCATGCTCGCGGCTATGTCTCCCCGCCAGGCATGCGGCTGCTTAGCAGCCATTTTGCAAACGACAGCGTCCGAAGCGACAGGCCGTGCGCATTCATCCGCGCATCGACCATTTGATGGTTGGGGTTCTGGGAAGAATGGACGCTGGCGTCCACTGCACTGAAGCGATGCGCTGTATGTTGAGCGGGCTGCTGACTGCCCCGAACGACCACCGAGAACGACCACCCAAAACCAGCACTTAAAACCAGCACTTAAAACCAGCACCTAAAACCACGCAGCAGCGTGAGCGTCGGACACCCCCAAAGCGCCACTACATTCCGGCCAGACAGAGGGCATATCCTCGCTGCGTGCGTTGAGTGTTGATTTGCACGGAATCCTGACCCACCCTGCGTAGTAATTTGCATCGAATATTGACCCACGTAGAACACTGACCTGCTCGGCAACGGGCGGGG
>NZ_QLTK01000078.1 GCF_003269035.1 Paraburkholderia bryophila | reverse complement strand
CTTGCGGAATGCCACGTCTGCTGTCTTTGGCCACCGTCGTACGTTTCTTCCGGCCTCGGGTATCGGTTTCTTCCGCGGGGCATTCCAGCCACATCCGGATCAGATGCAGCACGCGCCGATCAACGATGCGTCGCGCCAGCGACAGCATCAGTTCACCGAAGGCTTCAGCCACTTCGTGCCTCCATAGCTGCTCCGGTTGCTTCCGGCTGGAGCATTTGCCGGGCGGGGCTTGCACCCGCTGGAAAGCGCCACCTTTTCACGGCGCACACCCAAACCAGCCATTCGCGAACTCCCTGAGCAGCCGTTCACGACCGTGGAGAATTGCAGCTGTCTGAGAATCTGGGTAAGCTTGCAGCGCCGCACAACGAAAATATTTCGGAGGTTCGTGTATGAAAGCTCTTTGTGAATCGATGTTGAAAAAATCCATCAATACCGTTTCGCAAGAGAACCATGACCAACACGAACTACGGCCCGTTCCGTTTTTCCACGATCGCACATAGCAACCACCGTTACCTGAGCCCGCTGTCGCAGAAGAAAGCTTATGAACTGCTTCGCAGCTTCGTCGCGAATTTCTCGGCAGCCGACATCGTGCTCGATGCCGGCTGTGGCAAGGCGGCGCTATTGCGAGATGTGCTTCACTTGTCACCGGCACGTGGTGTCGGCGTCGACATCAATCAAAGCTTCTTAGACGAGGCCCGAGCTGCTTTTCAGCAGGAATTTCCGAACGACTCACGGCTGAGTCTGATCAACGCCCCTCTGCTAGAGCACACTCGGCCCGAAGACGGATACGCTGCAATCCTCTGCGTTGGATCTACGCATGCATTCGGTTCGTTCGAAGAATGCCTGCGTGTCGCGTTCGACTGGTTGAAGCCCAATGGCCGTTTGCTCGTCGCCGAGGGATATTGGAGGCAGCGACCCGCGCAAGGTTATCTGGATGCAATTAACGGAACAGCCGACGAATTCGTTTCTCACGCAGAAAACGCCCAGCGCGCCCGTGCGTTGGGCTATAACCTGCTGCGGACCGCAACCAGCAGCGAAGATGAGTGGGATGAATACGAAGGCAGGTACCGCGACGCGATGATGCAATACTTGGCGACGAATCCTGATGACCCCGACTCGGCGAAGTTCTTAAAGCGGATGCAAGACTGGCATAGCTCATACCTGCATTGGGGGCGCGCGACGCTCGGCTTTGGCTACTACCTGCTTTCGCGTACCTGAAATTAGCGAGTCAACGCTCCTCGGCCGCAATCCCTTCGCTGCCGACTAAGCGACGGACCGTTTTCTGCGCGCCATTCAGTTCAGCGACGCGCATCGCGGCAGGTTTGTTTTGCAGATCAGTTTCCGATTGTCGCCAATGCACGTCCCGTGGTCGAACGTCGTTTCCTGGCCGAACCCGGGCCATCGCAAGCCCTGCAGATCGCTGATCGCCGCAGATATGCGAAAGGCATGGACTGACCCAGGCTGTGTGGAAACCCGAGGAGATTGCAATGCGACGCATGATTGCTGACCGCCGCAGTGCGTTTGGTTGCCTTTGCGGCCATCAATGGG
>NZ_QLTK01000077.1 GCF_003269035.1 Paraburkholderia bryophila | reverse complement strand
GTTTTGCGCGACTTTGACGACGTCACGTCGTGCGCGATCTCGGAGAGTCGCTTGTCACCAAGCAATTGAAACAACGTATTTTCCGCTGAACCCAACGCCTCATTGATGTGGCGATTTACCGCCGCCTCCACCGGACAAGTGTGATTGTCGTCGGCCAGGCCGATCACAAACGGCGCGGTATGTCCAATGGCCTGGTAGACATCTCTCACCGTAAGATCGTTGAGGTCACACGCGAGCGCCCAGCCTCCGCCTGGACCACCAGTCGACTTTACGTACCCCGATTCGCGTAGCGCAGCCATCGTTCGGCGGACGAAGACGGGGTTCGTATGCAGCATCAGCGCAATCGTCTCTGAGGTGGTCGCGCCTCCTCGAAGATGCATGTGGATGAGGATGTGCAGAAGTCGAGCCAGTCGGGTATCGCGTTGCATATTCGGAAGCTTGGTAATGCGCAACTTTTGATGTTACGCTATCTCGGGATTCTTGTGTGCACACATCTCTGCCAGAGCAACCATGACCGCATACCGTCAAACCTTTATTGAAGCAAACGGAATTCGCCTGCATGTCGCTGAACAGGGCGACGGCCCATTGGTGCTCCTTTGTCACGGCTTTCCTGAGACCTCGCATGCTTGGCGCCATCAACTGGAGGCACTTGCGCACGCCGGCTTCCACGCAATAGCACCGGATCTTCGTGGCTACGGATCAAGCGAGTGCCCAACGGCAATCGGACAGTACACGACGTTAGACGTTGTCGGTGACCTAGTGGCGCTCGTTGACATTCTCGGAGAACGCGACGCAGTTGTTGTGGGAAACGATTGGGGTGCAACCATAGCCTGGCAAGCCGCGTTGCTTCGGCCTGACCGCTTTCGCGCTGTCGCTGCGCTCGGGGTGCCAATGATGGGTCGTGCGCCGATGACGCCGAGCCGGCTTTTTCCACAGACCGACCAAACGAGGTTCTATACGCATTACTTTTCCGAACCTGGGTTGGCCGAAACCGAACTTGAGCGTGACGTTGCCACAACATTGCGCAAGATCTTTTTTTCCGCATCGGGCGACGTCGGGGCCCGCGACGCGAATACGCCCAATCCATTCGGACTCGTGCCGCGGAGTGGTGGACTCCTTGACTCTCTGATTGATCCACCTTTGTTGCCCGCGTGGCTCGCACCCACCGACCTCGACAAGTTTGTGCAAGCATTCAGCATTTCTGGCTTTCGCGGTGGATTGAATTACTACCGCAACCTCGATCGCAATTGGGAAGTGCAAGCGGCTTTGGAGGGCCTGCTCGTCGAGGTTCCCGCCCTGTACCTTGTCGGCGAGCGAGACACAGGTCTGGCAATGCCAGGCATGCACGAAATTATCGACGGCATGCCCAAGATCGTGCCCAGGCTGTCGGCTTCTCGGGTCGTTCCGCGAGCAGGGCATTGGCTGCAACAGGAGGCACCGGATTACGTCAACGCCGCATTGATTGAGTTTCTCCGCGATCTTTGATGTACACCGGCGCGATCTGACGGTTCAACTACGGTTAGCGGCCATTCCGCCCGCATAACGGTATGTCGGAGAAGGGTCG
>NZ_QLTK01000076.1 GCF_003269035.1 Paraburkholderia bryophila | reverse complement strand
ATCTTCACCTTCTATGAATCGCTTCATCCGGTCACCCATGCTGAATGAGTTAATCCAGTTTAGGCGATCAGCGCGTTTTCACACAAGCTCGACCCATAAAAGACTTTCGGCTTTCTCGCAAACGGACGGTCACGGACAGCAACTCTGATCGTTCAGTCGAGAACTTGCGATCTTGACCTGCCGCTCATTTCGGTTGGACGATTCTTTCGTATTGTGCGCTATCGGCCTCATCTTTTGTCCAGCCCTCACCGGCGCCCACCCATGTTCTCTCGCATCTCATCGAATCGGGAAGCGCAAGTGGATCCCTCCCGTTGAGAAAGCAGAGATTGGTAGATACCGACGCAGGATTGATGGGCCGGCCCGACGCATCGTTCTTGCCTAGAAACGCTTGCACCTGGAGATCAATCTCAGCCTCACCGTCCAATCTCTGAGGCGGTACGACCCGTCTATCATCGACACTGACATCGAATTCCATCCCGGGAAGATCTCTGCCGGGCCAATGGTCCAGAATTGACACGACAGCCTTTTGACCCGCCCCGAGATCACACTCGAAGGGATGTTTTGAATATTGCTGGATGAATTTCCTCAGTTCGTATATCCCCTGCCTTGCCAGCGGTGCAGCTTGCGAGCATCCCACGTCGCACACATTCCACGTAATGAATGTGCTGACCTCAAGCCGGTTGATAGCGCCCATACACTGGATTCGAATGAAACTGTAGGGGGCATCTGCCCAAGCGCCCTGCGAGAGGAAAATTAGCCCAGCCAGTACGAAGGTCGCTCGCAAAACAACTCGCAACAGTTTGTAATCGGACATACCCCCCCTGATTCATCGACTGCCAGATTGTCAACGATACATGCCTATACGTCGACTGGCCGGTTCTGGCCGAACTGAGCCCGATGGTGGCCGGCACAGTTCAGTGAAAATTGCTTTTTGGATGAAAAACCAAGGCGAAAAGCTCTCGTGCTCGCGCCTCGGTGATTCCCCCATGAAAGTCGATCGATAACGGATGGTCACTCTCCGCAAGTTCGACAAGTGGCCTGTCTGTCCCTGCCTGGGGAAAAGTGCGTGCTTTGAGCCCTTCGACCGATGGATAGCCGGGAAGTTGATTTGCTAGCCAACTGAAATATGGTCCCCCAGGATCACCCGACGCAAGCTTGGCCTCATAATCTTTGAAGTTGTGCTCGCTAAGGGAAACCCATATTCCCCATAAAAACGGTTCGGCAGCGCCGATTATCGGAATTTCCAGGCATGCCCGCGCGAAGAAATATCGACTATCGATAACACAAAGGTCTTCATTCCACCATGCCCGTGCCTCTCTGTCGGCCTCCGCAATATCCAGTAAATAACCCGGAACTTTGAAGCCAATGCTTGGCTCGCCCTCATGCCATTCCGAGCAGTACGAGCACTGGAAGCTCAATAGACCCATTTGACGTCTCGCCGTTTCCGTGGTGTGGGGCGATATTGTCGCCAATTCTGGGAGCCACGTCGAACGTCCCTTCCTGGCCGATCACTGCCTCATGCAACCGGCATGGAACTGCCCGAATCTCAAACCGCCGCGATCGGCAGCACGCGACCCAGGCTGTGTGGAAACCCGAGGAGATTGCAATGCGACGCATGATTGCTGACCGCCGCAGTGCGTTTGGTTGCCTTTGCGGCCATCAATGGGACGACGAGACTGCGAGCCTCTCCAACGCGTTCCAGACGAGTTTATGGCTTTTTTCAGGGCCTAAAGGGGTTCTCACGCACCCACCAGCCGCATCGCCTTCATTGTCTTTTTAAAGCCCAGGATTCTCAGCACTCGCGTGAGATTGTAGGCGAGTACGTTCAA
>NZ_QLTK01000075.1 GCF_003269035.1 Paraburkholderia bryophila | reverse complement strand
GACCCAGACACCCACCGAATAACCCGCAAAGCTGGTCCAACGGGTGGGTCAGAATTCAATGCAAATCCCGGGTCAGGATTCCGTGCAAATCAACACACTGCGAGATGAACGCCATCGCTTTGACGTCTGCGCCACGCAATGGCGATGCTGCATCTTTCTGGTTTTTGCTCAGCGGCGACGCCGTTTTACATCGACAACATCATTTAGAAGCAGGCAACCTTGACGTCCGTGGGCCAAAAGGGTTTGCTCCTTCAAAGGCCATTGCATGGGGTGGTATCCGTCGCCAGTCACACTTCCGCGACCACCACTGGCCGGACCGCAATGAGCTTGCGCCATTCAGGATGTTAATGAGCCCATGGTCTGCGACGCCACCAGCTTCGGAAGAGGCTCGCATTTGCACTGGCAAAAATCGTTCTCGAGCGCAACCTGCTTGCCCATGACACTCATCGTATGAGGCGAGCCATCGCTTACGATGATGCCCTCGGTATTGCATGTGTGGCACAACACAGACGCTCCGAGATAAGCCAAAGGCCGGCCGTCGAACGACGAACCGGCGATGCCGTCGAGCACCACACCATTATGAGTAGTCGTGTCGTCTTTCAGGATGAATCTGCGGTTCATGGTACGACACCCTCCTTTCGCTCGATACATTCCGGTGAATGATGTAGCGCGTTTTTGCGCCGAGTCTCTTGATGTCAGGTCCCTCGGGAATTCCATCAAACGCGGCATCGGGTTTAACGTTGACGCTGACGACGAATATCACATGACCTCAACGTCGCTTCGGTGATGTCGCGTTGCTGTGACCATGATGTCGCCGTTCGATGGCGCACCATGCCTAGCTGCCGCTCTGCCCCGATTTGCGAAGTGCCTTTGCGTTCTCGATATCCTGCTTTTCCAGCGCACGCAGTCCCGTTACGACGGCGCTGTCCGGGCCAAGATGGCTCTCGAGCACACCGATGGACATTACATGCGTGGCGCAGTCATGCAACCTCGCCTTGAGCGTGCTCTCATCCAGAGTGTCTTTGCCATCGTCGGTCTTCGCGTCCGACCATACCTCGCCTGACGACCAGGAACCACTTGTCCCATCCTGTTGGATGCGGGCGTGAATGGCGTACTGCCCCGGCTTAAGTCCGATACGCGCGGTCCAGGGGTGGTCAGCGTCCGGAAACTTGATGGCACACTCCTGCACGGCCGCGTCACTGCTTTCGAGCTGGACCCACTGGGCATCATGTGGGGCCTCCGTCTTCGCGAGCGTGGCGGCTGCGCGAGCGAGTGGGCTGTCTGATGCGCTGTGGCACGCTGTGAGGAAAATCAGCGTTGTCGCACAGAAGAGAAGGCCGCATTTCTTTTGCATCGGATATATGGTGACAAGTTGAATGTTGACGTGTTTGTCCGCGTGCGAATTAGTGCCCGGTAGGGAGTGAGTTACGACACGGGTTAACGTGCTGACCTTGGCCGCGACGCAGGCTCTGGCAGTTCACTCAAGCGAATCCGGGCGAGACAGCAGTAGCGCGTTCAGACATCAAAGGAGTCCCGCAACCTCAGGCTTGAGCCATTGCGGGCGACGCTGAGTTGCCGCAGGCGGCTTCTACCTCGGTCGGCCATACCGGCTCCCGGCTCGTCAGTTGCGCAATGTAGTGCAGTATCGACAGCAGGAATATCGGCCCCGAAAGCAGGACGGTGAGAACTCGCATGGCACCGCCGGCACTGCCGACAGCTCCTATGCCATAGAACCAGACGCTGATTGAGGCGCGCAGAGAGGGGCCTCGCGGAAGATACCGTTCGACCTTCGGTAGCGCGTCCGGGCCCTGCTCCATGTACCGCCGGATGAACTCGAA
>NZ_QLTK01000074.1 GCF_003269035.1 Paraburkholderia bryophila | reverse complement strand
TGAACCAGTTTGCTATCCTGTTTGGCGAGCGCTTCACGCTCGCACGTGGCTAGAAATCTTTAAACCGCCTCGCACACAAAAATGCGGACAGGTTCGCGGGGCCACCCCGCAATCCTGAAGACCACCTTGCCGATCGCATGGCGACGCATATCGGCGACGCAGACAACGGCGCAGGCATTACGAATCCTTTGTACATCCGCCTTGATGAGATTCATACCGAGCATGGCGACGGAGTGGTGGGAAAGTTATTCGAATACTTCGATACTCATCCGGACTTGCCAGCTGCGGTGGTATTGATTGAAGACGGTTTGCAAACCCGCTCTTACCTACGTACGCCAGATGCCGATCGGGACTTACTCCACTCGAATGGCTACTTCGTACCAGAGCAACCCGACAGTTTTGTCGCACTGATGGTGACGCGCAAAGACCGAATAGATCGGATGGTCCGACCGTATGTCGTCAATGCGCCTGAGGCGATCGACAACACCAAAACGCAGTACGACGTGATCAAACTATGGAATTACTTCTGGTCGCAGCAGCGGGCCTATCCAAAACCTCAATCCGACGTTTCGGAAATGCCATGGGACTACTGGCAAAGCAAGCTGCCGGAATTCTGGAAGACCACACCATTGAAGATCCCGCACGGCTTCAAACCGAACCCGTGGGTCCCAATACCGTGGACCACATGGCAGTTGACGGAATACGACAACTGGCCAGTACTCGCCTACCTTCACCGACCGGTGCGAATCGCTCTAAGCAACAACCACGGCGAACCACTCAAAAAGGGCGAGCGCATCGAAAAGCTGCGTGAAGGCTGGCAACAGGCACTGGGCACCCTCGCTCCCAACGACCAGCCCGGCCGAATATTCCACGACACGGGCATGTCGACGAACAATCTCGCATTGCTCATCCAGGCCCTTCACGACAACCCGCAGCACATCGATCTGGACGACCCGAAGGACGCGTTCGACATGCAGCGCCGCATCGGCGGTGATACCGGCACGAGTTCGACGTGGGTGCAAATGACGCTCGCACTGATGATGGGATACAGCGACGGCAAAACAAACGCGCTCATCAATCTGCGTGATCCACTTCACGCGAGCATCGTGATGGTGTCGCCACCGGACCGCGCTTCGCGTGAAGCACATCCCCAAACATTCAGCTGGGATTTCTAAATGGCGGTGCCACGCGCCCTCGCTGGCTGGTTAATAGACTTTGGAAGGGGCCCAGATGAATCGACGAACACTGCTTCTCACCCTGCTATTTCTGTTACTGGCAGGAAGCCTATTTGCAGGGTACAGCGCGTGGCAGAGAAAAGACGTGCAACGGATCGATCCGTCGACTGTGCAAAACGCAGTCGCGGATGATCAAGCGGCCGCAGTCGCTGCCCTACGCGATCCACGTTTCACGCTCGAGATACGTCGCTTCGGCGTGACGGTCGACAAATTTCGACAGCGCGCGATGCTAATGCGCCTCGACGAGGCTGGCGCTTCTGGCATGCTCCTGTTACAGGAGCCAAAAGAATATCCCTATACGGGTGCCGACCGCGCGTTTGTAGCAGCGCAACGCGAAAACAATGTATTCGGCTACGCGCTTCGTGATTGGGTCATGTGCTGGCCGATTCCCGTGATCGCGGCTGGGCCGCCCCGCGACGTTGCCGATCCATACGCCGATCGCATGGCAAGTCGTATAGGAGCGGCAGACAACGGCGCGGGTATTCAGAGCCCGTTGTATATCCGTCTTGATGAGATTCATACCGAGCACGGCGACGAGGTGGTGGATCGGCTGTTTGAGTTTTTCGACACACATCCGAACTTGCCCGCTGTCGTCGTGCTGGTTGAGGATGGTCTCAACACACGCGCATCGATGCGTACTCTTGGAGAGGATTATCTGGAGCAGGCGCGCCGAAGTGCGTTCTTTGTTCCTGAGCGACGAACCTGTCCGCATTTTTGTGTGCGAGGCGGTTTAAAGATTTCTAGCCACGTGCGAGCGTGAAGCGCTCGCCAAACAGGATAGCAAACTGGTTCA
>NZ_QLTK01000073.1 GCF_003269035.1 Paraburkholderia bryophila | reverse complement strand
ATGAATATACTTGGGGTTGCCGGGATGATGAAGGCGATGAGGATGACTGCAAGCTGAAGCCTCAAGGGGCTTCTTGCGCCCGCGGATGTTTGATTAGCGCAAGCGAAACGCATCTAGCTTTATCGACCGACCGGCAACCTCGCCCTCAGAGCCAAAACTGAGTTTCCACACAGGCTCGGCCACAACCGGACGCTCGACTTCGTCGGCTGGATTGCTGACAATGTCGGCAAGTCCAAACCGAAAGAGCGCACCGAATGATGCAGTTGCAAGCTCTGCCGCGCGAACTCGCGCTGCAATCGATTTCGCAGCGGGAAATCGTACTTCCACTAAATGCGGCTATCGCTGCGATCGACCACTGTGCGAAACACCAGATCCAGATTTTGGGCTGGGAGGGATGGATTCAGTCTTCGGATGGGCGGGTCGGCCACGGGGACGCGCCGCAGGGAACTACGAGTCTCGAGCATCTTACGATAGCGGAGGCTGCCGACTTCTGTCGTCGGACAATCACAGCTGCCGCAACGGCATGGTTGGAAAGCTGTGCAGGAACGACGGATCGACTGTACTTTTGTGTCACCATTGACTCGACTGGTGCAGCGACAGCGCCATAGGGAGCTAGATTCGGCCACTTTCGGCCGTTCGGCAAGGCCATTCAGACCCGCGACAATCGCCTCCAATACTGACGGTCCGATATCTCTTTAAGCGGTTCGACCTTTCTATGCGGGTGGCATTTTGAGCAACGAGAGTTACATCGGCTGGTTAAGAAAGAAGGTCGGCAATGGTTTGATACTGAGCTCGTCCTTCGGAGCCGTAATCCACGATCACCAAGGCAGGCTGCTCTTGCAAGAGAAGTCTTCGGGTGAGGCCTGGAGTTTGCCGGCTGGGGGAATTGAACTGGGCGAAAGCCCACAGGAAGCAATTGCTCGGGAGGTGATGGAAGAGACCGGATATGCCATCCACATTCATGGCATTCTCGGCGTCTTCGGCGGCCGAGCGTTCCGGTACACGTATCCCAACGGCGATCAGGTTGAATACGTTGTGACGCTATTTCAGTGCAGGATCATCGATGGCTCCGGAATTCCCAGCGACACCGAAACCAAATCCACCCGGTATTTCGGAAGGCATGAAATGCCGGAGCTGGCATTACCGTATCCGAAAGGCGAATTGTTTCGCGCGTTCTAAGCACGCCCCCGGACGGCGTCGCCGCTCGACTGGACTTCCGAGTCCGGCCAGTTTGAGACATTCGACGTTGCATTGAAGCTCATCGACAATCGGACACCGCGTTCGAATATCAGATGCCGAGAGAGGGGCCGCCGATCTGCTGCATCACTGTGCGCAACGCGACATGGGCGCTATCGAGCGGTCGACTTCCCTTGCGGGCGAGGTTGACCGCCGGTGCCATCCAGGGATGAGCGAACGCGACAACGGTTGCGCCTGTTCCATATGCTTCATTTGCTGATGCTGCGATAGCAGCGAAGCATTCGTCGATGTCACCATTCTTAAATAGCTCCCACACCTGCGCAACGTGGATGACTTCCACTGACGTAGCAATGTCGCTCGCGTGCTGAGCGAAGAGTCGTCTGGTTGACTCGATGGCCGACTCAACGGCACACAACACTGCGATTTTTCCGCCAACTTTCCCTGCTGCAGCGGCCAATGCAGCATCTGCTCTCACAATGGGAATTGGCGAACTTTCAATTTCTTCGACAGCCGGCCCAAGCGTCGCGCAGGTCAGGATGACTGCATCTGAGTCGGCCGCCAGGCCCAAGAGGCAACGATTCGTCTGCGCCCTCAAATCGGCTGAAAACTTCCCCGCACGTTGGACGGCCTCACGGAGGTCAGGCCGGACTTCATGGCGGAGATCTTCGACCCGCAGGCCAAGATTGTTGGCTGCGTCCTCGAATACACGCCTGTTGCCATCAATCGTGTGCAAAAGCGATATGCGCATTACCAGTTACCTTCGTTAGATTGCTTATGTCAGGTTCGTCGCTTCCGCGACCGTGGTCTAGCCAGTTGACTCACGGGCATTATTCCAACGCCCCGCCCGCCTAACAAGGCAACTTCTCCTACCGGTATGTTTGATACCTCCCTTGACTAATGGCCGCCTGAAGCCCGCCGACAACAGGAGCGTCAATGGCCGTTTCCGGTGCGCGTGGGAGTCCGTTCAGGGTCGAGCTTGTGTGAAAACGCGCTGATCGCCTAAACTGGATTAACTCATTCAGCATGGGTGACCGGATGAAGCGATTCATAGAAGGTGAAGA
>NZ_QLTK01000072.1 GCF_003269035.1 Paraburkholderia bryophila | reverse complement strand
TGTTGATTTGCACGGAATCCTGACCCACCCTGCGTAGTAATTTGCATCGAATATTGACCCACGTAGAACACTGACCTGCTCGGCAACGGGCGGGGGAACGGAGTGATCGACGTGGCTATATTGAGCATCATCCGACGCTGGCACTTTCGCGATCATGTGTCGTTGCGCGAGATTGCCAAACGGCTGGGCGTGTCCAGAAACACGGTCAGACGCTACATACGGGCCGGCACCGTACTGCCCGCCTATCCCGAACGCCACAGCCCCAGCAAGCTCGACGGGTTTGCTGCGAAGCTTGCTGGCTGGCTAAAGACCGAGGCGACGCGGCCCCGCAAACAGCGTAGAACCCTCAAGCAGATTCACGCGGACCTCTGCGTGCTGGGCTTTACTGGCTCCTATGATCGTGTCGCGGCGTTTGCCCGGCGCTGGCGACAGGAGCAGCACGAGCAGGCAAAGACGACCGGGCGTGGGACATTCGTTCCCCTCCGGTTTGCCGCTGGCGAAGCGTTCCAGTTCGACTGGAGCGAGGACTGGGCCGTTATCAACGGCGAGCGCACCAAGCTGCAGGTGGCACAGCTCAAGCTCAGCCACAGTCGTGCCTTCTTCCTGCGCGCCTATCTGCTGCAGACCCACGAGATGCTGTTCGACGCGCATCATCACGCGTTCGTCGCGTGGGGCGGCATTCCCCGCCGCGGCATCTACGACAACATGAAGACCGCCGTCGACAGGGTGCGCCCCGGCAAGGTCCGCGAGGTCAACGCGCGGTTCAGCGCGATGGTAAGCCACTACCTGTTTGACGCCGAGTTCTGCAACGTCGCCTCCGGCTGGGAGAAGGGGCAGATCGAGAAGAACGTCCAGGACAGCCGTCACCGGCTCTGGCAGAAGGTGCCGACATTCGGTTCACTCGCCGCGCTCAACGACTGGCTGGCCGATCAGTGCGTGCTGCTGTGGCAGCAGACACGTCACCCGGAACAGGACACGACGATATGGGATGCATGGTCGGCCGAGCGGCCACACCTGATGCCGGTGGGCCAGCCGTTCGATGGTTTCGTTGAACACACCAAACGCGTCTCGCCGACATGCCTCGTGAACTTCGAGCGCAACCGCTACAGCGTGCCGGCGTCGTTCGCCAACCGGCCCATCAGTCTGCGCGTCTACGCGGCCAGACTCGTGTTCGTCGCCGAAGGCCAGGTGATTGCCGAGCACGAGCGCTGCATCAACCGCAGCCATGACCACGGCGAAACCATTTACGACTGGCGTCACTACCTGGCAGTCCTGCAGCGCAAACCCGGGGCGCTTCGCAACGGAGCGCCCTTCGCCGAGTTTCCAGCCGGCTTCCGCAAGTTGCAGGGCGTGCTGCTGAAGCGCCCCGGCGGCGACCGGGAGATGGTCGAGATTCTGGCGCTGGTCCTGCTGCACGATGAACAGATGGTGCTCACTGCAGTCGAGCTGGCGTTCGAGGCCGGCGCACCGAACAAGCAGACGGTGCTGAACATCCTGAGCCGGCTGCTCGACAGCCCGCCTGTGCCGCCGCTGCAGACGCCACAGGCCTTCGCACTGGAGGTTGAGCCACAGGCCAACGTGGGCCGCTACGACCGCCTGAGGAATCGGGAGGACGATCATGCAGCCTGACGTCATGATGCAGATGCTCAAGTCACTCAAGCTGCACGGTATGGCTCAGGCGTTAGGCGAGCTCGCCGCGCAAGACTCGCCGGCCTACAAGTCAGCTTCGCTGGTGCTTGCCGGGTTGCTCAAGGCGGAAATCGCAGAGCGCGAAGTGCGTTCACTCGCGTATCAGATGAAGGCGGCACGCTTCCCGGCGTATCGCGACATCGGCGGCTTCGACTTCAGTTGCAGCGACGCCAACGAAGCGCTGGTGCGCCAGTTGTACCAGTGTGAGTTCATCGACTCGGCGCACAACATCGTCCTGGTGGGCGGGCCTGGCACTGGAAAGACCCATCTGGCAACCGCGATCGGAGTGCAGGCGCTTGAGCACCATCGACGCCGCGTGCGCTTCTTCTCCACCATCGAACTGGTCAATGCGCTCGAACAGGAGAAGCTCGTGGGCAAGCCCGGACAACTCGCCACACGACTCATGTATGCCGATCTTGTGGTTCTCGACGAGCTCGGCTATCTGCCGTTCAGCCAGACCGGTGGTGCCATGCTGTTCCACCTGCTCAGCAAGCTCTACGAACGAACCAGCATCATCATCACCACCAACCTGAGCTTCGCTGAGTGGGCCAGTGTGTTCGGCGATGCAAAGATGACGACGGCGCTGCTCGACCGGCTCACGCACCACTGCCACATTGTAGAAACAGGCAACGATAGCTATCGTTTCAGAAACAGCACGACACAGCCAAAGAAGGAGAGAAAGAAGACCCAGACACCCACCGAATAACCCGCAAAGCTGGTCCAACGGGTGGGTCAGAATTCAATGCAAATCCCGGGTCAGGATTCCGTGCAAATCAACA
>NZ_QLTK01000071.1 GCF_003269035.1 Paraburkholderia bryophila | reverse complement strand
TGGGGGCGATGGATTCGATCGCCGCCCACTGTGACGGATACTCGCCCCGATGCTCTTGCACCATGCGCACGGCACGTTCCCGGACTTCAGCAGAAGATTTGTTCGACTTGTTCATGGCTCCATTTTCTCAAGAGTTGGAGCCTCCACCAAATCCGGGGCGGTTCATCACACACCCTCGGACCGAACCAAGCAGCTCATTATCCATCCGCGACAGCCTAACTCAGTCCTGCAACGATTCCCGCCGTAAACCCTGGACTTTGATCGTCTAGGCAAAACGGACGTGGAGCGTCTGAATTCACCGGACCTGTGCGGCTTTCAACCCAGATCCGGTGAAATGATGGATTAGGCGGGGGAGGTAACGGCGAGGTAAATTTGCCTGCAGACCTCATCCTCTCCCAAAGAATTCCAGTCAACTCCCTTGACATTTAAGAGACTGGGGCTGTACTCATATACCTCTTTCTTTGTAACGCCACACCAAATAGGCAACACAAGTTGCGTCTCCTCAAGGATTTCGCGAGTGAAGATAGACTCAAACTCCTTCTTTCCCCAACCGTTATTGGCGAAGAAACTTGGGCTCAAGATCAGAACGCACTTTTGACACTCCTTCAAACCTTTTTCAATGCTCTGTCGCAAATTTTCGCCGAGCTTTAGCGAGAATTCGTCGTACCAAACGGGGCACAATTTCCTTTGGAGGTTCAGTGCCATAGGTCTAGCAATCGACTCCTTATCTCGGGAGTCATGGCTGATGAACGCCTGAGGTTTCTCAAAATGACTACGACGGGATGCATAGTCATTCGAGCGGAACTGTAAGTCGTGGCCCATGTTGCTCGCCTCAGTCTGAAGTCTTTCAATATCGGATTGAGATAAATTCGTCTCGGAATAGAGGAACACTCGCTGACTCGTTTGTATTGAAAAAAGGTCTCTCCAAAAGGGATCACCAAACAGTTGATAGCGAATCGCGAGTGGGTTGGAATTCTCCACGTGAAGTTGCCCTGGAAACTGTTTGGCGCTAGGAAGAATAATCCCACCATCTAGATTTAGTCCCGTCTGTCCGTAATTGAGCGACGAGAGAAATCTTTGAAAGTATTCGTAGGTACGTGCAGCACTTGAAAAGTAAAATGAAATAAAAGCAGACTTTGCGGATGCGTCGTACAAAACGCTCCCTTCGCATGACTCGCCGTCAAAGTCGTATCTGATTTTGACTCGAAGGCAATAGTCAAAATCGGTTTCAAAATATTGTCTGATTGTGGCCATAGCCTTTTGTTTTCAAGGTTGAGATCACATGCGCAACTTCCGCCGCTGCAGCACTGTTGAGGAGATTTTGATAACGATTGTCAACGTTCTGGACGAGGTTGTCGACCGGCCACTTCTGGTCCGAACGGCGACGGTGCAGCCATACCGTCAATCGCGGGGATGAGTGACTGCGCGCATCAGATTGCATCAGTAGGGGTGGGCCCTGAAAGGGTTCTGAATCCCATGCAGACAGGTGCTGCGGCGGACGGCATTGCCCGACTCGAAGCGAGTTGAGCGATGCGGCCAGCGCCGACGCTGGCCGCAAGTAAGGAGCCCCCCCGGCATGGCGGCGCCGGCTGACGAAACGCAACACCTGACGGAAACTCGTTTCCGACGCCGGCCCACCGCCATCATTTTTCTGAGCCATGTTCCATGAACAGCTTTATCGCGACCGCACAACCCACCAAGCCGCAGACACCCGGCTCACCGTGCGCGCCCGCTCGGCGTCAATGACCAACGCCATGCACGAACGCCGGGGAAAGAGCTGGCACGGGCAGACGCTCGAAGCAATCGTGCGCGCGATCGCAACGCGCCACTCGCTCAAGCCGGCGATCGGCGCCAAGATTGCGAAGATCCTGATCGACCACATCGACCAGACCCACGAAAGCGACATGTCGTTTCTGACGCGCCTTGCGAAGCGTTACGACGCCGTGATGAACGTGAAGGATCTGCGGCTTCTATTCATGCCGATAGGCACCGGCAAGACTGTCAGCGGCAAGCCGCTAGGCGTTATCGAACTGACGCGCTCGAGCGGCGACCGTCACCGATACCACGTCGCGCAGCGTGAAAGCTATTCAGGCGTTCGGGCGCATTACCACTCGAATGCGAAGGGCAAGCGCAAGTCGGTTGTGATCGGCGGTGAGAACAATAAAAACATGAAGGTGCTGCCGGAAGACTACGCGACCGAAGCCGAAGCGCGTGCGGCGGCGCAAGCCGAGTATGACCGCACGCAGCGCAGCCAGGCGACGTTCGACTACACGCTCGCCCGGGCACGGCCCGATGCCTTCCCCGAAATGCCCGTGACCGTTTCCGGCTTCAAACCGGAGATCGACGCAACGCCGTGGCTGGTGAAGAAAGCGACGCACACGATCAACGATAGTGGATTCGAAACCACGCTGGAAATGGAAATGCGCGACGATCCGACCACCGACCGGCACCGCTCGCACTTTCGAAAGGGCGGCTAGGTGTTCTTTTGATAGAGTATCGACGGTCAGTTTCGACCGGACATGCATGCTGCATGGGTACCGCAAATAGCGACCCCGTGCGGCCACTCAAAGGGAGCGAATGCGATGCCAATAGCATGCACCGAAGCGGGTTTCTACAACGCATTTAAAGACAACATGAATGCTCTTGGGCTAGACGCGCCTTCGGGCATTGCGCAGTAGGCCACGGCATGGTTACGCGCTATCACATCCGCTTAGGTGACAAAACCACGGTTGACGGGACGGTCATTGACGGCTCCGCAACGGAAATCGCAATGGGTC
>NZ_QLTK01000070.1 GCF_003269035.1 Paraburkholderia bryophila | reverse complement strand
CCGCGCCGTAGACGTTGCCGTCTGTCGCGACCCATGCGCCGCCATTGGCCACGCGCACGATGCCCGCAAAGGTCATGTTGCCGCCGTCATCCATCACGGCAGGAATGGAGTTATATGCGCTGTTCACCCACTCCATGCCGCCGCCACTCGCACGCCCGCGCATGAACATGGCGGTGCCGTCCGCACTGGCGAGACCGATCTCGCCAAACGAACCGGCTTTGGTCATCGTGAGGCGACCGGTCAGCGTGCCGCCGGCCGTGTTGAGCTTGGTGGCCGGATCAAAATTCCAGCCGCCCCATACGCGAAGCCCATCGCTGCGGGCGATCTCATTGCGACCGAACGACCAGGCGTTATTGCGGCCGTCGAGATGGAAAACAATGCTCGGCTCAGACGTGCCCGAGCCGCCTTCGTAGGCGTCAATGGCGGCGAAGTGCCGGCCGCCCCAGCGCGTCCAGCGCATGCCCATATAGGCCATGATCGATTGCGGTGCATCGACTTGAACCGCTGCGATGCGGTTGCCGGTCATGCTCCAGTCGACGAAAGATCCGCCGATATCGCCTGATGAGCGGAAAACGCCGTTGGTCCCGGTGACGTTCGTGACGTTCGATATGAGCGTGCGCTGTGTCGATACAACGTCAGTGCCGAAGCGCATCGTCTCGCGGGCGTTGTTCGAAATCGCGAACACGCCATCTGCAACGTGGAAAAAACCGGTATCGGGCGCACCGTCATTGACAAACGACAGCGAGGGATTCGCCGCCGAGCCTTCGTCGAGCAGCAGTCGCCGGCCGGTGGCGAAAGTCACGTCGCCGTAGATGGTGCCGCCCTTGCCGAGATCCAGCGGATTCAGATTCCCGGCGTGCCAGACTTCATTGTTCTGCACGGTGAGATTCTTGAGCGCGAAGTCGTATTGATATTGGCCGTACTTCGGCGAGTAGTAGCCCGCCTGTTTGCTGTTCGCAAAGAAGTACCCCTCATTCGGGCCGAGCCATACCTGACCTTCGCTGCCTCGGGTATTGACATACATATTCCCGTTGATGCGGGCGGGGCCGTCGACCTGCACGCGGTTCGTGCCGTCATCGTTGGCGGTGTCGCCGATCAGCACGCGGCCGGACGGCAGCACCTTGATAAACGACTTGTTGCCCGCGATCAGCTCCGTCGAACCGGCCGCAGCCTCCGAGCCAATCGACGCGTTGCCAGCCGTGCGGAAATAGCCATACTGGGTATCTGCTGCAACCCAGGCCGTTACCGTGCCGGCGGCGCCGGCGGAATGCGAACCATAGGTGCGGGTGTTGCCGGCGAACTGCGCAATGCTGGTGCCGTCGTCGGTCGAGGTGCCGAACAGAACACGGCCGGACGGCAGGATACGCACGCGCGTAGCGCCGCCGCCGGCGACGAGATCGAGGAAGCCGGCCGCCGCCTCCGAGCCGACCGACACATTCCCGTTCGAACGGAAATAGGCGACCGACGCGTCGGCCGACGCCCATCCGGTCGTTGCGCCATACCCGAACCTATGCACGCCACGCGTGCTGACATTGCCGCCGAACTGCGCGATGCTGGTGCCGTCGTCGACCGCCGTGTTGAACAATGCACGGCCGCCCGCGACGAGACGCAGCACACGAGCCTGCAGCGCGTCGCGTTCGGCGTCGTTCGCCGCGCCATAGTTCAGGCAGAAATCGAGATATTCCGTGCCCCAGTTGCCGCCGTTAAAGCCGGCGCGGATCGATGCGGCGAGGCGCGTATTCGTATCGTCGTTGTTACCGAACGTGCCATAAAAACGCAGCTTGCCTTCGCGGCCGCCTGCCCCGCTTGCGCCCTTTGCGTATAGCTGCGCCTCGGTGTCACCAGCGGCGGCCGCCGCCGATACCGGGCCGCTGAACGCGGCGCCCGTCAGCGCCGCGTAGCGGGTCGCCGCGGTCTTCGGCGTGACGGCGCGCACGTCGTCGGTGCCGGCGTTGACTTCGGCTTGCGTCGCCAGCTCGACGACGCCTTGCCGCTCGGTCGTCGCCGGCGGATTCGTGAAACTGGCGTCACCGAAAACGAGCTGCGCCGCGTCGATCGTGGCGAACTGCACGTCAGACGACAGCAGCACCATGGCCGCCGGCGACTTTTCCATGATCGGACCATCAGCAGCGCTCTGGCTGTAGGCGCCGAACAGCACACCGTTTTCGAGGTACAGGCCGAAGCCGAACAGCTTGTACTGGTCGGGCGTGTCGTCGCGCAACGTGACGTGAATCGTGTCGGGCGCGACGTTGTCGCCGCTGAACGTGGTCAGCCGCTTCAGCTCGCTCGGCAGACTTTTAAGCGTGCGGTCGGACGCGTCAAAGGCGGCTGTGCTAACGCCGATCGCAACGATTTTGTGCGCGTTGGTGCCCGTGTTGCCGGGTGCCACAAGCGCGGCGCGGCCAGCATCGGTGATATGGAAAAGGGCTCCGGCCATGTTCATTTATCCGTAAGTGAGAGGCGGCGGTACAGGGCCGGCCGAAAGGCCGCCGCAACGCGTTGCGCGCCTTGAATCGAATAGCCTTGCGTGAAGGTGTAGTGAGCCTTGACCGGCTTCGTGCGGTCGATCTCGGCGATGATGTCGGCGACATACGCGGCCGTGGCAGGCACGCCGTCGCGCGCGCTTACGGTCATCACAATGTCGAACGTGCCAGGCACGCCGGGGGGCGTCATCTGGAACCATTCACGCAGCGCGATATTTCCGCCGAACGTGGCGACGACCTCACGCACGGCCGCCGCCGTGCCCTTCTTCCGCGCGATCGGGATCGCGGCCTTGACCCGCGCACGCTTTATCTGTTCGGGCCAGTAGTCTTTCCACGCGTCGACGCCGAGGTGCCACGCGAGCCA
>NZ_QLTK01000069.1 GCF_003269035.1 Paraburkholderia bryophila | reverse complement strand
CCGCGCCGTAGACGTTGCCGTCTGTCGCGACCCATGCGCCGCCATTGGCCACGCGCACGATGCCCGCAAAGGTCATGTTGCCGCCGTCATCCATCGAGGCAGGGATGGCGTTGTATGCGCTATTGACCCACTCCATGCCGCCGCCACTGGCACGCCCGCGAATGAACATGGCGGTGCCGTCCGTGCTCTTCAGACCGATTTCGCCATACGCACCCGGCTGCGTCATCGTCAGGCGGCCGGTCATCGGGCCGCCGCTCACGTTGAGCTTGGTATTCGGGTCAAAATTCCAGCCACCCCACACGCGCTGTCCGTCGCTGCGGGCGATTTCGTTACGACCGAACGACCAGGCGTTATTGCGTCCGTCGAGATGAAATACGATGCTTGGCTCTGTGGTAGCCGAGCCGCCTTCGAAGCCTTCGATAGCAGCGAAGTGACGGCCGCCCCAGCGCGTCCAGCGTATGCCCATATAGCCGGCCGCCGCCGTCGGCGCATCGATCTGCAAAGCGGCAATGCGGCTTGACAGTTGGTTCCAGTCCACGAAAGAGCCGCCAATATCGCCGCTTGAGCGGAATACGCCGTTCACGCCGGTTCGCGGCGTTACATTCGATTGCATGGTGCGCTGGGTCGATACGACGTCCGTTCCGAAGCGCATCGTTTCGCTGGCGTTGTTCGCAATCGCAAACACGCCATCAGCAACGTGGAAAAACCCGGTATCTGGCGCACCGTCATTGACGAACGACAGCGAGGGATTCGCGGCCGTACCTTCGTCGAGCAGCAGTCGCCGGCCGGTGGCGAAAGTCACGTCGCCGAAGATGGTCCCGCCTCTGGCGAGGTCCAGCGGATTCAGATTCCCGGCGTGCCAGACTTCATTGTTCTGCACGGTGAGATTCTTGAGCGCGAAGTCGTATTGATACTGACCGTACTTCGGGGAGTAGTAGCCCGCCTGTTTGCTGTTCGCAAAGAAGTACCCCTCATTCGGGCCGAGCCATACCTGTCCTTCGCTGCCTCGGGTATTGACATACATATTCCCGTTGATGCGGGCGGGACCGTCGACCTGTACGCGGTTCGTGCCGTCATCGTTAGCGGTGTCGCCGATCAGCACACGGCCAGACGGCAGCACCTTCAGAAACGACTTGTTGCCCGCGAGCAGTTCGGTGAAACCATACGCCGCCTCGGTGCCGACCGAGGCGTTGCCCGCCGTGTGGAAATAGCCATACCCGGCATCCGCCGCAATCCAGGCCGTTACCGCGCCGGCGGCGCCGGCGGAGTGTGTGCCATAGGTGCGGGTGTTGCCGGCGAACTGCGCAACGCTCGTGCCGTCATCGGTCGAGGTGCCGACCAGCACACGGCCGGACGGCAGGATACGCACGCGGGTAGCGCCGCCGCCGGCGACGAGATCGAGGAAGCCGGCCGCCGCCTCCGAGCCGACCGACACATTCCCGTTCGAACGGAAATAGGCGACCGACGCGTCGGCCGATGCCCATCCGACCGTTGCGCCATACCCGAACCTATGCACGCCACGCGTGCTGACATTGCCGCCGAACTGCGCAATGCTGGTGCCGTCGTCGACCGCCGTGTTGAACAATGCGCGGCCGCCCGCAACGAGACGCAGCACACGAGCCTGCAGCGCATCGCGTTCGGCGTCGTTCGCCGCGCCATAGTTCAGGCAGAAATCGAGATATTCCGTCCCCCAATTGCCGCCGTTAAAGCCGGCGCTGATCGATGCGGCGAGGCGCGTATTCGTATCGTCGTTGTTGCCGAACGTGCCGTAAAAACGCAGCTTGCCTTCGCGGCCGCCTGCCCCGCTTGCGCCCTTTGCGTATAGCTGCGCATCGGTGTCACCAGCGGCGGCGGCCGCCGATACCGGGCCGCTGAACGCGGCGCCCGTCAGCGCCGCGTAGCGGGTCGCCGCAGTCTTCGGCGTGACGGCGCGCACGTCGTCGGTGCCGGCGTTGACTTCGGCTTGCGTCGCCAGCTCGACGACCCCTTGCCGCTCGGTCGTCGCTGGCGGATTCGTGAAACTGGCGTCACCGAAAACGAGCTGCGCCGCGTCGATCGTGGTGAACTGCGCGTCAGCCGAGAGCAGCAGCAGCGCCGCCGGCGACTTCTCCATGATCGGACCATCTGCGGCGTTCTGGCAGTAGACGCCGAACAGCACGCCGTTTTCGAGGTAAAGGCCGAGGCCGAACAGCTTGTACTGGTCGGCCGTGTCGTCGCGTAGCGTGACGTGGATCGTATCGGGCGCGACGTTGTCGCCGGCAAACGTGGTGATGCGTTTCAGTTCGTTCGGCAGCTTTTTGAGCGTGCGATCGGTCGCATCGAACAGCCCCGTACTCAGGCCGATTTCGACGATCTTGTGTGCGTTGGTGCCGGTGTTTCCGGTCGCGACAAGTGCGGCGCGACCAGCATCGGTGATGTGGAAAAGGGCTCCGGCCATGTTCATTTATCCGTGAGTTGATCCGTCAATGCGAGACGGCGGTACAGGGCCGGCCGAAAGGCCGCTGCAACGCGTTGCGCGCCTTGAATCGAATAGCCTTGCGTGAAGGTGTAGTGAGCCTTGACGGGCTTCGTGCGGTCGATTTCGGCGATGATGTCGGCGACATAGGCGGCCGTGGCCGGCACGCCGTCGCGCGCGCTTACGGTCATCACAATGTCGAACGTGCCAGGCACGCCGGGGGGCGTCATCTGGAACCATTCGCGCAGCGCGATATTTCCGCCGAACGTGGCGACGACTTCACGCACGGCCGCCGCCGTGCCCTTCTTACGCGCGATCGGGATCGCGGCCTTGACCCGCGCACGCTTTATCTGTTCGGGCCAGTAGTCTTTCCACGCGTCGACGCCGAGGTGCCACGCGAGCCA
>NZ_QLTK01000068.1 GCF_003269035.1 Paraburkholderia bryophila | reverse complement strand
ATCTTCACCTTCTATGAATCGCTTCATCCGGTCACCCATGCTGAATGAGTTAATCCAGTTTAGGCGATCAGCGCGTTTTCACACAAGCTCGACCCACAGGGGACCTTCAGATTTGCCGAAAGCTGCCGTTCACATAGCTTATAGGCTGCTCCGACGTATAAGATCGGTCGAGGCGAAAATTCAACACTCTGACTCGCAGCAGCGACTCAGAGTTGTCTTGGAGTGGGAATCCTCTTGAAAACAATCGTAAAGCGCTTCCTGTTAGCGCTGATCGCCCTGATGGCTTGCGTTCGTGGTGGAGTTGCGCTGGCAGAAACCCCATCTGACCAGTCCTTTTCTCCTGATCCAAAAATCCAGAAAATTGCGGAAGCCTACTCGCTAGACGCCGTCGACTTCTCCGCGAAACAGTTTGGAATAAAACTCGACTGGTCGGACGCGAGTATTGCAAATGTCGAAAAGGCCTTGGCGCAAATGAGTTCATCCTACGTCAGCACGAGTCCCAAGCCAACGGACGAACAAGTCATGTCATTCGCGAAAGCCTACGGAAGTTACGTCGGAGAGGTGTATCGCCGCAATCATGGTGGCGAGTGGGGTATGGTCACCCTTGGCGGAAGCCGATTCCCGGGTCTGCGAACCACCTCAGGTTCCAGCTTCTGGCCATGGGGACGAGTATTCAATCGGATCACAAAGGGGACGGAGGACAACATCGCCGACTACTACGCGGCCCTATTGAAAAGGTAGCGGACGGCGCATCCAGTCAACTTGGTCTTGAAGGTGTCAACGATTCAGGCCACGACGTCGAACGTCCGAAAGTGGCCGGCCCCTGCCTCATGCAATCGGCACACATCGATCCATTGCGATATCTAAGGTCGCTGCTCCCCAGCGGGCGGCTCGAATCGAACATCATCAAAGTCAACCAACGCTTCCTCCGAACCATTCATATAGAGTCGCTTTTTCTTTCTGGGATATTCGCAGATATCCTGCTCTAGGTTTGTTCTCGCAGAAATCATCACCAGAGGGGCATCGCCGTTGTTTGCTATCGTGTGGGCAACTCCATTTTTAGGAAATCCGAGAAAATCGCCACTGTCAATGACGTAGCGTTTTCCTTCGATAATTGCTTCGCCGCTGCCTGACAGAATGTAAAAGCATTGCTCCTCGTACAGATGACGATGGTATTCCGCGTACTCGTGGCCTGGCATCACCGTCATTAGTTGAAAACCAAGATCGGTGAGACCAGTGACGTCGCCAATTGATTTGGAAATGCGAATGGCGTCCGGATTCAAAAGATGCGCTCTGGATTTGCCTTCCATTTTGGCAATGTCCTCAGCCTTAAGCAGTTCGATAGGTTTGCTCATAGATTCTTCCAGAAGAGGCATCAACTCGGCGTTCAGATCGACCAGTTCGTGCCTGCGGGCACAAAAACTACAGGGATGAACGTCTGCACAGCGACGTGCGTCCGCTGAACGGACAAATAGGTCGCGAGTCAATTGTCAACCATCCTAGCCTGAGTGTCGAACGTCTCAAACTGGCCGAACTGAGCCCGACGACGACCCTCTCTGATCGACCCACTAGCCACCCTTTCGAGCCTACTTTCATTGCCTGCTCACCGCTTGAAGTCTCAGTTTTTGGGCGGTTCGATTTCGATTGAGCTGAAGGTCTCCTTCAGGCTGACTGCGTTTTGTAACTGACCGTTTGTGATCTCTCGTCCCTTACGATCAAAAAATTTGATGTCGGTATCGATGACGAGCGTGACAGGGACGTCCCCATTGCGGCTGTGCCATAGCGCCTCGAATTCATAAGGTCCCATTCGGGCACCGCCCAAGTGCGGCATCATTCCGTTGCCGATCCGAACACCCCAGCCGGTGTCCGTCACTTGGAATGTGTCGCTAATAAACTTCTCAAACGGCGGTCTCGCCTTAATAAGCGGCAGGATATCTGCGGAGAAACTCACAGAACCGTCTGCTAAAGCCGGTCCAGCCATCAAGCCAAGCGTGCTTGCAACTGCACAAGCCGCGAGTGCGGATCGGTACCATCGCTTCATGGTTCAGGTGCCTCCAAGATACTTGACTTTACGCTGCGTCCCATTGATCGCCCCGTGCGTCCAAGTTTGGACGACAGCGTGGCCCGCACCTAGAAAATTGTCAACGTGATACCCCTGTATCTGGCTGCCCCGGTCGTCTGCGTAGCGCTCACCTACCGCATCGATGTTCACGCGCGCTCGCGGCGGGATTACCGTGGGATCGACAGCGATCGAGTGGTTTTCTGTGACTGTGCCGAACGCGCCCAGGACACCGTCTGAGTAGGCAAAGGTGACGGCTTGTGGGTCTTCGAGGTGATCCGGGTGACCTTGGGCGTTGAGGTGCCAATGTGTGCCAACGTGGGTTGGTCGAACATAACGGCCGTTCAGCGCCATGCCGGTTCCTTGCATGACGACGCCACTCGCGCCATTCAGGAAGTCGTTTCTGTGCTGATCGCCGAGACCCGGTGCTGTCACCATCTGCCAGCCGAAGTCAGTTTCGTTACACACGTTGTAGGCAGTGATGAGAAACGTGCTCTCGTACCAAGCGTCTGACAGCGTGACGTCCAGGGGAACCGCCGTAATGTCGTGATCGGTGACCGTTAGCGTCCGCGCGCCTTTGTCCCGGCCCTCAAGCGTTACGATAACCGCACCATTTGAGTCGGTGCTCGTTGGCGATAATTGCACTCTGTCGCCGGTGCGATTGCTCGTGATAGAAATCGAGCGTCCCGCAACCGGTGCCGCCGCGCTAAGGCTACGCAACCTTGCCTTGATCTTCAGGCGATAAAGCACCTTGCCGTGTTCGACGTGAGATTCGCGCGGAATGATCGGCAACTTGTCGCCGAACGCGTTGTCCTGA
>NZ_QLTK01000067.1 GCF_003269035.1 Paraburkholderia bryophila | reverse complement strand
TGCCTCCATAGCTGCTCCGGTTGCTTCCGGCTGGAGCATTTGCCGGGCGGGGCTTGCACCCGCTGGAAAGCGCCACCTTTTCACGGCGCACACCCCAACCAGCCATTCGCGAACTCCCAGAGCGGCCGTTCAAAAGCGTGAAGAATTGCAGCCGTCTGAGAATCTGGGTAAGCTTGCAGCGCCGCACAACGACAATATTTAGGAGGTTCGTGTATGAAAGCTCTTTGTGAATCGACGTTGAAAAAATCCATCAATACCGTTTCGCAAGAGAACCATGACCAACACGAACTACGACCCGTTCCGTTTTACCACAATCGCACATAGCAACCACCGTTACCTGAGTCCGCTGTCGCAGAATAAAGCTCATGAACTACTCCGCAGCTTCGTCGCGAATTTCTCAGTAGATGACATCGTGCTGGATGCCGGATGTGGCAAGGCAGCGCTATTGCGAGATGTGCTTCACCTGTCACCAGCACGTGGTGTCGGCGTCGATATCAATCAAAGCTTCTTAGACGCGGCCCGATCTGCGTTTCAGCGGGACTCTCCGAACGACTCACGGCTGAGCCTGATCAACGCTCCTCTGCTAGAGCACACGCGACCCGAAGACGGATACGCCGCAATCCTCTGCGTCGGATCTACGCATGCATTCGGTTCATTCGAAGAATGCCTGCGTGTCGCGTTCGACTGGTTGAAGCCCAATGGCCGTTTGCTCGTCGCCGAGGGATATTGGAGGCAGCAACCCGCGCAAGGCTATCTGGATGTAATTAGCGGAACAGCCGACGAATTCGTTTCTCACGCGGAAAACGCCCAACGCGCCAGTGCGTTGGGCTATAACCTGCTGCGGACCGCAACCAGCAGCGAAGATGAGTGGGATGAATACGAAGGGAGGTATTGCGACGCGATGATGCAATACTTGGCGACGAATCCTGATGACCCCGACTCGGCGAAGTTCTTGAAGCGAATGCAAGATTGGCATAGCTCATACTTGCATTGGGGGCGCGCGACGCTCGGTTTCGGCTACTACCTACTTTCGCGCACCTGAAATTTGCGGGCAAATGCTCCTCGGCCGCGGGTCTTTCGCGGCCGATCTAAGCGACGGACCGTTGGCTGCGCGCCGTCCCGTCTAGTTCAGTGACGCGCATCGCGGCAAGTCTGTCCCGCAGGTCAGATTTCCGATTGTCGCCAATCCACGTGCCGATGTCGAACGTCGTTTCTGGCCGACCTCTGCCTGATGCAGTGGGCTCAGGTCGACCCCGAGCCGACGTTCACATTTCCACTATGCAGTCATTCGCAGTGCGTCGAGAGGTCCTTTCCACGATCGTCCGTTATCGAGGAAAAGGATTGTCTTTGTTACGCATCAAAATATCGATGAAGGCATCGCAGACTTGAGTTAGAAAGGACTTCAGCGATGTTGCAGCGCCAGGCCATTCCGAGGTTAGGAACCGGTTGTAGAGCGGTTGCGGAGGTGCACCCCTACCAGCCAGTTGTTGAGGCCGTAAGCCCGATCGGAGCGCGGTCTTTACCTCCGGTATTGCAACAATTTGTGCAGGAGACGCAATGTAAAAATTCGCGATGGGTTGCGTCGTCATCGTAGTCTTCGACGCACGTCGACCGTAGGCGGGAAGTATGACGATCGGGTGGTCTATCGGCTGACGCTCGACTGCTGGGTTTGAGTTGTGGTTAACATGGAACCTTTGGCAAACCGCAAGTTGCAGGACGTGATTTGCCGCAAACTGCGTTCCGAAATTGTGCACCACAACTTCCAAGCCGGATTTTCCCACGTAGTCGCCGATGTACATGCCCCGCGGCGATGTGGCGTCGGCCACGGTCGCATTGAGAGCACCACCCTCTGAAATCGTGGTAGCGAATTTTTTCAACTCGTCTCGAAGTAATTCGAGAATATGGGTGCGAACTTGCAACTCTAGTTCGCGCTCGCCTATCGCCGTCGCCTCGTTTAACTCAGCGATGTGTCGCTGATCGAGGATCGAACGTCGAAGCTGTTCCAGCTTCGACGCTCCGGTATCGCTGATCGGTGCCAGCTTCGCATTGCGATCCCAGTGTTGTATTTGTTCCAATTCACGAATCACGTCATCCATGCTCTGGATGCGCTTCTGCGCTGGACAAACCATCCTGTCAAGGAGAAGTCGCAGCAAGTCATACCGCCCGCCCCTAGAGAAGAGCTCAGCATAGGTGACATCAGCCAGCCGTTCACGAGGAAGGACCGTTCCGCCGCTGATCATGTAATAAATGACTTTGCCCAGGGAATATATGTCAGCGGCAGGTGTGACTTCGAGATGTCCACCACCTTCAAGCTCCGGCGCGATGAAGGCCCACGGGCCAACCGCCTCATTTTCCGCGGTGTGACGCTCTTGATCGCGAAGAAAGCATATGCCAAAGTCCGTCAGCCAAACGTCGTTGTCTGAGCCGGCAAACAAAATATTTTGCGGCTTAACATCACGGTGTATGACACCCGATGCATGAGCGTGACGGAGCGCAGATGCGAGCTGATGCGCCACTATCAACGTGCCATCTAAGTTATCTTTGAATCTTCCGACACACTTCGAAAGATCTCCGCCGCTTGCAAGCGGCATTATCAGGTATTGCTTTTCGGGTGAATCCGAAGTCGTATCGAGCGCGGAATGATCAATAAGCTTGATGATATTTGGATGGTCAAGCCGTGCGATGGCTGCAACTTCGTTCTTGAAACGCGGGTGCCGGTTCGGATTCCTTAAGCGCTTGAGCGCAACTAGTTCGGAGGTCGAATTCTGACGATCGCGAGCGACAAAAACGTCCGCCTGTCCTCCCCCTGAAAGGCTACGTTCAATTTCCCAGCGATTCCCGTACATTTTGGTCATTTGGCTCATCCTGTCTTTACCCGCTATTCTTTGGCGCGGTAGCTTCCGAGTTTGACGCATGGTCGCCATGCATACATCCACGTCTGACCTCGATTGATGACGATCCTGGTGTGCCAGTCGACTGACGCAAATTGGCCGAATCCAGCTCCCTATGGCGCTGTCGCTGCACCAGTCGAGTCAATGGTGACACAAAAGTACAGTCGATCCGTCGTTCCTGCACAGCTTTC
>NZ_QLTK01000066.1:3009-4132 GCF_003269035.1 Paraburkholderia bryophila | reverse complement strand
CGCGCGATCGGGATCGCGGCCTTGACCCGCGCACGCTTTATCTGTTCGGGCCAGTAGTCTTTCCACGCGTCGACGCCGAGGTGCCACGCGAGCCACGGCAGCAGCGCGAGCGGGATCGTGTCCGGGTTCATCAGGTCGCGCAGCGGCGATTGAATGTCGCTGATACGGGCGTTGACGGTCGCGATATTGCGTTCATGCACCGTCGAATTCGGGGGCAGCAGGTTAGACATTGGCGTACACCCCGCCGTCGCGCAGATCGATCAGCGTGCAATACGCCGCTTCGGTCTTCGATACCGCGATGCCGGCGGTCGGGCTGATCAGATTCACCTTTTGCACGCCGGCCGGCCGCGCTGCGGCATAGATGCCGTCGAGCGTGATTTCCATGCCGAGCTTGCGCATCTCGCTGGTGTACTTCGCCATGCGCTTACGGGCTTCAGCGAGCGCCACCGAACGATCCGGCCCGGAAAAGAAAACCAGATCGGCGACGACCGAATAGCGCTTGATGGTCGCGCCCTGCACGGTCACCTTGTCCGTGAGCGGGCGAACGTCATCGGCCTGCAGGTTGGCGGCGACCGTGTCGAGCAGATCCTGCGGCGCGGTGCCGTCGCCGTCGCGTGCGAGAACCGTTACCAGCACTTCGCACGGCGCGGGGCTGGTTGCCGAGGCATCCAGCACGCGGCCATCTGCATTGCGTGCGTGCGATACATAGGCGCCTTCAGGGCCGGCAACGGAAAAACTTTGCGGCGCGAGCTGCACACGGGCGCGCAAGTCTGTATTGCCTTCCATGGTGGCCGGCACGTTGTTCGCCGGATCAGCCGGGGCGATAGTCAGCCGCTCGATGTTGAACAGGGCCGCGAGCTGGTCGAGGTCGCCGTCCATCGCATAGGCGAGCATGACCGCGCGCGCAGCGTCATTGACGCGCTGGCGCAAGGTGATTTCGCGATAGGCGTTCTCCTGCAGCAGAATCGCCATCGGCTCGGACTCGAGTTCGAGCGCGGCGGCAACGTCGGTCTGATCGGCGACCGGGTACAGAGAGACGAGCCGCGCTTTGCGCTCGGCCAGCAGCGTTTCGAAGTCGATCGTTTCGACGATATCCGGGGACGGCAGTTGCGACAGGTCGATG
>NZ_QLTK01000066.1:0-2133 GCF_003269035.1 Paraburkholderia bryophila | reverse complement strand
GCGTCGGTATTCAGGCCGCAGAGAACAACGCCCTGTGCCGGATCGCCCATCGGGCAGATCAGCACAACACCTTCGCCCTTCGTTGGCGGGTTCCATTCGCGCGTTGTACCAGCTCGAACCGACAGGAACGGCAGCCAGTTCGTTTGCAGGCCTTCGCCGTCCGGGTCGTCAGGGTCGCCGATCGACACACGGCATGTCGGCGGATTGCTGGCGTGATTGACGTCCATGATCGCGCCCTTGCGGATCATGTTGATAATCAGTCGTCGGAATTCGTTAGCGTCCATGCCGACCATGTTGCCGGCTGCATGCGCGCGAAGCGAGTCGCGGGTTATGTGAGGGGTGTGGGTACAGTTAGCCCTTAAAAACAGGGCTATTTCGTGATGTGCTTCAGCAACACGTCGCGGATAAGTTCGCGATCCTGCGCCGTGAAACCGAGCAGCGATCGCGCCGGGTATTTGTATTCGACGCCCTTGGGCGCGACTTTATCTCTAAGCCCGTACTGGTGGACGCGCGCCACGCGCGAGACGCGGCCGGCGAAGCCGACAGCAAGGCCGAGCGCGTCGGATTCGACATTGAGATAACGGGTGGTGCGCAGCTTCGCGAACATCGCGGCGCGCTTGATGCGCCCTTTCTTGTCGCGTTGCTTGCCGCCCTTCCCCGTTCGCGGCTTGCGCGATTCGAACGGGCTTTCGTCGGGATTGCGCTGCGCGGCGATGCGAGTTTGCTGGCTGCGCCGCAGCTCGCGCGCCACGTCGCGGGTGACGGCGCGGCGGCCGGCCGGTTCGAGCTGCGCGAGCAGGCCGCCGGCCCATCTGTCGAGTGCCTGCAGATCGTTTTCCATCATCCGAGCCAGTGATCGGCCGAGTCGTCGACGTGTTTGATCGTGCGCGCGCCGCTCGCGTCGACCGATACAACGATACTTTCGGTGAGCTGCAGCCTGATCGACAGATCGACCGTTTCATTATTGAGAATGTCGGCTTCGAACGTAATGCCGCGCTCGCGTTCATCGGCGTTCGTGACGAGGTCCGGCTGATTGGCGCGCGCCCACTCGACGATAGCGATAAAGACGTGGTCGGAGTCGCCGGCGAAGTCCTGCACGATCGCATGTGCGGTGTACCGGTATTCGAACGACGGCGTTCTCGTGCCGGTCGCGAGAATATGCCCTTCGTCGAGGAAAATCGTCAGGCGCTCGGGATTGATCGCGAGTTCCGGGATCGCAGCGACAAGCGCCGCACGCAAGCTGGCCGTCTTAATCATGGGTGGCCGCCGCGTGCGTTGGTGCCGCATCGTGTGCGCTTCTGGTCTGGCAGTCGAAAATCATATCGACCTTGGCCGCGCATTGCGCCCACGCGGCTTTGACCATGTGTAACGCGTCGTCGAGCTGGCCGTTAGTCGTCGGTGCCATCGCCGGCAGCGTGCAGCGCGTTACCGCCTGGCACTCTTGCAAGGTAATCTGCGGCGCCGGTGATAGCGGGGCTTGCGTGCATGCGGACAACGTCAGCAGGCAAATCACCAGCGGCCCACGCGCGGAATGCTGCGCTTTCATCGTTGTATCTCCTGATTTCGGCACGAATGCCGGCGAGCTTCGAGTCGATCGCCGAGTGATCGGCATCGAGCTTGCGCTGTTGGTTGGCCTTGTCGTCGGCGTCGGTGAGCAGGCGTTTAATGATTGCATCGCGGTCGGCCGTGCCCTGCCGCGCGTCGGCGGCCTGTTTTTGGGCCGTCACCAGCGCTTCGTGAAGCGCCGTGACGTACCGATACCCGCCGTAGAGCGCGAGCAGCGCGACGCCGACCGCGATGCACTTTGCGGCGAACGCGTTCATGCGGCCGCCTTGTCGGTGCCTGCGTACTTCAGATAGGCCTGTGCAAGCTTCGCGTCGTACAGGTTGCGGGCGTAATCCGGCCCGTTGTAGCCCTTGGCGAACGCCGCCCACTTCCTGCCCTTCAGCGCTGAAAGCAAAGCCGCATCGGCCGCCACATAGCGCACGAACAGATCGAGCTGATCGCCTTCGCTGTTCTCCATGCGTGCGACGAGTTCGTCGATGCTCGAATAGCCGAGCCGTTCCCAGTGATAGCCCATCACCTGAAACGCGCCCCAGCTCGCCGACTCATACGCCGCGCCGGCGTCGATCA
>NZ_QLTK01000065.1 GCF_003269035.1 Paraburkholderia bryophila | reverse complement strand
CGATGTAGTCATCGACGCATTCGGGAAGTAGTACGACCTGCTTGCGGTCATCGCCTTCAACGAATCGCTTCATGAGTCACCCGGTCTCAATGAGTCGATTCAGTTTAGGCGATGAGTGCGTTTTCACACAGGCTCGGCCGCGTACTGCCATATGCGATGGGCATATTTTGTCCCTGAGCAGCCACTCACTGATTACGTTCGGTGACGTCACACAGGTTCTACGCTGCGGATTGCAATTGGCGAGTAGATACTATCAGCCCCGCTGCCGCCGACTTTGGCTCCCCTCACAAAGCCCTGATGTCGTTTGCCGCTGGGGCTCATAGAGATTTGCCAATTGCCGTAAAGCTCCATCAATTGAAGATCGGGTGTACCTTGGATCCGTTAGTCCGCATCACTGCCCAAGGCGTGCAGCGGCAAGAACCTCCCGCTTTGTCTCAAGAATATGCTGTTCCAGCAAGCTCACTACTTCGTTAACAGCACGCCGCTTGCACGCGTCGACGATCTGATAGTGGTCCCTTTGCACATCTTCCTTTTGCGTATCCAGCGACATCCTCAGATGCGGATAGCGATTGGTCGTGCTCAGGCAATACTCCTCGATCATCTTCTTGAGCCGCTCGTTGTTCGAGGGCGCGCACAGCGCCAGATGGAACTGCCGGTTGCACTCGGCCCACTCAGGAAGCGTTGTGGCGACGTCGTATGAAGCGAGGATACGCTTCATCAACTCGATGTCGGCCACCACCATGTTCGGTACGGCGAGCTTTGCTGCATAGCTTTCAAGCGCGGCGCGAATGTCGAGCAACTCGCAAATCTCGCTCGTTGACATCGCGATCACGACCGCTCCGCGGTTGAGCTGATAGCTCACCAATCCTTCCGCTTCGAGTTGCCGTAATGCCTCACGCACTGGAATCCGGCTCGCGCCAAAACGCTCCGCCAGATTTTCCTGGCGCAGCTGTGTGCCCGGCGGGAGCGTGCCCCGCAGGATTTCATCGCGCAGTTGGTCCCGAATGGATTGCGGCAGCGAACGCTGATCTGCCTTGGCCTGCACTGTCGTCATGAGCAAAAGCCGGTCGTACGCCGACCGACGGAAAAAGTTGTCGTCAAAATTATAGCCTGTTAGGATTGGATCCAATCGACATGTAACTGGATAATTTTGTTGTCGACTTGAATCCTATATGCCGTCAGTCAGAGGTTTGCATAGTCATGCTCGAAGCACCCAGAAACGAACCAATCTTAGCGTATCAGCCGGGCTCGCCAGAACGGGCGGAGCTTGTCCGCGCACTCGAACAGCAATCTGCCGATGTGGTGCAAATCCCCGTCGTGGCAGGCCGCAAGCGACTAACGGGCGGCGACACACTACCAGTGGCATGTCCGCATGACCACGCTCAAACGCTTGCCCAAGTGCATCAGGCGAGTAGCAGCGATGTGAGCGCCGCGATCCAGGCCGCCATCGAGGCGCAGCGCGACTGGTCGCAATGGTCTTTCGAGGATCGCGCGGCAGTATTTCTCAAAGCGGCCGACCTGCTGGCTGGGCCGTGGCGTCAAAAACTGAACGCTGCGACCATGCTTGGCCAAAGCAAGACGGCCTATCAGGCGGAAATCGACTCGGCCTGCGAACTGATCGATTTTCTGCGCTGGAATGTCGCGTTTGCGCGAGATTTGCAGCGGAGCCAGCCGGTCTCGGCGCCCGGTATGCGCAATGCACTTGAGTACCGACCTCTGGAAGGCTTCGTCTATGCGGTGACGCCGTTCAACTTCACGGCAATCGGCGGCAATCTAGCTTGCGCGCCGGCACTGATGGGCAACAGCGTGCTGTGGAAACCCGCGGCAACGGCAGCGCTGAGCAACTACTTCGTGTTCGAACTGCTGGAAGCCGCTGGTTTGCCACCTGGCGTGATCAATTTCGTGCCCGGCGGGGCGCAAACAGTGTCTTCCGTCGCGCTCGGATCGGACGCGTTCGCTGGACTGCATTTCACCGGCTCGACGGCCGTGTTCGATTCGCTATGGCGCGAGACAGCCGCGCGTCTGCCGACGTATCGCAGCTATCCGCGCCTCGTCGGAGAAACCGGCGGCAAAGATTTCGTGCTCGCGCATCCGTCAGCGGATGTGGTGGCGCTTAGCGCTGCGCTGCTGCGCGGCGCGTTCGAGTATCAAGGCCAGAAGTGCAGTGCCGCTTCACGCGCATACGTGCCGGTCTCGCTCTGGCCGGCCGTCAAGGCGCGCCTTGCCGACGATCTGGCTACCGTCCGCATGGGCGATGTACAGGACCTCGGCAATTTCATGGGCGCAGTCATCGATCGCAAAGCCTACGACCGGGTCACTGGTTACATCGAGCAGGCACGGCAAGCGGGTGGCGTGTCGATCGTCGCGGGTGGCGGCGCCGACGACCGCACCGGCTTCTTCATCCAGCCGACCGTGATCGAAGTCGACGATCCGCAGTTCGTCACGATGCGTGAAGAGATCTTCGGACCGGTACTCTCGGTCTACGTCTACCCCGACGCGCAATGGGCAGATGTCCTGAAGCTGGTCGATTCGACTTCACCGTATGCACTGACCGGCGCCGTGTTCGCGCAGGAACGCAGCGCCATTGTGGAAGCGAGCGCGGCACTGCGGTTTTCGGCCGGCAACTTCTACATCAACGACAAGCCGACGGGCGCGGTAGTCGGGCAGCAGCCGTTCGGCGGCGCACGCCGCAGCGGCACCAACGACAAAGCGGGCTCTGCGCTGAATCTGCTGCGCTGGGTTTCGCCGCGCACGATCAAGGAAACCTACGTGCCGGCTAATCAATACGCTTACCCGCATATGAGCTGAGCGCCGGCATCACGCAACCCGGCAGCTTGCAAGAAAGCGCGGTCGCCGACGGGCCGCGAGCAAGGTGCAATCAGAAGTGTCTGCAACAGCGGGACGGACGCAGCGTGGGAGGCACGCGGCGGGTGCCGTCTCGCGCCATTCCACAAGAAAGAGGAGCATCAGAAGATGAGCATGGGTACGAAACAGATCGCGTTGGCCGCTACCGCTGCGGCACTCGGCTTGAGCGGCGCAACCGCATTGGCACAGCAGGCGCAGGACGTGAAGATCGGCTTCGCCGCGCCGCTGACTGGCGGCCAGGCCCATTACGGCGCGGACTTCCGCAGTGGCGTGACGCTGGCAATCGAAGACTTCAACGCCACCAAGCCGGTCATCGGCGGCAAGCCCGTGCACTTCGTGCTCGACGCGGCCGACGACCAGGCCGATCCGCGTACCGGCACGACCGTTGCGCAGAAGCTCGTCGACGACGGCGTGGCCGCGGTAATCGGCCACTTCAACTCGGGCACCAGTATTCCGGCGGCGCCGATCTACGCGAAGGCGGGCATCCCCGAACTGGCGACTGCCACCGCGCCGGCCTACACGGCGCAGGGCCTCGCAACCACGTTCCGTCTCGTCACCTCCGATTCGCAACAAGGCGGCGTGCTCGGCGAATACGTAGTGAAGGACCTGAAGTTCAGGCGCTTCGCCATCGTCGACGACCGCACCGCGTACGGCCAGGGCGTGGCCGAAGAGTTTGCGAAGGCGGTCAAGGCGGCGGGCGGAACGATCGTCGCGCAGGAGTTCACGAACGACAAAGCCGTCGACTTCCGGGCGATCCTCACGCACATCAAACAGTCGGATGCGGACGCAATCTTCTACGGCGGAGCGGACACGCAAGCGGCACCGTTTCTCAAGCAGATGCGCACGCTGGCGGTCAAGGGTACGCTGATCGGACCGGACATGATCCACTCCGACGAGTTGCTGAAGATTGCGGGTCCTGCTGCGGAAGGTGCGTTGGCTTCGTCGGGTGGCAGCCCGCTCGACAAGATGCCGGGCGGAAAATCGTACGTGGAGCGCTACAAGAAGCGCTTCGGCAACGAAGTCGAACTGTATTCGCCGTACGCCTACGACGGCACGATGGCTGTGCTTAATGCCATGAAAAACGCCGACTCGGTCGACCCGCACAAGTATCTGCCGGTGTTGAAGGCGACGCAGATGAAAGGCGTGACGACCAATGAGCTTGCCTATGATGATCGAGGCGATCTGAAATACGGCGGCGTGACGGTGTACAAGGTTACGAATGGCAAGTGGACGGCGCTGCAAACCGTCGGCACGAAGTAATTCAAGTCTAGCTGGTCCAGTCCAGGTGGGCCTGGTCCCAGGCCACGGCGCGGGCGAGCGATTGCGACTCCTCTTTCAATTGTTGCGCGCCGATTTCGCGAGTCTCATGGTTGCACATGAGACTCGTTTTTTTATCGTGGCGATGCAGTAGCGCCTACGTATCTGCCGCCTCTTACGATCGGCTGATAGACAGCTTCGGTCTAACTTCAACACGCGCAAGTGGCACGCGAACGGCTCCTATGTCATACAAACCCGACACCCGGTTGTCGCTTTGCGTACTTCGGCGGATGACCGCTCCTAGCCGCACTGCGTCCGACGACCGAGCGCGGCGATCGCCTCGGCCGCACGCCTTATGAAAAAGGCATATCCCGACCCTTCTCCGACATACCGTTATGCGGGCGGAATGGCCGCTAACCGTAGTTGAACCGTCAGATCGCGCCGGTGTACATCAAAGATCGCGGAGA
>NZ_QLTK01000064.1 GCF_003269035.1 Paraburkholderia bryophila | reverse complement strand
ATCGAGAGCGCTTCATCGTCGACGCGTTTCAGCGTCAGCGAAAATTCGATCTTTCGCGGGATGCCTTCGGCCGTGTGATAGGTCTGCGTCTCGTTTAGCGAGTCGATGGTGAAAGCGCCGTACACATTGCCGGCGCCGTCCACCAGCACATAGGCATCGCCGGCGTCGCCCATCGTCGCCAGCTCCTTGATTGACGCAATCGAGCCGACCGACTCGGGCGCGACGGTGCCGGTAAGCGTGATCGTGTCATCGCCCACGCCGACGAACTGGCTTGAGTCGCGCGCGCCGACGCGCGAGCTGGTGCGGTGTTTCCAGTTGCGTTGACGCTGCAGCTCCTTGAGCGGTGCCGAGGTCAGGCTAAACACAAACTGGTCGAGGGACATCATCATGTCTGTTTTCTCCGCTTACTGGTCCGACAGGCTCGATCCACGGCGAGCCTGTTGCGAACGCGTCGCGCGCTCCAGCTCGGCGCGCACCATGCGTCCGATTTCAGCCGGGTCCATGCCCGGCGCCGCGTGAATGTGAATGGTGATCGGGCCGAACGCCGCCGGTGCCGCATTGCCGACCGCGCTGGCGGCCGCTGGTGCCGCTGTCAGGGGCGGCCGGGTGTCAATGGGTACGGTCGCCCGAACGATCGGCACGGCGGCCGCCTGTGCGATCGCTGCGCCATTGGCCAGCGCCGGCATGCCGAACGAGGTCGCTGCGATCGTAGCGAGTCCGATCGCCGCCTTCGCTACCCGTCCCTGTTCGCCTTCCATGCCGATCGCCGCGCCCTGCCCGATGAAGCCACCCAGCTCGCCGAATACGCGGCTTGGGCTATGGATGCCAAGCTTTTCCTTGAACCATCCAACAGTCGAATCGGCGACGCCCGTAATCGCATCCTTCACCGCGCCTAGCCCGCTGGTGATGCCGTTGACCAGGCCGGAAAGGAGGTTCGCGCCGAACTCGGTGAACGTCGCCGGCATGTCGATGCCGAACCATGACAGCACGCCGGCGAATGCCTTGTAAAAGAGACCGAGCGGCGACCAATTCAGGATCAGCGCGCCAATGCCCAGCAGGCCGCCGTTCGCGGCGGTCTGCATATCGGCGAACAACCCGTCGACAACGCCGCCGGCCATCTGTTTAGCCCGGTCCCATCCGGCGCTGATACCGTCGCCGATTGCCGAACCCTTCTCCTTGACCCAATCGACGGATGCGCCCCATTTCGATGAGACCCAATCCCACGCTTTGCCCGCGCCGGCCTTGATGCCCGCCCACATCTTCGCGAACTTCGGGCCGAGCGTGTCCCAGTTTTTCCAGATCAGAAACGCGCCGAGTGCGATCAGGCTGATTACCGCGATCAGTGGATTCGCCATTGCCAGCCGGCAGAGCAGCATGAGCGCCTGACCGGCTATGCGCAGACTCCCGACGACGCCGCCACGCAGCAGCGACGACAGGCCGCCGAATACAGCGCGCAATATCCCGCCTTTCATGCCGAGCGTGGTCATGCTGAATTTCAGGACCGCCATCGGGCCGAGAATGCCGGCCAGCACAATCGTCAACGTACCGGCGACGACCAGCAACGCGGCGAGCGCGGCAAGCGTGACGAGAATGACGCGGGAGGCCGTCTGGTGTTCCTTCATGAAGCCGTTGATCTTGTCGACGGCAGACGAGGTCTTATCAAGCGCGGCGTTATAGATCGGAATGATCTTTTCGCCCATCTCTTCTTTCAGGTCTTTCAGTTTGGACAGCGCGGCCAGCTCCTTCCCTTCCGTTTGCTCGCGGCCGAGCTTGTCGAGGTCGTCGATACCGTAAGCCCCCTTGTTCAGCCGCTCGCTCTTGTGAATCTGGTCACGCTGCAGGTACATCGTCGAAAACAGGTTCGCGCCGTTGCCGTTCGTCATGATGGTGGCGAACTCGCTCAGAACCTTTTCCTTGTCGGTGATGCCCTTCGCGGCCAGCTTCGGCAGCAGGACTTTTTCCATCCACTCGAACGGTGACTGGTTGTAAAGCTCGTGGCCGATCAGCGCGTTGGGCTTGATGCGCTTGACCGTTCCGGTGGTGGTGTATTCGACCGACTTCTTGTCGACGAGTCCCAGATCCACCATGCGCTTTGCGGCGCGCACGGTAGTCTTGCCTTGCATTAGGTTGCTGTACGCGGCAGAAACGCCGGTGCCCGCGGCATGCCCGCCCATTTCCTGAATCAGTGGCTCCATCTGGTAAAAGAACGCGTCCTGCCGCATCTGCTTGGCCGCCGTCTTGCCTGTCTGGATGAAGTTGCGCCACTCGTCGCCGCCCACGCGGCCGCCGGTCGCGGACAGCACCTTTTGAACCATGTTCGCTTCACTCCTGAACGTCGCTTCGTTCTTGGTGCCGCCGCGCAGCTCAATGACCTTGAGCATGTTCATGAACTTCTCTTCGTTCTCGTGCCCCTGTTCGCCGCCGAACATGGCCTCGTTCGCGAACTTCATTTTTGTCAGCGTCGGCATGGCCATCTGTGCGTGATGTTCATCGGCAAAAATCGACATACTGTCGCGCATCAGGGTCATCTTTTCGGCGAGGCTGGTGCCGGTCGCGTCCATCTTTCGCACGTAGGCTTCAGCGTCTTTGGTCGCATGGTCGCCGAGGCCGAGCGCCGTAATACGGCCGCGCTCGTTCTGCACCTTCTTCGCTTCGTCGAGGGATTCATGCATACCGCCCAGCATGTGCATGCCGGTCGAGCGCGCGGCATAGCCGCCGACCGCCATGCCGGCGGCCACGCCCTGAATGGATTGCATGCTTTTGCGGGCGGTCGCCATCTTGCGCTCGCGTTCGCTGATTGCATCGAGCTTGCCCATCTGCGCATTCATCGTGGCCGTGGTGGCCGCGATGTTCGTGCGCAGCTCGCGTTCGTGCTGTGCAAGGTTGCGCGTGTCGACGCCAGCGCCGGCGAGGCGTTCGCGCATCTCCTGCAGGCCGGCCGTCTGCTTTTTCTGTTCGGCGCCGAGCTGCGAAGCGGCCTGCCTTGCCTTCGCCAGTTCGCCCGTCATCTGCTGCGAGGGCGGCCCGAACGCGCGCAGCGAGCCGGCCAGCTCCTTCACCCGGCCGCGTGCCGCGTTGAGTTTGGTGGACGTTTCCGTCAGGCCGGCATGCATCTCGCGGAATTTGCCAACGTCCTTTTGCGTCTTGCCCATGTCGGCCAGCTCGCGCCGCGTTTCCTTGAGCGAGCTGGCGAGCCCCTTGTTACCGGCGAGCATGGTTTTCAGGGGCTTCGTGATGCCGTCGATCATGTCGAACATCACGCGAAGTTTCAGGGCGTTATCCATCGTTATTCGTTCCGCTACGTAGTCGCGCGCGCTCGCGCCATTCCATCAGCTCGGCCGGGTAATAGGCGTCCATCGTGGCCGGTGTCCATCCGCTGAAAACCGTCGCGATATCGGCCATCGCGTCTTCTACGCGTTCAGGGAGTCCAGCTTCGCTTTCATTTCCTTCGGCATTAAAAAACCGGCGAAGATACCTCCCAATTGCACGAGGTCGGCCGGGTCGAGCTGCGCCACGTCCATTTCGGTGAGCGTGGGCGTACTGATACGCGGCAGCACCTTTTGCAGCGAGGCGATATCGAGGTCGACGAGGCTCGACAGCGACGTGCCGCGCAGCTCGCCCGAGGTCGGCCGGCGCAGCGTGATATCGGTGATGGTCTGCGCACCACGCCTGATCGGAAAATCGAGCGTGTGCGTGTTCGGGTCTTTGGCCGCCGGCGCGGTGGTGTCGAGGGCTTGCGAAGCGGTGTCTTTCGTGGTCATGGTTGTATCCGTTCGGGTGATGAATGTGATTGCGAATGTGACTGATGAGGCCTGCCCGATCGAGGGGCAGGCCTGCGCGTGTTACAGGCCGATCGCGTTGCGAAGTTGCTGCAGCAGGTCGACGCCGTTGATCTTCTCCACCATGTTGATGAAGTCCATTTCAATGAGGTCTTCGCCGTTCACGGAGAGCTTGTAATAGCTCGCCACGGTCGTGATCTTCATTTCGGTGTCTTCCTTCGGCTTGGCGGAACCGAAGTCGATTTCCTTGTGCCGGCCCTTCACGACGACTTCGATCGAGTCGTAGCCGTCCTTGTCTTCGGCCTGATAACCGCCGGCGAAACGCAGCAATACGCCATCGTGTTTCGTGATGCCGTATTGCTTGAGAACGTCCGGCATGAAGCCGCCGCACGTCCATTCGAGCTGGATCGCCTCCTGCCCGAAGTCGATTTGAATCGGGCCGCTCATGCCGCCGCCCTGATAGTCCTCCATCTTGCGCGTCAGCTTCGGCAGCGTGATTTCCTTCGTTTGCCCGACAAAGTTCGTCCCGTTATGAAACAGGTTGAACCCCTTCATTTTGCGTGGCATGCCCATCTTTTTTACTCCCTGTTAGGCCGTGACGCGTGAGGCGAAATCGGCGAGATAGCGGTCGGTGATGCGCTGGCGAAGCATCAGGTTTTCGAGCGGCGGAACCGGGCAATAGTCATAGTCGATGTACGACTTGCCCGATTTGAGAACGTCGGTCGTGTTCGGCTCCGGGTCGAACCACGACGAGCCGTCGATCAGATAGCCCTGCGATTTCCACTCGCGGAACTTGCCGTTGATGCTTTCGATAATGTCGCGCGCGAGCGACGGATTCAGCGGCCCGTCGACGACCGGCATCTGTGCTTCGGCCATCGTGTCGGCCAGCACTTGCGCGGTGCGCGTGTAGTTCTCGAACGCGAACAGCGGATCGTCCGAGCAGGTGCGCGAGCCCCAGAAGCGATAGCCGTTCCGGTTGATGAGCGTCGTCACGTCCTGTTCGTTGAGATAGCCGGCATCGGTGTCCGGATCTTGCAGATCCCACGAAACCGGCAGGCTGATACCCGTCACGCCACTAACCGCGACGTTGGAAAGCGTCTTGTGCCAGCCGGTCGCCTCGTCGATCAGCGCACGCAAACCAACGGCGTAGGCCGTGGCCGGGACTTCGACCGTCTGGTTGGCGTTGTCGTCCCACGCGAGGAAGTTCGGCCAGATCACCATGACTTCGCGCGCGCTGAACTGCTTGCGGTAAGCCGTGGCTTCTTCCTTCGTTTTCGCGCCGGCGGCGTAGATGTAGGCGAAGCCTTTCAGCGCCTTCGCCGTGGCGGCCAGCTCGGTCCCCACGGCCTGCGTATCGAGCATGGGCGC
>NZ_QLTK01000063.1:2329-5549 GCF_003269035.1 Paraburkholderia bryophila | reverse complement strand
GGAGCCTGACGATTACCTACTTTCACACGGGCAATCCGCACTATCATCGGCGTGGAGTCGTTTCACGGTCCTGTTCGGGATGGGAAGGGGTGGTACCGACTCGCTATGGTCATCAGGCATGACTTGTTGCTGTATCGCTTTTCTGGGCGCGACAGCCAATCTGGAAGAAGTAGTTGAGAGGATGCCTCTCGGTGTTACCTTGGGTTGTGGGTGTACTGCACAACACTGATCTCAACCGGCGTGTCCCTGCCCCCTTCGGGGGTGGGATGCCCGTAAGCGCTGAAGCGCTAACTGCCATGGACACGAAACACACCTGTTATAGGATCAAGCCTTACGGGCAATTAGTATCAGTTAGCTTAACGCATTACTGCGCTTCCACACCTGACCTATCAACGTCCTGGTCTTGAACGACCCTTCAAGGGGCTCGAAGCCCCGGGGATATCTCATCTTAAGGCGAGTTTCCCGCTTAGATGCTTTCAGCGGTTATCTCTTCCGAACATAGCTACCCGGCGATGCCACTGGCGTGACAACCGGTACACCAGAGGTTCGTCCACTCCGGTCCTCTCGTACTAGGAGCAGCCCCCTTCAAATATCCAGCGCCCACGGCAGATAGGGACCAAACTGTCTCACGACGTTTTAAACCCAGCTCACGTACCTCTTTAAATGGCGAACAGCCATACCCTTGGGACCGGCTACAGCCCCAGGATGAGATGAGCCGACATCGAGGTGCCAAACACCGCCGTCGATATGAACTCTTGGGCGGTATCAGCCTGTTATCCCCAGAGTACCTTTTATCCGTTGAGCGATGGCCCTTCCATACAGAACCACCGGATCACTATGACCTGCTTTCGCACCTGCTCGACTTGTCGGTCTCGCAGTTAAGCACGCTTATGCCATTGCACTATCAGCACGATTTCCGACCGTACCTAGCGTACCTTCGTACTCCTCCGTTACACTTTGGGAGGAGACCGCCCCAGTCAAACTGCCTACCATGCACTGTCCCCGATCCGGATTACGGACCAAGGTTAGAACCTCAAACAAACCAGGGTGGTATTTCAAGGACGGCTCCACGCAGACTGGCGTCCACGCTTCATAGCCTCCCACCTATCCTACACAGATCGGTTCAAAGTCCAATGCAAAGCTACAGTAAAGGTTCATGGGGTCTTTCCGTCTAGCCGCGGGGAGATTGCATCATCACAAACACTTCAACTTCGCTGAGTCTCGGGAGGAGACAGTGTGGCCATCGTTACGCCATTCGTGCAGGTCGGAACTTACCCGACAAGGAATTTCGCTACCTTAGGACCGTTATAGTTACGGCCGCCGTTTACCGGGACTTCAATCAAGAGCTTGCACCCCATCATTTAATCTTCCGGCACCGGGCAGGCGTCACACCCTATACGTCCACTTTCGTGTTTGCAGAGTGCTGTGTTTTTATTAAACAGTCGCAGCCACCAGTTTATTGCAACCCCTTCACCCTCCGCCCGCAGGGGCGTCAAGCTACAGGGGCGTACCTTATCCCGAAGTTACGGTACCAATTTGCCGAGTTCCTTCTCCCGAGTTCTCTCAAGCGCCTTAGAATACTCATCTCGCCCACCTGTGTCGGTTTGCGGTACGGTCTTGTTAAACTGAAGCTTAGAGGCTTTTCTTGGAACCACTTCCGATTGCTTCTTCACCTAAGTGAATGGCCTCACACCCTTGAATTCCGCGCCCGGATTTGCCTAAGCGCCTTCTCCAATGCAAGGACCGGGACTTCCAACACCCGGACAACCTTCCGCGATCCGTCCCCCCATCGCATTTAACAATGGTGCAGGAATATTAACCTGCTTCCCATCAGCTACGCATTTCTGCCTCGCCTTAGGGGCCGACTCACCCTACGCCGATGAACGTTGCGTAGGAAACCTTGGGCTTACGGCGAGGGGGCTTTTCACCCCCTTTATCGCTACTCATGTCAGCATTCGCACTTCCGATACCTCCAGCACACTTTCCAGTGCACCTTCGCAGGCTTACGGAACGCTCTCCTACCATGCACATAAATGTGCATCCGCAGCTTCGGTATATTGCTTAGCCCCGTTACATCTTCCGCGCAGGACGACTCGATCAGTGAGCTATTACGCTTTCTTTAAAGGATGGCTGCTTCTAAGCCAACCTCCTGACTGTTTTAGCCTTCCCACTTCGTTTCCCACTTAGCAATATTTGGGGACCTTAGCTGGCGGTCTGGGTTGTTTCCCTCTTGACACCGGACGTTAGCACCCGATGTCTGTCTCCCGTGATTGCACTCTTCGGTATTCGGAGTTTGCTATGGCGTAGTAATCCGCAATGGACCCCACAACCATGACAGTGCTCTACCCCCGAAGGTGATACACGAGGCACTACCTAAATAGTTTTCGGAGAGAACCAGCTATTTCCAGGTTTGTTTAGCCTTTCACCCCTATCCACAGCTCATCCCCTAACTTTTCAACGTTAGTGGGTTCGGACCTCCAGTACGTGTTACCGCACCTTCATCCTGGCCATGGATAGATCACCTGGTTTCGGGTCTACACCCAGCGACTGAATCGCCCTGTTCGGACTCGCTTTCGCTACGCCTGCCCTAATCGGTTAAGCTTGCCACTGAATGTAAGTCGCTGACCCATTATACAAAAGGTACGCCGTCACCCCTTGCGAGGCTCCGACTGTTTGTATGCATGCGGTTTCAGGATCTATTTCACTCCCCTCCCGGGGTTCTTTTCGCCTTTCCCTCACGGTACTGGTTCACTATCGGTCGATCACGAGTATTTAGCCTTGGAGGATGGTCCCCCCATCTTCAGACAGGATTTCACGTGTCCCGCCCTACTTGTCGTACACCTAGTTCTTCTCCGCTGTTTTCGTCTACAGGGCTATCACCTGCTATGGCGGCACTTTCCAGAGCCTTCGACTAACAATGAAGATAAAGAGTACAGGCTGGTCCCATTTCGCTCGCCACTACTCTGGGAATCTCGGTTGATTTCTTTTCCTGCGGTTACTTAGATGTTTCAGTTCACCGCGTTCGCTTCACATGACCTATGTATTCAGTCATGGATACTCCATTCGGAGTGGGTTTCCCCATTCGGACATCTACGGATCAAAGCTCGTTTGCCAGCTCCCCGTAGCTTTTCGCAGGCTACCGCGTCCTTCATCGCCTGTGATCGCCAAGGCATCCACCACATGCACTTGTTCGCTTGACCCTATAACGGGTGTGTCTTTC
>NZ_QLTK01000062.1 GCF_003269035.1 Paraburkholderia bryophila | reverse complement strand
TCAGGACAACGCGTTCGGCGACAAGTTGCCGATCATTCCGCGCGAATCTCACGTCGAACACGGCAAGGTGCTTTATCGCCTGAAGATCAAGGCAACGCTGCGTAGCCTCAGCGCGGCGGCACCGGTTGCGGGACGCTCGATTTCGATCAGAAGCAATCGCACCGGAGATACCGTTACCCTTTCGCCAGCGGCGACAGGGCCAGATGGAACGGTCATGTTGACGCTGGACAGTCGCACGCCGGGAGCGTTGGAGCTATCTGTGACAGACCACGATATCACTGCCGTGGCATTGCCGATAACGCTCGGCGAAGCCTGGTACCAAGCGGGCTTCTGGATCACTCATTACATCGTCGCGGATGAGCGCGATGCTCACGGTCCAATGGTGCAAGACCCTAACGTATCAGGCCAGCATCGGCGCGATTTCCTGTATGGCGCCCGTGGCGTTCCGATGCAAGGCACCGGGCAAACACTCGATAACCGGTTCGTCCGCTTCGACGGCGGCGGCGGCGGTTGGCATAACAATGAGGCAGGGCATCCAGACGAATTGAACCATCCTGAGACCGCACATCTGCATAGCACTGACGGCGCGCATGGCGCGTTTGCAGATGTTGTTCAGGATCACTCGGTCGCCGTTGACCCGAGAGTGGTCCCCGGGCGTTCGCGGGTTTACATCGCTTCAAGCGATGGCAGTAGAGTGGTCGGCGAGCGACATGCAGACGATACCGGCGGCGGCATCCATGGCTACCACATCGACCATTTCAGCGGCGCAGGCAACGCGGCGACCGCCCGATGGGAAGGTGCTGGTGGGGACATGCACAATGCCAAAGTGAAGTTCTTGGGATATTAGGATGAGGAAGCTTGCACTTCTGCTAGGCCTGTGGAGCGCTGGAGCTTGCGCGCTGCCCGGTACGGGTTCAGTTGACTTCGGCGAGACTATTGTGCCGATGCTCGACGCCAGACCTGCGTTCAAAAAATATCTGCTGTGCAACTTCCAGATCGTTAGCGACCCGACGGGAACACGGATCGGAGACGTGGCGATGCCGTACCTGGGGGGCTCCGTCACAGGGCCTTATTCGATGTGGGCGAACTGGCAAAGTCCAACCGGGCCCGTGAGGGTTACTCTCACGCTCAATACGAGCATCACCTTCTTCGACAAACGAGGGCGGCCGATCCACGGCGGCAATTATCGGCCCGCCGTCAGGTTCGTCGAGAAGCTTGACAGTATTGAGGTCGATCCGCCCGATGACGGACAACCTGAATCGACGCCGGGGGGCTTCAAATATCAGGCTTCCAGCAGTCTCTGCACGGGGCGATGACGCGGCGGCCAACGGCATAAATTCTAGATTCAATTACCGTTAATGCCGGCCGGAAAATAGCGTGGGTCGCAGGTTCGACCGCATTTCAAATGCAGGTCGCAACTCCCAATATTTGGCATTCGTCTGAGCAGCTCGGCATACATCCACTTACCGAATGACGATAAAAAAAGCCCGCCGAAGCGGGCTTTCATTACATCATGCCGTGCGACTTGGCGTAGTCGCGAAGGGCGTCGTTCATCCGCGTTTGCCAGCCTTCGCCGGTCGAACGGAACGCATCCAGCACATCGCGATCGTAACGAACGCTCGTTGCAATCTTGGTCACGTCGGCCGGCGGCCGGCCCCGGCGCTTCAACAGTTCGGCCGCGGCAGCTTCGCCGATCCGTTTCGGAAGCGTTTCACGCGCTGGCCGCATCCGACGGATTTCTTCGGTGCTTAACTCGCGCGCATCGGGATCTGCCGCAATGCCGCGATTGATCGCCGCATCTTCCTCATCGGTCGGCATCACGATCGTGCGTTTGCTCGACATAATCATTCACCTCACGTTTGTTTGCCTTGCGAAGGCTGATAGCTCGTAGCGTTTCGCCACGCAATGTATAGACCAGGCAGTAGACGCGATCACCGATCAGGCCGTACGCGATGTAGCGCGGCTCTCCATACGCGTATCGGTCGTCGAGCGAGTCGAGCGCACTGTCCCATTCGAAGCTCTCGGCGAGAGAAAGTGAAACGCCATGCTTGCTGCGATTGATCTGGTCTTTGGCCGGGTCGAATTCGATCCCATGCGATTTATTGTACATACGGTAAATGACTGATGCAAGGTCAGGCGCAGCGCGGCGACATTTCCTGTTCGTCTGCCACTGGCGGGATTGATTTCGGTTCGGTGGCGAGGTTGTCGCCAATCAACGGGCGTAGCCGCGACACGTTTGAAGGTGGCTCGCCGACGACGCCGAGGGAAGGCGCAAGGCGACCTATATTCATTTGCCGAAGGCGGAGGTCATGCTCCATGTCGCGTAGCCTCAAAAGTTCAGGTACCCACCAGGGTACGCGCTCCCGGCCGGTCAACCAGTCGCGCACGCTGCGCTCAGATCGTCGTAATTCACGCGCAAGATCTTTAAGGCTGCGGCCTTGTGCGTAGTACGCCATTTCGCGTGGGTTGCCATATCGGAGGTTTGGATATTTCATGATGCTTTTCTTGTAAGAGATTGAAGAAGGCACGGCCCGGACGTGCCCACGCACACCTTACATAAAACATACAAACACCAAACAGAAAGAGCCCGGAGGAACCCCATTCTTTTATTTAATCAGCCACTTAATTGTTGATAATTTATCTTATGTCAAACGAAGCTGCTGACCGTCTCACCGGGTTACTTACAATCTGTATCGGTTTTTGCGAGATTGTAATGTTTACGTTAGTTTACGCGCCCTTCAGACTTCCCTCGGGGATTCCCAGTTGTCCGCTGAGCAACGACACGGCTGCATACATGAGTTTCTGGAGCTGACCGGCGGCCTCACGATCGCCGCAATCGCCAGAAAACTCCGCTGTTGCTCGCGAACCATCCGCAACTACATCGCCGGCCGCTCGCCAATCCCCTGGCATCGAATCGAAATGCTTCGCCTGCTCGCGCTAGAGAGCGGCGCGGCCCTTAGCAATACCCTCAATCCGAAGCCGCAGGACAAAAGTCCAGTCGTCGCCAATATCGACCTCGACCCCGCAGCACCCGACGTCCCGCCAGCCGAAATACTCGCGTGGGTCGGCATTTACGCACCGCATTTCCTGTCGAGCAAGCGCAGCTTCGCGCTCTACGTCCGCGGCTGGAACGTCGTCGACAAAATCCGCCGCGCGAAACGGGAAGGCAGGTTTTCAGCCGTGCTTGCACGCTGGCATGAGCTGTCGGTCGAATTGCCGCGCATGTGGCGCGCCGGACGGCTCTTCACCGGGGCGGACCCACCAGCCTATGTACACGAAGAAGCGGCACGCTGAGGTTGCGCTGAACTGATGCCATTCAGTCAGCGTGCCGTCTTCGATATAATCCCCCGAATATTACAAAAATATAACCAAGGCTTTCATCCGGGGAAGTCAATGGCACGTATCGGCCGCAGAATATTCAAGAACAGGCTGTCCATCCCGCGCGTGCTGTCCGTGTCGAGGATTAAACGCAATGCGTTGATGCTTTTGAGCGGCCAGCAGCTCTTGATCGCAAGCGATGCGCCTCAGACAACGCGCAAACTCTTGTGGTATTACGACTGGGCCACGATTGGCGATTCCATCATGGATCTGTCGCAGAGGTTCCTGATAGACCCGCGCATAGCCATCGACCTATGCATGCCGCATGGTCCGATCGAGCTTTTTATCGGCGATGAACGGTTCCGGCGCGTGTCCCGTTCGTTGGATGATTGCGACGCGCGATACGACATGGTGATTGTCCAGAGTTTGTCGACGAAGACCATTTTCAAAAAAATCCAATACCATCCATTCACGCCGTGGCTGTCGATCATGGCGCATCGCAGGGACGAGCGTTTTTCGAGGATTCAGCTCGCTTATGAGCAGATCGCGCGCGTTTTCAAGCCGCGCGAAGCTGGTCCGATCGAACCCGCATTGACGGTCCCCGCGCTTGGCACAAGGCGGCCGCGGCCGTTCACTATTTCGATCGCGGTGGGGGGCGGCGACAAGCGCCGCACGTACGGAAATTGGGCAGAGCTTGTGCGGCTGATTTCATCGAGTTGGCCAGAGCAGATTCCGAGTCCGAGTTTTATCCTGATTGGCGCAGGCAAGACGGCGCTTGACACGGTCAAGGCAGTTTGCGAACAGCAGGACTGCGGTCACGTCGAGTCACACATCGACCTGCCGAATGTGGCCGCCGCGGCCGAGCTGATACAGCGGAGTTCGTTTTTTATCGGTGCAGACGGCGGGTTGATGCACATTGCCGCAGCCTTGGGGAAACCCGGCGTCGCGATCTTCTGTGAAATCAAGCCCGAGTGGCGACTCCACTCAAACTCAAAGATACGCACTGTCTTTTCGGAGCAGGATATCAACAGCATTCCGGCTAAGAGAGTCGCCAGCGAGGTGACAAACTATTGTCGTGAGCTGACGCAGGAAACGCGCAGCAATCGTTCGATCAAGCGAAGCGCATCATCAAACGTGCGCGTGTCAAAGCGCATGGCAGCAGAGTAGACCGCCCTCACCCACTCGCAAAAACGCCTGCAATTTGCAGGCGTTTTTGCGTCTGCTTTCGAAAGCAGATCGTTTTCTTCGCCGGCTATTTGTAGTCGAGCGTGTCGTCAACCTTGACGACCTTCCAGGCGTCGCCCTGCTTTCGCAGAAACACCACCACGCTAACCTTGTCCGTCGATCCGAAGGTGACAGGAACAACGGCAACATCGCCGAGCATCAGTGTCGGTTGCGTCGCGATGTTGCTCAACCAGTCCTTGTCGTCATAGTCCTGGACTTTCGTGAAATAGTCACTGTCGCCCGGTAACCGGTTGTGGCGATAGTCGTCCCGCAACTTGTCAGCCGTCGCCTTCATCACGTAGCTGTAAATGCCTTTGTCCAGCAGCGGATACTTCGCGCCGGATTGCACCTTGATATACCAAGTGTAAAACGCTTTGGTGCTGTCGCCTGGCGTCGAGGTATCCGCGAACGCCGAATGCTGAAAAATCATCGCGCTTACGAGCAAGACAACAGAGACAGCAAGTGTTAATAATTTCTTCATCTTCTGTCTCAGTTGTATCGATAGGTTTTGTATGCGGGATGTGCCTGTCGATAGGCCGGTCCCGGATAGAACCCCTGCGGGCCGGGATGCGTCTGTTTGAAATCCGATACCCATATGGATCCGTCAAAGATCGCCATGTGTCCCGCTGGATGGCCTGGCGCTGGCTGGATCACGATGACGTCGCCCTGTTCCGGCGGCAGGGTGGTTTCACGAAATCCCATCGCCACAAGCAACGGGCCGTAGTCCTTGGCCCAATGCGCATGGTGCAGTGATATTCCGCCCGCCTCAACCGCCTGGCGGACATATCTCGCGCAGTTCCCCGTGCTTTGTGATTCGGCGTGAGTATCTGCATATTGAGCTGCGGCAGATTTATCGAACGGCATTTCGGCTCCTGGGAATGATCGTTTGCGATTGGCGATGGAACGCTATCACAGGAGACATTTTTAATGTTTTAAAAAGCTTGTGAGACGAAATTTTATGCCGGTCGCATTTACCCTAGGGAAAGAAAAGGGGCGTCTAGCGCCCCGTAATCTGGATCATCATTTTGCCGCGTTCAGACGTGATGCGTTTGGAGCCAGTCACGCAATGCGTTATTCATACGTGTCTGCCATCCGTCGCCGCTGGCCCTGAATCGCTCGATGATATCGGCGTCATAACGCACCGTGACAGCCTCTTTCGGTTTGGCAAGCTTTGGCCGGCCGCCGCGCCGCTTCATCTGCGCGAATTGTTCGTCGGTCGGCACGAACGTGTCTGGATCGGCCGCGATGCCGCGTTCGATCGCGGCTTCTTCTTCTGCAGTGTTACGAATCAATGCTGGTTGCTTTTTCATATCGGTCAATCTCCCGGTTGTTCGCTTTGCGCAGACTGATAACCCTGAAGGTTTCACCGCGCTGCGTGAACACGATGCAATAAAGGCGGGCATCGATCACGGCATAGCCTATTTCGCGCAATTCTCGATAGTCCTTGCGGTCGTCGGGTGCGCACCATACCGACGACCAGTCGATAGCTCAGCGAGTGCCAGGGAGACACCGTGCTTCCCTTGATTGGCTTCGCTTTTGGCCGGGTCGTGTGTCGTTGTCGTGAGGTTATTGTAGTTACACAAACAGACGAATGCAACCTGTTTTTGTAACTACATTTACCTGCTGCCCTTGCGAAAATGTGAGCGGTGCCGGTCGGTGGTCGGATTCTCGCATTTCCATTTCCAGCACGGTTTCGAATCCGCTATCATTGATCGTGTGCGTCGCTTTCTTCACCAGCCACGGCGTCGCGTCGATCTCCGGTTTGAAGCCGGAAACGGTCACAGGCATTTCGGGGAACGCATCGGGCCGTGCGCGGGCGAGCGTGTAGTCGAATGTCGCCTGGCTGCGCTGCGTGCGGTCATACTCGGCCTGCGCCGCCGCGCGCGCTTCGGCTTCGGTCGCGTAGTCTTCCGGCAGCACCTTCATGTTTTTATTGTTCTCACCGCCGATCACAACCGACTTGCGCTTGCCCTTCGCGTT
>NZ_QLTK01000061.1 GCF_003269035.1 Paraburkholderia bryophila | reverse complement strand
CCCCGCCCGTTGCCGAGCAGGTCAGTGTTCTACGTGGGTCAATATTCGATGCAAATTACTACGCAGGGTGGGTCAGGATTCCGTGCAAATCAACAGTAACGGCATGGCCGAGTCGTTCGTGAAGACAATCAAGCACGATTACATTGCCTTTATGCACAAGCCTGATGTACCAACCGCGCTCTCGCATCTGGCCGGTGCCTTTGAACACTACAACGAACGCCACCCGCATAAGGCATTGAAGTACCGTTCGCCCCGCGAGTTCCGGCGAACTGCTGCATCATCAACTTAACGGTGTCCGAGTGTCCTGAGTTACAGGGGCAACTCCAGGGATCGCAAAGCGCGACGCGGGTAATCGCCGAATCCGCACGCGCAGTGGGGATGACGTTCTCTACTGCGATTGCCAGTAGGGCGTGAGTCGTCGCTTAAGCAACATCCACTTGGCAGGCTTGGTCTGATTCAATGTCTTTCCGGTTGTTTAAACACCAAGCAGCACGGCCTTAACCCAACGTTTCAAGCCATGCGTTCTTCTGTGTTGAGCACGGAGGCAACCCATTCCCGTATAGCCGGAATGTCCTCATCCGATAGAACGCCGATCGCCACATCCTGTGCCAACGTGCGCAGCACGTGTTTCAGATAGCGCCTATGCGGCCGGGAATACGGGGGAGGTCTGCATGTGTTTTCCCGTGCTTAAAGGATCTCATGCTGACGAGCGTCGACTTCGAAGGGGGCCGCGTCATAGCCGACTGTCGCAATTTGACCGAGATATGCCGGCAAGAAGGCAGCTATCGAGCCAGCTATCTCGTACTGGTGGACGTGTCGGCATTCGTGCGTCAGCAGCCGGCGTGTCAAGTGGCCATGAACGATAAAGATCGCGTAGCCCAACGTAAGCCCCGTGAAGCCTGGTCCTAGCAGCCCGGTACCTAACGCGACGCTCCGCAACCATGCATCGTCAGGCAACGGCAGGGCTGGCGCGATGACCACACGAATCTTCTCGGGCGCTAGAACCCCGAGGGCGCGTGCGTCAGCGATGCCTTGTGGCGTGAGAGCGGCACCCGTTGCAAGCGCTTTCAACTCTTGTTCCTGCGCCCAGCCGATCGCACCGGGCAATACCTGTGGCAGTAGCGTTGCGAGACTCGTCATCGTTCTTTTCCGTCTTATTCGGCGTCGTCCAACTTGCCGAGGAGTCGCGCGGCGATCGCTTTGGTCTGGGCAACCTGATCGGACGGCGCGTTAGGCGATCGCGCTTCCGCAAGCGTTGCCAATACTCCAGTCGGATCGCCGAGCGCTTCCTGCTGGTTTTCGTTAATCTCGCAAGCCTTGGTCAGCGCGGCTTCTTCCGTATAACCGCGCTGAATCAGAACCGCCGCGTCGAAGGCTATCAACTGGTTGTTGTCTTCGCGAAACCGTTGCTGTTGATCTTCGAGATGCTGGTCTTTAGTCATTTCCTTTTACCCCTTGTTTTCCAGTTTATCGGCTCGCGCCGTCATTACTTGATCAACTGCATCCCTGCGACCTTCGAGGCCGCCACATCAAAAGTAGCCGTGTACTCGCACCCGGCTACATACCCTGAACGCTCGATTAGGCAGTCCGCGAAATCCGCCTTGTCTGATGCCGCGAACACGCGGAGTGCCTTTCGCACCGTGTCCGCACCTTCGACAATCAGTTCCTTCGTGCCAAGCATGGATTCGATGATGTCCTTCATCTGACCTCGCTCGACGCTGTAGCAGCGCCCGAGCACCCACACGACCTCGACTAGCGCAACCTGCGAGACGTAGCCCGGCCGTTCGGCCGAAAAGGACTCCATAAGCGCCGTCGCCTTCTTCGACTGCGCCGCGTCATCCTGCGCGAAGTAGCGGACCAGCAAGTTCGTATCCAGTCCGATCATCGCGCCGATGCCCCCTGCTCGGCGATGGCGCGGTTCATGTCCTCAATAGACACCGGCTTGGCAGGCTTCTTCACGATGCCCTTGAGGGACGCAAGCGAGCGAGTGGCCGGGTACACCTCGTACCGGCCCGTCTCCTCGTTGAAACTGAATTCGATTCGGTCGCCGGCTTCCAAGCCAAGCTGGTTACGCACGTCCACCGGGATCGTGACCTGGCCCTTCGATGTGATGGTTGCTGCTGTCATAGTGACCCTCCGATTACTCCTTACTTTAAGGTAAGGCGGCGGAAGATGCAAGGGCGAAAGGAACACCCACCAGAGGGTTCGGCGCCCTCAAATCACCCCGCTTACAATCGCCGATAGTCGCACCGGATCGCCGTCGATAAGGTTCTTAACGGCAGACAGCGAGGAATCTCCAATCAGTTCCTGAATGAGTTTTAGCGAGCGACTGTCCCGATGGAGTCGCGCAGCGAACGTCCGCCGAGCCGCCGATGCGTTACCGCCCTCGATCCCGGCTTGTTGATGCAGTCGCCGGACAATCTCCGTGAGCGATTCGCACGAGTAGCTGATCACGCCGGTTCCCGTTACGCGTCGCGTAAAGCTGAATGGCTCTCCGTCGCTCGCCCTGAGTAGAGGACCGTGTTGGTCGAGCCCGCGATATGCGGCCGGAGAGGTTGTAACTCCGTGCCGCGCCACAAGTCGGTACGCGAGGTAGTCGTCAATCGCTCGGCAGGTTTTTGCGTTCGCCCACACCAAAGGTCGAGCCTTGCCGTTAAAGGCGATTTCGGCACGAACAGCCGAATCGACACGCACAGACCCGTTTGCTTTCAGATAGTCGGAGACAAGGAGCTTGCCTGCCTCGTTGGGCATCAAACCAGTACCGTAAAAGAGCAGCAGAAGCACGACATCGCGGATTGGATTTTGACCCGTGACCGCCGCGACTGTCAGCACATGACGAAGCTGATGAGCTTCGATAACTGGAGGCTTTGCCATCGTAAATCCCGAGAATTTGGTGCTGCATTCTCAGGCATTACGAGGAAGTTTGCCGGCGACACGAAGCGAACCCTGCCGACAGTCGCGAGAATCCCGACTTCCTCGGAAAATCCCCGGCACCGAAAGGACGTGGGCTTCGGCCGGTTCAAGTCGGGCGGGTAAAACAACCGTCGGCCCAGTTGATCCCATCGCTCGCCATTACCGTCCCGGTATTCATCTGTTCCCAAACGCGCCCGCGATCTGCTGCGCCCGCTTGACATCATCGCCATGCAGGTAGATCGACGTCGTCGAGATCGAGGTATGACGGAGGTTGTCGCGCACGATGGTCAGTTCGGCACCGTGCGCGAGCGCGTGGGTGGCGTGCGTGTGGCGCATCCAGTGCGGACTCGCCTGCCGCAGTTTTTGTGCAACCGCCGGGCTGTCGGTCTCGACGATGTCGGCAGCCCTGGCAAAGAATCGCCGCAGCACGCTCCAGAGCCGCACACTGGTGATGCGCGCCCCAACGTCTTCGGCGAGACTCGCGATCAACGGTGTGTCCGGGTGCCAGCGGCTGGGCGTCACGGGTAGCCGGCGCTCGACCAGGTGACGATCAAGCGCTGTGCGGGCGAGCGGCGGCAAGGCGACCCTGGCTACCTTGCGTCCTTTCCCGACGACCCTGATCCAATGGTCGCCGCGCGCGTCGGTCTCGATATCACCGAGCGTCGCGCCAACCAGTTCGCTTGCCCGCAGGCCCGTCGCATACCCGAAGTCGAGGACGAAGCGCAGTCGCTGCGCCGCCTCGGGCGCCCACCCATATGACCACTCAAGGCCGTCGGCGATCGTCCGGATCAGCAGCCATTCCCCTTCAGTGAAGACATGCGACGTGTCGAGCACGCCCGCGCGGGCGCTGCCCCGTACCTTGACGCCGGCAAACGGATTCGCGAGCAGATACCGCTGCTCGATGAGCCACCGGAACAGCGCGCCCAGCACGGATAACGTGTATGCGGACGAGCGGGCCGACAGGCCGCCCGAGAACGGGCGCCAGTCGGGCGCACCGCGCGGCCGGACCGGTCCCAGCCAGCGTTCCCGTGGCGTCGGCCGGCGCAGGAACGCGCGATAGGCGACGGCGTCCTCAGTCGTGAGCGACGACAGTGCCCGCCCCCGCTCGACGATCGCCCACAGGATGAGCCGCTCGGCTTCCTTGCGGTACGCGCGCCGCGTCGCCGCAGACTCGTGCAGCGAAAGCCACGCCTGCACCGCTTGGTAATCGTTGTTGGCATCGAGCGTGCAGGTGGCACGCGGCGCGCGATAGGCGCCGGCCGAACCGTCGACCTCGTGAGGTAGCCGCAGCTGTTCCCACGGCACGATGCCGCTGGCCGGCGAGACGGCAATAAGCGCCCTCGCCCGCTCGGTCAGCGCGGGGTGCGCGGCGAAGAACGCCTCGATGCGACGCGCACTGGCAGCGCCGAGCCCGGGAATGGATTTCCACCATTGGCGCCGGCGCGGAATCTGTAACGTCAGGTCAGCCAGCGTCGAAATAGCGTGCGCGCGCAGGGTGGCGACCGCTTGTGCCGGCAGCCAGATGCCGATGTCGTCACTGATCTGCGGAGTCGGCATGCGCGCGTGCCGCAGGATCTCGATCGCATCTGCGACCGCCCTCGCTTCCCGTAAACGCTCACCGTCAGGGTGTTCGAAAACAGCAGCGAGATCCGGCCGGCAGACCTGTCGCGCGAACTTCGCCAGCCGCCGCCGAAGCCCGCCAAGCAGGCCGCGTGCCGACTGCCCTGCCGCGATTCGATCCGGCACATAGCGATCTGCGGCTTTGCGAACCGGCATACCGGCGTACCAGGCGCGCAGCATGGCCAGCTCGTCGGCATCGGGGAAATCCACCGAGCGCGGTTCGGGCGAAGGTGTCGGAGTCAGGCGCGTTTTCATAGACGCCAGTTTGGCACAATAATGATGCTATTGTGATAAGAATACTTATCTGAATAGTGCTGTTTTGCGATGCGTTTTTCTGGAACCATGCCCCCCCTGGATTGCTATCGAAAACGGCAGGCACAGGGCCTGCCGCGGGAGACCTCGCCTGTCCCCGGCCGTCTGTGGTACAACAGCGCGCGGATGCGCCGGCGCGTGACGCACCGTGCACGGCGTGCGACAGACGGTATCGAACACAGCGACAGCGAGGAGATGGAGTTTTGGGAAGAAGTCCAGGGATCGGATCACGGGTGATCGGTGTGCGCGTCGAGCTGGCGCTCGAGCAGCGCCTCAGGTTGCTGACCGAAGTCACGGGACGGAGCCAGTCGTTTTTCCTCAAGCAGATGATCGAGAGCGGCATCGAGGCCATGGAAAAGCGATGGCTGCCTGACCATGTGATGGTCCAGGTGCGCGAAGGAGGCCTGTCAGTGCAGCAGCCCGGCGCGACACCGGATCTGTTCGGGGATCTGCTCTGCGATCAATGAGACTCGTGCGCGACGGGCGCAGGTGGCCCGTCACCGGATCCGGTGCTCAGGTATGCGCAGGACAAAGCAGATTTCGCTGGACCTGAACGACAATGGTGAACAGTCAGGGCAACAGACGGCTGACCAGGAACGGAGAGCGGGCTGATGAAGCAGCAGGTGAATGAGCCGGGAACGGGAAACGAAGGGCTGATGGAACGGTTGGACCGGCTCGACCAGGCGTTGCATGGCAGAGGTGTGAGCAGGTCAATCCGCAGCGCGCTGCTGGACCTCGGGCGATGCCTCGGTGCCGCAGGGGTGTATGCAGAGAAGAACTGGCGGGCATCCCAGCGCCGGTCCGGTGGCATCAACGCGCGGGCGCGGCGCATGTTCTCGTGGGTGTCGGTCAGGGCGCGGTTGGACCCGTGCGGTCGGGCCCCGGCGGCGCAATCTGTTGAAACAGTCTTCGGATCTCGGGTATGGCTGATACCTTTGAACTTGTCGCCCTAGCGCTTCCATCGGACGTTGCGCCAGAAGCGTTGCACGAGGCGATCAAACGGCTTGTCGCGGACTGCTAGCCGGGGATGAGCCGGGCACAACTGATCGCCCGCGCGCGACGGCATGCGCTGCATCCGTCACTGCGCGCGCACGGTGCGAGTGCGCCTGGAGAGACGGGCCATTTCCTCCTGACACTTGTTGTGGGCGGGAATGCTGTGCATCTGATTGCGCATTTGCGGCGAGTGGCGGCCAGGCGTACGTCTGCGCGTAGGGCCCGAAGCGCGAAACCGTCGCGACCGCCCAAGCGTGACCATCGCCAGACGACACTTTTCTGAAGTCGGGCACGCGAGGGGTATCGTGACGTGACGTGCCGGCGATGGGTGCGATATAAGCGCAAAACGCCTCAAGCACCGAGCCGGGCAATCCGCTCGCCCCCGGCGCCTCGGTGTTGCACGAAAGACCGTGATCGGTAGAGTCGAGATGTGGCGCGGTAGCAGTAGGTTCGGTTTGTCTGTTGCCGCCTCTTTCGTCTGGCGGTGCCCGAGTAACCTCGCCCTAACCCCGTTTCCACATCCCGCTCATCGAACCGGACATGCAGATCTCCCGCATCCGGCTCTCGGACATAACATCACGCCTTCGTACACGGCAGGTTCACAACCATGGACCAGTCAGACGCACGAGACCGAAGTGCCCGTAGAGGTGTGAGGATGGATAACTCCCGCCCCTCGAACGTCGAACCTTGTACTTGTTGCGCAACCACCGACGCAACCGCGTAGCCGTGTAGTTGTCGAGCGCCCGATACGCGCGTCTGTCCGAGCCTACCTTGAAGTAGTTCGCCCAGCCGCGCAGCGTACGGTTCAGCTTATCGGTTTCTTCCGCGGGGCATTCCAGCCACATCTGGATCAGATGCAGCACGCGCCGATCAACGATGCGTCGCGCCAGCGACAGCATCAGTTCG
>NZ_QLTK01000060.1 GCF_003269035.1 Paraburkholderia bryophila | reverse complement strand
GCGATCTTCACCTTCTATGAATCGCTTCATCCGGTCACCCATGCTGAATGAGTTAATCCAGTTTAGGCGATCAGCGCGTTTTCACACAAGCTCGAAGGCAAGCAGACGGGCAGCGAAAGCGTGCGCGCTACCCGCGACGAATGCAACCGCGCCGATACCACGGCCGCGAGTCTGGCCGCGCTGAAGCCGGTCTGGAGCGGCGGCGAAGCGGTCGCGCAAGGCGAGTTCATCACGGCGGGCAACGCGTCGCAATTGTCCGACGGCGCGGCGGCGGTGGTCGTGATGAGCGCGGCGCAAGCGAAGCAGCGCGGGCTCGCGCCGCTCGGGATTTTTCGCGGCCTCGCGGTGGCCGGTTGCGACGCGGACGAAATGGGCATTGGCCCGGCGCTCGCAGTGCCCAAACTGTTGGCGCGGCATAGGCTGACGGTGAACGACATCGGTCTGTGGGAAATGAACGAAGCGTTCGCGTGCCAGGTGATCTATTGCCGCGATCGACTGGGCATTGCGCAGGATCGCCTGAATGTGAACGGCGGCGCGATTGCGGTGGGGCATCCGTTCGGGATGTCGGGCACGCGCATGACGATGCACGGTTTGCTCGAAGCACGGCGGCGCGGCGTGCGCTATGTCGTGGTGACCATGTGCATTGGTGGTGGCATGGGTGCGGCGGCGCTCTTCGAAACAGCGGCGTAGATCGCGGATCGGAGCCTTGCATGGGACCAGAGTAAGGCGCTGAAGTGCCAACTCTGGTCGTGCTTTGCATGGGACCAGAGTAAGGCGCTAAAGCGCCAACTCTGGTCGACAGGAGACAAGACAAATGAAAACGACATTACCCGGCTTGCTGCTGTCGGCAGCCGTGCTCGGCGCGGCGCTGTTCGCGTTCTCGCCGCGTCCACTACCGGCGTTCGCGGCCACGGCCATTCAGGCCGATCGTCTGCAGATCAATGGCCTCGCGAAGGCCGGTGCGCGACTCGTCGCGGTCGGCGAGCGCGGCGTGATCCTGCTCAGCGACGACAGCGGCGCTTCGTGGCGGCAAGCCACGGTCGCGACCGATGAAGCGTCGGCGCTCACCCAGGTGTTCTTCATTTCGCCGCAGGTCGGCATCGCGGTTGGCCACGACGGTTGGATCTTGCGCAGCGTCGACGGCGGCGCGCACTGGAGCGAGGTGCAGTTCGACCACAAGCATTCGGACCCGCTGCTGTCGGTGTGGGGTAATGCGGACGGTCTCGTATTCGCGACCGGCAGCTTCGGCCAGTTGTTCGTCTCGCACGATGCGGGCGCAACCTGGGTCCAGCAAAAAACGCCCGCCGACGACCGCCACCTGAACGCGATTGCCGGCGACGCTAGCGGCACCCTGATCATCGCCGGCGAAACCGGCACGCTGCTGCGCTCCACCGATCGCGGCGCAACGTGGGAAAAGCGCCCGGTGCCGTATCAGGGCTCGCTATTCGGCGTGCTGAGACTGGCCGATGGCGACTGGCTCGCGTATGGCATGCGCGGCAACGTACTGCGCAGCACCGATCGAGGCGAGACGTGGACGCACGTGGATAGCCACTTGGGCACCTCGTATTTCGGTGCGGTTCAACTGGCCGATGGCGAACTGGTGCTGGTCGGACAGGGCGGCGCGATCGTCACGTCGCGCGACGACGGTCTGACTTACGCGGTGCGCAAGGTCGGCGGCGTGCAGAGTCTGGCCGCCGTGGTCGATGTGGGGCATGGCGAGCTGGCGCTGGGTGGCGAAGCAGGTGTGTCGCTGCTGCCGGTGTTGCCGACGTTGCCGAAGTCACCGCCGGGTGCGCCCCATGCGGCGGCCGGCGCACCGTCTTCTTGACGCCGCGCCCCTGCCAGCCAGTCGCCAGACGATCTTTCGCCGCGCGTTCGACCGCCGTATCAAGGCCGCGTTCGCGGGGCATCCCGTTGCCTTGCCGTGAGAAGCCTCATGAATGCTCCGTCCAGTCCTGCTTCGTCGCGCGCTCCGTCGCGCCTGTCACGCTTCGTCGAACGTTGCGCCGATACAATCATGCGGCACCGTCGCATTCTGCTGACGCTATGCCTTGCGCTGACCGTCGCGCTAGGTTGTTCCGCGACGCGTTTGCGGCTCGATCCCGGGTTCAACAAGATGATCCCGATGCAGCACCCGTACATGCAGGTGTTCAATCGCTACGCGAGCGCTTTTCCCGGCGCCAACACGATCCTCGTGAGCCTGCGCTGGAAAGGTCACGGCGACATCTACAACCAGGCGTTCATGGACGACCTGCGTCACGCGACCGATGACGTGTTTTTCATTCCCGGTGTGAATCGCTCGCGGGTGTTCTCACTGTTCACGCCGAACGTGCGCTACACGGAAGTCACCGAAGCCGGCTTTCGCGGCGACGTGGTGGTGCCCGGCCAGTTCAGCAGCGCGAATCCTGAAGATCTGGCCACCGTGCGCCGCAACGTCGCGCGTTCGGGGCAGATCGGCCGTCTGGTCGGCAACGATCTGCATTCCGCGCTGATCCGCGCGGAGTTGCGCGAGACCGATCCGACCACCGGCAAGCATCTCGACTACGGCGCGGTCGCGCGGCAACTCGAGCAGATTCGCGCGCGCTATTCGAATCAGTATGTCGAGGTCGACATCATCGGCTTTGCGAAACTCGTCGGCGATGTCGAGTCGGGCATTAGCGGCGTGATCGGCTTTTTCGCCCTGGCGTTCGTGATTACCGCCGCTTTGCTGTTGCTCTACACGCGCTCGATGAAGACGACCGTGCTCGCACTGTTCATCGCGTTGCTCCCGGTGGTGTGGTTGCTCGGCGCACTGCCGATGCTCGGACTCGGCATCGACCCGATGTCGATCCTCGTACCGTTCCTGATCTTTTCGATCGGCGTCTCGCACGCCGTGCAGATGACGAATGCGTGGAAGCAGGCACTGGTGACCGGCATGCCGTCCGTGGAGGCCGCGCGCGACGCGTTTCGCAAGCTGTTCGTGCCGGGCACCGTCGCGTTGCTGACCAATGCGCTGGGTTTCATGGTGATCATGCGCATCCAGATCGAGATCGTGCGCGAACTGGGCGTGACCGCGTGCCTCGGCGTGTTGCTGATGATCGTCACCAACAAAGTGTTTCTGCCGATTTTGCTGTCGTACACACGGCTCGAGAAAACCACGCTGGCGCGCGCGCAGGCCCGCGCTGCGGCCGGCGGCAGCCGTCTGTGGACGCGCTTCGCGACGTTCGCGCGACCCGCGCCGGCGCTTGGCGTGTTCGTCGTCGCGCTGGTGCTGCTCGGCTTCGGCGCGAAGGCGTCGCGCGATCTGCAGATTGGCGATATCGGCTCCGGCGCGCCGGAATTACGCGCCAACTCGCGCTACAACCTCGACAACGCGCGGATCACGAGTCAATACGATATTGGCGTCGACGCGCTCTCGGTGTTCGTCGAGACGACCGGCTTCGACGACGCCTGTCTGCACTATCCGGTGATGAGCGCGATAGAGCGTTTCGAAATGGAGATGCGCGGCGTGGCGGGCGTGCAATCGGTGGTGAGCGTGCCCTCGCTGGCGAAGATTTCGATTGCCGCATTCAACGAAGGCAACCCGCGCTGGGGTGCCTTGCCGCGTTCCAGCGACGGCCTGACCCAGGGTGCCAACGCATTCGATCCCGACAACGGTATGAACACCGAGAACTGCCAGGTGATTCAGGTATTGATTTACACCACGAATCACGAAGGCAAAACGATCGCGCACATTGTCGACGAGATCAAGCGGCTGGCCGCCGAAGATCACACGCCGAACGTGGCATTCCGGCTCGGCGGCGGCAACGTCGGCGTGATGGCCGCGACCAACGAGGCCGTGGCCGATGCCGAAGTGGCGATGCTGCTGTCGATCTTCGGCGCGATTGCGCTGCTGTGCGTCGTGACCTTCCGTTCGTGGCGCGCGGTGTTGTGCATCGTGGTGCCGCTGACGGTGGTGTCGATTCTGTGCAACGCGGTGATGGCGTGGCTTGGCATCGGCCTCAAGGTCGCCACGTTGCCGGTGATTACGCTGGGCGTCGGCGTGGGTGTCGATTACGGCATCTACCTTTACGAGCGATTGCAGCACGAGGTGCGTGGCGGCGCGAGATTGCCGGAGGCATTCGCGGCCGCGATGCGCCAACGCGGCACCGCCGCGTTGTTTACGGCGGTGACGATGTTTATCGGCGTGGGCACGTGGGCGTTTTCCGCGCTGAAGTTCCAGGTGGACATGGGCGTGCTGCTCGCGTTCATGTTCCTCGTCAATCTGTTCGGCGCGGTGTTCCTGCTGCCGGCGCTGGCGGCCTGGCTCGGTGTCGAGCATGCGGAGCGGCGTGCGAGGCAGGTGGGGAGAACCGGTGCGTCGGCCGACGATGGTGCGCGAGTCGCCGCCGCATCAGTCAAGGCGGCGGAACCTGCCGCGCTGGAACATGGCAACCCGGCGCGCTAAGGGTTTTTCGGGCTTGGCAGCGCCTTTCCGCGCGAGCCCGATAGCGGCAAATGCGCTGCGGACCTGGAGGTGAGGTGCGGTGCGTGCGACGACCGGCGCTAGCTGAAATACCTAGTCCGTCGAGACGATGAACGAAGCGATTGCGGCGCTTATCGTCAGGCGTAAGCGCGCGAGTCCGCGCGCTATCCAGACAGACCTATGACGGCGGCGGGCTGGTGGCGCCGCCTTTTCCATCGGAGGAGATAAGAGATGTCCGCACGTCCCTACAAAATCGAAGCGCAACCGCTCGTGCAGCGTTATGCGCGCGGCTGGCATTGCCTGGGTCTCGCGAGCGACTACAAGGACGGCAAGCCGCACACGCTGAATATTTTCGGCCGGCGTCTCGCGGCGTTCATGGATTCGCGCGGCCGCGTCAACGTGGTCGACGGATTTTGCCCGCACATGGGCGGTGATCTAAGCGCCGGCCGCGTGGACGGCGACACGCTGGTCTGTCCGTTTCACGGCTGGCAGTGGGACGGCGACGGCAATTGCCAGTCGATTCCCTATTGCAAACGAATTCCGCCGAAGGCGAAGATCGGCACCTGGCAGACCTGCGAGCAGAACCAGTTGCTGTTCGTCTGGCACGACCCGGAAGGCAATCCGCCGGACGAGGCCGTGACGATTCCGCGTATCGAGGCCTGCTTTTCCGACGACTGGTCCGCCTGGGTGGTGGACCGGATGGAGATCGGCACGAACTGTCGCGAGCTGGTGGATAACATTTCCGACATGGCGCACTTTTCGACCGTGCACGGCGCGCCGGTCGATTACTTCGCCAATCTGTTCGAAGGCCACAAGGCGACGCAACTGCTGGTAGGACGCAGCGAGCGCCTGGGCGACGACGAACTGATTGCGCTGTCCACGTATTTCGGCCCCGCGTATCACATCACCGAAATGACGGGGCAGAGCGGTGGGCATCCGATTCATTCGATCCTGCTGAACTGTCACGTGCCGATCGACATGAACAGTTTCGAGCTGCGTTACGGCGTGATGGTGAAGAAGGTGCCAGGGCTCTCCGACGAGCAGAACATGGAAATTGCGCGCGCGTACGCGAAGCAGGCGCAGGCCGCGTTCTACGAGGACGTCGCGATCTGGGACACGAAAACACGGATCGACAATCCATTGCTGTGTGAAGGCGATGGGCCGTTGTATCAGATGCGCGACTGGTATTCGCAGTTCTATCTGGATGCGGCGGATGTGCGTCCGTCGAGCACGGCGCGCAAGGTGGTGGAGATCAAGGTGCGCGAGGGCGGTGCGCCGCCGCCATTACGGCATGTGTTCGAAGCTTGATGATCGAATGAAGGGCGGTGTGCATGCACCGCCTTTTTCATTTCGAGGATTCAGTTCATGACGGTTGCGCGGGTGCGGTGAGGTAATTGGCGCGGATCTTCGCAATGTCGACGTGGAGCACGTCGACGAGGTAGTGCTGCATGCCGCCGTATTGCTGGTCGATGACCTGCATGGACGCACCGATGTAGTCGGGATCGACCGTGAGCAGTGGCGCGACGACGTCGGGGGCGATGCCGAGTTTTTGCAGTTGCTGGGTGGCTTGCGCGTTGCCTGCTGCGTTGTAGCGGTTTGATTCGAGGTAGTTGGCGATGGTGGTGGGGCGGTCTACGCCGAGTGCCGATAGCAGCAGGACCGTGGCGAAGCCGGTGCGGTCCTTGCCTGCGGTGCAGTGGTAGAGAATGGTTTTGTTGTCTTCGGCGAGTTTCAGGAAGTGGGCGAATTGGGGTTGGTAGTTGCTTGGGAACTGGCGGTAGAGGTTGAGCATGAAGTCGTGCATTTGCTCGGGGGTGGAGCGCTTGAGAAGCGGGATGATGGCTGAGGGCGACAGGTTGCCGGCGAGGACTGGGTCGGATTGCCAGGGGAATTGATCTGCGAAGGCTTTTTCGTTTGGCTGTTTTTCGCTTGCGGCGCGGAAGTCTATTATTGCGTCGAGGTGCATTGCCTGGAGGGTTTTTATGTCCTGCTGCGAGGCTTGGGATGGGTTGCCGCTTCGGTAGAGGCGGTGGGGGGTTATTTGATGGCCGTCTGCGGTTTCTATGCCGCCGAGGTCGCGGGTGTTTTGGATTTTTTCTAGTTTTATGTATTGGTCGGTGGGGTGCGCGGTTGCGGTGATTGTTATTGATAACAGTACTGTTGGTAGGAATTTTGATTGGGGCATTTTTTTGTTTCGCTTTGGTAGGGGTTGGTGACTGTGTGGTGGTTTATTTTGGGGTTGGCCTTTCCTTGCTTTGTTAGTGGTCTATTGGCGATCCCCCTGTGCGGGGGGGCACCTACTTTTCTTTGCATGCGGTGTGTGTCAAGGTAGTTGTCGCCTGAACCGTTACGCGGCCTGCCTATACATTTCGGCTGAGGCCTGGGTTCGCTCCGGATTCAGATAGACCGCGTCCGTCAGGTGCCAGTTGCGGATGGCGCCTGACCAGCGTGCCGGGTTTTGTGCGCGAGCACTTTCGTACAGCGCACGCGAACCTGTCCGCATTTTTGTGTGCGAGGCGGTTTAAAGATTTCTAGCCACGTGCGAGCGTGAAGCGCTCGCCAAACAGGATAGCAAACTGGTTCA
>NZ_QLTK01000059.1 GCF_003269035.1 Paraburkholderia bryophila | reverse complement strand
GGCACGTTCCCGGACTTCAGCAGAAAATTTGTTCGACTTGTTCATGGCTCCATTTTCTCAAGAGTTGGAGCCTCCACCAAATCCGGGGCGGTTCACAGGCGCGTGATTTAAAAGAACCCCTTACCTGCGCTTCTGGCGAGGGTCGCTTTCTCGGCTGGCCCGCTTCGGGCTGCGTAGATGTCGATTTTTTGACCAGCTTAAGTACTGGCCTCAAGTTCCTATACAGAAGTGAATGCAGCTACTTCAATTTGTGCGATAACGTTGCCTACAGCCCCGATGTCTGAAGACAATGCCGTTACGTACGCGTGAGCGGGAAGCATATTTCAAACGCGGGCCTCGCCCCTTCGCGTGATGCGAAATCAATCCGCCCGTTCAACAGCCGGCTGAGCTCCTTGACGATGGCGAGACCCAAGCCCGTGCCGGGAATGTCCGCGCCTGCGGCGCGCTCGAACTCATCGAACACGCGATCTGCGTCGGCAGGCGCGATGCCTAAGCCAGTATCCGAAACACGAATCGACCAACGGTCCGGGCCAACCGCATCGAGAGCCAGTCCAATTTCCTCCTCCATCGTGTACTTTGTCGCGTTTGACAGCAGGTTGACGGCGATCTGCTTCAGTCTGAGACGATTCGACGTTACGGTGAATAGCGACGGGTCGAACGACGCGTGAAAGCAAAGTCCTTTGATCTCGATTGCCGGGCGCGAGGCGTCGACGAGCTCGTCATAAAGCTCCCTCAGGTCAACCCTTTCGAATGTCAAAGGCGTGTTGTCGCCGAGCACAACCGAGTACTCGACCATCTGATCGACGAGCGCCTTCATGTCGGTGGCCTGTCGGTTTGCCAGCGCAAGGGCGGCATCGGCTCTCGCCGGTGCGCGTGCAATCATTTGCGGCGCTAGTGAAAATGCGTTCAGAAAATTGCGCAGGTCGTGGACGACGCTGCGGGTGATCCGCATCCGGGATTCGTAAAGATCGTTGACCAGTCGCTGCTTCAGCGTCAGTTCATGGTTCGCGCGCTCATGCTTGCCCGTATAGTCATCGATCTTTTGATCCCGTTCGCTGACCACTTCCCGGATTGACGTGAGCGTGACCATGCTAAGTGTCTCGGCAACCCTACGCCGTGCCCGGGCTTCATGGCGGCGTCTAAACTCGCTATTGCTGCCTGCGAATTCCTCGAGCGCATCGGCGAGCGTCTGATGAAACAGATCCAGTTCGCGCACAAGTTCCTCGATACGGTAACCCGGCCGCCAGCGGACCATCGCGTGTTTTATGGCATCGCGCTCGATCACCGGCTCGATACGCTCAAGGTCTTCGACTTCGAGTGTCGCGCAGAGTCCCTCCAGAATATCTGGTAGATGATTGGCGAGTTGCTGACAGGTGAGCTTGTCTGCTTCAACGAGATCGACATCGCCGAAAACTGCCTTCATCCAGTGCTCGGTCAGACGGACTCGTTCCGCACGAAGGAAATCGGCGAATCTGCGCAGCGGGCTGCGCATGCATGTCGGTCATGATCGGCATCTGGAAAGGGAGTTTTTACAACAGGAATATGTTCGCTCCCAACAGAAAGAGATCGGGTCGATACGCGCCGCGAAATAACGCGCCTTCTACCGAAATCGATCTGAGCCGCAGCAGTGCCGCTCCGCCGCAGTTTTTGGTGTCGAACCATCATCGCGGACGACTCGCGAAACGCTGTCGCTCAATGGAAAACTCTGGAACAATTTTTGCTCAACCATGCTTTCGCGATAAGAAACGTAATGAAATCAACGCTATCATGCACACCATTCTGCTGGTTGACGATGAACCGGAAATCCTTGCCGCGTGGCGTCTCATCCTCGAAATGGAAGGCTATGCGGTTGTCTGCGCCAGCAACGGCGTCGAAGCACTGGCGCGGGTGGAATCCTGCCGCGTCGACCTCGTTGTCACCGACTGGATGATGCCCCACATTGATGGTGGCGAGCTATGTACGCGACTTAAAAGGAAGCCGGAATTTGCGAACGTGCCGATCCTCGTCCACACGTCTTCCCAACTTTCTGAGGGGAAAAAAAGGAACTGGCAAGGCTATGTGAGAAAGCCGGCTGAAGCGGTCGTGTTCCTGAGCGCGGTCGCCGAACTTTTACATAACGACTGAACGGGTCACCCTCATAAACCAGCATACGCGAACACCGCCACAGATCCGGTCTTCCATCAAATCTTTTTATTGCGGGAAGCGAGTGTGGTGCCGCTGCTGCATGATGCCCGTTTCGGGCTGGAAAATACTGGATAAAGAGCTCGATTACCGCGCATCCATAGGACGCCTGGTGACGGGAAGCCGGAACACTCCGCCTCTTTCACGTTTTTATCGGCTATCGCTGCGAACGATGCGGCGGAGCGATAACAGTTCGCCAATTCAGTGCGCCTGCTCAGGCTGCCCGGCCTCCGGGCGAATCACATACTCGACACACCGCCGTCAAACTCTTCATGCCGCGGTTACTGCAGACGTTGAGCCCGCAGTAACCGTGGGGCAAGCCATTAGCCCGCCTGACCGCTAAACGCCTTAACCAAAGTGGTAGGGCAAGGCGAGACGGTCGGAGCCGCGTCACTTCTTCAGCTTGTCCTTGACGGTGTCGGCCGCCTTGCCGACATTCGCCTGGACCTTGCCGGCCGTTTTCTCGGCAATCCCTTCCGCCTGGGTCGTGCGGTCCCCCGTTACTTTACCGATCGCTTCCTTGATCGATCCCTTCACCTGCTTGGCAGCGCCTTCGATACGGTTCTTGTCCATGATTACCTCCAGGTTAAAGATGGGTCATCTGCATCCGTCGCGGAACTCGCTTCGGAGTGAAGCCAGTATCGCCATATCGGGCACCGCGAACCAGAAGCGAATGCATCATCCGACCCAGTGCATTTGCCACGCCAGCGAGCCGCGTCACTTGCCCTTCCCCCGCCGCGCGGAACTCGTGGTCTGACGCGCCGCAGCCGCCTTGCCGAAATGCCCGCGGCTTTGCGCCCACACAATCGCCTCCGCGCGACTATGCACGTCGAGCTTCGCGTAGATGGTGGCCACGTGGTTGCGCACCGTGGCGGGCGACAGCCCCAACGCTTTCGCGATGTCCTTATCCGAGAGTCCTTTGCACAATTGCTCGAACACATCGCATTCGCGTGCGGTCAAATCCGACAGGTGAGCGCCAGCGTCGGGCGCGTTCGCACGGCGGACATTGGCGAGCTTCTCGATCAGTGTCCGGCTGAACCACGAAGCATCCTGCATGACCGTCTCGATCGCAGACACCAACTCCATTTCCGAACGCTTGCGATCCGTGATGTCCAGTATCGCCATCAGGACGCATTCCGTGCCGTGAATCGTCACGGGCTCCGCCGAGACGAGACAGTCGAGCACGCTGCCGTCTTCGGCGCGAATCCGGAATTCGACGCTGCGCAGACTGCCGGACTTTTGCAGCAGATCGGCGATCTTCGTGCCCGCGTCATCAACCCACAATTCCACTTCATCGATACGTTTGCCCACGATCTGCTCGGTGCCGAACCCCGTTGTGGTGGTGAACGCATCGTTGATATCGAGCGTCATGCCGCCGTCCGCCGCGTAGAGCACCGTCGGTATCGGGTTCATGCGAAACGAGCGCTCAAAGCGTTCCTCGCTCTGCTTGAGCGCCGTCTCTGCGCGCTTGCGCGGCTCCAGATCCATGAAGGTGAACAGCATGCAGGCCTCGTCTCCGATTTCGATCGGCTGCCCGGCAACCACGACAAACTTCGTGATGCCCTCCGGCAATTTCAGCACGGCCTCCATCTGCGGGATGGTCGCGCCCTCGCTCAAACGCTCGATTGCAAGCTCGCGCCGCTCGGCGGCCTCGAACACGTCGAGTTCAAACACCGATCGGCCGATGACGTCTTCACGCACATACCCGGTCATCTCCAGAAAACCCTGGTTGACCTTGATATAGCGTTGATCCTGCAACCGGCAAATCAGCGCAGGAGCGGGATTGGCGTTGAACGTTCGCTCGAAGCGCTGTTCGGCGCTCGCCCAGTCGCTCGCATCGTGGAGAATCAGCGCGAGGCAATCCGGTTCATCGTTCGCGTTGGTCAGCACGAGGCTGCGAATGCGGTGAACCCAATGCGCCTCTTCATCATCGGTCCGGCTGACTTCGACGATGACGTCACTGAAGCTTTCCCCCGCGATCACCCGGTCGATCGGATAGCTGCCCGGCTGTACGGGGTGGTTATTGCGGTAGCGCAGCCGGAACCGTTCGCGATACTCGTCGACATTCGCGCCCAGCTGGGCCAGCTCTTCTGCGCCGTGCATCTCGAGTGCGGCCTGATTGGCCCACACGATCGTCTGATCCGGCTCCACCAGGATGACGCCTTCGGTCAAGCCGCTGATGATCTGATGCAATTGCTTGCGGTCGGTCTGCCTGCGCAAGACCTTATCGTCGTTCAGTGCCTGTGCCTCGGTCTCACGATCGTCAAGGGCATCGCTCATCTTCGTTTCTCCCATTTCATCCAGGCGCCCGCCGCGCCCACACGGCAACGGTCGGTCAACTGGAGTTTGACACCAGCTTCATCGCACTGCAAAGCCTGCGCCACCGTGGCATTCGCACCAGGCGCCTGGGTGCGAATGCATCATCCGCCATCGCCCTCCCCCTGCCTACACTGTGCATCGTTTCCGCTTCAACCTGATGCCATCCTGGGGAGAAAAAAATGTTCAGACCGAGCAGAAGACAGTTTATTGCAGCAGGCGGCGCCGCTATCGGCTCGCTTTGCCTCGGCGCCTGCACGACGACCGGACCGTCGGGGGCGCACACCGCAGCGTCGGTCGCCGACCATGATCGGGCGATCAACGCCGACGTCAACGCGACACTCGAGCGGTTTTATGCAACGGTGAAAGGCTCGCGAGAGCTTATCGGCATAGCGCACGGCGTGCTGGTGTTTCCGTCCGTCGTCTCGGCGGGCTTCCTCGTGGGCGCGCAGTACGGCGAAGGCGCATTGCGCGTCGGCGGACGCACCGAGGGTTACTACAGCACCGCTGGCGGCTCCTTTGGCCCGCAGATCGGTGCGCAGTCTAAAGCCCTGATATTCGCCTTCCTGACCGAGGACTCGCTCGTCCGGTTCCAGCGCCTGGACGGCTGGGCGGTCGGCGCGGATGCGACGGTGGCGGTGCTCAAGGTCGGCGCGAACGGTGATCTCGACACCTCGAGCGCCACCAGTCCGATCGAGGTCTTCGTACTGACCAACGCCGGATTGATGGCCGGTATCTCGCTCGAAGGCACGAAGGTCACCCGCCTGAAGCGCTGAACGCGCAGGCAGGCGCCTTCCATCCACACGACTCTTCATGGAGCTTTCTGATGAACCCGTTTGATTCGATCCACCAACCCGTCCGCCTGGTTCCGGCGCGCCTGTCATGGGGCGCGGTGTTCGTCGGTTTCGTCATTGCGATGACCACTTATCTGTTTCTCGCCGTGCTCGGCACCGCGATCGGTGCGAGTGCCTTCGATCCGCTCGGCAACCGCAATCCGTTCAGCGGATTCGGTACGGCCGCCAGCATCTGGGTCGCCGTCTCGACGCTGCTGGCGCTGATGGCAGGCGGATTTTTCGCCGGCCGCTCCGCGCCGGGTAAAGGTGCGCTGCACGGCTTTCTGTGCTGGTCGTTGACTACCCTCACCACCGCTTATCTGGTGTCGAGCGTGGCTGGCAGCGCAATCGGCGCCGTGTCCGGCGTCGCGGGTCAGGGCCTGTCGCTTGCCGGTCAGGGAATCGCCGCCGTAGCGCCGACGGTCGCATCGGGCGCCAAGGCAGCGCTGCGCAGGAATGGCATTTCGCCAGATATCGACGACGTCGAGGCGAACCTGGAGACCCTGTTGAGCCAGTCGGGCAAGTCCGCGCTCGCGCCTTCACAACTCGCTTCGGCCGCCAGTTCCGCAACTGCGGATGCCGCCTCGACCGCCAGCAACGCTGCGGCCAACCCGCAGTCGTCCGGCCCTGATCTGAAGGATTTTTTCGCGCGTCTGAAAGAGAAAGCCCAGCCCGCGATGGACGCGGCCGACCGAGACGCGCTCGTGAACATTATCGTTGCTCGCACAGGAAAATCGCGGCAGGAAGCCGAACAGATCGCCGATAACTATGAGCAGACTTACAACCAGGCCCTGCAGCAGTTGCGCGAACTGAAGCAGACGGGCGAACAAAAGGCCCGTGAGGCAGGCGACGCGGCATCGGCCGGCGTGAGCCGGGTTGCGTGGACCGCAGTCGTCGTTCTGCTGCTGGGCGCAATCGCCTCGGCGGTGGCAGGCCTGATCGGGCAACGCACGAGCCGCGCGTTAGGTTCGTCAACCGTTGAGGAAACCGGACACTGACTGACGATAGAGGGTTGGGACAGCATGTCTAATGATCAAAGAGGATTGTCAATGAAAACACGTAAGGCCATTTTTGCCCTGCTCACTATCATTCCTGTTTTAATCTCGGTATCTGCCGCGTATGGCAAGGGTTGCCTCAAAGGCGCGGTCGTAGGAGGCGTGGCGGGCCACGTAGCAGGCCATCATGCCGTCGCGGGCGCTGCCCTCGGCTGTGCGGTCGGCCATCATGAGGCCGTGAAAAAGGAAAAGGCCGCCGCCGCACAGAGCGCGTCGGGCGCAACTAGACCGCAGTAGTCAATGCTCGCTCCGGGCCTGAGTGCGCAACAAGTACAAGGTTCGACGTTCGGGGGGCGGGAGTTATCCATTCTCACACCTCGACGGGCACTTCGGTCTCGTGCGTCTGACTGGTCCATGGTTGTCAACTTGCCGTGTACGAAGGCAACTACACGGTCACGACTTACTATGGCACGTTCCAGCTAGGGAGCTTGAAAACCCGATTCAACAGTCAGGTCACGGTATCCTGCGAAGCGGGAACTATTGGTTGGATCGCTCTGGCTGGCTTGGGTCGATCAGAGGCGAACGCGGGCGACCAGCGGCGGACGGAGACCATTGAAATCGGCCTACGCTTGCCTTCCGTGGGCGTCGAATTGATTTCTTGGCATGTCATTTCTTTCCAGGCGATTAGTATATTGCCCACGCCGCCCTTGAAAGGACAATCCAACCATGCAAAAGAAGATTATCGCGACCGCGCTAACCGGGACAGCACTACTTCTGGGAGCCTGCGCATACATCCCTCGACCCGGGCCGGTCGGCAACCGCGCCGTGCCGCAACCGGCCAGATCCGTCAACCTAAGC
>NZ_QLTK01000058.1 GCF_003269035.1 Paraburkholderia bryophila | reverse complement strand
GAGCGTCGGCGGCTGGTGGCGTACTGGGTGGGCGAGGCGCAGGCGGGCGAGCTGCAGGCGGCGTTGCAGGCGCGTCTGCCGGGGTACATGGTGCCAGGCGGCTGGATGAAGCTGGCGCAGTTGCCGGTGATGGCCAACGGCAAGCTGGACCGGGGCGCGTTGCCGGCGCCGCGCGAGGATCAGGAGGTGCAGACGGTGGCCCCGCGCAATGAGCGTGAGACGCAGTTGCGCGACATCTGGGCGGCGGTGCTGGGACGGGAGGCGCAGCAGCTTGGCGTGACGCAGAACTTCTTCGAGGCGGGGGGCGATTCGATCGTGAGCCTGCAACTGATCGCGAAGGCGCGACAGATGGGGCTGAAGCTGACGCCCAAGCAGGTGTTCGATCATCCGACGATCGAGGCGCAGGCGCGCGTGGCGATGGCGCTGGCGGAGTCGGGTGAAGCTGAAGGGACGCGGGCGGGGCAGGCTGAAGTGCATGAGGCGGTGCCGCTGACGCCGATCCAGCAGTGGTTCTTCGAACGGTTCGCGCAGGCGCCGTCGCACTGGAATCAGGCGGTGCTGCTGCGTGTGCGCGGGAAGCTGGATGAGGCGGTGCTGGAGTGTGCGTTGCAGGCGCTGGTGGCGCAGCACGATGCGCTGCGGTTGCGGTTTGCGCGCGCAGCGGGGACGGGGGGCTGGACGCAGCGGGTGGTGCCGGTGGCGGCGCAGGTGCCGGTGCAGGCATCGGGTGCTGCGCAGGCTTCGGAGCCTGCGGATTTGACGCCTGCCACGGCTGCCCTGCCCGCCACGAGTCTGGTCGAACGGATCAGCGTGGGCGACGCCGACGGCTGGGAACAGGCGCTGTACGACGCCTGCACGCGGGTGCAACAGCAACTGGACCTGGGCAACGGTCCGCTGCTGAAGGCGGCGTGTCTGGACGTGGGCCGTCATGGCCAGCGGGTGCTGCTGGCGATCCACCATCTGGTGGTCGACGGGGTGTCGTGGCGGATCCTGCTCGAGCAGTTACAGCAGGCCTATGAGCAGGCGGAGCGCGGCGAGGCGATCGGGATGGGCGCACGCAGCACGCCGTTCAGCGTGTGGAGCGTGCGTCAGCAGGAGTACGGCATGCGTGCCGAGCGGCTGGCGGAACTGGGCTGGTGGCAGCAGCGGTTGACGGGGGTGACGCCGTGGCCGGCGTTGCGGACGGCGGCGCAGGAAGCGGTGCAAACCCACGCGACGCAAACGGGTGTGACACAAACCGGTGAGACGCAAACCGACGCGACGCAAACCCAAGCCACGCAAACCCACACGCTGCGTCTTGACGCACCCACCACCTCGGCGCTGCTCTACAACAGCACCCGTAACACCGGCCTGACGCCGGAGGTGCTGCTGCTGGCCGCGCTCACACAAACCCTGTCGCAACGCAGCGGCCAGTCGCGCGTGCTGATCGAACTCGAAGGCCACGGCCGTGAGGACGTGCTCGACGACATCGATCTGACGCGCACGGTTGGCTGGTTCACGACGCGCTATCCAGTGGTCTTCGAAGCCGCGACCGACACGACGCACACGCTGCACACGGTGCGCACGTCGCTCGCCGCCGTGCCGCAGCGCGGGCTGCACTGGGGGCTGCTGGAAGCGCGTGGCGCTATCGACCCGGCGGTGCACGAAGCCCTCGCGGGCCTGCCGCGCGCGCGGGTCGGCTTCAACTATCTCGGCCAGTTCGACGCGAGCCTGCCCGATTCATCGCGCTTCGCGTTCGCCGACGAAGCGGGCGGCGAAGCGGTGCAAGCGGACCTGCAGGACGCGCAGATCAAGGTGTTGCAACTCGACGCGCTGGTGGCCGGTGGCGAACTGCAGATCAACTGGCGCTACCGCACGCCGCATCTCACGCAAGAGGAAATCGAAGCGTGTGCAGCAGGCTTCCGGCACAACCTGCTCGCGATGATCGAGAGCGCGCAACGTCCTGCCACGCGCCTCTATGCATCGGACTTCCCGCTCGCCCGCATGTCGCAAGCCGCGCTCGACGCGCTGGATCTCGATCCCGCGGCTATCGTCGACATTTATCCGGCGACGCAGGTGCAGCAAGGCTTGCTTCTGCACACGCAGCTCGGCGCCAATTCGGGCATCTACGTGAACCAGTTGCGCCTGACGCTGCGCGGTCCGCTCGACGTGGCCGCCTTGCGTGCCGCCTGGCAGATCGCCGCCGCGCGCCACGATATTCTGCGCACGGCCTTCATGGTCTCGCCGGAAGTGGACATGCTACAGGTCGTGCATCGCGAGATCGACGTGCCGTTCGCCGACTACGACTGGTCGTCTCTCGATCCTGTCATGTACGACGCCAGACTGCTTGCGTGGCGCGAGGCGGACGTGGCGCGCGGCTTCGACATGAAGTCGCCGCCGCTGATGCGTCTCGCGCTGATCCGCCGTCCGGACGGCGCGCACGATCTGATCCGCACGCATCATCACGCGCTCGTCGACGGCTGGAGCGGTGCGCGGCTGCTCGGCGAGATCGTCGACGAATATCGCGCGCAACGGCACGGCGTTGCGTCGGCGCGGCGCGAACCGGCGCGCTATCGCGACTACCTCGAATGGCTCGCGGCGGAAGACCGCGAAACTGCCTCGCAAGCCTGGTGGCAGGAGCGGATCGCGTTGCTCGACGAACCGGCCTTGCTGACCGGCAGCCTCGGCACGCCGGCGTTCGGCGCCGAGGGGCAACCGGCGCCGGAGCTCATCGGTACGCGTGAAGTGGCGCTCGACGCCGGCCTCAGCGAGCGGCTGCGTAACGTGGCGCAGCGGCATCGCGTGACATTGAATACGTTGATGCAGGGTGCGTGGGCGATTCTGCTGTCGCGTTACGGCAATCGCGAACAGGTGGCGTTCGGCGTGACGGTGGCCGGGCGTCCCGGCGATCTCGCCGGCGCGCACGACATGCTCGGTCTGTTCATCAACACGCTGCCGGTGTGGACCGACGTCGCCGATGGACAACCTCTGTCCGTGTGGCTCGCCGCCCTGCAGCAGATCAACAGCGCGATGCGTGAACACGAACAGACGCCGCTTGCGCACATACAGCGCTGGTCGGCGCGTTCGGGCGATGCGTTGTTCGACAGCTTGCTGGTGTTCGAAAACTATCCGGCCGACGCCGCGCTCGCGTCGAGCGACGATCTGTTCGATGTCGGCGCGCTCGATTCGATCGAACGCACTCACTATCCGTTGACGCTGACCATCGTGCCGCGCGGCGCGATCACGCTGCATTGGGCATGGCGTGCGGCGCGTTTCGCCCCCGCCAATATCGCGGCGATCGTGGGTCATTTCGTCGACTTGCTCGATGGTTTCACGCAGGCAAGCGATCCGCTGCTTGCATCGATCGCGCTTGGGTCGAGCTCAGCGCCGGCGATGTCGATTCATGACGGCGTAGACGGGGACGCACACGACGCCACGCGCGACGACACTCACAACCTCTCGCCGTTCACACCGGTCCATCAACTCATCGCGCGGCATGCGAGCGGCGCGATGGCGGCTCGCACGGCGGTTGTCAGCGGCGACGCCACGTTGAGCTACGCGCAACTGGAGGCGTGGTCGAACCGGATCGCGCAACGCTTGCGGCGGCTCGGCGTGAAAGACGACACCTGTGTGGCGGTGTGCGTCGACCGTTCGGTGGGTCTGTCGGCCGCGTTGCTCGGCACGCTGAAGAGCGGCGCGGCTTACGTGCCGCTCGACGCGTCGTATCCCGCCGCACGACTCGGCGCGATGCTCGACGACGCGCAGGTCGGCGTCGTGGTCGCCGACGAAGCCTGCGCGCAACTGCACCAGGCATTGTTCGCCGGCCGCAAGCTGGTGCGGATCGACCAACTCGACGACCAGCGCGACCACGAGTGCGACGACCCGCTCGACAATCGCGACGAGTGCTACAACCAACTCGACGACGAGCACAACACCACGCTGCCGGTCACCGCAACCTTCGATGAAAACCGTCTCGCCTACGTGATCCACACGTCGGGTTCGACAGGACGTCCGAAGGGCGTCGCGGTCACGCACGGCGGCCTTGCCCGCTTGCTGGCGTCGATGAGCGAGCGCCCGGGCGTCAGCGCGGACGACACGCTGGTGAGCGTGACGACCGTCTCGTTCGATATTTTCGCGCTCGAACTGTACGCGCCGCTGATCGCCGGCGCGACCGTGGTGATCGCGCCGCGCGCCGTGGTGACCGACGGCCGGCGTCTGGCGGCGCTGCTCGACGACAGCCGCGCGACCGTCATGCAGGCCACGCCGATGGGTTGGCGGGTGCTGCTCGAAGGCGGCTGGCAAGGTGCATCGCAAGGCCGACGTTTTGTCGCGCTGTGCGGCGGCGAAGCGCTCGCGCCGGACCTCGCCGCGCAATTACTCGCGCGCGGCGTCGCGCTCTGGAACATGTACGGCCCGACCGAGACGACGATCTGGTCGAGCGTCGCGCACATTGCTCGCGCCGATGCACCGATCACGCTCGGCGAAGCGGTCGGCCATACGGTGCTGCGCGTGCTCGACCGGGCCGGTCGTGCCGTGCCGGCCGGCGGCGTCGGCGAGTTGTGCATCGGCGGAGCCAATCTGGCGCGCGGCTACGTGGGGCAAGGCGGCTTGAGCGCCGAGCGGTTCGTGCCTGATGCCCTCGGCGAGCCGGGCACGCGCCTGTATCGCACCGGCGACCTGGTGCGAGCGCGGCTCGACGGCGGCATCGACTATCTCGGCCGGCTCGATCAGCAGATCAAGTTCCGCGGCTACCGTCTCGAGATCGAAGAGATCGAGACGCAGCTCGGGCGCGGCACCGATGTTCGGCACGCGGCGGTCGCGCTCGCGGGCGAGGGTGAAGCGCGCCGTCTGGTCGCGTTCTTCGTCGCTCATGCCGGGCACGATGGCGCGTTCGACACGGCGCGACTGCGTCAGGAACTCGCGCAGGTGTTGCCCGCGCATATGACGCCGTCCGCGATCGAGCGGATCGACGCCATGCCGCTGACGGCGAACGGCAAGCTCGATCGCAAGGCCTTGCACGCGATGGCGAACGCCGTGGGCGGACCCGGCGCCTTGGCGTCGCGCACGCCGCCGGCCACCGCGACGGAAAAGACGCTGTGCGCGTTGTGGGCGCCTGCGCTCGGCGTGGCCGAGGTCGGTATCGACGACGATTTCTTCGAGCTCGGCGGTCATTCGCTGCTGGCAGTCCGGCTGGCGAGCGCGATGGCGGTGTCGTTCGGTCGTCCGGTCGACGTGGCGCAACTGTTCCGGCTCGCCACGGTCCGCAAGATCGCACTGGCGCTCGACGAAGAGATCGAACGCGAACGCGATGAAGAAGACAACCCGGCCAGTCAGTTCAAGGATCTGCTGTCCATGCTCGATGACTGAGCGCATCGGCAAACAAAGGAATAGGTAATGAGTGTGAGTTCCGCACGTCAGGATGAAATGCTGGGGTTGGCTAAACAGTACGCGGCGTTACCCGCGGACAAGCGCGCGGTGTTCCGCCAGCGCGCGGCCGACAAGGGGCTGCCGGTCGACCGGTTGCCGATCGTCGCGTTGTCGCCGCGCCCGGCGCGCGCGCCGCTGTCACATGCGCAGGAGCGGCTGTGGTTCATGTGGCGGCTCGATCCGTCGAGCTCGGCGTACAACGTGTCGCGCGCGGTGCGGATGGCCGGCGCACTGGACCCGGATGCCGTGCGCGGCGTTTTCGAGCGGCTTGCGGTGCGGCATGAAAGTCTGCGTTCGCGCTTCGGCGAGGATCAGGGCGTGCCGTTTCAGATGGGCGTGCCCGCGCCGTCCGCCGATTCGGGCGAGGCCCTTTTCGATTGGCGTTTCGAGGCTGTTCCGGGAAGCGAATCGACTGGGCCGGAGAACGACGACACGCTGCTTCAGCGGCGCCTCAGCGAGCAGGCGCGCGAGCCGTTCGATCTGGAGCGCGGCCCGGTGATGCGCGTCGTGCTGACGCGGGTGGCCGCCGACCTGCATGTGCTGCAATTCACCGCGCACCATATCGTGACCGATGCGTGGTCGATGGATCTGCTCGGCCGCGAATTCGCGCAGTTGTACGCGACTGGCGCGCAGACCGCGCTCGAACCGTTGCCGCTGCATTACGCGGATTTCGCGCTGTGGCAGCGTGAGTGGGCCGGCGACCGTCGAGCCGACACCGAACTGGATTTCTGGCGCGACCGGCTGGGCGGCGAACGCAGTCTGCTGGCGTTGCCGCTCGATCGGGCTCGCACGGTCGAGCGCAGCATGGAAGGCGCGCGCTGCGTGGTCGCGGTGCCGCGCATCACGGCCGATGCGTTGCGGCGGATCGCGCGCACCCACGACGTGTCGCCGTTTGCGACGCTACTCGCGGTGTATTGCGTGCTGCTCGCGCGTTACAGCGGGCAGCAGGACTTTTGTGTCGGCGTGCCGGTGAGCGGCCGCGAGCGCGCGGAGACGCATGGGCTGGTCGGGTTTTTCGTCAATACGCTGGTGATTCGCGCCGAGTTGTCGATGTCGATGACGGTCGGCGAACTGCTCGCGCATGTCGGCGAGCGTATCGCCGAAGCTCAGGCGCATCAGGCCGTGCCGTTCGCGCGCGTGGTCGAAGCCTTGCAGCCGCAACGCGAACGCTCGCATTCGCCGCTGTTCCAGACCATGTTCAATTACGAGGTCGCGAGCCGCGGCGAGGAGACGGAGCTTGCGGGCTTGTCGATTCGCCCTGAAGCGGCGTCGACAAAAACGGCGCGTTTCGATCTGGTGCTTAACGTGCTGGATGACAGCGACGGTTTGCGCTTGACCTTCAATTACGCGGTCGATCTGTTCGATGCCTCGACGATCGAGCGGTTGAGTGGCCACTACGTGTCGCTGCTGAAGCAGATCTGCGAGGCGGGCGAGCGACGCCTGTGCGAACTGTCGATGGACGAGGGCGCGGGGTCGTCGAGCGTGGCGCAACGGGTCGCGTATCCGTATGCGTCGACGGTGTCGCGCTTCGAGGCGCGGGCCCGCTCCTGCAGCGCGGAGCTTGCCCTGATCTGCGAGGACGAGCGCGTGAGCTACGCGCAACTGGATGGCTGGGCGGACCGGCTCGGTGTCTCGCTGATGCAGGCGGGGATTGCGCACGAGGATCGGGTGGGGGTGTGTCTGGAGCGCTCGGCGGGGCTCGCCGCGGCGCTGCTCGGGATCTGGAAGGCGGGCGCTGCGCAGGTGCCGCTGGATCCGGCCTATCCGGAAGGACGCCTGCGCGAGATGATCGAGGATGCGGGCGTGCGCTGCGTGATCGTCGATGCGGCGAGCGCGGCGCGGCTCGCGCCGGTGCTTGAAGGGTGCGTGCAGGTGCGGATCGTGGATGAGGGCGCCGGGCCTGATGAACGTGCTGAGCCTGATGACCGAGCCCTGAGCGCGTTGCGCGAGCGTACCGCCTCGATCCATCCGGAGCAGCTCGCGTACGTGATCTACACGTCGGGCTCGACCGGGCGGCCCAAGGGCGTGGCCGTGAGCCAGCGTTCGCTGGCGCTGCATCTGGACGACTTCATCGGGACGTACGGGATCTTGGCGCAGGACACGCTGCTGCAGTCGTCGACGATCAACTTCGACGTGGCGCTGCACGAGCTGCTTCCGGCCCTGCTGATGGGCGGGCGCGTCTGCATGCGCGGGGCGTCGGCGTGGGACCTGCAGGCGCTCAGCGGCGCTCTCGCGGCGCATCGCGTGACGTTCTCGCGGATTCCGACCGCGCTGTGGCAGCAGTGGCTGGGCGAGGCGCCGTCGCGTGAATCGCTGCCGGCGCTGCGGCAGATCACGGTGGGCGGCGAAGGGCTGCCGGGCGACGCGCTGGCGCGCTGGTTCCAGGGGGGCCTCGCGTCGGTGCGGCTGGACAATCTGTACGGGCCGACCGAGACGAGCGTCGCAGCGCTGTATCGACGCACGCAGCCCGAAGATATCCACCATGTGAGCGCGCCGATCGGTGTCGCGTATCCGGGACGCAGTGTGTGCGTGCTGGACGCGGATGGCAACGAAGTGCCGGTGGGCGGGCTCGG
>NZ_QLTK01000057.1 GCF_003269035.1 Paraburkholderia bryophila | reverse complement strand
CTGAGAGGCCACAGTACGTTTCTTTTTCATGATCGGCATATCCATGATATTCATCCTTCATGATATGCCTCGCCCACAAAATCACGGATAGGTCCGGCCCCGCTACGATCACGGGAATCGGCCAGAAGTCGACCCAGCGGCGCAACGTATATCCGAATACATTGTTTTCGCGTTGCCCTGCTACAAACGCGCGATCGGCGCCAGTGTAGGGATATTCTTTTGGCTCCTGTAACAGGAGCGTGCCAGAAGCGCCAGCCTCGTCGAGGCGCATTAGCATCGCGCGCTGTCGGAATCTGTCGACCGTCACGCCGAAGCGACGTATCTCGAGCGTGAAATGTGGATCGCGTGGGGAAGAGACTGCGACTGCTTCTGCCCGTACAGTTGTGGTCCGCACTGCCACTGGATCAACCTGCCGCACGTCCTTGCGAGCCCAAGCAGAGTACCCAGCATACAACCCACCCGCCAGCAATACTGGTGGAAGAGTCAGAAGGAGGAGTCGTCGAATCATCGAGGTGTCTTCCAGGGGTAAGTAACCGTTAATCATTGATAGCTTCAGCACCCCGATCCATGCCAACGTCAGAATCGCCAGGCCGGATGGGAACAGGAAGAGCCAACGGCTTGCTGGTGGAGTTAGAGGCGTTGTCATGGGAAATCACAACAGCCGAATCTTCTTGAGTACATGGCCCGGTATTTCCTTCTTGGCCTCGTCACTACGCATCCTAATGATCTCGCTCACTACCGCGGATGGCGGATTTCTCGGCACGAGGGTTTCCGACGGAAACTTGCCATCCATGTAGTACTCGCTGTTCGCCTGAAAAATTTCCCGTGTCGATGGGTCGAGTCGATCGTATCGTGCGCTTATGTCCCGCACTCCCTTCAAAGCCATCCGCCAATCCGCAATTGCCCTCAACACCTTTCTCCACTCCGGATCATCCATCACCCGCCCCTGCCCAACCGACACATCAAACGCCGTTGCACAGCGATGATTGCGCCGCCCGCTCATCACTGCGGAGTGGTACGAATCCTCCACCCGATAGTTGTTCATCAGCCTCACCTTCGCCTCGTTTGGCGTCTCATACCGGATCACCACGATCTGCCCCGCTACAACCGGCACATCCGATTCCCCAACGGTCGGCGGAAACGCCCGGTACACCTTGCACTGGTCGTCGGGTTGCTTGCCCTCGTTCAGCACGCTCGCGACTTCGGTAGTCGCCGGTGGCTTGCCAGAATTCAATCCCGGCCACGGCATCAATTGAGGCGGCAGAAGCTCAAGCTCCGACACGCTGAGCGCCGTCTCGGCCTCGACCTGATCGATCGACTGCTTTCCGGCACGTCGCTCGTTTGAGGAAACGGCGTCGAGCGGTGCATCCCCGCTGCCCGGCAACGCATTCGCCTCCATCTCCGGATCGAACGGCGGCGAAAGTGCCTCCCCATTGATGGTGCGTATCGTGTTCTCCGTGATCTGTGCCTGCTTCACGCGCGCTACCCCGCCGCTCGTACCGTGCGAAGTCTCACCGTCAAGACGCATGTTGTGCGGTCCAGGCGGCGTTCCCACTTGCACAGGCTTGCCTTGCCGCACGCGGCGCGTAAAGACCCGTTGCAACAACGCCCCCGATAGCAGCGTGACGCTCTCTTTTTTTGCGCCAGACTGCGCCGCGCAGATCTGAAGTGCGTCGGGCAGCCCGATACAGCCTATCCCCGCCACGCCCCTAAGACCGACGGTCGCGTCTTCAGGACAGAAGTACAGGTAGACCTTGCCGCGGTTGTCCCGCTCGGCGAATACTTTGCATGCGTGTCCCGGTCCCGCCAGTCGAGTCGCCTGATGCGGATCCCAGGCGGGCCCCGTGACGCCATAGTTGTCGACACCACCCTTGACCACCTTCAGCCGTTCGAGCGGTGGCTGAGCGTGCCTGTGGTTCGCAACCAGCGCGGTGAGGTTCGCCAGCGTCTTTGCACGTGCATAGACGGTCTGTTGTTCGTCGCTACGCTGCAGGAATTGATCGGTGCGAGATTCGTTGAGCGAGTACGGCGAATCGATCAGGATCAAGGTGTCGGCGGGCCGCCACGCTGGCCCGGAGCCTTCCATCAGAAACGCTTGCGCCAGCAACGTAATCAACGTGCCCTGACTGTGCGCGATGATGTTCACCGTCTCGTTGCTGTCGATTAACCGGATCTGCCGCACCAACGCCGCCAGCCGTTTCGCGGCCAGCACCATGTAGTGCCGGTTCGGCGCTTCGCGCAGTGGATGCGTCAAGTCCCCCTGCAAGGTGTCCAGACTCCATGTCTTCGCACCTCCCTGAAAGTGCGAATCGAACATATCGGGGATGTTCGTCGTCGCATTGGCAAACATGCCGCCGCCCTTCGCGCGATGACTGTCGAGGCGGTTGCCGAACTTATCGATGTACTGGCCGTTCTTGGTCTGCTTCTCCGGTTCTTTAGCCAGATCACTGGCGCTCGCCTTAAATCCCCAATAAAACGGAATCACCACACTCTTCGTCCCCGGCGGTTCCTGCCGCCGATAGATCACATCGTCGAGGTTCTTCATCAGATCGGCGACGGTCACTTTGCTCGGGTCATTCGCCATCCGCCCATGCGTGTACTCACCGCCCTTCAAATCCGAGCGACCAAGGCGATCGTTCAGGCCTTCGCACAAACCACTCTCCACCGTGCCAAAGTCGGTGCCCAGGTCGTTCACGCCATGGATGAGAATCGTCGTGCATGGGTAGCGGTTTTCCACGTCGACGTTAGCGTATGCATGGGCCGGCCGGTTCGGGTACAGCAGCGCTTTACGTTCGCCAACCACGCGGTCGCGTCCGATTTGGGAAGTGCTCATTGGATTACTCTTTCGCGTCGAATACCTGAATGTGAGCGATATGCATGGCGTCGCGGGCCAGCAGATCCGTCAGCCCTTCACTGTCGGATGTACCGGTGATTTTCTGACCATCGCGCAGCGTGATTTCGTATGGACGATTCGGCACCGGGTGCGCCGTGGCGCTTCCGCTTTTGCCATCGCTCGATCCGCCCGATCCGGCGTCGGTGCCTGAGTAACGCAAGCGGAATTTCTGGTCTGCACCGGCCTCGGCGAATGCGGGCGGGTCCACGTGATCGGTATCGGGGTCGAGGAAATCGTGGCCGGCCGTATGAGCGACAAAAGATCCATTGGAGCCCACGCGAACGCCGCCGCCGATCTGCAGATAGCTGCCGTCTTCCGCTACGAGTCGAATGGTTTTTCCGGAGACGATCACTTCATCGCCCACTGAACTAACGTGGACCGCCTTCTGCCCGGTCACCGTCACCGTGTCCTGCTGTGCCTGCACGACGACCGGGCCATTGCCGGCGATCGCACGCACGCCCTCGCCGCGACCAAACACGTGGACACCCTGCCCGGCCGACGCCAGCAAACGCTGCCCACTCGCCAGTTGCAAGTTTTGCTGCGCGACCTGATCGATGTTCTCGCCCGCGTAGGTCACGTGCGTTTTCGGCGTGAGGTTCACTGAACCGGCTTGCGCGCCGAACGCCATCAGACCTTGAAAGCGGGACATACTTTCAGGCTTCCCTTCATCCGCACCGACCGCCCAATCCTCGAAAGTCGACGCGACGGCATGCTGTCCTGATGCATCCGGCGACTGCCCGCCGTGTTGACCCGCGTAATCGCCCAACGACTTGAACAAATCCGAGCATTCACCGAGCAGTTGAAGCAACTCGTCACGATCGAGCTGACCACCGCTCGCCTGTGTGCGCGCATAGGTCGTCAGCAGAATGCCCTGCGCCGCCCGCAATGCGGCCGCCGCGTCCGTGCGCAGCTCCGCGCCTTCACCGCGATGCTGTCCATAGCCGTTGTCTCGCGGATGGGTCAGATACCCCAGGTTCAGTTGCGAATCCCCGTGCTGACTCGCCAATTGCACGCTGATTTGCTGCGGCGTGTCGTCGAACCTCAGTTGCCCGCCGTAACGGCTTCCCTTGATTTCCTGGGTTTTGACTCCGGACAAATAACGGTTTCCTGGCAACGCGCCGGTATGGCTGAATCGGGTCGGCGTGTTCCTGCCGTTCGCCAGCACGCCCAGGATCACCAGACGGTCCGGGTCTCCGCCGATGCTGCCCAACAGCACTTCCATTCCTGCGCGGGGGATGAACGTATGTCCGAAACTCTCGCCGGCCAGACCCGAGGCGACGCGCAACGGTGCGCTGTCGCCGGGATAGCCTTTTGTGCCGACGCCCTGTGCGTGAGCGTGATCGGTGGGATCCAGACCTTGAATCTGCACGAAGATACGGCCGAGCTCATCGCAGGTCACCTCGTCGCCCTCTTGTGCAACCACGACGCCCGTCAGCAGATGCGTCGGCGGTAGATCGACCGTGGGATCGTACGCAGGCGTGAGCGGCACGCCGCGTCGCACGCAGGTGAAGATGTTTTTGTAACGCGTGTCCGGCTCGCGCGACAACGCCAGTACCGGCGCGGATGTCGGCAGTACAAGATGATGGCTCGCCTGGAATAGCGCCTGTGCCCGCTCTGTCAGCCCCTTCGGCAAGTTGTTCCAGATGTCGTGCGTGAGCGACGTCACCACGAACTGCCGCTTCTCCGCAGGCTGCATATCGAGTGCGGGGTCGCCCGTCAGCGTGAACCAGTAGCCGACCGCGAGATCGCGAACGCCGCTGACTCCGTCGTACTGTTCGGCCTCGAACTCATGCGCGAGCATCCGGTCGCGCGTGATACGGTCGTGATCTTTCCAGGAGTCGCCGACGTGAGGAATCTCGATCTCGACATCGGTGAGCAACGCGGCGAGGTCGTCGCCCGATTCGCCCTGGTCGACTTTGGCTATCGCAACCGATTCGTCGACGCGGGCCTTCTTGTAGTCCCATGACGGACGGCTCGTTTTGCCCGGGATCAAACGTTGGTGGAGCGCGAAGAGCGTGACCGTGTCGCGCTGTTCGGTGCCGGCGTCGCGTGGATGCAAGCGAACCTTGCCGGCTGCGGCCTGCTTCAGTCGCATTGGGTTGTCGCAGAACACCAGTGTGTGCACGGGGGCGTCGTCGGTGATGCTGCTTTGCTTCGCGAGGCCTGTCTTTACGAATACCGTGATGCCTTCGCGGCGCAATAGTCGACGGATAAACGCTGCGTCCGGCTCGTTTGCCTGCCGCGTGATTTCGCGCGCGGGGTATCGGTTTGCGTTGAGCTTCGACAGATCGAACTCGAATGCGCGAGCCAGTGTTGGACTACGTTGCCGCCATTCGCTCAGCAGGATAAAGAGAATGTCGATAACGGTTTTGCCGCGGAATAGCCGCGAGTTGGTGCGCTTTTCCATTAGCGACAACGCGTCGCAAACCGTTAGTTGATAGACGGTGAGATCGCCATCGCTCTGTCCTGTCTGCACCTGCTTGATGATCGCGTTGATCGTGTGCAATTGGCCACGATCGGTCACGATGCGCACGGAGACGGGCCGGCCGATGAATAGCGTGGGAGAGAGATTGTCGTGGGCCGATACGCACGTGAGATGGCCGCTGATGCCGCTCATCAGGCTTTCGTGCAGGGTGGCGTGATGGAGGGCTAGCAGGTGACCGACGGTGCGTTGAGCTTGTCCGAAGTTCAACCCGACAGGACGGTTGTTCCAATCGACCGCGCCTGTGGCAAAGCTTTTTAAGGTTTGGTTGGTAGACACAGGTTTCCCCCGCTATCGATGAAAACGAATGAGATTGCGTGGGTCGCTCAGGCAAACATCTGACGCTGCACGAAATGCCAACGCGCAGCTTCCGGGTCGTACAAGGCTAATTGCTTCGCGTCGTTGGGGGCGAGTTGAATCAACGGCGGGTTATCGCGCAAGCTGAACGCTCGCTCCAGTGAGTCTCGCGCGGAAGCCGGCGCATTAATCCATTGCCGCACCGCTTTCTGCGTTTCACGCCAGGCAAACAGGCCGGCCTCCTGATGTAGCGCGTCGATGATCGTCCATACATCGGAGTCGATGTGGAGCGATTGCTGATCACCATCGACACGCTCCCGCATGCCTTGCGCCGAGATCATACGTGTCAGGCAGCCGTTTTCCCGTGTGACGAGCCGATAGTCGTGCGCTAACCAGGCTAAGTGAAATGACAAGGGACGCTGGAATCCAGAACTGGAGAGAAAGGCTTCCGGCGGGACGTTCCTCACTGGCCTGATTTCGAAATGCACTGACAGTTCCTGAGGAACCAGGCCGAGGCCGTCGAGCATTGCATCGAATGGGGAAAGGAAACAGCGGACGGCCGGGCCGACCGACGTTCGATCGGTGAAAAGCGTGATGGGTTGGTTGTGGTCCGATTGCGTTAACTGCACGGACATTTCCGGGTTGACGGAGTACGCCTCACTGCCGCTTTGTTCGAAGCGTTTTCTTGCCTGATCCTGATTGCTGCCCATTCCGCCGCTCCCACTCGCGCGAAAATTACTCCCACGCGGTTGATGATTGAGCGGGGGATTCTAGAGGGTTCCTAAGGTTGTTTTGGTAAAGATTGGTCAAGGTTGCGGGGGTTATGCTGGATCGAGATTTTGGTGCTGAGCGAGTTTGGAAATGTATCGGATAAGTCTGTACGATTTGGCGGTGGACTAGGAATTCACTCAAAGCAGGTGAAGTGGCGCTAGTGCTCCGCCGAGTCTTCGATGCCTTAACGCACATAGCGCTCATCTGCACGGATGCGCTTCGCGAGAAGGCATCCGAAAAATATCCACATTGCATGGAATCAATTTTCACCCTTCCGATTAATGACAAGCATCCAATTGCTTTTGCCGCGTCGTCATACGTAAAATCAGGTGATGAAACCAATAGCTCCACAACGTCGTACAGATTGCGCAAGATGCACCGGCGCCGCCGTGCTGCGGCAGGTAAGAAGATTTCTGTTGGTCGTGCTAGGCATGTGCGCCTGTTCGCTTGTCTTTTCTGGAGAACCGACAACGAATAATCCCTTGCTGGCCGAGCCACGTCCGTGGTGCATTGGTCGCTTCGTGTTCGACCGGCCAGCGGCGAGTGAGATTTCAGACCAACGCTATGAGTATCGGGGGGAGAAGTTAAGCACGCAGTACAACATATCGCTGGAAACATACCAAGCTACGACGGAAGCGCGGGAAAGTGAATTACGTGCAAAGCGACGCGTAGACCCAGGGAACAGAAATAAAGAAACAGGTCATTCGTGGCTGGAGAAAGCATTTTCTCCAGTCAAGGATTCCAGGGTGTTTGTCTACCAGGATGCCGCGACGGATGGGGTTACGCTACCATTTGAAACGGAGGGATACATCTACGACAATGGCACACTTGTTCATACAACGGGTGGAATTGGTTCGTCAGCGATTGGTAGAGTTGAAGACATCTATAACGACACCTACCGTCGCATCAAAGCTCGCGATAACTGGTCCGTACCCACAGAGTCGGGATTCTGCTTCGACGGTGGCATCGTCACGGGTTCATCGACCTACACCGAAGAAGTCAGCCAGTCGTTCGCGTTGATGCCGGGCCGACCCGCGCTACTTGTTATCCAGATGCGTGACGCCGTGGACGCGGATGAGAAAACGCCGCTGACGAAGACACTGCCTCGGTTACGCGCTCAGATGGATCGGCTGCCTGCCCACTATCGAATTTTGCGTCAAGGCAAGCGCACGATTGCAAGGATGGATGCCGAAGAGGTGCTGTTCGAATTGAAAGAAGGTGCTCTCACATCGTATCGGTTCTATCTTCTTGCACCGGGCGACAAGAGTACGCTGGCGAAACCGCACACTGCGATTCAGCTATTGCTCGGCGCAAGCAGCCCTGATCTAACGCCGGAACATGCAACATCGCTAGTCGACGAGACGGGCGCCTTGCTGACGTGGGATACGTTGTTGAACAGCTTGCGGCTGCGGCCCGGCGCTGTGTCACGTCAGTTACCCAATGCAGCAGAATAAGAGAAGGGGCCGATGGTCCCTTATTTCATTGCACCCTTGCGGGCTCACCAATGCTTTTCAGCAAAGCATTGTATTGGTCAGGATCAGTTGCGTAGATCCTATCTAGGACGAAGTTAGCCACCTTTGCAATCTCTGGAATTTCTACTGGCCTGAATCCTCGATCTGGGATTGACTCAAGGTGTGAGAACTCGTTGTTGAGCCGGTTCACCAGTGCGATTGCTGTCGCATCCTCTTCGCCAAAGAATTTTTTGATGCGTTCAAAAGCATCATTCTTGTCGTCGTGATGCGGGAACTTGAAGAACAAAAACGCTTCTAGGAACTTGCGAAGGTTGTTCCCAAAGCCGTAGAACGGCTCATGTCCACCTTGAGCCGCATCCTGATTCCTGCATTTGTAAATCTGGTGGAACAAGTAGTTAAATTCAGTGATGTAGTCCCGCAGATACGAGGGCATCAAGGAAATCTTGCTTGAACCACCATTTCTCTCAATGATGAAATGCTGGTTTCCACCGTGGTTCTTCTCGGCGGGCAGTGAAATTTTTTTCAGATACTTTAAGAAGTCCAGATTGTGGGTAGTGAACCGCCCCGGATTTGGTGGAGGCTCCAACTCTTGAGAAAATGGAGCCATGAACAAGTCGAACAAATTTTCTGCTGAAGTCCGGGAACGTGCC
>NZ_QLTK01000056.1 GCF_003269035.1 Paraburkholderia bryophila | reverse complement strand
TCGTCCCATTGATGGCCGCAAAGGCAACCAAACGCACTGCGGCGGTCAGCAATCATGCGTCGCATTGCAATCTCCTCGGGTTTCCACACAGCCTGTTCCCACAGCGAACGCGCCAACAATTGCGGCGTACGAATCTCGCGAAAGCCGGCGCGGCGCATGCGGGCACGCACATAATCCTCGAGCACGCGATACAACTCCCAGCCGCGCGGATGCCAGAAAACCATTCCTGCGCCTTCTTCCTGCTGATGAAAAAGGTCGAGTTTATGGCCTAAAACACGATGGTCGATGTCGTTCACAGTCACGCTCCGTTTAGTCGAATACCGCTCAGTGCGGTGAGGTTTGCCGCAAACGGAGGTCCAGAAATGCCCAAGGCCCCGTCCGTTTCCGGCGGGGCCTTGGGTGGTCTGCCACAGCTTCGTGCTGCTAGCGTGCGCAACCTCCCGACGACCCGCCTGTGAAGGTGGTCGTCGTGGTGGTGACGGCAGCGAAGGGAATCGGGTGGAAGTCCATGACTCGACAGTAAACGATCCGGTTACGACGCGTCAATCGCCATTGCCGAGAATGCTGGTCAATCCATGCCGATCGACGCTACGATATCTGTCTGATCCGAAACCCGCGTGCTTTCGCGAGACGTCGGTCCACCTTCAACCGATCGAGCACCAGACCTTGACCATTCACATTCGCCGCGCACACGCAGCCGACGCCGCGCTGATTCTTCGCTTCATCACCGAACTCGCGGTATACGAAAAAGCGGAGCATGAAGTCGTCGCTTCCGTCGAAGACGTCGAAACGAGCCTGTTTTCCGCGACCGCCACCGCGAAAGCACTGATCTGCGAAATGGACGGCGAGCCCATCGGCTTTTGCGTCTATTTCCATTCCTACTCCACCTGGCTCGGCAAACACGGGTTGTATCTGGAAGATCTTTACGTGTCGCCGGCCGCACGCGGCAGCGGCGCCGGCAAACGGATGCTGCGCCACCTCGCGCAGATTGCCTGCGAAAGCGGTTGCGGGCGCTTCGAATGGAGCGTGCTCGACTGGAACGAACCGGCAATCGGCTTTTACGAAGCGATCGGCGCGAGCGCGCAGAGCGAGTGGGTGCGTTACCGCCTGGCGGGCGAGGCGCTCAAGGCGTTTGCCGAAGGCGTGGAATAACGCTGGGCACGAACGGCCTCGCACGGCATAAGGTGATTGAGAAGCGAAAGCAGTACGCGAGGAAGTCAGCGAAGACGGCAGCCGGTCAGCGCCGCCGCCTTCGCTGTGTGTACTTCGCTGTGTGTCAGTGAGGCGCTTTACCGTTGGGCACCGCGTCCAGCGGCTTGTGCTGTTCTTCGCCGAGTCCCGGGAAGAACGCATTCCAGGCGGCACGCACCCCTTCGGCCGCCGTGGCTTCGGCGGCGATCGATTCGGTTTCGCCTTCACCGGCTTTCGATGGATCCGCGGACAGCCCGCGCCAGTGCGTAAAGACCAGCAACGGTTTTTCGGTCCAGATGCCTTCGCCGAATTTGGCGAACGCCGTGTCCCCGCTCGTCAATTGCACCTCATACCAGCCCTCGCGTACGGGTGTGTGGGCGGCAAGCTCAAACCACGGGGTCGGTTCGATTTCCTTCATGTCGTCTCCGGTCGGATAGATCGTCATAGGTAACCACAACAAAGGCATTCTTCATGCCCGGGCCCAACAGCGGCCCGGCGGGCGCGCTCCGCCTGTTGCGCGATGTTGCAGTGCGGCGCGCTGGGCATGAGCTGCGGGGCGATCCGCCGACATTGAGTCTGTCGATTTCGCCGCGCATAAACGACACGATAGCGCGACATGGGCTGCGCGGACAAACGCAAAAAGTTACGCGTCAGGCTGGGGGGTGATGGCTTTTTTTGCCTTGCTTGTCGGCTTGGCCGTCGGCTTGCCTGTTGCGTTGCCTGTCGGCCGACTCGTTGCCTCGCTTGCCGACTTGCTGTCCACCTCGCGCGCCAACGTGGCCAGGACGTGGGCAGCGGCCGCCAGTTGCTCCGCCGGCGTACTGCCGTAGCCGATCACGAGCCCATTCGTCTGCTCATCGGGCCGCAATGCGAACCCGGACAGCGCGCGCGGATTGAGCCCCCTTGCGACCGCCCGCGCGGCTAACGCGCGGTCGTCGGTGGTCGGCGGCAAGCGCAGCGTCAAATGCATGCCGCAGTTGCCGCCCAGAATTTGCGCCGGCGCGAAGTGGCTCGTGAGCGCGTCGCGCAACGCCTGCTGGCGCTCTCGGTACACCCGTCGCATCCGCCCCAGATGCCGTCCGAACTCACCGCTCTCGATGAAATGCGCCAGCGCCATCTGCTCCAGCCGATGGCCGCCGCGCAGCATCTCCTGCAGCGCCACCGCCGATTCCTCGACGATCGCCTGCGGCAGCACCACGAAGCCGATGCGCAGCGCCGGGAACATGGTCTTGCTGAACGAGCCGACGTACAGCACCGGCGCGTCGGCGACGAGCCCCTGCATGCTGGCGATCGGCTCGCCGGTGTGGCGGAACTCGCCGTCGTAGTCGTCTTCGATCAGCCACGCGCCGCAGCGGCGCGCCTGCGCGATCAACTCCAGACGGCGCGCCACCGACAACACCGCCCCCGTCGGATACTGATGCGCGGGCGACGTGTAGATCAGCTTCGGCGGATGCGTGCGCCACGCATCCGGCGGCACGGCGATACCTTCGGTGTCGACGGGCATGGGGATCGTGGTCAGATCGCCGACGTTGAAGGCAGCCTTCGCGCCGCGATAACCGGGGTCCTCGACCCATGCGATGTCGCCGGGATTGGTGAGCAGCCGCACGCACAGGTTGAGCGCCTCCTGCGCACCCTCGGTGATCACCACCTGCGAGCCGTCGCAGCGCACGCCGCGCGCGATCCGCAAATGGGCTGCGATCGCGTCGCGCAGCGCCGCTTCGCCAGCCGGCGTGCCGTAGCCGAGCGTGAAGGGCAACGCGCGTTCCAGCGCCCGTTCGAGCGCGCGCCGCCAGGCGCTCAGCGGGAAGCGGTCGAGCGCGGGCGTGCCGGGCGTCATCGGAAAGGTGTTGTCGGCGTGGGTGCGGGTGGCCGCGAACTGGCCGACGCGCGCCGCGTAAGCCACCTCGGGCGCGGCGGACGGCGCCGCCGGCTCGCCGCGTGCGGCCGGACTGGATAGCGGGCTCACGCGAGTGCCTTTCCTGTCAGCCACCACGTAACCGGTCGCGACCAGATGTTCGTAGGCGATCACCACGGTGTTGCGCGACACGCCCATCTCCGCCGCCAGCAGACGCGACGAAGGCAGCAGCGAACCCGCCGGCAGCCGCCCGGCGAGAATCGCCTGCTGCAAACGTTCGATCAGCTGTCTTTGCAGCGACGGCGGTTTGTCCGCACCACCCGCGGCAGTCGCCGCAACCGGATTGGCGAGCGGACCAATGATTTCCATCATCGCGGCTGGACCTATGAAATGGGTTTGACGTGGATCTTTTGAACATACCACGTTTGCCGTATCGTTCCTGATGAACGGCAGCCGCCGACGATCATTGATGCCGCAACAACAGGAGAACAGCGATGGAACCCAGACACAACGAGTTCGAGCAGCCGATCGGCGTGCCCGTGCCGGACTGGAAAGGCGCCGAAGCGCCCGGCCGCGCGCCGCTGACGGGCCGCTATTGCCGGATCGAACCGGTGGACGTGGAACGTCATGCCGCGGACCTGTACGACGCGTACAGCTCCGCCGCCGACGCGCGCGATTGGACCTATCTGAACGTCGGTCCGTTCGACAGTCTCGCCGCCTATCGCGAGCATTTGACGCGCATGGCCGCGTCGCCCGATCCGCTGCACCACGCGGTGATCGATCTCGCGACCGGCAAGGCGGTCGGCACGCTGGCGCTCATGCGGATCGACCGGGTCAACGGCGTGATCGAAGTGGGGCATGTCACGTACTCGCCGCGTCTGAAGCAGACGCGCATTGCCACCGAAGCCATGTTCCTGCTGATGACGCAGGTATTCGACGTGCTGGGCTATCGCCGCTTCGAATGGAAGTGCGACTCGTTGAACGCGCCTTCGCGCGCTGCCGCGTTGCGCTATGGCTTCACGTTCGAAGGGATCTTCCGGCAGGCGATCGTCTATCACCAGCGCAATCGCGATACCGCGTGGTTTTCGGTACTCGACGGTGAATGGCCGGCGTTGCGTGCGAGCTATACGCGCTGGCTCGACGCCGGCAATTTCGATGCACAGGGCAAGCAGATCGAGCGGCTGGCGCATCTGGTCGCGCAGCAGCGGGCCGCTTAACGGACGGCTTCATCCGCGTTCGGCGCGCGGCGCAGCACGATGGTCGGGTTCCCTTTGTAGGGCGTGCGCAGCCATTCGCGGTAGCCGCACTTACGCGCGACGCCGAGCGACGCCAGGTTTTCCGGTGCGATCAGGCACACGGTGTCCTTGTCCGGCCATTGCGCGTCGGCCCAATCGAGCGCGGCGCGCACGGCTTCGGTTGCATAACCGCGGCCGTGCAGCGCCGGGTTCAACGCCCAGCCAATTTCGGGCGTCCCCAGCAGCGACGGTTCGATCTCGCGGTGATAGTCGGCGAGGCCCACTTCGCCGACAAAGCGGCCGCCCTGCTTTTCGCGCACCACCCAGTAACCATATCCCAGCATCGCCCAATGTCCGGCGTAACGCAGCAGACGCGCCCAGACTTCCTCGCGCGTGAACGGCTTGCCGCCGATGTAGCGGATCACCTCGGAATCGGACCACATGGCGTAGCTGTCGAGGAAATCGCTCGTTGTGTGCGGGGTTAGGGTCAGGCGGGCGGTGGTGAGGGTGGGTTGGGTGGGCATGGGAAAGTGCGAGTGGTTTGGCGATGATACCCAGATAGGGTTGCGCTCGATCATCGCAGATTTTCTATCCGCGAGGTCGTCGCAAAGATCGGGAATGCCGTTGCCGCGCACGGAGGACTGTGGCATGAGAGAGAACTTCGCCCTACACTCTTCGAGTAGCTTTGCCCAACAGGGTTGGCGCAACACGTACGCCATCTGAGCGTCATGGACTCCCACACACGGCATGGTCGATGCACCCCCGCCTACGCTACCTCAGTGCCCTCGTCATCAACGTCGCCTTGCCGTGGCTTGCCTACCGGCTCGCGTTCCCGCATTGGGGCCAACTCGGCGCGCTGGCCGCGTCGGCGCTGCCGTTGATCGCATGGATCGCTTGGGACCTGCTGCACCGGCGCCATTTCGATGCGCTCAGCGCGCTCGTGCTGGTCGGCATCGGGTTGTCGAGTCTCGCGGCGGCCTTCGGCAGCAGCCCGACAACACGCGCCCTCGAAGACCCGCTGGTGCTGGCCATGATCGGTGCGTTGTTTCTCGTCTCGCTCATGCTGCGGCGGCCGCTGGTCTTCTATCTCGCCCGCTCGACCATGATGCGCGAAGGTCACCGCGACGCCGAGAACTTTGAAAAGCACTGGTGCGAGCGCCCCATGCTCGCCGCGTATATCCGCCTGATGACGCTCGTCTGGGGCCTCGGCATGATCGGCGAGAATATCGTTCGCACGCTGATCGTCTGGCAATGGCCGAGCGATCCACGCTCGGGAATGGCGTCCGAAGCGGTGCGCTACGGCGTCTATGCCGCGCTAACGGCGTGGACCTTCTGGTGCCGCCGGCGCATCCGGCAAGACGCCCTGCGCTACGCCGACAAAAACGCATCACCAGCCACGCCCCCGCTCGCCAATTCATAACCCACGCGCTTACGTCAACTCGAGAAATCGCGCCAGACACGGATTGCGATTCGCCGGCGACCATGCCAGCACCTGCTCGATCAAGGGCGCGTCGACCAGCGGCCGGAACACCACGCCCGCCAGTTGCGCCTTGCGCATCGAGGCCGGCACCAGGGCCACGCCCACGCCTTCATCCACGAGACTCAGCACGGTCTGCTGCAGTTGCACTTCGAAGCGGATGTCGGGTTCGAAACCGCCCGAGCGGCAATGGTCGAGAATCGCGGCACGCAAACCCGGCGCGACTTCCGACGAAGCGAGCACGAACGGCTCACCCGCCAGTTGCGCAATCTTCAGCCGCCGGGCCCGAGCCCGTGGATGCCCGCGCGACAGCGCAACGCACAGCGGTTCGCTCAGAATCGTGCGCGTGGCCAGCCCTTTGTCGGGCAGGGTCGGAAACATGATGGCCGCGTCGATCTGTCCGGCGAGCACCTGCGCGGCCAGGTCGTTCGACACGACTTCGCGCAGATTCAACGCCACATCGGGAAACGCCGCGCCGAATACGCGCGCATAGCCCGGCACGACGCTGTACGCGGCGCACATCGTGAAGCCGATCGCGAGCTTGCCGGCGTCGCCATGCGCCGCCGCTTGCGCGTTGCTCACCGCCTGATCGAGCGAAGCCAGAATCGCCTTCGCGTCGGCGTAAAAACGCTCGCCCGCCGCGGTCAACGTCACGCTGCGCGGACTGCGCTCGATCAGCGTGACGCCGAGGTTCGCCTCCAGCGCCGCCAGTTGCCGGCTCAACGGCGGCTGCGACAGATTCAGACGCGCCGCGGCACGGCCAAAATGGCGCGTCTCGGCCAGCGTCACGAAATAGCGAAGCGGCTTGATATCGATCACGATGCGCCTACCCGAAATGACGATGCTAAAAAAGTATCGTCGGACTCGAAAAACAGTATTGGATTGTATCAACGCAAGCTACTACGCTGGCGAATCGTCCTTTTTCCCAAGCCGTTCGCCTCGATGTTAGCCACCCTTGAAATTCTGCTTCCCGTTTTCGGCTTGATTTTCGCGGGCTTCGCATGCCGCCGGCGCGGCGTGCTCGGACCGAACTCCGCGTCGGAGCTGAATCGATTCGTGGTCTGGCTCGCGCTGCCGGCGCTGCTGTTCGATACCATGGCCCGCGCCACGTGGCAGCAGTTGTATCAGCCGGCCTTCGTGGCGACGTTCTCGATTGCGTGCGCCGCCGTGTTCCTGCTAATCCTCGCGCTGCGGCTGATGAACGGACGGCATCTGGCCGATGCCAGCGTCGACGCGATCGCGGCGTCGTATCCGAACACCGGCTATATCGGCTTTCCTCTCGCGCTAATCGCGTTCGGTCCCGCCAGCCTGACGCCGACCACGATCGCCACCATCCTCGTCGCCTGCGTGCTGTTCGCGTTCGCGATCGTGCTGATCGAAATCGGTCTGCAGACCGAGCGGGCGCCGCACAAGCTGGGTCTGAAAGTCCTGCGCGCGCTGGCGCGCAATCCGCTGATCGTGTCGCCGATCGCGGGCATGCTGCTGGCGAGCTTTCACGTCGCCATGCCGGCCAGCGCGGAGACGTTTCTGAAGTTGCTGAGCGGTGCGGCGAGTCCGTGCGCGCTGGTGAGCCTCGGCTTGTTCCTTGCCGAAAAGCGTCCGTCGGAAAGCGGCGCGCGCGGCGTTGCGCTGCTGCTGACCAGCGTCAAGCTGATCGCGCAACCGGCGCTAACCTGGTGGCTCGCGGCGCGGGTCTTCGGGCTGCCGCCCACGCTGGTCGAAATGGCCGTGGTGCTGGCCGCGCTGCCCACCGGCACCGGCCCGTTCATGCTCGCCGAGTTCTATCAGCGCGAGGCGCACATCACGTCGCGGACCATTTTGCTGTCCACGGCCGGTTCCGTGATCACGCTGTCGGCGCTGCTGCTGTGGATGGGGCACCGCACCTGACGCGAGCCGCGCCGCGCGCTATGCTTCGCCCACGGACCGCCACGGTCCGCGATCCTCATTCGCGAAGCGCGGCCCGAGCCGCCTGCCACCATCGTGCCTAAAGCCCGCCCTCCTGAACTCCGCGACGCCGCCGGCGCCAGCGCGCTCGCGCGCCACTACCCGCGCGGGCTGCGCATCGAGCCGCACTCGCACACGTGGGCGCAGGTGCTGTATGCGGTGTCAGGGGTGATGTGGGTCGAAGTCGGCCGTGAAGCGCTGGTCGTGCCGCCGCAACGCGCGGTCTGGCTGCCTGGCGGCACGCCGCATTCGATTCACATGATGAGCGAAGTGGAGATGCGCAATCTCTACTTTCACGAACGCAACGTTGGCCATTTGAGCCGGCGCAGCGACGTGTTCGAAGTGAACGGCCTGTTGCGCGAATTGATCACGTCGATCGCGGAACACGAATGCACGCAAACGGGCGACGAGGCCTATCTCGAAGCCGCCTATCGTCTCGCCGTGCTGGAATTGGGACAGGCGCCGCGTTCATCGCTGCGCATCACGCTGCCCGATGCATCGGACCGGCGTCTCGAAGCGCTCTGCCGCGCGGTGATCGGGAACCCGTCGATCGCGATCAGTTTCGAACAGCACGCGGCATCGGTCGGCGCGAGCGTGCGCACCCTCGCGCGGCTCTTTACGCGTGAACTGGGTGTTGGCTTCGCCGAATGGCGACGTCAGGTGCAACTGGCGGTGGCCGTTTCCGGGCTCGCCGAGGGACGCGCGGTGAGCAGCATCGCACGTGAACTCGGTTTTCAGCCGAGCAGCTTCAGCGACATGTTCCGGCGCGAGTTGGGCGCGCCGCCTAGCGGCTTCGATCCGGGCGGCACGCTGGGAGAAGCGGCGGCCGCGATGGCGGTGGCGCCCGAGCAGACGAAATCCGCGCGCGCTTGAGAGCTGGTCCGCTATGCGTTGCGCAACGCGCGTATTGAAGACTCCGCATGCGGCTGTGAACGAACAATAGAATTGGACACAACGCATCCAATAAAATCAGATAGCTGGCAAGGTACGCGATTGAGCTTCAACGGAATAGTGATTGACACAACAAAACTCAACTCAACTCGATCGGCACAGCAATCTCGCAACAAAAGTGTCTGACACAAACTTTTGGGTTGGCGAGCGCCGTTCGTCGCGAGCCGTTTGGCCTGCAGCGCTCCGAGGGAGCACTCATGTCCTCGTGGCCGCTTCCGACTCGTTGCGGTCCTTCGACACGGTGCAGCGTAGACGGCTGGTCTCGGGGTGTACCGGCCGGTGACGCGGTCACCTCGGCGGCCGGTTAATTCACTTTGCACCGTTCTCGGCGAAAGTCGCCCTCGCATTCGGTGACATCAGGAACTTGATAAACCCTTCGGCTGTATCGCGTTGTGAGGCGTTCGCCATAAGCACAGCGGTGTACGCAAGAATGCTCTGGAGATCGCCGGGAAGCGGGCCAAGCAGCTTTATGCCGGGTGTCGTCGCGATGAGCGGTATCGTCCCGGCCACTATGTCGTTGCCGTTGCCTTTCAGTACGGGTTCGAAAATCCCATTGGGTGTCGTACGTACAATTTTCGGCTTGAGTGTTTCTGCAATTCCCAGCCGTTCAAGAGTGCTTTCAAATGCCTGTCCCGATTTAACACTGTTAAAGACCAGGAGGTCTGCACCGAGCAACGTGTTTTTGAATTTTTCAACAGTGGAAATGTCGTAAGCCGGACTGTCCTTGCGATTACCTAGGCCGACGCCAACGTGAGCGATTATTGGCCTCTCGCCGGCACTCGCCTTGCCCGATTTCGTAAGGTCCTCAGCAAAGTCTGGCTGAACGATAACGACGTCGGCCGCTTCGCCGCCTTCAATCCTCTTCTTCACAACCGGCGATGGATCGAACACCAAGCTAACCTGGTTATGTGTCTGCTGGCGATAAAGATCGACCACCTTGGACAATGCGGGCTCCAGGGGGCTATCGCTCATGACCATGATACCTGCTGCCCCGACTGTCGCTGTGAACGTCAATAGCGCGCCGGCCACGAAGGTGCTCAAGCTGATACACCTCAATCTTGCGTTCATGGTTTGCTCCTTGCGGGAAGACGGCCGGTGCCGGTCGTTGCGCGTTGGCGCGGACGCCGCCGCTCACGGTAAGTTTGCGGGAGACGAAAAAGGTTTGGTGGCGTCGAGCACGAACATCACCAGCGCGTGCAGATCCGTCGAGCCAGTAGACAAGACTTGCATCGGAACACCAGGGCCGTGGCCGGGCTCGGCATGGCCTGCCTTGACGACCATCACCCCATCTGGAGTACGAACGCTTTGAGCGCCGGAAAGTACGAAGAAGGTCTCCGAGCCGGGATGAGTGTGCACAGGAGTCGCGCTTCCAGGCGCACCGGTAGCCGCGTTGATCCTGAGTAGGTACTGCGGCGCATCAAACCGGGGGATGGGCCCAACCTCGGCCACCTTCGTGCCACCCTCGGACGATCCGCCCGCCGGGCCCAACGTGAAAAGCCAAGCTTTGGCCGCCGATTCAGCGACGAGAGCCCAGGGACCAGCGGCGGACTGGGCCTTATCACGTGTCGGAAAGCTTTCTATCCGCCAGAAAAGTTGTCCAGGTGGTAACTCGGAGACCGTCTTCTCGGCCAGCGACTTGATAACCAAATTCTTTTGCGCGACGGCCGCAGACGGCAGCAAGCACAGTCCCACCGTCAAGGCCGACAGCAAACTGAAAAGAAATCGTGTCATGAGGACACCGCCCTTCGAGCATTGATACAAGCCTCTCTAGAGCGTCAGCCTGCGAAAAAGAGGCGCCGGCTCCTAATTTGAGAACCCTAGTGCACGAACCGCGCCGTCGTCAGGCTCGTTTTCCCGCATCGGGAGTGACCCGTCAGCCCAAACCGCAACCGTCGTCGAGGCCATGAACAACGAGGGGGACACCCGCTCCTTCGCCGACTCCGGAATTGCTAACTGCCCGCATGATCCGACATGACCTCTCGGCCAACTATCGCATCGACCCGCTGCGGGCATTCCTCCAAAGGCAGCAGCGACGGCTGCCACCGACCCAGGCTGTGTGGAAACCCGATGAGATTGCAATGCGACGCATGATTGCTGACCGCCGCAGTGCGTTTGGTTGCCTTTTCGGCCATCAATGGGACGACGAGACTGCGAGCCTCTCCAACGCGTTCCAGACGAGTTTATGGCTTTTTTTCAGGGCCTAAAGGGGTTCTCACGCACCCACCAGCCGCATCGCCTTCATTGTCTTTTTAAAGCCCAGGATTCTCAGCACTCGCGTGAGAT
>NZ_QLTK01000055.1 GCF_003269035.1 Paraburkholderia bryophila | reverse complement strand
ATCTTCACCTTCTATGAATCGCTTCATCCGGTCACCCATGCTGAATGAGTTAATCCAGTTTAGGCGATCAGCGCGTTTTCACACAAGCTCGACCCACAAGGGACAGTGGCCGGAGCTCAAAGCGGCCGTTCAGACAGGTTTCGCCGGGCCGCATTGCTAACGAAGTGCTTCCAGCTAGTTCATTAAAGAACACCGATACCGAATCTCAGTCAAAGGAGTACCACCAACGGTGATGCACTTGCTCGAATCGTCGTGATCGAATCCGATACGATGGTAAAACCCTCTGGCGCGATGATTCTCGGACAGCACCCAGAGCGCGACAAAGGAAAAGCCTGCGCTACGCAGCAAGGAACACGCTGATTCGCTCAATCGCTCGCCAATGCCTCTGCGCCAGAATTCTGGCAATATATAGAGCGCTTCGACCTCGGCCCATGTCTCATCTTTATCGGCATCTCTACAGGCACCGAAGGCAATCCATCCCACTACCGCTTCGTCCGAGTACGCCAGCAACACTTTAAGCTTGCCGCTCTGAAACGACTTCTGCCACATGCCCAAGCGCGCCTCGACGAACAGGCGTTCCAGGAAAGCCTCCGGCATGATTCCTCTATAAGCTGCTTGCCACGAGAGAACGTGAATTCTCGCGATGGTTTCAGCATCGCTATAGGTCGCTTCACGGATTTCTACAGTCATATTCGCGGCTCCAATTTCGAAATGGAGACGGACGGACCCAAAAAAATACAAAAGCCTCATCCGTTTCCGGTGAGGCTTTATGGTGGACGGTACTACCAATTCCTAACGCACAAATGCCCCCGGCGACGTGTCCCGTAGGACGGTCACTAGCGGCGCGATCATGATGACGATCAGATTGAGCATTTGCATAGGGGTCAGTTTGTTGCGAAAGCGTTATATCTGTCAACGGGATTTTTGGGGCGACGTTCAGCGCATGTCGTGCGAGTTGCAGCGCCACTGATCGATTTTCACGAAAGGCACATAAAATTTCCGAGGCGATTATGGATTGTTGACGACCTAGGTCCACAGCGCCGCCGACCGTTCGTGGCCGAACCCGGAAGTTCGTTGGGTGCGCGACTCGCCGCGGATCGCGTCGATTGCGATATACGCCAACGCATTACAATGATCTGCGCGCCGTTGTCTACGACTTCACCGACAGGCAGACGTTCCAACAGCCCTAGAGATCCGCGCGCGGGCCTGCTCATCCAACGCAGACTTGCGCCCGCCAACGGTAAGCGGACAGCAAAACCGTCTTGACGAATTGAGCTAACCGACCGCGCCCGTCGGCTGCCAGCGACGAGGCAGCAATGTTGCGACGCCGCTGGCCCTGTGGGTCGACATTCGCGTAAGCACGTCCTTCAGATAGGCGTGCGGTTCGTGCCTATTGAGTTATGCTGATCACAACAGACTCATGATGGCGGCAGCGCATTGCCCCGCGCGCAGTGAGCCGGCCAACAACCAGTTGGGCCGGCCGATAGTCTACGGACGTTTCTGGTTTTCGACCCAGTTGTTGCGCGCTTGAATTGAGCGCGCTTTACCCGGATGTCATTGCGGCCAGATGCGGAGAGATTCGATATCCGACGAATCTGAACAGACTGGATGAGAACCTCAGTCTCGGTAGCAATCCGAACCGCAAACGCAATTTTTCATCAGTGGTAAGACAACGCGCGCGATGACTCAGGCAAATCCGAGCGGTCAACTGAGACCACCCGGCATAACGCGCCGCACCGCGTGCGTTCGATTCGCGGCGGCCCGAGCGCAGCCGCCTCTCGCTCTATCTACGCTCGCCGAACAACGGTACGATCACCGGGCCGCCTGCTGGGCGGCGCCGTCCTTGTCCGAGCGATGTGTCGGGCAACCCGGCGTGACCGCTACCGTCGCCGTCACGGCGGTTACATGTCACGTATATCCGATCGAGAGCCCGCTCATGTTTGTCTTTCCCCTTGCCCCTCGCGAACTGTTCAATGAACGTAGAGACCAGTTCATGGCCTGGGGTATTCCGCGCACCGTGATCGGACGGGTCGAGCCGCGCGTCACGGACAACTGGCGCGAAGGGCCGGGAGGATGGGCCTACGAATGGTCGCAGGAAGCCGCCGCAGCGGCGGCCGGCAAACAGTGGCAACTGGCCGCCGCACTCTATGGCGCGGCGCGCTTCCCGGTCATCTGCACGCCACTGCGGCATGACGCGTTACGCCAGCAGGTCCGCTGTTTTATGCTCGCGTCGATCGGCTTTCCCACGCACTTCGAACGCGTCGAGGTACAAGCCACCGACGACGCGACAACCCGCATTCCCATTCACCTGTACCGGCCGAAGCAGCGCGGCGACTATCCGCTAGTCTGTCTGACCGGCGGCGTCGATACCGGCAAGATGGAACTGCACCGTTTCGCACTCGCGCTGGCGCGCTACGGCCGGTTCACCGTGGCCGCCATGGACATGCCCGGCACCGGCGAGACCGACATGCCACTGCGCGCGGACTGCGACTCGGTATATCGCGCAGTCCTGACTCAAATCGGAGGACGGGCTAAGAAAGCCATTGTCGGCATTAGTTTCGGTGGGCACTGGGCGGCCAAGCTGGCTCTTCAAGGCGAGGTGGATGCCGCCATCGATTGGGGCGGTCCCATTGGCGCGGCACGGATCGATGCGAATCGTGCGTCGCGCTTGCCGAACGGCATGACCGGTATCATCGCGAACGCGGCACGTCTACCGGGCATGCCCGATATCGCTGGCACCGAGCGGCTTCTGCAAATGTTCTCGCTCAAAGATCAGGGTTTGCTCGAGCGCAGCGATTGCGCGCCGCTACTGGCGGTCAACGGAGCGCGCGACCCCTACATTCCGGCCGGCGACGTGCAGGTTTTCCATCGCTACCCGTCCGCGCAAGTCTGGTTGCTGGAGGGATTGGGGCATTGCGCCGCGGAAGCCGCGGGGCGCGTGGTGCCCGGCATGCTCGCGTGGCTGCATGCCTGCATGCATGGCGATAGCGCCCGCAGCCGGCTGGCATTGACGCTGACGCAATGGCTCCTGCCCGCGCGCGTGCCCGGGACATCGGACCATTCCGCATGAAGTATCTCGCGCTCCACCCGCGAAATCAGGCATCGTCATACTCGATAGACGGGAGGAAGCGATTGGTGATCGGATAGCGACGATCTCTCGACAGGGCGCGCTCGCTCAGTTTGACCCCAGGCGGCGCCTGCCGGCGCTTGAACTCGGCCCTTTCGAGCAAGGTCCAGACTCTGACGAGCGTCTGCCGGTCGATATCGCGCGCCTGCAGTTCGTCGAGGGTCAACTCCTCTTCGATCAAGCCATGCAGGATGGTGTCGAGCAGCGCATACGGCGGCAGGTTGTCCTCGTCTTTCTGATCCGGCTTGAGCTCCGCGGTCGGTGCTTTTTGCAAAACCGAATCCGGCACGACTTGCCCGGGCGGCCCGAGGCCGATGGGCGGCCGATGACTGTTGCGCCATGCCGAGACGCGGTAGACATCCATTTTGTAGAGATCCTTCAACGGATTGAAGCCGCCGCACATGTCGCCGTAGAGCGTCGAATAGCCGACCGCGATCTCCGACTTGTTCCCCGTCGATAGCAGTAGATAGTTAGACTGATTTGACAGGGCCATCAATTTGATGCCACGGATTCTCGCCTGCAGATTCTGCTCGGTAAGCTCGGAGAGCGGTTGGGTTAGCGCTTGCGCCAGCGTAATCGACAAGGTCCGATGCGCGGGATCAATCGGTATTTCGGAAAGTTTGATACCGAGACGCTCCGCGACCGAAGCGGCGTCGATGCGGCTCTGTTCGCTCGTGTAGCGCGACGGCAGCATCACCGCGACGACACGCTCGGGTCCCAACGCGTCAGTGGCGATCGCGGCGACAAGCGCCGAGTCGATGCCACCCGACAATCCGAGCAACACACCCGGAAAACGATTCTTGCCGACGTAATCGCGCAGTCCGAGCACCATGGCGGAATACAGATCTTCTAGCGCATCGGGTGGCTCACACCGCGCGGACGACGCCCACCGCCACGTGCCCGCGTCGGCACACACAGCGTTGACCGTCGCGGTCGCGGTCTGCCAGTGCGGCAACGACATGGCGGGCTCGCCGTCCGGATTCAACGCGAAGCTCGCTCCGTCGAACACAAGTTCGTCCTGACCGCCGATCGAATTCAGATACAGCAGCGGCAGTCCGGTTTCACGAACGCGGGCCTCGCATGCGGCCAGGCGGTTTTGACGTTTCAGCTTCGAATACGGGCTGGCGTTGAGAGAGATCAGCATGTGGGCGCCGCTGCGGCAATGTGCCTGCGCCAGCTCGGCATGCCATCCGTCCTCGCACAGCAGGAGGCCGAACTTGACCTCGCCAATCATGATCGGCGCGGCAATGCCCGGCGCCGAGAACACCCGCTTTTCATCGAAGACCCCATAGTTGGGCAGAACCTGCTTGCCGATTACCGAGCGTATCCCGCCCTTCTCGATCACCAGCGCCGCATTGACGAGCGCACCGTCGAGCAGCCACGGTGTCGTCAATAGCACGGCCGGCTTCAGCGAACCACAGGTCTCGAGCAGCATGCAGACCTCGCGCTGGATGCGCAGCATGAACCCGCGGTTCGCCGCCAAGTCCTCGGCCGGATAGCCGGACAACATGAGCTCGGGCATGATGAGCAGATCCGCCCCTTCGCGGTCCGCCTGAATCCAGGCGTCGCGAATGAGCCGCCCATTGCCTTCAATATCTCCCACGCACGAATTCAGTTGCGCGCACGTAATCGCGATCGATCTGCTCACCATCTCTTTCCTCGTCCTGTTCATCAAAGGCGTGCGCGGCGCGCCGCCTGTCGTTCGGTCATGGGCCGATGAAGGGCGGCGTCCGCATCCGACGCCCTTCATCGGCCTAACGAGCGCCGATGGCTGAGAAGAACGACGCCGTATTCGTCAGCCGATTCGCCCGCAGGCGCATCACTTCGAGACTGGACAGGTCGTAAGCCTGTTGGGCTTGCAGCACGTCCAGAATGTCCTTGCTGCCGAGCTTGAGTTGATCGTTCGTCATGTTGACCAGCTTTTCGTGCCGTTCCTGCGACGCAACATAGGTTTTCGACGCGCTCGCGTCCTGCTCGATCGCCGACATCGCATCGGCGACGCTCTGCAGCGCCTTCAGCACCACGTCCTTATAGTCCTGAAACGCGGCGTCGTATTCCGCGTAGGCTGCATCCCGTTTCGCTCTCAACTCTCCGCCGCGAAACAGAGGTGCGCTCATTTGCGCGCCGAAACTCCAGATATTGGTGCCGCCCGCGAACATCCTGCCAAGTACGAGCGGCGTCGACGCGATGTCCGCGCTGAGATCGAACTGCGGGTACAGATTGGCGGCCGCCACGCCGGCCAGCTCGCCGGCAACCTGCAGACTGGCCTCCGCGGCCAGAATGTCAGGCCTCTGATGCGCGAGTTCGGACGGAACCGTAAGCGACAAGGACTCCGGCAACTGGAGATCCCGCAAGTGGAATTCCGGTAGCGACGCCGGGCTCGACACGCCCGCGTAGACCGCCAGTTGAGACCTGACCTGCGCCAGCGATGTGCGAAGCGCGGGCAACTCGGCTTGCGCCCGGTCGACGTCGAGATCGCTATCGAGTACGTCTTTGTACGCCGCAGTGCCATGCGCGTAACGTCCGTTCAGCGTGCGGCTGATCGCCTGCCGGTTTCCGAGCAAGGCGTCCTTGAGATCGATCTGATCGCGCAGGTACCCTTCGCGGATCGCCGCCGTCACGATGTTGCTCGCCAAAGCCAGCCGGGCCGCTTGCGCCTCGTAACGTTTGATCGCCACTTCGTAGCGTTTCGCGGCCACACGGTGCCGCTGTGCGCCGAAGATATCGAAGTCGTAGCTGATGCTCAAGCCGGTGTTGTACAGCGTGAACGGCTTCGGGTTGGGAATCATCGGCAAGCCGATCGCGGCCGTGTTGACCTGCTCCCGTTTCGCCGAAACGTCGAGATCGATCCGTGGATAGTTGCTGGTCCCCTGCTGCGCCGCCAGATACTTGCCGGCTTCGCCGAGTCTCAGTTCGGCACTCCGCAGGGAAGGGCTGTCGCGCAACGCGGTTTCGATGAGATCGTTCAGTGGCTGTGAGCCGAAACGATGCCACCAGTTCGTGTCTGGGTCTTGCCCGGACACGAACGCCTGAGTCGCACCGTCGCCGCCGTCGAGCGCGGTCGCGGCCCGGACACCCATATAACTGTCCGGCAACGCGATGTCCTTCGCGGAGCGTTGAACCAGTGCCGGACTGCATCCGGACAGTGCGGCAAGCGCGACGAACGCGCTAAACGCAACAAATACCGCGAGCGCGCCGGCGGAAAACCCGCGGCCTCGCAGAGTGGTTTTTTTATTCATTGTTTGACATCAATCGAGCGTGTTTTTATACGAGAACAAACCTATGCCCATCACGATCACACCGAACACTACGAGCGCCGACGCGCCAGGCCACATTTCATACCATCCGTTCCCCTTCAGTAGCACGCCCCTGATCGCCCGATTGAAATAAGTGAGCGGCAGACCGTTGCCGATTACTTGCGCCCAGCGCGGCATACCCATGAACGGAAACATGAACCCGGACAGCAGGACGCTCGGCAAGAAATAGAAGAACGTCATCTGCATGGCCTGCAACTGATTCCTGGCGACGGACGAGATGGTGATCCCGACCATCAGATTGGCCATGATCAACAGGATGGTCAGGCAATAGACGGTCAGCAGATTGCCCTCGAATGGAATCCTGAACAGATAGTGCGCGGCCAGCAGAATGGCCGTGCATTGCAGAATCCCGATCAATACGTACGGCACGATCTTTCCGGAAATCACCTCGATCGGCGTGGCCGGCGACGACAGGATGTTCTCGATCGTGCCGCGTTCCCTCTCGCGGGTAATGGCGAGACTGGTCATCATCACCATCGTCATGGACAGGATGACGCCCATCAAGCCGGGAATGGTGTTGTACTGGGCAATCCCGGAGGGGTTGTACAGCTTGTGAACGCGCGCCGAAAACGGCGCCTGCGCCGGCAGTTTGGACAAGACGCCGTTGAAGTCCTTGTCGAATACCGTCTGCACCAGCGTATTGAGCGCCGCGATCGCATTGCCCGTTGCGGCGGGATCGGTCGCATCGGCCTCGACCAGAATTTCGGGTTTCTCGTTGCGTACCAGTTTTTTCGAAAAATCGGTCGGCACGCTGACCACGAATTGCACGTCGCCGCGCTTCAGCATGTCGGCTGCCTCGCCCTCCGCGAACATGCCGCCGCGAACGTCGAAATAGCCGGTGTTGCGCATGCCGGCCACCAGTGACCTCGAGAACTCGCTCTGATCGTGGGCGAGCACGATGGTCTTCAAATGCTTCGGGTCGTTGTTGATGGCAAAGCCGAACAACATCATCTGCACCATCGGCAGCACGGCAACCATGCCCAGCGTGACCCGGTCGCGGCGAATCTGGAGAAACTCCTTCATCACCATGCTCCACCAGCGTGAAATGGAAAACTGAAACATGATTAGTCAAACTCGCTTTGAACGTCCTTCATCAGATGCAGGAACACGTGTTCCAGGCTCGTGTCGATTTTCTCGATGACCGCTCCTTCTGCCTTGAGCTCGTTGAGGCTGCTCTCGAGCCTTTCGGGATCGCCTCCCGATACGTGCAGCGATCGGCCGAACGCGACGATCTGCTCGACCCCGGGCTGTCCTTGCAGACGATCGTTCAATCCCACCAGGTTGGCGCCGGACACGGCCCACGTGTGCAGCGCCTGCTGCCTTATCAGGTCGCGCGCCTCGCCCTGCGCAAGCAGCACGCCATAAGAGATGTACGCCAGCTTGTGGCAGCGCTCCGCCTCGTCCATGTAGTGCGTGCTCACCAGCACGGAGATGCCACGAGCCGCCAGCCGGTGCAGTTCTTCCCAGAACTCGCGCCGCGCGCTCGGATCGACGCCGGCCGTCGGCTCGTCGAGCAACAGCAACTCCGGCTCCTGCAACAATGCGGCCGCCAGTGCCAGCCGCTGCTTCCAGCCGCCCGACAACGAACCGGCCAGCTGTTTCGCGCGCGACCCGAGACGTAGTTCGTCCAGCATCCGGTCGACCCGCTCGCGACGCCTCCGCACTTCGTACAGACGGGCGACGAAGTCGAGATTCTCCCGAACCGTCAGATCTTCCCAGTAGGTGAATCGTTGCGTCATATACCCGACACGACGTTTGATTTCCCGGCTCTGCTTCGTGATGTCGTAACCCAGACAGGTGCCGTGACCGGAGTCGGGCGTCAGAAGACCGCACATCATCCGCATCGAGGTGGTCTTGCCGCTGCCGTTCGGACCGAGGAAACCGAAAATTTCGCCACGGCGGACCTGCATGCTCAGATCCTTGACGACATGCCTGTCGCCGAACCGCTTGTTGAGTCGATGCACGTCGATCAACAGGTCATCGGCATTCATAGCATCACCTGGACCGGCAAACCGGGGTGCAACAGCTCGGTCTGCGAGTCGTCGGGCTGCGCCTCGATCAAAAAGACCAGCTTCAAACGGGATTCGTTGCTATAGATCACGGGCGGCGTGTACTCCGCTTCCGGCGCGATATAGCTGATCTTCGCCGTATAGGTTTTCATGCAACCGTCGCAGGTCAATTTCACGGTTTCCCCCACATGCACTTGAGAGAGCTGCGCTTCGGGCAGGAAAAAGCGCACCTTCACTCCCTGGTCCGTCAACATCTTGACGACCGGACTGCCAGCCGGCACCCATTCCCCGATGCGATAGAAAGTGTCGACGACAAGCCCTTTGCCGGGCGTGCTGACGCCCAGTTGATCGTTCTGCCGGCTGGCCCGCTCGTAATCGGCGCGAAGCGCCTCGGTCGTTTCCTGCTGCGAGCGTAGCTGGCTGCTGCGCGCAGGCAATTCAGCGGTCTTCAACTGACTGTTGAGTTCCTGCACGCGCGCCGCGTCCACCTTGGCCGTTGCGCGGCCGGTTTCGAGTTTTTCGAGCGAAATCGCCTGAATCCGGTAATCGGCTTCGGCACGCGCCGCCTGCTGGGCCGAACGCGCCGCGGATGCCCTCGCCTGCTCGATCTGGGCACGCAGCGCGTCGATTTCACTGGGTCGCTTGCCGCTCTGCATGTCCTTGAGCTCGCCAAGCGACGACTGCCACTGGTGATATTGCCGCTTCATCGAATACTCCGCGTCGGGTGAATCGACCGCGAACAACGCCGCGTCGACGCCGACGCGGTCCCCGCGCGAAACCAGCAACCGCTTGAGGTTTCCGGCAAGAGGCGCCGCCAGGTAACTGAATTGCCCCTCCATGTACCCCTGATAGGTCGGCGGCGATTTCGCGCACCCGCCGGCCAGCAACGGGACGCAAACGAGCCAGCACCACGCCGGCGAGCGGCTGAGAGTTGGTCTTTTCATGAACTTTGGATACGACGCTAAGCTGTTTGAGTTATTCGACGCTTTGGGGCACCGGCGAGTGGGCCGTATCCCCGGAACGCAGTGCGCGGGTTCTCTTCAGATACTCGTCGAGGAATTCAGCGGAAGCGAGCGTTCGGACTTCCTTGACGTGCTGCGTGCAGCAGTGGTCGCCGTCGCGGTAGACCGTGAGCTTGACCTCGCCGGTCTGCGCGATCTGCTGCAGCGTATCGCGCAGCCATGCTTTGTCGGCTGTCGACACGATCGGATCGCGATCGCCATGAACGATATGCACGCGCGCCGCGACTTTCTTCAACATCGCCTGGTCGCGAATCGTGAAAATGCGTGCGGTCGAATCAACGTCGTCCGTCGACGCTACGCCGAGAATCTGGCAGAACTTGCTCTTCAGGAAGAACGGCAGCTTGTTGAATTCGCGCGAGTCGATCGGCCCGCCCAGATCGAGAATGGCGCTCACGCGCGGGTCGGCGGCGGCGATCTTGTAGGCCCACATACCCCCCCAACTGATACCGACAATCGCGTAGTGGTCCGTGTCCACGCTGGGATAGGCTTTCAGCGCGTCAATTGCCGAAACGATCGCTGCCTCGAAATTTTCCGGCCACAGTACGCCGTCGAGCAGGAACGTCTCCCCCTGACCCGGACCGTCGATGCACAAGACCGCGAATCCTGCCTCCGCAAACAACAGCTCGCTGGCAAGGTGCTCCTCCTTCACGTCGTCCATGCCGTGCACGAGCACGATCAACGGGATCTTTCCCGATGGCAGCGTCGAAGCCGGCAGATGCAGATTGGCCCAGAGCGCCTTGCCTTCCCAATCGATGCGAAGCCGCGCGAAGCGGTCACCGAATGCTCTTCGCTCCGCTTCGAGGTAGAAATCGCGGCATTGCTTATAAGCTTGTGTTTTCACGTCCGACAGCGGTAGACAGCCCCACTGCACCAGATGCGCGAGAAAGGACAGACGCCGGTAATGCGTGACGATCTCGGCGTTGGACAGATTCTGCAGCGACGTCTCGACCTGCCTGATTTCGTTGTCGAGGAACGCCTTGCCCTTGGTCGGCCAGTCGGACAGGCCGCCGATCGCCGCGAGGAAGCGATCGAGCGTCTTCTGATCGAAGAGCGCTGCACGCCAGCGATTCCAGAAAGGACGCGTGATGTTCCTCACGCCGACCACGCGCGACAACGCGAAGATCGCCCGGCTCAGCACGTGGTCGGAAAAGGAATAGACCTCCGTCTCACTCAGATTACGCATTGCGATTTCCCCTTTGAACGTCGATACCGAGTTCGCCAATCTCCGTATCGCTCAGGCCGAGCATGACCGCGCCCAGCTTGACGATCTTCGGATCCGGCGCGCCGTAGGCTGCCTCGTCGGGCCGGTGTCCAAGGCGGCGCTCGTTGGCATCGATCACCTGGTAAAGATCGAAGCCGAACTTCGACCGCATGACCGCTCTGCCCAACTCGTTGATCATGCAGTTCGAACTGCAGGCTCCCGTATTCTTGGGCAGAATCCAGCCGTGTCCCTCGAGATAGGCGATCTGCGCTTCCTTTTCCGGTTTTCGCACCAGCTCGTAAAACGGCACGAGTACGGTCGGAAAGCCTACTTCGTCGGGATCGGCCCGTAACTGGTCGACATGGTCGGGAATGGCCTTCCTGAACGGCTTGACGAACTTGTCGACCAGATCATTGACCTTCGGCAATTCCATCGCGGACAACACGCCCGCGCCATCGAGATTCAGGCGGTTCTGGCCTTTCTGCGTGCCGATGAAGCACAGCGGAATCCGGTGACGATTGGCAAACCGGCTCGCGCTCACCGCGATCACGGAGAAACACGGCCAGCACGCCGATCCGTATGTCATGGCGCCTTTTTGCAATTCGATATCCGAATTGCCGTCGATCGAGAAGCCCGAACGAAACAGATCGTCGGTGAGCGTCTTGTCGGATTTTTCGATGACTAACGGCACCCCGAGCTTGTCGGTAATGCGCTTCGCGTTGTCGATCGTCTGCGGCGACTGGTAGCCGGGATCGAGCATCCACGCACACACCTTCAGCCCTTTCTCCGCGAGCTTGATCAACATATACGTGCTGTCTTTCCCGCCGCTGTAGAGCACCATCGCGTCATAGGTGGACTGCGGGTCGCGTGGCGTGATCGAATCGAGAATACCCGCCGCGATACCGAGCCCGCTCCGGTTCACGATCGGCAGACTCTTCACGAGGGATGCGCCCTTGCGAAGCAGTTTTCTTTCGTCTTTCACCGCGTCGAGCATCGCATTCAGCAGCCACTCGTAGTCTGCCTCCTTCTCGTACTCGGCCTTACGGCCGGTCTGCAAACCGGAACAGTGGCCGCATAGCCCCAACGACAACGCTTGGTCGGCGTCCGTATCGTTCATGATCGAATCGTATTGCAACGGCATCCCGCACTTGTTGCATCCTCGATGAATCTGAATCGTTTTCAAGGTCAGCCCCTTTTTCAGATCGTCTCATTTCGCGATTCGGCCGACCAGCACGCGCGAAATCTGGCGACCGGCAGCAGGTTTTTTCCGCATTGCAGAGGCGGAATGTCGAACTTCATGTCGTCGAATGCCTGTTCATAGGCAAGCAGTTGCGGCGCGTCCGCTTCGCCGACGTTGCTCGCCAGATAAGGCGCGCTCGCCCTCAGCAACCCTTCGGCCAGGCATGACCAGGAGATCGAGCTGCCCTCGCCGACATCGTCAGCAAAGTCGAACGGAAAGAACGAGCGGTACTCGATTTCGCTGACGTCGACCAGACCCGCGTCGCACGGGAGAATGTCGCCTTGCGTCTGGACGCGCTTCCACGCCGCGTCCCGATCCCAGCAGTACGGCTGGCTGTCGTCGATCAGGATCGTGCCCGGCGCCACGAGGTCGATGTCGAGAATGTACGGTGTGCTGACCGCGCTGATGATCGCGGTCGCGTCGCGGTAACACAGGCTGTCCGCGGGTAACGTGCTGCGCGTCGCGAGCGTCTCGATCGAAACCGGCACGCCGCTATGGGCGACAATTTCCTCCGCGATGGCTTGCAGTCGTTCCTGCTGCTGCAAGGTGTCTACCAGAATGATCCGGGCCGGCCGGGTGATGCGGGTCGAATGCGCGAACAGTTTCGCGACGCCAGCACCGACGCTACCCACGCCCAGAATCGCGACCACGGTGTCCGCGCCGCTCCGCCCCGATTCACGCAAGGCTTTGTCGTATTGCTTTGCAATCGACACCGAAGTCACGGCGTGGCCGGTCGTCAGTTCGAGTCCGAGTTCCTTCGACCGTGACTCGATGCGTCGGCCGTAATTCGACAGCGCTCCTGTCAGGCCGCCAAGGCACACATGCTTCGCGCCCATCGCCGCCACTTTTGCGAGACCCTCCTTCTCCATGCGATTGCGACTGCGACCGCGCTTTCGCGGATCGATCATGTCCTCGGCGAGGATGGGCAAAAAGAGAATACCCACATTTAGATTTTTCGCTTCGATGATTTCACCGTATATCGGCTGAAGGCAGTCGAGCAAATCCCTGAGCTCGCCATCGTCAAGCGAATCTGCCCAAGGGAACATGCGCACGATGTCGGCTCTGTCGCGCGGGTGAGTGAGTAAAACCACGTCCACACTCTGCCGGCGACCTTCCGCGAGCCAGTTTTTCTGGGCGGAAGGACCGTAATAGAGACGAGATGCCGCTTTAGTGTCGAATTCTTTGTCCTGAAGCATTTTTATATAGTGCTCGCGGAGAGTGAATACAGATATGAGGCTGGCAGTTGCGCGACACGGCTAAACCTTTGCGAAACCGTCCAGGTTAATTAAATTAATCCCGTTTCAAAGACGATGACTCTTCCGGGGAGTTGACACCCCAGAATAGAAACGCAAAATCGCGTACCGGGCACACCCATCCGCCCGCGCACAGCCACACAGGGCTAGCGATTTACGCTGCGCCTCGACTCATCCGGTTCGTAGCACCGGATGATGAATCGCGCGAAAACACCTCGCTGTGAAGCGAGGACTCGATGAACAGCAGACTACGCTAACGCACACACTTGAGATGCCCACCAGGAAGGGCGAAGACGGCTTGACGAAGATTACCTGCCGGCCATCCCCGGCCGCAAAACAACGCCGGGCACGGGCACGAATGCAGACGTGTCGAAACGACAGGAAGTATAAAAGGCTGACAGAAGAAACAATTGAGAATGCCGGCTTCGCCACGAATCCGATCAGCCCGACAACACAATCAGGCGATTGAGGATGAAAAATGAATGGCGCAATATCCGCCTCGCAAAGACGGTATGCAATAATCCACGCAAATTTCGGTCTGGCCTGAGACCTTTTATACTCACCATAACTGACAGCCCCTTGAAGTTTTATTTTTTGTTACGGGCCAATATTAGGTGCGGTGAAAAATTTTGTCAAGCGAATGTGAAGTAAGCGTCGACAAATTCTTTATGCCACGCCTGCGTAACAAATTCGCTACCGATAATCGATGAAAAACAAAGACTATCCACAATAGGTATATTCATTTCGCATTGCAACATTGCCATGCATATTAAATAAAATTCGGCTTAATTCATTTTTCTTCATACGCCGAATATAGCGCGGGACGAATCGTTAAAAATCAAATGATGCATTATGTATGCACCGGTCGTCCGGACTACGGCCAGGCAGAGGTGAAATACGACGCCGCTAATGGCTTGTTCGGAGGCGCATTGCTAGGGTCTGTTGACAATCAGTGCCACCTCAGGTTCCAGCTTCTGGCCATGGGGACGAGTATTCAATCGGATCACAAAGGGGACGGAGGACAACATCGCCGACTACTACGCGGCCCTATTGAAAAGGTAGCGGACGGCGCATCCATTCAACTTGGTCTTGAAGGTGTCAACGATTCAGGCCACGACGTCGGACGTCCGAAAGTGGCCGGGTGTCGCCTAATGCGATTGGCATGCTTGCTGCCTCGACCTTGCATAGCTGCGAACAGCAGCACGCGACCCGAAGCGGTCTCTCGACATTCCCGAAAGCGGACGTTACGGATGCCAGTTCCTCACGTACGAATATCACTCTGCACCTGATCTTTCATCTACAGCCTTCAAGACATAAGCCACGTGGAAGTTCGGTATCCGCCAGAAGACAAGAAGACGGCCTCCTGCG
>NZ_QLTK01000054.1 GCF_003269035.1 Paraburkholderia bryophila | reverse complement strand
TCCGCTGAATAGCGTTTCATCTTCCATTCGCTGTCCGCCCTCCATCTTTACACTAATCGGTTCGGCTGAGGCGACAACTAGCCTGACATGGAGGGGCCGCGGCAAAGAGAAGTCAGCAAGAGAAAGCCGCTCACACCGCCAGCTCATAAGTGGGTTCCGTGGTCCGCGATGGGTAGTGGTGCATCTGGAATCCGTGCCCTCGCGCATTCCGCGTTAGTGACAAGGCCGTCATTCATCCCGCCTTGCGCTGCGCGCTCGCCGGCGCGGTTCGCCCCGAACCAGCGGTTTTCCCCGGCGCGGCGGGGGCCGTCGGCTTCGCCTCGGCAAGGCGCCGAAATATCCCGCGAATTCACAAATGGTTGATGACCGCCCGGACCCGCCCGGCAGCGAGCGTGCCTGAACGACCGCGGGGGCGCGCGCAGCGCCGCCGGAGGAATGACTGCTGTGTCACGAGCGCGGAATGCGCGAGGGCACGGATTCCAGATGCACCACTACCCATCGCGGACCACGAAACCCGCTTCAGAATTAGCGGTGTGAGCGGCTTTCTCTTGCTGACTTCTCTTTGCCGCGGCAAAGAGAAGTTAGTGCCGCCCCGCACAGGGGCAACACTAATAGACCACTAACCCAGCAAGGAAAGGCCAAAAGCAGCAGAGCAAAAACACCCACCGAGCAGGTCAAAACCCTACCCCAAAAATCCCACCACGTGAGCCCCCGCTTATAATCAAAGATTCCACGCATCCATCAGTTGAAAGCCCCATGAGCGAGACCCCGAGCGACACCCCGAGCGACACCCCCGCCACCGACACCCTCTCCAAGAGCTTCGAGCCCCACACGATCGAAGCCCACTGGGGCCCGGAATGGGAAAAACGCGCCTACGCCGCGCCTTCATTCGACGGGAACAGGAAAGACTTCTCGATCCAGCTGCCGCCGCCGAACGTCACGGGCACCCTCCATATGGGCCATGCCTTCAACCAGACGATCATGGACGGCCTCACCCGCTATCACCGCATGCTCGGCGAAAACACCCTGTGGGTGCCGGGCACCGACCACGCGGGCATCGCCACGCAGATCGTCGTCGAACGTCAGCTCGACGCGCAAGGCGTGTCGCGCCATGACCTCGGCCGCGAAAAATTCGTCGAACGCGTCTGGGACTGGAAGCAGCAGTCCGGCTCGACCATCACGAACCAGGTGCGCCGCCTCGGCGCCTCGATCGACTGGTCGCGCGAATACTTCACGATGGACGACAAAATGTCGACCGCCGTGCGCGACGTGTTCGTCCGCCTGTATGAACAAGGCCTGATCTATCGCGGCAAACGCCTCGTCAACTGGGACCCGGTGCTGATGACGGCCGTGTCCGACCTCGAAGTGGCCAGCGAGGAAGAAAACGGCTTCCTGTGGCATATCCAGTACCCGCTCACCGACGGTTCGGGCCATCTGACGGTCGCGACCACCCGTCCGGAAACCATGCTCGGCGACACCGCCGTCATGGTCCATCCGGAAGACGAACGCTACGCGCACCTGATCGGCAAGACGGTCACGCTGCCGCTGTCGGGCCGCGAAGTGCCGATCATCGCCGACGATTACGTCGACCGTGAATTCGGCACCGGCGTCGTCAAGGTCACGCCCGCGCACGACCAGAACGACTACGCGGTCGGCCAGCGCCACAAGCTGCCGATGATCGAAATCCTCACGCTCGACGCGAAGATCAACGACAACGCGCCGGAAAAATACCGCGGCCTCGACCGTTTCGAGGCCCGCAAGCAGGTAGTGGCGGACCTCGAAGCGCTCGGCGTGCTCGAATCGGTCAAGCCGCATAAGCTCATGGTGCCGCGCGGCGACCGCACGAACGTGATCATCGAGCCGATGCTGACGGACCAATGGTTCGTCGCCATGAGCAAGGCGGCGCCGGAAGGCACCTTCAACCCGGGTAAATCGATCGCCGAAACGGCGCTGGACGTGGTCCGCAGTGGCGAGATCAAATTCGTGCCGGAAAACTGGTCGACCACGTACTACCAGTGGCTCGAAAACATCCAGGACTGGTGCATCTCGCGGCAACTCTGGTGGGGCCATCAGATCCCGGCGTGGTACGGCGAAAACGGCGAAATCTTCGTCGCCACGACCGAGGAAGAGGCGCGTGCCAAAGCCACCGCAGCGGGCTACACGGGCGCGTTGAAGCGCGACGAAGACGTGCTCGACACGTGGTTCTCGTCCGCGCTGGTGCCGTTCTCCTCGCTCGGCTGGCCGAACGAAACGCCGGAGTTGAAGCACTTCATGCCGTCGTCGGTGCTGGTCACCGGCTTCGACATCATCTTCTTCTGGGTCGCGCGCATGGTCATGATGACCACGCACTTCACCGGCAAGGTGCCGTTCGACACGGTCTACGTGCACGGTCTGGTGCGCGACGCCGAAGGCCAGAAGATGTCGAAGAGCAAGGGCAATACGCTCGACCCGATCGATATCGTCGACGGCATCGACCTCGACGCGCTGGTCGCCAAGCGCACCACCGGCCTGATGAATCCGAAGCAGGCCGCGTCGATCGAGAAGAAAACCCGCAAGGAATTCCCGGACGGCATCCCGGCGTTCGGCACCGACGCGCTGCGCTTCACGATGGCGTCCATGGCCACGCTCGGGCGCAACGTCAACTTCGACCTGGCGCGTTGTGAAGGCTATCGCAACTTCTGCAACAAGCTGTGGAATGCCACCCGTTTCGTGCTAATGAACTGCGAAGGGCACGATTGCGGCTTCGAGCAGCCGGCGGAGTGCGGCGAATGCGGCCCGGACGGCCATCTGCACTTCTCGCAGGCCGACTACTGGATCGTCTCGCGCCTGCAGCGCGTGGAAGCGGAAGTCGCCAGGGGTTTCGCCGACTATCGTTTTGATAATGTGACCAACGCCCTATACAAGTTCGTATGGGACGAATACTGTGACTGGTATCTCGAACTCGCCAAGGTTCAGATCCAGACGGGTCAGCCGAACCAGCAGCGCGCCACGCGGCGTACGCTGTTGCGCGTGCTCGAGACGGTGCTGCGCCTCGCGCATCCGGTGATTCCTTTCATTACCGAAGCGCTGTGGCAGAAAGTGGCGCCGTTGGCCGGACGTTATCCCGCGGGCAAGGCCGAGGGCGAAGCGTCCATCATGGTGCAACCTTACCCTGTTGCCGAGCCTTCGAAGATCGACGAAGGCGCGGAACAATGGGCAGCCGATCTGAAAGCGGTGATCGACGCGTGCCGGAATCTGCGCGGGGAAATGAATCTGTCGCCGGCGCTCAAGGTGCCGTTGCTTGCCACCGGCAACGCGGAGCGCCTGCGCACGTTCGCTCCGTATGCCCAGGCGCTGGCCCGTCTGTCGGAAGTGCAGATCATCGCGGACGAAGCAACACTGGACGCTCAGGCGGATGGCGCGCCAATTGCTATCGTAGGGAATGACAAGCTCGTTCTGAAGGTCGAGATCGATGTCGCCGTGGAGCGCGAGCGTTTGTCGAAAGAGATTGCGCGGTTGAGCACGGAGATCATCAAGTGCAACGGCAAATTGCAGAACGAAAGTTTTGTGGCGAAGGCGCCGCCGGCAGTCGTTGAGCAGGAGCAGAAAAGGCGGGCTGAATTCGAAGCCACGGTGGGCAAGCTGCAAGCCCAACTGGCTCGGTTGCCTGCCTGATCGACGCTCCGTGTCCGCCTGCGACCCGTGGGTGAGCGGGCGGACAAGGACTGATAGCTAAACCAGAGGACTCAGGGTAATCACATGCTAAAAGTTACAAAAGCGGTATTTCCGGTAGCAGGTCTTGGCACGCGGTTCCTCCCCGCCACGAAGGCGAGCCCGAAGGAAATGCTCCCGATCGTCGACAAGCCGCTGATTCAATATGCGGTGGAAGAAGCCATGGCGGCCGGCATCACCGAAATGATCTTCGTCACGGGGCGCAGCAAGCGGGCTATCGAGGACCATTTCGATAAATCGTACGAAATCGAAGCGGAACTGGAAGCGCGCGGCAAAGATAAGCTGCTGGAGCTGGTGCGCAGCATCAAGCCGAGCCACGTGGACTGCTTCTACGTGCGTCAGCCGGAAGCGCTGGGCCTCGGCCACGCGGTGCTGTGCGCGGAAAAGCTGGTGGGCGACAACCCGTTCGCCGTGATTCTCGCGGACGACTTGCTGTACGGCACGCCGCCGGTCATGACGCAGATGATCGAGGTGTTCGACCACTACCACAGCTCGGTCATCGGCGTCGAAGAGATCCCGCCGCAGGAAACCAAGTCGTACGGGATTGTCGACGGCAAGGAGTGGGAAGACTCGATCATCAAGATGTCGGGCATCATCGAGAAGCCGGAGCCGAGCGTGGCGCCGTCGAATCTCGGCGTGGTGGGCCGATATGTGTTGAAGCCGCGCATCTTCGAACATTTGCGCGCGTTGAAACCGGGCGCCGGCGGTGAGTTGCAGCTGACGGACGCGATCCAGTCGCTGCTCGCCGACGAACAGGTGCTGGCGTACAAGTATCATGGCACGCGTTTCGACTGCGGCAGCAAGCTTGGCTATCTGAAGGCGACGGTCGAGTTCGCGTTGCGTCACCCGGAGGTGGCCGCCGATTTCGAAGAATATCTGCGTACCCGTTCGCCGGTGCTGGAAGGCTGAACGAGCGTTAGGCGCATTGGCCTGTCCGCAGGTCTGTTTTAGCCTCTCGATAGCATCAGACTGACGTAAAAAAGGCGCTGTGCCCCGCATTCGCGGGCACAGCGCCTTTTGTTTTGGCGTTCGGTGCGTGAGTGCGCCGCGGCTTAGCGGCGTTTCATCAGGAACGTGAAGACTTTGTCTTGCGTGGAGGTTTCGACGATTTCGTTGCCGGTTTGTTTGGCGAAAGCGGCGAAATCGCGCTGCGAGCCGGGGTCGGTGGCGAGCACTTTGAGGATCTGGCCGCTTTCCATGTCGGCGAGCGCTTTTTTGGCGCGCAAGATGGGCAGCGGGCACAACAGGCCGCGTGCGTCGACTTCCTTGTGAATCTGAATTTGCATCGGTGATGACCTTCAGGGGCGTTGCGGCGCGTCGCGTTGTTGCGGCGCTGGAGGGTTAAATTCTACAGGGTGGTTGGGGTTTTGGCCTTTCCTTGCTGGGTTAGTGGTCTATTAGTGTTGCCCCTGTGCGGGGCGGCACTAACTTCTCTTTGCCGCGGCAAAGAGAAGTCAGCAAGAGAAAGCCGCTTACACCGCCAGCTCATAAGTGGGTTCCGTGGTTCGCGATGGGTAGTGGTGCATCTGGAATCCGTGCCCTCGCACATTCCGCGTCCGTGACACAGCAGTCATTCATCCCGCCTCGCGCTGCGCGCTCGTCGGCACGGTTCGTCCCGAACCAGCGGTTTTCCCCTGCGCGGCGGGGGCCGTCGGCTTCGCCTCGGCAAGGCGCCGAAATATCCCGGCAGCTCACCAATGGTTGATGACCGACCGCGGGGACCCGCATGGCAGGGAGCGTGCCTGAACGACCACGGGGCGCGCGCAGCGCCGCTGGAGGAATGACTGCTGTGTCACGAGCGCGGAGTGTGCGAGGGCACGGATTCCAGATGAGCCACTACCGCAACTGCGCGAGGTCCCCACTTAGCAGGGGCCTGACGTGAACGACCGCCGCGGCGCGCGCAGCGCCGCCGGAGGAATGACTGCTGTGTCACGAACGCGGAGTGTGCGAGGGCACGGATTCCAGATGAGCCACTACCAGAACTGTGCGAGGGCCCCACTTAAGAATTAGCGGTTTGAGCGGCTTTCTCTTGCTGACTTCTCTTTGCCGCGGCAAAGAGAAGTTAGTGCCGCCCCGCACAGGGGCAACACTAATAGACCACTAACACCACAAGTAAAGGCCAAAAGCAGCAGAGCAAAAACACCCAGACACCCCCCACCCCCAAAGTCAGAAAAACCAGAAAAGCCAAGCCCCCGCCGGGGCATATAATGTCCCCCGACCCGCCGTCCTCCCGAGAAAAATGCCCGATCTGCTCGCCAACCTGAACCCCGAACAACACGCCGCCGTCACGCTCCCCAACGAGCCGGCGCTCATCCTCGCCGGCGCGGGCAGCGGCAAGACCCGCGTGCTCATCACCCGCATCGCGTGGCTGATCCAGCATGGGCTGGCGTCGCCCGCCACCGTCCTCGCGGTGACCTTCACAAACAAAGCCGCCCGCGAAATGATGTCGCGTCTCCAGGGGCTGCTGCCCATCGACACGCGCGGCATGTGGATCGGCACCTTCCACGGCCTCTGCAACCGCATGCTCCGCGCGCACCATCGCGACGCAGGCCTGCCCGCCACGTTCCAGATTCTCGATACCGCCGACCAACTGTCCGCGATCAAGCGTCTGATGAAAGGCCTCAATATCGACGATGAAAAGTACCCGGCCAAAAACCTCCAGTACTTCATCAACAACGCGAAAGAACAAGGCCTGCGCCCGAAAAACGTCGACGCGACCGACAACTTCAATCTGAAATTCGTCGAGCTGTACGAAGCCTACGACCAGCAGTGCCAGCGCGAAGGCGTGGTCGATTTTCCGGAACTGCTGCTGCGCTGCTTCGAGCTGCTCGCGCACAATCCGCCGCTGCGCGCCCACTACCAGGCGCGCTTCCGGCATATTCTGGTCGACGAGTTCCAGGACACCAACAAGCTGCAGTACGCGTGGCTCAAAATGCTGGCCGGCCAGACCAACTCGATCTTCGCGGTCGGCGACGACGACCAGTCTATCTACGCGTTCCGTGGCGCGAACGTCGGCAACATGCGCGACTTCGAACACGAGTTCAACGTCCGCCATCTGATCAAGCTGGAGCAGAACTACCGCTCGCACGGCCATATTCTCGACGCCGCCAATCAACTGATCGCCAACAATTCGCGCCGTCTCGGCAAAAACCTGCGCACCGACGCGGGTCACGGCGAACCGGTGCGCGTGTACGAATCCGCCACCGATTCGCAGGAAGCCGGCTGGATCGTCGAGGAAATCAAGGCGCTGATCAGCACCGGCACGTCGCGCAGCGAAGTCGCGATTCTGTATCGCAGCAACGCGCAGTCGCGCACGATCGAACACACGCTGGTCAACGCGGGCATCGCGTATCGCGTGTATGGCGGCTTGCGCTTTTTCGAGCGCCAGGAAGTCAAGCACGCGCTCGCCTATCTGCGCCTGATCGACAATCCGAACGACGACACCGCGTTCGTGCGCGTCGTCAATTTCCCGACGCGCGGTATCGGCGCACGCTCGATCGAACAACTCGCGGACGCTGCGCGTCTGTACAACTGCTCGATGGCCGCGGCGATCCCGTACGTGGCGGGCAAGGCGGGGTCGAGTCTCTCCGCTTTCGCGAACCTGATCGGCAGGATGCGCGCGGAAACGCAGCAGATGAGCCTGCCGGAAACCGTCGAATACGTGGTGCGCACGAGCGGGCTGTCCGAGTTCTATCAGAACGAACGCGAGGGCCAGGACCGGCTGGAGAACTTGCAGGAACTGGTCAACGCGGCGGCGGCGTTCGTCAGCGAAGAAGGCTACGGCATGGACACGCCGGCGCGTTCCATTCCGCTGCGCCCGGGCGCGAGTGCCGCGCCGGAGCTGGCGGTCGCCACCGACGACCCGAATACCGTCGTGCTCGACGCCCCCGGCATCGCCGACCCGGCGCAAAACCCGGACACGATGACACCGCTCGCCGGCTTCCTGTCGCACGCCTCGCTCGAAGCGGGCGATAACCAGGCGCAAGCCGGCCAGGAAGCCGTGCAACTCATGACCGTCCACGCGGCCAAGGGCCTGGAGTTCACGGCGGTGTTCATCACGGGGCTCGAAGAGGGCTTGTTCCCGCACGAGAACAGCGCGATGGAGTCGGACGGTCTGGAGGAAGAGCGGCGCCTCATGTACGTGGCGATCACGCGCGCGAAGGAGCGTTTGTATCTGTCGTTCGCGCAAAGTCGCATGCTGCACGGCCAGACGCGTTACAACATCCGCTCGCGCTTCTTCGACGAACTGCCGCAGGAAACCCTCAAGTGGCTCACGCCGAAGATCGAAGCGGGCGCGCGCTGGGGCGGCGGCCGGTCGGACAACGCCGGTTACGGGCGCGACTGGTTCGCGCGGCCGGGTTACACGGGGCCCGCGTCCTCCACGCCGGCGCCGTTGCCGGCTTTCGCGAATGAACAGCGGGCGGCGGAAACGGGCTTCCGCGTGGGGCAGCAGGTGTTCCACACCAAGTTCGGCGAAGGCACGATCACCGCGCTCGAAGGCGGCGGCGTCGATGCCAAGGCGCAGGTCAAATTCAAGCGGCACGGTGAGAAGTGGCTGGCGCTCGCGGTCGCCAAATTGCAGGCGGTCGAATGAGCGCCGCGCCGTCACATCGTCCGCTCGGCATTCTGGCGGCGCTGCCGCAGGAACTCGGCGATCTGATCGACGCGATGCGTGCGGAGTCCGGCGTGCGCACGATCACGCACGGTCAGCGCGACTATCACCTCGGCACGTTCCATGGCGCGCCGTGCGTCGTGACGCTGGCGCGGGTCGGCAAGGTGGCGGCGTCGGCCACGGTCAGCGCGCTGATTCACGCGTTCGACGTCGAAGCGGTCGTGTTCACCGGCGTTGCCGGTGGTGTGGGTGCGGACGTGCGGGTGGGCGATATCGTCGTGGCGAATGCGCTGCTGCAGCATGACCTCGACGCGTCGCCGCTGTTTCCGCGCTTCGAAGTGCCATTGCTGGGCGTGTCGCGTTTCGCGGCGGATGCGGCGCTGGCCGATCAGCTCACGGCGGCTTGCGAACGCTTCGTCGCTGAAGAGGGTGCGATGTCGGCGGCGCGGTTTGGGACCCAGGCGCCGCGCGTGCATCGCGGCCTGATTATCAGCGGCGATCAGTTCGTGGCCAGCGCGGCGGGCGTCAACGCGTTGCGCGACGCGTTGCCGGACGCGCTCGCCGTCGAAATGGAAGGCGCGGCCATCGCGCAGGTTTGCTACGAATATGGCGTGCCGTGCGCCGTGGTGCGCACCATCTCTGACACCGCCGACGACCACGCGCCGGAGTCGTTCGTCTCGTTTCTGACAGAGATCGCGGGTACGTATTCGAATGCGATCCTGACGCGGTTTTTAGAAGCGCGGAGTTCGGCGCACTGACTGACCCGCGTCGCAAAGCGAATGACGACAACGCCGGCTACATGCCGGCGTTGTCGTCACACCGCGCGCTAATCTTTCGCCGCGCCGTCGTCCAATGCCTCGCGCACCTGCTGCAGCGCCGCCGGATCTTCTATGGTCGGCAAATCACCCGGCTCACGTCCCTCGGCGAGCGCCGCGATCGCGCGGCGCAACAGCTTGCCGGAGCGTGTCTTCGGCAGCATCGACACCACCACCACGCGCGCCGGCCGGGCAATCGCGCCGAGTTGACGGTCGACCGTCGCGGTGAGCTCGGCTTCCAGCTTCGTGCGCTTTTTCGCGTCCGCATAAGCGCCGGCGTCGCGCAGCACCACGAAAGCCATCGCCGCTTGTCCCTTGAGCGCATCCGTCACGCCGACCACGGCCACCTCCGCCACCGCCGCGTGGCTCGATAACGCTTCCTCGATCTCGCGCGTGCCGAGCCGATGGCCTGCTACGTTGATCACGTCGTCGGTACGGCCGAGGATCGTTACGTAACCGTCTTCGTCCTGAATGCCCCAGTCGAAGGTGGAATAGAGCTGCTGGTTCGGAATGCTCGACCAGTACGTGCTGACAAAGCGATTGTCATCGCCCCAAACCGTCGACATGCAACCCGGCGGCAACGGATAAGCCAGCGTCAGCACGCCTTTTTCTCCCGCCGGGCAGGGCTCGCCGGTCACCTCGTCGCGCAGGCTCAGGTTGAAGCCCGCCGACGGCACGCCCGGCGAGCCGAGCTTGGTGGGCAGCGCCTCGACGCCGCGCGGAATCGCCAGCATCGGCCAGCCGGTTTCGGTCTGCCAGTAGTTGTCGATCACCGGTTTGCCGAGCGCGCCGGTAATCCACGCGGCGGTCGGTTCGTCGAGCGGTTCGCCGGCCAGAAACAGCGTGCGCAGGCTCGACAGATCCGCCTGCTTCAGCAGTGCCGGGTCCTGTTTTTTCAGCACGCGCAGCGCGGTCGGCGCGGTGAACATCAGATTGATCTTGTGCTGCTCGACGAGACGCCACCAGATGCCGCCATCCGGCCGGATCGGCGTGCCTTCGTACATCACGGTCGTCAGGCCAGCGATCAGCGGTGCGTAGACGATGTAGCTATGGCCGACCACCCAGCCCACGTCCGAGGCGGTAAACATCGTGTCGCCCGGCTTGCCCTGGAAGATGTGTTTCATCGACGCCGCCAGCGCCACCGCGTAGCCGCCCACGTCGCGCTGCACGCCTTTCGGCTTGCCGGTCGTGCCCGACGTGTACAGCACGTAAGAGGGCTCGTTCGACTCGAGCCATTCGCACGGCACATGAGCGTCGTAGAACTGTTCGCGCAGCGGTTCGTAGCTGACCAGGTAGCTGGCGTTCAACCGTTCCGGCGCGAGTTGCCGGTCGATCAGCAACACGTGCGGCGTCTTGTGGGCGGCGCGCGCGAGCGCTTCGTCCATCAGCGGTGTGTAGTCGATCACCTTGCCGCCACGCGCGCCGGCGTCGGCGGTCACGATCAGCACCGGTTTGGCGTCGTCGATGCGGGCCGCGAGGTTCGGTGCCGCGAAGCCGCCGAATACCACCGAATGAATCGCGCCCAACCGCGCGCAGGCTAGCATCGCGAACAGGGCCTCGGGGATCATCGGCAGATAGAGCAGCACCACGTCGCCGCGCTTGACGCCGAGCGAGCGCATGACCGCCGCCATCCGGTTGATTTCCGCATACAGCTCGGCGTACGTGTAGCGCCGTTCGATCACGGTTTCCGTCGACACATAGACCAGCGCGTTCTGCTGCGCGCGTGCGGCCAGATGACGATCCACCGCGTTGTGGCACAGGTTCGTGCGGCCGCCACAGAACCATCGCGCGAAAGGCGGGTTCGAGCGATCGAGCACCGTGTCGAACGGCGTCTCCCAATGAATCCGCTGCGCCTCGTCGCGCCAGAAGGCTTCGGGGTTCTCGATCGAACGGCGGTGGAAGTCGCGGTAGCTGGTCATCGACGGCAATCCTTCTGCTGCGTGAGGGAACCTGAGGTGAACGGGAGATCGGAGCGGGCGACCGGCCGACGCGGCGCGCAAGCGGGCATAGTCCCGCACAAGGATAGAACAGGCGCGGCGCTCGGGACAACGCGGGTTGTCCATGAGCGGCGCCCAAGAAAAAAGGCGCCGCAGCGCCTTTCTCTGAAACCACTTTCGAGCCAGCCAATCACGCCTTGGCGCGCTTGCCTTCGACATCCGGCAGAAACACCGTCAGCACACCGATCAGCGGCAGGAACGAACAGACCTTGTACACGTACGCGATGCTGGTGGCGTCCGCCAACTGCCCGAGCACGGCGGCGCCGACGCCGCCCATGCCGAACGCGAAACCGAAGAACAGCCCCGCGACCATGCCGACCTTGCCGGGAATCAGCTCCTGGGCGTAGACGATGATCGCCGAGAACGCCGAGGCCAGCACCACGCCGATGATCACCGTCAGCACGCCGGTCCAGAACAGGTTGGCATACGGCAGCAGCAGCGTGAACGGCGCGACGCCGAGGATCGACACCCAGATCACGTACTTGCGGCCGATCTTGTCGCCGATCGGACCGCCGATCACAGTACCGGCGGCCACCGCGGCGAGGAACACGAACAGATGGATCTGCGCCGCCTGCACCGGCAGATGGAACTTGTCGATCAGATAGAAGGTGAAGTAGCTGTTGAGGCTGGCGAGGTAGAAGTACTTCGAGAACACCAGCAGCATCAGCACGCTCATCGCGAACATCACCTTGTTGCGCGACAGCGTGGCGTGCGGCGCCGAGCTGCGCGCCTTCTTGATCGACGGATGCCGTTTGTACCAGCGGCCGATCTGCGCGAGCACGACGATCGCGACCAGCGCCGCCACCGAGAACCACGCAATGCTGCGCTGGCCGTGCGGAATCACGATCAGCGCGGCGAGCAGCGGCCCGAGCGACGAACCCGCGTTGCCGCCCACCTGGAACAGCGACTGCGCGAGGCCGTGCCGTCCGCCCGACGCCATACGCGCGACCCGCGACGACTCCGGGTGAAACACCGACGAGCCGCAGCCGACCAGCGCCGCCGCGACCAGCAGCACGCCGAAGCTCGGCGCGACCGACATCAGCAGCAAACCGGCCAGCGTGAAGCCCATGCCGACCGGCAGCGAATACGGCTTCGGATGCTTGTCGGTATAGATGCCGATAAACGGCTGCAGCAGCGACGCGGTGATCTGATAGGTCAGCGTGATCAGCCCGATCTGACCGAACGACAGCGCGAAGTTGTCTTTCAGCATCGGGTAGATCGCCAGAATCAACGACTGGATCATGTCGTTGAGCAGGTGCGAAAAGCTGATCGCGCCGAGCACGGAATACACCGTGCGCTGGACCTTGGTGGCCGGTTGCGGGGCGGCGCCGCCGCTGGCGGAACTGGCGGCGGGCGCGCCGGCGAGGGCGCTTTTATCGAGGCTCGTTTCCATGTGATAGATGAAAGAAAAGGAAGATGACGGGAAAGGATTCGATGCTGCCGGCACACCTTGACGCCAGGCGTGGATTGCTGCGGCATTTCGACGCGGCAACCGGTGTAATCAGCTATTTGTCGCAGTTTAATGTGGCTTGAGCGAAATGTAAGGACAAGTTTTGTCGCGAATCGGACATGATTTGCCGATGCAGGTCACATTGCGACGCGCCGAAAGCGGGCGCCGCCTGCACCGTCACGGTGCCTGAGGCGGGTGTGTTGCCCTTACCACGGGTGGCGGGCGACTCGTCCGATAAATCCGGTCCGGGGATTTTTGGCCATGTATAAAACGGTCGCGGGCGCGAAGCTTACAAGGCGACGCGTCGAGGACCGGGCGACACGCGGTCGGCATTTCGCGAGCGACGCTAAAGATCGCAGACGTTGTTGCCGTAGACCCGGAGAGATAGGCAGCAATGCCGGGACTGACCTTTCCGGCAGCTCTACATGTGGGGACGGGGAATATGAAAGCAGTGTCGCTGGGCAGCCAGGCAGGTGTGGGTTTTGTTCCAGAGGGGGATTCGGCCGGCAAGTTGCCGCCGCGTGGCCAGCGCAGTCGCTCGCGAGGCGTGAAGCTCAAGGGCTTGTCGGTGAAGGTGATGTTGCGTCTCGCCTTCGCGGTGCTGCTGATCGGCACGCTCCTGATCGGCGTGTTTTCGCTGACGCAGATCAGCCGGTTGAACGCTTCCGCGCAATCCATCTACGACCAGGGGCACGTTGCCAGCCGCGCGGCCGAAGAGGCGCGCGGCCACATGCTGCGCGCGAGCCGCGCGCAAAAAATGCTACTGACCGCCACTACCGCGAAGGAACGCGACGACCTCGGCGGCGACATCGATAAAGGGCTGAACGGCCTCGCCGCGCAACTCGTCACGCTGCAACAGTACGTCGATGTATCGGACGCCAAGGCGATCGACCAGCAGAAGAAATTCGCCGCCGCCGTCACCGTCTGGAGCGGGCACCTGCGCGACTTCGTGACGCTCGTGAAAGCGCAGCCGCTCGATCTGTCGCAGATGAACTGGCAGGTCGGCACGCAGGACGTGTCGCTGCTGGTCGAAACCGACAAACTCGAAAAGATGGTCGACGAACTGGTCGTGCAGCGCGGCGCCGCCGCGAAGGCGACGATCGATGCATCGGGCTTTATTTACCACTCGTCGTTCGTGATGATCGCGGTGATGACGATCGGGCTGATCGTGCTCGCGTTCGGCATCAGCGAATGGGTGGTGCGACGTCTGGCCGGCCAGCTCGGCGGTGAGCCCGGGTACGCGAAGGAGATTGCCAGCCGGATCGCGGCGGGCGATCTGTCGAACGAGATCGCGCTGGGGCGCAAGGACAAGTCGAGCATGCTGTTTGCGCTGCACGACATGCAAAGCGGACTGGCGACGACGGTGGCCGACATTGCGTCGAGCGCGGATGCGATTGCGACGGCGTCGGGTGAAATTGCGATGGGCAATCTGGATCTGTCGCAGCGCACCGAGCAGCAGGCCATGGCGCTCGAGCGGACTGCGAGCAGCATGGAGCAGTTGACGTCGACGGTGCGGCAGAACGCCGATAACGCGAAGCAGGCGAGCACGCTGGCGCATAACGCGTCGGATATCGCGGAGAAGGGTGGCGCGGTGGTGAGTCGCGTGGTCGCGACGATGAACGAGATCAACGATAGCGCGCGCAGTATTGGCGACATCATTGGGGTGATCGAAGGGATCGCGTTTCAGACCAATATTCTGGCGTTGAATGCGGCGGTCGAGGCGGCGCGGGCTGGGGAAGAGGGGCGTGGGTTTTCGGTGGTCGCCGCCGAGGTGCGGAATCTGGCGCAGCGCAGTGCTGCTGCTGCGAAGGAGATCAAGGGGTTGATCAGTACCTCCGTCGAGCGGGTGGGTAATGGATCGACGTTGGCTCAGGACGCTGGGCAGACCATGGATGAGGTGGTTAAGGCCGTTAAACGGGTGACCGATATCATGGGGGAAATCTCGGCTGCTTCTTCTGAGCAGAGTGCGGGGATTGAAGAGATTAACCTCGCGGTTACGCAGATGGATTCTGGGACGCAGCAGAATGCGGCTTTGGTTGAGGAGGCTACGGCGGCTGCCAGGTCGTTGGATGATCAGGCTAGGGGGTTGAAGGAGATGGTTGGGAAGTTTCGGTTGTGAGGTGATGGGGGTTGGGGCCTGGTCGGCGGGGTGGTTGTCTGGTTGTGGTTGGTGTTGGCCTTTTCTTGTTTTCGTGGTGGTCTATTGGCGTTGCCCCTGTGCGGGGCGGCACTAACTTCTCTTTGCCGCGGCAAAGAGAAGTCAGCAAGAGAAAGCCGCTCACACCGCTAATTCTTAAGTGGGTTCCTCGCGCAGTTGCGGCAGTGGTGCATCTGGAATCCGTGCTCTCGGGACCTATCCGTGATTTTGTGGGCGAGGCATATCATGAAGGATGAATATCATGGATATGCCGATCATGAAAAAGAAACGTACTGTGGCCTCTCA
>NZ_QLTK01000053.1 GCF_003269035.1 Paraburkholderia bryophila | reverse complement strand
TGCGATCTTCACCTTCTATGAATCGCTTCATCCGGTCACCCATGCTGAATGAGTTAATCCAGTTTAGGCGATCAGCGCGTTTTCACACAAGCTCGTCACAAAACGGCCGCTTGAAGACGGCAGCTACATGATTTCCGCGGAATTCGCGTGCTCCGATCCCCAATCGCCTTGCACCGGCTTAGCGCAAAGCGGCGTCAATCTTTTTAACACGATGGTCTCCGCTGCTGGAGACGGACGCTCATAGTCCGCCCACGAACGATTTGAGAGCGTTGTGTCCCTGGCCAACGGACCCACTCGGGAATATCACAAACGGGATAGATTCACGAAGTCGAAGGAGATCATCATGGCGAAAGTTAAAAGCTCCGATTCCCTCCGGGAATCTCCGGTAATGGCCCGAAGGCAAGTGCCTCGACGGGAACAGACATCAATTGGGAAAGTCGATCGGAATCCGGTTGAACTGCTGGAGATCAACAGTGCTGGAAGGATTGAGCGCCTCGTACCGTTGCGCTATGGCCGTATGATCGAATCGCCGTTCGCGTTCTATCGCGGCAGCGCGATCATCCAGGCACATGATCTGGCAGGAACACCTAACTCTGGTCTGACTCTACAGATATGTGGAGATTGCCACCTCGCGAACTTTGGCGGCTTCGCGACGCCTGAGCGCGCACTGCTGTTCGACCTGAATGACTTCGACGAAACCAGCCCCGGCCCCTGGGAATGGGATCTGAAGCGGCTGACCGCCAGTTTCGTGGTTGCGGCACGGCATCTGAACCATAAACGCGGCGTCGCGGAAGACCTGGTCCGAAAAGTCGTGTCCAGTTATCAGACGCGGATGGCCGGTTATGCCGAGATGGGTATTCTGGACATCTGGTACGAACGGATCACCTTCGACCGGTTGCTCGAAGAACTGACGCTGCCGGAGGCCCGCAAGCGCGTTCAGCGCGGCATGGAACGCGCGAGCAGTCGGACCAGCGAAGCACTGTTGCCCAAGCTCTCGGAGCACGTCGGCGAACGCTGGATCATCCGTGACGCGCCACCCGCGATCTTTCATCCGGGCACCGCCAATACACTCATCTCCAAAGAGGATGACTGGACATTGCGCGCCAAAACGCGCGACAGTGTCGATAAAGTTTACAACGACTACCTCTCAACACTTTCGTCAGACCGTCGTGAACTACTGAGCAACTTCACCTCACAGGACACCGCTTTCAAGGTAGTGGGCGTGGGCAGCGTAGGCACGCGGTGCCTGATCCATCTGATGGTCGACCGGCAAGGCAAGCCGCTTTTTCTGCAGGTCAAGCAGGCGAGTGAATCCGTGGTGGCGCGCTATTTCAAATCCCCCGCAATCGAGCACGAAGGACAACGCGTGGTCGAAGGACAACGACTAATGCAGGCGGCGAGCGACCCGTTTCTCGGCTGGACGAAGGGTGCTCTGGGTCGTCATTTCTATGTGCGTCAGTTGCGCGACATGAAGGTGTCCGCGTCGGTTGAACTGATGGACGCGCCTCTGCTCGGCGAATACGCTGCGTTATGCGGCTGGGTGTTGGCGCGGGCGCATGCGAAAGCCAGCGGCAAAGCGCGGGAGATCAGCGACTATATTGGCCGGGGCGATCCGATGGCCGACGCAATGGTGAAGTATTCGGATGGGTACGCCGATCAGGTAGAACGCGACTACGCGATATTTGTTGCTGCCTGCCGATCTGGACGGCTCGAAGCTCGGACCGACGTCGACATGGCTGCGGATTTTCGCGTTTGATAGCGATTGTTTTGGAGGGTGACGTTGTTCAAGGCGCCTGGGGGAAATGAATGTCCCCTTGCGGGTGGCGAGCGGTCGCTCGCGCGTTATTGGCGAGGGTCTGTGATTGGCCGAACTGGGCCCGATGACGACAAGCCCAGTTCGGCCCGTCGCCGCCCGTCAGCCGGTCTCACGGAACGTCAGCGCCTCACCCAATTGCGGCCGCTCACAATCGCGGGGTCGCATTACTTATTACCTGGCAGGCTGATTTGCCGCATGGGACGCGCATGCGGCGAGTTTCCACGAATCACTGCCGCAAGCGCGCCGGAGCGTGGCTGTCGTTGTCATGAGCACTAGGCGCGCGAGTTCCCCTCCGTCCTCGTCCCAAATAGCCTGATCAGTGCTTCATAGTCGACCGGCTTGGTCAGATGATGGTCGAACCCAGCCTCGGCCGATCTGAGGCGATCCGCTGGAAGTCCGTATCCTGTGACGGCGATCAGGATTACGTTTCGATTGGATCCGTGTTCACGTAGCCTTCTCGCGACCTCGTAACCGTCCATGTCAGGGAGTCCAATGTCGAGAAGTACGACGTCGGGGCTGAAAGTCGCCACCGCGCTCAGTCCCGAAGCGCCGTCCCGGCAGGTTTCGACCTGGTGCCCCGCATTCGCCAGAAGCATTGCCAGCGCTTCACTCGCGTCGGCGTTGTCATCAATGATGAGAATCCGCCTTGGAAGCGCCACAGCCGCGGCTGACTGCGAGTCGATCTGTTCCTCCGGGATCGCTCCCGGGTCAAGCGGCAGATCGACGATGAACTCACTGCCAGTCATGCCGTCGCTAATAGCCCGGACTGTGCCGCCGTGCAGCTCGACCAGCCGTCTCACCACGGACAGGCCAACACCCAGGCCATTCTGGCGCTGACCATCCGACGAGGGCCCCTGAACAAACATGTCGAAAAGACTCCCGAGCATCGAGGACGGGATGCCTCTTCCGTTGTCCTTGATGCTGAGCAAAAGCCGATGAGCCATTCGGGTCGCCTGCAACTGTACAGACCCACCGGACGCCGTGTACTTCGCCGCATTGATTACGATATTCTCGATAACCTGCGACAGGCGTGTGGGGTCCACGTTCAGCCAGATGGGTTCTTCCGGCAGTGAGACGGACAGCGTATGACGACGTTCATCAATGATCGGCTGGCAAACTTCGATGGCGCTCTGGACGATTGTTTTCAGCAGAACCGTCTGTCGATTCAACTCGATACTGCCACTTGTTATCCGGGCGATATCGAGCATGTCGTTCACGAGGAGCATCATCGCGCGCCCCTGCCTTTGTATGACGCCAGCGGCCCAGTCCTTCTGTGTGACTGCAGCCGTCTCCGACGCGAGCAGATTTCCTGCCGAAACCAGCGCGGCAAGCGGATTCCGCAACTCATGACCGAGCGTGGCCAGAAATTCGTTCTTTCGCCGGTCGGCGACCGCCAGTTGTTCGGCACGCTCGCGAAGGTAGGCATTGCTCACGCTGCGGTTGACGAGATCGCGCTCGGTTGATGCCACGGCAATCGCCTTGCCCCCGTCGTCCGTCAGAACCGATAGCGTAAGCCAGATATCGACCACTTGTCCGCCCTTCGTTACCCGTTGCGTCTCGTAGGAATGCAGCGCCTCGTTGTGCTCAGCATGGCGCACGAAATCGATATGATCCTGCCTTGCACCGCGCGGCATCAGATCGGAAACAGTCATGCGCAGCGCTTCTGTCTCGCTGTAGCCGTACATCGTGCTCGCAGCCTTATTCCAGGCAAGAAAGCGGCCTTTGAGGTCAAATACCGTCACCGCGTCGTTCGAATCCTGAACCACTGCGGCAAGGCGGCGGGCGTGCTCATCGGACAGCTTGAGATGGGTGATATCGGTCCAGGTCACGACGACGCCCGAAGGCGGCGTTCCGTGAACCGCTATGTAGGGCGTGATGCGGCGAACAAACCATTCTGCGGTCGCGGTTTCTATCTCCTTCTCGATTTGCTGATCCACGCCCATCAGTATCCGGTCGACCTCCGAGGACAAGGCGTTGCCGAGCGGGTTGCCGAGGACCTCTACGATCCTGCGTCCGATATCAGGCGGCGCAAGGCCCAAAATCCTCACTGCGCTGGGGGTAAACCGTTTAATCAGCCCCTGCCTGTCGAGCAGCAGCGTCGCGATTTCCGTGCTGGCCAGCAGATTGGTCACGTCCTCATTGAGGACCTCCAGCTGATGGACCTTCTGCTCAAGTTGAGCGTTGACGACATTCATCTGCTCATTGACCGCCTGCAGTTCCTCTTTGGAAGTTTCGAGCTCCTCGTTGGCGGAGCGCAGCTCCTCGTTCATAGAAAGGATTTCTTCGTTCGATACCCGCAATTCGCTATTGCTCTCCTCCAGTTCCTCGATTGTGCTGCCGAGCTCCACCTGCGTTGTGCGAAGCTCGCTCTCGAGGTGCCAGAGGTCAGAGTCAGCGCCAGAGGGCACCGTCAATGCAGGCCGTTCCGTCGTCGGCAACCTGGCGAAGATGACCAGCAATGCCTTGCCGGCATGCGTCGTATCGAACGGTCGCGTCGCCGTGATCTTGACCGCTGGCGCACCGCCGTCAGCGACGACTTCACTGACCGGCGAGCCTGCCTGATCCTGGATCGCCCGGCGCAATACGATCCGAAGTTTAAGGCGAAGGCCTTCGCGCGCCATGTCGAGAATGTTGCCGGTCGGTTCACCTGCGGGCTGCGTCAGGTATTCGTCCGTCGAGCCGCTCACATAGAGCACCTGGTGCGCAGAATTGATCAGCACCGAAGCGGCATGGTGCTCTTCGAGCAGCGTGGCGTTGACCAGTTCCGCGTAACCCTTGCTGCGGACACCGACACGGCTCGCCGGCGGGAATTCTTCTCGGCGTGCCGTTCTTGCAGAAAACCGGTAGCTAGTGGGCGCCGCCGCCACGATCGGACTGCGCTGGTAGATACGCCAGGCTCTCGAGACTTCCTGAAACTGGGTGGAATCGGGATCGGTACTTTCCGAACGCCCGAGAAACAGATAGCGCTTCGGATTGAGCGCGAAGTGGAATAGCTCGAACACCCGCTGCTGGGCTTCCGGTTCGAGGTAGATCAGCAGGTTCCGGCAACTGATCAGGTCGACCCGGGAAAACGGCGGGTCAGCAATCAGGTTCTGCGGAGTGAACAGAACCGTTTCGCGAAGTTCCTGCCGGATCTGGAATCCGTCGTTGTGAGACTGAAAGAACCGATCGAGCCGCGCCTCACCAACCGGTGACGCCACGCTGGCCGAATAGACGCCCTGACGTGCGTGCGCTAGCGCCACGCGGTTCACGTCAGACGCAAGGATCATGAACGATCGCGTCGCACGGCGCTTCTCGATTTCCTCGGTCATCAGCATGGCCATCGAATAGGCCTCTTCGCCCGTTGCGCAGCCCGGCACCCATAGGCGAATCGGCTGCTCGCTCTCTGGCTCCTCCAGAAGAGCGGTCACAACGCGTTCGGACAACGCAGTCCAGGCATCTGGGTCGCGGAAGAACTCTGTCACACCGATCATCATGTCCAAACTAAGCGCCTGAGCCTCCTCGGCCGAGGCTTTCAGGACGTCGCAATAGGCGTCCAGACTGTCGACCCGGTTGACCGCCATGCGACGGGCAATGCGACGCTGAAGCGTCCCCCGTTTGTAGCCCCTGAAGTCGGATCCGGCAGCGGCCAGCGCTCTGAGTACCGGCTCAAGATCAACCGGCTGCGGTAGATCGATGGCAGCTTGAGGCATCCCTCCCGTGGAACGTCTGATGTAGTCAAACAGTGCAGCCGGCATGTCTTCGACCGGGAGCACATAGTCCACCAGACCCGTTGCGATTGCGTGGCTGGGCATGGTGCCGTGTTCGGCCGTTTCCGGCGTCTGCGCCATCACCATACCGCCCTCGGCCTTGATCGCTCTAAGACCTGCTGAGCCGTCCGCGTTCGCGCCCGTAAGCACAATCCCGATGGCGCGATCATGCTGGTCAGCGGCCAGCGACGCAAAGAACGCGTCGATCGGCATGGGGATGGCTGGGCGATCGACGGCGGCCCGCAGTCGGAACGTGCTTTGCTCAATGACAACGAACACGTTCGGCGGGATGACATAGACGTGCCCCGCGCGCAGCATTTCCCCGTCCTCGATGGCTGACACAGGCAAATGCGTGTCTTTGGCCAGCAACCCCGGGAGGTGGCTCTCGGAACCCGGAGCCAGGTGCACCACGATCACGAAGGCAACGTCACCCGGAATTTCGGAAGCTGCCCTGAAAAACCGGCTCAGCGCATGAAGGCCGCCTGCCGACGCGCCAATCGCAATGATCCGGGGAGTGCGGGTCTGCCCGGGCGCAGTAAAGGAGTTCTTGGAATGATTCATGGCGCACCGCTGGAGACTGCTGGGACGCCAGTGTAGCGCCTATTAGATCGCCACCGACCGAACTTTCAGTGCGGAGGCACTTCACGCCCGATGGCGGACGTTGCATACGGACCACCCGTGCTGCGCGTGCATAGTGGCCATCGCACCGGACTGGCGATCGGTCGACGATAGCCATGACGAGGCGTTGCGCATCGGCTCCATGCACCCGGCGGCCACGCTGGGCGAAGAAGGCGGTTGGGTCGTCGAGCTTATCCCCGTGGATATCCACTGGTCCCGATGAGGGCTTGGACGCGTGTCTCAAATATGCGTTTGGGCTCTGTCCTCCTCAAACACCCTCACGGCTTCGTGAGTCATTGCCGCGATGCTACTTCTGCGCCGAGCGGCGACGCCTGTGATCGACCCGCACCTGCCCTTCGGAGTTTTCACACCGCCACGACCGCATCCGGAGTGCAACGGACGCTCGCCTCGCTGGTTTGATCGGCGAGTTACCGGCCATTGCCGCCATTGCGGCGGCTTGGGTTCTTCGTCACTATAGTGCTTTCAAAGCGGGTAAAAGCCGGTCGAACTCACGCTTCACTACGCCGTAACATTCGCACACTCGTGTTTCAAGTCCCGGCCTGTCCAATACCTCGATGTGCCCATGGCTGTAGCGAATCAGGCCTGCATCCTGCAATTTCAGCGCCGCCTCAGTTACACCGGATCGGCGCACGCCCAGCATATTCGCGATCAGTTCCTGCGTCATCTTCAGTTCGTTCGACGAGAGACGGTCGATACTGAGGAGCAGCCACCTGCACAACTGCTGGTCGATTGAATGATGTCGGTTACACACAGCAGTCTGCGCCATCTGGGTGATCAGCGCCTGCGTATAGCGGAGCAAAAGGCGCTGGACAGGACCAGCACGATGAAATTCGGCTTTCAGGATTTGAGCGTCCAGGCGATACGCGTTGCCTGCGCTTTGTACGACCGCCCGGCTGGGCGTGGTCTCACCTCCCATGAAAAGCGCGATGCCGATGAGTCCCTCGTTGCCGACGATCGCGATTTCGGCGGACGCACCGTCCTCCATCACATACAGCAGCGACACGATGCAGGTGGTAGGGAAATAAACGTAGTTCAGGCGATCGCCGGATTCGTAGACGACTTTGCCGAGTGGCATATCCACGGCTTCCAGATGAGGATACACACGATCCCACTCCAGGTCTGGCAACACCGCCAGTAGATGGTTTTCGTGTTGACGAGGATCTTGAGACATGCGGCACTCTCCGCAGCTCGCCCGGAACGACGCCAATTTCGCCGACGATTCCTTGACGGGTACATATGAATAGAAAGAAGAACGCTCCGGCACCTTTGCGGACTGTACCGCAGCGCGTCATCATGCGGTAATCGTCGCGCCAAGCAGAATCTGGCCGATGCACACCGGATTATAAGTCACGTCGAAATGACGGCGTCGATCTGCGGGCTCCGGCGTGACTGCGCGCTCCGCCACACCTGTCCATGCGCCTCGCACGAACGTCGACAATCAAATCGGCAAAAAAGACCGGGTTGCGATAAATACCGTAAGGTCTTATCAAGTCTGATGTTTGCGGTAAGCGTCAGAGGACCAGTGCCCGCCTGCTTCCAGCAAGGTCCCGTGGCGGCTCAACGCGGATCGTGCGTTTGAACATAGACAGATCTCTGTACGTTGACGTACCGCTTTCTCCCTCGCATGTGCGTATCGTCTCTCACATAGCCGACCAGCGGGAGATTCGGCTGTCGGTGCCGACAAACGAGTCACAGCGGATTGATAGCCATGCTGATGGTTTTCGACCAACCGTAAGCTTTACCGGCAACGGCAGCGGCGGCGGCCGGTGCGGCTGTCCATCTATTGAACGGGCGAGGCCATGGAAGACAGAATCATCTCAAGCATGACGCACGACGCTTACATGACAGTCAGCGACCGTATTGGCGATGGTTGGGTAGCGAGCGTGTGTGTCGTTCCGAAAGGCGCAGCAAAGAACAATGAACTCATCGTCAAACTCGACACATTCTTTGAATGTGAAGAGGTCGCATGGAAATCGGCCGAGACGCTTGCTCGCGCCGAACTCAACAATCTGAAATAGCGAAGGGCCGCGCATCCAGATCTTACTGTGAACTGCGCACGAGTTCACGGACTTTATAGTTTCCAAGGACCAATAACATGACTCCCTATGACGTCGTAATCGCGGTCTTCGATGACCATTGTAAAGCCGATGCTGCCGTGCGCAAGCTGATAGACGGCGGCTTCGATATGAAAAATTTCAGTGTCGTCGGCAAGGGCTATCACACCGAGGAAAAAATCGTCGGTCTCTACACGATCGGCGATCGTATGAAAATGTGGGGGAAGTACGGCGCGTTCTGGGGCGGCCTATGGGGCCTGCTGATGGGCGGCGTGTTTCTGACGATTCCGGTGCTCGGCCCGATCGTGGTGCTGGGCCATCTCGCCGTTGTCATCGTGTCGGCGGTCGAAGGCGCTGTTGTTGTCGGCACCCTCAGTGCTTTAGGCGCAACACTCGTCAATGCGGGACTGCCGAAGGAAAGCGTGGTCCACTACGAGGCCGCCATCAAAGCCGATGGATTCATCGTGATGGCCCACGGCACGCCGGATGAGATGGCGCGCGCAAAAGCCGTTCTCGTGACCCATCAACCGGCGCGTCTTGATTCGCACAAAGACGTCACACCTACCGAGCCCGCCACACCCGAAACTGCCTGAGGTGCCGGTACGGCCTCGCCGGCCACGAGGAGCCCCCCTTTCATGGATACACTCGCCCGCGCACCGGTCAAGCAGCCGATGCGCCCAAAGCTTTTGCAGGTAATGGGGCCCGGGCTCATCACCGGCGCTTCGGACGACGATCCGAGCGGTATTGCGACCTATTCGCAGGTCGGCGCGCAATTCGGCTATGGCCTCGCGTGGACACTCCTATTCAGCTATCCGTTGATGACCGCGATCCAGGAAATCAGCGCGCGCATCGGACGGGTCACTGGCAGCGGCATCGCAGGCAATCTGCGTGAGCACTATCCGCGCTGGCTTTCGACCAGCGTAGTCGGATTGCTGCTCGTGGCGAACATCATCAATCTGGGTGCGGACCTCGGCGCGATGGGTGCGGCGCTCAAGCTACTGATCTCGGGTCCCGCACTACTTTATGTGTGCGGATTCGGGCTGCTGTCGGTGGTGCTGGAAGTGTTCACGCGCTATGCACGCTACGTGTCGGTTCTCAAATGGCTGTGCCTGTCGCTGTTTAGCTATGTGATCTGCGCCTTTGCCGTCAAAGTGCCATGGGCTCAGGTGGGCTGGGCTGTCTTAGTGCCGCCGCTATCTATCGAGCCGGATTACCTCGTCGCCGTCGTCGCAGTCATGGGCACGACAATCAGCCCCTATCTGTTTTTCTGGCAGGCGGAACAGGAAGTCGAAGACGGAAAAGAACGACCCGGCGCGCATCCGTTGACCCACGCGCCATGGGAAGCGCCCACGGAGTTCGCGCGGATTCGCATCGACACTTACCTCGGCATGGCCCTCTCAAATGTAATCGCGTTCTTCATCGTCGTGACGACGGCGACGACTTTGCATGCGCACGGGGTCATTGATATTCAGACTTCGGCTCAGGCAGCGGAAGCGCTGCGTGCCATCGCAGGACCATTCACATTCGTTGTGTTCGCGGCCGGCATTATCGGCACCGGTTTGCTCACACTGCCTGTATTGGCCGGATCAGGTGCCTATGCTGTGGGCGAATTGTTCGCATGGCAAGTGGGCCTTGCGCGTCTGCCGTCGCAGGCGAAAGCGTTCTACGGCGTGATCGCCGTGGCGACGGCAATCGGTGCCGGCCTGAACTTCACATCAATCGATCCGGTCAAGGCGCTCTACTGGAGTGCAGTCCTCAATGGCATCGTCGCGGTGCCCGTGATGATCGTCATGATGCATCTCTCGATGCGTACCCGCATCATGTCCGGCTTTACGCTGCCGCCAGCACTACGTGTCCTCGGCTGGGTTGCTACCGGCACGATGGCGGCAACAGTCCTGGCAATGGGTGTCACCTGGCTCACGTGAGACGCTGTGCATGTCCTTCGGAATGGCGATGTCGAGCGTCCGCTGCGCGGCAATCCCAGCACATCGTCATAGTCCTGGTATTTCATTTCGAAACTCCAGGAGAGAGGCCGCGCGCGCATCTACTTCAGCGGTATCGCGGCGGGAGGAACAGACGGTGCGTCATGAACGGTCGCCCAGTCGCTGCGGCGCACGTGATGAATAATCAACGGAATGCCCGCGAACACGATGATCCCGAGAACGACCAGCCCCGTGTAAAGCCCGGGCGAGCCGACCGGCAACTGGTCCGGCGGGAAGAACGACACGATAAAACTGAACAGCACCCCTGCAAAGCCAACGCCGGCCGTCAGCCACATACCGGCTATGCCGCCAGGCACCGTGAACGGTCGCGGCAAAGCGCGTGCGGAATAGCGCAACCTGATCGCCGCCGCGTACATCAACATGTAGGCAATCAGGTAAAGCGAAATCGTCATGGCGGAGATCAGGAAGAACGCCACCGAAACATCCCGGATCACAAAGTAGAAGCAGGAAATGACGGTGACGATCAGACCTTGCACCAGCAGAATATGAGTGGGCATGCCCTTGCGATTCTTTGCCTGAAGGATTGGCGGCAACTCGCCCTCATGTGCGGTCTCGAGCAAGCCGCGCGATGGACTGCCGAGCCAGGCCAGCACCCCACTGATTGCCCCCACGCCGACCAGCAACGACAATACGGACACAGCCCAGCCCATATGCCAGACGTCCGCAAGCACGGCACCGAATGCGTCGAACACTCCGGATTGCAGCGAGATCTTTTCCTACGGCAAGATTGCCGCGATCGGCAAGGCGCCGAGAGCGAAGATCAGTACCGAAATCAGCGCGCCCAGTCCGATGGCCGCCGGATAACCGCGACTCGGGCTGCGCATGTCGATCACATGAACCGCTTGCACCTCGACACCGGCGAACAGCAAGACGATGCCGGCAAGAAACGAAATCGTGCCAAAGCCGTGAATCGCGGGCCAGAATCGGGCATGCCCATCTTGCGACAGCGCGGTATCGTTCAGATGTTGCCATCCAAGTGGATGCCCGCTGCTGATCCAGTAGCCGAGCAGCGCGAGCAGCACGATGCCCGGCACGATGGTGCCGATCACGAAGGTCCAGTTGGCGATTCTCGCGAAAACTTCGACGCCTTGCAGCACGACCCATGTCGCGAGCCAGTACGCGACGATGCAGAAAATCCCGACGTAGACGCCGTTCTTCGCCAGTTCCGGCCGGCCGATCGTGTACGCGAGCGCCGCAGCGCCGAAGGTCAGCGCGACCGGAAACCATACGACGTTCTGAATCCATTGCAGCCAGATCGCGAGAAAGCCCCAGCGTGTGCCGAACGCTTCGGCGACCCACGTATAGATGCCACCTCGCCGGTCCGCAAACGCGCCGCCCAGTTCGGCCGAAATCAGCGACGCGGGGATCAGATAGAAAACGACAGTAAAAGCGAGATAGACGAACATCGTCATCTCCTCCTTCGCCAGCAACGGAAGTCCACGCAAACTGGTGACAACCGCGGCAGCCGTCATCAGGCCGATCGACGTGACGCTCAGATAGTTGCCGCGCTTTGCGGCGTTTGCGGCGGGTGGCGATGCAGCGGTCGTAACGGTGTTGTCCATTTCATGCGCTCCTGTGAAGATGCCACATCAATCGTGATGGAAGGTAGGGCCGGCGGTCGAATGCGGCACGGGATTCTTCGTCAGATGCGCGACAGCGTGCCTGATGTCCGTGAGCAGCATCTCCGCCATGTCGCGGGTCACGCCACGCCGGATCAACACGCGTTGCACGATGGTGTCCTCGCGCCCTGCTGGCAGCTCGTACGAGGCGATCTGCCAGCCGCGCATGCGAACCTGGTCGGACAGATCGAACAGCGTGAAGCCCGCTGTTTCGGGATGCTTCAGCTTGTAGCAAACGGCCGGCAACGCGCCGCGCCCGTCGTAGATCATCTCCAGCGCGTCGATCTTCGCCAGTCCATCGGCCAGCGCCTGCGCGGTATCGGCGCACTCCTGCTGGATGTGCCGATAGCCCTCGCGGCCCAGGCGTAGCAGCATGTAGTACTGCGCGATGATCTGCCCGGCCGGCCGGGAGAAATTGAGTGCGAACGTCGGCATGTCGCCGCCCAGATAGTCGACGCGGAAGATCAGTTCGTCGGGCAGGTCCTGTGTACTGCGCCAGACGACCCAACCGACCCCGAGCGGCGCGAGCCCGTATTTATGACCCGACGCATTGATCGATTTGACGCGCGGAACGCTGAAGTCCCATTCGAGGTCCGGCTGGATGAACGGTGCGACGAACCCGCCACTAGCGGCATCGACGTGAATCGGAATATCGAGCCCGACGTTGGCTTGCAACGCGTCGAGCGCGCCCGCCAGCGCCTTCACCGGCTCGTAGACGCAGGTGAACGTAATGCCGAGCGTGGCGACTACGCCGATCGTGTTCTCGTCGCAGTACTGGGCCAGATCCTCCGGCCTCAGGCCGGTCGCGTTGCCGCTGAGCGGCACCTGACGCATCTCGACGTCGAAGTAGCGGGCGAACTTCGCCCAGCACACCTGCACCGGTCCGCAGACGAAGTTCGGCTTGTCGGTCGGTTTGCCCTCCGCTTCCCTACGCTTTTTCCACTGCCACTTGAGCGCGAGACCGCCGAGCATACACGCCTCGCTCGAACCCGTCGTCGAACAGCCGGTGGTCTTCCACGACTTCGTGGCATGCCACAGATCGGCGAGCATATGCACGCAGCGCATTTCAATTTCGGCGGTTTGCGGGTATTCGTCCTTGTCGATCATGTTCTTGTCGATCGACAGATCCATCAGGCGGCGCACTTCATCGTCGGCATAAGTGGTGCAAAACGTCGCGACGTTCTGCCGCGAGTTGCCGTCCATGAATAATTCGTCGCGCACCAGATCGAATACGGCGCGGCGGTCGGACGATGTCTCCGGAATCCGGTACTTCGGGAGCGAAGAGCCGGAGATCGTCGCGGCGTATTCATCAGCGACGGCGTCGGGCGTGGATGGCGGAGACTTGAGAAAGGTCATGACGTGACACTCCAGACTTGAAATGAGCGCGACAGGTACATAACCGAGTACCTGAGCGATTGGATTGGCGATATTCGGCAGACGGAGGAGCTTCCCTATTCACGGTGCGCGCAGGACCAGTCGAAGTCGGTACGGTGCCGTACCGCACAGCGGCATTCCAGGCGATCCGTTCGTTGCATTACGCCGCTATTGAGCGCAAGGTAGTGCTATTCACTGTGCTGTTTCCGATTGTCTGTTACGCCGTCGATATCCAGGCGGAGCCCAGCGGAATAAACCGTTCGTCAAGGAGCCCGTCATCATGATCATCCCCACTGCGACATACAACGGACACGAGTTACGTGCCTACGCCAGCCAGCAGTTTCCGCCTTTCGACGATCCGTATGCCAAGGGTGCACGGCGTTTTTCCTCGGTGGTGCGAATCGATACGATCCCGTCGAACGAAGCGGGTGCGCGACGCTATTCGACCGTCTTCGACGCAGCGAGCCCCGCCACCTTCCACGACGCGATCGACCTTGCCATGCAGTTCGGCAAGGACATCGTCGACGGCAAGGTTCAGGCAGCGGCGCTCTGAGCGCACGCCATTCAATCCCGCGACGGCCGCCGCCGTCCGAATGAATTCTTCGAGGCCAGTATGTATAAACGTATTCTGGTAGCGATCGACGGCAGCGAGACGTCTGAACATGCGTTCGACAGTGCGCTGCAACTCGCCCACGACAACGACGCTCAGTTGCAGCCGCTCTATGTCGTCGACAACCCATTGATGGCATATGACGCGTCCGGCTACGATCCGACGATCCTGCGTGATGCCTTCGTTGAAGAAGGCCAGCGACTGCTGGCGGATGCACTGGCGCGGATGAAGCGCGAGAGCGTGGCGGGCGTGCCACGGATCGTCGACGTCGCACCGATCGGCGAGGACATCTCCGAGCGTATCCGCATTTCCGCTAACGAATTCAATGCGGACCTGCTGGTGCTCGGCACGCACGGGCGGCGAGGTTTCAAGCGTCTGTTTCTAGGCAGCGTGGCCGAACGCGTCGTGCGCAGCGCAAGCCTTCCCGTGTTGCTGGTGCCGAGCCGGCAAGCGCAAAACAGTGTCGTGGACACCGCCAGACACGGACATGCCGATGTCGCCGCGGCAGTGTACGAATCGCCCCGCTAACCGCGCCCCATGCATCACTGCGCGCTAGGCCGCGATGATCACCTTGAGCGCGCGCGTGTCGGCCGCGCGCGCAAAGGGTCGTACGCATCGAGGATATGCCCGAATGTAAAGCGATGGGTAATCAGAAGCGTCGGATCAAGCTTGCGGGAGCGCAACGTTTCCAGCAGCATTGGCATACTTGCGGTATCGACCAGTCGCGTGGTGATCGTGATATTCCGGTCCCAAAGGTGTTCCAGATGCAGATCCACCTTCACGCCGTGCACACCGACGTTAGCAATCGTCCCGCCCGGCGCGACGATCGCCTCGCACAATTCAAAAGTTGCGGGTAGGCCGACCGCTTCGATGGCAGTATCGACGCCACGTCCGGAGGTGAGTTTCATGATCGCCTTCGCCGCATTGCCATCCGCGCTGTTGATCACCACGGTCGCACCGAAACGCTTCGCAGTCTCCAGCCTGTTGTCGTCCAGATCGACCATGATGATTTCGGCGGGAGAATAGAAGCGTGCCGTGAGCAATGCCGCGAGCCCGATCGGCCCGCTGCCGACAATAGCCACCGTACTGCCCGGCTGCACCTTCCCGTTGAGCACGCCGCACTCGAAGCCCGTCGGCAGGATATCGCTCAGCATCACCAGTGCTTCTTCGTCGGCGTCGTCGGGAATCCGGTAGAGACTGGTATCCGCGTGCGGAATCCGCACGAACTCGGCCTGCGTACCGTCGATCTTGTTGCCGAGAACCCAGCCGCCGCTTACGCAATGGGAATACGTCTGCTTGCGGCAATACTCGCACTTCCCGCACGAGCTGATGCAGGAGATGAGCACGCGTTCCCCCGGTTTGAACGCAGTAACGCCTGAACCGACCTGATCGATCACGCCGGTGCCTTCATGGCCCAGCACGCGTCCGGGCTGGCAGGTCGCGACGTCGCCCTTGAGAATATGGAGGTCCGTGCCGCAAATCGTAGTCTTTCTGATCTTGACGATGGCGTCGGTAGGCGTCTTGATCTCCGGTTTGGGCCGTTCTTCGACAGCTTTCTTGCCAGGACCAAGATAAATAAGTGCTTTCATTGTCGGTAACTCCGGTGGTTCTAGATCGGTCCCTACGCAGCGACGCATGGATGCTCGGGTAATTGAACTGGCGCACGGCCTCCTGCGGCGTGCTGAAGGTTCGGTCATGCGCGAATTCACGCACGACAACTCCGGCTGGCGCGGCAACGCTCATGCCGATCAGACAGCCGAATTCAGCGCCGCTTTCGCGTGCGACAGCGGTGACGGTCCAGCCGGCGCCGTCCACTTTTCCCGACACGTTCATGACGTTTGGCCTCGCGCATATTCAACGCGGTTAGTGTCCGACACCCGCAATTCGTGAACCGGCGCCCAGAACTCTTCATGCACGGCGCACTGTGCACCGCAGGCTCGCCGACAAGTCGGGCGGTGTGCTTCAGTGCTGCTCAGACCGTTATCGATTGCTACATGCGGCTGGCTTGCCGCTTCAATGATCGGCGGGAGCGTTACCGCATCCGTCACACTGACTCTCGAGGGCAGAAACAGTCCGCTGCCGGCACCGCTTGCGAAGATCAGAGCGCCACAGCATGCCGGCTAGGTATCCGTGGATCGCCGACCGGGAGAATGACCCGCCCGTGCACTTCGTTGATCACATCGGCAGCGGACAGATAGAACGCGAGCGCTGCAGTGACGAGCCCCATATAGCCGCCCGCCATTCGCACCAGACCTGAACCCGTCCACTCTCCTCCAGCCAGCAAGCCGAAGGTGATCCATAGCGCCAGAAAAATGAACTGCAGCGCGCGCGGCGAGCGAAAGGTGGCAAGCCACATGTAGAACGTGAAGACACCCCAGAGGAACAGATACCAGCCGACGAACGCGGGCGGCACCTTGTCGTGTAAAAAGAGCACGAACAGTGCAAACGACCACCAGAACGCGCCATAACTGAGAAAGGCTGTCGCGCCGAAGGTATTGCCGCGCGGCAATTCCATTAAGCCAGCAATGGCCTGCGCGGTCCCACCATAAGCAAGCGCACAGGCAAGCACGAGACCCATCGACTCGCCTGAAAACCAGCCGGCGTTGATCATGCTCAGCAGCCACGTCGTCATTGCGAAGCCGGCAAGCCCCAGTGGCGCGGGGTTCGCAAGCGTGGTTCGGATCGGTGCGCTGGCCATGGCCTGCCCCTAAAAATAACAAACGTGCTAGCAATCTCGCGGCCTTCGAACTATCACCCCAACTGATCGAGAATCGCCGGATTTTCCAGCGTGGATACGTCCTGCGTGATTTCTTCTCCTGCCGCCAGCGAGCGCAGCAAGCGGCGCATGATCTTGCCCGAACGCGTTTTCGGCAAATTCTCGCCGAAGCGGATCTCTTTTGGTTTCGCGATCGGCCCGATCTCTTTGCCGACCCAATTGCGCAATTCGGCCGCGATCCTGGTCGCCGGATCGCCAGTGGGCCGCTCGCCCTTCAACACCACGAATGCGATGACAACTTCGCCAGTCGTCTCGTCTGCACGGCCGACGACCGCGGCTTCCGCCACCAGCGGGTGCGCGACGAGTGCCGACTCGATCTCCATCGTGCCGAGCCGGTGGCCTGATACGTTGAGCACATCATCGATACGGCCGGTAATCGTGAAGTAGCCGGTGTCCTCGTCACGCACCGCGCCGTCGCCGGCGAGGTACAGCTTACCGCCAAGCTCTTCAGGGAAATAACTCTTCCTGTAGCGCTCCGGATCGCCCCAGACGCCGCGCAGCATCGACGGCCAAGGCCGTTTGACGACGAGAATGCCGCCCTGCCCGTTCGGCACGTCCTGCCCGGTTTCGTCGACAACCGCGGCCATGATGCCCGGCAGCGGCAAGCTGCACGAACCCGGCACCAATGGCGTGGCGCCCGGCATCGGCGCGATCATGTGGCCACCCGTTTCGGTTTGCCACCAGGTGTCGATGACAGGGCAATGGCTATGGCCGACGTGTTCGTAGAACCACGTCCACGCGGCCGGGTTGATCGGCTCGCCGACTGTGCCGAGCAAACGCAACGTCGATAGGTCGTAACGGTCTGGATGAACCTGTGGATCGGATTCGGCCAGTTTGATCAGCGAGCGGATCGCGGTCGGCGCGGTATAGAACACCGTCACGCGATGTTTCGCGATCATCTCCCAGAAGCGGCCGGCGTTTGGGTAAGTGGGCACGCCTTCAAACACGACCTGGGTCGCGCCGATCGCCGTCGGACCGTAGGCAATATAACTGTGGCCGGTAATCCAGCCAATGTCGGCCGTACACCAGAATACGTCGGTGCGCTTTGCGTCGAAGGTCCACTTCATAGTCTGGGCGGCCCACATCAGGAAGCCGCCCGTGCTGTGCTGTACGCCCTTCGGCACACCCGTAGAGCCGGACGTATAAAGAATGAAGAGCGGATGTTCCGCAGCCACCCATTCCGGTTCACACGTGTCTGCTGCGGCTTGCGTGAGCTCGTGCATCCACAGGTCGCGCCCTTCGTGCCACGCCACCTTGCCGCCCGTGCGCCGATAGACAATAACGCTTTTCACCGCTTCGCAGCCACCCAGCGCAAGGGCCTCGTCCGCGATGCTCTTTAACGGCAGCGCCTTGCCGCCGCGCATCTGTTCATCGCAGGTGACCAGCGCGATCGCGCCCACGTTGACGATCCGCTCATTGAGCGACTTCGACGAAAAACCGCCGAACACGACGGAATGCGTCGCGCCAATGCGCGCGCACGCCTGCATCGCCACGATGCCTTCAATCGACATCGGCATGTAGATCACCACGCGGTCGCCTTTCATCACGCCGCGCGCTCGCAAAGCGTTGGCAAAGCGGCTCACTCGTTCGAGCAATTGCTGGTAGGTGACGTGCGTGACGGCGCCGTCATCGGCTTCGAAGATCACCGCAACATGCTCACCGTTGCCGGCTTCGACGTGACGATCGATGCAGTTGTAGGACGCATTGAGGGTGCCGTCGTTGAACCATTCATAGAACGGCGCGCGCGATTCATCGAGAACCGTGGAAAACGGCTTTTTCCAATCGAGCGTCTCGCGCGCCAGGCGCGCCCAGAATCCGGCGTAATCGCGTTCAGCCTCGGCGACCAACGCGCGGTAAGCATCCATGCCGGAGATCGCCGCGTAAGTCGCTACACTCGCATGCGGAAGGAAGGCCTGCGGCTCCTCCAGAATCGAATCGGTGGTTGACATTGTGTCTCCCTTGCACGCTTTCATGCGCGCTTGACAGGTGCTTCCCAGTTACTGACGGAGCCCCTGCTGCGCCGTGCGTGACGATGCGATCTGCGGAATCGGTCCGGTGATAAGACATAAAGGGCTTGCATCAACGATGCTCGCGCAACGGCGGGAAGTCGGTACGGTGGCGTACCGGCGGGAAAGTGCGATGGGTATACAGTCAATAGGCGGGTCGCGCTCAGCGCCCCCTTCTTCTGGAACCGTCATGCAATCGCAACTCAGAGTTGCACCACGTACGACTGGCAAAGTGAGCGAGTATGCTCTGTCGCGCGAGGCTCAAGCACTCGTGCTAAAACAGGCGGATATCGCACGGGCGGAATCACGGCGCGTCAATGACGCGCTCATTGATACCAATGCAAGCAAGTGGCGCTATTCAACGACGTTAGTGAAGGGTTGATGCATCGATGTCGGAGTTTTATACCCCAAGAGATTTAGACATCCTACATGGGAGGAATGTGTCGCATCATCAGCTTGAAAAAGATCTCACACATCTTGAACGCGTAGTCCCCCAACTTGTCGCGGATAGCGCGTTAGGACTGGTCTATTGGCACCGCCGTATCGCAGTGCTAAAAACGGAGCAGACGTTGCTTCCAGATGGTGCCCGACGCGTGATGCGCCTACTCTCGATTCTTGATCAGATCAAAAAGAAGTCGCCTTACACGTAGGGGTAGCGTGAGCCGCTTTACGAGGCTCGTGGAATTTTGCTGCCGGCACAAGTCGAGCATCTCCATTCATTTATCGTCGAGCACTTCGACGAGATGCCAGTCGCCGTCGTCGGCCACTCGGTTGGTGGTGCCATCGCGATGTTGATTGCCCATGCTTATCCTGAATGTGTCCGGCGAATCGTCAACATAGAAGGCAACTTCACGCTTGACGATGCTTTCTGGTCCGCATCGGTAGGCCGCATGGGCGCCTCAGATGCGGAGACGATGCTGGCCGGCTTTCGAGCCGATCCGCTCGCATGGATTCGAGACGCAGTCAACGACCCAACGGCGGAAATGACCCGCGTCGCTGCCCGCTGGCTTGAGCACCAGCCAGCGTCAACTCTTCGCGCGATGGGGCAGTCAGTCGTCGCAACAACCGGTAGCCCTGACTATCCCGCAGCTTTGCGCAAGGTCTTCAAACGTCATCCCGTGTATCTGATCGCGGGCGAGCGCTCCCGGAATGCCTGGAACACGCCAGATTATGCGTGGGCAGAATGCGCGGGATATAAAGTCATCGAAAACAGTGGCCACTTGATGATGCTCGAACAACCAACCGCATTCGCCGAAGCGCTGAAATCGTGCCTCGGTGAAGAGATTGTTGAAGATCTCCGGTATGAGGCGGAGTGACCGCTCATGACCCGGTCACTGCCTGACGGCGATAGGTGCCCGCGGTAGAGTCGAGATGTGGCGCGGTGGCAGTAGGTTCGGTTTGTCTGTTGCCGCCCCTTTCGTCTGGCGGTGCCCGAGTAACCTCGCCCTAACTC
>NZ_QLTK01000052.1 GCF_003269035.1 Paraburkholderia bryophila | reverse complement strand
GTCGATGCTCGAATAGCCGAGCCGTTCCCAGTGATAGCCCATCACCTGAAACGCGCCCCAGCTCGCCGACTCATACGCCGCGCCGGCGTCGATCAACTCGGCCGACGCGAGCCGCGAATACTCGGCCGCCTTGCCCATGTAGCCGCCGCGCGTCTGTGAAAGGATGTTCGGATACTTCGCGGCAATCGGCGCCGGGTCGATGCCGCGCGCCTGTAGCCGTTTCCAGAAGATGTGACGTTCGAACAGGATGACCGGCCGGCCGCCGGTCAGAAAGCCAGATCCGTTCGATTCCACTTCGTTGACGGCACGCACACAGGCGAGCGGCACGCCAAGCCTGTCGGCCGCTGCGACCAGATCGGCGAGCGCGAGGTGCTTGGGGTCGCGCTGGCCGGTCGCGAGCGCGGCGAGCGTCTTGGGGCCAGCGACGCCGTCGTCGACGAGGCCGGTTTTCTTCTGCAACGCGATAACCGCGGACTCCGTGGCGTCGTCGTACAGGTGCGTGACGTCGAGCGGGTAGCCGGCGCGGATCAAACGGCGTTGCAACAGGCCAACGTCGTCGCCGTGGTCGCCGAAACGGTGCGTCATCATGGTTCATTACTCCAGAGCAGGCGCGCGACGTTGCCGCGCACGCCAAGGACAAACAGGGCCAGCAGCACCGCCGAGCCCGCTTCGAAAATGCCGGTCGATTTCGCGTGTAGCGCCAGTTCGATCGCCGAGCCGCCCATAACGACGACAAGCGCCCAGGCGATCCATGAGACGTGGCGACGGTGCCGGGCGCCCTGCCGGCGGTAGGTCAGCACGCGCACGATTGCGGCGAAATAGGCCGCCAGTGCGATCAGCGCGATAGGGGTGAAGTGATAGAACACGGTGGCCTACCCTCCTTTCCTGAACATCGCGAACAGGTCGAGCGTCTTGACGCGCTCGATCAGCTGCAGCGTGACGGTAATGACCATTGCGGCCGCGAAGAACGCCGCCACGCCGGTTGACCTGATCGGGGTCGCGTTGACGATCTCGGGCGCGGCCAGATAGCCCATCACCAGCGAAATCAGCATGTAGGCGAGGCGCTTCAATGCGCCGATATCCTTCGACGTGACGACAACGAGCGCGGCGCCCGTAAAAGCGCCGATCAGCGCGTTGCCGTCGATACCCGGTGCGAGGCTCGCGAGGCCAATCGCGGCCGACAGTGCGAGGGTGGTGGTACTCGGTTCGGCCATGGTCGGCTCCGTGGGTTCGTGTGTATCAGTCAAACAGTTGCAGCAGCGGCGTCGACGTGTTGACGCTCGCCAGCTCGGGAAGAAAAACGGGGGTGCCGATCGGCAGGATCACGCCGTAGTCGGCGAGGCCCGCATTCGCTTCGAGGACCGCCTCAACGGTGCCATCGGTGCGGCCGTAGTGACGCCAGCACAGCGCGTCGACGGTGTCGCCCTGTTGTGCAATGACGATCATCAGATCAGCTCAATCGTCGAGCGCGACAGCCCGCGCATGTCGCTCAATGCCCAGCGAACGTTTCGGCGGGCTTCGCAGATCGTCGCTTCGAGGTCTTCAGCCTTCTGGCCGCCGGACTTCGTCGAGTCGAAATCGCGGTATCGCTCGGTCAGGTCGGCGTGCGCGAGATTGAAGACGGCGCGGCGATAGCGCGCGAGCTGCACACTTTCTCCGCCGATGTTCGGCGCCGGTACAGCGGCCAGATCGACGCGACCGGCCGCAACGTGGCCGGCCTGCCATGTGACGAGCTCCGCATTCACGCTCGCGATCGCGTCGAGCGTGGCGTCGCGCAGGCGTTCATACGTCACGGTGCCGTCGAGCCGCATCGACGCGCGCAAGGCGTTCATGTTGATGTCGGGAAACCAGCCATCGTTCGTGACGATCGCGGCATCGGCCGGCGAACCGGGTGTCTGCGGCTTGGTGGCTTCTGCGGTCGCGATAAAGCTGTTCATGGAACATGGCTCAGAAAAATGATGGCGGTGGGCCGGCGTCGGAAACGCGTTTCCGTCAGGTGTTGCATTTCGTCAGCCGGCGCCGCCATGCCGGGGGGGCTCCTTAATTGCGGCCAGCGTCGGCGCTGGCCGCATCGCTCAACTCGCTTCGAGTCGGGCAATGTCCTGTTTCACGCCGGCGCGTTCGTCGAGTTGCAACGCGCGGCGTAGATGGTCGAGGGCCGCAGCCCTGTCCGAATCCTGTAGTGCTTTGCCCAGCGCTTTATGCAGCTTCGCGCGCACCTGGTCGTGCATGTCGGCGGCGCTCGTCAGCGCCATCACTTCGGCGAGCTGGTCGGCGTCGAATGTGTCGCCGAGCTTGAACGCCGCTAGTGCGGCCTGCGCGAATTCTTCGGCGATCGCGGTCGCGAGCGGCCGGTCGTACTGGTCGGGCAGCGTCATCCGGTGCGCGATCGCATACCGGGCGATATCGAGCGCGCCGGCGAAGTCGCCCGCGTCGACGCGCCAGATCATCACAGTTGTAAGCACATCGTCCTGCGCGCCCCGCCCGCCGCGCAGTGCGCCAGCGACATAGTTCACGTACTCGGGCAGCAGCTCGGCACGCTTCACGTCGACCTTGCGTTCGATCGACTGGATCGCCTTCAGGCGCCGGCGGTCGGCCGCCAGCTTCGCGAGCATCAGCTCGTACGCGCTCGCGCCGGCGAGCGATTCGCCCGGTGCGGCCGAAGCCGCCGCCTGTTCGGCCGAGACGCGTTCGTAGTGGCGTTGGGCGGGGCTTTTCATTACGCGGCCTTCGGCATGAGTTCGATGTTCTCGGCCATCGCGCCGCAGCCGAAATCCTCGACGACATAGGCGTCGTTGCTCGACTCGTAGTTTTCGATACGATCGCGCTTCGAGTTATCGACGATGTTGCGCCGGCGACCGCCGTCCTGCGTGTAGATCGACAGGTTGTCGAAGCGCGTAATCAGCAGCGCATGAGGCGGGAAGAACGGCACGCTGACCGCCGGCAGGCCGCCAATGCGTTTCTGGCTCATGATCACGTCAGCCGCGAGGGTTTCGGTCGGCGCCTGTGATGTGTTGACGATCGGGAAATACTTGTCGTGCATCAGGCCACGGCCGCAGAAAACGAACAGCTCCGTGTCGTCCTGATGCCACGGGTCCACCATGCTCGACAGGATGTCGAAAACCAGCGCATCAAGGTTTTCGTAATCGCCGCCCTTGCCGATCTGAACCTTGCCGGCGATCTTGCCTTCATGCAGCACGCGGGCCGCGGCCTGGTCGCGATACTTCTGCAACCAACCCTTGTTGACGTCCTGCAGCAGCGGATTTTTTGTGCGGTCGGAGGTCGCCGCTCGCGAGGTACCATTGAAGCCGATCGCCATGCGGTCGAGCGCCTGGCGCTTGACGATCGCATCGCGCAAACGGGCCTGAAAATCGATGAATTTCGCCCACGCGTCGAGCTTCGAATAGGTGATGTGCGAATCGAAATTCGTCTGCGTGCAAACGTAGCCGTTCTCGTCGAGGTCGCTGACGTCAGTCGTTTCGCGATCCTGTTTCGTGGTGTCGGTGGTGCCTGCAATCGGCGCGCCGATCCCGAGGCCGAGCTTCGCGCCCTGCTGTTCGGTCACGCCGATCATGTTGACGCGTTTCAGGAAGTCGCTCGATTCCTGGATGCGGGTTTCAAGCTTCTGTTGAACGCTCGGCGAGACAGCGAATTTCAGCGTGGCGTCCTGAACGCCGTTCAATTGTTCGATCGCTTCCACATACTTGTTGAAAGCAATCCGGGTGTCATTGCGCATTTAATAATTCTCCGGGAACGGTGAGGGGCACGAATGCGGATTAGCAGTCGGTGACAACAGCAGCGGGGGCGCCGGTCGCCGGCGGCCGTGTCGGCGTGTTGCTGGTCTTCGAAAGCTGCGTGTGCAGTTCGTCGAATGCCTTTCGATCGGCTTCGCGCAGCTCGGACAGTTCCTTGACGGTCTGCGTCAGGGAGGCCACGGCATCGGCCTGTTGTTTGCCGTGCGTGGCGAGCGTTTCAACGGCCTGTCCTACGTCGGCGAACCGTGTGTCGTCGTTGGCGTCTTTCTTCTTCGACTTGCCCAGCAGCTCGGCCACGCGGGAGAACAGCGCGCCAAACGCCGGCGCGGCGGCTTCGTCGAATTCGATCGTCACCGGGTCTTCGGCAGCGGTAAAAAGGTTTGTCGGCTTGAGCTTGCGGCTGGCGAACGGTGAGGCCGCCGGATTCTGCGCGGCGAAGGAAAGTACCTGCGTGCCGAGACTGGCCGGGCTGTCGGTCACCGCGAGGCCAACGAGATACGCCTGATTCGTGTCGGCGAAAGACGGATCGATTTCGCACGACGTGTAAATCTTCTGCTTTGCCTTCGTGAGCGCAACGAGGTCGGGCGTCGGTGCGATCTGCGCATAGAGGCCGAGCTTGCCGGCGAGCGGGCCGGTTTCATCGCGCGTTTCGAGCGCGATCACGTCGCCGTATGCCTTGAAAGGGCTGTCCGGGATGATGCCGCGATAGTGTTCGAGGTTCAGCCGCGCGCCGTACATCTCCGGGTTGTAGTTCTTCGCCATCTGCGTGAGCGATGCGCGGTCGATCGTCCGGCCGTCGCTCGTCGCACCTTCAACAGCGATACGGAAAAATCGGGTCGCCGCGTGCTTGACCGATTCGCCGGCGCCGGCCGCAGTAACGGAGCCGATCGCGAGCGCACCAGCGCCGAGGTGGCCGCCGATCAGATCGGCGTGGTTAAGGGCGCTACTCACGGCGAGCGTTGCCGCCTGTGCGTCCATCGTGAAAGCGAATGCGATCGCCGCAACGGCGAACGACATAAGCGACAGCTTGCGAGATTGCATTGTGAGGTCTCCTGCAGGGTCTGAAGGGTTGGTTTGCGTGAGTTCATATCTTGCGTTTGCAAGCGCTGCGGCTCAACCGTTGGCGCATGTCCCCGATATGGGTACAGACGCATGGGGATGCTCTCGCGCGCGCGTCGCGAGAAACTTGGCGCCATGCTAGAAACCGCCGACATCACCCCTGTTCTTGAATCGAATGCCGACCCCCGCCGCATCGCTCGCGCGTTGTACTGGCAGGGCTGGCGGGTCACGTCGATCGCACGTCAGCTTGAGCTGAAGCGCGCAACCGTCGAGGCCTGGAAACAGCGCGACGAATGGGATAAGGCGTCGCCGATCGAACGCATCGAGTCGTCGCTGGAAACGCGGCTTGCGGTGCTGATCGCGAAGCCGGAAAAGGACGGTCGCGACTTCAAGGAAGTTGATCTGCTGATGCGTCAGGTCGAGCGCATGGCGCGTGTCCACAAGTACGGCGAGACCGGCCGCGAAAGCGACCTCAATCCGAACATCGCGGCGCGCAACACGGCGCCGCGCAAACAGAAGGCCGCGCGCAACGAATTTAGCGACGAACAGCGCGACCGGATCGTCGAGGCGTTCCGCGACTCGCTGTTTGACTACCAGAAGGTCTGGTATCGCCAGCGCGACCAGCGCACGCGCAATCTCCTGAAATCGCGGCAGATCGGCGCGACGTGGTATTTCGCCCGCGAGGCACTGGTCGACGCCATCGAGACGGGCCGCAACCAGATTTTTCTATCGGCGAGCAAGGCACAGGCGCACGTCTTCCGGCAGTACATGTGCCAGTTCGCGCGCGAGGCCGCGGACGTGGATCTGTCCGGCGAGCCAATCCTGTTGCCGAACGAGGCGATGCTGTATTTCCTCGGTACAAACGCACGCACCGCGCAGAGCTATCACGGCAACTTCTACTTTGATGAGTATTTCTGGGTCGGCGGATTTCGCAAGCTGAACAAGGTCGCATCCGGGATGGCGATGCATAGCAAGTGGAGAAAAACCTATTTCTCCACGCCGTCGAGCATGCAGCACGAGGCGTATTCGTTCTGGACCGGCGACCACTTCAATCGCGGCCGTGCAAAGGTCGATCACCTGCATCTTGACGTGACGCACAAGGCGCTTGCGCGAGGCCGGCTTTGCGAAGACCGGCAGTGGCGCCAGATCGTGACGGTTGAAGACGCGGTGGCCGGCGGCTGCAATCTGTTCGATCTTGACGAGCTGCGGCTCGAATACAGCCCCGAGGAATATCTGAACCTGCTGATGTGTCATTTCATCGACGACACGGCATCGATTTTCCCGCTCGCGGATCTGCAGCGCTGCATGGTGGATTCGTGGGAGCTTTGGGAAGACTTCAGGCCACTGGCGCCCCGCCCTTTCGCATGGCGCCCTGTGTGGGTCGGTTACGACCCGGCGCTATCCGGCGACTCGGCCGGCCTGATTGTGGTGGCGCCGCCGGCGGTGCCGGGTGGCAAGTTCCGCGTGCTGCACAAGGAGCAATGGCGCGGCATGGACTTCGAAGCCCAGGCCGACGCGATCAGGCGCATCACGCAGGAATACAACGTCGAATATATGGCGATCGATACGACCGGCATCGGCCAGGGCGTCTATCAACTCGTTCGCCAGTTCTATCCGCATGCGGTGGCGCTCAACTACTCGCCTGAAGTCAAAGGGCAGCTCGTACTCAAAGGCCTGTCGGTGATCGGCAAAGGACGACTCGAGTTCGATGCCGGCTGGACTGATCTCGCGCAGTCGTTCATGGCGATCCGCAAAACCATGACCGCGAGCGGCCGGAAAGTGACCTATGAGGCGAGCCGCAGCGAGGAAACCGGCCACGCCGATCTTGCATGGGCATGCCTGCACGCACTCGGCAATGAGCCGCTGGAAGGCGTCACCGCCAACAACACTGGATTTATGGAGTTTTCCAATTGAGCAAACGCAAACAACACCAAGCACGCGGCGCGGCGTCCACGCCGGCCGCACCAGTCACAACGCCGCCGGCGCGCGCCGAAGCGTTCACGTTCGGCGACGCTATGCCGGTCATGGACCGGGCCGAGATTCTGGATTACGTCGAGAGCTGGTCGGCGGGCGAGTGGTTCGAACCGCCGGTGTCGTTCGCAGGTCTCGCGAAGTCTTTCCGCGCCGGCGTGCATCACAGCTCCGCGATTTACTTCAAGCGCAATGTGCTGTCGTCGACGTTCATCCCGCACAAGCTGCTCACGCGCGAGGAATTCGACAAGTGGGCGCTTGACTTCATGGTGTTCGGAAACGCCTATCTTGAGAAGCAGCAGAATCGTATCGGTGGCACGCTCGCGCTCAAACGCGCGCCGTCGAAATACATGCGTCGTGCGACCGATCTTCAGCGGTATTTTCAGGTCAACGGTATTCAGGAAAAGCACGAATTCGCGGCCGGTAGCGTTCATCACCTGATTGAGCCGGATATCAATCAGGAAGTGTATGGCCTGCCCGAATATCTCGGCGCGCTGCACGCGGCATGGCTGAACGAGTCCGCGACGCTGTTTCGCCGGCGCTACTATGAAAACGGATCGCACGCCGGATTCATCCTCTACATGACGGACGCAGCGCAGAAACAGGAGGACGTAGACGCGTTGCGCGAGGCGTTGAAAAACAGCAAGGGGCCGGGCAATTTCCGCAATCTGTTCATGTACGCCCCGCAGGGCAAGAAAGAAGGGATTCAGCTCATTCCGGTGTCCGAGGTGACGGCTAAAGACGAGTTTTTCAACATCAAGAACGTGACGCGCGACGACCTGCTCGCGGCGCACCGCGTCCCGCCTCAACTTATTGGCGTGGTACCGAGCAACACAGGCGGTTTCGGCGCAGCAGACACTGCGGCCGAAGTGTTCGGGGCCAACGAAATCGAACCGCTCCAGCGCCGCTTTACGCAGCTCAACGAGTGGGTCGGTGACGAGCTTGTCCGATTTAATCCCTATTCCATCAAACGGGCGGCGGCTTAGGCGCAGCCAGAACACCGGAGAGGGATCATTTAGTTTGCCCGCGTTTGCGCCGGCTTTGAGCTTCGAACGTTACCGCGTCCGGATTGCGGGCGTATTCTCGGACGCTTCTCGGTACAGCATCGTGTCGCGGTGTATCGTCGATATCGCCGACACGTAATACCTCCTGAGCGAGCACAATCCGCAATTCCATGATCGGCGAATCGCGGCCGACTAGGCTGCGATCAACCTCCCTCGCAAGCCTGACGGCTTCGTCGGCTTCGCCGCGTAGTCGCAGCAGCACGAGTCGCAAATACTGGACCTCCAGAATCAGCCGCTCGACGTCTCCTTCGCCGCGATGGTCGCGCCACCAGTTCCGCAGGTCGTCAAGGGTTGGAGGGGTAAAAGCTGCGAGTTTCACGATAAGCCTCAAAAAGTACTGTGTAAACATACAGTATTTTTGAGGCATATGATATGCCCCCATTTTGACGCGCTGGGTAAGCTATGACCCTTGAACTTCCCGGGCGGTGCGCGCGGCCTCGCAGACGACTACCGCAGACCGGCGGCTCAGTTCGACCCACTGCCGACGCTCACTCAGGATCCAGACCGGGGCGGGTTCCGAAGGAATAACGGACGCTCAACCGGTGTTTAAATGGCGCCTTGTGCCAGGTGACGGCCGACCGACTAGCAACGGCGCTCGCCGCTGGTACGGCAGATGCCCTACCTGTCCGGCGCAGCGGCCGCACGCTCGACAGGACTCCGTGCCATCAGAAATACGCATCCCCAGAGCGCCTCTCACCAAAAATCAATACTCATCGGCCGCCGTAGAGCCCCGAATATTCGATAGTGTCTTCAAACCCATTACATTCCGGCTTGCCGAGAATCTCATTGCCCAGTCCAACTGCTCTCCCGACGGCACGGGATTGGGAAAGCCAAAACGATCTAGAAATTTTTTTAGATAATCAAGATAACTTGGAATAAACTGGCCAGTGCTTTTCGCATTAATTAACAAAAATGCCTCCCAAGATCCCGAAAACTCTCCGAGCTGCTTGGCGGCAAAAACCGGTCTACGCATTTCCGCCGATTTTGCTATCAAAATTGTTCTGACACACCACGCAACGCGCCTGTTGTAGAAAGTATAGTCCCTGAAGCTTTCCGCATGCCCAAACAAAAACCACGCCAAATCAGAAGCTAAACAGATTTCTTGCGCATAATTATCTTTGTAATTAAAACTGGCGCAAATAGCATCGATTTCGCCGGAAAGGTCAAATAAAGGCTTGGCCTCCAGGGCAATATGCAAAACAAAAAGATCGCCGGACTCCGCGCGCTGAATTGCTAGGTCGCGAGGGTAACATGCCATATTGATGTTGGCCTGCACGACCATCCTGTATTCAGAATCGTCGGTAACGGCAAATAAATCAACATCCGAATCTGGCTGTTGATCCTCGCGGGCGCGACTCCCGTACAATGCTAGCGCTAAAATCGCCATTAACGTACTCTACTAATTCTGTTAATTACAGTTGGGACAAAGATGGCGTACCACCATAGTCCAACAAGCGCATTGATTCCATAAATAACCTGAGGAATCCACTTTGTCTTTTCAGCAGCATGTTTCGTATAGCCGACCAACAACGAGACGTCGAAAGACGTCATGAAAGCAAGTTTCCAGGTACAAGCCTCAACAGTCTCGGCCGTACCGCATGTTACACCGGTCATTTTGTAAACGACCGCAAACAGCGCAATCATCAACAATCCAACCAGCGCCGGGCGCGCGAGACTGTAGCCCCACTCGTTTATCGCACCTGAAATGTTCAAAATAGAGAGTTCTAGAGAAGCTTGCGACAACCTCCATAATGAAGAAAGCTTTTTCAGCGGCTTTTCCTTGGAACTCAATACAAATTTTGCGCTTTCGCGCCTAGAAACCAAGGATTGCGTCAAATACGTTCTTACCGCTTCATAATAAACGTTATCGTCGGCATTTCGCTCGCTATTCGACAAAACCGCCCTCGCAATCTTGACCTTCGTTTCCTCCAGTCGCATTCTCTGATGAGCAGGAGTCGTTGGTCCTCGTTGGAGGAGCACCCCCGCGTCCGTATTAGTATATGCTGACATAACAAAATCCCACGGATTCGAAATCATCGAATCGAAGAATTTCGTTTCGGTTCCGGACACTCCAATTTCTGACCAGGTGCAATCAATAAACTGACATTGCTCAAATGTAGCCAGCGAGAGCGAAACGCGTGAAAATTTGCAATTCGAGAACTTCACTCCTTTCCAAGTGGCGGACCCCAAATCGCATTCCGAGAAGCGGCAGTTATTAAACGACAAATCAATAGCCACAAAATTGCCACGAAAATCACAATTTTCAAAAGAAAATCCTTTCGCACTCCACCGGGTCAGCTTCTTGTCCGTCACAAATGATGACAAACGCTCTGCCGTACATACCGAGTATGAAATGCCGGTCACGTTGGAAATATTCCAATCAAATACGCTATCGATGCCGCGAAAGTTATCGGAATAGAGCGGGTCCCAATAGCTCGATTTGCGCTTCCCGCTAACGTGCTTCGCTAACTCATCCGATCTTTCAGTTGGCCGCGAACGCGCCTGCTTGCTGGCCACGCTACCGTTCGCAACTGGTCGCGGCTGAGATCCCGACTTTCCTTTCGGTGGAAGGTTCGAACCTGTCATTTTTCGTTTTCTCGTGCTGTGCGCGGTCTACCTCGGAGATGAGGATTCTACCGTCCCCGCTTCGCCTCCGCTCAGCTAGGTTACTATCGTCTCGGGCTTGCACGCGATGCAAAAGGCATAACACGACCCATTCCCGTCGTTCGTCTCAGCGCTATTGAGGAACTGTTGGCCGCTGCGGAAATTTGCATGTCCAAAAAATCTTCATAGTGCTGGCGTGCTCTAGATGCCAACTGACTGAGATCGCCTGCGGACACTGGGCCTGCCCGGGCCAATGTCGTCAATCTAACGGGTTGCGGACGGTCGAACCATCAAGGCGATTAAACCCCTTTCCGCAATGCGTCCACTGTGGCAAAAAACAGCTTTTGAAGAGGCTAGGCTAACATGCCACGCAAACGTCGAAGACTTCTCCAGCAACGCAAAGAACTTGTCGAACGCTATGTGCGCATCGCGGTCCACCGCAAGATAAGGCGGATCGCGCATGCGCTTGCAAGGCGCTTCAGTCGGCCAAGACTTCAGTGGTCTGAGCGGAAGAGAAAAAAGGCCTTAGTTGCTGCACTGCAGACGACAGCTACGGAAGCATCGAGAACGCGCCGACATGGCTTTGAAGCGGCAACAGCCCTTTTAAATATTGGTCTGTTCTTTCTTATCGCAGAACGAGACATTCAATCCGTGAAAATCGACGCTTTGACGCACTCCGATCCATGGAAAAGAGGTCTTGCCGCGCGGGTCATGTTGCTGACTATTCATGAACTGGACATCGACAAAGTGGCGGGAAACAAATTACGACAAGCACTCGACGATGGCCAAGTTCCGGAGGAATTAAGGGCTTCCGTCACAGATGCAATGCGAACCATCCGAAAGGCTCAGTCGCGAGCCCAGCGTCAGTTCACGCACTTAAGGAACTCGACAATCGCCCATCGCGATCCAGATGCTATCCGCCAGTACAGCGATATCATTGCGATTGATGGGCTTGAGGTAGCAAAAGTCGCTACTGAGTTTTACGCAGGAACGAGTAAGTTCATAGATATTCTCCCACGCGTAATAATTCATCTAAGCACTGTTCCCGGAATGATTAACCAACTAGCCGCTCAAAAGGCAAGAGCGAAACCCTCAGGCGCATAAAGCGCGGACGCGCGAGCGAAAACTAGGTGTTCCTGGCCTGGAAACGCCGCCTCTCGGAGATCGAATGACCGCTTGCTGAGTGGAACTGCCGTCTGAATGTCCTGGCGACGCATCGAACAAAGGTCTCTTCATGGCCGAATCCAGCTCCCTATGGCGCTGTCGCTGCACCAGTCGAGTCAATGGTGACACAAAAGTACAGTCGATCCGTCGTTCCTGCACAGCTTTCCAGCCATGCCGTTGCGGCAGCTGTGATTGTCCGACGACAGAAGTCGGCAGCCTCCGCTATCGTAAGATGCTCGAGACTCGTAGTTCCCTGCGGCGCGTTCCCGTGGCCGACCCGCCCATCCGAAGACTGAATCCATCCCTCCCAGCCCAAAATCTGGATCTGGTGGTTCGCACAGTGGTCGATCGCAGCGATAGCCGCATTTAGTGGAAGTACGATTTCCCGCTGCGAAATCGATTGCAGCGCGAGTTCGCGCGGCAGAGCTTGCAACTGCATCATTCGGTGCGCTCTTTCGGTTTGGACTTGCCGACATTGTCAGCAATCCAGCCGACGAAGTCGAGCGTCCGGTTTTGGCCGTTCTCCGCCCTACGCGCCGGCCGCGCAAGCCCCGTTGCAAGTCGTCGCCCCCTACCAAGCCCCACGCAACGCCCAAGGTGCCCGCAGGGTGCCATCCCCACCCCAGACCCGCACAAGACCGTCCAGCGCCTCGACACGCGGCGCAGGCAGCATCCCGGCACGACAGGGGCCGGACGGAGTCAGCCGCTTTGACGGTTTAAATCGCAGTCCCCCTCCCCGCCTGCCCTCCTCTTGGGTGGCCGGTTTTGATGCACCACGCCACCGGCCGCCGTAGCGCCAATCTACGCAGGCTTCGGCGTGATGTCACGAACGGCCGAGTGATGCGACGTGATGCGCGCGGCGCATGTCTTTGCGGTTGCTGGATCGCCAAATTATTTTTTTGCATCAACCTCCACGCGATCTGAATACGCCATCGTTAGCGCAGTGACTTCTCCGCGAACTATTTCCCGGCTAGTCAGATCCAGCAGGCGATATCTAGGTGCCCCGAATCGGACCGTGGGGTGTGGAAAGGGATTTAGCGAAAGCAGTTTGCTATCTAGCGCCTTGTCACGTTCGCGCGAGGGCAGCATCACTTGAAACATTTCATTGCCATAAATGAGGACAAAATAGGCGTATGGAACTCCGATATATTCAGGGCGCCGCCGAAGCATCAGAATTGTAATTTTATCGTTCGGAAGAGAGCCGGGCGCAATTGTATAGATCACCGAAAGTTCTGATATAAAACTGTCTTGATGCCCAGCTTGCCCGATCCACTCAACAGCCTCCGAAAAATTTGGCATTTCAATTTCCGGAATTACGGACAGACCCATTTTTACAAAAGCCTTTAAAACCGCAATTGGCGTATAGGGTTCGCGCTCAACCTGAATTGTAACTGTTTTCTCTTTTTCATTTACGCAAAAAACTGGATCACCTTCACGATGATTTACCATGAAACCATTTTTCTCGCCTTCATACTCAATGCGCCAGCCTGCCGATTCATTTTTTAAGGTTGGGATACCTTTTTTTCCACTGATCCGAGCAAAGGTCCGCATTGGCATGGACCATTTTCCAAAGTCATTCTCTATGCTTTTGCCGAATTTTTCGTTGCAATCATCGCACTCGTAAGCGGAGAAAAGACTGTCATTACCCAAGGACTGCGGAATGGCGTGTGCAATCTTCCTGAATGTAACCTCCGGCGGTCGTTTTCCGCAGAAACGACACAATCGATTAACGGTATCACCTAGGATTGGGAGTTTTATCCCGGACTCCAATTGCCAAGCGCCTAGCACTTCGTAATGCTCCGCGTAGAACGACAGAGCTTTATCAAGAGCGTCGATGATTAATCTCCCACAAGGTTCTATTTAATTAAAGGATTCCCGTGGGATGCCGCCCCTCAAGAATCAAAGGAAGGTGCAGGCCAACAAAAACGAGAAACGAAAATGCTTTCAGGCTATTAATCTCCGTACCGTAGTCCGACGACTCGCCATGTATAACCTGGTGACGATTGAGCGCACTGAAACACTGGCCCGTGGTTTCGGCCCACAAATTTCGCTTGGACTCACTTTTTAAAAAATCAAGCTGATCCAAAATAAGAAGTGGATACAAGAGATCGGATGACCCTGGGTCTTTCTCAATTTTACTCCGCAATTCCTTCAAGCCTTTTTCACTCATTGGAGACTTTAGTTTGCTGATTTCACTCAACAGCCCGTCTGCCTGAGCGATAAATACAGGCGTCGAAAGAAAGTATCCGCTCGGTCCTAATGATTTATGTGCATGGACCGCTGCCGATATAGCCGCGGCCCTGTTCGGATGGTTTGCGATTAAATTTTGTGCGCCGGATTCAAAATTTTCTCGGTGGTAGTCCGCGAGAATATTGTCGATTTCGTTAACATCGACATTTTCAAGCTTTTCCACGAGCGTAACCAGATCTTCCAAAGAATCGTTCCAGCCGAAAAACCAGCCTTTAGACGAGGCCAAGATCATGGCCTTTTTTGACTTTTCGGGAAGGTTCTCTAGCCGCCTTTTGACGTCAACCCAATCTATCTCGCTTAATACAGCCAGCGGACCTTCTATTCGGCTGGCAAGGACTTCTGCAGCAGCACGGACTCGCCGACGAAATTCGTCGAACAGAGCAAGACCGCGTGAGATCGTATCCGCGTGAGGTTCCATCGCTTTCAGAAGCCGCCCTTCCAATTCCCCTGCAAGCGTTTCAGGTTTTTTTTGTGACACTCGTTGCTCCTGCTGGAGTTCCAGTCAGAGTGCATCCCGTGGACGATGGCGCCCGCGGTAGCACTCAGTCAGTTGCAAGCGTACCGGAAAAGGCAACCGGCGAACATTTAAGGCTGTGCAGGCGCCGTTTTCTTCCGCGTTTGTCGGCGCCGGTCATGTGACGTTGGTTACAGTTCCCTGTTTGCCGTCCAACACAATTTGCTTTCTTACTGTCGCTGCCCTGGCTTGCGAGCATCCCAGGTGCTTTCGTATCTCGGTGACCGTGCTGCGTAGCTGTCCGTCGCGGATCGCGGTCAGCACGCGAGCTACGTCATCGGCCTGCACGCCAGTCGCTGAACTGCGAGTGGCCTCCACTTCGATCGCGTTATTGTTGACCGGCGCTACTACCTTACTGGCGCGCGTTACTGGCGTGACTGCCGGTCCGTGACTGGCTACTCGCGCGGGCGTGATAGCCTTGGTGAGCGAGTCGGAAGGCCGAAGCGCAAGCAGCCAGCAAAAGCACGCGACACCCTCAAGCACTACAGCGAACGCCATGCCCGCGACCAGGTCAACCTGACCCGCGTCCACGCCGAAAACGGTCAGCAGCCCGGCGACCGGATTAGCTTTCGCTGCAGTGCGCTCGGCTTTCGCGCGATCAAGCGCCAAATCTCGTCGCGTTACTTCGGCCGACTCGGCGTCGAGGGCTGCGAGCCGTGCAGTAAGGGTCGCGCGTTCGATCCGTACAGCGCCACACCGCTCGCCGCACTTGCGTTCAACCACTCGGGCCAGTCGTGCCACGACGCCGGCGCGGTCGCTGGCGACCGCGGCCAGATTGCGACCGTACTCGGCGACCTTTGGGACGGCTGCCGCGCGAATCTCGCCGGCATGTCGCTGTGCCGTGACAAAAAAACCCGCGTGCCCGTAGCAGGTTGCCACCATGCAGCCCATCCACAGTACTGCGCCGAGCGCACGGATACGCCGGCCGTGCGGGCGGCACAGGCCAGGCAGAAGGTGGGCGGCGACGACCAGCAGGACACCAACGCAGATCAGCAGCACGCGTTCCGCGACGAGCCCGCCACGCTGCCAGCCGGCGAGGATCGATAAACACGCCGCGGTCGCAGTCGCTGTGAGCGCGAGCAACACCTGTATCGTCTTCGTAGGCATAGTTGTGCCGCTGTGATTCATCGCTCCCCCGAGCCGGTTAAAGATCAAACTGCAATTCGGTATTCCGCCGGTGCTGGCGTTTCGGTATAGGGAGTTCCGGCGGGAACATTTCGAGCTTCGTGCGGTACGTATGGCCGCACGTCACGTCATCGCATTGGAAGTCGATCTCCCAGTCCGTTGCGGATTTCTTTTCCATCGCTCGCGCGATACCGCGAGCGCCGCAATGTGGGCAAGCTATCGTGAATCTCACGGCCGGCTCCCCCGGGTCGTTGTCGTGCGCGCATTCACCGCACCGCGCAACATGGGCGATGGCCGGACCTCCAGCGACACGCCTTCGCGCGGCCGGGACGACGCAGACAGTGAAAACAGGATTTCAAACCCTGCTGGCGTGCGATAGCCGCAGTCTTCGCAAACGAAGTACATGCGTCGCAGCGTCGTCGAGAGACCTTCGGTATGGCGAGCGTCAATTTCGCCGCCGCAGCTCGGACAATCGATGTTCATTTGTGCCATGGGAATTCCTCGCTCTAAAGGTTCCATTGACCCCATTTCGCGCAGTCCCTTTCCCCACTGACGCTGATTTCATTGCTGCGACCCAGCTGCGCAGCCGGATCGACCACCCCTGGCCGATTGCTGTGCGTACAGTTATTGACACGAGTCCGAGTGCTCGCGGCTTCGCCGCTGCGCTGAACCTTCCGCCACTCAAAGCGAGTTGCCGGAACAAAAATCTCTGTTTCCTTCGAATACGCGCACATACCGTCGACGATGTATGCAATGCCCGTGGCGGCGACGCCGTGGGGTACTTTGACCGGCGCGATACCGTAACGGCCTTCGCGATGCTGCGTAGTGCGCTTGACGTAAATCAGGCGTTCTTCGCCGGCGATGCCGCCCATTGCCCGCGCGTATTCCGCCCAATCTGCTTTGTGAGTTTCGGTTTTCTGTGCTGCATGCCACGCGGCGACAATTGCCGGCGATTCCTCGGCGGCTGGCAGGTCTTCGACCTTCACGCGTCTCAACTCACGCCACACGCCAACAGGCGCACCGCCAAACTGCTGAAACTGTCGAATGCCCCACAGCGCCGCCCACGCTTCGACGCGCTGCGACGGTGTGATTTCGTCTTCGCCCCACATATCCGCCTGCACGATGTAGCCCTCTTGTGTCTTGTGGTCGCCGACCGCGTGGCCGTCAATGTTCTTGGCGATGTACTTCGCGATGTAGCCGACCGCCGAGCCCTTCGCGCTGTCGATGCGCTCAAACTTCACGCGCCGAGCCTGTGCGCCGGCTTCGTTGCCCGAGTCGCGCAGACCGTGAGCGCGTATCACCGCGCACACGCGATCGACGTTGTCCGAGAAAATCAGGCCATGCCAGTGCGGCGTAGCGTCGTGGTGCGGCTCCGCCACACGCATCCCGAAGTAGGTCACGCCTTCGCGTTTGAGCTGCGCACGAATCCGCGCCCACACCTTGCGCAAATACTCCTGCCCGTCGCGCGCCGATGCGCCGTTGTATTTCTTGTTCGGAATGAACCGGGTGCCGCCGCCCAATTGGCGGATCGCGTGAAAGCGGCTCGGGCAAGTGAGCGTGAACATCACACCTTCGAAGTGCGCCGCGATTGCAAGGTCTTCACAGCCGCGCAAACGCGTCATCAGCTCGCCGCGTTTCAGTGCCTTGTTCGAAATGCTCTTTGCCGCAAGCTCGGCGAGCGTGAAACGGTGGCCGAGTTCGTTTTCCAGAGTGACGGATTCGAGAGTGGCCGCGTTGCGCCGGTTCTGCGCGATGCGCCGGCGCACCGCTTCATCGCTCGCATATGGTTCGGCTTTGTAGTGGACGTAATGCAGGCGGATGTTCGAATGTTCCAGCGAACGGATATGGAGACGCCTTAACTGGCGGCGCCACCACAGTTCGCACTTCACGCGAAGGACCTGTTGCGCCGGCTCGTCGAAATTCGGCAGCACGACACCGTAAGCGGCACAGGTGCGAGCCGCGACGACAAGCGCTTGATTGGCGTCGAGTCCGAGCGCCCGAAGCACAAAATCATTGGCGAGCGTGCGCGCCTTCATGCAGATTTCGTAATCGGATGCGTCAGGGCGAACCGGCATCGAGTCCGGGGCGTGTTCGTCTACAAACGCGGCCATGCTGCGATCGGCCGCGTTCATGTCAAACAGATGCGCCGCGCCACGCTTGCGGGCACTCTCACGACCTGCGCCCTCCGCCTTCCGATATGCACGGCGATACCACTTGTACGGCAAACGCTTACGCGCCTTCTGCATGGCCGGCAGCTTTGGCAACTCCGTCCCAATGGCGTTTGCATAGACCCACATCCGCCTACCCCCTACCCGATCACCTACAGATAATCGACCGCGCCGCGACTGGCTCGACGGCTTGCGGCTCCCCGTTGACAGCACTCCATGCGAGTAAGGCAAGGAGCGAAACCAGCCAGATCGCCCAAAGCGGCATCGGCTTTTGCGGCTTCTTTTTGTTCATGAAATTTCCTAGCGAATGACACGGCGGCGCCGCGCCAGCTTGCTCAGAAGTGGCCGCAGCGCATTCAGCGCATGGGCCGCCGCTTGATCGCTGCGTAGCGTGCGCTGCGGGGCGTAGAGAACGAACGGGGGAACCATGACCCCAGCGCCAACCCCGAACGCGGCTAGGTCTTCAATCAGCTCCGTGCGGCCTGCCCGCTGCTCAATAGTCGCGATATCGGAATTCACTCGCGCCCTTGCTTTTCGTTAAGTGCAGCGCCAAGCGCCTCATCGCGCGTTAGCAGATAGGAATCACCCTGTGGCACGACTTCTTCGTACCAGTGGATTTGACGCCGGCCGACGATGAAATACCCGCCGCGTGCATGTCGTTCAAAGTAAGGGCCGCACTCCATGACACCCGGCGCGACCACACGTGGCATAGCTTGTTGAATATCGACGTGCGTCATGCAACACCTAGGGCGTTTAGGTGCGAGCGTCCTTGAGGTGCGAGTGTCATCAACCGACTTGCGGCATGCTTCCGGTAGCGAGCTCGTTGCACTTCGTTGTGTGCGTTCAGCTCTCTGCGAATCGCGTCCGCTTCGCCGCTGAACTCCGCCGACGCTCGCCCGCATGCGCCGAGTGATTTGCAACTTGAATGTGTGAATTGCAACGAGATGTGTCGCATCTGACCTCCCCTGTTCAACCCCTTGAACGGTTTTCCGCGTAAGTGTCGCCCGGCGGCTGGAGGGATCAACTCCAGCACCGGCGGGGTTTGGGACCGGTTGCCAAGGCGACAGCCGGAGAATAGTTCGAGACCTAAAACTATGTCAAGGCCTCGAATCATTCGTAACCCTCGATCGTTGCATATTCTCGAACATCGAACTACGCTACGCGTCAGGGTTAATCTTGAATTTCAAGGGGTTACAAGATGAAAGGAACAGTTGACTATCTGGACGACGCCAAGCGTTGTCTCAAGGTCGAATCTGACTACGCGCTCGCGAAAGCGCTGAACATTCGCGCTTCGACGATCAGTGGCTACCGCGCAGGCCGCAGCCACTTCGACGAAACCACTGCCCTGAAAATCGCTGTGACTTGCGGTATCGAACCGATGGAAGTTATCGCGGCGGCAGCTTACGAACGCGCGAAATCGCCCGATGTCCAGTCGATCTGGATGGGCGCTTGGGAAAAATTTTCCACGGGTTTTCGGTGGCTGGCGCTACCCGCTAACGCTTGTGGGGCTTGGATCCCGCAGGTGTAACGCCAGCTTTAAGTTAGCTAGATGCTTTATATTATGTCAAATGAACTTGCTAACCTTGGTTCGACGTTACTTACAATTTGTAGCATTCCCTGCAACTTTGTAATGTTTACGTTAGATTTCGCGCCCTTCAAACTTCCAAGGATCTCCGAGTGTTCGCAGAACAACGACATCGCGGTCTGCATGAGTTTCTGGAGCTGACTGGCGGCCTCTCAATCGCCGAGATCGCCAGAAAGCTGCACTATTGCTCGCGGACCATCTGCAATTACGTCGCCGGTCGCTCGCCAATCCCCTGGCATCGCATCGAACTGCTCCGCCTGCTCGCGCTTGACGCGCGCACGGCGCCTGAAAATCAGACCGTCCCGACACCTTCCGACGAACCGGCTGCAATCGCCAACATTGATCCAGACCCGGCAGCGCCAGACGTCCCGCCGGCTGAACTGCTCGCGTGGGTCGGCGTGTACGCGCCGCATTTCCTGTCGAGCCGACGCAGCTTCACGCTTTACGTTCGTGGATGGGATGTGGTCGAGAAAATCCGGCGTGCCAAGCGCGAAGGCAGGTTTTCCGCCGTGCTTGCGCGCTGGCATGAGCAGACTGTCGAGCTGCCGCGCATGTGGCGTTCGGGGAGAATGTTTGCGGGCATCGGGCCGCCCGCATACGTGGATGGAAAAACGGATTTATGAGTCGCTGACGGCGCCGGATCTGGTAAGCGTTACCCGGTCAGAAGTCGAGCTGATCCGCCGAGATGCCGAGCGCTGTCGCAATCTTTTCGCGCGAAGACTTGCGCAGCTTTTCGCTGCTTTCCTGTTGCGCGTAGGCCGACTGGCTGATGCCCATGCGCGCAGCGACTTCAACCTGCGTCAGCCCGAGGTGTTCGCGCCAAGCGCGAGCCGGCGTCGCACCGTCCACGGTTGCACTCACAACCTCATGCGGAATCAACCCGCGCTCTGCATCATGCTCGGCAATGTATTCCGCGTATGGGATCACCACGTAGGCCGGTTTGCCGTCCGGCCCGTTGATAACCTGAATGCTAGTACGTGCGTTCATTGCGTTTCCTCACTTCCTCAATCTCGACGACGCGGATAGCGCCGTCCCAGTTGAACAAGACCCGGTAATTGCCGACACGTAGCCGGTAACCATGCTCATGATCGGTCAGCGCTTTGACGCTCAGGCAATCAGGCATTGCCGCCAGCGTACTGACTCCATCACGAACCGCCACCTGGTGCTGCCGGTCAAGCTTGCGCAACTGTTTGGCCGCTTTTTGGGTCCACTTGATCGTGTTCATGGAACAATTATAAGTTTATTATAAGTTTTATCAAGCGAAAACTTCTTTTTGGCCGTTATCGCATGCAGCATGGACGACATGGGCGCACTGCCAAAGCTGTTCGCTTCGGCTCACGCGCCGTACGTCAGGTTACCCTGATATTTTGGAGACGGCGGCCTGCCCGCTTTTCAGAACGCCGCCTACTAAACCTTAGGCGCGGCGGCCGTCTGCCGCCACCGGCAGCGAACGACCCAGGCTGTGTGGAAACCCGATGAGATTGCAATGCGACGCATGATTGCTGACCGCCGCAGTACGTTTGGTTGCCTTTTCGGCCATCAATGGGACGACGAGACTGCGAGCCTCTCCAACGCGTTCCAGACGAGTTTATGGCTTTTTTTCAGGGCCTAAAGGGGTTCTCACGCACCCACCAGCCGCATCGCCTTCATTGTCTTTTTAAAGCCCAGGATTCTCAGCACTCGCGTGAGAT
>NZ_QLTK01000051.1 GCF_003269035.1 Paraburkholderia bryophila | reverse complement strand
GTCGATGCTCGAATAGCCGAGCCGTTCCCAGTGATAGCCCATCACCTGAAACGCGCCCCAGCTCGCCGACTCATACGCCGCGCCGGCGTCGATCAGCTCGGCCGACGCAAGCCGCGAATACTCGGCCGCCTTGCCCATGTAGCCGCCGCGCGTCTGTGAAAGGATGTTCGGATACTTCGCGGCAATCGGCGCCGGGTCTATGCCGCGTGCCTGTAGCCTTTTCCAGAAGATGTGACGTTCGAACAGGATTGCCGGCCGGCCGTCGAGCAGAAAGCCAGATCCGTTCGATTCCACGTCGTTGACGGCGCGCACACAGGCGAGCGGCACGCCGAGCTTGTCGGCCGCTGCGACCAGATCGGCGAGTGCGAGGTGTTTTGGGTCGCGCTGGCCGGTTGCGAGCGCGGCGAGAGTCTTGGGGCCAGCGACGCCGTCGTCGACGAGGCCGGTTTTCTTCTGCAACGCGATAACCGCGGACTCCGTGGCGTCGTCGTACAGGTGCGTGACGTCGAGCGGGTAGCCGGCGCGGATCAAACGGCGTTGCAACAGCCCAACGTCGTCGCCGTGGTCGCCGAAACGGTGCGTCATCATGGTTCATTGCTCCAGAGCAGGCGCGCGACGTTGCCGCGCACGCCAAAGACAAACAGGGCCAGCAGCACCGCCGAGCCCGCTTCGAAAATGCCGGTCGATTTCGCGTGTAGCGCCAGCTCGATCGCCGAGCCGCCCATGACGACGACAAGCGCCCAGGCGATCCATGAGACGTGGCGACGGTGCCGCGCGCCCTGCCGGCGGTAGGTCAGCACGCGCACGATTGCAGCGAAATAGGCCGCCAGTGCGATCAGCGCGATAGGGGTGAAGTGATAGAACACGGTGACCTACCCTCCTTTCCTGAACATCGCGAACAGGTCGAGCGTCTTGACGCGCTCGATCAGCTGCAGCGTGACGGTAATGACCATCGCGGCCGCGAAGAACGCCGCCACGCCGGTTGACCTGATCGGGGTCGCGTTGACGATCTCGGGTGCGGCCAGATAGCCCATCACCAGCGAAATCAGCATGTAGGCGAGGCGCTTCAATGCGCCGATATCTTTCGACGTGACGACAACGAGCGCGGCGCCCGTAAAGGCGCCGATCAGCGCGTTGCCGTCGATACCCGGTGCGAGGCTCGCGAGGCCAATCGCGGCCGACAGTGCGAGGGTGGTGGTACTCGGTTCGGCCATGGTCGGCTCCGTGGTCAATCAAACAGTTGCAGCAGGGGCGTCGACGTGTTGACGCTCGCCAGCTCGGGAAGAAAAACAGGTGTATCGATGGGCAGGATCACGCCTAAGTCGGCGAGGCCGGCATTCGCTTCGAGTACGGCTTCAACGGTCCCATCGGTGCGGCCGTAGTGACGCCAGCACAGCGCGTCGACGGTGTCGCCCTGTTGTGCAAGGACGATCATCAGATCAGCTCAATCGTGGAGCGCGACAGCCCGCGCATGTCGCTCATAGCCCAACGCGCATTGCGGCGCGACAGACAGATGGTCTGTTCCAGCTCGTCGGCCTTCTGGCCACCCGATTTTGTCGAGTCGAAATCGCGATAGCGCTCGGTCAGGTCGGCGTGCGCGAGATTGAAGACAGCGCGGCGATAGCGCGCGAGCTGCACGCTTTCGCCGCCGATACTCGGCGCCGGTACGGCGGCCAGATCGGCATGACCGGCCGCAACGTGGCCGGCCTGCCATGTGCCCAGCTCCGCATTCACGCTGGCGATCGCATCGATCGTGGCATCGCGCAGTCGTTCATGCGTCACGGTGCCGTCGAGCCGCATCGACGCGCGCAAGGCGTTCATATCGATGTCGGGAAACCAGCCATCGTTCGTGACGATCGCGGCATCGGCCGGCGTGGCGGGGATGGTCGGCTCTGCGGTCGCGATAAAGCTGTTCATGGCCGTAACTCAGAAAGTGATGGCGGTGGACCGGCGTTCGAGTCCCGTTTCCGTCAGGTGTAGGGATTGAACGCCGGTGCCGCCATGCCGGTAGGGGCTCTTTACTTGCGGTCGGCCTTGGGGCCGCCCGCATCGCTCAACGCTTTTTCAAGCCGAGCAATGTTCGTTTTCACGCCGGCCGCTGCGTCGTACTGCAGCGCGAGGCGTAGGTTTTTCAGGGCAAATTCGGTCCATCCGCGATCGATGCCGATTGCGGGGCCGCCGGCAAGCACGTCAGCCGGCGCATATGCGAGGCCAATCGCCTTGTGCAGCTTGGCGCGAATCTGGTCGTGCATGTCGGTCGACGCGGTGAGCTGTTCGATTTCGACAAGCTGCGCGCCGTCGACCGGTGCGCCGGTCTTGACCGCGCTCAGTGCCGCGTCGGCGAATTCTTCGGCGATCGCGGCCGCCGTCGAGCGCTCGTATTGATCGGGCAGCGTCAGGCGGTGATGCAGCGCGTAGCGCGCGATATCGAGCGCGCCGGCGTAGTCGCCCGCATCGACGCGCCAGATCATGAGCGTCATCAAAACATCGTCCTGACCGCCCCGCCCGCCTTCGAGCGCACCTTTCACGTACGCGTCGTATTCCGGCAGCACTTCGCGCTTGACTTCAATTTTTCGCGCGACGGACTGGATGGACTTCAATCGCCGCTTGTCGGTGTCGAGCTTCACGAGCATCAGCTCATAATGGCTCGCGCCACGCAGCGATTGACCGGGTGCAACAGATGCGGCCGCTTTAGCAGCGCGCACGCGCTCGATATGGCGTTTGGCGGGGCTGGTCGTCATGGTTATGCCGCCGGTTCGATTTCGATGTTTTCGATCACGCAACCCGCGCCGAAGTCTTCGACGACATACGCTTCGTTGCTCGATTCGTAGTTCTCGATTTGGTCGCGGGACGGGTTATCGATAACGGCGCGGCGACGAGCGCCGAGCTGGTAGTAAATCGACAGGTTGTCGAGACGCGTAATCATCAGCTTGTTGGCCGGGAAGAAAGGCGCGGTAACAGCCTGCAGGCCGCCAATGCGTTTCTGGCTCACAACCATGTCAACCGCGTTCTTTTCCGTCGCGACGTTCGAACCGTTCACCAGCGGGAAATACTTGTCATGCAGCAGCGAGCGGCCGCACACAACCACGAGGCCGGTGTCGTCGCGGTGCCATTCGTCGAGCAGTTCGAGCGCGTCGAACACGAGCGCATCGAGGTTCTTGTAATCGGTGCCGGCGCTGGTGCCGATCTTGATCTTGGCCGAGCCGGCGACGACTTCTTTCATCACGCGCTCGGCGGCTTCGTCGCGGTAATGCTGGAGCCAGCCTTTATTGACGTCCTGCAGCAGCGGATGTGCCGCGCGGTCGGACGTTGCCGCACGCGAGACGCCATTGAAGCCGATGCGGATGCGATCGCGGGCCGTCGCCAACAGGATTGCGTCGCGAATACGGGTCTGGAAATCCGGAAAAATCGACCACGCATCCATGCGGGCGTACTTCAGCGCCGTGTCGAAATCGGTTTTCGTAGCGGTGTACGTGTTGCCTTCGAGGTCGGTCGGATCAACCGGCGTGCGCGCCTTGGCGGTGGTGTCGGTCGTGCTCGCGATCGGCGAATTGATGCCGAGGCCGATTTTCTCGCCGGTCTGTTCCTGCACGCCGATCATGTTGATGGACGAGAGGAACGCGCTCGACTCCTGAACACGGGTTTCTAGCGTTTGCTGCACGCTCGGATTGACCGTGAATTTGGCGGCGGCGTTAGGCACACCGTTAAGGGTCGCGATTGCCTCCAGATAAGCATTAAAGGCAAGCCGGGTTTCATTACGCATGGGTGAATCTCCGAAACGTTGAGGGGTGAAGCGTGTGCGCAGCTCGTCGCGTTAGCAGTCGGTCTTGACGGTGCCGGCCGAGCCAGTGACGGGCGGGCGTTGCTGGCCGCCGCTCTGCTGTGAGAGATTCGTCGTCAGGTTGGCCAGCGCCTGTGCGGTCGCTTCGTGTGCTCGCTTCTCGGCGGCCAGATCGTTCGTGAGCTGGTCGAGCTGTGCGGCGAATTCGTCGACGCGTGCGGCCTGCTGTTGGCCGTGTTCGGCGAGCGTTTCGATTGCTTGGGTGGTGTCGGCGAATCGCTTGTCGTCGGTTGCGCCCTTCTCTTTCACGAGGCCGAGGATTTCGCCGACACGCTTGAAAACCGACGTTGTGACCGGCGGCGTCTGCGTGGTTTCCGGGCCGCCCGGCGCGTCGAATTCGAACGGCGTTTCCATCGCTTCAGAAAAGAGGTTTTCCGGCGATTGCTTGCGATTGGCGAACGGGTTTTCTTTCTGGCCGGCGGCGAACGAAAGAATTTCGGTGCCGAGGCTCGCGGGGCTATCCGTTACCGCGAGGCCGATCAGGTAGGCCTGTTTCGTGTCGGCAAACGAGTAACTGATTTCGATCGAAGAATAGATTTTCTGGCCGGCTTTCGTCAGGTCGATCAGTGCCTGGGTCGGCGCGATTTGCGCATACAGTGCGAGCTTGCCTTTTAGCGGGCCGTCTGCGATTTGCTCGGCTTTGAGCGCGGTCACGTCACCATACGAGCCGAACGGCTGATTCTGCGACATGGGCGCATAGCCGCGAACGTGTTCGCAGTTGACACGCGCGCCGTACACCTCGCGGTTATAGCTGGACGCCATTTGTTGAATCCAGTCGCGTTCGACGCTGCGGCCGTCAGTCGTCGCACCTTCGACAGCGACGCGAAACCACTTGTCATTCGCTGCGTGATTACCCTTGCCGTCGACGCTGGCGATCGAGCCAATACCCATGGCGGCGCCGATCGCATAGCCGGCATGTTGGCCGAATGCGCCGATCACGTCGCCATGCTGAAGAATCGCGCTAACCGATACGGCGGCCGCGTGTGCGTCGATCGAGACAAACGCCAGCGCCGCGACGGCGACCGACATAGGCGACAACTTTCGTTTGAACATCGTGTGTACTCCGGCAGGTTGAAAACAGGTGTTTGTGTAGGTCTCCATGTTCGGGGTTGCCCGGTTTTCACTCAACGTTTTGCATCTGTTTTCGCTTTGGATACAAGGCCTTACGCTGCGCGCGCGCGTGTGCCGCGGTTACGCTTTCGGCATGCTCGAAATAGCCGAAAACCCCATCACCGAAATCGATCCACGCAAGGCCGCACGCGCGCTCTACTGGCAGGGCTGGCGTGTGTCGTCGATTGCGTCGCATATGGGCATCAAGCGTGCGACCGTCGAGGCATGGAAACAGCGCGACGAGTGGGACAAGTGCGAGCCGATCGACCGCGTCGAGCTGACGCTAGAGATGCGGCTTAATGCGCTGATCGCGAAGGAGAAAAAAGAAGGCGTCGACTTCAAGGAAATCGACCTACTCGGCCGGCAGATGGCGAACATTGCCCGCGTGCGCAAGTACGGCGAGACGGGGAAAGAAGCCGACCTGAATCCGAATATCGAGGCACGCAACGCAGCGCCAAAGAAGAAGCCGACACGCAACGAATTCAGCGAGGAACAGACGGAAAAGCTGTTAGACGCTTTCCGCGATTCGCTGTTCGATTATCAAAAGGTCTGGTATCGGAACGGCCATCAGCGCACGCGAAACATTCTCAAATCGCGGCAGATCGGGGCGACATGGTATTTCGCTCGCGAGGCTCTAGCCGATGCGCTCGTGACGGGTCGCAATCAGATTTTCCTTTCGGCCAGCAAGGCACAGGCGCATGTTTTCAAGCAATACATCACGCAGTTTGCGCGTGAGGCTGCAGACGTTGACTTGACCGGCGACCCTATCGTTTTGCCGAACGAAGCCATTCTCTATTTTCTCGGTACGAACGCACGCACCGCGCAGAGCTATCACGGCAACTTCTATTTCGATGAATATTTTTGGGTGCCGAAATTTACCGCGCTCAACAAGGTTGCATCGGGCATGGCGATGCACAAGCAATGGCGCAAGACGTATTTTTCTACGCCGTCAAGCATCGGTCACGAGGCTTACAAATTCTGGAGCGGCGAGCATGTCAACCGGGGCCGGTCAAAGGCCGATCGCATCCAGTTCGAGATTTCACACAAGGCGCTCGCCGGCGGTCGCTTCTGTGAGGACAGGCAGTGGCGGCAGATCGTCACCGTAGAGGATGCGGCCGCCGCCGGCTGCACGCTGTTCGATCTTGACGAATTGCGGCTCGAATATAGCGCCGAGGAATACGCCAACTTGTTGATGTGTCAGTTCATCGACGACACGGCGTCTATTTTCAGTCTCGCCAATCTGCAGCGCTGCATGGTCGACTCATGGGAGGAGTGGACCGACTTTAAGCCGCTTACAGCGCCCTCACGGCCTTTCGGCAATGCTCCGGTATGGGTGGGCTATGACCCGGCTCTTTCGGGCGACACGGCGGGCTGTGCGGTGGTCGCGCCCTCTGTTGTACCGGGCGGCCCGCTGCGCGTACTGGAGAAACATCAATGGCGCGGCATGGATTTCGAGGCACAGGCTCGCGCTATCGAGCAGATCACGCAGCGTTACAACGTCGCTTACATGGCAATCGACACGACCGGCATCGGCCAGGGCGTTTATCAGCTCGTGAAGCAGTTCTATCCGCGTGTGGTCGGGCTCAACTACTCGCCCGAGGTAAAAGGCCGTCTTGTTCTCAAGGGGCTGTCTGTGGTCGGCAATGCACGACTGCAGTTTGATGCCGGATGGACGGACATGGCGCAAGCGTTCATGGCGATCAAAAAGACGATGACGGCGAGCGGCCGACAGGTGACATATGAGGCAGGGCGAAGCGACGAGATAGGTCACGCTGACCTTGCTTGGGCGGTCCTGCATGCGATATCGAACGAGCCGCTAGAAGGCACAACGGCCCGTAATACTGGATTTATGGAGATTTATTGATGAGCAGAAAACGCACAGGCCAACAGTTCGCGAAGCTGGCGCGGACGACAGCCGTTGCAGCGACGCCGGCCAGAAGTGAGGCGTTCACGTTCGGCGATGCAGTGCCGGTAATGAACCGCGCCGAGATTCTCGACTATTGCGAACTGCTTTCAATCAACGGATGGTATGAGCCGCCGGTGAGCTGGTCGGGGCTTTCGAAATCGTTCCGAGCTGGTACGCATCACGCTTCCGCGATCTACTTTAAGCGCAACGTGCTGGCGTCGACATTCGTCCCTCACCCGCTCATGTCGGCCGATTCGTTTCGACGTTGGGCGCTTGATTTCCTTGTGTTCGGGAACGCATATCAGGAGCGACAGCGCAACCGGTTGGGCGGCACGCTGAAATTCGAGCCGCCGCCAGCGAAGTACGTTCGACGCAAGGCCGATTTACAAACCTATGTGCAAATCAACGGCTGGCAGGTTCAACACGAGTTTGATGCGGGCGCGGTGCATCACCTGTTGGAACCGGACGTAAATCAGGAAGTGTATGGCCTGCCCGAATATCTCGGCGCGCTGCACGCGGCATGGCTCAATGAGTCGTCGACGCTGTTCCGCCGGCGCTATTACGAGAATGGAAGTCACGCCGGGTTCATCCTGTATTCGACGGATAGCCAGATCGATCAGAACGATGTCGACGCGCTGCGCGAGGCGTTGAGAAATGCGAAGGGACCGGGCAATTTCCGCAATCTGTTCCTTCATGCACCAGGCGGGAAAAAGGACGGAATTCAGCTTATCCCGGTATCAGAGGTCGCGGCGAAAGATGAGTTCTTCAACATCAAGAACATCACGCGCGACGACTTGCTCGCGGCGCATAGGACGCCGCCGCAATTGCTCGGCATCGTGCCAAGCAACACGGGCGGCTTTGGCGCGGCCGACACTGCGGCGAAGGTGTTCGGACGCAACGAAATCGAGCCGCTACAGGCTCAATTCATGGGCTTCAATGAGTGGGCGGGCGACGAAATCGTAAGGTTCAAGCCGTACATCGTGGACGCGGCAGCGAAGGCATAACGCCGACAAAGTAACCGGGGTTTTGTCCCAATAGCGAAAATAGCGGATTGCGTAACGAAATGTAAGCAAAACGTAGTGTACGGGCTTGAGTGGCCGGGCGCGCCCGTTCCTTTACGGGTTCGGCCCGCGCCATCTTGACGGAATGACCTATTGGGACAAATCCCCGGTCAACCGGGTTAGAAAAGTGACGTTTGGGGATTCGCGCTGAATTTGAAATCAAGGCCGATCACCTTGCGGCCGGCGGTCACTGTCTCCCACTCGATCAATAACCCGTTTTTCTCGATCAGTTCTGTCACCGCCGGCTCGATCACGCGCCGACGCAACTCCTTGAAGTTTTTGCGGTGGCTGTCTTTAGCATCCATCGCTGTATGGAATTCTTCGATACTTGGCGTATAGCGGCCTTTCCTCGCCCACGACTTGAAACATTCATACAGGCGCCATGAATAAGCCGAGCGCAGCGCAGCCGTTTGTTTGAGCTTGTATGACGTGAATTGCTTGCGCAGCCCGAACAGGTGCGGCACTACTTCGTGCCACCAGTGCAGCTCTACCCACCCTTCGCCCTTGTGATATTCGGCCTTGCCGACCCATCGAAATTTCTGTTCTTTGGGGCCTTTGGGCGTCTCCTGTATCGTCCGCACGTATCGATTGAACAGGCTTTCGCTCGCCTGTTGCAGTTGCTCATAAGCGGCATCTAGGCCGATCTCGAACGTCTCTGCGTACTCCATTGCCGACAGGCGAACAGCCCATGCGCCCTTGCGATGAATCTCGGCCATAGGTATCGAGTCATTCTTTGCGATGCAAGAGGCAATCAGCCGCTTTTCAGCGAGGCCGAGGCCATGCGAAGCGCGCGTGAGAGCGTTGCTCATGTTCACGTTTCGGTCGGACAGTTCTGCGGCTTGAGTTAGAGCCGCGCGCGGTGCTTTCATTGGGACACTTCCCCCGTTATTGGTGCGTGAACGGATTGTGTCCCAATAAGGGCATTGGTGCAAGCAAAGTTTCGTGTACACCTGTGGATAGGACCGGGGTTTTGCCCCATAAACCGGGGTTTTGTACACTTTGAACCGGGGTTTTGTACACCTTGAACCGGGGTTTTGTACACCATATCGCCCGGAAAAGCCCGCCCCGTATGGCTTTGAAGGTGCCGAAAACGTTTTAAAACGTATAAAACGAAATACAAGAAACCGCACGCGCGGGAAAATTACGCGCGGCGGGTTTAACCCCACCCTTCCGCGCTTCGCGCTCCCTCCCGTGAGGGCCACAAGTGCGCGCCTTCGGCGCGACACTTGACGATGAAAATCCTATCCAGATAAACGAAGCCGCGCGCGTTGGCGCGGCCGTGGTCAACACGCGTTACCAGCTCCCGAAACTCAATCGCGGCTCACACCTCACACTCAAAAACTTGGTTCACACGCACACGGGGCTAATGGTCTAACCGCCTGACGCGGCAAGCCGCGCCACGCGCTAAGACCGGGGGTAAATCGTGCTCGGCGCGTGCCGCTACGCGGCCCACACCGACCCCTCAACCCGGCCCGGCCGTGCTTCGCCCGGCCCCTTGGCCATTGCCTATTCGGCCCGCGTCATGCAACGGCCGCAAATGTTCAGCAATGAAGGGGGCAAATCGGTTTGATTGGCACGCACGAAGGCGATTTTCCGGGCCGTGGCAAGGCTGCGGCCTGATCGGTGAGCCCTGCCCTACCTCAATCCGGCGAGGCGCGCTCGAAGGCTCGCGCTTCGCCTGGCTCGCGTGGCTCTCGTGGCCGCATGAATCGCGTGACGATTTCATAGTAGGCCGTTTGCGGTGGCAGGCGGCCGGTGCGATCGCAGAAACGCCGCGTCGCGATCGTCGCGTAGTACTCGGCTTGGTGTCGTGGCAAACCGCCGTCGATCTCCATGATCGCGGCCCGCTCGGCGAGGTATTCGCGGCTGTCGGTGTCGTCGTCGGCTCGCATGCGCCAAAACACTGTACAAAAACACAGTATAGCCGGCCGCCAGAACCTGCGAAACCGAGGGGGTGACGCGGCCCTTGGCGCGCGTTTGCCGGGCCGCTGGCGGGTCCGTGGTGGCTCGGCAGGGGTAGAGAAACCCCGTGTGAACCCGGCCCGCCGTGGCGCGTGTACGAGGTCGCCGCGTTTTAAAACGCGGTCCCCCCTCCCCGCCTGCCCTCCGCTTGAGGGGCTGGTTTTGATGCAGTCGCCAGCATCGGGCCACGCCGCGCCGTTGCTAGGGGTTCCGGCCGATTTCGATGCATGGAAAGTGATGCAGTTTGATGCACGCAAGGCCGGTTTTGATGCGTTTTGGTAGGTTTGATGCAGATTCGGCCGGGAAAAGAGGCAAATCGAGCCGAAACCGAGACAGGCGCAGCGCAAGTGCGGGATTGCGGGATATGGTCAGATCAATTCTTAAGTGATTGATTTTAAATGTGATCTTATCCCCACGCGAACCCCGCAAAACTGCGGGGACGCTGCGGGATTTGCGGGATAAGAAAACCGGCCAGAAAATTTTTGTGGGACGCCACTCCTTGCGCGCGGGATTGCTTCGCTTTACTTCTCTCTGCCTATTCTTCTTCTCTTTCAATTATTTAAAGAGAGAGATAGAAGAAAGGCGACGGCGGCCGGTGCGGTAGAAAAACGGCGAGTTGCGGGAAAAAACGTCCCCATTGCGGGACGGTGTTTTCTCAAGAATCAATGGTTTAGGTAAAAACAGAGTTGAAATCCCGCACGTTTTTGCGCTGCCTGTGCCTTGGGCGCGGAAAACGGACGCGCGGGCGCCGGCCGGCGCTTTCTCTCGTCGACGCCAGCCGCCTGGCTCGCTCGAAGTCGGCGAGCCGGTCGACGGTGGCCAGCATCGAGGCGTGCGCGACCGGCGGTCGCTGCGATCGCGCCGGCTGCAGCTCGTCGACGTGGCCGCCCTGCCCTACCGTCGACCGGGTGGTGCCTTGATGCCATGGCGTCAAGGCACCAAAGTATCAAGGCACCAATTCCGCATGGGCATATCATGGTGTCATGGCATCATGGTATCAATGTGCCATGGAATCAAAACATCGTGATACCAAAGTATCAAAAGTGATGATATAGTTCGGCTTAACGCAATGCCAGTAAGGATTTGCGGCCATGACACCTTGATACTTTGACACTTTGATACCACGGGGATATCGGTATGAAAAGACGCATGAAAGTAATTGCGGTATTCAGTCAGAAGGGCGGCAGCGGAAAATCGACGACAGCAATTCATTTGGCCGTTGAGGCGTCGACAGCGCACAAAACAGCATTGATCGATGCGGACGGGCAGGGAACCGGGACAGCTTGGGCGGGCGGCCGAACGAGCGAGGAACCGGCCGTTGTGCCTGGTGCGCCTTCGACCATCGTTGATCTTTTGGCGTCTGCAGAGTCAGAGGGTTTCGAGCTGGTGTTTGTGGATTGCCCGCCGCATATCGTCGCGGGTGCGGTCGAGCTGGCGAGCGTCGCCGATTTGGTCGTTGTGCCGGTGCAACCGACCTTTCCGGATTTGGCTGCGCTCAATGCCGCGCTCTCAGTCGTCGTCGCTGCGGGCAAGCCCTTCGTGTTTGTCCTGACCCGGGCAGACAACTCAGCAGAAACGCGCGAAGCGATCGACAAGCTCGCCGAGGTCGCGCCGGTGTGCCCGACCATCATCAGCGATCGCAAGGCCTATCAGCGCGCGCTCACGACCGGGAGCGCGGTCAGTGAAACGACAACGAAACGCGATGCACCAGCACGCGCCGAAACGAAGGCCGTTTATCAATGGCTTATGGAGAAAATAAAGTGAGCACGAAAAAACCGAGTTTTGCCAGCCTGAAAATCAACGCGGGTAATGCGTCGGCCGCCGTGGTTCCGCCGGCAGAGGAGCGCGCCAAAGGGCCGGCAGTAGAATCGATCGAGGTCGAACATGCGCCGGCGGCCGTCGAAAGAAAGGTGAGTAAGGCAAAGCTGCCAAAAACGATCCCTGTGCGCATGACGCGGGAGCAATGGTACGAGGCAAAGGAATTCGCGATGCGTTTCGATACGTCGCTGCAGGAAATGTTCATTGCTGGTTTGAACATGATGCGCGCATCGAAAGGCCTGCCGCCATTGACAGGAACGCGGCAGGCAAAATGATACCTTGATACCTTGGTGTCATGGCATCAAGGTATCAATTTTGAAGCGGGGTTGATATGACAGATGAGATTGAGCGCTTAGCGCAACTGGCATTGAGGGCAATCCGGCCGCGCTTTGAAATTTGGGCCGGCGATAACGGATACAGCGTCGAGCGATCCGACAAGGGCGATCCGGGCTCGAAATACGCGTCGCTGGCAACGCAAGCGGCTTTTGAGGGATGGTGCGGTGCGCTGTTCGATAGCGTCGACAACACGGGGGTGTGATGGTAAATCCGTATTTGGCAGGTTTAGAGCTGGTGAAGCAACACTCAGGCACGAGCGGTCAAGGTGCGCTTGCAAAGTGCATTCTGTCTTTGTACAACTCGAATCATCCGTATTCGATCGGCGAAGTCCTGGGACCGCTTGACGCGCACTATACGAGCGTCGTGCTGGCGATGGTCAACGAATACGCGAGGAATGGAGAAACAGAGGAATTGCGCCAGGCTGGTTCGTGGGTCTATGAAAACTTTCCGAACCTGATCGAGCTGTCGCGAGCGATGGGCGAAGCGCGCAGCGTATTGCGCCGGAAATGGGACGAGGATCGCGAGGCAGAGCGTCGTCGGCTCTACCCGGATGACTGAAAAAAAGCGGCCGCACGAGGCGGCCAAAGGTCAGGCGAGGGGGTAGGGTAGGGCCGCCGGCAGCGATCGCGCCGGCGGCCTTTTTTATTGCTTCGTGCGCCGACGCGAATCGTCGCGCCACGCGACATAGTTGGCGCGCAACAGCGAGTGAAACAGATCCGCGGCTTCGACGTTGCTCGCCAACTCGCGCCGCGATTTAATCTTGCAAACGATCCTGACGAACTGTTCTGCCTGGTCGACGCTCACGGTTTCCGTGTCTTCCGTGAAAGTCGTCACCCACTGGCGGAAAGTCAGCAGGCGCGGCAGTGATACGGACATGCGAACGGTGTCAGCTAGTTGGGATTCGGTCATGTCTTTCTCTCTCAGTCGTTTTCGCGGACGTGGTTCAGATTCCACGAAACAGACAAGCCGAACTCGGCGAGCTTGTCGACGAGCAGCGGCGTAACGCGGCGCACACGCTTGCCGTTCATGGTCCGCTCGATTTCCTTGTCGCCTTCGAGCGTGACGCCGGCGGCGACGAGCTGGCGTTTGAACACGGTCGCGGTTTTCACGGGCAGGCTGTTCCACTTGTCGCGCAGACTGTTCGACGTCGAAATGTGGTCCATCACATGCGAGACATTCACCATCAGGCAATCGTGCCCTTCGTGCTTTTCGAACTTGTACGGGTGCTTGAAATTGCCTGCGTCGATTTCAGAAAGCGCCGTTTCCATGATCCAGACCCAAGGCGAGCGTTCCGCGCTCGTTTCCTTGATGTGCGTGTTCATCTCGCCGAGCAGGTCGGCGATGAAGCCGCCTTCTCGCCGATCGATGCCGGCGAACTCACACAGATAGCCCCATGCAAGCAATGGCGCGGCGTAGTTCGTCGCCATACGCTTTGCGCCGTCGTCATCGCCGGCCGCACAGCTCCGCTCAGTGCAGTAGTCGCGCAGCTCGGCATACTTCGCGAGCACTTCGCGGCGATCGAGGCCGGCGAGAAACTGAAGCCACTGACGCACAGGGAAGCGGGGCAGATCGTCGGGCATCATCGGCCCTTTTTTCCCGGTCAGGTTTGTGCGAACGAGCTTGCCGATAAGCGACTTAACCGGCACGTCTTCGCCGGCGAGAAGCACGGGTGCCGAAATGAGGTATTCCGTCATTTCCGCGCCGCGCCGCGAGATCGTGTACTGATAGTTTTCCTGCAGTAGCGCGACGGCCTTATCAATCACGTCCTGACGCCGCGCGCTCAGTTCTTCCCATCCTACGGGGTGGCTGGTGTGGCTCACGCTCGTAAGCAGCCGGAATTCCGTCTGCAGGTTCTGGCCGGAAAACATCGTAAAGCCGATGGTGCGTTCAAGCCGCTTGATAAGCGTCGATTTGCCGGCGCCCTTGTCGGCCTGCAGCGTCATGTGAGGCCAGAACCCTAGCAAGGCCTTCAGGTGGCCGCCCAAGCCCCATACGAGCAGCATGGTTGCGGCGTTGTGCTTGAACGTGTGCTGATACTCGGTGATGACGCGGCGTGCGTCGGCCTTGGTGCCGCTCGCGAAAGTCGTCTCGTGATACGGGCATTGCTTTTCAGGGTCGGTGAAATAGCAGTCCGGCCCTTCGTTGACGGCGAGTTTTCCGTCGCGCCACGCGAGGCCAACGAAGTTGGCGACGCTGCGCGCGCCGAGGTCGACCGTGCGCTCAAGAATCGTGAGCATGCGGGAAAACTGCGCCGGTTGCCATACGGGGCCGAACTTCGTCCAGTGCGTCATGTTGTGGAGCTGGTCGTCGGTCATCACCTTGCGCACGAGTTTCGGGCCGTGGCGGGGCATCTGCACGGTCGGCACGAAGTAATCGCGCGGCGATTGGTCGGGGTCGCCGGTCATGGTGGCGTTGGCGCTGGCAACCGATATGCGGCTCAGTGATGCAATGCGAAAACCGCACAACTCGGAATACTGATTCTTTTCTTCGCCGCTTTCTTCGTCAACGTCGCGCTTGGCGATGTACTGCGTGAAGTCGGGGCGCACGCGAAATTTCCAGTACTGCGCGAAGTCGTGCGCCGGCAGGAACACACGCGGGCGGCCCTTGCGGGTGTCGTCGCCGGCCATGCCGGCAATGAGCCATTGCTCATGCGTGTCGAGCGCTTTAGCCAGTAGGGCGGGGCCGCGTAGTTTCAGGTAATCGTTGACATCGTTGATCGGCTCGCGCTTCTTCGCACCGTCTGCGAGGTCCGCAAGCCATTCTGACTGGTCGACGATTGTCGAGCTGATACTAAGTGCGGTCAGCCGCTCGTAAAGCGTCCAGGCGGCCGCCATGCCGGCGCAGATGCCGGCGCGTGGGTGTCCTTGCGGGTGCGGCTCGTCGTTGTCCATGCAAATGACGACATATTTGCCGCGCAGAAAAGCAAAATCGATGTTCTCAGCGTTTCCGGTACCGCGAATTGCGTACGCGGCCGTACCGGGGATATCACAGCTATCGACCGACAGGGCATTGATTGCGCTTTCGACGAGCACAACGCGCTTGGCCCGCGCGAGGCGCTTCGGGTCGGCCGTCCATCCAAAGCCGAATTTCTCGCCGTGTGATTGGGTCTTCACGTCGCCATTGAGCGCCGGATCGATAAAGCGCATGTCGACGCCGACGAGTTGCGCGGCGTCGTTGCGCACGAGGAACGCAGCGGCCGGCCCTCCGTGGCCGACCTGGCCTTGTGGCTTTTTGCCGCTGACCCAATCGTTATAGCCGATCGTCTTCGCATTTATTGCGACGTTGATCGCGGCCGCCGTGATGCCGCGCCCTTCGAGATAGTCGCGCACCTTTTCACGGTTCGACAGCGAACGCTCTGCGATGTAGTCGAGTGCCGATTTCGCTTCTGCGGCGGCCGGCTTGTCGGCGCGATCGTAGGGGATGCCGTACTCGTCGTGCAGATACTTCATTGCGCCGGGCACGTCGACGCCTTGGGCGTGAATCACCAGATCGATTTGCGAGCCGCTGACATTGGCGCTGTGATCGCGAAAACCGGTGCCGTACTTCGGGTGGTCGATATAGATCGACAGCGACGGATTGCTGTCGGGGTGCGTCGGCGAATGCCATAGCGCCTTGTCGCCGCCCTTGCCCTGTTTGAGTCCGAGGCGGCCGGCGAGGTCGACAATGTCGACGCGCCGTTTCAGTTCTTCGATTGAGGCCATGTGTGTGCGGTGCTCTGCTAGTGCTGCGTGCGGTTAAAGGGGAGTGCGATCGCCGGTGGTGCCGTTAGCGAGCATGTCTTTAGCGCTTGGTACGGGCAGGCTTGAAAGAGCAGGGGTGTTGCACAGGGCGAGCAGTTCAGAGACTGTGAAAATTCGCATGCAGCCGTTTGCCGGATCGCGAACGAAAACGGTGTAACTGGTCGTCAGCGACATGTCTACGTAGGCGCGGCAGCCGTGGGAGCTGCGCTCACCATAGGCTTGCATCGTGATGGTTTCGGCGGTCGGGCGCGACACGTACGCGGTGTCGATAAGGTGCTGAATGCAGCGCTCAATCAATAGGCTGCGTTCGTCGTGGTGGAGGTGTTCGCCTTCGTGTGCTGCGAGGAAAGACTGTGCTGAATAGTGCGTTTGTGTTCTATACATTGTGGCCTCAATGTTGGATTGCAATCAGCCGATTAGCTCAAGCTGTTTCATTACGCGGTCGCGCGTGTGTTGCGATATGGGCAAGCTGACGGCCGCGCTCGGTTTTGCGGACGGTGACAACGTGCGAACCGCTTCATGCATGACGACGAATGAATGACTGCACTCCGCATCCGTACACTGATAGATGATTTCTTTCATCGTGCGGGAGACTTCGCGACTTGTTCGGGCAATCGCTAGCTCGCGGCAGTGTGGGCAAAGTGTTCTGATTCTCATGGCTTGTGATCCCCGATCAAGTGAAGAAACGGCCCCCCGCCTTCGCTGTCTCGGTGGCCTTCATTCAGAGGCCGCTTGCCGGTTGATTTTCTTGCCTGAATTGCCGAAGGCCAGTCAGGTAGATAATTCGCGCCATCGATGCGTTGCTTCGCTGTTCGGCTTGCGCAAGCTGCGATAACGTCGCTCTTTCAGCGTCACTAAGAAGGATCGGCACGCGCTCACTTTTGTGGGTCCGCGTGCCCGGTTTTTGTTGGTGGTTCGTTTGCATTCCGTAACCTTTTGTTTAGGTGTGTTACGAAGTGTAAGTATAGGCCTTAACGAACACTTTCGCATTACTTTTTGCACCTTTCCAACGATCAAAATGACCCAAAATAAAAGCTCTGTTCACGACATAATTGACCGGATGAAATCGGTACTTAACGTTACGAAAGACGTTGAGTTGGCCGGTCATATTGGCGGGGCAAAAAGTCAGCCGGCCGTGTGGAAAAAGCGCGGCACGGTTCCATTGAATGCGTGCGTTTCGCTTGCGATCGAGCGGCGTGTAAGTCTCGATTGGCTAGTGCTGGGGCGTGGCACGCGCGAGCTTGGGGCGGGCGAACAAGTGATCGAACACGTAGAGGAAGGCGGGGACAATGTTGATGTGCCGGCGTTCGATATGCCGGGTTTGCCGCCGAACGAAGATGCTGCACGGACGTGGTGGAGCGTTCCGCGAGCGTGGCTAGTTGGGCTCGGCGTAAGTCCTGACGATGCGATGGTGATGCGCGTTCTCGGCGACGCTAGTTTCGACTCGATCGGACACGGCGATATCGTGTTGCTCGATCGTCGACCGCGTGACTGCGATGGGGTGTTTGTGTTGCGGATCGACAACCGTGTCCGCATAAAGCGCGTTCAGCTAATGAGCGACGGATCGGTGCGGCTATCTAGCGATAACGCAGCGTATGAAGCTGAATACATCGACGCGGCGGCCTACGCCGCGATCGAGGTCATTGGGTTTTGCTTTGCCGCTTTGGGGCGCGTTTTGTAGATCGTGCTGCAGCTTTTCTTTCTTCGTCCCGTTTGAGTGCGCTGTAAATCGTTGGCTTGCTCACGCCGAAGCGATTGGCGATGCTGGTCATCGATATGTCGGGACTCTTGCGTAGGGCTCGAATCTCGGCGATAGCCTTGTCATCAAGTGCGGCCGGTCGGCCACCACTTCTACCGCGAGCGCGGGCCGCGTCAAGCCCCGCTTTGGTGTTCTCGCTGATAACGTCCCGCTGATACTGTGCCATCGCCGCCATGAACCCAAAGAACATGCGGCCTTGTGCTGTGCGTGTGTCGATCTTTTCAGAGAGGCTTTCGAACGCCACACCACGCGCGCCGAGTTCGTCCACTATCTGCACCAGATCGACGAGCGAGCGGCCGAGGCGATCGAGGCGCCACACGATTAATGTGTCTCCCTTTCGCAGCGCGCGCATCATGTTGGCCAACTCCGGCCGGCCGGCCTTCGCTTTGCCGCTAGCCTTTTCTTCGTAGGTCTGCACGCATCCAGCGCGCGCCAGTGCGTCGCGTTGCAATTCGAGATTTTGGTCCACCGTCGAAACGCGTGCGTAGCCGATACGCATGCCGCCGGTGACTAGATCGAGCGTGCCTCTGTCTGCGGGATCACGCATTGCCTGTCCCCATGGCTCGCAGATATGCGCCGAGCTGCGCGCGCTGATAGCCGATAGTGCCGGCCGTCTCTGTAATTGGGGCATCGGGCACGATCAGGCCGAGGCGCGTGCGGCGCTCGATTGCGGCACGCATTACGCGCTTGTATGGCTTTCCACCGGCGAGCAGTACCGCACACACGTCCGAAGGCCAGGCGATCGTGTCGTATGCCGGCAGGTCGCCAATCATATCGTCGGCACGCGCCTCGGTCATGCGTTGCTCGTACGGTTCGATGATTTGATCGGCCGAGAGAAACCCATGTTTAGCCGACAGGATAAGAACCACTGGTCGGGTGCCGGGCGCGTTCGCGCGAAGAGTCGAATACATGACGCCTCGGTAGAGGTCGATCGCCGGCGCCGGCACTGCGGCCTTGGTCGCCGAGCAGGCCATGATGACGAGGTGTTTTTTCATATGCCAATGTTGAAGTAAAAAAACCGGTGTATCAGGCGTTTTCGTTACGTTGATAAGTTTACGGGTTTATTTACTGTTTGTGCGGAAAAAAGGGGCATCAAATGCCCCGTGGCAAAACTGTAAAGAAATCGATCGTTTGTTTGGTGGTCGCGCCGGCGGCCGGCAGCGTAGATGCTTCGCTATAATCCCCGAAATTACAAAAGCATAACTACTTGCTTTCATGCGAGGAACATATGGCTGTCAAGTGCGGGGAATTGGTGTTGCGGATTCGGCGGGCGTTGTCCGTCTCATTAATCAAGCGTAAGGCCTTGATGCTTCTCAGTGGGCAGCAGCTCTTGATAGCGAACGACGCGCCCCATGAAGTTAGAAAACTCCTGTGGTACTACGATTGGGCCACTATCGGCGATGCAATCATGGACCTGTCGCAGAGGTTCATTATTGACCCGCACATTTCAATCGACCTTTGCATGCCGCACGGCCCCATAGAGCTTTTCGTCGGCGACGATCGGTTTCGGCGCGTGGCGCGTTCGCTGGATGATTGCGACGCACGATATGACATGGTCATTGTTCAGAGTCTGACGACGAAAACCATTTTCAAAAAGCTTCAATATCATCCTTTCACGCCGTGGCTGTCGATCATGGCGCACGGTAGGGATGAGCGGTTTTCGAGGATTCAGCTTGCCTATGAACAGATTGCGCGCGTATTCAAGCCGCGCGAAGCAGGCCCGATCGAACCCGCGTTGACGGTATCGGAATTAAGCGCGAGGCGGGAAGACGCATTCACTATCTCAGTTGCCGTAGGCGGGGGCGACAAGCGCCGCCGATACGAGAATTGTGCCGAACTTATCAGGCTGATTTATTCGGCCTGGCCTAAGCACCTTCCATCTCCGAAATTTATTTTGATCGGTACGGGCGACACGGCGCACCAAATTGCAAAGACGGTTCGTGACGACATGAGCTGCGATCGGGTTGAGTCGCATATAGACCTGCCGAGCATCGCGGCTGCAGCAGAGCTGATAAAGCGAAGTTCTTTTTTTGTTGGTGCGGATGGCGGGTTGATGCACATTGCGGCAGCGCTAGGAAAGCCAGGCGTCGCGATATTTTGCGAAATAAAACCAGAGTGGCGCCTCCATTCAAAGTCAAAGATGCGCCCTGTTTTTTCCGAGTTGGATATCAACAGCATTCCGGCCGAGAGAGTCGCCGGCGAAGTGGTCGATTATTGTTGTGAGCTGGCGACGGCTTGATAGAGTCGATCAACCAGTAAAAAGGCCTGCAATATGCAGGCTTTTTTGTATCCATGCTCGCCGCTGAAATCAGCGACCGCGAAACATGCCGTGCGAGCTGGCCCACTCGCGAAGTGCATCGTTCATACGTGATTGCCATCCGTCGCCTGTACCCTTGAACGCATCGATAAGGTCAGGATCGAGCCGGATCGTCGTGCGAACCTTGTGCTGGTCGATCGGCTTAGTCGGGCGGCCGGGACGTTTGAGTAACACCTCTGCGGCGGCTTCGCCGACCATTGCCGGCAGCGCTTCACGCGCGGGACGCATGCGCTTCAATTGCGCATCGGTGAGCGGCGGATTGTCCGTATCGCTCTCGGCCGCCTTGGTGAGTGCCGCATCTTCGGCGGCGTCGGGGATATGAAATTTACGCTTCGTTGACATATTTAAGCACCTCTCTACGGTTTGCCTTGCGCAGACTGATTGCGCGCAGCGTTTCGCCGCGCATGGTGAAGGACAGCGAATAGATTCGATCGCCGATCGGGCCGAGAGCATTGAACCGTTTTTCGTTGTAGTCGAATCGGTCATCGGGCCACACGAGCGCCACGTCCATTTCGAACGCCTCGGCCATCGCCAGCGAAACGCCGTGCTTGCCTTGGTTGGTTTGGTCTTTGACCGGATCGAATTCGATTTGCATGTAATTATTGTATGCACAAAAACCTATGCTTGCAAGAACATTTTTGTGCATACAAAAAAGCCGGGTATTAACCCGGCTTTAGTCGAGGCGTCAGGCTGTTCGCAGTCAGGCCGGCGGAGTGCGGTCCTTCAGCAGCTTGCGCATCCGCCTGTTATCGAGAATCAGAGCGACGAAGACGACGGCAAGCAGGATCTCAGTCGCATGGCTTCCCGCCGACACGGAAAAAAGCCAGGCGAGTGCCGCGCATCCGATTGCTACGGCGATCAGCGCAGCCCGGTCAATCCACCATTCTTTCGAGCCCACTTTCATTGCATGCTCACCGCTTGAAGTCTGCCGGCCGGGATAGTGGCTTTACGCACGAACGCGCTGCGGCCGGGTGCGCCGACCGCGAAAATCTCTGGATTCGTCTGCATGACAAACAGCGTTTGGGCGGGAACACGAATACCGCTATCGAAGGTGAATTTCTGAACGCCCTTCATGGTCGCGTTCGGCGTAGAGCCACAATCGAGATACGCATCCGTGGCGACCATCAGACTACCGACAGCAGCGCCTAGCCAGAATGATGCGTAGATTGCTCCGAACGCGAGCAGCTTTTCGCTTGCTGTCGTCGCGCCGATGACTTCGCCGATCGACGCTGTCTTGCCTAGCTTCTCTGCTGCGGCGACCATCGCGCCGACGCGTGCAAGAACGTTGGCGGGCGCAGTGGAAATGCTCGAAGGCACGTCGAGCCCAAGCGCATCCATGTTGTCTTTAAAGGCTTTATAGAAACCCGCTCCGGTGCATGCTATTGGCATCGCATTCGCTCCCTTTGAGTGGCCGCATGGGCCGCCATCTGCGGCGATCATGCGGCATGCATGTCCGGTCAAATCTGACCGTCAACACTCTATCAAAAGAACGCCTAGCCGCCTTTTCGGAAATGCGAACGGTGCCGTGCGGTAGTTGGGTCGTCTCGCATTTCCATTTCCAGCGCGGTTTCGAACCCACTATCGTTGATCGTGTGCGTCGCTTTCTTCACCAGCCACGGCGTCGCGTCGATCTCCGGTTTGAAACCGGAAACGGTCACAGGCATTTCGGGGAAGGCATCGGGCCGTGCGCGGGCAAGCGTGTAGTCGAACGTCGCCTGGCTGCGCTGCGTGCGGTCATACTCGGCTTGCGCCGCCGCACGCGCTTCGGCTTCGGTCGCGTAGTCTTCCGGCAGCACCTTCATGTTTTTATTGTTCTCACCGCCGATCACAACCGACTTGCGCTTGCCCTTCGCGTTGGAGTGGTAATGCGCGCGCACGCCCGCATAGCTTTCACGCTGCGCGACGTGGTAGCGGTGCCGGTCGCCGCTCGATCGCGTCAGTTCGATCACGCCTAGCGGCTTGCCGCTCACCGTCCTGCCGGTGCCGATCGGCATGAACAGCAGGCGCAAATCCTTCACGTTCATCACGGCGTCGTAACGCTTCGCGAGGCGCGTCAGAAACGACATGTCGCTTTCGTGGGTCTGGTCGATGTGGTCGATCAGGATCTTCGCAATCGTGGCGCCGATCGCCGGCTTGAGCGAGTGGCGCGTTGCGATCGCGCGCACGATCGCGCCGAGCGTCTGCCCGTGCCAGCTCTTTTCACGGCGTTCATGCATTGCGTTGGTCATCGATGCCGAGCGGGCGCGCACGGTGATGATATCCGGCGCGCCGCTGTGTTCGGCTTCGTTGACGGTGAATGTCCCCTTGTCGATCAGCGGCTCGCCGACCCAGCCGATCGATACCTTGATTTCAGCGCCGCGCTTCGGAATCGCAAGGTCGTTTTTCGAGTCGTCGAGCACGAGGTCGAGCAT
>NZ_QLTK01000050.1 GCF_003269035.1 Paraburkholderia bryophila | reverse complement strand
CCTGATATTCACTAAGTCCCCGCGAATGTTGGCAGAATATGGATGCCAAATTGTCGTCGATTCGGCCTTCACTGTCGACCGGCCGCTCCTGGCCGCACCGAGTCCCACACTTTGACCACGGACCTGCCGCGGATGTGTGCGATATGCAAGGGGCATAACCCGACCCATTACCGCGGTTCGATTCGTTACGGCTCCGGCGGCTACTTTCGAACTTCAACGGCCGTTCAGTGCCACATTTTCGCTGACGAGTTAAGACCAACCAGTTGTGACAGGACTTCGGTGGTGCGACCAATGTGAATTAACTTTGCAGCAGTCGTCGATACGCCGTGCGCTGTTACAGTACCTGTACCGTGAGTAGGCCACACAGTACGACTTCAACGTTGAAGAACACGCCTTGGCTGCCGTTCCAGATGAAGCGTAGTCGGACAAGGTGTAACGTTGTTAGTTTCGACTGCACAGTGGTGTCAGCAATTATTAGTATGATGCTGAGCGGTCTGAGTAGGCGCCTCATGCTTAATGCATGAAGCGCCAGTGGGCCAATACCGTCCATTTGACATTGTCCGTTCGGTCGTTGGCAACCCGACGTGTAACCGAGCCTAACGGAAAATGCACGCCTAGTTTTATAAGAATTGCGCGAGAGCCATGACGCCATCCGAAGAGACGCCACACAATCTGATTCACGCCGAGGACGGCCCGATTCTGCACGCCAAAGCGTTGCAGGATCGCCTTCAACCGTTTACGGTTCCGTTTTTCAGGTTCCGCAGAGACGCTCCAGAACCTTTCGACAATGGTTCGGGTGTGCTGCTCAAAATAGGTCCGTTCCACTTCATACTCACTGCTGGGCATTGCGTGGCTGGAGACTACGATTCTTTGGCGCTAGGTGTACGCAATCACCACCACCGATTCTTTATTGAACCCGCTCACCGTAACTATGTGTGTACTAGGAAGCGTGGCGATTTTGGATACTTTCAGATTTCGCCAGATTTGGTCGGGACGATCGCCGCCGGAAATCGTAACTTTTTGTCCGAACGATCCGTCGAAGTCCTATCTGTGTCCGAACATGACGCGTCACGGGACTTTCTCGCACTTGCTGGATACCCCCTAAGCTTCATGGAATACGAGGGCGGCACCGGAGCTAAGTTTCTGGTGTATTCGACGACGATGGCAGGAGGAGAGCACGCGCCGGACAGTACCTTAGTCGTCGCTGAGTTCGAAGAGCGTCGCGAGATTCACGCATGGATTCCGCAGCAAAATAATATAGATGCTCTAGCGGACGATCGCCCTCCTGTAGCATCCATTCCCAGACTTCACGGTGCAAGCGGCGCAGGTTGGTGGAGCACCCACATGAACCGCGCCGAGTGGCAGGCGTCTGAAGTGAAACTTATCGGCACACATATCGGTATGGGCCCCGACGCAACAGAGACTGAAGACGGACTACGGCACAGGTTCGCGAGGGTGTCGCTGATAGGTAATCACTTGGCGCTTATTGCCAAGGATTATCCTGTGTTGCGTCAGCATATCCTCGATTTTTGGCCGGCTGTTGACTCATACGGAGAGCACTTGCCGGCTTAATGCGGGATAGCGAGGAATCGATGCTATACACGAAGGAATACACACTTCATGCGGTGCTCCGTGCGCCCCGAACGTCGGCCGGTTAGCCGACCGAGAGAGGATATATGACAAAAATCTACGGCATCGTGGTTGATGCCAACACAACGTTCGATGCTTTCAACAAGAAAACGTTTGACCTCAAGCGCGCCGACGCAGACGTCATTGCAATCATTTCGATTGCACCTGATGACGCGAGCCAAATGCCCGATTTTGCGAAATGGAAAAGGTCTGCCTACGCGAAGAAAGAGGCACAGGTGCTCCAAGTCGTCAACCTCCAGGATCCCGCACTTGGCGGGATTAGTATCGTAGGTTGAAGATCTGTCTGCATGCAGACAGATACCCATAGTTGGTCTTGCCAAAGTCTCGAAAGCCGCGCAGTTGGCGGCTTTTTCCGCACGTTAAGCGTCGTGAGGTTCGAAGATTACAACTACCGATAAGATGTTGGATTAATTGTGCCTCTTAGCGTAGTTCGCGTTAATTCTGTCGCCGCTGCGACAATAATTGTGTCGCCTCGAGGCAGACGGCTCACGCGGACCTTGATTGCAAGATCTGCAGCCGACGGCGAACTGCCGATGTCGACCCGCATCAGTCCTTCGGCTTGCTCCATAGCCGCCATTCGCCTCCGACTACTTTTGCAGGCGTGAGAATAGACTCGGCCCGGCGGGCTACGAGAGGCCCCGAATCGTCAGGGCCTTTTGTTATGCGCATATCCGGCACTGACGCTAGAAGATCTACGCGTGGCTTAGGACGTCTCTTCTGCCAAACTGATGATATTGGAAAGGACGTCTGAGTTGACGAAATGCGCGATTCGACTTGATGCGGTTCCCCTCAGAAGCATACCGACCAACAAAGGGAAGCTGATTATTTGGCTGCCTTGAATCACCTCCTTCATATGATACACAGGACTCCCGCTTAGGCCGTCATAACTTTCGAGATCCACGGACGTTTCCATAAGTAATTCATGGCAATGGACGCTAACGCTGGTTCCCTTATAGATGGCCCTGAGGACGCTCCTCGTATTCACAATCTTGTTTATCTCGTAATCGATAGAATTACTCTCGGCTGGATAGCCAATAACCCATAGCTCGTCACCGGACTTAAGCAGGTTCGCACTCAATGCCCCTTGCTCGATGTCCTGTGCTACCAAGGGTGAGTCCCCGGATGCGTCAAATAGGTTTAGATCGACTCGAAGAATGAAGACGTCTTTGTAGTCTTCATCATCCGTCCCCCCCCTGTTTACCGTGTACTGTTCATTGAACGGCAAAGAAACCTTGGAGCCGTCTGAAGGAAAGATCCTTAATGTGTTTTACGGACAAGTTTTTAGCCTTTGAACAAGAAGGTCTAGTTCGGCAATGATGGACAAATGTGGAAACGCTGATCTCTCAGTCACCTCGTTAGCACTGGTTGAGACAGACGATTTACTCATTGTTCTTCCGTCAGCGAAGAAGTGAGTCCGAAGTGGCCGCGCTTCTGCGTCCAGACAATTGCCCGCCGCGTTGAGCTATAGCCTGCGGTAAGCAAGCTCTATTCGCCATTTTGTGGCATAGCTCCGTATGGGGCGCGACTGCGGCGCGACTAGATTTCTAGCGCGACGTTCCGTATCGGTCAAAGGCGTTGACTGGTGTCCGCTTCATCGAAACGCTTCACCCGATAGATCACCAACGACGCGATCCAGCTCAGCGCGAAAATGCCGATAATGATGTAGCCGAGCACGCCGAAGTTATCGTTGAGCGAGCCGATGGCATCCCACAGTGCTCCCTTCAGATTCAACTGGTCCGCGATCAGCCCCAATGCCTCGATGCCGCCGATCACCACGGCGACCACGATCGAAACCAGTGTGATGGTCATGTTGTAGTAGATCTTGCGAAGCGGCTTCTGGTACGCCCAGCCATAGGCGCCCAGCATCAGGTGGCCATCCAGCGTATCGATCAGCGACATGCCCGCGCTGAAGAGCACCGGAAACACCATGATCGCCCACGGCGAGAGTCCATTCGCCGCCTGCGTGGCCGCAATGCCGAGCAGGCCGATTTCCGTCGCGGTGTCGAAGCCGAGGCCGAAGAGGAAGCCGATCGGATACATGTGCCAGCTACGTGTCACGAGACGGAAGAGCGGCCTGAACATCCGGGCAACGAAGCCGCGGTTCGCGAGCAGCATGTCGAAGTCGTCATCGACATAGGCGCCGCCGCTGCGAACGTGTTTCCAGGCGCGATAGATTCCGCGCAGGATCAGGAAGTTCATCAGCGCGAGCGCGAACAGAAAGAGGGAGGAAACGAGCGTCCCGATGATGCCGCCAATCTCCTTGAAGTTGTCGAAACGGCCTTGGATCGCGGTGGTCGCAAGCGCCACTCCGACTGACGCGAGCACGACGACAGTCGAATGACCGAGCGAGAAGAAGAAGCCCACCGCGACCGGGCGCTTCTGTTCCTGCATGAGCTTGCGCGTGACGTTGTCGATGGCTGCAATATGGTCCGCGTCGACCGCATGGCGCAGACCGAAGCTGTAGGCAAGGAGCGATGTGCCGAGCAGAACCGGGTAGCCGTGGAAGGCGACGAGGGCCCATATCCACGCGAGAACGTTTATGGCGATCAGCACGCCGTAGATACCGAACAATTTGCTGCGAACCCTGGAGTTCGAGTCGCTGAAAATCTGGAGAAGCTGGGCAAGCATTTTGTGACTCCCGGGAATAACGCGTCCCGTGAAAGGTTGAAGAAAGACGCCGCGAGGTCTGACTTCGGGAGAGCGCGAACGAACCCGAGGTTCGCTGCTTGCCCGACACAGTGGCGCGACCGTGCCGGAGTTTCACCGGCTTCCCATGGCGTGCATTACAGACGTGACAAGGGCTTATACCGCGCGGGCGCGCTCATGTCGAGCCACTCGGATAATGAGACGGACGGCTCCATCTTGATGGTCCGTTGGTACAAGCAGGTTGATGCCACGTCGCTGCCCGGCGGTCGTGCCACCGGGGATTTCATGTGCACCATCCGCAGGCGCACGCACCGCGAGCGTGCTCCTTCGGCATCATGCATGTGCGCCCAGCCCATCCGCGACGCCACTCGAACTGCTCCAAAGCGCCCACGCATCGCGCGTTCCCTTTATGCAGGTCGCCTGGCATAACTCTTGAGTACAAGATTGCCAAACTTGTACACAAGAGGGAATACGAGATGCGCGGATGGACAATTGCGGACTGGCTGGATGCCTACCGGAACGGGGCAACGCCGGAACAGTTATTGGGCGAACTGCTGTCGACGCTTACTGGCTCCGATCCAGCGTGGATATCGGTGGCAACGCCAGAAGTGCTCCAGGTTCAGCTGACGAAGCTGGAGCACAGACTCGAAGCTGCGGGCGGAGATATCAGCAGGCTTCCACTATACGGAGTTCCATTTGCGGCGAAGGACAACATCGACGCGGTCGGATTCGAGACGACCGCCGGCTGTCCCGCGTTCGCCTATCGCCCCGAGAAGAACGCCACCCTGATCGAACGGCTGACTGACGCGGGCGCCGTCCTGATCGGCAAGACTAATCTTGACCAGTTTGCAACGGGTCTCGTCGGCGTGCGCTCACCCTATGGCATCCCGACCAATGCATTCGATCCCGAGTACATTTCCGGCGGATCGAGCTCTGGCTCAGCATCGGTGGTGGCGCGGGGTATCGTGCCGTTTTCCTTCGGTACCGATACAGCAGGATCGGGCCGGGTGCCGGCCGGGCTGAACAACATCGTCGGGCTCAAGCCGACGCGTGGTGCATTCAGCAATACCGGCGTAGTACCTGCGTGCCGTACGCTCGATTGCGTGTCGGTGTTCGCGACCACGGTCGAGGAAGCCACGCGTGTCTACGACGTCGCGGCATCGCTCGATCTGTCGGATGGGCTATCGCGCGAAGCACCTGCCGCGGCACTTGAATGGCGCGTCCCGGACCAGCCGCGCTTCGCTATTCCTTCTCATCCTGAGTTCTTCGGTGACGCGCTTGCAGAACGGGCTTTCAAGGATGCGGTGGCGCATGTCGAGGCTCGCGGCGCCACGTGCGTACCGGTCGACTTCGCGCTGTTCGATGACGTCACCGCACTACTGTACGACGGCGCATGGGTCGCCGAACGCTATGCCGCAATCCGTGCATTCGCCGAGAAGCACGAAGACGATATTCATCCCGTGGTGCGCGACATCATCTTCAAGGCGCGCAACTTTTCTGCCGCCGATGCGTTCGACGGCATCTATCGACTTGCCGACCTGAAGCGCAAGGCCGATGCCCTGCTGAACCAGTTCGACGCGCTGCTCGTGCCTACCGTACCGACTCACTACCGGATCGCGGAACTGCTCGACGATCCCATTCGCCTCAATAGCAATCTGGGCAAGTACACCAACTTCGTGAACCTGCTCGACTGGAGCGCGCTCGCGGTGCCCGCGAACCTGCGCGAGGACGGACTGCCATTTGGTATCACGCTAATCGGCGACGCATGGCGAGAAAGGGCGCTCGCGCAATACGCGTCGTCGTGGCATCAGGCGACCGGCCTGACGCGTGGGGCGACGGGCCTGCCGCTCGTCGCCAGCAAGCCCGCGGACAACCATGCCGTGAACGCCGATGCTGCAGCCGGGACGATCCGCGTCGCGGTCGTCGGTGCCCATCTTCGCGGGATGCCTCTCAATCACGAACTGACGTCGCGACACGCCCGTTTCGTCGAAGCCACCACCACCGCGAGCACATACCGGCTGTATGCGCTTGCCAATACCACGCCAGCCAAACCGGGCCTTGTGCGCTCGACGGACGGCGCGCCGATCAAGGTCGAACTGTGGGATTTGCCCACAGCGGAATTTGGCTCGTTTGTCGCGGGGATTCCGGCGCCGCTGGGCATCGGCACGCTGACGCTCGTCGACGGCCGTCAGGTGAAGGGGTTCATCTGTGAGCCCTATGCGTTGGGCGACGCCCGCGACATCACTGAATTCGGAGGCTGGGTGAGTTATCTCGACAGTCAGCGCACGTCCACCACTACTTCCTGTTCCTGAGCCGAGCTTGCCATGTTCGATACTGTTCTGATCGCCAATCGTGGCGAGATCGCGTGTCGCATCGCGCGCACGCTCAAGCGAATGAATGTCCGCTCGGTAGCCGTCTATTCGGACGCTGACCGCAACAGCCTGCATGTCGCGGCAGCAGATATTGCCGTGCCACTCGGTGGCAATACCGCTGCCGAGAGTTACCTTCAGACCGATCTCATCATCGCCGCAGCGAAAGAGACGGGGGCCCAGGCGATTATCCCGGGCTACGGGTTTCTGTCCGAGAACGCCGAATTCGCCGCACGCTGCGAGGCTGAGGGCATCGCGTTCGTCGGACCGACGCCGCAGCAGATGGAGCAGTTTGGCCTGAAGCACGCCGCGCGCGAGTTGGCCGAACAGGCAGGCGTGCCGCTCACGCCGGGCTCGGGTCTGCTGGCCAATGCCGACAGCGCGAGGGATGCGGCACGGGCCATCGGCTATCCGGTCATGCTCAAAAGCACGGCCGGCGGAGGAGGGATAGGACTGACACGCTGCAACGACGAGGCTGAACTGGTTACCGCGTTTGAATCCGTACAGCGGCTTGGTCAGTCGTTCTTTGCGAATGGAGGGGTGTTCGTCGAGCGTTTCGTCGATCGTGCACGACACGTCGAAGTGCAGATCTTCGGTGACGGCAATGGCAACGTCGTGGCGCTTGGCGAGCGCGACTGTTCGCTCCAGCGTCGCAACCAGAAGGTGGTGGAAGAGACCCCCGCACCGAATCTGCCGGATGACGTACGCTCGAGGCTGCTCGCGGCTGCTGAAAGCCTGGGCCGATCGGTCGGATACCGCTCGGCGGGCACGGTCGAATTCATCTACGACTCGGCGCAGCAGGCGTTCTATTTCCTGGAGGTCAACACGCGCCTGCAGGTGGAGCATGCGATCACGGAAAGCGTCACAGGAATCGACCTCGTCGAGTGGATGATCCTCACGGCGGCCGGCACGTCGCCCGCGCTCGATCGGCCCGTGACGCCGAAGGGCGCATCGATCGAAGTGCGCGTGTATGCCGAAAATCCGCTGCGCAACTTTGCACCGAGCCCAGGGACGCTGACCGAAGTGAGCTTCCCGCCGGACATCCGTGTGGACGGCTGGGTCGAGACCGGAACCGAAGTGTCGGCTCACTATGACCCGATGATCGCGAAGCTGATCGTGCACGGCGAGGACCGTGCCGCAGCAATTGCCGCCATGTCACGCGCGCTCGACGCAACACGTCTCTCCGGTATCACGACCAATCTCGACTATCTGCGCAGGATCATCGCGAGCGAGGGCTTCGCGGCCGGGGACGTCTCGACCCGCTATCTCGATGGCTTCGCTTACCGTCCCGCAGTCGTCGAAGTGATCGATGCGGGAACCTACACGACGATCCAGGACTACCCGGGCCGCGTTGGCTACTGGGATATCGGTGTGCCGCCGTCAGGCCCGATGGACGACTGGGCGTTCCGGCTCGCCAACCGGATCGTCGGCAACGCGGAACAGGCTGCCGGTATCGAAGCGACGGTACTCGGCCCCACGCTGCGGTTTCACAGCGACACGATCATTGCCCTGACCGGTGCACCCACCAATGCGGAACTGGATGGCGTGCCCGTCGCGTTCTGGACACCTGTGCCGGTGCAGGCCGGGCAGACGCTGCGCGTCGGCAAGGCGGCGAGCGGATGCCGAACCTATCTGGCCGTGCGCAACGGTTTTGACGTACCGGTGTATCTGGGCAGCCGGTCCACCTTCGCGCTCGGGCAGTTCGGCGGTCACGCCGGACGCACACTGCGTCCGTCCGATGTGCTGCCAGTTGCGGACCCGTCCTTGCCCGCGACCGCGGCGCTGGCGCCCATCCACGATCCTGCGCCGTTACCGGCTTCGCTTGTGCCGACGTATGGGAAGACGTGGGAAATCGGCGTGCTGTACGGTCCGCACGGTGCGCCCGATTTCTTCACACCGGCTTCGATCGAGAAATTCTTCGAAAGCGAATGGGAGGTCCACTACAACTCGAACCGGCTCGGCGTCCGGCTCAACGGACCGAAGCCAGAGTGGACGCGCTCCGATGGCGGCGAAGCGGGTCTGCATCCGTCCAACATCCACGACTGCGAGTATGCGATCGGCAGCATCAATTTCACCGGTGACATGCCGGTGATCCTGACACGCGATGGTCCGAGCCTGGGTGGCTTCGTATGCCCCGTGACGATTGCGAAGGCGGAGCTCTGGAAGGTGGGCCAGGTCAAGCCAGGCGACCGCATCCGTTTCCGCGAAATGACGTTCGACGAGGCTCTGGCGCTTGAGCATCGTCAGGATACGTTCATCCGTGACTGGAACGATGTGCTGCTGTCCGGGCCGGCGTTCTCCGTGCAACGCGGCTCGCCGGTGCTTTTCGAAGCCGCTGCGCAGGGTGACCATCCGAAGACCGTATTCCGTCAGGCGGGCGACAAGTACATCCTCGTCGAGTATGGCGAAAACGTGCTCGACCTGAATCTGCGGTTCCGCATTCACGCGCTGATGGAAGCGCTGAAGTCCGGGGCCGTGCCTGGCGTCTTGGAGCTCTCACCCGGCGTGCGTTCGCTGCAGGTTCGCTACGATAGCCGCATCATCGACCAGAAAGTACTTGTCGATGCGCTCGCCGCGACCGACGCGATACTCACCGGCATCGCGACGATGAAAGTGCCGAGCCGCGTGGTATATCTGCCGATGGCTTACGAGGATTCGGCGACGCTCGACGCCGTTGCCCGCTACCGGCAGTCGGTGCGGGACACGGCCCCGTGGCTACCGAGCAATACGGAGTTCATCCGCCGCATCAACGGTCTGACGTCTGCGGACGAGGTGCGCGACACGATCTTCCAGACGAACTACATGGTACTGGGCCTCGGCGACGTCTATCTGGGTGCGCCCTGTGCGGTGCCGGTCGATCCGCGTCACCGGTTGCTCACATCGAAATACAATCCGGCGCGTACCTATACGGCCGAAGGCACGGTCGGTATCGGCGGCGTTTATATGTGCATCTACGGAATGGATTCGCCGGGCGGTTATCAGCTTGTCGGCCGAACGCTACCTATCTGGAACAAGTTTCTCAAGAACGAAGTGTTCATCGACGGCAAGCCGTGGTTGTTGCGGTTCTTCGATCAGGTGCGCTTCTATCCGGTAACGGAAAGCGAACTCGATACGCTGCGTAACGATTTCCGCGAAGGACGGCAGGGCGTCCGTATCGAGGAAGAGGTATTCGACCTCGGCGAATACAACGCCTTCCTGGAGCGCATCGAACCTGAACTTGACGTATTCCGCGCCTGCCAGAAGCAGGCGTTCGACACGGAGGTTACGCACTGGGCCAGCGAATCAGCCGGGTCCCATGGAAGCAGCGATGCGCCCGAACAGATTATCGTCGACGAAACGCTGGCGGGCTCGATTGTAACGGCCGACATCACGGGCAACGTGTGGAAGCTGATAGTCGAGCCTGGGACCAGCGTTCGCGCGGGCGAGTCGCTGCTGATCCTGGAGGCCATGAAGATGGAATTCCACATATCAGCGCCGCATGATGGTGTGGTCAAGGCTCTCCACTGCCGACCGGGTATGATGATCACTGCAGGCGACCCGCTCGTATCACTCGAGTGATGCTCGAATGATCTCTCCCATTGCAAATCCGTTCCCTGGAACCCTACATGGTGGACAACCCAACGTCGGCGGCCAGCCCTACAAAGAATGCCAGCAATCTCGCGGCGCAAATTTACGCCCAACTCAAGGCGGACATCTTCGATTTCCGTCTTCTGCCGGGCGACAAGTTCAGCGAGGGCGACGTCGCTGCCCGGATGCAGGTCAGCCGCACGCCGGTGCGTCAGGCGTTGTTCTGGTTGCAACGGGAGGGCTACGTGGATGTCAGTTTCAAGAGCGGATGGCAGGTCCGCGCATTCGACTTCAAGTACTTCGAGGACCTGTACGAGATCCGCGTGATGATGGAAACCACCGCGATCGCCAGGATCGTGACGGAGAAACTGACGCCGGTGCTCGACCCTCTGCGGGACATCTGGTGCGTGTCCGCGAGAAAGCGCGAGCAGGATCCCGCGAAAGCGGCGACACTCGACGAAGGATTCCACGCCGGTCTCGTCGCGGCAGTCGGCAATCTGGAGATGGCGCGCATGCATGCTGATGTGACTGAACGCATCCGTATCATCCGCCGTCTGGATTTCACGAAGCCGCTGCGGGTCGCTGCCACCTACGAAGAACACGCGGACATTCTCAAAGCGATTGGCGCCGGAGACGTCAATCGCGCCCAGCAGATGATCCGTGCCCACATCGCGGAGAGCCAGGCTGAAGTCAAGCGCATCACGCTCTACATGATGCAGACCGCCCGCGAACGCTACAGCGCGCGCGAGGAAGCATAGCCGTCCCCGGATGCGTGCGCGGCGCACCACGATAGCGCCCGCACGCACCGACATCATCAGTCGTTCAGCCATCATTCGCGGCCGTCCTGCCGCTCCCGCCTTTGTCTACCGTACCGCGTGCCGCTGGCCCGGAAGTTGCAAACACTCGCGTTCGTCTTGTATCCAAGATGAAATCCAACTCTCAATCCTGAAGGACGATCAATGAAAAAACGCGAGTTTCTAAAGGTTGCATCGGTAGCGGGGATGGCGGGGATGGCAGCAAAGGTACCTTCCGTATTCGCACAGGGGTCCGATAAAGGCCCGATCAAGGTCGGTATTCTCCACTCGCTGTCCGGCACGATGGCGATCTCGGAGACGTCGCTAAAAGATACCGCGTTGATGACGATCGCCGAAATCAACGCGAGCGGCGGGGTGATGGGCCGCAAGATCGAGCCGGTCGTGGTCGACCCGGCATCGAACTGGCCGCTGTTCGCCGAAAAGGCGCGCGGCCTGCTCACGCAGGACAAGGTCGCGGTTGTGTTTGGCTGCTGGACCTCGGTGTCGCGCAAGTCGGTGCTGCCGGTGTTCGAGGAACTGAACGGGCTGCTGTTCTACCCGGTGCAGTACGAAGGCGAAGAGATGTCGCGCAACGTGTTCTACACAGGTGCCGCGCCGAACCAGCAGGCGATTCCCGCAACCGAGTATCTGATGAGCGCAGAAGGCGGTGGCGCAAAGCGCTTCTTCCTGCTCGGCACAGACTATGTGTATCCGCGTACGACGAACAAGATCCTGCGCGCCTTCCTGAATTCTAAGGGCGTGCAGGACGCCGATATTCAGGAAGTCTATACACCGTTTGGTCATAGCGACTATCAGACCATCGTTGCGAACATCAAGACCTTCTCGCAGGGCGGCAAGACCGCGGTGATCTCGACCGTGAACGGTGATTCGAACGTGCCGTTTTACAAAGAGCTCGGCAACCAGGGGCTGAAGGCGACGGACGTGCCCGTGGTCGCGTTCTCGGTTGGCGAGGAAGAACTGCGGGGCATCGACACGAAGCCGCTCGTGGGCAATCTCGCGGCGTGGAATTACTTCATGTCGCTGCGTAACCCGGAGAACACGAAGTTCAAGGCGATGTTTGCCGACTGGGTGAAGAAGAACAACCTGCCGGGTGGCGACAAGCGCGTGACGAACGACCCGATGGAAGCGACCTTTGTCGGCATCCACATGTGGAAGCAGGCGGTCGAGAAGGCGAAGAGCACGGACGTCGATAAGGTGCGCGTCGCGATGATCGGCCAGAAGTTCAACGCACCGTCGGGCTTCGTGCTCGAAATGGACGGGAACCATCACTTGCACAAACCGGTGATGATCGGCGAAGTACGTGCCGACGGCCAGTTCAACGTGGTGTGGCGGACCAAGACGACGATCCGCGCGCAACCTTGGAGCCCATTCATTCCCGGCGACAAGGGCAAGCCGGACGTTGTCTCGTCGATCCCGGATTTCCTGCGCCGCCGTCGCGTCGCCTGAGTCTGACGGAAGTCTGATGGTGGGCGTGGTCAATTGCGCCACGGCCACCTGTTTACCCCGTTGTTAGCCATTACCCGCCCATGAATTTACGCCATTGCCTGCATGCTTCAGTGCTGTCGGCCGCACTTGCACTTGCCAGCTCTGCCGCGTTCGCGCTGACGTCCGCCGATGTCGCGCCGCTCGCCGCCGACGACTTCGACGCAAAATCCGCCGCGATCGACAAGCTGATCGCGAACCACGACAAGGAATCGCTCGCGCTTCTCAAGGCGCTCTCCGAAGACAGCGCGCTCGCGACCGATTCCGGCGAAGTGCTGCTGCAGGACGGCGACACCACGAAGGACGCGATCACCGGCAAGACCGTCAGCGCGCCCGACGCGCAACCGGTCACGCTGAACAACCTGCTGCGCTCGAAAGTAGCGGGCGCACTGTCGGGCCTGCAACTCGATTCGCCGGATGTCGCGACGCGCTCCGCCGCGATCCACGAATTGCTGCAGAACCCCGATCCGTCGATCAAGCCGCTCGTCGACGCGGCGCGCGCGAAGGAAACCGATCCCGAGCTGAAGAAGCGTCTCGACACGCTGTGGGCGATGACCGCATTGCACGACGCCGATCCGGCGAAGCGTCTGGAAGCCGTGCAACTGGTGGCCGCACGGCACGATCTCGACATGAACGAACTGCTGCGCCCGCTGGTCGCGAAGAAAGCGGATGGCAACTTCAACGAAGCCGACGAGCGCGTGCGCGCCGCCGCGCAAAGCGGCATCGACGAACTCGATGCGATCCAGCGACGCAGTCAGATCGCGGGCACGCTGTTCGCGGGCCTGTCGCTCGGCAGCGTGCTGCTGCTCGCGGCGCTTGGCTTGGCGATCACGTATGGGCTGATCGGCGTCATCAACATGGCGCACGGCGAATTCCTGATGATCGGCGCGTACGCGACCTACGTCGTACAGAACCTCTTTCAGCGCTTCGCGCCCGGCGCGTTCGACTGGTATCCGCTGCTGGCGGTGCCCACGTCGTTCGCGGCGGCGGGGCTGGTCGGCATCGTGCTCGAACGGCTGGTGCTGAAGCATCTGTACGGCCGTCCGCTCGAAACGCTGCTGACCACCTTCGGCGTCAGCCTGATCCTGATTCAAGCTACGCGGATGCTGTTCGGCGCGCAGAACGTGCAGGTGGTCAACCCGTCGTGGATGAGCGGCGGCGTTACCGTGCTGCCGAACCTGATCCTGCCGTACAACCGGCTCGCGATTCTCGCGTTCTCGATGATCGTCGTCGGCATCGCGTGGGCCGTGCTGACGAAGACGCGCCTCGGCCTGTTCGTGCGCGCGGTCACGCAGAACCGCCGCATGGCCGCGTGCGTCGGCGTGAAAACCGCGCGGGTCGATTCGTATGCGTTCGCGTTCGGCGCCGGCATCGCGGGCCTCGGCGGCTGTGCGCTGTCGCAGATCGGCAACGTCGGGCCGGACCTCGGCCAGAGCTACATCATCGATTCGTTCATGGCGGTGGTGCTCGGCGGCGTCGGTCAGCTGGCCGGCACGGTGATCGGCGGCTTCGGACTCGGGCTCGTCAGCAAGGCAATCGAACCGTTCTGGGGCGCGGTGCTCGCGAAAATCGCGGTGCTGGTGCTGATCGTGCTGTTTATCCAGAAGCGTCCGCAGGGCATGTTCGCCCTCAAGGGCCGTAGCGCGGAGGCATGAGATGACATCTGCAACTTCTTCGGCTCACGTCGGCGCACAGAACGGCAGCGGCGTCGCCGCCCGCGATCCGGGAGCGGGTTTCGCGCTCGGCCTGCCGCCGCGTCCCGCGCTGCTGTCGCGGCGTGCGTGGCTCGCGCTGATCGCGCTGATCGTGGTGTTCGGTCTCGGCGTGCCGTTCGCCACGCTGGTGCTGCCGGAAACCAGCGCGTTCCATCTGTCCGCGTACGCGACGACGATCACCGGCAAGTTCATGTGCTATGCGATCGCGGCACTCGCGCTCGATCTCGTGTGGGGCTACTGCGGCATTCTGAGTCTCGGCCACGCGCTGTTCTTCGCGCTCGGCGGCTACGCGATCGGCATGTACCTGATGCGCTCGATCGGCCACGACGGCAAGTACGGCAGCGATCTGCCCGACTTCATGGTGTTCCTCGACTGGCATCAGTTGCCGTGGTACTGGCAAGGCACGCAGCACCTCGGCTATGCGCTGCTGCTGGTGGTGCTGGTGCCGGCCGTGGTCGCGTGGGTGTTCGGCTTCTTCACGTTCCGCTCGCGCGTGAAGGGCGTGTATCTGTCGATCATCACGCAGGCCATGACCTTCGCCGCGATGCTGCTGTTCTATCGCAACGAGACGGGCTTCGGCGGCAATAACGGCTTCACCGACTTCAAACGGATCGGCGGCTTTCCGATCACGCATCCGGGCACGCGCACCGCGCTGTTGCTGATCACGTTCGCCGTGCTGATCCTCGCGTTCCTCGGCGCGCGGGCCATCGTCACGTCGAAGCTCGGCCGCGTGACGACCGCGGTGCGCGACGGCGAAACGCGTTTGATGTTCCTCGGCTACAGCCCGCTCGCGTACAAGCTGTTCGTGTGGACCGTCTCTGCGGTGTTGTGCGGCATTGCGGGCGCGCTGTACGTTCCGCAGGTCGGCATCATCAACCCGGGCGAGATGTCGCCGGGCAACTCGATTGAAATGGCGATCTGGGTCGCCGTGGGCGGACGCGGCACGCTGATCGGGCCGATCATCGGCGCGTTCGCGGTGAACGGCGCAAAGAGCTTTTTCACGGCGAATTTCCCTGAATACTGGCTGTTCTTCCTCGGCCTGATTTTCGTGCTGGTCCCGCTGCTGCTGCCCAACGGCATCATGGGCCTGATCGAACTCATCGCGCGCAAGAAGGACCGCACATGAACGAAAACCCGATGGTTCCCGATCTGGATTTACCCGAAGCACCGGCGGAGCGCTCGCTGAGCGGCGTCGCGAACATGGGGCACGCGGTCGTGCCCGGTCAGATCGACGTCTCGCACGGCACGATCCTGTATCTCGAAGACGTCACCGTGAGTTTCGACGGCTTTCGCGCACTGAACGCGCTGACGCTCAATATCGATGCCGGCGAACTGCGTTGCATCATCGGCCCGAACGGCGCGGGCAAGACAACGATGATGGATGTGATCACCGGCAAGACCAGCCCCGATTCCGGCAAGGTCTATCTGGGCCAGACCATCGACCTGACGCGGATGAACGAGCCGTCCATCGCACAGGCCGGCATTGGCCGCAAGTTCCAGAAGCCGACCGTGTTCGAACAGCATCCCGTGTGGGAAAACCTCGAACTGGCGATGAAGACCGACAAGGGATGGTGGGCGTCGCTGCGCGCGCGGCTCGATCGCGAGGCGCAGGCACGTATCGAGGAAACGCTGCTGCTGATCGGCTTGGAAAGCGAAGCGCGGCGGCTCGCCGGCGAGTTGTCGCACGGCCAGAAACAGCGGCTCGAAATCGGCATGCTGCTGATGCAACAGCCCGCGCTGCTGCTGCTCGACGAACCCGCCGCCGGCATGACCGACGACGAAACCATGCAGCTCGCCGAACTGCTCAACCATCTGCGCGGCACCTGCTCGATGATGGTGGTCGAGCACGACATGGAGTTCGTCGCGGCGTTATCGGGCGACACCGGCAAGGTCACGGTGATGGCCGAAGGCCGCGTGCTCGCGCACGGCACGCTCGACGAAGTGAAGCAGGACGAGACGGTGATCGAGTCGTACCTCGGCCGATAAACAACGACGACGGGGCCAACCGGTGCGCCGCCTGCGCGCACCGCGAAGAATCAGCCGCTGAAACCAAGGGTCGAACGCACATGCTAGAAGTTGAAAACCTGAACCAGTACTACGGCGGCAGCCATATCCTGCGCGACGTGAAGCTCACCGTGCCCGACGGCAAGCTCACGGTTCTGCTCGGGCGTAACGGCGTCGGCAAGACCACGCTGCTGCGCTGCCTGATGGGCGTCGTGCCGACGAAGAGCGGATCGATTGCATGGCGCGGCGCGCCGATCACGAAGCTGCCGACGTACTCGCGCGTCGAGCAAGGTCTCGCCTACGTGCCGCAGGGCCGCGATATTTTTCCGCGCCTGACGGTCGAGGAAAATCTGCTGGTCGGCGCCGCGAGCAAGAATGCGCCGAAGAAAATCCCCGAGCGCATCTACGAACTCTTTCCGGTGCTGAAGGACATGCGCAGCCGGCGCGGCGGCGATCTGTCGGGCGGTCAGCAGCAACAGCTGGCAATCGGCCGCGCGCTGATGAGCGATCCGCAACTGCTGATCCTCGACGAACCGACCGAAGGCATCCAGCCGTCGATCATTCAGGACATCGGCCGCACGCTGCGTCAACTGGTCGAGGAAATGGGCATGACGGTGCTGCTCGTCGAGCAGTACTACGACTTCGCGAAAGAGATCGCCGACCGCTACTGGGTGATGAGCCGCGGCGAGATCGTCGCGGGCGGGGAAGGCGCGAACATGGACGCGGACGGCGTGCGGAACCTGGTCGCGGTCTGAAGTCTTTGTACCGGATCCCGGGCGCCGCCAGCATCGGCCGAAGGATTGAACTAGCCTCAGATTTCTCACTGCTTTCGGGAGGCCAGCAGTCACAATGGCGGCCTCCTGCGGATCATCATGAAGGCTGGATGGAAATGGAGTGTAATGCACGGGATGCCGAAAGATAAATCGGCTACTGTAAATCTCTTCTGGGCGTCCATGTTCTTTGATTTGCGAGTGGACACGTCTTCCAGGAGTCGCTTCGGCGAGCTGTTGCCTGAATAGCGATCTTGAGAATGTGGAAAGGCCGGGCGTCACAGCAATAGAAATGGCGAAGCGCGGTAAGTATTGCGCCACCTTGCCGCCTCCACGATGTTTCGTACGCGCAATACGGGACAGTCGACCATTTTGCCATCTACTAAGGCTGCGACCTGACCTCCTCGGTTGAAGGGCTTATGATCCGGCGCACCCATGTTATGTCCGCCTCGGAGGGCGTGTAGCACTGCTTGGTCGTTGCAACCAATAAATTGAACTGCTTGATCGCGGTGAATATGGACGAACATAGCTGCGTCTGAGCTGCCCGACTTTCGATTCTCATGCAATACATCCCGATTGGGAAAACGGCGCGGTTCCAGAATAATGGATAGGATAACTATTGAGGAACCTGTGTTCGATGAGCGATCACCTGACGGGTACGAAGGCAGTCATTCCGGCGTTCATCATGACGGAGACGTGTGGCGAACACGATCCCGGCGCAATCAGGCGCATCATCGCTGCCGTTGGTGAACAACCGGAACAGTGCTACTTCATCCGCTCCGTAACGGCGGAAGTCGAGTCCGGCCGGAAGACGCCCGCGAGATGGGTTCGCCAGGAGTTCAACTGGCTGCCACTTGTGCTCGACCGAGACGGGCAACCGTGGGATGCGGCCGTCATTTACATCGTGTCCAGGCTTCAAGGTCAAGTGGCGCCGAACATGATGACATTCCACGGCGTAGCTGATGACCTGTCGGCATTCCTGGCCTTCCTCGAAGAACACGAGATCGATTTCACCGACATCCCGCAACACAAACTGAGGCGTCCTACTTACCGTTTCAACGGATATCTCAAAAACCTTGTGTTTGACGGCCGTATCGCGGCGACGACGGCGAAACGTCGCATGGGCGCCGTAATTGCGTTTTACCGCTGGCTGGTCGCCGAGGGGCTAGTCACGCTCAACCATCCTCTATGGCAGGAGCGCGACCAATATCTGAGTTTTAAGGATGCCAGGGGTTTTTCTGTCAGAACGGTCGTCACGACCACCGATGTATCGATCAAGACGCCGAAGCAGAGCGACCCATACGCAGGCACGATTAACGATGGTGGAAAGTTGCGGCCCTTGCCGATCCATGAGCAAAAGTGGCTCATTGAGGCGCTGGTGCACCTTGGTAACGTCGAGATGACACTGATTCATGCGTTTATGCTGGTTACCGGCGCACGGATTCAAACGGCGTTAACCTTGCGGGTTAGACATGTGAAGTCAGACATCCCGCCTGGAGTGGGCGAGTTCAGGTTTCTCGTGGGGCCGGGGACTGGCGTTGACACCAAGTACGACAAGCGTATGGCTCTCCACATTCCGCGATGGTTGTATGAGCGCCTGCGCATTTACGCGCACTCCGAGCGTGCGCGCAAGCGCCGCACCCGAACCGAGGGTGGCGACACTGACGACCAATACCTGTTTCTGACGCAGCAGGGGCACCCCTACTATCAGCACAAGGGCGAGACGCGCGCCTTCAATCCTGCGGTCACTGTGCGCCACCAGAAGAAAGGACAGACGGTGCGGACGTTTATCGCCGACCATGTTATCCCGTACATCCGTAAGCACCACGATGCGGAGTTTCGCTATCAAGTCCACGACCTGCGAGCCACTTACGGTATGAACATGACCGACATCCAGATTGCCATGGTTCAGCGCGGCAAGGTTACGTTAGCGCAGGCACGAGAATTCGTAAAAATACGTATGGGCCACGAGAGCGGCGCCACGACCGACCTGTATCTGGATTATCGGCGGAGCTTGAAGATGGTTTATGAGACCGTCGATGCTCATGAACAGTATTATCGCGACCTGATTGAGAAGGCATGGGAGGGAACCATCGATGGTGTCCGATAAAGAAGCGACCCACCGGCAGCCGATATTCACTGAGCGGGACGTGTCCATTTATGACATTCCCCTTGGTGCCGCAACAATATTGCGTACGGACACGGCCATATTACGCTTTGATCGGGACACTCTGGACGTTGGCGCGCTCTGTTACCTGCGGCGATCGAGTGCGCCCAGAAGAGGTAGGAACAATGGCCGCACCACCTCACGGCAGGTCGATCTGTCATCTTTCGATGCTGAACGGGCGACGCAAGTTTCCAGGCTGATTTCTTTCTTTTCCGATTTGATCACGTCTGGCGGATATCGCGCGCAGACAGTGCGCGCTAACGTGATCTGCATGATCAAGTACATGGATTGGGCCGACGCAACAGGGCACGCGCATGCTTTGGCCGACGGCGATCACGCGTATGCAGCCTTTCGCGGGTACGTCGGTTATCTTCGTGAGCGGGTCAACCGTCATGAGGTAGTCCCGGCCTCGGCGGCGAAAGAGCAATGGATGGTCCATAAACTGCTCGCAGGGTTCACCGGGCTTCATGACCTTCATCGCGGCGTACGCATGTTGCAACTGGGCGCGGGATGGAGTCGCACGGAACCACCGTCGGAAAGCGAACTCGCGAAGGTGGAGAGCTTGTGCGAGGCGCTGTTCCTCGGGTTTTCTGGCTTGGTGCTCGGTGGAAAGAAATATCCTCTGAAGCTGGCGATGCCCAAGTATCTCGGTTGGCAGGATAATTACCTCTGGGTGTTTCCTGTCCGGCGATGGTGCCTGCCGCCACACCAATGGAAAATTCGCCACGAATTGACCTTGCCGTACTGGGCTTACAACTATCAGGATGGACGGCTGGCCGAGCCAAAGGAAATTCGACATCACTACCGCGATGCGTACACGTCGCGGATGATCGTAGGAAACGCCCAGACGGTTATCGATGAGGCGAACGCCGATCCGCGACATTCACATCGATTCAAGAGCGCAATGGTCGCGCACAACGCCTTTGTGCTGCTTTTCCTTGGGCAAACCGGTATGAACTTTAGTATCGCTAGCTCGTTGAAGTGGAGCAAGGACTATATTATCGGACAGGAGCAGCAGGGCTTCCGGGAGATCAAGTGGCGAGCCAATGGTAAGCGTTACTCGGCAGTTGCGAGGATGAATTTCCTGCCGCTCTTCAAACGCTACATCGATCTGCGGACCTACCTGCTCGGCGAGCAGGACTGTGACAGCCTGTTTCTATCATTTGGCGCCAACCGTACAGGCGGGGCGTCCAGCATGGAAGATGCGGCACTCGATTCGATTTACGGTACGCTGGAAATCATCGACCCAAAAATCAAGCGTATCCGAGCCAGGAAGCTGCGCGCCGCGAAACAGGACTTCCACATCAGAAACAGCGAGCCTGCGACTTCCGCGCTGGTGATGGGACATAGCGAAGAGACTGCGCTCCAGCACTACTCGGCGGGGTCGCAGAGTGCGCATCACGACGAAGTGTCTGCGTTCTTCGACCGGGTGCAGCAGGTAGCGGCCAAGTGCTCGGTGATTCTTCAACGTGGCGAGAGCTTACCAAACGGGGTAGTCGGCCATGTCGGCACTTGTGCTGCGTTCCACGATCCGCAGGCCGTGGCCGCAATCGTCCCGGTGCAACCGGATTGCCGGCAACTCGAAGGTTGTCTTTTTTGCGACAAACATCGCGTACATCCGGATGAGCAGGACGTCCGCAAGTTGGCCAGTTGCGCCTATGTCCTGCGGCAGGCGATCGGCATCCCAGGCGCGGAGACGTCCTTCAAACCGGTATTAGACCGAATCCAATCCCTTCTCGATGACATTGGCGCTCTGGAGGGGAACGCCGGGATGGTCTCGCGAGTCGTCAGCGAAGTCGAGCTCGACGGCGAACTCGACGACTACTGGGCACGAAAACTGGCGTTGCTCAACGACTTGGAAATCGGGCTATGACTCGCATGCACCAAGCCAACATTGTTGTGCCCGATGGCGCTGTGCTGCCAGATGAATGGGCGGACCATCTTGGGATAAGGTTGCCTAGAGACTTCATTGTCAGTCGCAAAAGGAATGGCGACACAGCGTCCACGCGTGGGGACCTCTTCTGGGATTGGTCTGGTTACGACCCTCGCGGACAGGCGGTCGGGCTGAGTTTCGCGTTTTGGACGGCGCGCCCTGGGAAGTCGATGTTGAGAGAGACGCCTTCGGAAAGGCAGGCCTTGGTCGACGACATGCAACACCTGATGTCGCTGATTATTTATAGGCGGCAGGGGCCGACTCTCGCGTTCAAGACACTTCACAGCCACCTGAGAACCTTCTGTGCACTGGCGCAATATTGCGAAAAGCAGGCATTGTCGCTCCCAGCGCTGTTGAGTGATGAGGGGCGCTTCAGCGAATACGTTGCTACTTTGGGCAACGGCTCCGTACTACAAAATCTGTGCGGCCTGGTCGGCTTCCTGCTCACACTTGACCCCGAGCGCGATATCGGCCACCCGGTGGCTGGCAATGCCGTGATCGAGGAACTGCGCCGGCGGTGCGGTGACTACCGGGCCATGGCCAGGCAGACGCCTCCCATCCCGACGCGCGTCTACTCGGAAACCATCAGCGCCGTGGCCACGCAACTGAAAGACTTCGCAGAGGTCTCGGATAGTTTCCTGGCGCTCACGGCTGAGGTGCTTACGAACACAGCAGCCCGGCACGCAGCTGGGAAACACATCTGGACGCCGACATTGGTGACGAAATACTGCCTTGACGATTACTTCGAGTCGAAGGGATTGGCCAAGAGCGCTAAGGGAACTTCGCGCGGCCTGACGGAGGTGCAGTTACTCTGTAAGCTGACCATCCACATATTCAGCGGCATGCGCAGCGAGGAAGCCGAATCGCTGCCTTTCGACTGCATTGAAACGCAACAGGACCATGGGCACACGCTTTACCTTCTGTGCGGGCAAACTACCAAACTGAACCACGGGAAAATCAGACGCACGAGATGGGTGACAAGCCGAGTCGCATACGACGCCGTACTGCTAGCTCAGCGCATCGCTACGCTGATTTACGGTGCCATGGGCTGCAAACCCGAGCAGTCCGATGACGTGCTCAACCGCTACCCGCTATTCGTTTCGACGGGCTACTTGGCTCTCAACGGTCGTCCGCCAGCAGGCGTCGATGCCTTTCAGGTCCAGCGCCTCAGTCTCAACCGCCGCAGGAGGCAGGAATCTTTCGTGGAGGATGCGGTCCGACCGCTGATCCAGGAGTGCGACTTGCGCGAGTTGGAGGAAATCGACCCCCACCGGGCGTGGCGCAGCGAAGTGGAATTCCAGGTAGGAAGGCGATGGCCGCTTGGCACGCACCAGTTCCGCCGGTCGCTTGCGATCTACGCGCAGCGATCAGGGATGGTTTCGTTACCATCCCTGCGGAGACAGTTGCAACACATCACCAAGGAAATGTCGCTCTATTACGCGAAGGGGTCGGCATTCGCGCGCAACTTCATTGAGGACGACCCCGAGGATTACAAGCTCCACATGGCGAAGGAGTGGCGTGAGGCAAAACCTCTCTCGGAGGCGCTTGCTTACCTACGAGACGTCCTACTCACGGAGGACGAACTATTCGGCGGCGCCGGCACATTCGAGCAGCAGAAAAAGACCGTGTGATCTCGGCTTTTCCCAAACCACCCGCTCGAGGTCGCCTCTAAGCGGATGAGGCAAGACACAGTTCCGTCCAATTTTAAGTATTGCATCCGGATTTCCACTGGTCTGCACTAGTATCGCCAAATAGAACGGTAACAAATCACGTGGCGACAGCCAAATATATTGCGATATCTTCCGCACCCCTCCAAGACGATCCAGACGCATGCGCAGACCAAGTGGTATTTTCCCGCGTTTTGGGATATCCCCATTGCCCAAGACAAGCAATTCGCTGATTAATTTAGCTTTCTCCTTCTCAGCATCAGATCCGGCAAAGCCAGCGAGTAGACGCTGCACGGACGCGATTCGCCTTTCAATTGAACCGATCTCCCGGTAACAACATTTCAGTATCTCCTTGACCATATCCTCAGATGGCACGGAGCGCTGTAACGTCGGAGCAATCTTGAACGATTCGACCATAAGTCTAGTTCCACGCGAAAACAACGACATATCATTTCTCTCGCAGTACTGAAGAACTGAAATACTGGTGTTTAAAATCGACTGCGCGGTGGAGGGAGCCAGACCACTTGCCTGCAACCAACCTCTCAAATCGGATGCTATGGTCGGCGGCAAAGGCAATTTCGTCGACGCCCCGGTCGATCGGAGGAATGAGGCAAACTTCCGGATACAACCGAAACTTTGGCGTTGTGCGGATGTAGATGTGTGACCGAACTGGGCAACAAAGCCATCTTTCAAAGCAGATGCGAGTGACGAAGCAAGTCCCAGCGAATCAAATCGCATAACGCACAAAAGATCGCCTTGCTCGTCGAACAGTGGGACCCCAAGATCATCTGATCCGTATTTACCAACGGTCCTCAAAGCGTCGCTCCATACAGGTAGTCTAGCGCTTGCATTACGGCGTCACTTGTTACGTCCATCGCGCGCAAGTAGATTTCGGTCGTCTCAAAGGATGCGTGCCCCATAAGTACCTGCAGCGTCTTAATTGAATTCAATGAATCACCATGAACCGCCCCGGGAATCGTGGAGGCTGGTTGGTTTAAGTTAATGCGGGTTCGGCGACCGGTGTTTCAAGTTGCCGATAGTAGTTTGCCTCAGCT
>NZ_QLTK01000049.1 GCF_003269035.1 Paraburkholderia bryophila | reverse complement strand
TGAACCAGTTTGCTATCCTGTTTGGCGAGCGCTTCACGCTCGCACGTGGCTAGAAATCTTTAAACCGCCTCGCACACAAAAATGCGGACAGGTTCGCACAACGGCATCGCGGCGAAGCGACTGACCTGCTGGCACAACGGCGTGCGCTGTACGAAAGTGCTCGCGCACAAAACCCGGCACGCTGGTCAGGCGCCATCCGCAACTGGCACCTGACGGACGCGGTCTATCTGAATCCGGAGCGAACCCAGGCCTCAGCCGAAATGTATAGGCAGGCCGCGTAACGGTTCAGGCGACAACTACCTTGACACACACCGCATGCAAAGAAAAGTAGGTGCCCCCCGCACAGGGGGACCGCTAATAGACCACTAAGAAAACAAGAAAAGGCCAACAAAAACGGCCAACAAACCAGCACCAAAAACCAACGAACGCACCCCGGTCAATGATCAATTAATGAAAAACCCAACGCACAAACTGAAACTCTGTCTTGCATCGCCGCATCTTTCCAGCCTAGCTATATTCACCCCCGTGGTAACGAAAAGAACCCCCACAGCTATCAGGCATCCTACCTAAACGAAAAAGGCGATTCATGAATCAAAAGATGAAGCTGGCACACTTGCTCGGAGCCCTCCTATGCGCCGGCATAGCAACCACCTCGCACGCACAAAGCAGCGTCACCCTCTACGGCATTCTCGATACCGGTATCGACTTCGCCAGCAACGTCAACGGTAACCACCTCTACCAGATGGCCAGCGGCGTCAGCGCCGGTAGTCGCTGGGGCGTAAGAGGTAAAGAAGACCTGGGCGGCGGCCTCGCAGCTATCTTCGATCTGGAAAGCGGCTTCAATTCGACCAACGGCAGCCTCGGTAGCGGCCTCGCATTCTCCCGTAATGCGTACGTCGGCCTCGATAGCCAGACGCTCGGTACCGTCACCCTCGGCCGCCAGTGGGATCCGCTCGTCGACCTGATCGAGCCGTATTCGCTCAACGATAGCTACGGCGGCTGGTACTTCTCCCACCCGAACGATATGGACAACCTCGATAACGGCTTCGCCATCAGCAATGCCGTTAAGTACACGAGTCCCACCATCGGCGGTTTTACCGGCGAAGCACTCTATTCGTTCGGCGGCCAGGCGGGCCAGTTCTCGAATAACTCCGCCTATAGCGCGGCCGCCTCGTACACGAATGGACCGTTCTCGATCGGCGCGGGCTATCTACGTGTGAACGATCCGGAGCAGGCCGTGCAGAGCTATCAGAACGGCTCGGGCTTCACCAACGCGGTGTATGGCAACTACCTGGCCAATGCGCGTAGCCAGGGCATCTTCGCGGCCGGTGCGTCGTATCAGCTCGGCAAGTTCAAACTGATGGGCAACTTCACCAACGTCGACTTCCAGCAAGGCGATGCCGGTCAGGACGTCAAGTTCCAGAACTATGAATTCGCGGGCACCTTCGCCGCTACCAGCCAGCTCAACCTCGCAGCCGGCTATACGTACACGGACGGCCGCGACCATGCGACCAACCAGGAACCGAAGTACCAGCAGCTCAACCTGAGCGCGGAATACGAACTGTCGAAACGCACCGCCGTCTACGCACTCGCGGCATTGCAAAAAGCCAGTGGCGGCGCGGTCGCGCAAATCGCGGGCTTCGATCCGTCGTCGAACGGTAAACAGGTGGTGGGACGCGTCGGTCTGCGTCACTCGTTCTAAAACACAAAGTACTCGTACCACGTGAAAGAGAGCGCTGCCCGAAAGGGTAGTGCTCTCTTTTTTCATGAACCAAAGTAAATGTTGCAGTAACTGGGTGGTCCGACGCAATTGTCGGCGGAGGTCGGTGTGGTGCTCGTCGCGCAGCCGGATAACAGCAGTCCGGCAGCCACGGCGGCGACGGCGAACGAAGCGGTTCGTTTGATCGCGGTGCGAAGAGTCATCGATATGGGGGTTGTCAAAACAGAGCGTTGCGATGGGCGCTCAAGCGAGTCCAGAGCGAGTCCAGCCGACAGTGGCCTCGTGGCGCGCTGTCGGCTGGGGTTCGGCAGAAGCATTTCAGTGCGCGTAAATCGTCGAATTCAGATAGGCCAGCTGGCCGTCTTTCTCCGCGTGCACCAGTTCCCGATAAACCTGAGCGCGGGTTTTGCCGGGCGTAGCCTGACCGTACGGCGCGACCCACGAGCCCGTCACGTTGCCGGTGGTGCTGGTGGTGTTCGCCGCCACTTGCATGGCCGGCGCGGCGTTCTGTTGCGTCGGCGCGGTGATCGATTGCGCGAATGCGGAAGCCGTTGCGGTTGCACCAATGAAAGCGATGGCGAGCGTTAGAGATTTCATGTTCGTAATCCTCATAAATCAGGTTGGGTGGCGCCGATACGTGAACCTCGATGGTTTCGCGGATCGGTTGATGAGAAGGATAGTCAAGCGGCGTTAGCGGATCGGCCGTGTGTGCATGAAAAGAAATTTATCTGCTGTAGCGTCGCCAAAGCGCTGATTCGTCGGTCCCTCGCGGACATGTCATGAACATAAAAAACGTTTCATGAAACGCCCGGTTTTGATCACGGGTGTGTCACCGCCGCTATTTACATTGCGGCTACCCGTACGGTGTGCGGGACCGGACCGTTCTTGCGCGGACCGGTGCCTTCTCTTACCCGGAATCAAACATGAATAAAGCATTCGCAACCACACTCGTCGCGCTGGCCAGCACCCTCGGCGCGGCGGCGCACGCGCAAAGCAGCGTGACGCTCTACGGGACGCTCGACACCGGCCTCGACTACATCAGCAATCAGAAGTCGGCTAACGGTGGTAAAAACAACTGGATGATGGAAAGCGGTAACGTGAGCACCGACCGCTGGGGCCTGCGCGGTAACGAAGATCTGGGCGGCGGCTTGAGCGCGGTCTTCGACCTCGAGAACGGCTTCAATATCGACAGCGGCAAGTTCTCCAACGGCGGCGACGAGTTCGGCCGGCAGGCGTGGGTCGGGATCGCGAGCAAGCAGTGGGGTACGGTGACGCTGGGCCGTCAATACGACTTTCTGGTCGATTTCGTGGCGCCGTTGTCGGCGACCGGTTCGGGCTTCGGCGGCAATATCGCCGATCATCCGTTCGATAACGACAATCTGAACAACGACCTGCGGTTGAACAACGCGCTGAAATACCGCAGCGCGACCTACTACGGGGGCACCGTCGGCGGCGCGTACGCGTTCAGTAACGCGGCGGGCGGCTTCAGCAACAACAACGCGTACAGCCTCGGCGCGCAGTGGGCGGGCGGTCCGTTCAACCTGGCAGTCGCGTATCTGCAGATCAACCAGCCGGGCGGCGTCAACCAGCCGGCCAATACGGGCGGCGCGGTGAGCAGCAGCGACGGCGACGCGGTCTTCACCGGCGCGCGTCAGCGTGTGCTCGGCGCAGCGGGACGCTACACATTCGGCGCGGCGACGCTCGGCCTCGTCTTCACGCGCACCATGCTCAACGACCCGCATCAGATCATGCAGGGCGGAGCGTATTCGACGCTCAACGGCGATCTGCTGACCTTCAACAACTACGAACTGAACGCCCGCTATGCGATCACGCCGGCATTCACGCTGGGCGGCTCGTACACGTTCACGGACGGCCACTTCAGCACTGGCGGCCAGAGCTATTCGCCGAAGTGGAATCAATTCATGCTGCAGGCCGATTACGCGCTGTCGCGCCGCACCGATCTGTATCTGGAAGGCACGTATCAGCACGTGACGGGCGCGAACGGGATCGCGGTGCTCGGCAATGCGTCGATCTATTCGCTAGCGGCTTCGTCGAGCGATCGGCAGGCAGTCGTGGCGGTGGGCGTGCGGCACCGGTTCTAAGGCGTGCCACGGGTGCGGCTCTGAACGGGCGCACTTGAAAGAAACGTCGCGGGTTCGGAGAACCGGCGACGTTTTTTTGTTTGCGGCCAGGCGTTGTTGAAGGCAGTCGCTTGTTTAACCTGCGGATGCAACGGCGGCAGAGGCGCCAGAAGTACTGGACACGCCGGCAGCAACCGGCGCCGCTTTCAATTTCGTTGCCTGAACCTCTGGCGCGGCTTGTGCGCCGTCCGTCGACCATCCACCACCCAATGCCTCGATCAAGCCCACGGAGGCCAGCAGACGCCTTGTTTCGAGGGTCAGCGCATCGATCTGCGTGGTCAGCTCCGTGGTTTGCGAGGTCACGACGTCCAGATAGCTGACCACGCCGTCGCGATAGCGCGACATCGACAGGGTCAACGTGCGTTGCGCGGCGATCAGCGCGGCGTTCTGCTGCGTGGCTTCGTCGCCGAGATGATGCAGTTGCGCGAGGTTGTCTTCCACCTGCTGGAACGCGAGTAGCACGGTCGCCTTGTACTTCGCGCCGTTCTCGGCGAGCCTGGCACGCGCCTGGTCGGTCATCGCTTCACGACGGCCGCCGTCGAACAGCGTGAACACGAGACTCGGACCGACCGACCAGATCTCGTTGGGTGCCATCAACCATGGCGAAAGCGTGTCGCTCTGATAGCCGCCGTCGAGACCCAGCGAGATGTCAGGGAAGAACGCCGCCTTGGCCACGCCGATCTGCGCGTTCGCTTGCGCGACGCGCCGCTCGGCCGCCGCGATATCGGGCCGCCGCTGCAACAGCGCGGCTGGCACGCCGGTGGGAATGGACGGGAGATACGTCGTCGCCGTCACCGGCGCCAGCGCAAAAATCGACGCGGGCGTGCCGGTCAGACTCGCGATGGCATGTTCGTATAACGCGCGGCGCGCGGCGATATCGTCGGCGGAGGCGCGCGCGGTGTCCAGTTGCGTCTGCGCGCGAGACACGTCGAGGTCCGATGCAATCCCGCCGGCATGGCGGCTCAGGGTGAGGGTGAGCGCGCGCTGGTAGGTGGCGATCGTATCGTTGAGCAACTGCTGCTGCGCGTCGAGCCCGCGCAGATTGAAATACGCGTTGGCCAGATCCGCCTGCAAGCTCAGGCGCACCGATTCGAGATCGGCCTCGCTCGCTTGCGCCGCCGCGTTGCCGGCGGCCACTTCGTTGCGAATTTTGCCCCACAGATCGAGATCGTAGCTGATGCCGACGTCGACATCATTCGTGCCGTACACCGAAGGCTGTCCCGCGCCACGCAGCGGCCGGTTGTCCGACTGCCGCTGACGCTCGACTGAAGCTTGCGCGCCGATCGTCGGCAAGAGCCCCGAGCGGGCCTGCGCGAGATACGCGGTGGCTTCGTCGTGACGCGCCATTGCGGCGGCGACGCTCGGGTTGGCCGCCGCCACCTGCCGCTCCAGATGATCGAGCACGGGATCGCGATACACGGTCCACCACGCGTCGCGCGGCACGCGGTCGGCCGGCCGTGCGAGCTGCCAGGCGCCAGCTTCCTTGAACGTGGTGGGAATGCTGGCGGTGGGGGCATGGTAGACCGGTGCGAACGAACAGCCGCTCACCAGCAGCGCGGCGGCCAAGGTAACCATTGCAACATTCGCCAGTTTCGCAACGTGCAAGCGGCGTTTATCCATGAGTGCTCTCCGCCGCGCGGCGCTCCGCCAGTGCCGTGCCCGGCGTGCCTTGCAACCGCACTTCATCGCCCGAGACGAGCGAGTCGGGCGGGTTGTCGATCACGCGGTCGCTTGCGTTCAGACCCGACGCGATCTCCACGTGGGTGCCGAGATCGGTCGCTATCGAGACGGGTTTCAGCACCGCGCGGTTGTCGCTGCCGACCACGGCGACCTGCAGGCCGCTTTGCCGGAAAATCAGCGAACTCGCGGGAATCGACAAGGCGTGTGCGTTGGTCGGCAAATCGAAATGCACCTCGGTGTACTCGCCGGGGATCAGCAGGCCGTCTTTGTTGTCGACCGATAGTTGCACCAGCAACGTACCGGACGACGGCGTGATCGCGTCGTCGGTATCGACCAGTTTCGCGTTGAACCTGACGCCCGGGCGTTCCGGCACGGTAAGCGTTGCACTCATGCCGGGTTGGATCGCGGCCGCTTCGTCCTGCGGCACGCTGACATAGACCCGCAACTGGCGCGCGTCCGACACCGAGAACAACTCCGGCCCATTGCCGCCGCCGGCGTTGATCAGCGCGCCGATATCGGTTGTGCGCGCGGTGACGACGCCGTCGAACGGCGCGGTAATGCGTTTGAACGATTCGAGCGCTTCGAGGCGACCCACATTCGCCTGAGCCGCGGCGACGGTGGCCTGCTTCGCGACGAGGTCGCTGGTCTTCTCGTCAGCGTCCTGTTGCGAAACCGAGTCCTGTTTCAGCATCTCCGTCCAGCGGTGGGCGGTGGACGCCGCGAGTTTTTCATTGGCCACCGAATTCTGCAGATCGGCGCGGGCCTGCTGCAATTGCTGATCGAGGTCCGGGGTGTCGATCACGCCGAGCAGTTGGCCGGCTTTGACATGCGTGCCGATATCCGCATACCACGCGTGCAGATAGCCAGACACGCGCGCGTAGATCGGCGCGTTGACGAAGGCGGACAGGCGTCCCGGCAACACCAGCGCCTGCGAGTCGGCATCGTGTTTGGGCGTGTACGCGACCACCGTCGGCACGGCCTGCTGCGCGGACCAGGTGGTCAGTTCCTGCTTCGCGTGGACGCGGCTCGCCATACCGCTCGCCACGATGCCCGCCGCGACCAGCAGCGCGACGATGCCGACGAGTTTCAGATGACGCAGCCGTTTGGGCGAATTGATCTCGATCTCAGTGGACATGATGGACTCCGGGTTCGGATGAAGAGTGGTCGTGAGAAGAAGCGGGCGAGTGGCCGTGCCCGGCGGCGTCGCGCCGGTGCACGAGACTGAAGACGACGGGCACGAACAGCAGCGTGGCGAAGGTCGCGCAGATCAGGCCGCCGATCACGGCGCGGCCGAGCGGCGCGTTCTGTTCGCCGCCGTCGCCGAGGCCGAGCGCCATGGGCGCCATGCCGATGATCATCGCGAGCGCCGTCATCAGCACCGGCCGAAAACGCGTGAAGCCGGCTTCCATCGCGGCGACCAGCGCATTGCCGGTCAACGCGAGCCGTTCGCGCGCGAAGCTCACCACCAGAATGCTGTTGGCGGTCGCCACGCCCATGCAGAGAATCGCGCCGGTCAGCGCCGGTACCGAGAGCGGCGTGTGGGTGGTGAACAGCATCCAGACGATGCCGGCCAACGCCGCGGGCAACGCGGTGACGATCACGAACGCGTCGCTCCACGAATGGAAATTCACGACGATCAGCAGAAAGATCAGCAGGATCGCGCCGAGCAGGCCGAGCGACAAACCGAGGAACGCGCTGTTCATGGTCTGCACCTGGCCGCGCAGCGTGACGATCGAGCCCTTCGGCACGTCTTTCGCGGTGGCGTGCACGATGTTCTGGATCTGCGCGGCGACCGCGCCGAGGTCCTGACCTTGCGTTGTCGCGAACACGTCGTAGAGCGGCTCGATGTTGTAGTGCGACACGACCGCGTCGCCCACGCCGCGCGTGATCGTCGCAATGCCGCCGAGAATCTGCGCCTGACCGGCCTTGCCGGTGACCGGCAGATTGCTGAGATTCGACAGCGAGGTCATGCGGTATTGCGGCGTCTGCGCCACGATCGGATACGACACGCCGTTCTTCGGATTGAGCCAGTAAGTCGGCGACACCTGACTGGTGCCGGACAGACTCGCCACCACGGAGTTGGTGACGTCCTGTTCTGTGATGCCGAGCTGATCGGCGCGCGAGCGGTCCACGGAGACGGTGAATTGCGGATACGTGGAAGCTTGCTGAATACGCGTATCGGCAATGCCGGGGATCATCCGCATCTGGCGCATGACTTCGTTGGCGTAGCGGTGATTGGCCGCCTGGTTCGGCCCGGCGACTTGCAGATCGATCGGTGCGGGCGCACCGAAATTCAGAATCTGACTGACGATATCGGCCGGCAGGAACGCGAACGTCGTACCCGGAAACTGGCGCGGCAGGGTTTCGCGCAACGTGCGCACGTAGTCCGCTGTCGGCCGATGGTCTTCGTTCAGCGAAACGAGAATGTCGCCGTCCTGCGGACCGGTCGTGCCGCTGTTGTTATAGGTCAGGTTGATGCCGCTGTTCGGCAAGCCGATGTTGTCGACGATACTGCGTAACTGATCCGGCGGAATCGCCCGGCGCACCGCGTTTTCGATCAGATCGAATTGCGCCGCGGTGTCTTCGATCCGGGTGCCGATCGGTGCGCGCACATGAATCGCAATTTCGCCCGAGTCGATATTGGGGAAGAAATTGCGGCCGAGCCACGGCGCGAGCAGGAACGACGCACCGACCACGATCAGAAACCCCGTCACGAAGCGCTTGCGATGCGTGAGCGCAAGACCCAGCGCGATCCGGTAGATGCCACGCACGCGCTCGAAACGACGTTCGAAGCCGCGCTGGAAACGCACCAGCGGATTGCGCGACGGCGGCGCGTGGAAGTGACCGCCGTGCGGGTCCATCGTGGCGGCCAGTTCACCGGAGGCGTGGCCGCCCGATGCATGCGGGCGCAACAGGTATTGCGCCATCATCGGCACGAACGTGCGCGACAGAATGAACGACGCGATCATGGCGAACATCACGGCCTCGGCCATCGGTACGAACAGGAAACGCGCAATGCCGTTGAGCAGCAGCATCGGCACGAACACGATACAGATACACAGCAGCGAGACGAACGCGGGCGCGACGATCTGCGCGGCGCCGTCGAGAATCGCGCTCCTCACGTCCTTGCCTTGCTCCAGGTGCCAGTTGATGTTCTCGATCGTGACGGTGGCGTCGTCCACCAGAATCCCGACCGCCAGCGCGAGGCCGCCGAGCGTCATCACGTTGAGCGTTTCGCCCATCGCCGCGAGGCCGGCAATCGCGGCCAGCACCGCCAGCGGAATCGACGCCGCGATGATCATCGTGGAGCGCCAGCTACCGAGGAACAGCAGAATCATCAGCGAGGTCAGCGCGGCGGCGATCACGCCTTCGCGCGCCACGCCGCTGACGGCGCCTTTTACGAAGGTGGATTGATCGCCCATCGTGACGAGCTTCAGGCCCGGCGGCAGTGTGGCTTCGATACGCGGCAGTTGCGCCTTGACGCCTGCGATGATGTCGAGCGTCGACGCCGAGCCGTTCTTCAGAATGCTCATCAGCACCGCGCGATGACCGTCCACGCGCACCACGTTGCTCTGTGGCGGATAACCGTCGCGCACGTGCGCCACGTCGCGGATATAGATGGTTGCGCCATCCACGGTCTTGATCGGCAGCGCGTTCAGCTCGTCTAGCGCGAGCGGACTGTTGTTCAGCTTGATGTTGTATTCGAAGCGGCCGATCTTTTCGGTGCCGGCGGGAATGATCTGGTTCTGCTGCGCGAGCGCCGTGGCGACGTCGTTCGCCGAGAGCTTCTTCGCCTGCAAAGCTTGCGGATCGAGGTCGATCTGTACTTCGCGGGTCTTGCCGCCGTACGGCGTCGGAATCGCCACGCCCGGCACACTCAGCAATTGTGGACGAATGAAGTTGGTCGCGTAGTCGGCGAGTTTCTGCTCGTCGAGCGTATTGCTGGTGAGCGCCAGTTGCAGCACCGGCACCGTGGAGGCGTTGTAGTTGAGAATCTGCGGCGGTGTGGTGCCGGGCGGCATCTGCTTGAGCACCGTCTGCGACACCGAGGTGACCTGCGCGGTGGCGGTGCGGATATCCACGGTCGGCTGGAAGAAAATCTTCACGATGCCGTAGCCGCGAAACGATTGCGACTCGATATGTGCGACGTCGTTGACGGTCGTGCCGAGCGTGCGCTCGTAGTAACTGACAATGCGCCCGGACATGTCGTCCGGTTGCAGGCCGGCGTAGTTCCACACCACGCTGATCACGGGAATGCGGATGTCGGGAAAGATATCCGTCGGCGTGCGCAACGCGGCAAGCGGGCCGATCATCAGGATCAGCAGCGCCAGCACGATGAACGTGTAGGGCCGGGTTAAAGCCAACCGGACTATTTTTAACATCGAAGGCTGCTCCGTTCAGAGGCGCGATTGAATCTGCGCGGGCGTGTGTCAAGTGGGACTCGCCCTGATGGCGCGACCCGGTACCGGCATTCTGGAGAGCGGGGCCTAACAGGCGTGGACTAATCAAATGAAACTAGTTTTAGGAAACGGCGGGTTGTCCGTCATCGCATCGACAGGCGCGTTGCAGCGACTTTAGCGCTGCATGCAGCGCTAAAGTCGATTGACCACCACGGTTGGAAGGCGTCAGCCGAACAGATAGCCCGAGCCGCGAATCGTGCGGATCAACGGCCGCTCGCCGGGCATGTCGACCTTCTTGCGTAGACGGCCCACGTGCACGTCGATCAGGTTGGTCCCCGGATCGAAACGGCAGCCCCACACGGCTTCGAAAATCATCGTGCGCGTCAGCACCTGGCCGGTGTGGCGCATCATGAATTCGAGCACGCGGAATTCGGTGGGCTGCAGATCGAGTTCGCGCTGCCGGTGCATGACCTTGCGACGGACCAGGTCCAGTTCCAGGGCACCACTGCGCAATAGCGTCTCGGCTTTTGCATGACGCGGACGGCGCCGCAACAACACTTCGACGCGCGCGAACATTTCCTCGGGCGAGAAGGGCTTGGTCAGATAGTCGTCACCGCCTGCACGCAAGCCCTGAATGCGCTGGTCGACGTCGGACATGGCGCTCATCACCAGCACGGGCGTTTCCATGCCGACGCCGCGCATGGTCGCGACGATCGTCAGGCCGTCGAGATCGGGCAGCATGCGGTCGAGCGTGACGACGTCGTAGTCGCCCGCCATGACTTTCGCCATGCCTTCGCGGCCGGTGCGTGCCACTTCGACGGAAAAACCGCTGGCAGTCAGCGTGCGGACGATGTCGTGGGCGATCAGCTCGTCATCTTCGATCGTCAGTATTTTGGGCATGATGCGCGAGCCCGGTTCAGGCGACCGCGCGCAAGGCGACCTGACGGTCCGGCGCGCGATACTGGCCGACCGCGAAGTCGATGAAGCTGCGCACGCGCATCGACAGATAGTTGCGGCCGGAATAGAGAATCGACACCTGGCGGGGTCCACCGTTGATCTCGAACTGTTCGAGCACCGGCACGAGCGTGCCGCGCGCGAGATCGTCCGCAATGATCGGCAGCGGCAGCAGCGCGATACCCATATGGTTCAGCGCGGCCACCCGCACCATCGCGCTACTCGTCGCGGTGAGCGCGCTGCCGGTGTTGACGCGGTAGAGGCCGTCGGCGTCGGTAAATTCCCACGTGCGCGACGAGCCGTCGGACACCGTCAGCAGACCATGCCGGTTCAATGCGGCCGGATCGCGCGGCGTGCCGTTGCGCGCGAGATAAGTGGGGGACGCTACCGTGATTTCGTCGACGCTGGTCAGCAGGCGGCTTACCAGCGTGGAGTTGGCGAGGCGGCGGTCGTCGGAGAAGCACACGTCGAAGCCGCCTTCCACCAGATCGATGTGCGTGTCGAACGTCGTGACGTCGAAGTCCACCCGTGGATGCAGCGTGCGATACGAGGCGAGCAGCGCGCCGAGGCCCGCGCTGGCGAACGTCATCGGCGTTGCGATGCGCAGCGTGCCTTGCGGGTCTCGGGTGGTTTCCAGCAGGGTCGATTCCATCTCGTCGAGCTTTTCGATGATCGCGCGGCAACCGTCGAGATACTCGCGGCCCACGTCGGTCAGCGACAGACTGCGCGTGGTGCGATTCAGAAGACGCATGTTCAGATGCGCTTCCAGCGTGCCGACGCTGCGTGTGACCGCGGCCGCGGACATGCCTAACTGTCTCGCCGCGAGATTGAAGCTGGCGAGATCGACTACTCGTGTGAAGACACGCATCGCTTGTAGCTGGTTCATGTTGGAACAGTAGAGAAGGGCGATGGGATGCATCATCGGCGATGGCGAGTAAAACCGGACAGCCAGGTGGATTAAGTCTTTTTTAATTTTATGAAATGTTCATGAACAACGTGAAATGCGCGGTGCCGTCACGGATGAAATGTGAACATTGGCAAACCTAACTAATGGGAAAAAGTGGGAAAAAAAGAGCGCGGACGGAGCCGCGCTTCGGAAATAAGACTTGAAAGAAAGTAGCCGCTGCCACGCGGCTGGGCACAGTATAGGTGGGATGGGTAGCGCGTTGCGCGCGGATTCTGAAATGCTGTCGTGCGCGCAACGCAATAAGTGGGGGCTATTCAGTTGAGCATGCCGTGTACTTCGAGCGAGGCTTCCAGATGTTGCGTCAGTGCATGATGCAATTTGGCGAGACTTTCCGTCGGCAGCGCGAAGCCGGCCCAGCCGAGTCCCGAATGACGCATGAACACGACGGCGCCGTCGTGCAGCGGGTGCTTCTCGGTGTGCCAGCATGGATCGACTTCGACCACATATTGATGTGTGCGCAACGGCTCTTTCGGCACTTCCGGGCGCATCATCGCGCGCAGTGCGCCGAGATGCTCGATCATGGCGTCCAGATCGGACGCGTCGAGCAGCACCGCGCGGCCTTCGATGTCGATGCGGATTGCCTGCCGTCCATACTCGTTGACTCTTTCGATGCTCATGGGGCGCGTCATGGCTCTGCTCCTTGCGGCTATCACGATGCACAAATTATGGCGCCGCGATTCTTAGACGATCCTTAAAGTGCGCGATCAGGGAATGAAACTTTGTTTAAGAACGCCGCCCGAGCCTCACGAGCCGCAGGTCGCTGCAGGGGGCAATCGTCTGACGTTTTTTCATCCCGCGCGCGGATCGAAGGCCGCTTAAGTCAGATGTAAGCGCGCCGGATGTTTCAATATCGAAACGTTTTTTGTCGTGACGAAATGGACTGGAAAATGCTTAAAGAACGGATTTGTGGGATATCCGGGCCGGTATCAATGGAAGCGCAGATAAATTCCCGGTTTGCGAATAAAAATGCGATTGAATCGGCATTATCCGTAAAGTTCGAGGTTCATGTTTGAAACACTTTTCGACGTGTCGAGGAGGGTCGCGGGCAGTGAGTCAAAGCCCGGCCGGTGCGCGCCGAATCTGCAGCCGGCGGGCTGAAGAGCTAGTCCGCACGTGGCTCTGCAGGCAGCCGGTCAGATCGCGTCGCGCCCGCACCGCGCCACGGCCTTGCGAGGCGTGCTCCGCAAGATGAAACGCAAGATAATCTTTTTCTTCATACCTTGAATTTGTAGATGCCGATTTGTTTTTCAAATTTACTATAGCGAAGCATTCCGCTAACATCACGCTTAATCCGTTAAGCGGCGTTATCGGCGGTTTCATTCTTAATAACGCATTTTGCTGATATGGGTGCTAACGGAACATCGGGGTCCACAACGTAGGCTAGTTTGGGGAAAGATCATGCCGCAGATGCACCTGGATACCGCGAGGGTCACCTGGCTTCATACGCCGACATTGAACGTGCGCAGTGCAGCGCGGCGAATCGGCGTGGTGCTGTTCAACGGCTTCTGGCTGCTCGGGTCGGGCACGGTGATCGAAATGTTCCAGACCGCCAACGAACTCGCGGGTGCGCGAGCCGGCGAGGAACCGCCTTACGAGGTGCAGTTTCTGTCGATGGACGGCGGCAGCGTCGCCAGTTCGTCGTCGGTGCGGATCTGGACCGACCGCATCGACACGCGTTACGGCAGCGGCTTCGACGTGCTGTATATCGCCGGCGGTCAGGGCGCGCAGACCGCCGCGCACGACGAACGGCTGCTCAACTGGCTGCGTTCGGTGCAAGCACGCACCCGCACCATCGAACCGATCGGTGAGGGGAGACTCGTGCTGGACGCCGCCGGACCGGCCGAGTCCACCGGGCCGCAACTCAATCGCTTCCCCGCCGGTGCATCGGCGGATAGCGCCTTTGGCGGCAGCAACGATCGTAACGACTGTGCCCGCAGCGCGCTGATGTTCATCAAGCGCGACCTTGGCGCCGAACTGGCACGCAGCGTCGCCGACCGGGTCATGCCCGGCATGGCCGCGACGTGGGTGCCGTTGCCCGCGGAAGGCGGCACCCTCAGCGTGGCCGAGAAAATCCGCGCGGCGGCGCGCTGGATGGAAGCGAACTGCGACCGCCCGGTGTCGGTGGCGGATGCCGCGCAAGTGGCCGCCATGAGCGAGCGCAATTTTCTGCGGCGCTTCAAGCATGAAATGCAGCTCACGCCGTCGGACTATCTACTGCAGGTGCGGCTGCGGATCGCCTGCAATTTCCTGACCGAAACCGAATTGCCGGTCGACAAGATCGCGCGGCGCAGCGGCACCGGCAACGGCGATCGTCTCGCCAAAATATTCCGCAAACGGATGGCGTTGTCGCCGACCGAGTATCGTGCGCGCAGCCGGACGGCGTCCGAGGTTTAGCATCGTTTCAACTCGCGCGAGCGAGGGCAGGCATGCCGGTGGTGCGCCTCATGACCGGCGGGCGCGGCCGCAACGGCGGCCACCATCGCGCCGGGCAGGCTTTTTACGAGTACAGCGGCAATGGGCAACAAGGTCATCGCGACGGCATTGCCGGAGGTGAAGCTCATCGAGCCCGAAGTGTTTTGCGACGAGTTCGGCTTCTGCTTCGAGACTTTCAGCACAGACGAGTTTACCGACGACGTCGCGCCAGGCTTTACCTTCGTGCAGGACCGGCATTCGCGTGCGGTGCGTGGCGTGCTGCGCGGATTGCACTACCAGGTGCAGCGTCCGCAAGGCCGCCTGATGCGCGTGGCGCTCGGTGAAGTGTTCGCTGTCGCGGTCGACGTGCGGCTCAATTCGGCGAACTTCGGCAAATGGACCGGCGCCTATCTGAGCGCGGCGAATCACCGGCAGATGTGGGTGCCGCCGGGCTTCGCGCACGGTTTCGTGGTGCTGTCGCAGGCGGCGGAGTGTCTGTGGAAGACCACGGAGTACTGGTTTCCCGAACTCGAGCGCTGCATCGTCTGGAACGATCCGGACATCGGCATCGACTGGCCGATCGATTTCGCGCCGACGCTCGGCACGAAAGACGCCGCAGGGCGCCGCCTTTACGAAGCGGAAAACATCGCCTGAACGTCGTCTGAACGTCGCCTGAACGCTTGAACAACGACGCGATCGCGCCCCTGACCGCGCCGCTCACTCGCGGCCCACACCCTCAACGCGTGGCCACCACCGCCCCGACACTCGCGGCGACCACCAGCAGCGTGCCGGCAATCTGCAAGACGCCCATCGGTTGATGCAGCACGACGAAGCCGGCCATCGCGCCGATCGCCGGTTCGACGCTCATCAGGATCCCGAACGACGCGGCCGGCATGTGTCGCAACGCCACCATTTCCAGCGCGTACGGCAGCAACGGCACCAGCAACGCGAGCCCCGCGGTGGCCGCGATTTGCGCACCGGCGATGTGGCCGCCGCCTTGGGCCAACCCGAACGGCGTGGCGATCAGTGCCGCGGCGAGCAGCGACACCGATAGTCCTTCGAGTCCGGCAAACAATGCGCCGGTCTTTTTCATCAGCACGATGTAGCTGCCCCAGCCGAGCGCCGCGCCGAAGGCGAGCAGCACGCCGAACGGTTCGCCGATCCAGCCGCCGCGATCGCGCGACAGCAGCACCACGCCGGCGATCGCCAGCAACGGCCACAGCAGCGCCCGCAGACGGCGCACCGCGAACGTGGCGACCGCGAGCGGCCCGAGAAAGTCGATCGCGACGGCGAGCCCCAACGGAATGCGCTGCAACGCCGCGAAGAAACACAAGGTCATGCCGGCCATGGCCGCGCCGAGCGCGCCGGCCGCGAACCAGTGCGCGCGCGAGTAGCTCAGCAGGCGCGGACGCACCAGCAAGGCCAGCACCAAAGCCGCCCAGCTCAGTCGCAGCCATGTCGTGCTGAGCGATCCGTAGGCGGCCATGGTCGGCGCGGAAAGCGCGGCGCCGAATTGCACGCTCGCCATCGACAGCACGCACAGCAAGGCTGCCCACGGGGAACCGGCGGGTTTTAGCGCGGGCTGCGTGGCGCTCAGGGTCGCTTCGAGGGTGGTGTCCTGCATGGTCGTAGGTTGCTTATCGCCGCTCGTTCGGGTTCATGGCCGCTATCTTAGCGGCGCGGGCGGTATTAAGATAACTTGATATTGCTTATGGCCACTTCAGGGAAATTGATGACCCGTGATCTCGACAGCAGTCTGCTGCGCGCGTTCGTCACCGTGGCGGAAACCGGCGCGGTGGGCGTGGCGGCGGTGAGTCTCGCGCGCACCCAGGCAGCGGTCAGCATGCAGTTGAGGCGGCTGGAAGAGGAGCTTGGGCAGCGCCTGTTCGATCGCTCGCCGCGTGGCGTGCAACTGACCGAAGCCGGGCATGTGCTGCTGCCGTACGCGCACACCATCCTCGGTGCGGGCGCGGACGCGCGGCGTGCGCTGAACGCCGGGCAGGTCGCGGGCACCGTGCGCCTCGGCATGCTCGAGGACATTGCGGTCGGTCGTTTGCCGCGCGCCTTGCGGCGCTTTTCGACCGCTTATCCGCAGGTCGCGCTGGAGATCGTCGTCGACAGCAGCGAGGCGTTGTCGAACCGATTGGGCGAGGGCGGTCTCGACGTGGTGGTCGGCGATCCCGCGTTGATCGATGCGACGCCGCTGCTCACGTGGACCCAGCCGCTCTTTTGGGTCGGTGCGCGCGGCTTCAGTCGCGAGGCGGACGCGCTGTTGCCGGTGGTGGCGTTCGGCGGCGCGTGTTTGTGGCAGCAACTCGTGCTGACCACGCTGCGGCGCGCGGGGATCGCGTGGCGCATTGTCTGCACCAGCACCAGTTTGCCGGCGGTGCAGTCGGCGGTGGAGGCGGGGCTGGGTGTGTCGGTGCTGCTCGACGGCAATATCCGCCCGGAGTCGATGCGCGTGCTCGGTCAGGCCGACGGTCTGCCCGCCGCGCCCACGGCGGACTTTGGTCTCTTCATGCGGCAGTTGCCGGGCACGCATGCCGCCGCGATTCAAACCTTGCACACGTTTCTGTGCGAGGAATTGCATCTCGGTCCTCAGTGAGTTTTTACGACATTTTTTCTTGAGACGCTACTACCCGAAATCTACACTTCGAGCATCCTGACAGCCTGAGGTGCTCACCGTGAAGCGACCTGCAACGCAGCAGCAATCCGTTCGTATCGACTACGTGCAGCACGGCGTTGGCCGTGTCGAATTGCGCCGCTTCGATCCGGCGCGCGATTCGTTCGTCGCGTTGACGGCGCTGCTGCATCGCGCCTTTGCACCGCTCGGCGAGGCCGGACTCAATTGCACTTGTGTGGACCAGACGGTCGAGACCACCCGCTCGCGCGCCACGCGCGGCGACTGCTACGTGGCGGTGTGCGAGGGTCGCCTCGTCGGCACGATGACGCTGTATGCGCCGGAGCGCGACGCCGCTTGCGAACTTTACCGGCACGACGATCTCGCCAGCTTGCGGCAGTTCGCCGTGGAACCGAAGTGGCAGGCGCGCGGCATCGGCACCTTGCTGATTGCGTTCGCCGATCACTGGGCCGCGACGCGCGGCTATGCGGAGCTCGCGCTCGATACGCCGCAGCCGGCCGCGCATCTGATCGCGTTCTATCGTGCGCAGGGCTTTCGTATCGTCGATTTCGTGCGCTTCGACGGCAAGCACTATGACAGCGCGATCCTCAGCAAGCCGCCGGTGGCGACACGGACGCTGGCCAACTGGTCGCACCGGTTGAGTGTGCCGGCGCCGGTCGCGCGCGCGGCTTGAATGACGGTCTGAAGGGCGGTGTAAAGGGTGGCCTGAAAAGAATAAGCCCCGGTGCGCGCAGCAACTATTGCAATACCGTGTGGCAATTATTGCAATGAAGCCGCAACGAGCGCTGACGCGCGCACCGGGGCGGAGGCATCCGACCTGAAGCGTCGGACGCCGATGGGGTGAGGACGCTCAGCGCCGCATCACGCCCATCAGCAAGGTGACGAGGAAGATCACCACGAAGATGAAGAACAGCACCTTGGCAATTTCCGTGGCGCCAGCGGCAATGCCGCCGAAACCGAACACTGCGGCGATGATGGCGATGATGAAGAAGATGACAGCGTATCGAAGCATGGGGCCTCCCACCGATGGATTGCTGGATTGAACTCGAAAACGGCCACGCGTTGTGGGCACGACGTGCTTTGACGGGGTGTGTGCCGGCGAGCGGAATAGAGCAATAGGTGTGCCCAGACTTGCCGAACCAGGGGCTGCCCCGAATCGGCCGCGCGGATTTGTGCTGTTACCATCGCGCATCGTCGATTTCCGCGCTCCTTCGCCATGCAATCCAATCCGCTCAGCGAGATTTCCCTGATCCGCAAGCTGAAGCTCAATCAGCTCATGATCTTCGAACGTGTGCTGGAAACGCGTTCCGTCGTGCGCGCGGCCAACGAAATGCGCCTGACGCAGCCGGCTGTCACCAAGGTCATTCACGAGCTCGAGTCCTGTTTCGACGGCGCGCTGTTCGCGCGCTCGAATCGCGGCGTGGTGCCCACCGATCTGGGCCTGCTGCTCGGGCGGCGCGTCAAATCGTTGATGGCGGAACTGCGCTACATGACCGACGAGCTCAACGATTTTCGCCTCGGCACCAGCGGCCATGTGATCGTCGGCACGCTGATTTCGGCGTCGGCGCGGCTCCTGCCCACCGCGATTGCCATGCTGAAGGCGCGCACGCCGAACGTGCTGGTGACCGTGCGCGAAGGCACCACCGCGCATCTGTTCCCGGCTCTCGCTACCGGCGACCTCGATATCGTGGTCGGCCGTTTGCCCGAGCGTGAATTGCCGATTGCCAGCGCGTTTCCGCTCACCCACGAGGCGCTGTTCGACGAATCTCTGTGCGTGGTGGTCGGCAAGGGCTATGGTCCGGCGCCGGCGGGCGTCACGCATCTGTCGGCGCTGGTCGGCTCGCCGTGGATTCTGCCCACGGCCGATTCGCCCGCGCGGCTGTCCGCGGAACATCTGTTTCGCGCGGCGGGCTTGCCGCTGCCGACCGATATCGTCGAGTCGCTGTCGCTATTGACGAACATCGGCCTGCTACTCGAGACGCCACGCATCGCGCTGATGCCGCGCGTTGCGGCGCAGCAGTTCGAAGATGCCGGCCTGCTGCGGATTCTCGATCTCCCGGAGAGCGGCGCATTCGGCACGGTCGGCTTCTCGGTGCGCTCGCACAAGGAACAGAGCGCCGCCTGCCAGGCCTTCGTGGAATGCCTGCGCGAGGCCGTCAGCGTGGCCGCGCCGGTGGCCGACGCGGCGGTTTAAGCAGCCTGAGCGGCCTGTTTCTGGTATTCCCCTTTAGCATACCCACCACCCAATCTTTGATTACCGCCGCGCGAGGCCTCGACCTTAGACTCCTGCCAATACTTCAATCGAGCAGGAGACGTTGTGACCTTCACCCCGGCCGCCGCGCAGCGCGCTTCTTCAGGTTCGTTACTTCGCCACTATGTGAATGGCGAATTCGTTGCCACCGCCACCACTTTTCCTAACCTCAGTCCGGTCGACGGCCGCGAACTCGCGCAGGTCTGCGAGGCCGACGCCGCCACGGTCGACGCCGCCGTGCGCGCGGCCGCCGCCGCGCAACGCGCCGGCTGGCGCCGCACCACGCCGGCGCAGCGCGCCGACTGGCTGCACAAGATCGCCGACGGCATAGAAGCGCGGTTCGACGACTTCGTCGCCGCCGAAGTCGCCGACACCGGCCGCCCGCTCGAACAGGCCCGCAAGCTCGACATCGCGCGCGGTATCGCGAACTTCCGCACGTTTGCCGATCTGATCCGCACCGCCAATAGCGAGTTCTTCGAAACCCACGCCGCCGACGGCAGCGAACTGATCAACTACGTGACGCGCAAACCGCTCGGCGTGGTCGGCATTATTTCGCCGTGGAATCTGCCGTTGCTGCTGTTCACGTGGAAAGTCGCACCGGCCCTGGCCATGGGCAATTGCGTGGTCGCCAAGCCTTCGGAGGAAACACCGACTTCGGCCACGCTGCTGGCCGAAGTCATGCACGAGATCGGTCTGCCGCGCGGCGTGTTCAATCTGATTCACGGTCACGGGCCGAATGCGGCGGGGGAATTCCTGACGCGTCATCCGGAGATCAGCGCGATCACCTTCACCGGCGAATCGCGCACCGGCAGCACGATCATGAAAACGGTCGCCGACGGCGTGAAGGAAATCTCGTTCGAACTCGGCGGAAAAAATGCGGCCGTGGTGTTCGCCGATGCGGACTTCGACGAGGCCGTGGCCGGCGTACTGAAGTCGAGCTTCACGAATGCGGGGCAGGTGTGTTTGTGCAGCGAGCGCGTGTACGTCGAGCGGCCGATTTTCGAGCGCTTCGTCGCGGCGCTGAAGGAAAAGACCGAAGCGCTGCGAATCGGTGCGCCGGACGATCCGTCGACCACCATGGGCCCGCTGATTTCGCGCGGGCACCGCGAGAAGGTGCTGTCGTATTTCCGGCTGGCGGTCGAAGAGGGCGCCACGGTCGTGACGGGCGGCACGGTGCCGCAATTCGGCGACGCGCGCGATCAGGGTGCATTCGTGATGCCGACCATCTGGACCGGTCTGGCCGATAACGCCCGCTGCGTGAAAGAAGAAATCTTCGGACCGGTGTGCCACATTGCGCCGTTCGATAGCGAAGACGAGGTGATCGGCCGCGTGAACGATAGCGCATACGGGCTCGCCGCCAGCATCTGGACCACGCACCTGGCGCGTGGCCACCGTGTCGCGCGGCAGATCGAAACCGGCATCGTGTGGGTCAACGCGTGGTTCGTGCGCGATCTGCGTACGCCGTTCGGCGGCACGAAGCTGTCGGGCATCGGCCGCGAAGGGGGCCGTCATTCGCTCGATTTCTATTCGGAACTGACCAACGTTTGCGTGAGGATCGCATGAGCGCCATCGACCCGAACGCGGCACGACTGATTGCCGATGCGCTGTGGCAAGCGCAGCAGAACGGCGCCCCCATCGCGCCGCAGCGCGCTGCCATCGCCGCGCTCGGCGGCGACGCGCTCGACGCCGCGTACGCGGTGCAGCGTCTGAACACCGAGCGCAGGCTCGCGAGCGGCGGCCGGCTGGTGGGCCGCAAAATCGGCCTGACGTCGAAAGCCGTACAGACGCAACTCGGCGTCGATCAACCGGACTTCGGCATGCTGTTCGACGATATGTCGATTGCCGATGGCGAAGAGATTGCCTTGTCGCGCACCCAGCAGCCGAAAGTGGAGGCGGAGATCGCGCTGGTGCTCGCCCACGATCTGCCGCACGAGCGCCACACGATCGCCGATCTGATCGGCGCGACGGCTTACGCGTTGCCCGCCATCGAAATCGTCGGCAGCCGGATCGCCAACTGGGATATCCGTCTCACCGATACGGTGGCCGACAACGCCTCCAGCGGCCTGTTCGTACTCGGCAATCGCCCGGTCAAACTCGATGCGTTCGACGCGATCCAGTGCGGCATGGTCATGGAACGGCGCGGCGACCAGGTGAGCGTCGGCGTCGGCGCCGCCTGCCTCGGCAATCCGCTCTACGCGGCCGTCTGGCTCGCCAATACGATGACGCGCGTCGGCGCGCCGCTGCGGGCCGGCGACATCGTGCTGACCGGCGCGCTGGGGCCCATGGTGGCCGTGAATGCCGGCGACGTTTTCACCGCCCATATCGAAGGACTCGGCTCGGTTAGCGCGAGCTTTGCCCATCACCCTGACTCCACGTCGTGAACGGAACCGCCATGCACGATCAACTTCAGCAGGACAAGCAGGCCGTCGCCATCATCGGCTCCGGCAACATCGGCACCGATCTGATGATCAAGGTGCTGCGTAACGCGAAGCACCTGAAAATGGGCGCGATGGTCGGTATCGATCCGGCTTCGGACGGCCTCGCGCGCGCCGAGCGGCTCGGCGTGCCGACCACCGCGAACGGAATCGACGGCCTCGTCGCCATGCCGAATTTCAGCGACATCCGCATCGCGTTCGACGCGACTTCGGCCGGCGCGCACCATCGCCACGCTGCGGTACTGCGCGAGCACGGGGTGACGGTGATCGATCTGACGCCGGCCGCAATCGGACCGTTCGTGGTGCCGGTGGTCAATCTGTTCGCGCATCTCGACGCCCCGAACCTGAACATGGTCACCTGCGGCGGCCAGGCGACGATTCCGATCGTGCATGCGGTGTCGCGCGTGGCGCCGGTACGGTACGCGGAAATCGTCGCGTCGATTGCGAGCCGTTCGGCTGGACCGGGCACGCGCGCCAATATCGACGAGTTCACCGAGACCACCTCGAAAGCGATCGAAACGGTCGGTGGCGCGACGCGCGGCAAGGCGATCATCGTGATGAATCCGGCCGAGCCGCCGCTGATGATGCGCGACACCGTCTACTGCCTGACCGAAGAAGACGCGGACACCGACGAAATAGAAAGCTCGATTCACGCGATGGTCGCCGCGGTGGCGAGCTACGTACCCGGCTACCGGCTCAAGCAGGCCGTGCAGTTCGACCGCTATACCGAGGCGAATCCGCTGGCGCTGCATGCGAACGAGCGCCGCGCGGGCCTGAAGGTGAGCGTGTTCCTCGAAGTGGAGGGCGCCGCGCATTACCTGCCTTCGTATGCGGGCAATCTGGACATCATGACCTCGGCGGCGCTGGCCGCGGCCGAGCAGATCGCGGCCAGCCGCGTGGCGGCATGACGTGACGGCGAAGACACGAGGACCAACGCAATGACCGATAGCAACAAGATCTACGTTTCGGATGTGACGCTGCGCGACGGCATGCACGCGATCCGCCATCAGTACTCGCTCGACCACGCGGTCGCGATCGCGCAAGCGCTGGACGACGCGGGCGTCGACAGTATCGAGGTGGCGCATGGTGACGGCCTGTCGGGTTCCAGCTTCAACTACGGCTTCGGCGCGCATACCGATCTCGAATGGATCGAAGCCGTCGCGGCGACCGTGAAGCGCGCGAAAGTGGCCACGCTGCTGTTGCCCGGCATCGGCACCGTTCACGATCTGCGCGCGGCTTACGATGCCGGCGCGCGTGTCGTGCGAATCGCCACGCACTGTACCGAAGCCGATATTTCGAAGCAGCATATCGAATACGCGCGTTCGCTCGGCATGGACACCGTCGGCTTTCTGATGATGTCGCACATGACCTCGCCGGATGCGCTGGCGAAGCAGGCGAAGCTGATGGAAAGCTACGGTGCGCAGTGCGTGTATGTGGTCGATTCGGGCGGCGCGCTGAATATGCGCGACGTCGGCGAGCGTTTCGACGCGTTCAAGGCCGTACTCGATCCGGCGACGCAAACCGGCATGCACGCGCATCACAATCTGTCGCTCGGCGTGGCGAATTCGATCGTCGCGCTCGAACATGGTTGCGACCGCATCGATGCGTCGCTGACCGGCATGGGCGCCGGCGCCGGTAACGCGCCGCTCGAAGTGTTCATCGCAGCGGTGGATCGCATGAAGCTGAATCACGGCTGCGACGTGAAGAAGCTGATCGACGCCGCGGAAGATATCGTGCGTCCGTTGCAGGAGCGGCCGGTGCGGGTGGACCGGGAAACGCTCGCGCTCGGTTATGCCGGCGTGTATTCGAGCTTCCTGCGCCACACGGAAGCGGCGGCGGCGAAATACGGCCTGTCCGCCTTCGAGATCATGGTCGAACTCGGCAAGCGTCGCATGGTGGGCGGCCAGGAAGACATGATCGTCGACGTCGCGCTCGATATGCTCAAGGCGCGCGAGCTGGCGAAGGAGGCCGCATGATCTCGCTGGACGCGATGGCCGAGCGTATCGACAACGCCGCGCGCCACGCGGACCCGATCGCGCAACTCACCACGGCCACGCCGTTTTCGCTCGACGAGGCGTACGGCATTCAACGCGCCTCGATTGAACGGCGCATTCACCGTGGCGAAAGCATGGTCGGCGTGAAGCTCGGCTTTACGAGCCGCGCGAAAATGATCCAGATGGGCGTGGATAGCCTGATCTGGGGCTGGCTCACCGATGCGATGCTCGACGAAGACGGCGGCCGCGTCGCGCTCGATCGTTTTATTCATCCGCGTGTGGAGCCCGAAGTCTGCTTTCTGACGAGCCGCGAAATCGATCGACCGCTGACCTTGCTCGAAGCTTCGCGTTACCTCGACGCCGTGGCCCCGGCCATGGAGATCATCGACTCACGCTACCGCGATTTCAGGTTCTCGCTCGAAGACGTGGTGGCGGACAACTGTTCGTCCGCGGGCCTGGTGATCGGCCCGTGGACCGGCAGCTTCGATGGCTTGCGCAATGCGGGCGTGACGATGCGCGTCGACGGCCGCATCGTGCAGGCCGGCTCCACCGCCGCGATTCTCGGCGATCCGTTGCGCTCGGTCGTGCAGGCCTCGCGTCTGATTTCGCAAAGCGGGCTCGTGCTGCCCGCCGGTTCGCTGATCATGGCGGGCGCCGCGACCGCCGCTCATCCGTTGCCGGTCGACGCGCATGTGCATTGCGTCGTCAATGGCCTCGGCAGCACCGAATTCACTACCTATCGACTTTCCCAATGACCGAACCGACCATCCAGGGGCGCGTGGTGCCCGGCAAAGCGAAACCGCGTGGCCGTTTCCCGCATGTAACACGGGCCGGGGACTTCCTGTTCGTCTCCGGCACCAGCTCCCGCCGTCCGGACAATACGATTGCAGGCGCCAGCGCCGACGAACTCGGCACCGTGCAACTCGACATTCGCGAGCAGACGCGCGTGGTGATCGAGAACATTCGCGATATTCTTCAGAGCGAAGGCGCGGATCTGTCGAACCTCGTCGAGATCTCGTCGTTTCTCGTCAACATGAACGACTTCGGCGGTTATAACGCCGTGTATGGCGAGTACTTCGACGAAACCGGCCCGACCCGCACCACGGTCGCCGTGCATCAATTGCCTCATCCGCATCTGCTGATCGAGATGAAGGCGGTGGCGTACGCACCGAAACGCTAGACACGCGCGATAAAACCAAACCAAGAGACAGCCATGCTCACGTACGGCAAACCGTTCAATTTCCCGCGCTGGATCGACGATCACGCGCATTTGCTGAAGCCGCCGGTCGGCAACCAGCAGGTGTGGCAGGACAGCGATTTCATCGTCACGGTGGTGGGTGGACCGAATCGCCGCACCGATTTTCACGACGATCCGCTCGAGGAATTCTTCTATCAGATGCGCGGCAATGCGTACCTGTATCTGTGGATCGACGGCAAGCGCGAGCGCGTCGACCTGAACGAAGGCGATGTGTTTCTGCTACCGCCGCACGTGCGCCATTCGCCGCAGCGTCCCGAGGCGGGCAGCGTCTGCCTCGTGATCGAACGGCAGCGTCCGGAGGGCGTGGTGGATGGTTTCGAATGGTACTGCGACGACTGCGGAAAGCTTGTGTATCGCGTCGAGGTTCAGCTCAAGAGCATCGTCAACGATCTGCCACCGCTGTTCAATGCGTTTTATGCGTCGGAAGAAAAACGCCGCTGCGCGCATTGCGGTCATGTGCATCCCGGCAAGGCCGTCTGACTCAAACGATACCCGACAGAATCACGATGACAATTCGAATCGACATGCATTCCCACTTCTTTCCGCCGATCACGCGGGAAGAGGCCGCGCGCCTCGACGCGGACCACGCGCCGTGGCTGAAGATCGACGCGGACGGTGAACGCGGCATGATCATGACCGGCGACAAAAGCTTTCGCCCGGTGTATCGCGCGCTGTGGGACCCAGCCGTGCGGATTGCGGAAATGGATGCGCTCGGCGTGGACATTCAACTGATGTGCGCCACGCCCGTGATGTTCGGCTATCGCTACGATGCCGGCGCCGCGCACGCGTGGGCCGCGCGCATGAACGACCAGGCGCTCGAACTGTGCGCATACGCGCCGCAACGGTTGATGGCGCTCGCGCAAGTGCCCTTGCAGGATATCGATCTGGCGTGCCGCGAGGCGACCCGCGCGCATCGCGCCGGCCATCGCGGCGTGCAGATCGGCAATCACCTGGGCCCGCGCGATCTCGACGACGAACACCTCGTCACGTTCCTCACGCATTGCGCGAATGACGGCATTCCGGTGCTGGTGCATCCGTGGGACATGATGACCGACGGCCGCATGAAAAAGTGGATGTTGCCGTGGCTCGTGGCGATGCCGGCGGAAACGCAATTGAGCATGGTGTCGCTGATTTTGTCGGGGGCCTTCGAGCGGATTCCGAAGTCGCTCAAGCTGTGCTTCGCGCACGGTGGCGGCAGCTTCGCGTTCCTGCTCGGCCGCGTGCAGAACGCGTGGGAGCAGCGCGATATCGTGCGCGAGGATTGCCCGAATCCGCCGGTGTCGTATCTCGATCGCTTTCACGTGGATAGCGCCGTGTTCGACCAGGGCGCGTTGCGTCTGCTGGTCGACACGATGGGCGAGGATCATGTACTGCTCGGTTCCGACTATCCGTTTCCGCTCGGCGAACAGAAGATCGGCGGTCTCGTCGCGCATCACCCGCAATTGAGCGACACGGCTAAAGCGAAGATTCTCGGTGCCAACGCGCAGCGTTTCTTCGATTTGCCGCTGAACGTCGCGCACACCGTTTAAACCGGCTCCGGCAACGCAGCCAGCTGTTGCGTTGCGTCAGTCCAGTCATTGCCATAAGACATCACAGGAAACAAGCCAGATGATCACCCGGGAACACTGCGCCGCGCTCGACGCGGCCGATACCTTGGCCCACTGCCGCGCGCGCTTCGATCTGCCCGCCGACACGATTTACCTCGACGGCAACTCGCTCGGCGCGATGCCCGCCAACGTGCCCGCACGGATCGAGCAGGCGCTGAAACAGGAATGGGCGCACGGCCTGATCCGCTCGTGGAACGACGCCGACTGGTATCCGGCGCCGCAGCGCACCGGCAACAAGATCGCGAAGCTGATCGGCGCCGGGCAGGACGAAGTGATCGTTGCCGATTCGACCTCGGTGAATCTGTTCAAGGTGCTGGTCGCGGCCACGCGCATGCGCCCCGGTCGCAACGTGATTCTGGCCGAGCGCACCAATTTTCCGACCGATGTGTATATCGCGTCGAGCGTCGCGGAGATGACCGGCTGTGAATTGCGCTGTGTCGATCCGGAAGAGATCGTCGCGGCAATCGACGACAGCGTGGCGATCGTCTCACTCACGCAGGTCAACTACAAGACCGGCAAACGCTACGACATGGAAGCGGTGACGCGTCAGGCGCACGAGGCCGGCGCACTGATCGTATGGGACCTGTGCCATTCGGCGGGGGCGATGCCGGTCGGCCTGAACCGTTGCGACGTCGATTTCGCGGTGGGTTGCGGCTACAAGTATCTGAACGGCGGTCCGGGCGCCCCGGCATTCGTGTTCGTGGCGTCGCGCCATATCGAAGCGATGCGTCAGCCGCTGACCGGGTGGCACGGTCATTCGAAGCCGTTTGAATTCACGCACGACTACGCGCCCCATCCGGGCATTGACCGCATGCTGACAGGCACCGCGCCGCAACTTGGCGTGATCGCACTGGAGAGCGCGCTAGAAGCGTTCGACGGCGTCGATCTCGACGTGCTGCGCGACAAGAGCGTGGCGCTCGGCAATCTGTTTATCGAACTGACCGATCAGGAATTGCAGGGGCTGGGTTGCACACTGGCCTCACCGCGCGACGCGGAGCAGCGCGGCAGCCAGGTGTCGCTCGGCCATGCCGAGGGGTACGCGATCATGCAGGCGCTGATTGCGCGCAATGTGATCGGCGACTTCCGCGCGCCGGATATCCTGCGCTTCGGCTTTGCGCCGCTGTACGTGCGCTATGTCGACATCTGGGACACCATCGCGCAACTCAAGGACATTATCTCGACCGATGCGTGGAATACCGACGAGTTCAAGGCGCGCAAGTCGGTGACCTGAGCACGGTGGGTTGCGCAACGGGCAGGCAAGCGCCGCGATGCGAGCCATGAAAAGTCGGACAAGAGCGTAAGAGAGTAAGGCGACAGCGCGGTACCGACGGTTGCGTGCGACGCACGCGGCCGCATTCAGGAGGAGACACAAAGATGACGCAAGAGCAGCGAGGCTTCGACACGATTGTCGAACGCGAAAAGGGATTGCACCGCGGATTGTCGACCGGGCAATTGTCGATGATCGCGATTGGCGGCGCGATCGGCACGGGGCTGTTTCTCGGCAGTGGGTTCGCGATCGGCTTTGCCGGACCGAGCGTGCTAGTGAGCTATGCGATCGGTGCGCTAATCGCGCTGCTGTTGATGGGATGTCTCGCGGAGATGACAGTCGCGCATCCCACTTCGGGTTCGTTCGGGGCCTATGCGGAGCACTATATTGCGCCGTGGGCGGGATTTCTGGTGCGGTACGCGTACTGGTCGTCGATTGTTTTTGCGGTCGGTACCGAGGTGACGGCGATTGCCGTTTATATGAAGTACTGGTTTCCGGCGGTGCCGGGCTGGTATTGGATCGTGGGTTTCTCCGCTGCGCTGATCGGCATCAATTCGGTGAGCGTGAAGGTCTTCGGCGCGGTCGAGTATGTTTTCTCGATGCTGAAGATCGTGGCGATCGTGGGCTTTATTCTGCTTGGCGCTTATGTGGTGTTTGGGGCGCCCGCTCAGTCGCCTATCGGCTTTGCCAACTACACGTCGCACGGCGGGTTTTTTCCGAAAGGCGTGTGGGGGATGTGGGTCGCGGTGATCGTTTCCATCTTCAGCTATCTGAGCATCGAGATGATCGCCGTGGCGGCGGGGGAGGCTAGGGATCCGCAGAAGGCCATTACCCAGGCGTTTCGGGCGACGATGTTCCGGCTGGTGTTTTTCTACCTGCTGACGCTGGCGTTGATGCTGGCGATCGTTCCGTGGAATGCGGCTGGCACCGACGAGAGCCCGTTCGTGCGGGTGATGGCGGCGACGCATGTGCCGGGTGCGGCGGGGGTCATTAATTTCGTGATTCTGGTTGCCGCGTTGTCGGCGATGAATAGTCAGCTGTATATCACTACACGGATGATGTTCAGTCTGTCCCGGGCCGGATACGCGCCACGGCGATTAGGGGCTTTGAGTTCCAAAGGTGTGCCAGTCGCGGCGTTGTGGCTTTCTACTATCGGGATCGCTTTGGCGACCGTATTGAATGTCGTCTATCCCGATGCTTCTTTTGTGCTGATGATGTCGGTCTCGATGTTCGGGGCGATGTTTACCTGGCTTATGATTTTTGTTACGCATCTGTTTTTTCGGCGTGTGCACGCGCGAGCGTCGCTGTCGTTCAGGATGTGGGGGTTTCCTTTTACGTCTCTCCTCGGGGCTGGGCTTATGCTTGGGGCGCTTGTTACTACCTGGTTTACTCGCGAGTTTCGGTTGACGCTGGTGATTGGGGTGCCGTTTGTTGTTGCCTTGCTTGGTGTTTATCTTGTCTGGTATCGGAAGAGAGTTGGTGAGCCTGGGCAGGTTGAGGTGGCCTGAGGTTCTGGTTTTTTGGCCTTTCCTTGTGTTGGTAGTGGTCTATTGGCGTTCCCCCTGTGCGGGGGGGCACCTACTTTTCTTTGCCTGCCGCAAAGAAAAGTAGGCAAAAGAAAGCGGCTCACACCGCCAGCTCATAAGTGGGTTTCGTGGTTCGCGATGGGTAGTGGTGCATCTGGAATCCGTGCTCTCGCACACTCCGCGACAGTGACACAGCAGTCATTCTTTCGGCGGCGCTGCGCGCGCCGTCGTGGTTGTTCGTGGTTGCTCGTGGTTTCTGGTCGCTCCTGCTTTTCTTGGTGTCGGGGCTTCCGGTCCTCTTATGGACCTGTTCTTCTCCATGCCTTAGCCGAACCTATGGCGTCGTTGACTTTGCCCGTAACGGCTGCGACGGCCGAAGACTGCGGTTTGAACCACTCCGGTTCGCCCTTTATGTTGCTCACATTGCCGGCGTAGCCTAGTACCGGTAATCCCGTTCTGTTGGATAACATCTGGGCGTTTGAAAAGGGGCCGAACCTCGCGCTGTCGCACGAGAGCAATTCGATACGTTTGGCGTCGGGCGGAATGTCCTTCGCCCAACGTTTTGCCGCTGTGTAACCACTGGCACAATCATTTGAGTCCAGACGCTTTTCGGCGATAAAAGGCGCGCCGTGCGCTGTGATCCTGTACGAGTACATGCTTTCTTCCTTGGGAGTGACGTTCTCTCTCTCCTGGATCGGATCATCCTTGCGGTAGATCCGGTTCGCACGTTTCACAGAATAATGACGCCGTTATCCAGCGGGTGTTGAAGGAATAATACGAGGGCTGATTTGGCCACCAGACCGACGGTGTGCCGTGAATTGTCCGTGCGCAGTTCGGTGTCGCCTTCGTTGAGCTTTTGCCTGTTGCCCCGTGTGAGCGTGTATTGCGGGGCGCCTTGGTGGCGTTGCTAGCCGAATCGATAACCGGAGCCGCGTACGGTCCGGATCATTTGTTGCGCGCCAAGCTCGCGGACTTTTTTTCGCAGACGCGCAACATGGACGTCGATCAGGTTGGTGTCGGGATCGAAATGGCGGTCCCACACGGCTTCGAAAATCATGCTGCGTGTCAGTACCTGGCCCGCGTGCCGCATCATGAATTCGAGCAGGCGGAATTCGGTCGGTTGCATACGGAGTTTGCTCTGCTGGAACATGAGCGTTCGCTTCACGAGGTCGAGACGTAATGAGTCGACGCGCAACATCGGTTGCACTTCTTTTTTAAGCGAGGGTCGTGTCCGTAGCAGCACTTCGATGCGGGCGAGCATTTCGTCGAACGAGAACGGCATGGACATATAGTCGTCCGCGCCGGCGCGCAGGCCTTCGATGCGTTCATGCACATCGGCTACGGGACTCACCATCAGGACTGGCGATTGCGCGCCGATGCCGCGCAGCGTTGCCAGAACGCTCAGCCCGTCGAGATCCGGCGGCGTCCGGCTGAGGATTACCGCGTCGTAGCCCGTGCTCATCAGGCGCGAGATGCCTTGGTGGCCGCTGTCCGTCACTTCGGCCGAGAGGCCGCCCGCATTCAGCGTGTGGACGATTTCGGACCTATCCGTGATTTTGTGGGCGAGGCATATCATGAAGGATGAATATCATGGATATGCCGATCATGAAAAAGAAACGTACTGTGGCCTCTCAG
>NZ_QLTK01000048.1 GCF_003269035.1 Paraburkholderia bryophila | reverse complement strand
AAGGCTTCAGCCACTTCGTTGCCTCCATAGCTGCTCCGGTTGCTTCCGGCTGGAGCATTTGCCGGGCGGGGCTTGCACCCGCTGGAAAGCGCCACTTTTTCACGGCGCACACCCGTTGCGGCCATTCAACTTACTCCGCAGCGGACCTTGCTTATTGATTGCAAGGACGCGAAGAATCGCCGAAAGCAGCAACGCTCGATTTATTCCGAAGAATATGAGAGGGATGAGGACAACTCGCGGTGAGCATTCGCCTGAGCGAGCAACGTATTCGCCTTGCCCTCAAGGGCCTCGACAGCGTCCGCGCCTGCGGCGAACCGCGCTGGAGGCTCATCCTGTGCGGTCAGCTCCACGAGCGTTACGGCAAGCTTGGCAGGATCGCCCCCTTGCTTGCCGTTCATACCCTTCCACGCGGCCACGGTCTCAGCGGTGCGCGAGGCGTAGTCTTCGATCGAAAGCTCTGCATAGGTTGTTGAGTCTGCGCTCAGGAGATCTGTTCGGAAAAACCCCGGCTCTACCAGCATAGTGCGAATGCCAAAGGGAGCGATTTCCTGTGCCAGCGACTCCATCCATCCTTCAATGCCAAACTTCGCAGCAGCATACGCGCTGCAGAAGCCGAGGCCCGTAATCCCAGCCACCGATGAGAGCGTGACCACGAGGCCAGAGCGCTGCTTGCGCATCACCGGCAACACGGCTCTCGTAACATTCATCGGACCGAACAGCAGTGTTTCCATCTGGCTAAGAACCTGGCCTGGGCTAAGCTCCTCGAAGAAACCACCGTAGAAGTTGCCGGCATTGTTGACCAGGACGTCGATGCGCCCGAACTTTTGAACGGCAGATTCGACGGCGGCATTGGCGTCGGCCGGACTGGTCACGTCAAGGGGCGCAATCAACAGATTGTCATGATCGCCGATAGCGTTCCTTACCTTTTGAACATCGCGGCCAGTCGCCACAACGTAGTGACCGGCTACCATCGCAGCCTTGACAATCTCTACGCCCATGCCGCGCCCGGCGCCGGTGACAAGCCAAACTTTCCTGGTATTCATTGCACTGATCCTTTTGTGTGTTTGATGCCGAACCGAAACTCAGGCATCGGGACAGGGAATTCAATTCGACTGGTCCAGTGTCGCGCGTATGAGCTCGGGAAGGTTGCCGAAAACGCCGTGCTTCTTGCCTAAACTGACGAAATACGCGCAAAACTTCGAGGATGCCACCGTGTTGAAGTAAAGTGACTTCAACTTATTGGCGGGGGAGATTTCGCATGAATAATCGGGCTTCCGATCCGTTCAGTGTGCCAAAGGTCCGCATGGACGGCCTCGCGCAAGCGATTGCGCGCTTTGCCCAGTCTGACGGCGACTACGCCACGGTGATATCAGCCCTTTCCCTTCACCGCAGAAAGAGGCCAACGGAGCCATTGCATTGCATCTTCAGTCTAGGGTTGGGCGTAGTTGCACAAGGTCATAAACAAGCGTTGATAGGAACGGAGGTAGTGAACTACGGCCCCGGCCAGTCGATGCTGGTGAGCATCGACCTGCCAGTGATCTCACACGTCACCGGCGGTAGTGCTGAAGAGCCAATGCTCGGCCTGATGCTCACGCTGGACAACAGCCAGATTGCGAAGACAGCCGCGGAAATGCAATTGCCGGATCCACCTCGAACACCCGCTTTCACGCCCATCACGATCGAAACGCTCGATGCCGCGATGGTTGACGTACTTGTTCGCCTGATCGAACTGCTGGATCAACCGGTTTTGGCTTCACAACTAGCGCCGCTGTATCAACAGGAGATAGTCGTCCGACTCCTCGCTGGCCCGCATGGACCTCAACTGCGGCACCTTGCAGCCAATGGATCACCGAGCCAACAAATCGCAAGGGCGGTTGCGTGGCTGAAGCAGAATTTTTCGAAGGATATGCGGGTAAATGAGTTGGCCGCTCACGCACACATGAGTCCCTCGACGTTCCGTCAGCACTTCAGAAGCATCACCGGAACAAGTCCGTTGCAATACCAAAAGCAGCTGCGGTTGCAGGAAGCGCGGCAGCTGATGCTCAGCTTGGGTGTCGATGCGGGAATCGCCGCGATGCAAGTCGGCTACGAAAGCGCCTCGCAGTTCAGTCGCGAGTACAGTCGGCTGTTCGGCGCGCCTCCACAGCAGGATGTGAAGCGGTTGCGCCTACAGTAATGTGCTTGTTTGTAAATTGCAGGATGCAATTGTTGACGATCTCGCACGTGCTCTCGAACTGCCGAAGGTGGCCGACAACCGCCTATCCGCAAGCCCCCCCCACCTACCGATTCCCCGGCACCGCCGCCATCCCATCCAGCAGCGCCTGATGAAACGCCTGCGGATCCTGCATCTGCGGCGCGTGCCCCAACTCCGCGAATTCAACCAGCGTCGCATGCGGAATCGCCTTCGCCGCCGCCCTGCCCAACTCCGGATAGTGACCAAGCTTCGCGCGCACCTCAGGCGGCGCGGCATCCTTACCAATGGCAGTCGTATCTTTCTGCCCGATCAGCAGCAGCGTCGGCATACTCAACTGCCCCAACTCGTACACCACCGGCTGCGTGTAAATCATGTCGTACAACAAAGCCGAATTCCACGCGACGATCTGCTTGCCCGGCCCCCGATACATACCCGCCAGCATCTGCACCCACGGCTCGTAATCGGCGCGCCAGTGACCCGCGTAATAGGTGGACTGCTCGTAGCGGCGAATGCCGTCCGCGGTCGTTTTCAGCTCCCGTTCATACCATTGATCCACCGACAGCGACGGCACGCCCTTCGCCTTCCAGTCCTCCAGACCGATCGGGTTCACCAGCACCAGTTGCTGCGTCTCGCGCGGATACATCAGCGCATAGCGGATCGCCAGCATGCCGCCGGTCGAATGACCGATCACGGTCGCGTCGCCGACGCCAAGCGAGGCCAGCAGCGCATGCGTATTGCGCGCGAGTTGCTGGAAGCTGTATTGGTAACGCTCGGGCTTGCTCGATTTGCAGAAGCCGATCTGGTCCGGCGCGATCACGCGATAACCGGCGTCGCTCAGGCGCCGGATCGTCGCGTCCCACGTCGCCGCGCAGAAGTTCTTGCCGTGCAGCAACACCGCCGTACGGCCGTTCGGATTGGCCGGCTTGATATCCATGTACGCCATCTGCAACGCCACGCCTTGCGACATGAAGTCGAATCGCTCGACCGGCGCGGGATAGTTGAAGCCCTGAAGTTCGGGACCGTAGGCGGGACCGGCGTTGTCGGCGGCAATGGAGGCGGCGGCCGCCGCGCCCGCCACCGGGCTGGCTTGAACACCCTGAACGGCTTGCGTTGGCGCCGCGGCAGCGCCCGGAGCGTCGGCGGCGCTGGCCGTCGCGGCGGTCGAAGCGCTCGAACCCGTCGAAGCAGCCAACACGGCGGACGCCGCCGTCAACGCACAAACGCTCAACATGGCGAGCAGGGAACGGCGGGGAAAACTCATCGGGATATTTTGCAAACTGAAAGTAACGGGAAGCATCGCGGTCGACGCCTCAGGCAAGCCACCCACCGAACCGCGGCCGCGAGCGCACGATTCTACGACGCGCTACCGGACTCTGCACCCTGACGCGCAGGCTACCGCAGCCAGCGGGCAAACCGACCGCAAGACAACCGGCGTGGGGTATGAGCGAAGCCTCAAGCCAGACCGCAAACGAAGCAAAAGACGGCGCACACCGAGATGGCACACATATTGCGCCCCACCACCTCACGCTCTATGTGTCGTGCCGCACGGAGCGGCTTCGTGCAAGGGTTGATCGTGCGCAACAGGGCCGGGTGGCGAGCCTCCGCACAATTCAGACTACGCGCTCGCGGCCAATCGGTGCTAGAACTAGCTGACGGGTCCGCGAAGACGCCGCCGCCCGGCAGCACCAATCATCAGCGCGGAGAACAAGCGACCAAACATCCGGGACATACCAACCAGCAACCATCTTGCATACGACCGGAGCGAGCACAACGAGACCTGGGGAAGCGTCAACGCGCCGACCCGGAGCCCGCACGCCAGATCCGGTCGACAAAGGAGACAGACATGGACACTCCGGCACGGCTGAACGATCTGCAACGTACCACCCTCGCCATCGTCCTCGCGGGCGGACGGGGCACGCGGCTTGGGCCGCTCACCAATAAACGCGTCAAGCCGGCGGTGCACTTCGGCGGTAAGTACCGGATCATCGACTTCGCGTTGTCCAACTGTCTGAACTCCGGCATCCGCCGCATCGCGGTGGTGACGCAATACAAGGCGCACTCGCTGCTGCGCCATCTGCAGCGCGGCTGGAGCTTCCTGCGCGGCGAATTCGGCGAGTTCATCGACCTGTGGCCGGCGCAACAACGCGTGGAAGGCGCTCACTGGTATCGCGGCACGGCGGACGCCGTATTCCAGAACCTCGACATCATCCGCTCGATCCGGCCGAAGTACGTGGTGGTGCTGGCGGGCGACCACATCTACAAGATGGACTACACGCGCATGATCGCCGACCACGCGGAAAGCGGCGCGGATTGCACGGTCGGCTGTATCGAGGTGCCGCGCATGGACGCGGTGGCCTTCGGCGTGATGGCCGTGGACGAAAACCGCCGCGTGACCGGCTTTGTCGAAAAGCCCGCCGATCCGCCCGCCATGCCCGGCCGGCCGGACGTCGCGCTCGCCAGCATGGGCATCTACGTGTTCAACGCGGACTATCTGTACTCGCTGCTCGAAGAGAACATTTCCAGCATCGAAACGGATCACGACTTCGGCAAGGACATCCTGCCGCGCGTCGTCACGCAAGGCACGGCGATCGCGCATCCGTTCAGCATGTCGTGCGTGTCGTCGGACCCTAAGGTCGAGCCGTACTGGCGCGACGTCGGCACGATCGACGCCTACTGGGCCGCCAACCTCGACCTCGCCTCCACGATCCCGACGCTCGACCTGTACGACCGTAGCTGGCCGATCTGGACGTATCAGGAACAGTTGCCGCCCGCCAAGTTCGTGCGCGACATGAAGGGGCTGCAAGGCACGGGCAACAATCTGCTGGTGTGCGGCGGCTGCGTGATTTCGGGGTCGCAGATCTCGCGCTCGGTGTTGTCGTCGAATGTCAAAGTGAGTTCATTCTGTAACATCAGTGAGGCAGTCTTGTTGCCACAGGTGACCGTCGGCGCGAGCTGCCGGCTGCAGAAGGTGGTGATCGACCGCGGTTGCGCGATTCCGGACGGCACGGTGATCGGCGAAGATCCCGCGAGCGACGCCGAACGCTTCTACCGTACCGACGACGGCGTCGTGCTGGTCACGCCCGAGGCGCTGCGGCAGAAGGTGAAGTAAGGCCGCCGGGGTCGCCGCCGGCGGCCCCCGAATTGCCCGTGATGTGCCCCCAAGCCGACAGGCCGGACGCACCGCATTCCCTCACCGCAACGAGACAAAGGCCTATGACGATACGCGCCCTGCACGTCGCAAGCGAGCTGTATCCCCTCCTCAAAACAGGCGGTCTCGCCGACGTCGCGGGCGCTTTGCCGCCCGCGCTGATCGAGCGCGGCGCCGATGTGCGGGTACTGCTGCCGGGCTTTCCCGCAGTGGTCGCCGGGCTCGCCGACCTGCAACCGGTGGCGCGCCTGGGCCGCCGCTTCGACGCCCCGGACGTCACGCTGGAACGCGGCACCCTGCCCTCGAACGGTCTGATCGTCTACGTGATCCGCGCCAGCACGCTGTACGACCGGCCCGGCAACCCCTATCTGAACGACGAGCACGTACCGTACGGCGACAACGCGCTGCGCTTCGCGCTGCTCGGCTGGGTCGCCGCCCAACTGGCGCAGCGCCTCGACCCGGCATGGACGCCGCAGATCGTCCACGCGCACGACTGGCATGCCGGACTCGCGCCCGCCTATCTGAAAGCGGCCGAGCGCCAGTCGGGCCGGCCGCTCGCGCGTTGCGTGTTTACCGTGCACAACCTCGCGTATCAGGGCGTGTTTCCGGCGCAGCAGTTCGCGCAGCTCGGCTTGCCGGACGATTTTTTCACGATGCACGGCATCGAGTTTTATGGGCAGTTGTCGTTCCTCAAAGCCGGGCTTTACTACACCGACCGCATCACGACCGTCAGTCCGACGTACGCACGCGAAATCCAGACGCTGGCGCAGGGCGGCGGTCTGGACGGACTGCTGCGTCATCGCTCGCACGATCTGAGCGGGATTCTGAACGGCGTCGACTATGCCGTATGGAACCCCGCCAGCGACACCTTGCTCGACTCGCACTACAACGCCACGCGCCTCGCCGGCAAGCTGAGCTGCAAGGAAGCGCTGCAAAAGCGCTTCGGCCTCGCGCAGAAAAGCGACGCGCTGCTGTTCGGCGTGGTGAGCCGCCTCACCGAACAGAAAGGCCTCGACCTGCTGCTCGAAGCGGTGCCGGAAATCGTCAAACGCGGCGGCCAGCTGGTGGTGTTCGGCACGGGCGATCCGGCGCTCGAAAACGGCCTGAAGCGGGCCGCGCACGCGCATCCGGAAGCGGTCGCGGTGGAACTCGGGTTCGACGAAACGCTCGCGCATACGATCGTCGCGGGCAGCGACGTGATCGCGGTGCCGTCGCGTTTCGAACCCTGCGGCCTGACCCAGCTCTACGCGCTGGCCTACGGCTCGCTGCCGCTGGTGCACTGCGTGGGCGGACTCGCAGACACGGTGGTCGACGCATCGCTCGAAAATCTCGCCGACGACCTCGCCACCGGTTTCGTGTTCGAACGGTTCGAGCCGAAAGGCATCGGCAGCGCGATCCGCCGCGCGTTCGCGCTATACGACCGCCGCACCGAATGGAAGGCCACGCAGCGGCGCGCCATGCGCCAGGACTTCGGCTGGGGGGCCTCGGCCGAGCGCTATCTGGCGTTGTATCGCGAGCTCACCTGAGCGGATGTCGGCACGCGCGCCTGGCCGGCGCGCCTTCAACCGCCCTTGCGCATCTTTCGGCAAGCCGCCATCCGTCTGATGGTTCGGCGCAACAACCACAGGGCCGGATCGACTCGCGCGCGGCAAACTCATGTATTGTTGCCTGACCATGCAAGGCATGCAGTTTTCTTGCATGATCTGAAGCAGTCCCGCCGCACGAGGCGTCCGGCTCCTGCCGGATCACGCCGAGGCGTTGCACCTTCCCGTTTCCACTGATCGCGCACGAGCGCTTGCGCGGGCCACACCATGACGAAAAACGTTCTGAGCATCCAGTCCCATGTCGTGTTTGGGCACGCCGGCAACAGCGCGGCCGAATTCCCGATCCGCCGCCTCGGCGTCAACGTCTGGCCGCTCAATACCGTGCAGTTCTCCAACCACACGCAATACGGCCATTGGACCGGCGGTGCGATCGAGGCCGCGCAAATGGAAGAGCTGGTCGAAGGCATCGGCGCGATCGGCATGCTGCCGCGTTGCGACGCGGTGCTGTCCGGCTATCTCGGCACTCCCGAGCAGGCCCAGTCGGTACTGGAAATCGTCAAGGCCGTGAAGGCCGCCAATCCGCGCGCCTGGTACTTCTGCGATCCGGTGATGGGCGCGGCGAGCGGCTGCAAGGTCGAGCCGGGCATCCAGGAGTTTCTGGTGCGCACCATGCCGGCCATGGCCGACGCGATGGCGCCGAATCATACCGAGCTGCAACGTCTCGCGGGCCGCGAGATCGAGACGCTCGAAGAAGCGGTGACCGCCTGCCGCGAGCTGATCGCGCGTGGGCCGAAGCTGGTGCTGGTCAAACATCTGCTCGACCGCAACAGCCCGGCCGACCGCTTCAACATGCTGGTCGTCACCGAACGCGAGGCATGGATGGGCCAGCGTCCGCTCTACCCGTTCGCGCGTCAACCGGTCGGCGTCGGCGATCTGACGAGCGCGGTGTTCGTCGCGCGCACGCTGCTGGGCGATTCGATTCGCGCGGCGTTCGAACACACGCTGGCCGCCGTGAATGCGGTGGTCAAGGCGACCTGGCAAGCCGGGCGTTACGAGCTGGAACTGGTGGCCGCGCAGAACGAAATCGCGCAGCCGCGCGAGTGGTTCGATGCGTGGGTGGCGGACAGCGCTTAAGTCGCCGCGCGGCGTCTCACGTCCTCTCACGCCTATAATGCTTGCCGCGTGGACGAGGCATCACGGCATGCCCTCGCCCATCGCCACTTTTCAGGCATCAGGCATTCAGCAGACGAGGCATCGATGGACGGCTATATCCGCAGCGAGCGGGAAGAATATTTTGAGCAGTTGTGCGTCAGCGTCGACGCCGACGAAACCCACGAACAGGAAGCGATCGAGTTCTTCGAGAACCAGTTCGATCAGGCCGACTTCGATCCCGCGCAGTGGCTCGACATTGCGCTGTACTACTCGCCGGCCGTGGCACGCGGCATCATCGACATGGTGACGCCCGACGATCGCGCCCGCAGCAACATCGCCGAAGTCATCGCGGACAACCTCGACATCTCCTACGGCGAGGACGAATGCCAGCAGTTCGCCGAGACCATCGAGTTCGCGCTGAACAACGGCGTGCCGGTGGATATCGACCTCGTGCTCGACGGCTGCCAGCGCGCGATCGACGACCTCGACACATGGGCCGACGACGACACCAAGGCGCCGCTGCTGCGTCTGCGCGAAGAGTTGCTGCGCGAGCAAGGCGAGCACTAAACATCCGCTCCACAGCCGGCGCGCTCGCGCCGGCTTCTTAAGCATGTGCCGCAATCCGCATCCATGAGCCCGCGCCGACAGGCCGCCAGCGTATGCGCTGCGGGCCCTATGCCGAAATGCTCATTCAAAGTGCCTCGAACTGCCAAGACGACGTCAATTTGGCTTTCTATATTCGCGCCAGATTAACCGGCGTGTGGCAGCGACTGCGCGTATTCCAGCATTGTTTATGGCGACCGATCATTCGTAGTCTTGCGATGTGCGCCATGCCTTACCCTGCTTGCGCGCCGATCCAGCGTTACCGCCTTGCCGCTTTCACACACCCTGAAACTGTCGATGGAAAGGAGAGAGAGACCATGAGTCTTCGCACTACGCTGAAACCACTCGCATTGATCGCCGGCGCCCTGTTCGCACTCGCGCCGCTGGCCGGTTCCGCCGACCAGACGGTGAAGATCGGCTTCGCCGCGCCGATGACGGGCGCCAACGCCGGCTACGGCAAGGACCTCGAAAACGGCGTGCGGCTCGCCATCGAGGAAGCCAACGCGCAGAAGATCAAGATCGGCGACCAGGTCACGCAATTCCAGCTCGTCTCCGAGGACGACCAGGCCGACCCGCGCATCGGCGTGCAGGCCGCGCAGAAGCTGGTGGATTCGGGCGTCTCGGCGGTGGTGGGCCACTTCAATTCGGGTACCACGATTCCCGCCTCGCAAATTTATGAACAGGCCGGCATTCCGGTGATCGACCCGGCCGCCACCAACCCGATCATCACCGGGCGCGGCTTCGCGAACACCTTCATGGTGATTTCCACCGACGCGCAGAACGCCGGCAACGCGGGCGTCTACGCCGTCGAAGTCACCAAGGCCAAGCGCATCGCGATCGTCGACGACCGGACCGCGTTCGGCCAGGGCGAGGCCGACGAGTTCGAGAAGGCGGTGAAAGCGCACGGCGGCACCATCGTGACGCGCGAGTACACCGACAACAAGGCGGTCGACTTCAGTACGCAGATCACCAAGATCAAATCGACCAATGCCGATCTGGTGTTCTTCGGCGGCCTGGACACGCAGGCGGCCGGCTTCGCGAAGCGGATGAAGCAGTTGAGCCTGAACGCTCAACTGGTGGGCGGCGGCGGCGTGATGGACGAGGACTTCATCAAGCTCGCCGGCGACGCGGCGGAAGGCGCCCAGGCTTGGGAATACGGGCGGCCGCTGGCGCAGTTGCCGGGCGGCAAGGACTTCTCCGCGAAGTTCAAGAAGCGCTTCGGGGTGGATATCCTGTCGTACGCACCGTTCGGTTACGACGGCGCGTGGGCTGCGATCAAAGCCATGCAGCAGGCCAAATCGAACACGCCGAATGTGTATCGCCCGGTGCTGAAGGCGATCGATTTCGACGGCGTGACCGGCAAGATCTCGTTCGATAGCACGGGCGCATTGAAGAGCGGGTCGTCGACGCTCTATCAGGTCAAGAACGGCGCGTGGGTACCCATCGTGACCAAGAGCGGCGGCTGAGGTTTCGGCCTGCTTTAAGGACCTGAAAAACGGGTTGGCGCCGCGTGGCTTCACGCGGTGCCAACCCCGTGGCGCGAGCGCCGTTATTTCGACGTTTATTTTGAGTTCGCCACCTTGACCACCAGCTCGGCGTCGAGGTCCCGCTCGATTCGCACGAGGTCGTCTTTCAGCGCGGCGAATTCGTCGGCGGTACACATCTGATGCTCGAAGGCGGCTCGCAGTTGCCGCCGGACCTGCAACACGCGCGTCGACGGATCGAAAATATAGCGGGATGTGAACGTCAAAAACCGGTCCTGCACCGACGTATCCACCGGCACATCCGTCACGCGGACAAAGCGCGGCAGGGTCATTTCCAGCGTCTCGTCGAACGCGCCGCCCAGGCAGGCCCATGGCTGCGTTCTCGCCGGCTCCGCCAGCCACGCCTGCACCTGCGAGCTCATGCCGCCCGACAGACTCGTCAACGCCGGCACCGCCGTGGTCCCGTCCGACCAGACGAAGTGCGCCACGCGGCCCTCCATCGAGGTGGCGAACGGTCCGTGCGTGGCGCTGACGTCGTCCGTACGTAATTGCGCCGTGCCGTGCAGCCCCGTCATCAACAGCCGGTTCGCGGCGATCAGTTGGGTGCGCTGCCGCGTCGCGCGCCGGAACGTGTTGCGCTCGAGCTCCGCCGTGTAGCCCGTGTCCTCGACGCGGTAGGCGTAAGTCGCCGAGCCTTGTTCGTCGACCTCGATCTGCAGACGCGCCTGGCGCTCGCGCACCTGCGTGGCCGGCGTGCGCGACAGCACGCCGGCGTCGACCAGCAGCACCGGCCGGTCCATCACGCTCGGCGGCAGATAACCGAACGCCACACCGCCCGCCGTGGTATCCGCGTACAACGCCAGCTCGGGAATCCACACGATCGCGTGATTGATCGCGCTGCTGCCGTAGCCCGGCACGGCCGGCAAGCTGTAGTACGGCCCGAGGTTGAGCAGCACCGCCTCGCTGCGAATCCCCACCGCCGCCAGCAACGCGCCGTACAGCGCGACGTGGTCCTTGCAGTCGCCGTAACGGTTATGCAGGATGTCGATCGCCTTGTGCGGAATCGCCGCCGTCTCGCCGAGAAACAACGCCACGTAGCGAATATTCAGACGCATCCAGTCGTACAGAATGCGGGCTTTGTCGCGCGGATCGGCGGTGCCCGCAGTTAGCTCCTGCGCCAGCCGGACGATCGCGGGGTCGTTCATGGTGGCGTCGAGCGCGGGCCCGCGGTAGCGCGCCGCAAAGCTCGCGAAGTCCGGCACCGTCGACACCATCAGCCGGTCGCCCCAGTTCGCGTAACCCACCGCGCCCGCTTCGAGCGGCGCGTAAGGCCCGTGCCGGTAGTCGAATTCGTAGCGGGTGCGACCCTTGGCCGTGACCGGCGGCAACGCGGTGTAGCCGCGCGCGTCGGCATAGAGCGGCACGTCGGCGGGCAGGTCGAAGATCAGACGTTGCAGCTCGACGGGGTCGCGCGTCGGCTCGACCAGATACGCGAACGTGCCGGCCTGCAGAGGCTTCGTGCGGGTCTTGCGAAACGCCAGATGCACACGCGAGCCGGGTTCCACGCCAGGGAAAATCACCGTGCGCAACACGCCGTCCTCGAAACTCGGCGCGCCGGCCGAGCGCGGCTCCTGCACGTCGCGGATCGCCTCGGGGCCGACCGGATGCGCAACGCCGTTCGGGTCGAGCGTTTCGGCGGCCAGCAATTGCACCTGCTCGATGTCCTTGTTGAACCACACATAGCGTTGCGCGATGTCGTCGACGCCGCTCGTGGTATTGGCACGCAGGATCGTGTCGTCGTGCTCTTCGATCGAGCCGTCTTTCTGGATCGTGAACAGATGGACGTCGCGCTCCATCGTCGAGGGCGCAAGGTCGTCGGCGGACGAGGCGGCGGTCTCGTCGGCGAATGCGCCGACCATGCACGCACCGCTCAACGTCAACATGGCGGCGACGCGGATCAACCCGGCGCGGCGCGCGCGGAGGCGACGTGAGCGGCTGCCTTGGAGGCTATCTGAGTGACTGCCTGAGAGGCTGTGTGATTGGCTGCCTGAGCGACTGCCTAAGCGCCGACCTATGTGCCGACCTGAGCGCCGACCTGATAGCCGCCCAAAAACCCGACCGGCCGTCACTCGCCTTCGCCAATTTGCGCCAGCAACGCCTGCAGGCGCTCCACATGCCGCAACAGCAAATGGCGATGCTTCTCGATCTGCTCCAGCCGTCCGGCAAGATCGGCCTGGATCGGATCGTCGAGATCGGCGGCGGCGATCACGTCCTCCACTTTCGCGCGCAAGGCCGTCAGTTCGACCGGCGCATGGCTTAAGTGCCGCTCGAAACGCCGCACGTCCTGGATCGCCAGATCGCGCACCTTGCGTAGATGCAATTGGCGCCGGTGGGCTTCGGCGTCGAGCGTTTCTTCCTCGACGCGTTTGGCCGCCGCCGGCTGGCCGAAAATCGGTTCCGGCGGCCGCAGCACGGTCTTTTTCCGCACCGGATGCGCGGTGCCGCGAAAGCGTGCGAGCGGCTGTTCGTTGTCGATCGCTTCGCGCGCAGCGGGCGGAATGTCCTGCTCGACATGCGGCGCGTTCATCCAGCCGTTCGGCAAACCCGTGACCGCTTCGATCCCGCGCACGAATTCCTCGCTGAATTCGCGCTGGCCGGACAACATCAGTTTCAGATAGCTCGCGGAGAAGGTCATCATGCGCGCGAGACGGGTCGCCGCACCGACCTCGCGGGTCAACAGCACCAGGTTCGCTCGCCAGACCGGGAGCAGCAATTCGTCGGAATCTTCCATCGCTGGGTCTTCCATCTTATGGCCCGATGTGGGGATGCCGCGTTTGCACGCGTCATCGTTTTGAAAGGGTAGTCGCTGTGCGGCGCGCGGAGCAATCCCTGTGTTACATCGCATGCCGCACGGCGTTGTGGAAATTACACGTCATGTCGCGTCATCGCGCTGTGAACGCTGTGAGCCGCCACAGCTAACGGCTTGCGGCCGGAGCCGTTATTCATTGACCGACGGATTCATCACGCGTTCATACGCCCGTCGCGCAGGGTGTGGCATGCTAAGGACTCGTTGCGGCACGCGTCGTGCTGCAGTGATAGCGCCACCACTTGAATTAAGGATTTTGTAATGAAGAAATTTGTCCTCTCCGTTGCCGCCGCCGTCGCAGCCTTGAGCGCGATCGCTCCCGCACAGGCTTACGAGCATCATCCGGTCTGCCACAAAGTACGCGTCCATCATCATTGGGAAAAGCGCTGCCACTAACGGCGTCCGGCGCCCCGGCGGCGCACGTGCATCGATGAAGCCCCGTCACGAGCGGGGCTTTTTTTATGCCGCGGAATGCATGACAGCGCAAACGCGGCCGTGACGTCGCCATCGGCGACGCCCTATACGTTCTGCGCGAAAACGGCAGCATGCAATCACGGACACATGCTGTTACACCTTCGAGGTATGCGCCGACGCGGACATGACAGCGATGCAAGGCATCGCGTCATGAACCGCGTGGAGAAGGAAGAAGTGTTTGAATCGCGGGTGCGATGCGTGTGTTACATCGAGCGTCAAGCCGAGCGTCACGCCGCCTTGACGTGGTCCAGCGCGGTCGTCACGAGTGCTTCGAGCAAGGGCTCGATCTTCGCGGCGAGCGTTTCGTCATACGCATACGGCATCTGCTCCTGCATATACGTGATCTGCGACAACTCGAGTTGCACCGCGTGCACATCTTGCAAGGGCTGCCCGTAATGACGCGTGATATAGCCGCCCTTGAAACGTCCATTGGCGATCGCCGAATAGCCGCCGTGCCGCTCGACCACGGCAGCCAATGCCTCGGCCAATCCCGCCGCCGCGCTCGCGCCGTTCGAGGAGCCGAAATTGAAATCCGGCAAGCGACCTTCGAAGAAACGCGGCACGTGCGAGCGGATCGAATGCGCTTCCCACAGCAACACCTTGCCATGCTGCGCTTTCAGCGCGGCCAGTTCGTTCGTCAGCGCGTCGTGATACGGCTGCCAGTAAGTCTCGCGACGACAGGCGATTTCGGCGTCGGTGGGCAGATGGCCGTCGAGATACAAAGGCTCCTTGTCGAACGTATCGACCGGCAGCAAGCCCGTGGTGTCCTGGCCCGGATACAGATTCGCGCCGTCAGGCGGGCGGTTCAGGTCGATCACATAGCGCGCGTATGACGGCGTGAGAATCGACGCGCCCATGCGCTTCGCGAACGCATACAAGCGGTCCAGGTGCCAGTCGCAATCGTCGGTACGTTGCGCGACCGGCGTCATCGTCGCGGCGATATCGGCCGGGATTTGCGTGCCCATGTGCGGGATCGAGATCAGCAACGGCAAGCTGCCTCGATGCAGCGAGACAACCGGCGGAGTGTTCAATGCAGTCATGTCAGTCCGGAATCGATGAGAGGGATGATTCGCGACAGTGTGCCAGTCATTTGAGCAGATCGGCGAGCGCCACGCGATAGCGCGCGTAAGCGCCCTCTTCGTCGCGATGCCGGCGGTTCTCGACCACCTGCACGCCGCCCGCATAGACGTCGCGCACCGGCGTTTCGCCATGCTCGCAGAATACAACGCCCGACAGCCATGCGCCCGGCGCATGTTCGGCGATGCTCGCGTGGTCCGCGTCGAGCACCAGCCAGTCCGCGCGACGGCCTGCCTGCAATGCGCCGACCGCGCGGCCCGTGGCCTGCGCGCCGCCGTCGAGCGCGGCGTCGAACAAACGGTCTGCCACATGCGTGGACTGCGCTGACGCCAGCACGTTGCGTTGCCGGCGCGTCAAACGCTGGCCGTATTCGAGCAGACGCAATTCCGCACGCCAGTCGACGCCGATATGGCTGTCCGAGCCGATGCCGATGCGGCCTTGCGCGTTCAGGTACTCTTGCGCCGGGAACAGGCCATCGCCGAGATTCGCCTCGGTGGTCAGACACAAACCGGCTACCGCACCGCTTTTCGCGAGCGCGAGCGTTTCGTTCGCATCGACATGCGTCGCGTGCACGAGGCACCAGCGACTGTCGACATCGAAGCGATCCAGCAGCCATTGCACCGGGCGCGCACCTTCGGTTTCGACGCACGCGTCGACCTCGGCGGTCTGTTCGGCGATGTGGATGTGAACCGGTGCGTTCGCATCGATCCCGCCGAGTAACGTACGCAGCGAATCCGCCGAAACCGCGCGCAACGAATGCGGCGCCACGCCGTAGCGCAACGCCGCGCTTTCAGGACGTGCTGCGCGCAACGTGCCGAGCAGATCGAGCAGACTCTCCGGCGTATTGATGAAGCGCTGCTGATCCTCGCGCGGCGCGCGCGAGCCGAAGCCGCTGTACTGGTACAGCACCGGCAGCATCGTCATGCCGATGCCGCTCGCCGACGCCGCGTCCACCACGCGTTGCGCGAGTTCAGCGTGATTCGCGTAGGGGCTGCCGTCCGTCGTGTGATGCACGTAGTGAAACTCGCACACCGACGTATAACCCGCCTTCAGCATTTCGATGTACAGCCACTGCGCGACCGCGGCGAGGCCCTCCGGCGTGATGCGGGCGGCGAAGCGGTACATCAGGTCGCGCCAGCTCCAGAAGTTGTCGGTGGCACCTGCGCCAGATGCGGCGCGATATTCGGTGAGGCCCGCCATCGCGCGCTGGAATGCGTGCGAATGCAGGTTCGGCATGCCAGGCAGCACCGGACCGACGGCTTGGCGCACGCCGGCAGGTACAGCCGAGGTATCCGGTGTGACTGCCGTCAGCGTGCCGCTTGCGTCCCACTCCAGCAACACGTTGCGGTGCCAACCATCCGGCAGGTACGCGTGCTCGGCGAACAGCGATTGATTTACTTGTGTCATCTCTCAGGCCCTGGCTCAATTCACGCGCGTATTAACGGGTATAAACGGTCTCGCCTGCGCGCACCACTCGCGCGCACAACGGACGGCCAATCCAGTAAACCAGCTCGGCCAGCGAGTCGACCGACCACACCGCGAAATCCGCCGCACGCCCCACCGCCAGCGAACCGTGCGTGTCGGCTTTGCCGAGCGCACGCGCCGCATGCGTGGTCACGCCTTGCAGCACCTCGGGCACGGTCATGCGGAACAGCGTGGTCGCCATGTTCATCATCAGCAGCAGCGACGTGGTGGGAGACGTGCCCGGATTGCTATCGGTCGAGATCGCGATCGGCACCTCGTAGCGCCGCAGCAAATCCAGCGGCGGCAGTTGCGTCTCGCGGATGAAGTAGTACGCGCCCGGCAGCAGCACGGCAACCGTGCCGGACGCTTTCATCGCGGCGATGCCGGCTTCGTCGAGAAATTCGAGGTGATCCGCGGACAGCGCACGATGGCGCGCGGCCAATGCCGTGCCGCCACCGTTCGACAACTGTTCGGCGTGCATCTTCACCGGCAGCTTGTGACGCTCCGCGGCGTTGAACACGCGCTCGCTTTGTTCCAGCGAAAAACCGATGCGCTCGCAGAATACGTCGACCGCGTCGACGAGACCTTCGTCGGCGAGCGCGGGCAGCATCGCGTTGCAGACTTCGTCGATATAGGCGTCAGCGCGGCCCGCGAATTCGGGCGGCAACGCATGGGCGCCGAGAAACGTCGTATAGACCGTTACCGGATAGCGTTCGCCCAATTGACGCGCGACGCGCAACATCTTGCGCTCGCTGGCGAGGTCGAGGCCGTAGCCGGATTTGATTTCGATCGCCGTCACGCCTTCGGCGAGCAACGGTTCGAGCCGCGCAGCCGATTGCGCGAATAGCGACGCTTCGTCCGCGGCACGCGTGGCGCGCACCGTCGAGACGATGCCGCCGCCCTGCCGCGCGATTTCTTCATAGCCGACGCCCGCGAGCCGCTGCGCGAATTCATCCGCGCGCTGGCCGCCGTAGACCAGATGCGTGTGGCAATCCACGAGCCCTGGCGTGACCCAGGCGCCGTGCAGATCTTCGCGCGGCCAGGCGGCGTACTGCTCGGGGAGTTCGGCAGCCGTGCCGAGCCAGACGATCTGGCCGGCTTCGACAGCGATCGCGGCGTCGGACAGCGTATGGTGAGGATTGCCCTGCGGGCACAGTTTCAGGTGATGCCAGACGGTTTGCTTCATCGCGTGCTCGTTGCAGCTCGTTGCGTGTCTGTGGTGGTTCGCGTGCGCGCGCCTGGATATCGCGGCGCGGGCCCGCGAAACGTCGTCATCGTTCGTAGTGGAGGCGGATTGTGAGCAAGGCGCCCGCGCCTTGAACCGCGCAGTGCAGCGCGTCCGGCGCGTTGACGCGCAGCGTGTCGCCGGTGGCGAGCGGCTGCGCGGCCGCATCGCCGAGGCTCACCGATACGGCGCCTTCAGCGCAGTACAGCAACACGACGTCGGCGGATAAAGCGTGTTGTGTCGTGCCGCGCCAGACCTCGACTTCGCCGCGCGCGGCGCCACGTCGCACCATCAGATTGAAGTCGCGCGTGGCGCCGTCGACGAGGCGCGCGTCGATCGCGGTCTCGCCGGCGAAGCGCGCAAGGTCGAGCGGCTGCGTCAACGCATGCGTCTTCGCGACATTTGCGACGCCGCTCGATGCCGCTTCGCCCTCCCGCTCATTTCCCGGCTCGGCGATTTCATCGAGCATCATGCCCGCGCCGGACAACAGCACGAGCGTGCGATCGATGCCCGCGAAACGCGAGAACGGCCCCGCTTGCGCGACATCGGCAATGCTCACGCGCCACACGAAACTATCGAGTCCCGCCTGCTCGGGCACTGCCGCCACTTCACGCGTGACGCCGCCGCCGTTCTTCCACGACGCCGCCACGAGGTCGGCGCCGCGAATCAGCGTGACGCTGGCCATGCTGCCGACGTCAGCCATGTTCAACGGCCCAGCATCGGCAGATGCAGACCCGCCTCGCGTGCGGTTTCCTGCGCGAGTTCATAACCCGCATCCGCGTGACGCATCACGCCGGTCGCCGGATCGTTGAACAGCACGCGGCCGAGGCGCTCCTTCGCGGCATCCGTGCCGTCCGCGACGATCACCACACCTGAGTGCTGGCTAAAGCCCATGCCGACGCCGCCGCCATGATGCAGCGACACCCACGACGCGCCGCCTGCCGTATTCAGCAGCGCGTTGAGCAGCGGCCAGTCGCTGACTGCGTCGGAGCCGTCTTTCATCGATTCGGTTTCGCGATTCGGGCTCGCCACCGAGCCGGTGTCGAGGTGGTCGCGGCCGATCACGATCGGCGCTTTCAGCTCACCGTTCCTGACCATTTCATTGAACGCCTGACCCAGACGATAACGGTCCTTTACGCCGACCCAGCAGATCCGCGCCGGCAGACCCTGGAACGCGATCCGTTCGCGCGCCATGTCGAGCCAGTTGTGCAGATGCGGATCGTCGGGGATCAATTCCTTGACCTTCGCGTCGGTCTTGTAGATATCTTCCGGATCGCCCGACAGCGCGACCCAACGGAACGGGCCCTTGCCTTCGCAAAACAGCGGGCGGATATAGGCCGGCACGAAGCCCGGGAAATCGAACGCGTTTTCCACGCCCATTTCCAGCGCCATCTGGCGAATGTTGTTGCCGTAGTCGAGCGTGGCCGCGCCGCGTTCCTGCAGCGTCAGCATGGCTTGCACCTGCCTGGCCATGGATTGCTTGGCCGGCGTGACGATGGTGTCAGGCGCGGTCTTCATGCGTTCGCGCCAATCTTCCACCGTCCAGCCTTGCGGCAGGTAGCCGTGAATCGGATCGTGCGCGCTGGTCTGATCGGTCACGCAGTCCGGCGTGATGCCGCGCGCCACGCATTCGGCGAACACGTCGACCGCATTGCCTACCAGACCGATCGACACCGGCTTGCCGGCCTGCTTCGCTGCGTCGAGCATGGCGAGCGCTTCGTCGAGCGTCCGCGCTTTTTTATCGACGTAGCGCGTCTTCAGACGGAAGTCGATACGGGTCTCGTCGCATTCCACCGCGATCATCGAGAAGCCTGCCATGGTGGCCGCGAGCGGCTGCGCGCCGCCCATGCCGCCGAGACCGCCGGTGAGGATCCAGCGGCCTTTCGGGTCGCCGTTGAAATGCTGGTTCGCCACCGAGAAGAAGGTCTCGTAGGTGCCCTGTACGATCCCCTGGCTGCCGATATAGATCCAGCTACCCGCCGTCATCTGCCCGTACATCATCAGGCCCTTGCGGTCGAGTTCGTGGAAGTGTTCCCACGTCGCCCAATGCGGTACCAGATTCGAATTTGCCAGCAGCACGCGCGGCGCGTCGGCATGCGTGCGGAACACGCCGACCGGCTTGCCCGACTGGATCAGCAGGGTTTCGTCTTCATTCAGATCTTTCAGCGACGCGAGGATCTGATCGAAACAATTCCAGTTGCGCGCGGCCCGGCCAATACCGCCGTACACGACCAGCGCATGCGGATGCTCGGCGACTTCCGGGTCCAGATTGTTCTGGATCATCCGGTACGCCGCTTCCGCGATCCAGGTCTTGCAGGTCTTTTCCGCGCCGCGCGGAGCACGGATGGTGCGGGTGGGATCGAGACGCGGGTCGATATGCTTCGGGTTGTTCATGATGGCCCTCGGAAAGCTTGAAGATGGTCGGGAGAGGTTCGGAAAAGGAGTCGGGGAAACGGTGAATCAGAAATGTCCGGTGAAGCGATAGCGGCTGCCGGGATGCCAGAGATTCGCGATCGACGCGACCTGGCTTTGCGACCACGTGCGCCGGTGCAGCACGAGGCACGGTTCGAGTTCGTCCATGGTCAAAAGCTCGCGCGTGTCGGCGTCGGCGGCCAGCGCCTCGATGCGGTACTCGACGCGCTGCAGCGGCGCCACCCGCACGAGATACTGGTTCGGCGTGGTGTTGGTGAAGTCCTGCAGCGCGTATTCGGGCGCCACCGCCGGATTGACCCAACGTTCTTCGAGTTGCACCGGTTCGTCGTTTTCGAAATGCAGCACGCGCGAATGAAACACCGGGCTGCCGGCGCTCACCTGCATCTCCTCGGCGAGCGCGGCGTCGGCAATGCTTGCGCCGATGTGCAGCACCTTCGCCTGATAGCGATGACCGCGCGCGACGATCTCGTCGGAAATACTACGGATCGCCACCAGCGTCGATTCGTACTTGGGGCGCGCCACGAACGTGCCCGACCCCTGCACCCGCGTGAGCACCTGCTCCGAGGTCAACTCGCGCAACGCGCGGTTCACCGTCATACGCGCCACGCTGAACTCACGCGCGAGTTCGTTTTCCGACGGCACCTGGTCGCCTTCAGCCCATTCGCCCGCGTGAATGCGCGCGAGGATGAAGTCCTTGATACCCTGATAGGCGGGTGCGTTCATTGACGTGCTCGGCTTGAATGCGTGAGTGGATTGCGTGAGCGAATTTTGCAAGTCGGGTGCGTACCTGTGGCTTACTGCTCGGAGACGAACGCGAACGGGCTGAGCTTCGCGATCGTGCCGTTCTGCACGAGCTTCGTGACCGCCGCGATATCCGGCGCGAAGTAGTGATCGAGTTCGTAATGCGCGACGTCCTTGCGCACCACGTCCATCACTTTTTGCAGGCTCGGGCTGGTCCTGTGCGGCGCGCGCAGATCGACACCTTGGGCGGCGGCGAGCAATTCGATCGACAGGATGTTCGCGGTGTTTTCGGCGATATCGCCGAGCTTGCGCGCGGCGAACGTCGCCATCGACACGTGGTCTTCCTGGTTCGCGGACGTGGGCAGCGAGTCCACCGAAGCCGGATGCGCGAGCGTCTTGTTTTCCGACGCCAACGCAGCGGCCGTCACGTGAGCGATCATGAAGCCCGAATTCACGCCACCGTCGCGCACGAGGAACGGCGGCAGACCCGACAGCGTCGCGTCGATCAGCAGCGCGATGCGGCGCTCGGCCAACGCACCGATTTCGGCGGCGGCGAGCGCGAGATTGTCGGCGGCGAACGCGACCGGCTCGGCGTGGAAATTACCGCCCGACAGCACTTCGCCGGTGTCCGGGAAAATCAGTGGATTGTCGGAGACCGCGTTGGCTTCGAGCAGCAGCACGTTGGCGGCGTGGCGCATCTGGTCCAGACACGCGCCCATGACTTGCGGCTGGCAGCGCAGGCTGTACGGGTCCTGCACCTTGTCGCAATCGGCATGCGAGACGTTGATGCCCGAACCGTCGAGCAGCGCACGGTAAGCCGTGGCCGCGTCGATCTGGCCTTGATGGCCGCGCAGTTCGTGAATGCGTGCGTCGAACGGCTTGACCGAACCAGCCGCCGCGTCCACCGACAAAGCGCCCGCCACCAGCGCGGTGCGGTACAGGTCTTCGATCGCGAACATGTTGTAGAGCGCGAGCGCGGTCGACGCCTGCGTGCCGTTCAGTAGCGCGAGGCCTTCCTTGGCTTGCAGCGTGAGCGGCTTGAGGCCGACCAGCGCGAGGCCTTCGGTCGCGGCCATGCGCTCGCCCTTCGCGAACACTTCGCCGACCCCGAGCAGCGTCGCCGACATGTGCGCGAGCGGCGCGAGGTCGCCCGATGCGCCGACCGAGCCCTTGACCGGAATCACCGGCAGGACGTCGGCGTTATACAGCGTGATCAGCGCCTCCATCACTTCGCGGCGAATGCCCGAGTGGCCGCGGCCGAGGCTGGACAGCTTCAGCGCGATCAGCAGACGCACCACCGGACGCGACATCGGCTCACCCACACCGACCGCATGCGACAGCACCAGATTGCGTTGCAGCAGTTCGAGCTGGTCGTGCGGAATATGCGTGCTGGCGAGGCGCCCGAAACCGGTGTTGATGCCGTAGGCCGGCTCGCCCTTCGCGGCGATATCGGCAACGGCTTGCGCGCAGGCGTCGATGGCGGCGTGGCTGGCGGGATCGAGTTGCAGCGCGACGTGCTCGCGAGCGATCTGGCGCAATTGCGGGAGGGTCAGGTGGCCGGGCTTCAGAATCATCATGGTGTGTGTTCCTGTCTATACAATTTGAGACAAGTCTAGCGGGACGGTCTTGTATATACAACTTGTTTTTAATCGTCCGGGCCTGGGAGTTTCCATTAGGGCAAGCGCTATCCGGCATAGTGTCGCGGACGCCGGCCGTGTCGGGCGATGGCCTGTCTTGCATGTGAGCCGTTCCCGTCATGCCTGACTTGTATATACACGTCCAAAATACGACGCGCCAAGTGGACAAAAAGCCGCCATGCGGCGGCTTCAAACCTGACCAGACAGGCACACCGCCCAACTGCCGCTCCAATGCAAGAGTTATAGGAGAGCCGGCTGAACGCACAACGCGAAACGCGCCGCTAAAGCTTCACGCGCGCCGCCATGAAGTCCAGAAAGCACTGCACGCGCCCGGTCAACGACGCGCTCTGGTAGTACACCGCGCTCACCGGCTGCCGCTCGTCGCGCAGCAGGTTGCCGAGAATCGGCACGAGGCGGCCGTCGCGCACGTCGGCGGCGGTCATGAAGTCGGCCAGACAGGCCACGCCCCAGCCCGACAACACCAGTTGCCGCAAGGTTTCGCCGCTCGACGCGGTGATCGACGGTTCGATCCGGAACGACTCGGCGCCGGCCTTGCGCCCTTCGCGCAACGGCCAGCGGTTCAAATGCTCCGGCGCCGTGAAACCGATCAATCGATGCGCGCGCAACGCCTCCACCGACTTCGGCTCGCCATATTCGGCCAGATACGCCGGGCTCGCGAGCACCCGCAGTTTGCTGCTGCCCAACGCGCGCGCATGCAGCGTCGAATCCTGCAGCGCGCCGATCCGGATCGCGATATCCACCTTCTGCTCCAGCAGATCGACGATCCGCTCGTTGCTGGTCAACTCCAGACGCACGTCCGGATACAGCGCGGAAAACGCCTTCATATGCGGCGCGACGCAATGGAGCATGAACGGCGACGCCGCGTCCACCCGCAAGCGCCCGGAAGGCCGCCCTCGTCCGCGCGTGACCGATTCCTCGGCCTCTTCCAGCGCCGCGAGAATCGCCCGGGCGCGCTGCAGGAACGCCTCGCCCTCTTCGGTCAGTTGCAGGCGGCGAGTCGTGCGCCGCACCAGCGCGGTGTCGAGCTTCTGTTCAAGGCGCGAGAGCGCGCGGCTCACGCCGGACACCGTCTGCTCCAGCTTCTCCGCTGCCTGGGTGATCGAACCGCTGTCGATCACGGTGACGAACACCAGCAGCTCATCCGTGGACGTTTTCATTGTTGATTTCAAGTCAAGATTGATTTGAGACTAACACGCTTTTTGCGAGAATCCAGACGACGGATACTGGCTGCCTGTCATCGTGTTTCCAACCAGGATCAACCAGGCTCTACCAGGAGAACGTCTTGAAGATCTTCATTACAGGCGCAAGCGGTTTTATCGGCGGGTCGATTGCAGCGCATCTGGCGCGCGCCGGCCACGGCGTGCGCGGCCTGATCCGCAATCCCGACCAGGCCGCTGAATTGCAACGCCTCGGCATCGAGCCGGTAATCGGCACGCTCGACGACCGCGCGCTGCTGAGCGCCGAAGCGCAAGCCGCGGACGCGGTCATCAACGCCGCCAGCAGCGACCATGAAGGCGCGGTGAAAGCGTTGATCGAGGGACTCGCCGGTTCCGGCAAGGTGTTGCTGCATACCAGCGGATCGAGCATCGTCGGCGATGCGTCGGGTGGCGAAGCGGGCCAGTCGCGCATCTATCACGAAGACGCGCTGCCCACACCGACCGCCGACAAAGCGGCGCGCGTCGCGATCGATCAGCTCGTGCTCGACGCCGCGCGCCAGAACATCCGCTCGGCGGTGCTGTGCAATACGCTGATCTATGGTCACGGCGCGGTGCCGGGCAGCGCCAGCGTGCAGTTGCCGCGCCTCGTGCGGCAGGCGCAGAAGAGCGGCGTGGTGCGTCATGTGGGCAGCGGCGGCAACATCTGGTCGAACGTGCATATCGACGACGTCGCCGAACTGTATCGACTCGCGCTCGAGAAAACGCCGGCCGGCACGTTCTATTTTGTCGAAAGCGGCGAAGCGTCGTTCCGCGACATGAGCGCGGCTATCGCGCGCGCGATGAAACTCGGCGACCCGCAAGACTGGCCGCTCGACGAAGCACAGAAGGAATGGGGCTACGAAATGGCCTCGTACGGCCTCGGTTCGAACAGCCGCGTGCGCGGTGTGCGCGCACGCAAACTGCTCGGCTGGCAGCCGAAGCGCAGCTCGGTGATCGACTGGATCGAGCACGACATGATGTGATGGCCCGGGCGGGATTTTCTTCGGGACGTCCCCCCGCGAAAACGTAATCCGTGTAAGCGGCGCCGTTGCGAATTCGTAAGCTCACCTCGCTAGAATCGCGCTCAACTGATCGTGCGATTCGATTCTGCGAGTCGCCCCTGAGCCCGGATTTGATCGATGACTTTGGCGCTGAATTTCGACTGGCTGACGAACCTGCTGGCGATACTCTTCGTCGTGGCGTGTCTTTACGATGCACGCTACGACGAGTACGGCACGTTGACGCTGGCGGCGGCCGCAATGGGCCTCGCCGTGATGGCCATGGAACTGTTTCTCAAGCCCGCTTTCGACATGGCGCTTTGAGCATTCGAGCATGACGCCGCGCAATGCGGCGTCGTACGCTTTTCCACGGGCTTGATGGGCCCATCACGGCGGCTACGCTATCCACGCGAGCGCACCCACGCTTACATCACACCGCGACTTCCGGCGGCGCCTCGCGAAACCAGCGCGTAATCCAGCCGAGATAGCACAGGCCGAGCACGAACCACACCGCCCCGAGCACCAGCGCGGTCTTCTCGAGACTCACCAGCAGCCACACGTCGGCGATCGCGCCGGCCAGCGGAAACAGCAGGCCGCCGACAATCCCCATCGCATTCGCCGTACCCTTCGCGTTGAAGAACTGACGGATTACGCACAGGTTGACCGCGGTGAACGCGAGAAACGCGCCGAAGTTGATGAACGAGGTCGAGGTCGCCACATCGAGTTTCAACGCCACGAGACCGATCGCGCCCGCGATCGCGATGTTCAGCGCCGGCGTCTTGAACTTCGGATGCACGAAACCGAAGATGCGCTTCGGCAGCACTTCGTCGCGCCCCATCGCATACAGCAGACGCCCCACGCTCGCCTGCGCCGAAATACCCGACGCGAACTGCGCGAGAATCAAGCCGGCCAGAAACACCGTCACGAACAGATCGCCGCCCACTTTGCGCGCCACTTCGAAGGCCGCGGAATCCGGGTCCTTGAAGACCGCGCCAGGATGCGCGAGCTGCACCGTGTAGGCCGCTATCACGAAGATCGCGCCGCCGATCAGGGCGATCAGCACAATGGCGCGCGGCATGGTCTTCTCAGGCGCAACGGTTTCTTCGGTGAGCGTCGACACCGCGTCGAAGCCGAGATACGAGTAGGCGGCAATCGCGGCGCCCGCCATGGTCGCCGAAAACGGCACGTGCGGTTTGAAGAACGGTTCGACCGACAACAGGCCGCCGGGACCGGATGCGGCCGTCACGTAATGGCAGCACAGCACGACGAACAGCGCGACGATCGCCAGTTGCACGACCATCAGCACGATGTTGAAGCGGTTCGCCAGTTCGATGCCGAGAATGTTCAGCGCACTGGTCAGCACGATAAACGCGACGATCCAGATCCAGCTCGGAATGTGTGGAAACGCGGCGCTAAGATACGCGGCGCCGATCAGCCAGATCACCATCGGCAGGAAAAAATAGTCGAGCAAAGTCGCCCAGCCGATCATGAAACCGAGGTGCGGGTTGAAGCTTTTACGCGTGTACGTATAGGCCGAACCGGCCACCGGGAAGAGCCGCGCGAGTTTGCCGTAGCTGAGCGCGGTGAAGGCGATCGCGATCAGCGCGATCAGATAGGCGAGCGCCGCGGTGTCGTTGCTCGCGCTTGCCAGCACGCCGTAGGTGCCGTAGACGATCAGCGGCGCCATGTAGGCGAGGCCGAATAGCAGGACCGACGGCAGGCCGAGCGTGCGTTTCAGATGCGTGTTCTGTGAGGCCGCGGGTTCGGCGGCGGATGATGAAGTCATGCGGTGTCTCCTCATGCAAATGGGCAAGCGTCGCCAGGGCGCGATGTGCGGCGCACCCCGGTCGAGCCGGGTCGTTCAGACTTGCGGGATGCGCGGAATTCGCGCGGGGTTTTTCTTGTTATCGACGCGCCGCGCTGGGTCGCGATGGGCCTTAACGCGTGCGAATCACGCGTGCACGCTGGCCGTCTTCGCCGTCTTCGGTGGCGAGATCGAGGGCGATACGTGCGTCGTGCAGATAGCGGTAGTGTTCACGCGCGCCTTCCAGACGCGTGCGGTCGAGCGTGGCCCGCAGCACGGTTTCCTGCTGGCCCGCGTCGCACACCACGTCGCCGAACGGATCGATCAAGGCCGACTCGCCGGGAAACGAGAGGTTGTCGTCGCCCGAACCGATACGATTGACGAGCGCGGCGAACATCTGGTTTTCCATTGCGCGCGCAACGATCGCGCGACGATGCACCGGCCCGAACGGGTCCATGTTGCCGTTGGTCACGATCAGCAGATCCGCGCCTAGCGACGCGACCGCGCGCGCCGTTTCGGGAAATTCGATGTCGTAGCAGATCAGCAGGCCGACGCTCAGGCCTTTGAAGCTGCACACCTCGAAGCGCTCGCCCGGTTCGAACACGCCGACGTCCGACGCCCACAGGTGGGTCTTGCGATAACGCAGCGCGATTTCGCCGTATTCGTCGACCAGTACCGTGGTGTTGAAAAAGCGGCTGCCGTCGCGCTCGGCGAGGCCTACGGCCACCGCCACGCGCGCTTCGCGCGCCGCCTGGCGCACTGCGGTGAGAGAAGGACCGTCGATCGGCTCCGCTACCGTGCGGATGTTGTGACGCGTCGGGAAACCCGACAGCGTGGTTTCCGGGAACACGATGAGATCGGTGCCGGCCGCGCGCTGGCCGATGGTGTGCAGCACGCGTTGCACGTTCGCGCCGCTCACGCCGGTTGCGCCGTCCACGATGGGGATTTGCGCGAGTTCAAGTTGAATCATTGTGTCTCCGTGTCGACCAGAGTTAGCGCTTTAGCGCTTACTCTGGTCCCATGCACTTGTTGCGGTCGATCAGAGTTAGCGCTTTAGCGCTTACTCTGATCCCATGCAACCTGTTGCGGTCGACCAGAGTTAGCGCTTCAGCGCTTACTCTGGTCCCATGCACTTGTTGCGGTCGACCAGAGTTAGCGCTTCAGCGCTTACTCTGATCCCATGCACTTGTTGCGGTCGACCAGAGTTAGCGCTTCAGCGCTTACTCCAGTCCCATGAAGATTGCCGCGAGCTATTGCGTCTCCGCGTTACACCGCGTCTCATATCAGCCGCCCACGACCAGCTTGGGCCTATTATTACCAGACATATTTTTGTTCGTAATTACCCTGCTGGGTTACCCTCATCGGAGCACGCATGGAACTCGAATGGCGCGATCTGGCCTTTCATCGCGAGATCGGCGCGGTTATCGAAGCGCTCGATAGCGCGCAATTCTGGACACGCCTCACGCGCGCGCTCGAACGCTACGTCGCGTTCGACAACTGGGTCGCGTTACGCTTCACGCCCGGCGAAGCGCCGCTCGTATGCGCCGAATCGCCCACACCGGACGGCGCCGTCGACGCGATGTTCCAGGACTACCTGGCCGCACTGTATCAACTCGATCCGTTCTATATCGCCGCCACCGACAAACCCGCCTCGGGCTTCGTCACGCTCGCCGACGTCGCGCCCGACAACTTTTCGATGACCGAGTACTACCAGCGGTACTTCAGGAAAAACATCGTGGGCGACGAGGTGCATTTCAACTACATGATCGACGCCCGGCACACGCTCGCGTTTTCGCTGGGCGCGACGCAGCGATACGGCGAGCGCGATCTTGCCGTGCTCGCGCTGTGCGCGCCATGGGTGATCGCGTTGTTGCGGCAGCGTTTGCCTTATGAAACGTTCGACGCGCCGCCGTTGCCAGCGCAGTTCGGCGAGAACCTGGCCGACAGCGCAGCGCAGATCCCCTTGCAGGCGGACACGCCGGCGGACACCCCCGCTTACGCGGCACGGTTCGCGCAGGTCGCGTCGGCAGGCGGCCGCGCCGCGCTCACCGCGCGCGAAGTCGAAGTGGCCATGCTGACCTTGAGCGGGTTTTCGACACGCGCAATCGCGGAGAAACTCGCCATCTCGTTCGAGACGGTGCGCGCGCACAAGAAGCATATCTATACGAAACTCAACGTCAACTCGCAGTCGGAGCTGTTCGCGTTGTTTTACGACGCGGGACGTCAGGGTGCCTGACGGCTCCGCTTGAGTCGAGTCTAGTCGAGTCGAAGCGTGCTATATCACGTACCGCACGCCGCACAACCACCGCTGGGTTTTTCATCTTCGTAGCGGTCGTGATGCCTGAGCCAGTCCGTCATGCCTGTCGTTTCCTCGCGGCCTTTCGGCGTGACGTCGAGATGGGCGTAGGTGTTGATGAACCGTTCGTCGCCGCGGCCGTAGCAGGAATACGTGTGGTAGACGTCGCCGCGTTCATCTTTGTAGAAGACGCTGTGGCCGTGCAGTTCGTCGATCCCGACATCGGTCTCGGTGAAGTTGTAGAACGCCTTTCTGCTCGCCACCTCTTCGGGTGTGAACGACACGTGATAGTCGAAATTGAAATCGCTGCCGTTCGACGACACCCACGGAAACGCCCAGCCCATGCGTTTTCTGAACGCCTCGATATTCGCGAGCGGCGCGCGCGAGACGGTCACGTACGACACGTCGTGATGCTCGAGATGCGTGACGATGCCGGTCATATGATCGGACACGAACGAGCAGCCCACGCAGCCCTCCTCCCAATCCGGCCCCAGCATGAAGTGGTAAACGATCAACTGGCTGCGTCCGTCGAACAACCCGGCCAGCGTCTTGCGCCCCTGCAGGGTATCGAACCCATACGTCTTATCGACCTTGACCCAAGGCAACTCGCGGCGTTTGCGCGCGAGCTCGTCGCCGGCGCGCATATGCGCCTTCTCTTCGACCAGTAGCGCACGGCTCGCGGCCAGCCATTCCTCTCTCGATCCAATCCGGTGCTGCGGCTCCATTTGCGTCTCCTTTCCTGCAAGGTGCAGGCTGAATCAGATACGTCCAACCCATTCAGGCGCGCTCAGGCGAAATAGCGTTCCAGCGAATCGAGCCCACCCGACCAGCCACGACGATGATCGTCGGCCTGCGCTTCGTCGGTGAAGCGCTGGTGCGTGAGCGTCAGCCACGTGGCGTCGCCATCCGGCTCCAGCAGCACCGTGACCAGCGATTCATGTTCCGCGTCGTGACGCCATCGCCAGGTGAACACGAGCTTGCGATCCGGGACCACCTCCAGATACTGGCCATTCGCCTCGAGCTCGCGGCCATCCGCCTTGCGATACACGATCGAGTAGCGGCCGTCGACGCGTGCATCCAGTTCGGCGCGCACCACCGGCGTGTCGCCGGGATTCATCCACCTGATCAGTTGCGCCGGTTCCGTCCAGGCGCGGAAGACTTTCGCGGGCGTGGCGTTGAGACGCCGCTGGAGGGTGAGGCTGGCGTGGGCGGACATGGGACTTCCTCCGGTTCGACGAAAGCGACGAGACCAGCGAGCGATGCCGACCAGAAACGCTGATAACGGCTGAGCCACGTCATCGCGTCCTCCATCGGTCCGGCCGCGAGACGGCACGCCACCGTTCGCCCGGTCTTGCTGCGGGTGATCAGACCGGCTTCCGACAGCACGTCGAGGTGTTTCATCACGGCCGGCAAAGACATGGCAAACGGCTCGGCGAGTTCGCTGATCGATAGTTCACGCCCGGACAGACGCGTGAGCAACGCGCGCCGCGTGGGATCGGAGAGCGCCGCGAAGGTGCGATCGAGTAGGGCTTCATTAAACTTAACCATGAGGTTAAGTTTAGAAACACAAGTCAGAAAGTCAAGGACGGGTGGGGATTTTCTCGACGGAGCTGATTGAGTCTGCAAGAAACCCTGGAAGAAGCGCGGGAAGAAACGCGAGAGCAAACGGCGGGGACAACGACAACGCGGAGAAAAAGATACGCGGCACATCGCAGATAAAGCCCTGCGACGTACCGCGTCAAGGTGGAGAACAACCGACTACACGTTCGAGCCGGGCGGCCTGAAAAAAACCGCCCCGCTCTCGCGCTACTGCAAATTATTTCAAACCGTGAGACTCGCTGAACGAGGCCCGCGCGGACGATCAGATCGCCCAGCCGCCGAGATAGAACCCGACCAGCACGACCGCGATCACCACCGTCCCGACGTTCAGCTTGCGATATTCGCCGCTGACCACGCGACCGATCACCAGCGTCGCGAAACCGAGCATGATGCCCGTCACGATGTTGGCGGTCAGCACGATGAACACCGCGCACATCAGGCCCGACATCGAATCGACCATGTCGTCCATATGCAGCTTGCTGACATTCGACAGCATCAGCAGACCCACGTACATCAGTGCCGGGGCCGTCGCATACGAAGGCACGAGACCAGCCAGCGGCGAGAAGAACATGACCACGAGGAACAGCAAACCAACCACCGCTGCCGCCATACCGGTCTTCGCGCCGGCTGCCACGCCGACCGTCGATTCGATATATGCCGCTGCCGGTGCGCCGCCGAGCAGACCCGAGAAAATCGAGCTCAGCGAATCGGCCGTCAAGGCGCGGCCGCCGTTGATGATGCGGCCGTTTTCGTCGAGCTGACCCGCTTGCCCTGCGACGGCGCGGATCGTGCCGGTCGCGTCGAACACCGCGGTCATCACGAGAGCCAGCACGCTAGGCAGAACCGCCATCGACAACGCACCCTTGATGTCCATCGCGCCGATCAGCGAAGCGTGGCCCGGCGCGCTCAGCGACGGCACCGCGAACACGCCGTGGAACGACATGGCCGGATCGATGAAGAAGGCGGCCGTCGAGATCACGATGATCACGATCAGGATCGAACCCGGCACGCGACGGCGCACCAGACCGAAGATCGCGGCGAGACCCGCCACCGACATGATCGCCGGCAAGGCCGTGATATTGCCCAGCGCGACCGGCAAGCCAGCGCCCGGATTCTTCACGACGAGGCCCACGTCGTTCGCGGCGATCAGCAGCAGGAACAGGCCGATGCCGATCCCCGTGCCGTGCGCGATGCCGTTGGGCAGATTGCGCAGAATCCACGAACGCACGCCGGTCACCGAGATCGTGGTGAACACGACGCCCATCAGGAACACTGCGCCGAGCGCGACGTTCGGATGCAGGCCTTTGCCGAGCACGAGACCGAATGCCGTGAAGGCCGTCAACGAAATCGCGCAGCCGATGGCGATCGGCAGGCGCGCCCAGATGCCCATCAGCAGCGAGCCGAAGGCCGTCGTCAGACACGTGGCGACAAACACGGCGCTGGTGTCGAAACCCGCGCGTCCGAGCATGCCCGGCACGACGAACACGGAGTAGACCATCGCGAGGAAGGTCGTAATGCCCGCGACGATTTCCTGGCGCTGCGAACTGCCGCGCGAAGAGATCTCGAAGTAGCGGTCGAGAAAGCCCTTGCCGTCGAATGATTCGACGGCGACCTCGGAAATCGGTTGGGCGTGGGGTTCCATCATGATGAGTGCCTCCTTTATCAGCGTACTGAAGCGACCGTCACTGCGGGCGCCATCAGGGTCTCGTCTCGTTGAGTTGGTTTATTGGGGGATGTCGTCGTTTTTTGCTGTCTCGAAATGTAGGGCAACACAAATATGTCTCCCATCGCATGAATGGCATGCCGGACATGTCGAGACGCTTATATCTTTTACCCAGCGGCAAACCGGGCGGCCGGGCCAAGCGTTTACACCTACGCCTTGTCATGAAGATGTGAATGGGTTTTAAAGCGTTCGGCCGGCAAAAAAACCGCACGCAATCTACAGATGAAACTTCCTGCGCGGCACGAACCCTGCTATCGGCACACCTGTCGAATGACCTGCAAAAGCGGGGGTGTCCGACGTCGCGGGTTACACTCTGGCCCATTCATGTCTTCACTGTGGCGGCCTTTTTCGACCTCTGGCCGCCGTTCGCACTGGCCCATGGAGTCCTTCTTGATGAGTGGCGGTTTCTCGCGTCCTGCCTGGCGTTTGCCGATTCTTGCTCTGTTCGCGCTGTTCGCGCTGTCCGGTTGCAGCCTGCTGTGGGGCCCGCAGCAGGCGCCGATCGTCGACGCCACGGTGATGCCTGTCGAGCCGGCCAGCGCGCCGGTGGCGGCCTCCGAACCCGAGCCGGTCGAAACCGAGGCAGCCCGCCCCGAGCAGCCGAAAAAACCGCCGAAGCCGATCGTCAAGCCGCGCAAGGTCGAGCCGCCGCCGCCCGTCGTCGTCACGCCGCCGCCTCCTCCGACGCCCGCGCCGCTGATCGTGTTGCGCACGATCGAGCGCAGCGAGGCGCGCACGCTGCTCGATAGCGAAGTGCAGAAGCCCGACGGCAAGGTGGTCGGCCGCGCGGTCGATCTGATCGCGGACGCGGCCGGCAAGCCGCGCGAGATGGTCGTGAATCTGCAGGGCTTCCTGGGCGTGGGCGACCGCAAGGTGAACTTCCCGTGGAGCGCGTTCCGCTTCACGCCGAGCGCGAAGACCGCGCCGATCACCCTCAACGCGGCCGCCGTGCCGGCCAATGCCGCCAAACCGGCTAGCGTGCAACTGCCGCTGATCGACGCCACGGTCGAACGCGCGAACGGCGCCAAGGTGGGTCGTGTGATCGACGTGCTGATCGACGGCAATGCGCAGCCGCAGGCGGTCGTGCTCGACGTCAACGGCATGGTCAGCACCGAACGCCGCACGATTGCCGCGAACTGGTCGGCGCTGCACTTCGTCACGAAAGACAAGGAACTGCATCCGCAGATCGATCTGAGCGACGCGCAGATCAACGCGACGCCGCCATACGCGAGCGACAAACCGGTGCGCGCCGTGTCGCCCGCGCCGCCGCCGGCTCCCGCTGCGGTTACCGCGCCCCCCGCGGCGACGGCTTCCGCCACGGCAGGTTCCAATGCACGGGCGGCCCGATGAGCGGCCGTACTTTGGTGACCACGCGCAGTCTTCGCGCACTCGACTGGATGAATTTTTTCGTCGCCAATGTGCAGACGGGGTTCGGGCCGTTCATCGCGTCGTATCTGGCGTCGCACAAGTGGACCCAGGGCGAGATCGGCATGGCGCTTTCGGTGGGCACGATCAGCGCGATGGTGAGCCAGGTGCCGGGCGGCGCCGCTGTCGATGCCCTGCGCAACAAGAAGGGCGCAGCCGCGTGGGCGATCTTCGCGATCATTCTGAGCGCGGTGCTGCTCGCCGTGAGTCCGACCGTGCTGCCGGTGATCGCCGCCGAAGTGTTCCATGGCTTTGCGAGTTGCATGCTGACACCGGCGCTGGCGGCGATTTCGTTCGCGTTGGTCGGGCGGGCGAATCTCGGCGACCGGCTGGGGCGCAATGCGCGTTGGGCGTCGATCGGCAGTGCGGTCGCCGCGGGGCTGATGGGTGTCTTCGGCGAATACTATTCGCCGCGCGCGGTGTTCTGGCTGACCGCTGCGCTGGCCGTGCCCGCCCTGTTCGCGCTGGCGATGATCCAGCGCACCGACACGATCGAATTGCCGAAGGCCGGCCCAACGCCGAAACAGATCGAGCGGCGCGAGAGTTTGCGCGCGCTGTTGCGCGACAAGCGGATGTTGCTGTTCGCGGCGTGTATCGTGCTGTTCCATTTGTCGAATGCGGCGATGTTGAATCTTGCCGCGGGCGAAGTGACGGCCGGCATGGGCGATAACGTGCAGCTCGTGATTGCCGCGTGCATCATCGTGCCGCAGGCGATCGTGGCGATGATGTCGCCGTGGGTGGGGCGCTCTGCCGAGCGATGGGGGCGCAGGCCGATTCTGTTGTTGGGGTTTTCGGCGTTGCCGATTCGGGCGCTGCTGTTTGCCGGGATTTCCAGCCCGTATTTGCTGGTGCCGGTGCAGATGCTCGATGGGTTGAGTGCTGCGGTTTTCGGTGTGATGTTGCCGCTGATCGCGGCGGATGTTGCCGGCGATAAGGGGCGCTACAACCTTTGCATCGGGTTGTTTGGCTTGGCTGCGGGGATTGGGGCTACGCTGAGTACGACCGCTGCGGGGTTTGTGGCTGATCACTTTGGGAATGCGGTTAGCTTTTTTGGGCTTGCGGCTGCCGGGGCGCTGGCGGTTTTGCTGGTTTGGGCGGCTATGCCCGAGACTCGGGATGCTGTTGGGGTTGAGGGTTCGGGTGGGGTGGCGGATGGGGAGGCTGTTCGGTGAGTGGCGCCGATGGCGGGTTTTGCTTTTTGCGGCGCATCGGGTGTGGTCTCTATGGTGTTGGCCTTTCCTTGCTTTGTTAGTGGTCTATTAGCGATCCCCCTGTGCGGGGGGCACCTCCTTTTCTTTGCCTGCCGCAAAGAAAAGGAGGCAAAAGAAAGCGGCTCACACCGCCAGCTCATAAGTGGGTTCCGTGGTTCGCGATGGGTGGTGGTGCATCTGGAATGGACCTATCCGTGATTTTGTGGGCGAGGCATATCATGAAGGATGAATATCATGGATATGCCGATCATGAAAAAGAAACGTACTGTGGCCTCTCAG
>NZ_QLTK01000047.1 GCF_003269035.1 Paraburkholderia bryophila | reverse complement strand
ATCTTCACCTTCTATGAATCGCTTCATCCGGTCACCCATGCTGAATGAGTTAATCCAGTTTAGGCGATCAGCGCGTTTTCACACAAGCTCGACCCAGCAGCGACGCTGGACGTCAACGTCAACGTTAAAATCGTCAAGGTCATGTCGACGCAATCGTCGCAGCGAATCATCGAGGTCATCGAGGCAGCGGGTTTTCATCCGTTGGCGAGAGCCTGAATGAAATGAACCGCTGCCGATAAAAGCATCGACCAGAACACCCTTTTCCTAACGGACATCCACCATGAAAAACCTTCGCGCCTTTCGCATCTTCTGTCTGTTCAGCAGCCTGGCGTTCGCCGTCGCGGCCGCGCCGGTTCACGCGCAGCAAAGCGGCACCATGCCCGGTATGCCCGGCATGAAGATGCCGGCTTCGACGAACGCCGGCGCGAGCGATTCGACGCAAGCGTTCAAGGCCGCCGACGACAAGATGATGCAAGGCATGAGCGCGCCCGCCTACACCGGCGACGCCGACAAGGATTTCGTCGCGCATATGATTCCGCACCATCAGGGCGCGGTCGAAATGGCGCAAGTGGAATTGCAATACGGCAAGGATCCGGAGTTGAAGCGGCTGGCGCGCAACATCATCAGGGCTCAGCATGAGGAAATCGCGTTCATGCAACGCTGGCAGGCGAAACACGGCGTGAAGTAAAAGACCCGGCGACGAACCGCCTGGCGACAGCTTCCTGGCCGTCCTTGGCGTTACGCCTCGAACACCTCGGCACACGCCTGGCGTACCCGTTCGATCACCGCGGGCCAGCGTCCCCCCAAAGGCTGACGAAACAGCCGCATGGTCTGCGGATACCACGGCGAATCGTCGCGTTCGAGCATCCAGCGCCAGTCGACGGCCTGCTCCGGCAGCATCACCCAGCAGCGCGTACCGACCGACGCGGCGAGATGCGCGATCGCCGTGTCCACGCAGATCACCAGATCGAGTTGCGCGACGATCGCGGCGCTATCGGCCATGTCCTGCGTGGCGGAGCCGAGATGCAGCAGCGGCTGTCCGGCGGGCGGCGCTTGCGCCTCGTCCTCGCCGTCGCCTTTTTGCAGACTCACGAAGCTCACGTCGGGCAGACGCCAGAGCGGCGCGAGCGACGCAAGGGACGATATCGAGCGGTTCGCGTCGTTCTGGTGTAGCGCATTGCCTTTCCAGACGAGTCCGATTCTGCGGCCCGCAGGAAGCACCGCGAGCCGCTCGCGCCAGGCGTCGAGGAGCAACGGGTCCAGCTTCAGTCGAACGGGCGCCGGAATCGTTTCTGTCGTTGTCCGCAGATAAAGCGGCGCACTCAACGGACTCGTCCAGTAGTCGTAACGTGAGGCCGCAGCCCACCCGGCCTCGTGCGTCAACACCACGTCGACGCCTTCCACCGTGGCGAACAGTCGATGCAGCGACGCGGCGCAAACAAACGCGACTTCAGCCGCGCCTTGCGCCTTCAGCAGCGTCAGATAGCGGCCAAAATGAATCGCATCGCCGAGCCCGCCTTCCTGCCAGACCAGCAGTTTTTTCCCCGCCAGCGGTTCGCCTTGCCAACGCGGCCGCCCGACGACCTTCTGCGTCTTATGCTGCATCGACCCGGGGTCCGCGTGACGCGCGTCGTACAACCGCCAGCCTTCGTCGAAACGCCCCATGCCCAGCAGCAGCGTGGCCAGCGCGAACCTCGCCATGTGATAGTCGTCGCGAACAGCAAGCGCCTGCCGGTAGGCCGCTTCCGCTTCCGGCAGACGGCCCAGTTCCTTCAGGATGTTGCCGAGGTTGCTGTGCCCCATGACGAAATCGGCACGCAGCGCGATGGCACGCCGATAGGCGTCGGCCGCTTCGCTCCAGCGGCCTAGCGGTCTCAGCACGGTGCCGAGGTTGTAATGAAACTCGAGACGATCGGGCAGCAGGCGCGACGCCTGCCGGTATGCCGCTTCCGCTTCGGCCATGCGCGCCTGGTCCTGAAGCAGTGAGCCGAGCTGGTTGTGAACCTCGGCGAGATCCGGACACACGTCGAGCAATTGCCGCAACAGCGCTTCCACGTCGGCAACGCGGCCGAGTCCCTTCAGCAAGGTGGCGAGGTTCAGGTAAGCGTCCGCGAAACGGGGATTCGTTGCGATGGCGCGGCGCCAGTAGGATTCGGCGTCGGCCAGACGGCCCAAGCCAAGCGAACTGACGGCCGCGAGTTGCAACGCCTCGGCTAACTGGTCGGCGGGCAACGGCGGCTGCAAGTCGAGCAGCGGCTTCACCTTGTCGAGCGCGTCGGCGAATCTCGCCGACGGATCCGGCTGCGCTGTCGGCTCGTCTTGAGCGGAACCGGAAGGTTCGCTAAGGGAAGACGGACACATAAGCCGATCGATCAGCGTTCGATCTTCGACATGACCGCCGTGGCCGCGTCATAGCGATAGCCCTTCTGCGCCAGTTGCTGGGCCATCGTCGCGCCGATCAGTTTTTGCTGCGTGTCGCGCGAGATCAACTCGTGATCCGGCTTGAGCCGCTCCAGCTCCGACGAGAGCCGTCGCACCAGCACGACCTCTCCGGTGCTGCGCGCGTCGATGAAAATGATCCGCTCGGTCGCGAGACCGAGGCGTTGCTTGAGATCTTTAGCATGCGTCACCCATTGCTCGGCATTCGCGTGAAGCTCGTCGAAAGCCTTGGTGTGCGCCTTGGCTTGGGCTGCCAATTGACGCTGCAGCGCAGCGATTTCCTCGGCGCTGTCGGTCTCGTCCTCTTTGGCGTCCGGCTGCGGGTGGCGTCGATTGTGTTTGGCGGCGGCGTGCGGCCGTTCCGCGATGCGCTGCTGCAGTTCGGCTGCGTGCTGTTCGGCGGCGTCCGCGCGTTCCTTCGCCGCCGTCGCTTCCTGCGATAGTCGCGTCAACTCGGCGCCCGCGGCAGCCGCCGCGGCGGTCAGCGTGCCGACCTGTTCGCGGCTCGCGTCGAGTTCCGCCGACTGCGCCTGACGGCTTTCTTCCAGCGCGGCGAGTTGTTGCCGCGCGTGATCGTGTTCCTGCGTGAGCCGCGCTATCTCGGCCTCTTTGCCAGCAACACGCCCGGTCAGGACTTCGTGCGCCTGGCGTGCCTCTTCAAGCGTGGCCTGGGTGGCGGCGAGCGCCGCGCTTTCCGTCGACAGGCGCTGCTCCAGTTCCTCGATGCGCGCCTCGGCGGCTTGCGCGCGCGACGTGGCCGTCGCCGTGTCCTGCGCGGCTCGCGCCGCCTCTTCCGACTTCGCCTGAGCGGCGTCGCTCAAGGTGGCGGCCTGCTGCTGCGCGTGGTCGCGTTCGTGCGTGACGCGGGCTATCTCAGCGTCTTTGCTCGCGACCAGTTCGCTCAATACGTCATACGCCTGGCGTTGTTCTTCAAGCGAGACCCTGGTGGCCTCGAGCGTCGCCATTTCCACACGCGCTTGCTGCTCCAATTCCTGAATTCGCGCCTCGGCGGTTTGCGCGCGCGAGGTGGCCGCAGCCGCGTCCTGCGACCACCGTTGCGCCTCGTCCGACTTCGCCTGACAGGCGTCGTTCAACGTCGCGACCTGCTGCTGCGCGTGATCGCGGTCTTGCGTGACGCGTGCTATCTCGGCGTCTTTGCCGGCCACCACCATGATCAACGCTGCGCGAGCCTGGCGCTCTTCTTCGAGCATGGCATTCGTGGCCGCGAGCGTGGCGCTTTCCACCGACGCTTGCTGCTCCAGTTCCTCGATGCGCGCCTCTGCGGTCTGTGCGCGCGTCGTCGCCGCGGTGGCATCCAGCGACCACCTGTCCGCTTCTTCCGACTTCGCCCGAATTGCCTCGTTTAACGTAGCGATCTGCTGCTGCGCGTGATCGCGGTCCTGCGTGACGCGCGCTATCTCGGCGTCCTTGCCGGCCACCACCGCGATCAGCGCTTCCCGCGCCTGACGTTCTTCTTCGAGTGTTGCCCGGGTAGTTTCCAGCGCAGCGCTTTCCGCCGACACGCGCAGTTCCAGTTCCTCGATGCGTGTCTCGGCGGCTTGCGCTCGCGAGGTGGCGGCCGCCGCGTTTTGCGACCATCGGCTCGCCTCCTGCGACTTGGCCTGACACGCTTCGTCCAACGTAGCGACCTGCTGCAGCGCATGGTCGCGTTCCTGCGTGACCCCCGCGATCTCGGCGTCTTTGCCCGCCACGACCACGATCAACGCCTCACGCGCCTGACGCTCTCCGTCCAGCGTCGCTCTGGTCGCTTCCAGCGCGGCGTTTTCAACCGATGCTTGCTGCTCCAGTTCTTCGATGCGCGCCTCGGCGGCTTGCGCGCGCGAGGTCGCCGCGACCGCGTCCTGCGACCATCGGTCCGCCTCTTCCGCTTTCGCCTGACATGCCTCGGTCAACGTCGCAACCTGCTGCTGCGCGTGATCGCGTTCTTGCGTGAGCCGCGCTATTTCGTCGTCCTTGCCCGCACTGGACGCCACCAGTTCCTCACGCCCCCGACGCTCCGTTTCGAGCGTCGCATGGGCGGCTTCGAGCCTGGCGTGGTCCGCCAGCGCACTCTGCTCCAGTTCCGCAATGCGCGCCTCGCCCGCTTCGGCGCGGCGGCTTGCCGCCACCAGCTCCGCGCCGAGGCTCAAGGCCGTGTCTTCCGACGCCGCCAGCGCACGCGTTTGCGCGGCAAGCCGCTCGCGCCCCGCCTCGACTTCTTCGATGGTTTTCTGATACTCGGCGAACGCCTCGTCGCGTTCGGAGAGCGCGGCGTCGAGGTGCTGGCTGAGCGCGCTGAGGCGCTGGTTGAACGCTTTCTCCGCCTCGTCCTGCGAAGCGGTCCAGATGCGGTCCGCGGCGCTCATGATCGTTTCGGCCACGCCGGTCGGCAAACCGCTTTGGACCTGCGAGTCCGGCGTGCTGGGCAGGCGCGCTTCGCGCCAGCGCTGCAAAGCCTCGACGATTGCAACCAGCGAACCGCCTTCGAGTTCTTTCCAGATGGCGACGGGCGAGACGCGTTTGTCTTCGTCAACCATGCGATCGGCGATCGCGGCGACCCGCTCATCGGTGATTGTGTCTACGTCCCTGGACATAAATGCCTCAAAATCAATGTGGCCGGGCGGAAGAGCTAAAGTCTCCCATACGTTACTACGTCCCGCCACATTCTCGACGAAAGGAAAATGACAGCCAGCACGGCGTGGACCGGTGTCAGAACCCATGCCGTCAGGCACCGGGGCCGGCCTCGACTAACGTCCGTATCGCGAGCTTTACATTCATCCGCGAATCCGGCTAGCCGTGTTCAATGACAGGTATCAGGTTTATTCGGCCACGCAGGGACGCGCTTCGCGCTGCTTCAATAGCGCCTCGAAACCCTCGACAGGTAGCGGGCGGCAAAAATAGTAGCCCTGATACGCGTGGCAACCGGCCGCCGCCAGGAAGTCCCGCTGTGCCTCGGTCTCGACGCCCTCGGCGATCACGCCCAGGCCGAGGCTGTGGGCGAGCGCCACGATGGTTCGCGCGATCACGGCGTCGTTGGGGTCGACCAGCACGTCCCGCACGAACGAACGGTCGATCTTCAACTGGTCCAACGGCAAGCGCTTCAGGTACGAAAGCGACGAATAGCCGATGCCGAAATCGTCGAGAGAAAAGACGACTCCTCTCGCTTTGAGCGCCGCCATCTTCTGAATAATGTCCTGCACGTTGTCGACCAGCACGCTTTCGGTCAGTTCCAGCTTCAGGCGGTGGGGCCTTGCGCCGGTTCGACCGATGATCGCCACGACCTTGTCCACGAAGTCCGGTTCGCGGAACTGCTGGGCGCTGACATTGACCGCGATCGTGAGATGCGCCAGGTCCGCTTGCGTCGCCCAGGCCGCCAGTTGCGCGCAGGCCGCCTCCAGCACCCAACTGCCCAACGCGAGGATCAGCCCGGTTTCTTCCGCCACCGGAATGAAATCCGCCGGCATCACGATGCCGCGCTGCGGATGCTGCCAGCGCACCAGCGCTTCGACGCCGGTAATCCGGTCGGCGTCGATCTGCGCCTCGTAATACAGCAGGAACTGGTTCTCTTCGATCGCCGTGCGCAGCCCCGCGTCCAGCGCGGCCCGCTCCATCACGACGGTCTGCATCTCGGGATCGAACAGCCGCACGGCATTGCGGCCGCGTTCCTTGGATTTGTACATGGCCAGGTCGGCCTGTTTCAGCAGTTCGTCGATCGACGCCTGATGGCCGATGAACACGGTCGCACCGATGCTCGCGGTGCTGCGGTATTCGATCTCGCCAAGCTGATACGGACTGCCCAGCACGGCAAGAATCGTCTCGCCGAGCGCTTCGGTCTGTTTGGCGGCCTGCTGCCGTTCTTCGTGCAGATTACCCAACACCACCACGAATTCGTCGCCCCCCACCCGCGCCACGGTGTCGGTCTCGCGAACGCTCACCGCAAGGCGTTGCGCCACCTGCTGCAGCAGCAGGTCGCCTTTGTCATGGCCGAGCGTATCGTTCAGCGTCTTGAAGTGATCCAGATCGATGAACAGCAAGGCGCCGCACGCGTCGCTGCGGGCGCTCGCCGTCATCGCCTGCTTCAGGCGCTCCAGCAACAGGGTACGGTTGGGCAAGCGGGTCAGCGCGTCGAAGAACGCGAGCTCCTTGATGCGCTCTTCCGCGATCTTGCGTTCGGTAATGTCGTGGTGCGTGCAGACATAGTGGCTGACCATGCCGTTCTCGCCCATCACGGCGGAAATCGTGAGCCATTTGGGGTACACCTCGCCGTTCTTGCGACGGTCCCAGATTTCTCCCTGCCAACCGCCAGCCCGATGAATCGTTTCCCACATCGTGCGGAAGAACGCGACGTCGTGACGGTCCGAGCGGAGGACCTGCGGCGTTTTGCCGACGATTTCCTCGGCCGTATAGCCGGTGCACTCGGTGAAGGCCGAATTCACGCGCAGGATTTTTGCGCCGAAGTCGGTGATCATCATCGGTTCCATGGAGTCGAACGCCACCGCCGCGATGCGCAGTTCGGCCTCGGCCTGTTTGCGTTCGGTGATGTCCCGGCCGCTGGTGCGAAAACCGATGCCATTGCCTCGGGAGTCGCTGATCGGCACCCACGAGACGGACAACCAGATCAGCGCGCCGTCCTTGCGGACACAACGAAATTCGAGATCGTCGCCGCGAATGCCCCGCAGGCCCTTCTGAATTTCAGGTATGACACGCGCAAGATCCGCCGGATGAATCACGGTGCCGGCAAAGTCGGGCATCGCCATGCATTCGCCGACGGTGTAGCCGATGTACTCCTCGACGGACGAATTGATCCAGCGCGGCTTGCTGTCCGGTCCCCACCAGACTTCCCAGTTCACCGTGCAATCGGCGATCGCGCGAAACTTCGCCTCGCTCTCGCGCAGTTCCCGGGTCATCGACGAAGCGAGCCGCAGCGCGCGGCCATGGCCGGTCATCATGAGCCAGGTGAGCAGCGCCAGCAGCAGGCTCAGGCCCGTGCCGGTGGCCGCGATCTGCAGCGCCGCGTTGCGGCCGAAACGGGCTTTGAAGTCGTCCTGAGCGCTCATCGTCAGCGTCCAGTCGTGTCCGCCGACCACCAGGTATTCATTGGCCGATATATCGGTCGGCAGATGCCCGGCCGACCCAGGCGTTCTATGCAGCAATGCCGCGGACGAGGGTTCGACGCCGTCGTAAATCGCGATCGACAGACCGGGCGGCTGCTCGCCGTACAGACTGGCGATCACGTCGTGCATCCGGAACGACGAGTAGACCCAGCCGACCAGGTGCGCCCGCCGCTGGGCGACGCTGTCCTGTGGCTGCCCGCGCGCGTAGACCGGCAGATACATGATGAAACCGGGGCGCGCGTTGGTCTCGCTGTCGACCGCCAGGCTGACCTTGCCGGACACGGTCGCCATGCCGGAGTCGCGCGCCTGTTCCATGGCGCGCCGGCGGACCGGGTCGGCCCAGGCGTCGAAGCCGGGCTCCACGCGATTCAGGCCGACCGACGGCGAGCGTTGAATGACGGGCGCGTATGCGTCGCGCGCGCCTTCGGGGACGATGCCGTAGCCGCGCAGGCCTTGCCGGCGCATGGCGCCGATATGGTCGTTCTTTTGCGCCGCCGGCACCCATGCCACCAGACCGATGGCCTGAATACCGGAGAAGTTGGCGTCGAGATTGAGCGTGTCGACGTAGTCGCGAAAGCGTTCGCGGTCCATCTCGCCGCCAGCGGCGAACAGGCTCTGCACGCCGCGCAGCAGCAGCTCGTACGTGCCCATGCGCTGTTCGATGCGGCTGACGGCGTCGCCCAGCGAAAAGTCGAACTGCGTGAGCAGTTCATGACGCGCTGCTTGCCGCTCGTGGTCCCACAGTACCCACGTCACACTGAGCGCGGCCGACAGGACCAGCAGCGGCAGGATGGCGATCCGCGCCCAACTCACGGCGGCGTCGGGAAATCGACCATCGCATCGGCGAGGTCGGGTTTGAAATACTTCTCGAACAGGCGCCGCACGGTGCCGTCCGCGCGCATTTCATCGACCAGCGCGCGCCACTTTACCCGCTCCGCCGGCGACAATGCCCGCTTCGACATGATCAGGCCGTGAGGCACGGCGGGGTCGTCGAATTCCACGATGGTGGTCACGTCGCGGATTTTCTTTTCGTCGATTGCAGGGTAATCGAAAGGCTCGATGATCATGCCTTGAATGCGCCGGAGGATCAGCGCCTGATACAACGGATCCAGCCCGCCCGCCTGGCTGACGCGGTTTTGGGCGGCCAGCGCGTCGACCAGCCGGTTCGCCGATTGGCTATAGCGGAAGCTGCGAATCACGCCGAGCTGGAATTGACGGTTGTTTTCGAAATCGGCCGGACGCTGGATGCCGGCGTCTTTGCGCACCAGCAAATAGTATTTGTTGCTGAAGTACCAGGCGAAGTCGGCGTACTGATTGCGCTCTTCGTTGGCAATGCCCGACAGGCTGAAATCGAGGCCGCCGGATTCGATCAGCTTCCAGATTCTGGCCCGCGACATGAGGCTGACACGGATCTGACAGCCGCTGCGCCGCTGTAGCTCGTCGGCGAAATCCTTGTCGATCCCGCTGTCCGTGTCCACGGAATAGAGCAGGCCATGATCGTGTAACGCGAGCGTAAAGGTACGCGAACAGTCGGGACCCGCGGCGAAAGCGCTACTCAAACAACTCAGCGCCAGCAGCAGGCCACCAAGGCCGTGTCGAATCACAGTGGCTCCATCGTGCGAAGGAAGGTGGCTTAAATAACGCGTTCGATCCGAGGACACGCTTCACGCTGTATCGGCAACGCGCTGCCGTTCTTGAGCGGCGGTCGTATTTTGGCAGCTATTGTGGCGGGTTTGTATTAATTACGTCGGAATTTTGCAAAGGCGGGAGCGGCGCCGTACATAGCGGCTAACTTCCATGCCGGCGGATTGCTCGTCCAGGTCGTACATGGCGATCGACAGCATGAAGATGAGCGCCAGCAAACTGGCCAGAATGTGGCGCAGCAGGCAGAGAATCCGCGCAAATCCGGCAAGCGCATCGTGCGCCCGGATCTGGGCGCGGGCATTGCCGTGGGCAGAGACGGCGTCCATGTCATGATCCTCGCGGATCGGGGCGTTCGGTTTGCCGCGCATTACACTACGTCGCAACAGACCCCCGCGCGGGCACGGCCTGCTCCAATGCCGATGCCGATGCCGCCGCAACCATCGCCAGGAGGAACACCCATGAGCGCCCCTGCCCATCCCGCGCCCGACTTTCGACGGCAGCGCGCCGTCGGCATAGCCGGCATCGCGGTCGCCTCGCTGTTTGCGTCAGGGCTCTGGCTCGGCATCGACTTTTTCATGTCGCCACTGCCCGGCATGGACAGCCTCGGCGCGCGCATGCTGCTTACGCTCAAATGCTGCTGCGCCGCCGTGCTGTTCTGCCTCGTGACGGGCATCGAAGCCGTTGCGCACGAGCGATTGACCTCACCCGCGTTCGATCCGCTGGCGGGATTCGAAACGCGCCGGTTGCGTGTCAATCAGCGGTACCTGCAGAACACGCTGGAGCAGATCGTCGTGTTCGCCGCGGCGTTGTTCGGCTTGGCCGCCTACTCTCCCGACGGCTCGTCCATGCGCGCGGTCGTGGCGACGACCGTGCTCTGGATCGTCGCGCGAGCCGCATTCTGGCTCGGCTATCATCGCAGCGCCGCACTGCGCGGGCTCGGCGCGCCGGGCATGGCGATCAGTATGATCGTGCTGCTATACGTGGTGAGCCGGTTCGGGCAGGAGATCGCGGGGACGATTGGGGGCGTCGTGCCGCTCGCTGCGTTTGTCGCGATCGAGGCGGTGTTGTTCTGGGAGACGCGGCCGGTGAAAGAAGGTTGATTCGAGCGAGACAATCATGTTGAACGGCAAGCGAATTTCGATGGTGGCCGCCATGGCCACCAACCGCGTCATCGGCGCCGCGAACGATATTCCGTGGAAAGTACCCGGCGAGCAACGCCGCTTCCGCCAACTCACGGAAGGACATCTCGTCGTGATGGGTCGGCGTACGTACGAATCGATCGGCCGGCCGCTTCCCAATCGGGAAGTACTGGTTATCGGCACACAACCCGTCGTCGCCATGGAAAACGTGACAACCTGCCGTTCGTTTCAGGAAGCCGCCGAGTACATCGCGAACGACAGGCGAGACCAAGTTTTTATCGCAGGCGGCGAGAAGATCTACCGCCTGTTCTTGCCGTACGCGGACACGATCCATCTCACCGAAATCGATCTGATGCCGCCGGGCGACACGCTATTTCCAGAACTTCCGGCGGCGGACTTCGATTGCATCGAGACCGCCCGTGTGGACGGACCCACGCCGTATACGTTGCTGACCTACCAGCGTATCGCCTCAATCGCGCTATAACCTGAAGACCGTCACGGCCGCGTGCAGCTTGGCTGCCTGATCGTCCAGCGATTGCGCCGCGGCGGCCGCCTGCTCCACGAGCGCCGCGTTCTGCTGCGTCACCTCGTCCATCTGCGTCACAGCCTGGCCGACCTGGTCGATGCCCTTGCTCTGTTCATCGGAAGCCGCGGCAATCTCGCCCATGATGTCCGTCACACGCGTCACCGCAGCGATGATGTCGCGCATGGTTGCGCCAGCCTGCCCCACCAGTTCCGTGCCCACGCTCACATGCGTCGTGGACGCGTTGATCAGTTCTTTGATCTCCTTCGCGGCGGATGCCGAACGTTGCGCCAGCGTTCTCACTTCACCGGCCACGACCGCGAAGCCCCTGCCCTGTTCGCCGGCGCGCGCCGCTTCGACCGCCGCGTTCAACGCGAGAATATTGGTCTGAAACGCAATACCGTCGATGATCCCGATGATGTCCGCAATCTTCGACGAGCTCTCGCTGATCTCGCTCATCGTGCCGACCACATTCGTGACGACCTGACTGCCGTGCCCCGCGATGTCGGAAGCATTCGCCGCCAGACCGCTCGCCTGACGCGCATTCTCCGCGTTTGCCCTCACCGTGCCGGTCAACTCTTCCATACTCGCCGCGGTTTCCTGCAACGAGGCGGCCTGCTGTTCCGTGCGCGATGAGAGATCGGTATTGCCGGAAGCAATTTCCTTCGACGCGGTGCTGACCGACGCGACCGATTCCCGCACCTCGGTCATGACGCCTTTGATACGGTCCATCAACTGGTTGAATGCGGTTGCGGTCTGGCCGATTTCATCCTTGCCGTGAACCGGCGCGCGCAGCGTCATATCGAGCGATTCGCTCGCCTGCTGCAGCGTGCTCTGGATGCCGAGCAGCGCGCGCTGAATCGAACGCGACAGCACCATGATCCAGCCGACCACCAGCGCCAGCACGAGCACCATCACGGTGACCACCGTGCGCTCCGCATTCGTGCTGGTGCCGATGGCCGCCGCATCGCGTTGTTCGGCCTGCTGGTTCGCTTCTTCGATGATCTGTTCGATCGACACCTGCAGCGGCTGGAAATCGGAGTGATAGAGCGCGGTCACCTGGTCGTTCGCTGCCTTGGAATCGTGAGCGGCCAGATCGATCAGTTGTCGCGACTTGCGGTCGTACGAGGTCCACGCCGCGATCACCTTGCTGAATCGATCCTGTTGCTCGGGCGATTCGAATAGCGGCAGGATGACGCTCGACCACTTGCTCACGTTTCGTTCGGCATCCGCAAAGACCTTTTTGGTGTCGTCGGTGGACGGATCGAGTTCGATAGTCGACAGTGCGCTTCCCTTGATCTCCGCGAGACCGCGCGCCTGCTTCTCCAGCCGATGCGAAGCAGCCTGCGCGTTGCTGACCGAATTGAATCCGATCGACGTCACCACGGTGCCGCAACCGATGGCGAGAAACGTGACTAACATGAGCAGCCGAAGCTTCAACTTAATCGTCATAGGAATAATCCGCAAAGTCAGAATACCTAATTCATGCTTTCGGCATATTCCGGAGAAAACTTGAGCTGTTATGCATAATTTATGCCGTACCCGACAATTCCCCGACGGCGATTTCAAATTGAAAGAATCGCTTGCCGGGGCTTGTTGACCGTCGGATATAAAGCCTTACAATTTCTTTGTTTAATAATAAAAATGGAACACTCAATGACCGCCGTGTTTTTTAAACGTAGTTTGATGTTTGCTATTCCCTCGCTGCTGGCCGCTCTGGCGATTCAATATCACGAGGTCGGCAAACTGACTGGCTATCAAGTAGCCGTCAATCTGATCGTATTTTTGCTGGTCGGCATGTTATCCGAAGCGGTGGATTCATGGCGCAAGCGAAGAATCGGCAAAAGCAGATTCGCACTGATTGCAGAGACTGCAGTCTGGGGCGTTATCGCTATCGGTATGCTGGTTTTCTTTTACCGCATGAGTTGAGCTTTGAACATGTTGCACATGCTTCGTTGAAACCTTCTATTAAGGCGGCGAGACAATGCACGCCCTGCTTCCAGGCGCGCTATTCATGCACTTCAAGCTGCGGCCGAATCAACGCTTCGAACCATTCGATAAACGCATTCAGCCGCCGCGACCGCTGACGCCGGTGCGGATACAACAACGAAACGGGCATGGCCGCCGCGCGAAAATCGGGCATCACTTCAACCAGTTCGCCGCGGTCCAGCAAGTGCTGCACATCGAAGCGCGGAATCTGCATCAGCCCAACGCCCGCGAGACAGCAAGCGATATAACTTTCGGCATTGTTGACGACGACTTGCGAAGCCACGGCAACGCTGCGGAGTTCGCCTTCCACGACGAATTCCCACGGCTGTTCCCGCGCGTTGGTCGGCGACGCATAACCCACCATCTCGTGCCCTTGCGCGAGTTCGTCCGGCAGACGCGGTGTGCCTTTGGCGCGGAGATAGTCGGGGCTTGCGCAGTTGATCACCGCGAAATGGCCCAACGGATGCACCACGAGACTGCTGTCGTGAAGCTGCCCCGCCCGCACGACGCAATCCACGCCTTCGCGAACGAGGTCGATTGCGCGATCGGTCGATCCCAGTCCCAGGTGCAAGCGCGGATAGCGCCGCAGGAAACCCGGCAGCGCAGGCGCGATCAAACGACGGGCGATCCGGCTGGGGACGTCGACACTCAAACGCCCGGACACTTCTTTCTGGCGTGTCTGGAACAACGCGTAGATATCTTCCACATCGCCGAGCAACGGCCGCACGCGATCGAGCAGTTGATTGCCGTCGGCCGTGAGTTGCACGCGCCGCGTGGTGCGATGAAGCAGCCGCGTCGCCAGGCTCGACTCGAGTTCCTGAACCGCCGCCGACACCGACGCGCGCGGCAGATCCAACGCGTTGGCGGCCTTGATGAAACTCCCCATCTCAGCGACCTGGACGAAGATGCGCAGTTGGTCGAGTTTATCCATCGGTGCGTCCTTCAAGGCTTCGTTCAACGGCACAGCGGGCCGCCGCGACTGGCCTGCTCGACAGCCACGGCGTCCGCATGTCGTGGCTTACTTCGTGGTGTAGCCACCGTTGATCAGAATCGTTTGACCGGTGATCCACCAACCGTCGCTCACTAGGTGACGAATAAACGGAATCACGTCTTCTATATCGGTGAGACCGGTTTTGGAGAACGACGACAACGCCGCGGCGGTCTTGTGATACGCCACCGCCTCTTCGCCTTCGGCGGGATAGAAGAACGGCGTATCCATCGGTCCCGGCCCAACTGCATTGACCGAAATGCCGCGCTGGCCGAACTCCTTCGACGCCGCCCGCGTGAAATGCTCCACCGGCGCCTTGGTGCCTTCGTACGCGGCATAGAACGGCGTGTACGCGCCGAGCAATGACGTAACGAGCGTGACCACCTTGCCATGATCGTTGACGTTCTTGCCGGCCTCTTTCAGAAAGAAGAACGCAGATTTCGCATTGACGGCGCTCATCTCGTCGTATTCGGCCTCGGTGATTTCCACGAAAGGCTTCTTGAGTACTTTGCCGACGGTATTGATCGCAATGTCGGGTTTGCCCACCGCCGCAATCGTGTCGGCGAACAGCTTTTCGACGGCGCTCGCGCGGGTCAGATCGGCCTGAAATGCGGCAGCGCGCGCACCGGCGGCTTCGATAGCGGCGACAGTTTCATCGGCCGCTGCTTTACTCGAGGCGCTGTTGTAGTGAATCGCCACCGCGGCGGCGCCCTGCCGGGCCAGATCCCGCGCGATCAGTCCGCCGAGATTTTTCGCGCCGCCGGCGATCAGAACGACCTTCCCTTTGATTGAATGGTCAGCCATGGGGTTCTCCATCTGTGATTGGTAGGGAATTCGAGTCTAATCGCCTGCCGCCAATAGATCAGGCCGCGTTTCCTGGATAGATCATCCAGAGAATCGGACCAATGACGGGGATTGGCGGCTCGGTCTGGAGAACCCGGCGGGCGTGGGCGCCGATCATGGACGGCCTTTTGTTCTGATCAAAGCGGTGCACGGCGCAGCGTGCATCACATCTCGCTTCGCACCGCTCGACCACCCACTTGCACGGCACCGTTCCAATAGCGAGCCTGCAACGTACAGGGCTGGCCGCGCGCGTCGCCCTGTAACAACGTGATGTTTCGCTCGAGCAAAGTCGCCAGCGCACCGGCCGCTACCCCGGTTGCCGGATCTTCCGCGTGGGGTTCGAGATGATTGAAATTACGCCCAGCGTAGGTCTCGTCATCGAGGCGGCAATACACGTATAAGCCCGACACGCCCTGCTCCCGTCCCCAACCGGCGATTGCCGGGAGATCGGGCTGCAAGGCGTCGAGCACGGTTCGATCGGCCACTTCCACCAGCAGCTTGGCACTGCCCACCGACGCGAGCCTCGGCAAGCCGATCAGATTAGCGGGATCGGTCCGCAGCAGGCTTGCCGTGTCAGCGACCTCGACACTTAGCGGCGGACAACGCTGCGGACTCGCTTCGACAAAAATGCTCTGGTCGAAACGCGTAATGTCGAGCACCTGCCCGCGCATGCTCGTGACGAACCGGGTGCGCTGGGCATCAGGATTGCGCTCGAAGAACACTGCACTGGCGGCAAGCGTTGCATGCAGGCAGAGTGGGCTGCGCATGTGCGGATAGAAATAGTCCAGTTGCGTCTCACCGGCGGCATTCGTTTCCACGAACACCGTTGCCGCCGCGTTTTGCCGCTGGGCAAACGCAAGGCGCTCGGTCTCGGCCAAAGCCGACTGCTCGACCACGATAGCCGCGTTACCGGTTCCTTCATGACGACCAAAGCAAAGCATGCGATGCAGTTTCATTGTTTTCACGTGTGCTGGGTTTAGAGTGGAAATCATCCTTCAGTTCATGCCGACCCAATGGTCCAATCGTCCGGCTGCGTTGAAAGGCTAGAGATGGGGTAAGCGGCGCGCCTGGGATGCGAAGCCAAATGCGGTTTCACGGCGCCAGCCGCCCTCTCACTGTGCCTTGGTCGCGGCACAGGCCAGCATGGCATCGCCGATCGCATGCTCGCCCTGTGCGTTGAGCGCCGCACCCGCGCCATGAATATCCCGCGCGTCTTTGTTTTGGCCCAGCTTGATCTTGCCGATCAGTTGCGTAATCTCGATCTCGATGCCGACAATCGCTCGCAACATTGCATCGATATAGTCGCTGGCGCTATCCGTCATTTTCCACGGGCTCGGCTGCGACGCCTCATGAACGCGCGTCAATCGCGCGACCAGTCCGCGCACGTAGCGCTCATCGTCGTGAATCGTGATACGGCCGTGCGCATGCACCACCCGGTAATTCCATGTCGGCACCTGCTTGTGAAACTCGTGCTTGCTCGGATACCACGAAGGCGAAATATAGGCATCGCCCGCGCGAAACACCACGAGCACCTCGTCGCCATTGTTTAACTCCTGCCAGAGTGGATTCGCGCGCGCCACGTGCGCTTTGAGCACGCCATGGGCTTTTTCGCCGGCATCCAGTTCGAACGGCAGGTGATTCGCGTCCATGCCGCTCTTGCCATGCGAAAACAGCGTGCCGAACGGGTGCGCCGCGATCAGTGCGTGCAGCACCTCGGCGCGCGGCTCGTTGAATTGACTGGGGATGTACATAAAGGCTCCGTGCGGGGCGAAAGGTTTTGCGTCGTTCGGGAAATTTTCGCGGTAAGCTGGATTGATTGGTAGAGCCAGTTTCGTGCATTTTCCTTGGACCAGAAACCAACCCATGGCCAGAAAGCCTAAAACCGCGGAAATTCCATCGATCGGCACGCTGGATCGAAACGCCGGCCATCTCGGGCGTCAACTCGCGCAGGCGCTGCGTCACGCCGTCAATCGGGGCGACCTCAAGCCCGGCGAACTGCTGCCGTCCACGCGCGCGCTCGCCATGTCGTTGCACATCGCGCGCGGCACCGTGATCGAAGCGTTCGATCAGTTGCTCGCCGAGGGGTTTCTGACATCGCAATCGAGAGCCGGCACGCGTGTGGCGCAAGCGCTCGCGCCCGTCGCCAGTACCGGCGAACGTCCGAGCCTCGTCGAGCCCGCGCCTTTGACAGAGCGTGCCCGCCTGTTCACCCAGGTAGCGCGCCAATTTTCGGTGGTGCCGGCGGCGCCCTTCGCGGTTTCAGTGCCGGTCGGCCCCGCCGCGCCCGACGATATCTGGCGCAGGCTCGGCAACCGTCTGCGGGCTCGCGGACCCGGTGCGCCCGCAGGTTATGGCGATCCGAAAGGAGCACGCGTGCTGCGCGAGGCAATCGCCGATTACGTGAGGAAATCGCGCTCGGTCCGCTGCGACGCCGACGAGGTGATCATCACGAGCGGCACGCAACAAGGCCTTTACCTGTCTTGCCAGGTGCTGCTGGACGCCGACGACTCGGCGTGGGTAGAAGACCCCGCGTACCGCGGAATTACCGCGATTCTTGAAAGCATCGGCCGTCCCGAGCGCATGATCCGCGTGCCTGTCGACGCCGAAGGCATGAACGTCGACGCCGGTATCGCACTCGACCCGCACGCACGCGCGGCGTTCGTCACGTCGTCGCATCAATACCCGCTCGGCATGCCGATGAGCATGGCCAGGCGCAGCGCGTTGCTGGCCTGGGCCCGCGCGAATCACGCGTGGATCGTCGAGGACGACTACGACAGCGAGTTGCGTTACGCAGGGCATCCGTTTCCGTCGCTCCAGGGGCTCGACCCGGATCGGGTGATTTACCTCGGCACGTTCAGCAAGATCCTGTTTCCGTCGTTGCGGCTGGGTTACGCCGTGGTGCCGAAGAACCTGGTCGAGGCGTTCTACGGCGCACGCGTGCTGATGGATCGCCATCCGCCCAATGCGGATCAGCACGTACTCGCGGCATTCATCGCGGAGGGTCACCTGGACCGGCATATCCGGCGCATTCGCGGCGTGTATGCGGACCGCCGCGCTCGAATCATCGAGACGATCGAGCGTGTGTTGCCCCGCGAGGTTGCGTGGCTACAGCCGTCCGATCAGGGCATGCATATGGTGCTGTGGCTCGGTGGCGGCGTCGACGACCAACGGGTCGCTTTGCTAGCCGCCGAAGCCGGCGTTGCCGTGCGGGCGGTGTCGCCCATGTATGCGGGCGGCAACGGCCCCATGGGTTTGATTCTGGGCCTGGGCGGCTTCAGTAATGAAGAAATTGAAATCGCCACCGGACATCTCGCGGAAAGTATCGCCACGGTGGCGCGCGACACGCCCTGCGCTATTCGATAATTTTCCCCGCAGCGGACGCGAGATACGTCCGCACGAGTTCACGAATTTCAGCAAGAAGCAGGGCCCGCATGGCCGGTTCTTCGTTGGCGGTAATCACCACGCTCTTGAGCATATGGAGCAGAACGACCGCCATCACTTTCGCCCTGGCCGCGCTCAGACCGGGTATCGCCTTGCTCAGGATATCCGCGATTCCGCCACGCATCGCGAGGCGAAACCGCGTACGTTCGTCGGCGCTGCCGCCGCGCGCATCCACGAGTGCCACCGCAAAGCTGCGTTGCGACTGAAGCACCAGCATGAAGTCGACGAATGCGTCGGCCACGCCCTCCAGCGTCATGTCGGGAACCTGGCGCGCCATGTCGGCCAGTCCATCCTGAACGTGCCGCGCATAACGCAGCAGCAGCGCGTCGGCGAGCGACTCCTTGGAGGGAAAGAATCGATAGAGCGAGCCGATCGCGGTCGCGGAACGGGCCGCGATCTCGGTCATCGTGGCGGCGTCATACCCTTTTTCGGTGAACACGGCGACCCCGGCTTCGAGGATCGCGGCGACGCGCAGACGGCCCCTTTCCCGTTTCGGTTCTGAAGCGCGCGCGGTGTCTGCGGCAGGCTTGGGCGAGATCATGCTGATGGACCGATATGTGAGGATTTGATAGGAATTCCTCGCATATTAGCACGATGTGGTTTTCAGGAAACTGCCGTGAATCGTGAACCTATCTACGAGATTATTTGACGCGCCATCTTACCGTTTGACATATGAGAGGGTGTCCTCTACTATATTTTGCGAGGATGTCCTCGCGAAATTTCAGATCAATGAGTCAAGCCGATTCATTTCTCCCTACCTTCAAGGTGACCGCATGCAGCAGGTTTGGTCGTTTTTCGCCGGCGCGCTTCTGTGCAATTGCATCCCCCACCTGGCTTCCGGATTGCAGGGCCTGCCGTTTCCTACGCCGTTCGCCAAGCCCCGAGGCGTCGGCGATTCCTCGCCTGTCGTCAATGTCGTTTGGGGATTTGCCAACCTCGCGGTCGGCGCGCTGATCGCGGCTCGTCATACGAACCTGACGGAGATCGGCACGGACGCGTTAGCCGGCCTCGCGGGCGCGCTTGCGATTGGGACTTACATGGCACTCCATTTCGGCAAAGTGCAACGCGATAAGCGAGTGCGTTGATGTCCACGGGGTGGTCCCTTTCACAGTTCCCGGACAATCTGCTAGACTTAGCCCTGCATCCAGAGTTGGTACCAAACGGTACAAACGCCAACCTGCCTCCCCGGGCAAGGTGGTTGCCTCAAGGCGATGCGGCCGATAGTCGGCAACGAAGCGGGAGCGGCATAGCTTGCACCGGTTCGAATTCAATCTTCATCCGGAGTCGCTATGAAACGGGATCTCTCCTCGTCACCCGCATTGAAATCGGAAGACAACTGGTCGCACTGTCTGCCCGGTTTTCGATTGACCCACACTCTCCATCTCGTCTCCGACGTCAATCTCGACGTAGTCGCTCAGGCCGCCGCGCATCTCAAGAGCAGGCACGCGCCCGTCAATCACTGGGCCGTGGTCAAACGCGGCAAAATCCTCGAACAGAAAATCACGCTCGACGACATCAGCGAGCAACAGGCAAGAGTATTGCGCGAACATCTGCTGACGCTTGAAGACGTGTTGCGCGTTCGCCTTGAACATCGTTTCGTGCGGTGCGAAGCAGGCGCTGAACCGACCTCCTTCATGTCGTAAGCGAGTCGCTCGCGCGCGGCCGCTTCCGGCTTCTGCAACGCCGAGCGGACGTTCCGGTCCGCTCAGGCCGACGGCTCGGGCGCGCGCGGGCGATTGACCAGCGTGACAAGCACGTAACTCATGATCGTCAGCATGAACCACGCCCCCAGCTTGCCGACAGACACCATCGACCAGCCTTGCATCTGGCTGGGGTAGAGCCACGCATGGCTAAGCGTGCCGAGGTTCTCAGCGAGCCAGATAAACACGGCAATCAGGAAAAAGCCCAGTAACAAGGGCATGCGGTGATAAACCGAGCCGATGCGAAAGTAGACCTGACAGCGGCGAAAGGCGAATGCCACGCCGAGCATCAACAGGTATCGGCAATCGAACCAGTAATGGTGCAGAAAGAAGTTCACGTAGATTGCCGCCGACAAAGCCAGCGTCACCTTCAGCGACGGATGCGCGGTGAAACGCAGATCGAACTCGCGGCAAGCGCGTGTGATGTAGCTACCGACCGACGCATACATGAACCCGCTGAACAACGGCACCCCGCCAATGTGCAAATACGAAGCCTCGGGATAGACCCATGAGCCGACCGCGGTCTTGAACAGTTCCATGCCGGTGCCCGCAACGTGAAACAGCAAGATCACTTTGACCTCGTCCCATTCCTCCAGGCGCAGCCAGACCAGCAGGATCTGAATCACCACGGCGGAAAGCGTCAACACGTCGTATCGGGGAATCACCGCATGAGCCGGGTACCAGAGATGCGTTCCGACCAGTAACGCGACCATGAGGCCGCCGAACAGGCATACCCACGCCTGCTTGATGCCGAAAACGAAGAACGTGTGCAGCGCCGACGGCAAGTGTCCAGGCCCATCGGGTACGCGCAGAAGTCTTGCGATAAGGGCCTCGAGACGAGGGCTGCCTCGATAGGCATCGGTGTCCAGTTGCATGGGTTCGGATCTTTTTTGTTCAGTTCGAGCGGGTGTCGAAGCGTATGACACGGATCGCCTCGTGGTGAGTGTGATCGCGGTGCGTGGCAGCAGTGTAGCCGTGCAGCCATGCTATCCGGCACAGCTTTTCTCATTGCGCATACCGACCTACGGCCAGGCGCCGGAAACTGCTGCGTCGCCCCGGCCGTTCCCGCTACACTCACGCGACCGTCGCAGAGTCCATGCGAAGAGCGACGGATTCAGCGAACGCGCGATAACGCGTGAAAGGAATACACGGCATGCCCACAGCCCCGAATCACCAGGCAGACAACGCACACCTCACCCCGCGAACCACGCTCGAAAGCGCCCTCGCCGCCACGCCACGCGACGCGGCCCTGCATCGCACGATGGCCGACGCGCTGCGTGCGGACGGCGATGAGCTCGGCGCCCTCGCGCACCTGATCGCGGCGCAAACGCTCGACGCCTACGCGACCCATCAGCCGGACGCGACGACCGCGACCCTTTGCGACGTCGCGACGGGTTACATGATGAAAGGCGACGACGAGCGCGCCGCGCAGTGGTACCGGCTGGTGCTGGCGCTGGACCCGAACGTTGCGATCGCGTATCTGAACCTCGCCGCGATCCACGCGAACGCCGGCGAACTCGCCGAAGCGCACGCATGCCGCGAGCGCGCGTATGCCTTGCAGCGCGTCTTCGTCGAACGCGTGGGTTCGCCCGCGCTGAACGTATTGATCCTTTGCGTGGGCAGCGGTATCGGCAACATTCCGTTCGACGCGTTATTTCCCACCACTGTGTGCTGCCGGATCAAATACGCAATCGACCACGCACGCGAAGAAGAAGACGCGCAGCTTCCGCCGTACGACCTCGTTTTCAATGCGATCGGCGACGCCGACGTCGCGGCCCCGCTTGCGGCGCGGCTCGAACGCTTCGCGGCACACTGCGAGCGTCCGCTGCTCAATCCGCCGGCGAGCGTCGCGAAGACATTTCGTCATCGGCTCGGCGCGTTGCTGGCCGGTCTCGACGATATTGCCGTGGCGCCCTGCGTGCGGCACGACACGCCACCCGCGTCGCGCGACGAACTCGAACGACGCCTTAGCGAAGGCGCCCTGGCGTTTCCGCTGCTGGTCCGTCCGGCCGCCACGCATGGCGGCGCAGGCGTGCTGCGCTGCGACTCGCTCGCCGCGCTCGAAGCTCGCCCCGACGCACTGGCCGGTCCGCACTATCTGACCGGCTTCACCGACTATCGGTCGACCGACGGCCACTACCGTAAATACCGGGCAATATTCGTCGACCGTGTGCCGTTTCCCTATCACCTGGCGATTTCACCGGACTGGATGGTCCACTATTTTTCGGCCGATATGGAACGGCACGCGTGGAAACTCGACGAGGAACGACGCTTTCTCGACAACGCGCGCGCCGCGCTCGGCGACCGTGCATGGGACGCCGTCGCGGCGATTGGCCAACGACTCGACCTCGACTACGGCGGCGTCGATTTCACTTTGCTGCCGGATGGCCGCGTGTTTGTCTTCGAGGCGAACGCGACCATGCTCACGCATTACGAGCGCAACGGCGGGCCGCTCACGCACAAGAACCCGTATATCGAGCGTATTTTCACTGCGTTCGACACGCTGCGAGCAAGCCGCGCCGGTCGCAAAAGGTAAGATGGCGCCTCCTGGCCAACGCCGCAGTCAGCTACGAGCGGCCTGCAAAATCAATTCCAATTCATCATGCAGCTCCAGAAGCACGAACCGATCGCCCATGCGCTGTTCCCGACCGCGGCATGTATCGCCGCACTATGCTTTATGCATGGCACAGCGCTGGCCGATTGCATCGACGACGCCGCGGCTTTTCAACACGTCAACGTGAGCCTGATGCGCGGTATCGCCCAGGTCGAATCGGGCATGCAGCCGAATCGCGTCAATACCAACAGCAATGGCACGACCGACATCGGCCTGATGCAAATCAACAGTTCATGGCTGCCGGTACTGGCGCGCGAGGGCATTAGCGAACAGAGCCTGTTCGATCCTTGCACCAATGCCTATGTCGGCGCGTGGATTCTGTCGGAGAACATTCGTCAGTTCGGGCCGAACTGGAACGCTGTCGGTGCCTACAACGCAGCCTCGCCCGATAAGCGCCTGAGCTATGCGCGCAAGGTCTATGATGCGGTTCAATCCATCTCCGCTTCGCCGGATTCATCCATGCCTATTCTCCCGCCTTCCTTTACGCCGCCGCAGACTTACAGCCCGTTCACGAGCCTCGAGATCACGCCCGTGCAGAGCGGCCGCCCTCGCGCCGCCGCACCGGCCGGCACGGCCGGCCCGGCTGCCGCTGCGAATGGCGCAACCGGCGTAAACGGTGCGAGTTCCACGATCGCGGCCTCGGCGGCGTACAACTTCGGCTGGACCGTCACCGGCGCGGATCAGGCAAAACCCATGCAGGTCTTCGACGATGGTTCGAAGGTGTTCGTCCAGTTCGTCGACATGAAGCACATTCCGGCCATTTTCGCGGAGACGCCGAACGGGCGCGTGCTGTTGCGCTGGGATCTGCAGTTCCCGTATGCCGTTATCGCGCGCCCGGAGCAGACGCTGATTTTCCAGAGCGGAACGTTCGAGGCGCGTGCGTCACGGACGCCTGGCACGGCGGCGCAGCCGCCGGCCAGTGCTGCGAGTCGCGATGCGGCGCCGGCAGTTGCGTCGACAACGACATCGAGCCCGCTCGCCACGCCGACGAGTCGCGATCAGAAAACGGCTCGCACAGCCTCGACGGACGCGCTCTGGTACGTCAGCAGTCCGACGACGAGCAAGCCGCAGCCTCAAGCGAGCGCGGCGCAGGCAGCTCCGTTACAAGCAGCGACGGAACCGCGGAGCGCGCCACCTCCTTCCGTGCCGGCACCGAAAGCCAAGCCCGCGCCCTCGACTGACGCGCTTTGGTATATCAATGCCAAATGATTGCGCGCTGTGAGCGTGTGGTTGTCAGCGGAGAGGCCGACGTGCCACGGTCGCGGCTACGCTAACCCGTTTGCCGCCACAACGTATTACTCCTCGCGACAAGGCTTTCCAGATTCGAAAGCCTCATCAAAACTAAGCCGCACTCCCCAACCGCGCAGCCCACGCTTCGAACTCCGCTAACAGCGCGGCTAGCGATTCGTCATTGCTCGCTACGCGTTGCGCGCCGTGAACGATCGAGATCGACGCATCGAGATCGCCCGGTTGCGTAATCGGCGTGGCTTGCTCACTTCGCCTGAAGACTTCTTGCGCCTGTTGCCACGCGTCGTCGGCGCTACGATTGCATTCCGCGGCGAGATAGCTCGCGTTCAAGGTCTCTCCCGTCAACGCGACTAGCGTCTGATCGAGCGTTGCGCTATTGCCGGGCGCCCAATAATGTTCGGCGAGCAGCGGCCCGACCGCCGGGTTGTCGACGATATAGCCGAGCGAGCGGATCAGATAATCGCGTGTTTGCGCTGCGGCCATCTTTGCCAGCAGATAGCCGTGGTAATAAACGGCGATGTCGTGATAGATCGGATGAGGTGTGGCGAGCACGTAGTTGGTATGCCCCGCAACGCCGAGAATGCGCTTCGTCACCGAACGGGCCAGTTCAAGCACCGAGTCCGGCGTGCGTTGCGCGTCGTCCATGTCGTACAGCGCCCATTCGAAATAGGTTGGAACCAGATCGCGCCGTTCCATGTAGGCCAGAAAGGCCTGGCGGGTGTCGACGCGCGCGCGAATCGCTTCTTCCGGCATCGGCTTGCCTGCTGCATCCATCGCGTAGCGTCTCATCCAGCAGGGATCGGCGGGCAATGCGTCGAAGAACTTGGCCTGCGCTTCGAGCAAAGCCGGCGAGCTCGGTGCGAATTCCTGCGAAAAACACGGCGAATTCCGCGTGACGTTGGCGTAATGCGCGGCATGGCCGGCCTCGTGGAACAGCACGTTGAGACCCTGCACACCGGCGCCCGCCTGTTGCGGTCGCGCCGTCGAGGTGAAGCGAACGTCGGCCGGCGTCCAGCCGTCGGTATCGTCGCGATAGCCCGGCGTGGGGGCAATGCAAAAGCCGGTGGGGAATTTGCCTGGCCGGTCCAGCAGATCTATCTCTAACCTGGCACCGCGATACGACACCCCCATGCGGCGAAACGATTCGGCCCAACGTTCCAGTGCTTTCCCAAATGGAAAGTAGACTTCATGCCGCTGTGACGCACCGCCCTGCATCAAGTACGTCAGATTGCGCGGAAGCAATGCCTGCTCGCCGTGTTCCGTCACCAGCCGTTGCAACGATTGTCGATGCGCCTCGCGAGTACTTGCTTCGAAGCCGTCGAAAATCTCGAACAACTGCTCGGGCGTCATGCCGCTGTTGGTCTGCAAGCGATAGTCGAAGAAATTGCGGTAGCCCAGTTCTCGTGCCAATTCGTTGCGCTTGCCGACAATCTCGACAAAGCCGCTCTCCACCACCCAGCGTTCGAGTCCATGCAGCGCTTCGTGAGAACTTTGACGCGCGGACTCGTCCGGGTTGGAGGCGAGATTGCTCCTGAGCGCCGCCGGTGAAGCGTTCTCGCGATGGCCTGTGGCACCGATATGGCTCATGGTGTACGCCTGGCGCCGCGCGTATAGATCGACGTCCCGTTCGACCAGTCCGGACAGCAACTCGGCGGCGCGATCGGTGCCGATCGCATTGGCCTCGAACAGAGCGACCCAGCCACGCAAACCGCTGACGAGCGCATCGCGTTCAGGCGAGGAGTCGGCGGTATTCAGCATCGTCAGATACTCGCGACACTGAGCGAGACGCTCCGCGTCGGCGGAGAACATCTTGCGGCTCAGCGACGCCGCGCCCAGTGCCTCGTGCTCGTCGCTTTGACCGGTGTGAGTGGCCCAGTGGAGTTCGCCTTCGGTGCGCAGCAGTAGCAGATAGTGCTTGTTGAGTTCGTCGAAGAACGCGCGAGCGCTTTGCATGTGAGAGGTCGTGGTTAGAACGTCTGAAAGAGGAGACCGCACGCGTTATTTCGCGGCCCAACGAACCAGCCGCGCATGGCGATGCCGGAACAGAAATTTGACGACGCCCAGCGTGCCACGCTGCCACAGCGGTATTTTTGCGCCGGGCCAACGCAATTCGAAGGTCAATCGGTCATGCACCTCGCACCCTTCACTTGCGTCGCGCACAGTCCGTTCGTGTACCCATGTGCGGATGCCCAGCATGCGCGACGTTTCCTTGAATCTGTACTCGGGTCCGACCACCACCTCGGCCAGCGTCAGGTCGTCGAAATCCACCGGGAGCCAACCGAATGCGAGAAGCCAGCTTCGGCCAAGGTATTGACCGCGCGGTACCTGATCGATCGTCTTGCCACGCAATCCGGATGGCGTGGTCATGCGCAGCCAGGGGAACAATTCGTCATTGATACCTTCCGGGGTCGTCACGCGGTGCCACACGTCGCGCGCGCTTAGCGGCAGCGTCGACTTCTGTTCGAACGTCAATGTCATTTTATTTATGTGGTAATGGCGTTAGACGAGATCAACCCGGTGAATTCATTCACGCCAACGGTACACGTCTCGCAGAAAAACCGGAAGATCCGTCACGGGCGGCGACACGCTCATCTGTTTTTATCGACGTTCAGCCAGGGCATTCGCACGCATTCACCCATGCAACTACGGCGCAATGACCTTTTTCATCGACGGTGCGAGATGCAGCGAAAAGTTCTGCCGCTCATAGAATGGAACCGCATCAGGATGCGCGTCGAGAAACACGGCCGTCATTTCGCGCGCCTGTGCATCGGCTTCGGCATAGTCCATCAGCGCGCGGCCGGCGCCGCTGCCTCGTGCTTTGGCATCCACGACCAGATCGTCGATATGCAGATGCGCACCGCGTGCGAGCGTATGAACCGGCCGCATGCCCATCACGCCGATCAGTACGTCCCCTTCGAATGCGCCGACAAGTTCATAGCCGGTATGCGCCTGGCGGCGTGCCCGTTGCAGGAACTCCGCTTCATCCAGCGAGCGCAACTGGACGATGACGGGAAACGCGCGCGGCCATTCAGCCGGGGTAAGGCGTCGGACATTGACACGGGTGCGGCCACTTGCGCTCATCGCTTCAATCCATTCCGTTTGAAGAGCCCGTATTCTTGCATAAGGCGTCCAGCCCGAAAAACGCGGCGAGTTCCTCGGCGACGCTTTGCGGTTGCTCCTCGGGAAGAAAGTGTCCGCAGTGGCTAATCGTGCAACCCTGAACGTCGACGAAAAACTCGCGCAACGGGGTGGCCATATCGGCAATGGATCCTTGATCCGAACCGAGCGCCAATAAGGGCGTCGGCAGCTTGCCGTTTGCGCTCAACTCGCCGTTCTGCCGCGCGGACAATGACGCGGCGCGATAGTAAGCCAGACCCGCTCGCAAGCCGCCGTCCTTGACGAAAATACGCAGGTACTCGTCGAGGTCCGCGTCGCTGAACGCATGTGGATTCACAGTCTTTCGACGCAGAAACCAGTCGAGATATTCCCGCTCGCGGCCCGCAATCAGCGTTTCGGGCAAATCAGGAATCGTGTGAAACGAAAAATGCCAGGTCCGCCACGCGCGATCCGGCGCCGTGGGGAGTGCGGCGGGCAAGGTGATGCCGGGAATGCCCGCATCCAGCAAAGCGAGCCGGTGAATCTCACTGCCAAATAGCGCCGCATACGGATAAGCGACCCATGCGCCCACATCGTGAGCGGCGAGCGAGTAACGGCTCATGCCGAGTTGCTGAAGGAACCGATGAACCTGCTGTGCCAGCGCCTGGGTGTCGTAGCCGTCCATCGGCCGATCGGAGTCGCCCTGTCCGGGAAGATCCAGTGCAACGATCTGGCAAACCGGCGCGAGCAGCGACATCACTTTGCGCCACGCAAACCAGCTTTCGGGAAAGCCCGCCAGCAGCACGACGACGTCGCCGTTTGGGTTACCGCCGCGCACGTAGTGCAACCGGACGCCGTTGACCGTCTCGAACCGATGCTCGAATCCCGCTAAACCGGCAACCGGTTTCGACAGTGGCACGGCGTTAACGCGCTTCAAACCGACAGGCGAGGCCGCAAATGAATCTGTTGCCGACATGAGAACTCCTTGATCGACGCTGTCCGGAAAGCCGTCCGGCTGTCGTTTGTTGAAGAACAATAAATAGGAAATATTCATTTCCTATTTGGCCAAAAGAAAACCCTCCTCGGTACTGAAAGGAGGCCGTCTGCGTGTGCTAATCGATCAGGCGCATCGCTTGGTCGGCGGCGGCCATCATTTGCGCGCGGGTTCGTCCAGCTTTGCCGACGATTCTGAATCCTTGCGTCACGCTCAGCAGCACGCGCGCGGTGGACGCAACCTCGACGGTGGAAGGAATCGAGCCGTCTTTGTGACCTAGCCGGATCGAATCCCCGAACAACTTTTCCGTACGCTTCAAGGCCGAGGTGATACGAGTGGCCACTTCACTATCGAAGGTCGCAAGATCGGTGGCGCTCCCCACCACCAGACACCCGCGCTCGCCTTCCACCCCGTGAGACGACTCGGCATAGAAATGCAGGATTGCGAGCACCTGGTCCCGGCCCGACGCCGCCGCGCTGATTGAACGCTGCAAGCTCGCCCGACGCATCTCGACGTAGCGGTCGAGCGCGGCAAGGAACACCGCGCGCTTATCGGCAAACGCCTTGTAGATGCTGCCGGCCGTCAAATCCATCGCAACGCCCAGTTCGCCGAGCGACGTGGCGTGAAATCCCCGTTCGCGGAAGATCCTGATGGCGCCATCCAGCGCCATGTCCATGTCGAATTCACGCGGACGTCCAGGACTACGGGGCGCTCTCGGCGCGTGGGTGTGGGTCGTCATGCGGCCAGTATAGGAAATGAATATTTCCAAATCAAGCGATTTCTCCACACCGGCAGTCTGACAAACGGGTTAGCCGTTCCCCGGCAGCCACGCTCCATGAAAGCCCGCAGGAATACGCCTGGGTAGTCGCACGTTCGCAATCGGATCGCCGTCTATCCCGCGAGCGTCGAGAATCACCACGTCGCTCGTATCGCTCGCCCGTCGATATACACACACGAGCAGCCAACCGTCGTCTTCACTCGTCGCTCCGGGGCGTGGCACGAAGATGGGTTCGCTGTTTTGATCCCCTTCCGGCACCGCATGGCGTTGCTGCGAACCGCGTTCGAGGTCGTAACGCACGACGCCGCGCATCTCCGTATTGGTCGGTTGCCAGGCCGCGTACAGAAACCGGTAGGGCTGGCCGGTCCGCGTTTCGTTGATGCGAGGCAGTTCGATGCCGGCGTCGTCGAGCGGCGTTTCGACGACAGTACCGCGAGCGAGATCGATCACGTAACGCCACAACACGCCGAGCGGGTTGTCGAGAAAACCCGCTCCGCCCGGCGACACGCGCAGAAACTCGGGATACCGCACGACATCCAGAACAACGGTCGTTGCACCCACATCGTAGGCGTTCACCACGTGCTGGATCAGACACGGCGTCACGTCGAACCAGCGCATCGCGCCGCCATGACGCGGCATTACACCGATGCGCGCCTGACGCTCGTCGTGCCAGCGCAAAGGCATCCGGTAGCCGCGCGACAGCATCGAAAAGTCGTACGCGACGTTCAGGTCGAACAGAATGCTGCGCGTCGCCGTGATCGCCATGTCGTGGATCATCGAAGGAGACCGGGACGGCAGTTCGATTTCCGTATCGACTGTCGTGTTGCCGTGAGCATCGGTCACGCCGTAGCGCAGCCACGGTTTTTCCCAACCGGCGCGAAACGTCATCAGTTCGCCGCTTCGCGGATCGACCTTGGGATGCGCGTTCATGCCGTGCACGAGACCTGGATGGCGACGGGCCGCGCCGAGCGTGTCGAGTCCGGCCGTGATCGCGAGCGGCGCGCCGCCTTCCGCGAGCGCCAGTATTTCACCGCCGTGAACGAGCACGTTGACATTCGGATTCGTATCGAGCACCCGCGACGTGTCGGCGAAATCCTGCGCCTGTGCCCAGCGCTTCGTGCGTGCCCAGCGATTGCAATAGCGCACGGCACGCCCGTGCTGAAACGAAATGGCATGCAGCATCGCGGCTTCCGGCCACCACGACAACACGTCGTTGCCCGCAAAGCGGCCGCTTAACGGATTGGGACCGTTGCGCACCAGCACGCCGTCGAGTTCCGGCGGCAGCATTCCCTTCACGGGCAAGTCGAAGAGATCGACTTCATCTCTAACCGGCGCCATTGCGCCGGCGTTCAGATCGAGCGTGGTCATGAGCGACCGCCGCGGGCCGGTGAACGCATCGCCATGAACGACGCAATGCAAGCGCGCCCTTTGTGCGCCCCCTGAAAATCGAAGCTTGAACCTGTCATCGCATTGACCTCAAAAAATTGACAATGCGTGATTTATACCCGGATAAATATAATCAGTCAATAAAACCCGGGTAAAATTTAGGAAGCCCCTCCCGGCTTGACGCCGCCCGCCCCACCTTCTAGCATGGTCCGCTCTACAGAACGATCTTCTTCCATGCAAAACGAAGATTCAGAAAAAGGTGGCGGCGTCGCGGCGCTCGATCGCGCGTTCGCGATACTCGGCGCGTTCGAGTCGGGCGAGAAAGGCGTGTCGCTCGCGGACCTGGCGCGCCGCACCGGCTACTACAAGAGCACGTTGTTGCGTTTGCTCGGCGCGCTGGACCACGGCGGCTTCGTGCGCAAGCTCGAAGACGGGCGCTATTCGATTGGCCCCGAGCCGTTGCGGCTCGCGCAGATCTACCAGGAATCGTTTCATGTCCGCCACGTCGTCGAGCCGCTGCTCCAGCAGCTCGCGATCGATTCGGGCGAGACGTCGTCGTTTTATGTGCGCCAGGGCAGCCACCGGATCGTGCTGCATCGTGTCGAGCCGGCCCGCGCTGTACGGGTATCGATTCGCGAAGGCGAGCGCTTTCCGATCGATCGCGGCGCGTCGGGCAAAGTGCTGCTCGCGTTTTCCAGGCCCTACAAGAAAGGTTTCGACGACGTGCGCGATCGGATGTGGGCGGTGTCGTATGGAGAGCGCGATCCGGACACCGCGTCGGTTTCGGTGCCGGTGCTGGGATTGGGAGGGGAACTGGTCGGCGCGCTGACCGTCTCGGGACCGCGCGAACGGATCGGCGCAATCGAGTCGATGCGTGCCGCGTGCAAGCTGCTACTGAGCGCTTCGGCTCGCGCGAGCGCGGCGCTTGGCGGTGATCCGTCGATGTTTGCCGCTAGCCTCAAGCTCGCGGACCAGAACGATTTCGCCGCACCGTAGCAAGCCGCGGCCGGCCATCATCGGTTAGGGATTCACGCCGGCGCGCCTTGCAGGCGGAATACGTTGACCACGTCGCGCAGCATCTGCGCCTGTTCCTGCATCGACTGCGCGGCGGCGGCCTGTTCGACCATCGCGGCATTCTGCTGGGTCGTCTCGTCCATCTGCGCAATCGCCACGTTGACCTGCTCGATGCCGCGGCTCTGCTCTTCAGACGCCGCCGAAATTTCGCTGATGATATCGGTCACGCGCTTCACGGCATCGACCAGCGAATGCATCGTGCCGCCCGCTTTCTCGACGAGCGCCTTGCCGTCGTTGACGCGTTCCACCGAGTCCTCGATCAGGCTCTTGATCTCTTTCGCCGCGTCTGAACTGCGGCGCGCGAGATTGCGCACCTCGCCCGCCACCACCGCGAAACCGCGCCCTTCCTCGCCCGCGCGCGCCGCCTCGACGGCCGCATTCAACGCAAGAATATTGGTCTGAAATGCGATGCTTTCGATCACCGCGATGATGTCGACCACACGCGCCGAACTGTTCGCGATGTTCTGCATGTTCGCGACGACCTCCTGCACGACATGACCGCCGTCGCCGGCCAGCTTCGACGCATTGCGCGCCATCTGGTTGGCCTGCACGGCATTGTCGGCGTTCTGCTTCACGGTTGCGGTGAGTTGCTCCATGCTGGCCGCGGTTTCGCCGAGCGAAGAGGCCTGCTGTTCCGTACGCGCCGACAGGTCGAGATTGCCGGCCGCGATTTCCTCGGCGGCGACCGTGATCGTTTCGGTGCCGCCGCGAATCCGTCGGATCGTATCGGCGAGACGGTGTTGCATGCGCTGCATCGCGAACAGCATGCTCTGCTGATCTTCCTTGCCGAGCGACACCGTGCGAGACAGATCGCCGTCGGCGATGGTTTCCGCCACCTGCGCCGCGTAGGCCGGTTCACCGCCAAGACTGCGCTTCACATTGCGAATGATCAGCACCAGCGCGATCGTGCTGAAGCTGCCCGTCACGAGAATGGTGAGCAGATAACCCAGCAGCGCATTGCGGAACGCCGTGTTGATGTCGTCCACGTAGACGCCTGAAATCAGATACCAGTCCCACGGCTCGAAGCGTTTGACGAAGCTGATCTTCGGCACGTGCTCCGTTTTACCCGGCAGCCGCGCCATATAGTCGACGAAACCTTGCCCCTGCGTCTGGGCGAGCTTGACCATGTCGACAAACAGCAGCTTGCCGTCGGTATCCGCGTAATGCGAGACGTCCTTGTTGCGCAGATCCGCAAGCGTCGGATGCATGATGACGACCGGCGTCGCCGTCGTGATGATCATGTAGCCGTTGCCCGGATAGCGCATCGCCGCCAGGCGCGCCATGGCCTGCTGCTTCGCCTGGTCCAGCGTGAGTTCGTGCTGATCGACAAGCCTCGCGTAATCGGCCACGATGCCATACGCGGATTCGACGACGTTCTGCACCGCCGCCTTACGGTCCGACAGCATGGTCGCGCGCGATTGCCACGCCGCCCAACCGCCCAGCAGGAGCAGACCCAGCCACGTGATCAGCAAGGCCAGCCACAATTTCGTATTCAAGCTCAGTCGGTTCACGCCGTTTTCTCCGTCGCCTGCTAGCGCAAGGTCATATCCTGCGCCCAGCGCAACCTCGCGGGCGTCGTGCGGAATGCGCGGACCGGCAGAGGGTTGTCGCTGTATAACGGCATCACCGCGCATAACCTGAGTCAGGAAATACCTGAAAAAACGGCCTGTTTCGCGCTATCGCTCGTGAGCGGCAAGCTTTCTGAAACCGTGCTTTAAAACTTGCTAGGTGAGATTCAATCCGCCGTCGGAGAGCAAAATCTCGCCCGTCAGGTAGTCCGACGCCACCAGCATGGCAACGGCTTGGGCGATGTCGTCGGGGCTGGCCGCTCGACGCATCGGCGAACGTTCCTTCCAGAGTTGTTGCGCCTGCGTCCAGTCGGCCGTCAGCGGCGTATCGACGAGGCCCGACGCGACCGCGTTCACGCGAATCTCCGGGCCCAGCGACAGCGCGAGCAGGCGGGTCATGTGGTTCAACGCGGCCTTGCTCGCGGCATACGGAATCGAGGCTCCCTTGGGACGTACGCCGGCATGAGAACTCACGTTCACCACGCAGCCGGCGCGACCGCGCCGAGCCGCCGCGCGCAATGCCGACTCCGCCTCGGCCACCAGCCGGAACGGCGCCACGACATTGACCTCATGCAATTCCTGCCAGACGGCGGGCGTCGCGGCGGCCAGGTCCGCGTGCGGAATCACGCGGCTGATTCCCGCGTTGTTCACCAGCACGTCGAGCTGCCCCCAGGCGTCGATGGCTTGCCGGACGAGTCGCACGCGGTCGGCGTCGTCAGCCAGATCGGCCTGAACGTAGATGGCGGATTCAAGCTCGTTTGCGAGGGCCTGTCCCACCTCGGCAGAACTGCGCGAATGCACGACGACGGAGAAGCCGTCGTGCGAAAGCCGTCGGGCAACGGCAGCGCCGATACCTGAGGTCGAGCCGGTGACAAGCGCAACGGGGCGGGGCGTTTTCATGGAGATCCGGTGGTTGGTATTAGAGCTTTTCGCGTGCATCAACAAGCCGGCTATCCTCTCACATCATGCGGCCCGGCTGCGCATCCACTGATTGAGGCCCGCACACAGAACGAGCAGCGCAGCGGTCACGAAAAATACCGGTTGCAGGCCGATGTGCGCGCCAATACTGCCGCCAATCAGCGGCCCGACGACTTGCCCCGTGAATTGGGCCGATTGCAGATAGCCCAAGGTCGTGCCGGAACTTTGTTCATCGACCGAATGGCGCACCAGTTTCGCGATCGAAGGCAACAGGCCGGCAATCGTCATACCCATGACGCCACGCAGCGCGGCCAATTGCCACCAGTGCGTGACGAACGCTTGCGGCAACATCGCCAGCGCCGTGGCGATCAGGCAGCCGATAATCACGTTCCAGCTGCCGACCCGGTCCGCGAGCGCGCCGAGCCGCGGCGCGGTCAGCATGCTGCCGAATGCCGAGCACGCCATCACGATGCCCGCCACGCGCGCGAGATGCGCATGCGGCACGCCCAATCCGCCTATGTACACGGTGATGATCGGTTCGATCGACATGTTGGCGAGCAGGACCATCATCGCCGTGACGAGCAACGCGGGAATCACCGCGCGATTCGGCCTCACACCCGCCGGCTCTTTCACCGCCGCTTTTGCTTTTGCGTCGACGGCGCTGTTGAAATTCTCGCGCACCAGCAGGATCGTCGCGACGGCCGCCACGGCGATCATCGCGCCGCCCACGAAGAACGTGCCGCGAATCCCCACCCAAGTCGGCAGAAAGCCACCCACCAGCGGCCCGATCAGATTGCCGGCCAATGCGCCGGTCGACAGTACGCCAAGCGCCCAACCGGCGCGCTCGCGCGGCACCTGGGTTCCGATCATGACGATCGACGCCGACGCGTAGCCGCCGATCAGCCCCGCCGCGAGACGCAACACGACGAGCTCGGTCACGTTGTGGGCGAGGCCGATCAGCGACATCACGACCGCCATGCCGATCGCCGCGCGCACGAGCATCGGCTTGCGGCCATAGCGACCGGCGAGACGTCCCCAGAGCGGCGCGGTGATGGCGGTGCCGAAAAACGTCGCGCCGAATGCCACCCCCGACCACTGGACGATCGCGCCCGGCGCATGAACGCCGAGCTGCTCGACGTACAACGGCAGAAACGGCAGCAGCATGCTCAAGCTCACCAGCGTCGTGAACGAGCCGAACACGCAGACCACCAGATTGCGTTGCCAGTAGGCGCTGTTGCGGGCCGCGTAACTATGGGGTTCCGACTGCAGCGGCGCTGCGTTGAGGGCGTTGGCGGGAATGGACATGGTGTGTTTCCTCGGGATTGCCGGGAAGCGCGGGCGGCGTGTCGGTCGAAGCCGTCCGCCCGTGGTGTTCCCAATACCTGAAGCATACGCATGGCAACCCATCTAGAAAAATGAATTTATATGATTGGAACGATCTTTTTCGAGGATGCCTCCGTGACTATGCTGCCGCCTGAAAATTGGCGATGTCGATTGTCCGCGAAGCCGAACTTCCCGCGCTTAAAACTGACCAATAGGAGGTCAGCGGTGGAGAAGAGTTCGGTATGGCAAGTGTTCTGCTGGTGGATGACGATCTGGAAGCGTTGGCAGCCTGGAGCGCCTGCTGCGCCGCTGACGGATACGAAGTAACGGTGGCGAGCAACGGCCAGTTGGCGTTGGCCCAGTTCGTCGAGTGCCCCGTCGATATCGTGGTGGCCGACTGGCGCATGCCGGTCATGTCGGGTAGCGAACTGTGTCACCGGCTGCGCACGCTGCCGAACCTACCCGACGTCGCGTTTATCCTCGTTTCCGGCGAGCCCAGTCCGCCCGCCTTCGTCAGCTATGACGGTTTTCTGCGCAAGCCGGTCGAGGGGCCCCTGTTGCTCGCCACCATGCGACGGCTGATCGCCGACCACGCGTCTCACCGACAGGCGCCGCCCGGCAGGGACAAACCGGGCTGACGTGTTGTGCTGACATGCCGCGGGCTGACAAACCGGCCCGCATTCGCAAGCATCTTCAATGCCCGCTTCGGCTGCATCCGCAGGAATCCCGGCAATGCGGCAGTGCCGTGGACCTGCTCACCTTGATAGCTCCGTGCCCCAGGCAAGGTGTCTACATTACGTCGGCGACAGCGTGATTCCGCGATCTTTACGCTGTGACGGTCTTCGATCCGCGCGCCCGTTCGAGCCTGCTTTAACGCTTCAATTGCCGGCTCGCGCAATGTGGAAAACGCTCCCTTTCCTGGAGAAGCACATGGCTCAACAAGGCGTATTCAACCTTCCTCCCAACATCCGTTTTGGTGTGACGGGTTTCGCTAATTCGGCGGGTGTTCAGGCAATCCAGGTCTTCGTCGACAACGAGGTCCGCGCTACGTTCAACGGTCAAAGCACCGACAACAAAGTCATCGGCACGCAAGTGCTCAATTCGGGCCACGGCGCCGTTCAGATCAAGGTGTCGGTCAACGGCCGGCAGTCGGACCTCGTGTCGGTTCAGACAACGCTCGCGAACAAACTGAACTTCGCGCTGGTCGGCTCGGAGGACGGGAGCGACGGCGACTACAACGACGGCATCGCCGTGCTCAACTGGCCGATCGGCTAAGCCGCGCAGCGGTCGTGACGAAACGCGGCGCCGACGATGCTTCGCAGCATCGTCAGCGTCGCCGTTTTGCACGATGGCGATGGCTGCCGCGCGCCTGGCAACGCACGATGCGCGTCAGCTCGTCTCAAGGGCCGCGCCGCCGTCACCCAGCAACACTTCGGTTACCGCCTCGGAAAACCGCCTGACCCGACCTTCGATGATGACCCGCTCCGGCTCCGCCGGATCCCGCTCCACCGGAGGAAGGCCATGAGCCTTCAGTGCGCGAGCGCAGCCGGTCCAATCAGGATTTTCCGATCCGCCCGGCTCGCCGAGCGACGCCCAGGACAGTGTGCCGAGCACGTCGTCGCCATAGCCGTGGCGCTCACGCCAGCTCGCTCCATGCGCGAGCAGAAAGGCGGTCAGCGCGGCGTCGCCACGAAAGACGGCGTGGTTAAGCGCCGTCGCGTCCCAGTCTCCCCCGCGCGCGGCGATCGGCCAGCCGAGTTCGACCATGACCTCGACCGCGGCGCTCGATCCCCATGCCGCGGCGTCGGGCATTAACCTGAACTGGTTGTCCGGCAGCGAGCCAGGCAGCGTCGGATGGCGTGCCTGAATCCGGCGCGCCTCGATCGCGTCGGCGCGACCACACGCCGCGATGAAGTCGTCATCCGCGGAAAGGTCTTCTTCCACGCCCCGTGCGCGCAGTAGCTCCGTGACTTCCGGTAGTCCCACTCGCGTTGCGAGTCGGTAAGCGCTGATGCCGTCGCCCGTTTGCGCGGTCGCATCGGCGCCGGCCGCCAGCAACGCGGCAATATGGCCGCGTGAGCGGCGCAGCGCGATCGCGCGCAGCAGCGGCGTTCGCCAGGTGTGCGTGACGCCCGGTCCGGCCGGCTCGTTGGCGTCGCCGCCATGAGCCAGCAGCAGTTCGAGCGCGGCCGGTTCCGGCATGTCGAGCGCGCGCCACACGGCATTCGTGCCGGCGACGCGCGCGCCATGCTCGAGCAGCAGCCGCGTGCAGGCGGGGTTTTCCAGCGAGTGATAGAGCGATTCACCGTCGTTGGGATCGGCGCCCGCCGTGAGCAGCATGTCGGTGAGAACCGGATCGTGGAGAACGCCAGCCGCGCCGTAGAGGGCGGACAGGGGCTCCGTGTCGTCAGGCGTTGCGAGGGAAGCCGGTGGCAAGCGATTGCCGACGCGCAGGTTTGGATTCGCCCCGGCCCGAAGCAGATACCGGGCGCATTCGCGAAGCGCTGCGGCGAACTCCGGCAGCCGTCCCAGGCATGAGTGGGTCACCGCGACGAGCGGCGGAAGTTTGAGCGCGCCGCCCGCGCGGTTGACCCAAGCCGGGTCGGCGCTCGCGGTTCGCGAGATCACGTCGAGACGTCCCATTGCGCAGGCCGCGTAGGGGTCGCTCGCGAGAAGCTCGGCGTGTTCCCGTAACAGTTGGGCGGCAACGCGCGGCCGCGCCGCGTCGTAGCTGCCGGTCACGTCGCCGCCATAGGCGAGGCTCAGCCAGCGGCGTAACAACACCGCCTGTTCTTGATGCGCGAAAGCGCTGGCTTCGACATACGCGGCAAGATCCGCCCAGGAAGAAAAACCGTACTCGCGTGCGATACACGACTGCGCATCGTGCAGGCGAAGTTGAAGCGCCAGCACTTCGTTCTCGGCGCGGCGCGCGGCGGCGGGAAGATGAAGGACGAAGCGTGCGATCGCGGCAGCGTCACCGTTGCGGTAGAGCCGCAACAGTTCTTTCGCCTGCTTCTTCAAATGGTCGAGATTGGCCTTGGGAGGCAGCGTGTTCATGACGGATCCTCGTGCATTTGATGGCCGAAGGTCCGCAATACCGCCAGCACAAAGGATGGTGAGCCAGGTGAAGCGCTCCTACAGGTGGGTTCAACCCTTTCCGCGGACCCGGAAGCGGCCTGCACCGCTAAACGGGATGCTATGCGATGGGGTGCGGCAGCGTCAATGTCGTGTTCGGCCAGACCGGCAGGTTCGACAGCGCGGCAGGGATCGTCAACAATCGGCGATCTGCATGAACGACGCCGATTGCATCTGGTTCGCCGCAACCGGTCGTGGCGTCGATCTCTTTGTGTGTCGATATCAGGATCAACGTATGAGCCGCTCCGAACGCCTCCTTCATCTTCTGCAACTGTTACGGCGTTATCGACGCCCCGTGAGTGCTCAGGTATTGGCCGATGAACTCGGTGTGAGCATTCGCACGCTGTACCGGGACATCGCCAGTTTGCAGGCGCAAGGCGCCATGATCGAAGGGGAACCGGGCGTGGGTTATGTGATGAAACCCGGTTTCATGCTGCCGCCCATGATGTTCAGCTCGGAGGAGCTCGACGCGCTGGTGCTCGGCATGCGCTGGGTCGCGGATCGCTGCGACAGGACGCTGTCGGCCGGCGCGCTGGGCACGCTGGCGAAGGTCGCCGCCGTGCTGCCCACGGAACTGCGTCGCGAGTTGGAAGAATCGTCGCTGCTGGTGGGCGCACCGCTGAAAAGACCTGCTCAGGAGGTTGCCACCGATCTCCTACGGGCCGCAGTCCGGGCAGAGCACAAGCTCAATATCACTTATGTGGACGGCAGCGGCATTCATTCACAGCGTGTAGTTTGGCCCTTTGCTCTGGTCTATTTCGATCAGGCGCGGGTACTGATGGCCTGGTGCGAGCTTCGGGCCGACTTTAGGAATTTCCGCTCGGACCGGATCTCGGCCGTCGAGAAGCTCGAGGAACGTTACCCGAAAAGACGATCGACGCTGCTTCGCGAGTGGCGCAAGGCCAACGATGCGGCGAGCCGCACCATACTGCCAGAATCTGACAGTGACAGTCATTAAGCTGAGTCTCCTTTTCCAGTCAGGAGCTCACCATGAAGTTCGCCTCTGTTCGCGTTGTCACCCGGAATCTCGAAGAAATGGTCGAGTTTTACCAAAGGCTTTCCGGTATCGAGGCCGCGCGGCCGGCCGAAGGCTTTGCCGAAATACGATTCGAAAGCGCGGCGCTTGCGATTTCGTCCGAGCAGTTGATCCAGCGCTTTAATGTCGGGGCGGCCATTGCGGCCGCGAATCGGTCGGCGATCCTGGAGTTCGAAGTGACGGACGTCGACGCCGTGTTCGACCGGATGAACGCGTTGGGCACATCCGTCGTCATGCCGACGACGTTGATGCCGTGGGGAAATCGCTCGCTCCTGTTGCGCGACCCGGATGGGAATCTCGTCAATGTGTTTTCCCGGCCTTAAGGGTCGAGCTTGTGTGAAAACGCGCTGATCGCCTAAACTGGATTAACTCATTCAGCATGGGTGACCGGATGAAGCGATTCATAGAAGGTGAAGA
>NZ_QLTK01000046.1 GCF_003269035.1 Paraburkholderia bryophila | reverse complement strand
GCGCCCATGCTCGATACGCAGGCCGTGGGGACCGAGCTGGCCGCCACGGCGAAGGCGCTGAAAGGCTTCGCCTACATCTACGCCGCCGGCGCGAAGACGAAGGAAGAAGCCACGGCTTACCGCAAGCAGTTCAGCGCGCGCGAGGTCATGGTGATCTGGCCGGACTTCCTCGCGTGGGACGACAACGCCAACCAGACGGTGGAAGTCCCGGCCACGGCCTACGCCGTTGGTTTGCGTGCGCTTATCGATCAGGCGACCGGCTGGCACAAGACGCTTTCCAACGTCGCGGTCAATGGCGTGACGGGTATCAGCCTGCCGGTTTCGTGGGATCTGCAGGACCCGGCCACCGATGCCGGCTATCTCAACGAACAGGACGTGACGACGCTCATCAACCGGAACGGTTATCGCTTCTGGGGCTCGCGCACCTGTTCGGATGATCCGCTGTTCGCGTTCGAGAACTACACGCGCACCGCGCAGGTGCTGGCCGACACGATGGCCGAAGCACAGATGCCGGTCGTCGACGGGCCGCTGAATCCGTCACTCGCGCGCGACATTATCGAAAGCATCAACGGCAAGTTCCGCGAGTGGAAATCGCAGGGCTATCTGATCGACGGCTCATCGTGGTTCGACCCGGAGCCGAACACGACCGACGTTCTCAAATCGGGCAAGTCGTACATCGACTATGACTATTGCCCGGTTCCGCCGCTAGAAAACCTGATGCTTCGCCAGCGCATCACTGACCGCTATCTCGCCGATTTCGCCTCACGCGTCACGGCCTAACAGGGAGTAAGAAAGATGGGCATGCCACGCAAAATGAAGGGGTTCAACCTGTTTCATAACGGGACGAACTTTGTCGGGCAAACGAAGGAAATCACGCTGCCGAAGCTGACGCGCAAGATGGAGGACTATCAGGGCGGCGGCATGAGCGGCCCGATTCAAATCGATTTCGGGCAGGAGGCGATCCAGCTCGAATGGACGTGCGGCGGCTTCATGCCGGACGTTCTCAAGCAATACGGCATCACGAAACACGATGGCGTATTGCTGCGTTTCGCCGGCGGCTACCAGGCCGAAGACAAGGACGGTTACGACTCGATCGAAGTCGTCGTGAAGGGGCGGCACAAGGAAATCGACTTCGGTTCCACCAAGCCGAAGGAAGACACCGAAATGAAGATCACGACCGTGGCGAGCTATTACAAGCTTTCCGTGAACGGCGAAGACCTCATTGAAATGGACTTCATCAACATGATCGAGAAGATCAACGGTGTCGACCTGCTGCAGCAACTTCGCAACGCGATCGGCCTTTAACACGCGCAGGCCTGCCCCTCGATCGGGCAGGCCTCATAAGTCACATTCGCAATCATATTCATCACCCGCACGGATACAACCATGACCACGAAAGACACCGCTTCGCAAGACCTCGACACCACCGCGCCGGCGGCCAAAGACCCGAACACGCACACGCTCGATTTTCCGATCAGGCGCGGCGTGCAGACCATCACCGATATCACGCTGCGCCGGCCGACCTCGGGCGAGCTGCGCGGCACGTCGCTGTCGAGCCTCGTCGACCTCGATATCGCCTCGCTTCAAAAGGTGCTGCCGCGTATCAGTACGCCGACGCTCACCGAAATGGACGTGGCGCAGCTCGACCCGGCCGACCTCGTTCAATTGGGGGGTATCTTCGCCGGTTTTTTAATGCCGAAGGAAATGAGAGCGAAGCTGGACTCCCTGAAAGGGTAGAAGACGCAATGGCGGATATCGCGACGGTGTTCGGCGGATGGACACCGGCCACGATGGACGCCTTTTACCCGGCCGAGCTGATGGAATGGCGCGAGCGCGCGCGACTACGAAGCGGAACGAATAACGATGGATAACGCCCTGAAACTGCGCGTGATGTTCGACATGATCGACGGCATCACGAAGCCCCTGAAAACCATGCTCGCCGGTAACAAGGGGCTCGCCAGCTCGCTCAAGGAAACGCGGCGCGAGCTGGCCGACATGGGCAAAGCGCAAAAGGACGTTGGCAAATTCCGCGAGCTGCACAGCGGCCTGACGGACACGTCCACCAAACTCAACGCGGCACGCGGCCGCGTGAGGGAGCTGGCCGGGTCGCTGCGCGCGTTCGGGCCGCCCTCGCAGCAGATGACGGCCGAGCTGGGCAAGGCAAGGCAGGCCGCTTCGCAGCTCAGCGCCGAACAGAAGAAACAGACGGCCGGCCTGCAGGAGATGCGGCAACGTCTCGCCGGCGCTGGCATCGACACGCGCAACCTGTCGCAGCACGAACGCGAGCTGCGCACGAACATCGCCGCCACCACGGCCACGATGAATGCGCAGATGGGCAAGCTCGATGCCATCAGCGAGCGAGAGCGCAAGCTGGCGACCGCCCGCAAAAGCATGCAGTCCATTCAGGGCGTGGCCGCCGGCATGGCGGTAGGCGGCTATGCCGCGCGCTCGACCGGTATGCACATGCTGGGCGACATGCATGAATCTCTCGACGAGGCCAAGAAGGTACAGAACGAGCGCGGCCGCATTACGGCGCTCGGCCTGGGCGAACGCGCGACCAAAGACGCGGAAGCCTACGTGCGATCGATGAAAACGGTCGGCACGAGCCTGTCCGACAAGATGACCTTGATGCGTGACGGTATGTCGATCTTCGCGGATGAGCATCACGCGCAGATGGCTATGCCCACGCTGACCAAAATGAAGTTCGCGAATGAAGCCATGTTCGGCGGAGAACAGGGGCACGAGAACGAAGAGAAGTTCATGAACATGCTCAAGGTCATTGAGCTGCGCGGCGGCACCAAGAACGAAGCGACGTTCAAGAGTGAAGCGAACATGGTTCAAAAGGTGCTGTCCGCGACCGGCGGCCGCGTGGGCGGCGACGAGTGGCGCAACTTCATCCAGACGGGTAAGACGGCGGCCAAGCAGATGCGGCAGGACGCGTTCTTTTACCAGATGGAGCCGCTGATTCAGGAAATGGGCGGGCATGCTGCGGGCACCGGCGTGTCTGCCGCGTACAGCAACCTCATGCAAGGCAAGACTACCGTGCGAGCTGCGAAACGCATGGTGGAGCTGGGGCTCGTCGATACCAAGTCGGTCGAGTACACCACGACCGGAACGGTCAAGCGCATCAAACCAAACGCGCTGATCGGCCACGAGCTTTACAACCAGTCACCGTTTGAGTGGATGGAGAAGGTCCTGTTGCCGAAGCTGGCCGCGATGGGCATCACCGACAAGGAGAAGGTGCTGAGCGAGTTTGCCACCATCATGACGAACGGCAACGGCGCGAATCTGTTTTCGACGATGTACCTGCAGCGTGACCAGATTCACAAAAGCGAGCGGCTGAACAAGGGCGCTTACGGCATCGACGATCTCGACGGTCTCGCCCGCGAGCAAACGGAAGGGAAGGAGCTGGCAGCGATTGCGAAGCTGAAAGACCTGAAAGAAGAAATCGGCGAGAAGATCATCCCGATCTATAACGCGGCTCTCGATAAAACCTCGGTCGCGATCGAAAAAATCAACGGCTTCATGAAGGAACACCAGACGGCCGCCCGCGTCATTCTCGTTACGCTTGCCGCGCTCGCAGCGCTGCTGGTCGTCGTCGGCACGCTGTCCATCGCGCTCGCCGGCGTACTCGGCCCGCTCGCGATCGTGAAATTCAGCATGAAGACGCTGGGCATGGAAGGCGGCATTCTGCGGCAGGCACTCGGCGCCGGCGCCGCCGCATGGCGGGGCTTTGGCTCGGCCGCGATGTTCGCCGGCCGAGCCATGCTGACGACGCCTATCGGACTGGCAATTGTCGCGATTGTCGCGGCCGTGGCTGTCGCGGCGCTGGTGATCCGCAAGTATTGGGAGCCGATCAAGGCTTTCTTTGGCGGCATGTTCGACGGTCTGCTCGCAGGGCTCGCACCTGTGCGCGCTGCGCTCGCGCCGATGTTCAGCGCACTCGGCGCGATCGGCACCGCACTCAAGCCGATCTTCGCGCCTGTCATGGATCTGTTTTCGGGTATATGGAGCTGGTTTGCGAAGCTGCTCGAACCACTACACACAACGGGCGACGGACTGAGCAAGGCCGCCGGCTACGGCCGCACGTTCGGCGACGCAATCAGCCGCGGGCTGCGGCTTATTTTCCTGCCGCTTGAGCTGGTCGCCAAAGGCATTGGCGCCTTGCCGCGGTTGATTGAATCGTTCATGGCTGATGGGGCTACAGCGTTCAGCGGCGGCCTCGCCGGCATGGGCGCATTCATTCTCAACTGGTCGCCGCTCGGGCTTTTCTATCAGGCGTTCGCCGGCGTGCTGTCGTGGTTCGGGTTCGAGCTGCCCGCGAAGTTTTCACAGTTCGGCGTGAACATCCTTTCTGGCCTGGTCAACGGCATCACCAGCGGCCTAGGCGCGGTGAAGGATGCGATTACTGGCGTGGCTGATTCAACGGTCGGATGGTTCAAGGAAAAGCTTGGCATCCATAGTCCAAGCCGCGTATTCGGCGAGCTGGGCGGCTTCATCGGGCAGGGCGCGGCGATCGGCATGGAAGGCGAACAGGGGCGGGTAGCGAAGGCGGCGATCGGCCTCGCCACGATCGCGGCGACCTCGTTCGGCATGCCGGCGCTGGCCAACGGCGCAGCGATCGCACAGGCGGCTGCTGTACCGATCGTTCGGCCGACCGTACCCATTGACACCCGGCCGCCCCTGACAGCGGCGCCAGCGCCCGCCAGCGCGGTCGGCAATGCAGCGCCGGCGGCGTTCGGCCCGATCACCATTCACATTCAGGCGGCGCCAGGCATGGATCCGGCTGAAATCGGACGCATGGTGCGTGCCGAGCTTGAGCGCGCGACGCGGTCGGAACAGGCGCGCCGTGGATCAAGCCTGTCGGACCAATAAACGGAGGAAACGGTCATGATGATGTCCCTCGACCAGTTCGTTTTTAGCCTGACCTCGGCACCGTTCAAGGAGTTGCAGCGTCAACGCAACTGGAAACACCGCACCAGCTCGCGAGTCGGCGCCCGCGACTCAAGCCAGTTCGTCGGCGTGGGCGATGACACGATCACGCTCGCTGGCACCGTCGCGCCCGAGTCGGTCGGCTCGATTGCGTCAATCAAGGAACTGGCGACGATGGGCGACGCCGGCGATGCGTATGTGCTGGTGGACGGTGCAGGCAATGTGTACGGCGCTTTCACCATCGACTCACTGAACGAGACTCAGACCTATCACACGACCGAAGGCATCCCGCGAAAGATCGAATTTTCGCTGACGCTGAAACGCGTCGACGATGAAGCGCTCTCGATGGTGAAACAGAAGGCGCAGAAGGCCGACGAGGCAGACGAATAATGTTCGCCGACAAGAACAACGCCACCGGGCGAACGGCCGCACCGGTCGATCGCGTCGAACCGCAGGCCGACTATCGCGTGACGCTCGACGGCCGCGACCTGTCGCGCCTCATCGCACCGCGCCTCATTTCCCTGTCGGTTTCAGAGTCGCGCGGCGACGAAGCCGACATGCTCGACCTCGTGCTCGACGACTCGAAAAACGACCTTGCGATTCCGAAGCGCGGCGCTGAAATCAAGGTATCGATCGGCTGGGTCGGTGAGCCACTGATCGACAAAGGGACATTCACCGTCAACGAAGCCGAACACAGCGGCGCACCGGATACGATTACCGTGCGCGCCCGCTCGGCGTCGATGACGAACGCCATGCACGAACGCCGGGAAAAGAGCTGGCACGGGCAGACGCTCGGCGCGATCGTGCGCGCGATCGCAACCCGCCACTCGCTCAAGCCGGCGATTGGCGCCGCAATCGCGAAGATCGTGATCGACCACATCGACCAGACGCATGAGAGCGACATGTCGTTTCTCACCCGGCTCGCAAAGCGTTACGACGCCGTGATGAACGTGAAGGATTTGCGCCTGCTGTTCATGCCGATCGGCACCGGCAAGACGGTGAGCGGCAAGCCGCTCGGCGTTATCGAGTTGACGCGCTCAAGCGGCGACCGGCATCGCTATCACGTCGCGCAGCGCGAAAGCTACGCGGGTGTGCGCGCGCATTACCACTCCAACGCGAAAGGAAAACGCAAGTCGGTTGTGATTGGCGGAGAGAACAACAAGAACATGAAGGTGCTGCCGGAAGACTACGCGACCGAAGCCGAAGCGCGCGCGGCGGCGCAAGCCGAGTATGACCGCACGCAGCGCAGCCAGGCGACCTTCGACTACACGCTTGCCCGAGCGCGGCCCGATGCCTTCCCCGAAATGCCCGTGACCGTTTCAGGCTTCAAACCGGAGATCGACGCAACGCCGTGGCTGGTGAAGAAGGCGACGCACACGATCAACGATAGTGGATTCGAAACGGCGCTAGAAATGGAAATGCGAGACGATCCGACCACTGCCCGGCACCGCTCGCACTTCCGGAAAGGTGGCTAACAGGTGTCGCGAAACTTAAGCGTACGCAAAAGCCGCGAATCTTGAGCGGGCCCGGCTTGCCCCTACCAGTTTTAGCAGGATGGCTCATCCCAAAATTCCCGCGTGCTACATTTCTCCGACAAAATATCGAGAGGTTATGCAGCATGGGTTTTGCGTTCATCAGGGAAGGGGACACGACTTCGCACGGTGGTCGTGTGCTGGCCTGCACGGTGACCAACATGGTCGATGGCAAGCCGCTGGCGTTGCTGGGCGACAAGGTTTCTTGCCCGAAATGCGGCGGTGTCTACCCCATCGTCGATGTCAAGAATCTTGGCATGACGTTCGATGGTCGCGCTGTGGCGTCTGAGGGTGACAAGACCGCGTGCGGCGCATCGCTCATCGCCAGCCAAGGCACCGCCACCGCCGAACCGACCAGCGGTCCGGGCGGCTCGGTCGGCGGTGGTAAAAGCGTGCGCTCGCAGGCGAGCCAGGAAACGCCGTACCGTGGTCGTTTTCAGGTGCTCGACGACACGACGCGCAAGCCCGTGGCGAGCCATCCATATACCGTGCGAGCCGTCGACGGACGCACGGTTCAGGGCAAGACCGACGCGAACGGGTTCACCGACTGGCTCGACGGCCACGATGCGTCGTCGCTAACTTTCAGCCACCCAGGGAGCGAGGGCGCATGAGCGACTACGGGGGCGGCTCTGCATCCGGTGGTATGTCGCCGGGCGAGGGTCAAACGACACAGGTCGGAGTGAACGGTCGTCTGTCGAAGAAAGATCGCGTGGTCTTATGCTCCGTCCTGTGCAAATGCAAAGTCATCGGCGTTGCCACGCGGAACGGGCGAATCCAGCGCCAGCGCTGCGTGCAGCAACGGCTGGATGCAGCGAACGAGGTATCGCGTATCGCGACAGGCACTCCGACCGAGTACAGGCCTGAACAGACCTACAACATGCAAGCCAATCCGCCCGAACCGGTAACGGACCCAGACGATCCGCTCCAGCCGCACTCCGATCTGCGAAAATGGATAGAAGATTTCTGGCCCGGAGGACGCACGCAGTACAAAGCGGGCCAAGGCAACCTGCGCCGGCCCGACGTTGTAGTCGTCAACGATCCGACACAACCGCCGGTGCAATCAAACATTTCTCAGGTCGTGGAGTTCAAGTTCCCGCCAGACGCTTTCGGTCGCAACCAAGAGCGGGACTACATCCGCATCGCCGGCGCACGGTCAAAGTTTGTGACACTGGGTCCGGCCGAATGCGGGTGCGGTGACGATGATTCAGATAGCAAAACGTCCACGCAAAAGCAGTCCCAAACCTCTACAGACATGGATGACGTGCTGGGCGGAAGCAGTGGAAGCTCGATGTCGAACGGTGGCGGTCTCCCCCCGGCGTTGCCTCCGCCCCCCGTGCCGCCTGTTTTCCCGTGATGGAAAAAATACATGACTGAAGACGAAATCAAAGCGTGGGTCGCGGACCCGCGTCGCGCCGACACTCTGCCGTTTGGGGTCTACGAGCCCGCTTACAGAAAGGGAATCACGGGGGCGGCTCTAGTGGTGCGAGGCGTCGTGTATTTTCGCGATGGCCACACCCCGGCGGTACGCGCCGCGCTGGTGACGTGCTTTGAGCAGTACCGTGCGGTGATTGACGAATATTTCCATGCTCTGCAGGTTGCCGCCGGGGAAAAGCCGTCGAAGGACGGCCCGCTGCGCTGGTTTTACAGCGAGGGCGAACAGCCCACGCCGCTCGACCAGGCCCCCGGACTCGCCAGCCTCGCCAAGTCAGTCCCCACTGACGAAGCCATGGTCGTTCAGATGACGAGCGCGGACCATAAGCTGGCGACCGGCTTTTACGAGTTCGCAGTCTTCACGATTGCTGACTGGCAAGCGAAGCTCAATCGCGGTATGGACGTGCTCGATTTCACGGTGCCTCGCGCCTTCCTTGAGCAGCGGCCGGGGGTATTTCAGGCACTGTTCTCTGCGTTCTGCGAAGCCCTGCCGACAATCCACGGTCACGCCGGTTTCGCGGTCAACTTGCCACCGATGGGACGCGACCCGAACGAAGCGAGCGAGTATTTCTTCGCCCGTCGCTACGGGCCTGGGATCGACGTGGGCGATCCGATGGGAGTGAGCACTGTCGATCTGATCGGCAAGATCAAAACCGTGGACTGGATCGTCGCACTGGACGGCGACCTCGTACGCGCGGCTGGCGGCGCTTCGTCGCTGACGCTGCCGCCCGACTGGTACGTGCGCCAGCCGTTGGGCGAGGGCGGTTTGATCGTTCAAGCCGGGGTTGCGCCGCAATCTGGCATTTCGGCAGGCCCAGGCAAGCCGCCACTTCCACCGCCCGCGTACGTCCTGTTCAACGCCGCGTTGCACGCTATCGTCGCCGACAAGATGGACATTATCCAAAGCGGCACGCTCGACAGTACCGCGCCGCTCCTGAACACAACCGTTGCGTCGGACGCCTGGCTGCGTCGCTTCGACGTGCGGCCCGACGAGTTGAACGATTACTGGCGCGAACTGCACGCGACCGCGAGAGTCACGAACAGCAAGGCCGCCGTCGCGGCGAACCTCCGCCGCATCCGGAAAGCGATGGGGCTTCCAAACGCTCCCGTTCAATCGAACGAGTTCGGTTACGACGGCAGTTCGCCCACCTGAGCCGCCCACTCAAAATGAAGCGAAACCGATGACGATCGGCGATATCATCGGCGCGAGCTACGTGACCGCAATTCTGCTTGCGGTCGTAGTCGTCGCCCGTATTCTTGACAATACGCAGATGCGCAAGCTTCCGAAGGACCGCGACCCGGCCGCCTGAATATCGCTGCACGGCCAATCCTCAAAAATCTAATAATTTCGCTTGCAAAGTCTTATATAACACTTATAATTGCAGGCGTGAACTCGATTAACTGGACCCCAAAAGCAACGAAGCAGGCGCGCAAGCTCGACCGCCCCGCGCGCCTGCAAATTCTCGATGCCGTTGAATCCCTCTCTACGATGCCGGATTGCCAGAACGTGAAAGCCCTGACGGATCACAGGTATGGATACCGGCTTCGTGTGGGTAACTACAGGGTACTGTTCGATTGGGATGGGGCGATCAAAATTGTGGACATTCAGGAAGTGAGGAAACGCGATGAACGCACCTACTAACATTCAGACCATCATGGGGCCGGACGGAAAGCCGGCCTTTGTGGTGATCCCCTACGCCGACTACATAGCCAAGCGCGCGAACGATAACGACTTGATCCCGCATGACGTCGTACGCCGCGCTCTTGCCGATGACATGTCACCAGCGCGCGCTTGGCGCGAACACCTAGACCTCACACAAACCGAAGTCGCTAATCGGCTCGGTGTGAGTCAATCGGCTTACGCGCAACAGGAAACGAGCGGGCGCTTGCGCAAAGCCTCGCGCGAAAAGATTGCGGCCGCACTCGGCATCAAGCCGGCGCAGCTCGATTTCTGATCACCAAGAAAACGATCGTTTTCTTTACGGTTTAAGCCAGGGGCATTTGATGCCCCTTTTTCGCATATGCGGTGAAACAACCCGTAAATTTATCTACGTAACGGAAACGGTCTTCGAAAGTGGACACGAAAAAGCCTGCTGAGCGCAGGCTTTTTTACGAGTGGGTGAGGGGGGTTATTCAGCCGCAATGTCCTTTTACTAGCGCACGTTTGATAATGCGCGTTGCCGCATCGAGCGAACTTCGCTGGTTCCCCGCGAAAGTTCGCGACAATAGTTTGTCACCTCGCTGGCCACTCTCGCCGCTGCAATGCTGTTGATATCCCGCTCCGAAAAGACAGGGCGTATCTTTGAGTTTGAGTGGAGCCGCCACTCGGGCTTGATTTCACAGAAGATCGCGACGCCGGGTTTCCCCAAGGCTGCGGCGATGTGCATCAACCCGCCGTCTGCGCCGATAAAAAACGAACTCCGCTGTATCAGCTCGGCCGCGGCGGCCACATTCGGCAGGTCGATGTGTGACTCGACGTGACCGCAGTCCTGTTGTTCGCAAACTGCCCTGACCGTATCGAGCGCCGTCTCGCCTGCGCCAATCAGGATAAAACTCGGACCCGGAATCTGCTCCGGCCAACTCGAAGAAATCAGGCGCACAAGCTCTGCCCAATTTCCGTACGTGCGGCGCTTGTCGCCGCCGCCGACCGCGATCGAAATAGTGAACGGCTGCGGCCGCCTTGTGCCTTGCGCCGGGACCGTCAATGCCGGTTCGATCGGACCAGCTTCGCGCGGCTTGAAAACGCGCGCGATCTGCTCATAGGCGAGCTGAATCCTCGAAAAACGCTCGTCCCTACGATGCGCCATGATCGACAGCCACGGCGTGAACGGATGGTATTGGAGTTTCTTGAAAATGGTTTTCGTCGACAAACTCTGGACAATCACCATGTCGTATCGCGCGTCGCAATCATCCAGCGAACGAGACACGCGCCGGAATCGCTCGTCCCCGATAAACAGCTCTATCGGGCCATGAGGCATGCACAAGTCTATGGTTATGCGCGAGTCGATCAGAAACCTCTGCGACAGGTCCATGATGGAATCGCCGATCGTCGCCCAGTCGTAATACCACAAGAGTTTTCGCGTGGTCTGAGGGGCATCACTTGCAATCAAAAGCTGCTGTCCACTGAGAAGCATTAACGCATTGCGTTTAATGTTCGACACGGACAGCGCTTGCGGAATTGACAGCCTGTTCTTGAGTGTTCTGCGGCCGATACCTGCCATTGACTTCCCCGGATGAAAGCTAAAGTTATGTATTTGTAATGTTAAGAGAATTATATATAAGAAGGCACACCGACTGAATCGGAGTCGAAGCATCCGTTCAGCGCCCGTCAGCGTGCCGATTCTTTGCGTACGTATGCTGGCGGGTCGGCACCTGCAAATAGCCGCCCAGCGCGCCACATTCGCGGCAGTTCAACCGCAAGCTCTTGCCAGCGTTCAAGTACGGCTGAAAATCTGCCTTCACTTTTCGCGCGGCGGATTTTGTCCACGACATTCCAGCCACGAACATAGAGTGCGAAGCTGCGCTGACTCGAAAGGAAATGCGGCGCGTGTATGCCGACCCACGCGAGGATTTCGGCCGGTGGCACGTCTGGCGCCGCGGGATCAGGGTCAATGTTGGGGACGACTGGGCTTTCGTCGCGCGGCGTAGGACCGCCGGGATTGGTTTGGCTGGCGCCGCTTTGCGCAAGCAGGCGAAGCAGTTCGATTCGATGCCACGGGATTGGCGAGCGGCCGGCAACGTAGTTGCGGACAGTCCGCGAGCAACAGCGGAGTTTTCTGGCAATCGCAGCGATCGTAAGGCCGCCGGTCAGCTCCAGAAACTCATGTACACAGCCGTGTCGTTGCTCTGCGAACACCTGGGAATCCCTGCGGGAAGTCTGAAGGGCGCGTAAACTAACGTAAACATTACAATCTCGCAAAAGTCGCTACAGATTGTAAGCATCGCGGTGAAGTGGTTAGCTAGATGATTTGACATAATATAAATTATCAACATTTTGTTTTTGTCAGGGCTTTTTAGAAATGTCGTGTTCTGAGTCCGTGAACGTAAATTTCCAACCAATTTGCGTCGTAGAAAGAACGCGTGCATGGCCGCGTGTCATTTCTGAACGAGTCACGTCAACGCAAATCCTCAGCGACACAAGGAATCTCGTCCGTAACCGCTAAGTAATCTGTCCGCCCGTGGCAAGTGCGATCACCATTTCAGTGTGGTGGCGAACTGTTTCACGTCTCGGCGTCACTATCGATTCGCACGTTCGCGCACAGCGGCTTCGCCAGCAATCGACAGGTCCATGAATTCCCGCTCCGGCATCGCTGCCCATTCCATGGTGAACGGCAGATAGAGGCAGATGAGCCAGCCGTCACCCACCTTGCGTCCGGTGTACGGGTGCAAGATCTCGCCGTCTGGGCGGCGTTGTCAAGTTGTCGAGACCACAGCGTAAAGGCGGCAGAAAGAGCATCCGTCAGAAAGCGTGAGACGGATCTTGGGCAAGCTCAGTGAATTCGCGCCAAGCGACGAACCGGGCAGCGAGCTGTTTGCGATAGAGTGAAGCGCGCAGCAGATGCCGTTTGAGCGCGAAATGTTGCCGAATCGGCCCGAAGCACGACACAGCCCAAGTCAGCAAATGCGTGGCATAGGCTCTCCGCTCAGCCAGTCAACCACGCGCTGGCCGCCCACGCTTGTGTTCATCTGAACAAATCGATTGGCGTCTTCGGTAACGTAGCCGATGCACGTGGCCTCCTTGCCCGACGGATGAGCCTTCATTGCCTGCAGCAAGGCAGGCACCGCCTCTCGCGCGACAACGGCCACGAGCTTGCCTTCATTGGCGATATAGAGCGGATCGAGGCCCAGCAGTTCACAGGCCGCTTCGACCTGGGGCAGAATCGAAATAGCCGACTCTTGCAGTGTCATGCCCACTCCTGACTGTCGCGCGATTTCGTTGAGGGTGGTGGCGAGACCTCCCCGTGTGGGGTCCCGGAGGACGTGAATGGCCCCTGGTGGCACGGCCGCCAACATCGCGGCAACCAGTGTATGCAAAGCGGCCGTATCGGATTCGATGGTGGTCTCGAACTCGAGCGATTCGCGCAAAGACAACACCGCAATACCGTGGTCACCAATTGTTCCGGAAAGCAACACAGCATCGCCGCTTCGCGCGCATGCGCCGCCCACCGGAGGTCCATCGGATAAAACGCCGACGCCCGTCGTGCAGATAAAAACACCATCGCCACTTCCCTTCTCGACAACCTTGGTGTCGCCCGTGACGATGGGTACACCCGCGTCAACCGAGGCGCGGGCCATCGAATCCACGACACGCTTCAGATCCGATAACAAAAGACCTTCCTCGAGAATGAAGCTGGCGCTCAGATAAAGCGGCGTCGCGGCGAGCATCGCCACGTCATTAATTGTGCCGTTGACGGCGAGGCACCCAATATCGCCGCCCGGAAAGAATAAAGGCGAGATCACGTGCGCGTCGGTGGCCATCACGAGGCGCTGGCCTGCGGTTGGCGGAAGCAGCGCGCCGTCGTTTCCTTGTCGCAAGAACTCGTTGTCGAAAGCGCGCACGAAGAGTTCCTCGATGAGCTGCATCGACAGACGCCCTCCTGCTCCATGATTCATGTCGATCCGGCCGTGTTTCAGATCCAGAGGCCGCGCGTAGTGCCGTTTTGGAATGTTCATGAATCCGCCGTCCTTAAGAGAGCACGATGTCGCGCCGTGCGAACTCAAGATGCCACAACAGGAATATCCCGGAACCGGCCATAGGAATAGTGAGCAGCGCACGAGCCTTCACTCGACACCATGCACGAACCCATCGGATTTTCTGGCGTACAGATTACGCCGAACAGTTTGCAGTCAGTAGGCTTCTTCACACCGCGTAAGATTGCGCCACATTCGCACTGTTTGTGATCAGGCACGGCCCGATAAGTCAGATCGAAGCGGCGTTCGGCATCAAACGTTTCAAATTCCGGGCGAATGCTCAAGGCGCTTGCCCCCACCTCACCCAGACCGCGCCATTCGAACGACTGCCGCAACTTGAAAATTTCCGCGGTCACGGCCTGCGCTACTGCATTGCCCCTGCGGCTCACCGCGCGCGTGAATTCGTTTTCAATCTCCGCGCGCCCCTCGTTCACCTGGCGCACGAGCATGAGGATGGCCTGCATCACATCCAGTGGTTCGAACCCCGCGATCACGACCGGCTTCCGATGAATGGCGGCGAACCGCTCATAAGGCAGTGAGCCGATCACGACGCTCACATGCGCCGGTCCGACGAAGCCATCGATGGCAACGGTGCCTTCTTCAGGTTTCTCGGCGGCGGCGAGAATGTGCATGATGGCTGGCGGTGTCAGCACATGGCAACACAACACGCTGAAGTTTTTCAGCGCCTTCTGCGCCGCTTGCCGGATCGCGAGCGCGCTGGGAGGTGTCGTGGTCTCGAACCCAATGGCAAGAAAAACGACTTCGCGCTGTGGGTTATCAATAGCCAGTTTCACCGCGTCGAGCGGCGAATAGACGATACGCACATCCGCGCCCAAAGCTTTGGAGCGAATCAGCGACAAGCCGTCCGAAGCCGGCACACGCATCACGTCACCGTAAGTGCACAACATCACCCCGCTATCGAGTGCGAGGCGGATGGCCATGTCCACGCGCCCCACGGGAAGCACGCAAACCGGACAGCCCGGCCCATGAATCATCTGCACATTGGGCGGCAGCAGATCGGCTACGCCGTAGCGAGCAATGGCATGCGTGTGGCCGCCGCAAAACTCCATGAAGCGATAGCGCCTCGACGCATCGGCTTCACCCCTGATGTTGGCGGCGAGATTGCTCGCCAGTTCGCGATCGCGGAATTCGTCGACATATTTCATGCGGCGAGCTCCGCGAACAGTCTAAGCGTCGCTTCCGCCTCTTCAGGGTCAAGCATGCCGATGGCGTAGCCCACGTGAACAATGACGTAATCACCCACTCGAACCTCGGGCACCAGCGCGATCGAGATTATTTTGCGGATGCCGCCAAGATCAATAGTCGCCATCTCGACACCCGACACAGCGACGACACGGGCAGGCAGGGCAAGGCACATTTCAGACCTCGACTGTGGATTGATTCGCGATTTCAGCTTCGACGGTGCAGGCCGCGACCCATGCCTGACCGAGAGCCAGTCCGGCGTCGCCGCAACCCACGCTTTGCGGGCGCAACACCGTCAGACCCGCCTCCTCCAGCGTCGTGCTCAGGCGCTGACTCAGCACCTTGTTAAAGAAACATCCGCCACCCAGAACCACGGTGTACGTGCCATGCGCACGCGCCGCCACGATGGCGCTCGCAGCCAGGCCATTGACGAGACCCAGATGAAAGAGCGCCGCACCGCGCGCGGTCTGTTCAAGATCGCCCTCGCGCACGGCGAAGAGTTCGGCGACTAAAGGCGCGAGGTCGAGCGACGTCCAGGGTGTATCGAATTCGGGGTGAGCTTCCAGCCACTGACTCGCACGGTGCTCAAGCAACATGGCCGCTTCCGCCTCGACGTGTTGATGCAAGCAGAGGCCCAGCGCGCCCGCCGCCGCATCGAACCAGCGGCCGGCGCTAGTGGTGCCGGGGCTGTTGATCCTGCGCTCCATCAGCGTGCGCACGAGACGGGCCGCTTGCGCGCCGACTGCCGGGCCGAACCTTGCTTCGATCTCGTTGCCGCGACCGAGGCCGTGCAGTACTGCGGCGGCCATACGCCAGGGCTCGCGCGCCGCCGTGTCGCCGCCCGGCAACAGGATGGGCGCAAGATGATCAATTCGCCGCCAGCACTGCGCCGACGTGCGGGCGTCGACCCAAAGCACTTCGCCGCCCCATGCGGCGCCATCCTCGCCCAGCCCGACGCCATCCAGTGCGAGACCGATAACGGGGCCTTCGACGGCCTGTTCAGCCTGCACCACCGCGATATGCGCATGATGGTGCTGAACAGCGATCGCCGGAATACCGAGGCGCCCGGCGAGCTCAAGCGCCACGTGGCTACTGTGCATGTCCGGATGCAAGTCATGCGCGACTGCCTGAATCGGCCCAGACGCCTCGCGCAGCAACTGCTCCACGGAGCGGTCCAGCGCCTCGCGGCTTGCTGCATCGATCAGGTCGCCGTGCAAGTCCGACCACACGACCCGTCGCCCATCGACCAGACAGGCGCTGTTCTTGAGGTAGGCACCGCATGCCAGCACCCGCGCGGGCGCCGCTTTGGGCAGATAGGCAACGTGGCTCATGGCGTCGGGTTTGCAATTCGCGCGAGCGGGACCAGTGCGCCGGCGTGCCGCGCCCGCCCCGGCTTCGTTCGGCGATATCCAGCACCACGCGGCGGCAGCAGCCAGTCGAGCCAGTCAACCATCCCGTCACCACGAGTCGCCGATACCAGTATCACCTCGATAAGCGGATTCACTCTCTGGGCATACTGGATGCAACGGGCCACGTCGAAGGTGACGTACGGCATCAGATCGATCTTGTTGATGATCATCAACGAGGCGGCCGCGAACATGTCCGGGTATTTGAGCGGCTTGTCTTCACCCTCGGTTACCGACAGCACCACCACCTTGGCGGCTTCGCCCAGATCCCAAAGCGCCGGGCAGACGAGGTTGCCGACGTTTTCGATGAACAGGATCGCGCCCGAGGTATCGCGCTGATGCGCAGCGGAATGCATATCAAGCCGGGCGAACGCCTCGCCGACCATCTGTGCATCGAGGTGGCAACCGCGACCGGTGTTGACCTGGATTGCCGGCGCACCGGTGTCGCGAATGCGCTCAGCGTCGACACTGGTCTGCTGGTCGCCTTCGATGACCGCCACGCTAACCGCACGAGATCTCGCTTTGAGCGCGTTAATGCTCGCACATAGCAGAGTGGTCTTGCCCGAGCCTGGGCTCGACACGAGGTTCAACGCCGTAACACCATGTGCCGCAAAATGCGCCCTGTTCCGGTTCGCGAAACGTTTGTTTTCACCCAGCACATCGGCTTCCATATGGATCACACGCGCCTGGCTCAGGCCCGGTACGGACGAACCGGCGGCACCTGTTCCATAGTGCAGGTCACCGTCCGAGGCGCTCACGCCGGTTATCTCAGCCTCGGCGGCGCCAGCATGATCTCCGGGATTCGACTCGGCGTTGCAACCGCATACGATGCACATGATTCTCTCCAGATACGTTCAATCGTTGATCACAAGGAGGTCGACGATTCGCAGGTCGGTGCCTCCGGTTGCTTGCAAGGCATAGCCGCCGCATCGCGAGCACGAGTCGAGATGGCTGGCAATTTCCAAGCTCGCGCCGCAGTCCAGGCAGCGCGCAAGGCCAGGGGTCTCGTCAATCATGATCTCGCCGCCCGCGAGACACGTGCCGGGCATGATGGCGCTCAGCGCGAAGCGCAGCGCCTGCGGCTCGACACCTGCCAGCGCACCGACTTCGAGACGCAGTTGCGCGACCCGCAGGAAATGCTCCCGGGAAGCTGTGGCTTCGATCATCCGTAGAATGCCGCCGGCGAGGCTGAGTTCATGCATGAGAAGCCTGTTGCGTGAGCGGCTCAAGTAAAGCGTTGCCATCAAGCCAGTGTTGACCCCAAACGAGGGCCTGCGAAAGATTGATGAGCGCCTGCCTTCCCGGCGACTCACCGAGTTCAAACCCTGTACCGCGAATCGCCAGCAGCGTGCACGGAGGCGACGCCATGCCGGAAAGCTCGCGATAGACCTGCATCACAGATTGCGCCGACATGGCGTGGGTGGTGAAACTCGCGTCGCGTGCGGCATGGAGCCTAGTCACTTCGAACGGTGCGGCGCAATTCAGACTGGCGTCGACAAACAGCACCCGCTCGCGGCCCGTCAGGTCAAGTGCATGCTCGATCTGCAACTGGTAATCCTCCAGAAAGTCCACGCGGATGCCGACGGAGGATCCAGCGAGCGCGCCCATTTGCTGCACGAACAAAGGCCCGAGCGCGTCGTCGCCGCGGCTCACATTGCCCCAACCGAACACCAGCAGTGGCGCCGTCATTCCTCGACTCCTACAGGCGCCGCCAGATTGCGGGAAAGTTCGCCGTCGGCCGAGCGCGTGACATGGTCCGCCAGTCCACCGCCGGCATCTAGCAGCACCACGTCCAGCGGCATCTTGCCTAGCGCATGCGTCGCGCAAGAGAGGCACGGATCGAAGGCGCGGATGGCCACTTCGATGCGGTTGAGCAACCCTTCGGTCAATTCCTTGCCGTCCAGATACTCGCGCGCAACCGAGCGCACGGCCTCGTTCATGGCCTGGTTGTTGTGCGTCGTGGAAACGATCAGATTGCACATCGTGATGAGATCGTCGGGACCCACGCGGTAATCATGAATCAGCGTGCCGCGCGGTGCTTCGATCATGCCGATGCCACCGCCTTGGCGCTCGCCACCGGCCATCAGATCGCCTTGCAGGATGTCCGGATCGTCCAGCAGATCCCTGATCACCTCCACCGTGTGGAGGACCTCGATCATGCGTGCCCAGTGGTAGGCAAGCGTCGCATGCACCAGCGATCCTTTGCCCCAGTCGACGAACTCCCTGCGCTGCGCCTCGGCCAAAGGACTCGGAATGAAGTCGCAGTTCTGCACGCGTGCGAGCGGTCCGACCCGATACCAGCCGGTTTCGCGTCCGATGCTGCGCAGATGCGGAAACTTCATGTACGTCCAGGGTCGAGTCTCTTCCTCGATCAGGTCCCTGTAGCGCTGGTCGCTCACGCCGTCGAGGATGATCTGACCGTCGGCATCGCGAGCGCGCAGCACGCCGTCGTAGAGGTCCATGGCGCCGTCCGCTCGCACGAGCGACAGCATCTTCGAGGGGAAGCTGGCGAAACTGTCGTAAAGCACGCGGTTTTGCGCGTGCAACTGCTTGACGACGTCCACGGCTTCGGCCGCCCACTCGATCATCTGGTCCGCGTCCTTGCGCAGCATGTCGCGGTCAGCCTGGCTGACGTGCTTGTTCATGCCGCCCGGTATCGAACCGGTGCCGTGGATACGTTTGCCCGAAGTCACACGAATCAGCTCCTGACCGAACTTGCGCAACAGAATGCCTTTTCTGGCGATGTCGGGATGCGCCTGCGCCACGCCCACAATGTTGCGCAGGTTTACGTCCGAGTCGAAGCCGAACAGCAGGTCGGGCGACGCCAGGTAGAAGAAATGCAGCGCATGCGATTGCATCACCTGGCCGTAGTGCATCAGCCTGCGGATCTTCTCGGCACTGCGGGTAATGGGCTGCGCGCCCACGACGAGGTCCATCGCCTTGCATGCGGCCAGTTGATGCGATACCGGGCAGATCCCGCAAAGGCGCTGCACCATCACCGGGACTTCCCAGTAGGGCCGGCCTTCGATGAACTTCTCGAAGCCGCGGAATTCGACGATGTGCAGACGCACCTGCTGCACGCGCTGCTGCTCGTCGAGCAGGATCGTGACTTTGCCGTGGCCCTCCACGCGCGAAACCGGGTCGATCGCAATCCGGCGCAGGCCCTCTGGATGGGCGGCAGTCTCGAGGTCGAAGCTCATGGCGGTTCAGTCTCCGGCGCTCAGTCGTAATGCATCAGTGCATGGGTCAGGAGCGGCGTGCGCCCGGCCATCAGGTCGTTCAGAAAACTCCAGAAAGCATCCGCCGAAGGCGGGCAACCGGGCAGAAAATAGTCCACATGCACGACCGCGTGGATCGGCCGTACCTGCCGAAGCAGCGGCGGCAGTTCGGGGTCGTTCGGAATCGCACTCCCTTCGCTCAGGCCGGGACGATCGTGATAGACCTCATTGAGCACATCGGCCAGATCGAAACGATTGCGCTCGGCCGGCAGACCGCCGTTGATTGCACACGCACCCATCGCCACCAGCGTCTTGCAGTTGCCGCGAAACGCGCGCAGCACCGCCACGTTCTCGGCATTGCACACGCCGCCTTCGATCAGACCGATATCGCATTTGCCGACTTCCTTGATGTCGGTGAGCGGCGAGCGGTCGAACTCGACGTGCTCGATCAGCGTCAGCAGGCGTTCGTCGATATCGAGGAAGGACGTGTGGCAGCCGAAGCAGCCCGCCAGCGACACCGTTGCCACTTTCCACTTATGCGGTTGATGGGCGGTGTCGACATTCATGAGCGTGCTCACGAGGCCTCCTGCGTGTCGACGTCGGCGGCCGTATGCGGGTCGTAGCGGCGCACCCCGATCGGGATCACGAAGCCGCGCCGTTTCGGCAGGATCGCGCCCACCGGACAGATGCTCGCGGCGCGGTCCGATAGCGCCATGTCGCTATCGACTAGCAAGCCGCTCATACTGTTGACCACCAGATGCGTGCCGATACCGTGCCCGGCGATCGCAAACACCTCCTTGCCGTCGATGTCATGACTCGCCCGCACGCACAGTTCGCACAGAATGCAGCGGTTAAAATCGATCATCACGTCGGCATGGCTGGCGTCGATCGGGCGGCGCGGATAGAACTCCTGGAATAGCACGTCTTCCATGTTCATCTCGTAGGCCGTCGCCTGCAGCAGACAGTTGCCGCTTTTCTCGCACGACGGGCAAAAGTGATTGCCTTCGACGAACAGCATCTGCAGCAACATCTTGCGCTCGGCGTTGAGTTCATCTGTATTGCTTTCCACCACCTCGCCCGCAGCGGTCTGAAGGGTGCACGCCGAGCCAGCGCGACCCTTGACCTTCACTGTGCACACGCGGCACGATCCCTGCGGATGAAAGTCTGGATGCCAGCACAGGTGCGGGATATAACGCCCCGCGCGCCGCGCCGCCTGCAGAATCGTTTCACCCGGCTCGAAGGGTACGTCTTCGCCATCGAGCGAAAAGGTAGCGGCGGTTTGAACGGGCGTGTTCATGATGGACTCTCCAGAGGCGCGGTCGCGCCTTCTTGCCCGGTAATGCGGCGGGTGTCCGCCAGTTCGGCGTCGAGATCGAAAGCCGGCTCGAACCTTAGCGAGGTCAAACGCCGCTCGTAAGCGGGCCGGAACTTGACAATGGTGTCGTGCAACGCGTTGCACGCCGCGCCGCCCAGACCGCAATGCGTTGTGCCGTGCATCAGACTGTCGATGTCGGACAGCACGTCGACGTCGCGGCGCGAGCCTCGGCCCGCAGCGAGTTTGTCCATGGTCTTGACCACTAGGGCGGTGCCGACACGACACGGCGTGCAGAATCCACAACTCTCTTCCGCGAAGAAACCGGCGTAGTTGCGCGCTACTTCGAACATGTCGCGTGATCGGTCGAACACCATGAATGCGCCTGCCGTCGGCACATCTTCGAACGCAATGCGACGGCCGAACTCCAGCGCCGACAGGCACTTGCCGGATGGACCGCCCACTTGCACCGCCTGGGTGTCGCGCGCGCCGCAATCGTCCAGAATGCGATCGATGCTGGTGCCCATCGGATACTCATAGATGCCCGGCCGATCACAGTCTCCCGACACGGAATGAACGCTTGTACCGGTGGATTTCGGCGTGCCGATCGCGGCCCACCACGCGCCGCCTTTCAACGCGATATGCGTCGCGGCGCAGAGCGTCTCGACGTTATCGACTGCGGTCGGCTGTCCGAGGTAGCCACGCTCGGCGGGAAAAGGCGGACGAATACGCGGCGTGCCGCGCTTGCCTTCCAGCGACTCGATCAGCGACGACTCTTCCCCGCACACGTACGCACCGGCACCGACGTGAATGTCGATGTCGAAGTCAAAACCTGCTTGCCCCAGAATCGATGCGCCCAGCAGATGCGCGTTGCGGCGGCGCTGCAGCACGTCGAGCAACGGCTCCAGCAGGTAGCGATACTCGCCGCGTAAATAGAGCATGCCATGCCGCGCACCGATCGCGAGCGCTCCGATCGTCATCCCTTCGAAAACCATGTCGGGATGGCGCGACAGCAGCACACGATCCTTGAACGTGCCGGGTTCGCCTTCATCGGCATTGCACACCATGTAGTGTTCGCTGCCTTTTGCGTCCCGGCACAATTGCCATTTCATGCCGGTGACGAAGCCTGCGCCGCCGCGTCCACGGAGGTTAGAACGCTTCATCTCGTCGAACAAACCCGGGACACCGCGCGCGAGAACAGCGGCAATCGCTTCACCCGGACGGATTGACGTGCCGAGGAGCACGTCGGCACGCCGGACGTGGTCGTTGACGCGGGACCATTCCGTCGGCCAGTCGGTCAGCGGCACGCCTGCTTCGATCAGCCCGGCTAGCGTCCCAACACGCGCGGCATCGAGCCGCGTCACCACCTGATGGTGATTGATCAGGAGCGACGGTCCTTGATCGCACAAACCCGTGCAGGAGCAGAAATCCACACTGACGCGGCCGTCGGCGCGCGTCTTGCCGCGTTCGACGCCCAGCCGCTGACACAGGTCGTCGAGCAACGATACGTTGCCGAGCATGCGGTCGGTGATGTTGTCACTAAACAGCACGCGGTATTCGCCCACCGGATTGGTATGAAAGAAGCGGTAGAAGGTCGCCACGCCCTCCACGTGAGCGAGGGTCAGGCCAAGTCCGTCCGCCAGTTCAGCCAGCATGGCGCGCGGCAGCCAGCCGTGTTGCAACTGGGCTTCACGCAGAATCTGCACGAGCGCATATGGACTGCCGCCGTAGCGCGCCAGTAGCGCAGCGACCGGCTCGCCCGGAACGTCGGCGTGCCGCGCAAGACTGGATGCGGAAGCCACCATGGCGTGCTCCCCTCAAGCCTTCGCGAATTCGAGCACCACGCGCGACGGCACATCGCCATGCGCAAGGCGTTGGAACACATTGTTGATCGCCGAGAGCGGCTGCAGTTCGATATCGGCCTTCACCTTCCCATCAGCGGCAAAGGCAAGCGCTTCGGCCATATCTCCGCGACTACCGACGAACGAGCCTCGAATCGTGATGCAGTTCGCGACGACATCGAACAACGGTGTCGGAAACTCACCCGGTGGCAGTCCAACCAGCACACAGGTGCCGCATTTTCGTGTCATGCCGACGCCCTGTTTGAATGCCCCGAGCGACGGCGCCGTGATCAGCACGCCGTGGGCGCCGCCCCCGGTGGCTTTGATGACAGCAGCGATCGGATCGCCATCTTTCGCGTTGACCGTAGCATCCGCGCCGAGGCGTTTGGCATGCGCGAGTTTGCCGTCGTCGATATCGACCGCACACACGTGCAGGCCCATCGCCTTCGCATACTGAACACCCAGATGCCCGAGACCGCCGATGCCCGAGATCACGACCCATTCACCAGGCCGTGCCTGCGTCTCCTTGATGCCCTTGTAGGAAGTGATCCCCGCACAGATCAGTGGCGCCGCGTCACGAGCCGCCAGATGCGCTGGTATGTGAGCGACGTAGTTCGGATCAGCGACGATGTATTCGGCGAAACCGCCGTTCTTCGTATAGCCGCCAAACTGCGCTTCGGCGCACACGGGCTCGCGGGCAGCAAGGCAAAACTCACAATGTCCGCAGGCAGAGTAGAGCCATGGCACACCTACGCGGTCACCTTCCTTCACCGCCGTAACGCCCGCCCCAAGCGCGGCGACAATGCCGATACCCTCATGACCCGGCGTGAACGGCAACGAAGGCTTTAACGGCCAGTCCCCATTCGCGGCATGCAAATCGGTGTGGCATACACCACACGCTTCGGTTTTCACAAGAATCTGGCCTGGGCCAGGCTCAGGAATATCGAGTTCCTTGAGCGCCAGCGGTTTGCCGAACTGTTCGACAACAGCAGCTTGCATTGTGGATGTCATGGCTTGTTCCTCGGTTGCGATAAACGGAGCGCTCTACCTGCTACGCCACAGCGGGCAAACCGAGCCCGCGGACCGCTTCGATCATCTTGATGAGCACGGCCTGGGCGTCGCCATAGACCATGTTGCAGTTGTCTGCGTAGAAGAGTTGATTGACGATGCCGGCGTAGCCCTTGCCTTCACCCCGCTTGACCACGAAAACCTGCTTGGCGTAATCGGCGTTGAGGATCGGCATGCCGTAGATGGCTGATGATTTGTCGGTGCGCGCGGCCGGGTTCACTACGTCGTTGGCGCCGATTATCAGCGCCACGTCAGTCGTGGCGAACTGGTCGTTGATATCCTCGAGCTGAAAGATCATGTCGTAGGGAACACCGGCCTCTGCCAGCAACACGTCCATCTGGCCCGGCATGCGGCCTGCCACCGGGTGAACCGCAAACTTCACCGAGACGCCGCCCGCCTGCAGCAGTTTGACAAATTCGTAGAGCTTGCCCTGCCCCTGCGAGACAGCAAGACCGTAGCCCGGCACGATGATCACCGAGGCGGCATAGCGCATCGCGATGCCGGCGTCGCCCGGCTGGGTAGGCTTGAGCTCGCCCTTGATCTTGCCCTGCTTGTGCGTCGACGCCACGTCGCCGAAGTTGGTGAAAATCACGTTGCTCACGGAGCGGTTCATGGCCTTGGCCATCAGCAGCGTCAGCAACATGCCGGCCGCGCCCACCACCATGCCTGCGATCATCAACGCAGGGTTCTGCAACACGTACCCTTCGATGCCGACTGCGAGTCCTGTGAAGGCGTTGAAGATGGAAATCACCACCGGCATATCGGCACCGCCAATCGGCAGCGTCATCAGAATGCCGAGCGCCAGCGCGCAAGCGAAGAAGATGTAGATCCACATGGGCATGGTCAGCAGCAACGCGGCCTTATCCGCGCTGGCGACGACAATGTAGACGCCCACCGCGACGGTCAGCAGCAGCACCAGCCCATTGAATACCTGCTGCCCTTTCACGCGGACCGGCTTGTTGATGACCCCATCGAGCTTGGCCCAGGCAATCAGCGAGCCCGACAGCGACACCGCGCCGATCAATGCGCCGAGCAAGGTCATGACGAGTGCGCCTGCACCCGGGGCCTTGTTGCCGAACAGTTCGACCGCAGCAATCGCGCCGGCCGCGCCGCCGCCCATGCCGTTGTAGATCGCCACCATTTGCGGCATGGCGGTCATGGCCACCTTGCGACCGCCCCACCAGGCCACCCCGCCGCCCAGCGCCAATGCGACGACGGCGAGGCCGAGGTTGACAGGCAGATTGGGCCGTGCCGCCGCCCCCACGTCGAACGCGTACAGAAAGCTCGCCAATACGGCGACCGCCATGCCGATGCCGGCCACGAAGATGCCCGAAGGCGCCGTTACCGGCGACGACATGCGGTGCAAGCCATACAGGAAGAGAAAGGCAGCGGCGAGATCGACCGCGCCGATGCCGATGTGAGAGATCAGGATCAACATGGCGACGCCCTCAATGTTTCTTCACGTGGATGGACTTGACGGTACCGGTCTTGCCGTGCCCGCCGTGCCCCGCTGTGTGGTCGCTGGTCTTGAACATGGCGAGCATGCGGTCGGTGACCGCGTATCCGCCCGCGGCATTGCCCGCGCCGAGCAGCACGGCAAAGAAACCGATGACCTGCTCCTGCACCGTGCTCGCGTTCAGCAGCGCATAGATCCCGCCCACCACTACGATGCCGTGCACGAAGTTCGAGCCCGACATCAGCGGCGTGTGGAGGATGGCCGGCACGCGGCCGATAATCACCCAGCCGGCAAACGCCGCCAGCATGAAGATATAAAGCGCGACGAAGCCGGAAATGCTGATCTGGAAGTCCATTGCAATGTCCTCAGTCGGGGCACGTTCATGCCGGAGTCACGGGAGTGGCTGGCTTCGCGTGCGGGCCTTTCGTATGCGGCCCGTGTGCCTCAGAAACGGCTTTCGCGGCCTTGTCGCTCTCATCGGCCTTGTTCTCGCCGGCATGCGTAAGCACCGTTTTAGCGAGCACCTCGTCGCTCCAGTCGATGTCGACGACGTTGTCTTTCATGAACAGCGCCAGCAGGTTGTACTGATTCTTCGCGTACAACTCGCTTGCGTCTTCACCAAGCAGCGAGGGCACGTTCAGCGGCGCCACAATCGTCACGTTGCCGATGCAGGTGATCTCGCCGGGCCGCGTGTCTTCGCAGTTGCCACCGCCTTCGGCCGACAGATCGACGATCACGGAGCCCGCTTTCATGCCGGCGACCTGTGCGTGACTAATTAGCTTGGGTGAGGTTTTGCCGGGAATCGCGGCGGTTGTGATGATCAGATCGGCGCTCTGGATGTGTTTCGTCAGCACCTCCGCCACCTTGGACTTCTCATCGTCGGTCAACTCGCGGGCATAGCCTCCTTTGCCGCGCGCGTCGATGCCGGTATCGACGAAGGTCGCGCCCAGCGAGAGTGCCTGCTCCTGGGTCTCGGGCCGCACGTCGTAGCCCTCTACGACCGCGCCGAGCCGGTGCGCAGTAGCGATAGCTTCCAGCCCTGCGACGCCGAGTCCCATCACCAGGACGTGAGCCGGTCCGATCGAACCGGCTGCGCTGGTGATCTTGGGCACCACGCGGGCCAGATGTGTCGAACCGAGTTGCACCGCGTAGTAACCGGCGAGCGCGGACTGGCTCGACAGCGCGTCCATGGACTGCGCCCGCGTGATGCGCGGCACACGCTCCATCGCGAAACAGGTGATCTTCTTTTCCAGCAGGCGCTTCACGAGCGCCGGCTCGTTGTGGGCATAGATGAATGAAACGAGAATTGCACCCTCCTTCATCGCGCTGACCACTTCCAGCGCGGGAGGCTGCACGGCGAGCACGACATCGGCGTCTTTGACGAGCGCCGTGCGGTCGGCAATGAAGGCGACATCCGGGAAGGCCGCGTCGTCCAGATGAATGGCTGCGCCCGCCCCCGGCTGCATGTGCAGCCGGGCACCCAGTTTGACCAGTTTCGGGATCACGGAGGGCACGAGCGCCACACGGCGCTCATGGGCTCGGGTTTCCGTCAACACGGCAACGTTGATATACATGGCGGGCTTCCTTGCGGCGATCAGGCCGGAGCGTCGAGGTGGGCTGTGCGAACCAGCTTCGTATTGACGAACTCCTGGATGCCCATGTTGCCGAGCTCACGCCCGTAACCGGAATCCTTGATGCCGCCGAACGGAAGTTCCGCATCGGACCAGTCGATGTTGTTAATAAACATCATCCCGGTTTCGACGCCGCTGGCCACCCGCTTACCGCGCGATTCGTCTGCCGTGAAGACCGACCCGCCGAGCCCGAAGTCGGAGTCGTTGGCGAGCGCAATCGCAGCGGCTTCATCCTTCACGCGGAAGAACGACACGACCGGGCCGAAGAACTCGTCACGGAAAGCAGGGTTGTCCGGCTTGATATCGGTGAGGATCGTGGTTTCCATGAACGACCCCGGCCGGTCGATGCGCTTGCCGCCCATCACCAGCGTGGCGCCATGTGCCACCGCGCTGTCGACCTGCTTGAGGAGTTGCACAAGCGCCGCTTCAGTCGATAACGGACCGTGGGTGGTTTTCTCGTCCATCGGGTCGCCGGCCTTCAACTCGGACAGCGCAGCCTGGAACTTCGCGAGAAACTTGTCTGCAATCGAGTCGACCGCGATGAACCGCTTGGCCGCGCAACAGGTTTGGCCGCCGTTATACATGCGCCCCCATACGGCCCAAGGGATCGTCTTTTCGAGGTCGGCGTCGTCGAGCACGATGAACGCATCGCTGCCGCCTAGCTCCATCGACGTCTTCTTCAGGTTCTGTCCGGCTCGCGCGGCAATGCTTCGGCCGGCTTCGACGCTGCCAGTCAAGGCCACGCCCTTGATACGCGGATCGTCAATTACGCGGTCGGACTGTTCGTGCGAGATCAGCAAATTGGTGTAAGCGCCCTTTGGTGCACCTGCGTCGATCAGAAGCTTCTCGAAGGCAATCGCGCATTGCGGTACGCACCCGGCATGCTTGACCACCAGCACGTTGCCTGCCATCAGGTGTGGCCCCGCGACGCGGGCCAACTGGTAATACGGGAAATTCCACGGCTCCACACAGAAAAGCACGCCGAATGGGCTGTTTTCCATATGGGCCTCGCCGACTTTCGGATGCAGCTTCGTCGGCGCGAGGAAGGTCTGTGCGTGCTCTGCGTAGTAGGCGAGGATATCTGCGCTGAACTTCACTTCTCCGCGCGCTTCATCGATGCGTTTGCCCATTTCAAGGGTCGCCAGTTTGGCGAATTCATCGACGTTCGCGCGCATCAGGGCTGCGGCCCTGGAAATGATCTCTGCCCGCTGTGCGTAGGTTGTGTGCTTCCACTTATTGAAGCACGATTCAGCGGTGGCGATCGCCTCTTCAAGCTGGTTGTCGTTGAGCTCGTCGAAGCTCTTCAGGACCTTGCCGGTGTTGGGGTTGACGCTTTGGTAAGCCATGTTGGTACTCTCTTTAAATGAAAGTGTGCTTGAACCCTATCAATAGGCAGAAAGCACACGTCACACCAAAACCAGTCACTCAATTCGCCATCCTAACAATCAGTAAGAAATGGCGTTATATTCTGGTGCTGGACAATTCATCTGTCATTTCCGCATCTTGTCTCGACAAAGTTAATGAGTCGCTTCATCTACGGGGATGTTCCATCCTAGGCCGCACTGCACAGGAACAACAGCCTCGGAAAATACTCACTGCAGTTCGGCTTTGAACCCGCCGCGTCAAATTACCCGGGCGTATTCGTGAGTCGGCGCGCGCAATACCTCGGCAATTGTCGACACGAGAATGGCGGGGCTGTCATTTTGTGCCGCTACCAGCCCTCCAAGACCTCGTAACACGCCGGGAAGGAGGTCCGGCAGGTCTTCAGCCAGCAGCCCGGGGCCAAATGCCGCCGCCGCGGCGCCGTGCAGCCAGACAGCGGCAGCGGATGCAAGGAATGGCTCCATCCCTTGAGCCAAAAGGCCGAGCAGGATGCCGCCTAGTACATCCCCCGCGCCAGCGGTGGCAAGAGTTGCCGGCGCATTGGCATTGACGATGGCGCGGCCATCGGGAGCGGCGATTACCGTATCGCTGCCCTTTATCACGACAACGGCATCGCTCAGACGCGCGGCAGAGCTTGTCACCTGCGACGTCGAACAGACGAACGAATTCGCCCTCGTGCGGAGTGATGACACACGGCCCGGCGATAGCGCCGAACAACAGATGCGGATCATCATGGAAACTCGACAACGCGTCGGCATCGAGCACGGTTGCCCGGCGAGTATTGAGCATCTCCAGCGTATGCGTTCGGGTCGCATCGCCTACACCCGCTCCTGGGCCGATCAGCAGGCCTGAGTAGCGGCGATCAGCAAGCAGTCGTTCTAAATCACCCGGTGCGGCAAGCGCACTCACCATAATGCTGGTGAGCGCCGCTGCGTAGACCGGAAGCGCAACCTCCGGCACTGCAATAGTGGTCAGCCCCGCACCCGAACGTGCCGCAGCGCGGGCGGCCATGCGGGCCGCCCCCATAGTCGGGTAGCCACCCCAGACGAGCGCGTGACCTCGCGTATATTTGTTTCCGTCGACCTGAAGCGCTGGCAGAGCGTGAGTCCACAACGCCGGATCGTTCTCGAACGTGTTCGGGCTGACCTGTTCGAACACCGATTCGGGTGTTCCGATGTCTGCCACTACCAGTTCACCACACAGCCTGCGTCCCGGCTGAAGCAGATGTCCGGGCTTCTTGCGAAAGCAGGTGATGGTGAGCGCTGCAGGCACTGCACCCATGTCGGCGCCGGTGTCGCCCATTAACCCGCTCGGGACATCGACAGCAACGATCGTCAGCTTGCGCGCCGCTGCGGCTGCCAGTGTCTGAGCTGCAGACCCCTCAAGCGCGCGGCTCAGGCCCGCACCGAAGATCGCATCGACAACCAGCGCGGCACCGTCCAGCGCGGCTGGCGTCATTGGTTCAACCGGGCCTCGCCAAAGTGCAGCGTGATAGGCCGCGTCACCGCGCAAGCTGTTCCTCGGCACAAGCAGCGCAATGCGCACTGGCCAATCGGCCTCAGCCAGCCGCCTGGCTGCGACGAAGCCGTCACCACCGTTGCTCCCCGGTCCGCACAACACGACAACGGGGCAGCGCGCCCAGCGTTTCTGGATTTCTTGCGCCACCGGCCGGCCCGCGTTCTCCATTAGCGCGACTCCGGCAATACCGGAGGCAACCGTGAGGCGATCCGACTCCTTCATTTGTTGCGCATCAAGTAGTGCTGTCAGCGGGTTCATGTTGCGCCTCTTCCATGTCCGCCAATTCGTGGGGCCGAGCATGAGCCGCTAACCGTTGGCTATCGTCGCGGCACATATAAGTGCGATTGAAGGGATACTCGCTTTGCGTAGCAAACAGTCCAGGCGCCCGCTGGTCGGGTGCTTCAACGATGCCATCGGGGCGGGAGGCAAGAACCTGAAACAGCGACGTCCAACCCCTCTCGAATCCCATCGCGGAACCGGCAAGGTACAGGCGGTAAGCGCGGAGGATCCGTTCGGCATCTGGACCGAGCACGCGCCTCGCTTCACCGAGACTCGACTCCAATGCGTCGGCCCAGTGCCATAGTGTCAAGGCATAGTGCGGGCGCAAACATTCGGCGTCCACGGGCTCGAGATTTGCACGTGTCATCGCATCCAGCATGGCGCCGACATGCACGAGCTGACCGCCAGGGAAAATGTATTTTTCGACGAAATCCCCCATGCCGCCGTCGAGCGGGGCGTGCTCTGCGCCACCTGCTGTGATGCAGTGATTCATCAGAAGACCACCCGGCTTGAGCACCCGGTATATCTTGGCGAAGTATGGAATCAGGTTGGGCCGGCCTACGTGTTCGCACATGCCTACGGATGCCACCTTGTCGAATGGCCTCGATTCGTCGATATCGCGATAGTCCATTAAAAGCATGCGCACCCTGCCTTGCAAGCCCCTGGTTTCAATCAGCTGGTTGACATACTCGTATTGATTTCTCGACAGGGTGATCCCGGTAGCGTCAACGCCATAGTGCTCCGCCGCCCATAGCAGGAGCCCACCCCAGCCTGCACCGATGTCGATGAAACGCTCGCCATAACGAAGTCTGAGTTTTTTGCAAATCTGGTCGAGTTTCGCCTCCTGCGCGTCGGCAAGCGTCATGGACGGATGGGCGAAGTAAGCACACGAGTAAACCCGCTTCGGGTCGAGCCACAGGGCGTAGAAATCGTCGGACACGTCGTAGTGCCGCTGGATCTGCGCACTATCGCTCGCGCGACTGTGATGGCGGCGTTCCCATATGTTACGTTGGGCTCGATTGATTAAACGAGGGAGCCAGCCTTCCGCCTCCCGGGTGGGATCGTCGCCGAACAAGGCCGGTGCTGTCGCCATCAGGTCGCGCATATTGCCTTCGATTTCAAGGCGCCCTTCCACGTAATCTTCGGCTAACCGTCCGATCGCACCCTGCGCCAGATGCAGGAGCGTACGCATATCGCGGACAATGAATGCGAGACGAGGGTGGCTCGCGCCGAAGCGCTGTCCACCGGGAAGCCGGATGGAACACGCCAGCGGTAGATCGGCAAGGCGTTGTTCCGCCGTTCGGAGCAAGTAACGGGAAAGCGACATGAACTCCGCCTCGGTGGTTCAGTGGACAGACTTTGGGCACCGCGACGCGACGAACTCACTCGGGGTCCGCTTTCGAGAGCGAGGTCTTCCAATACGCGTCTACCTTTTGACTGACCTCGTTAAAGTTGGCGCCATTATTGAGCTGGGTGCCACTAACCTCCGGCGCAGCCTTCATTGCACTGGGTGTTGCAGTCAGAACCAGGAGGCTGACGTTCGGCGTTACCTTGAAGTCTGCCCATGGAACCGGGACATATTTCTCGTCGATCCCGAATACACCGCCCCGACCGATCACCAGATACGCAATCTTGCCGGTCTGCGGACTTGTCACGATGTCATGGACACTACCCAATGCTTCATCTTGTGGGTTGCGAACCTCGGTGCCGACAAGCTGGTCTGAATTGAACGAAATATTCTGACCGGTGACAGGCTGCGCGGAAGCAATCTGGCGCTGCTCCCAACCATTCATTCTCGCTAGCGGCGCGCTGTTGCCGTGCAAGCTGCTCACGTAGCTCTGGTAGATTCCGCGACTCGTGGTGAGTAGCGCTTCACATTGCTGCTGCTGACCGTGTCGAGCGAGAATATTTGCCGAGACTAGCAGAGCCCGAATTTCATAACCGGGGCGGGCGTCTCTGACGCCATCTGATGCGACAGCCGGGTATTCATCGCCAGGGTAGCCGTACCAACCATAACCTGAGGCGTTTGCGGGGGAGCCGTATCCGTAGCGAGACCCACCCAGCCAGTAACCGTCTTTAGCGATGGACAGATTGAAGGTATGAAGGTCCGAGAGGCATTTCTGCGCTCCGCCTACCACCTTGGAGGGTGCAGTGGTGTGAACGGCGGCAGTGCCTGCCGAGTTCGCCGCAGCAGAAACCGAACAGGCGAGTCCCAAACAGGTCGTCGCAGCCAGATACCCTGCCAATATAGATAATTTCATTTCGCTTTCCTCATTGTCACCGTTTCAAGTACCTCGCAAATGCGAGCACAGTTTGCGGCAGGCACCTTGATCTTAATGAGCAATGAGCAGCATGGGCAGACTCGGAAACTACTCACGACATCGACTGACTAGGCAATATTCAGTTGTCGGAAGATGGGAATCTTGAGCGCGTTCAGCGCAACCGCAAATACAATCGCCGCCACCAGCACGCAGGCGGCCACCCCGGCGGAAATCGGTGCCATCGCGATTCCGCCAACAGCAAGGATCAAAGCGATCAGGATATCGGCGACAGACGAAACGATCAGCCAGAGGCTCGGACGTGGGCCCCACATTTTCCGGCGTTCACGGATGGCGTAGAGCGTTGCCTGACTGCCGAACACAAGAAGAACGAACGTCAGCGTGCGCAGTCCACCCATCCCGAGATGCAGAACGTAGTGGCCGATGGCCAGGCCACCGCCGCAGAACGCGAGCAATGCCACGCCGATCGCAATGCCGGCGAGCGTCAGGTTGCCGATCTTCCATGCATTGGGGGTGGGCGACGGATCGACGTTGTCGGTGGTCAACGACATCGCGAGGAAGTCGCCCGCGATCATCAGGATCACCATCAGAAGCGGCGTTAGCACGGCCTGTCCAGTCATCACCAGACCCATCACGAGGAGCATCGAAGTGACGATTTTCTTGAGGATCGAATTGAGCGTATAGGTCTGAATGCGCTGAAAGGTGACTCGCCCTTCTTTTACCGCCGCCACAATACCCCTGAGCCCCGGCTCGGTAAGTACCATGCCGGCGGCCGATTTCGCGACGTCGGTTGCCGTTGATACAGCAATGCCGATCTGCGCCTGACGCAGCGCGGGTGCATCGTTCGCGCCGTCGCCGCACATCCCGACAATGTGGCCGCCGTGTTGAAACGCCTTGACGAGTTTGTACTTGTCCTCGGGCAATACGCCCGCGAACACCGCATAGGCGTCAGGCCTGATATCGGCTGGAATGGAGCCCTGGGGACACGTCGCGCCATCGAGCCCCACCGCATGCGCGACGATCGCGGCGGTGGCCGGCGCGTCACCCGTCACCATCGTGACCCGCACGCCAAGGCCATGCAACTCAGTCACAAGCGCGGCAGAGTCGTCGCGCGGCGGGTCGCTTAGCGCGATAAGCCCGGCGAGCTTCATTGCCGAGGGTGCGCCGGTCGCCACCGCCAACACCCGAAAGCCTTTCCCCTCCAGTTCGCTTGCTTCCGCAGCGGCAGCTGGCGAAGGCTCCGCGAGCGCTGCAATGACCGCGAATGCGCCCTTCATGATTTTTAGCGTGGCGCCGCTCGAGTCGGTGGCGCTCGCTTCTGACATTTTTTTAGCCGGATCGAAGGGCGTGAAGTCGGTCAGCTTCAATGCACTCGCCACGATGTCGGTTGAGGCGGCCGCCCGAATCGAGCTATCGACCGGATCCTGGCTACCTTCCACGCTCGCCAACGCCGCAAGGAGGAGTACGCGCCCTTTGTCGACACCAGGGCCAGGCCACACCGTCGTCACTGTCAGTGCGTTGCGCGTCAGCGTGCCGGTCTTGTCTGCGCACAGGATATCCATGGTCCCGGCTTCATCCACCGCGGTCAGTCGTGTTGACAGGACGCCGCGCGCAGCCAACGCGCGTGCGCCGAGTGCGGCCGACAACGTGAAAGTGGCGGGAAGCGCAACCGGGATCGAGGCCAGCACGGCGGTAAGCACCAGCGGGATGATGTCGGCAAACGGAATCCGCAAATACAACGCACCGCCGATCAGGAGCACGATTACAACACCACTGAATATGGCGAGATTGCGGACGACCAGTAGTACAGCCTTCTGCTGCGAACTTACGACGTGTGCGGTGCGAACCAGTTCGGCAGTGCGGCCGAAACGTGTGTTGGTGCCCGTAGCCATAACTACCGCCACTGCCGCGCCGCGGCGCACCAGCGCGCCCGCAAAAGTCAGCGTACCGGCCGCGGCTTCGATGGGTACCGATTCGCCGGTGAGCATCGAATGATCGAGTAGTGCGCTGCCCGACAGCAGACGCATGTCCGCCGCCACGATGCCCCCGAGCGAGAGTTTGACGACATCGCCCGGCACGAGGTCAGCAGCGGCAACGGTCGACCATTTACCGTCGCGGCAGACCGACGCGTTCAATGCAAGGCGTGACTTCAGCGCCGCGAGCGTGGCCTGAGCACGGCTTTCCTGAAACAGCCCAAGCACGGCGTTGAACACCAGCAGCCCGGCGATGATGCCCGCCTCGACATACTTGCCAAGCACCAACTGCAGAACGATCGCGGCTTCGAGCATCCACGGCACGGGAGACCAGAATTTCCCGATTGCCGCGCGCAAGGGATGCACCGACGTGTCAGGCATGGCGTTCGGGCCGGACTTGGCGAGTCGCTGGCGAGCTTCACTGGAGCTTAGACCGCCTGGTGCGGGTGCGTTGGAGACGGCCGCCTTATCAGCTGCCGGCGCGGGTGTTGCCAGGACCGTGTCGCTCACGTGATCGGCTCCGGACTCTCATTGCTGCGGACATCGATATCTCCTGGCCCTTCTTCGATCTGTGCCTGACCCAATAGTATCGAGGTGCCGGCGGTGCCGGCGGTGCCGGCGACCATCTTTCCGATGTCATCGAGTGAACCAATGACCGCGCGATTGCGCGTACGTATGGCGAACTCACAGGCCGCTTCCACCTTCGGCCCCATCGAACCAGCCGCAAAACCTAGCTTGCCTAACGCGTCAGGACTCGCGCGGCGAACCGGCCGCTGCGACACCGTGCCCCAATCAAGGTAGAGACCTCCCACGTCCGTTGCGATGACAAACAGATCCGCTTCGATCTCTCTCGCGAGTAGCGCCGCGCTACGATCTTTGTCGATGACCGCTTCCACGCCCCGATAGCTCCCGCTCGTCCCGGCGACGACCGGAATGCCTCCGCCCCCCGCGCAGATCACGATCGACCCATGCGCGAGCAACCATCGCACAGGCTGGATCTGAAGGATGCGCACGGGCTTGGGACTCGCAACCACGCGCCGGTATGCCGGACCATCCAGCGCCATCGTCCAACCTTTCTCACGCGTGGCCGTATTCGCATCAGCCTGACTGTACATCGCGCCGATCGGCTTGTCGGGCAGCGCGAAAGCGGGATCGTCGGGATTCACTTCGACCATGGTCAGCATGCTTGTACAAACCCGCTGGCCCAGCAAACTGTTGCGCAACTCGAGTTCTAACAGATAGCCGACCAGACCTTCTGTCTCAGCATCCAGTACGTCGAGCGGGAAGCGTTCGTCTTCCGGCATGCTCATGCCTTGCGACGCCAACAGCCCCACCTGAGGGCCATTGCCATGGACGATCACGAGGCTGTTGCCGCTTGCGATTTCCGCCAGTTGTGCGGCCGCGCGCCGCACGTTTTCGCGCTGAGCCTCGACGCTCGGGTGTTCCCCGCGCCTGAGCAAAGCATTTCCGCCAAGTGCGACCACAATGCGCATCTCAACCTCCGTTATCCGTCAAGCGTTGCGACCAGAATCGCCTTGATCGTGTGCAGCCGGTTTTCCGCCTGCTCGAACACGATCGAAGCGTCGGACTCAAACACCTGGTCGGTCACTTCCACACCGCTTGCAAGGTCATACTCATCGGCTATCTTCTTGCCCAGCTCTGTTCGCGTGTCGTGAAACGCGGGCAGACAATGCATGAACTTGACGCGCGGGTTGCCGGTAGCTGCAAGCAGCGCAGCATTGACCTGGTACGGCAGCAATTCCTTGATCCGCTCGCCCCATTTCTCGAACGGCTCGCCCATCGAGACCCAGACGTCGGTGTAAATGAAGTCGACACCCTTGACCGCTTCATGCGGCTGGTCGGTCAACGTCAGGCGCGCACCGGTTGTGGTAGCAATGGTGCGACATTGCGCAACCAGTTCATCCTGAGGCCACAGGTGACGCGGCGCACAGAGCCGCACATCCATACCCAGCTTCGCGCCGACGATCATCAGCGAGTTGCCGGTGTTGTTGTGCGCGTCGCCGACGTAAGCGTAGGCCACGTCATGCAAAGGTTTATCGCTGAACTCACGCATCGTGAGCATGTCGGCGAGCATCTGGGTTGGATGAAACTCGTCCGTCAAACCGTTGTAGACCGGTACGCCGGCGAACTTCGCGAGTTCTTCGACGACATCCTGACCGAAGCCGCGGTATTCGATTGCGTCGAACATTCGGCCGAGCACGCGCGCGGTGTCCTTGATCGACTCCTTATGACCAATCTGGGAGCCACTTGAGTCCAGGTACGTCACGTGCGCGCCCTGATCGTGTGCGGCCACCTCGAACGCGCAACGGGTACGTGTCGACGTCTTCTCGAAGATCAGTGCGATGTTCTTGCCGCTCAGACGCTGGCTTTCATTTCCCGCATACTTCGCCCGCTTCAGATCGCGCGACAGATCCAGCAGAAAGTGAATCTGACGCGGCGTATATTCCATCAGCGTCAGGTAGCTTCGATTGTGTACGTTGAACATGATTGAGTCCGTAGTTGGGCAGGCGGCCCAAGGCTTAAAGTTCGACCGGATCGCGTGCGACCGGGCAACTCAGACAATGCGTACCGCCGCGGCCTCGCCCAAGTTCGCCGCCCGGGACTTTGATCACGTTGACGCCAGCATCCCGCATTTTCTGATTGGTGTAGGTATTGCGGTCGTAGGCAAGGACGACCCGGCGGTCGAGCGCGAGTACGTTGTTGCCGTCGTCCCATTGCTCACGCTCGGCTGCGTAAGTGTCCCCACCGGTCGTCAGGACTCGCAGCGTGTGCACGCCGAGCGCGCCGGCCACCACTTGCAGGAAGGTCTGTTCATGACGTTCATAGCGTACTTCGCTCGGCACGTCGCCCGGATAGAGACTGGTGCAACGAATCCGGTCTGCTATCTCCGGATAGATGCTGACAAGATCGATATCCAGGAACGAAAATATCGTGTCCAGATGCATCGACGTCCGCATCTTTGCCAGTTGACATGCAATCACCCGCCGCGCGCCGTTAGCTGCGAACAGCCGGCGCGCCAACCGGGTCACTGCCTGAGGGCTGGAACGCTCGCCCATTCCCATGAGCACGACGCCCTGTCCTATCGACATGACATCGCCGCCCTCGAGCGTTTCGGCGCCGAAATGCTGTTCCGGGTCGTCTCCCCACCACATGTTGGCCGCGCCTGAGAAACGCGCGTGAAAATGGTATATCGCATCGAGCAGCAAGCCCTCTTTTCTACGTGCGGGCCAGAACATCGGGGACAGCACGACCCCGTCGTAGATCCACGCGCTGGGATCTCGCTGAAAGATCAGATTGACGAGCGGTTGGATGACGAAATCGGAATTTTCCAGATATCCGCCGAACAGACCGCGCGCATCGAACGGCAATTCGGCCTTCGCCACACCGCCTACAAGCAACTCGGCCAGCCCTTCCGGACGCATCTCCGCGAGCCACATACGCAGCTCCCGCAACATGCCGGTCCCAACCTCTTCCTCGACGATGCGGCGGTCCAGAATCCAGTCGCGCGCAACGCGACTGGCGCACACATCGGTCAGTAAATCCCCGAATTCCAGCACCTCGATGGCTCGCTCACGCATCGCCGCCGTGAAGTACGCGTGATCTTCGATCGCCCGATCCACCCAGATCACGTCGTCGAACAGCAATGACCCGCAATTGGCAGGCGTAAGCCGTCGGTGGGCCAGTCCGGGTCGGCACACCATCACCGTGCGAAGCTTGCCGACTTCAGAATGAACGCCTAAGGTCATGGGTGCTTCTCCTTGCGATCGCTACGCCTGGCGCCGTCACGGCGAACCCGCGCTGCGAATATTTCGCCGGGTTTCTTCACAAGCACGATGCGACCTTAAGCAAAGGGAGTCGGTACGGTGCCGTACCGGGACAGGTGTCCAGCCAAACTGTAGCGGACGCGGACCGTCAAAATCTGCGCGCGCATGGCACGCCTTACCCCACGTAGCCGGCGGTTCAAACTGGGGCCCGGAATCAACGCTGCTCATGTTCGCGTTCGTCAGGTCTCAGAACGTAGGTATAGAGCCGCACGCTGCCATCCGATTCAGTCTTCCGGTAAATACCCTGCAGCTCATTCTCGAAGCCTGGGAAGCGGTTTCCGCCCTCCTCGAAAGTTTTGAAGTAATCGAGCATGGGTTGCGCACGATCGCTATAACGCTCGCCGCATACCACGACCGCGATCCCTGGCGGATAGACAAGGCCGAGCGTCGCGGCGATCCGACCTCCGATTTCCGTAATCGGCAACAACTCCACGTTGTTACGGACGAGTTCATACATCGCTGCCTGTGGCGTCATGGCTGGCTCCGGGAAATGCGACGACCGGAATTGCTCTCGCTGCAAGAGACTGACGTTATGCTCGCGGTAAAACCGATGCATCTCGCCGCACAGGTCGCGCAGACCGACGCCCTCATAACGGACCCGGTGTGCGGCGACGAAATCGGGCATGACCTCGTCGAGGGGCGCGTTATCGTCGTGCAACGACTTGAAGCGAACAAGCGCCGACAGCAGCGTGCCTGCCTTGCTGGCCTCCAGGCCCGGCGTCAACAGGAACAGGATGCTGTTGAGATCGTTTTTCTCCGGAACGATGCGGCGCTCGCGCAGAAATTGCGCAAGCACGGGTGCTGGAACGCCATGCTCCGCGTAAGCGCCGGTGCGCCGGTCGAATCCCGGTGTCATCAGCGTCAACTTGTTCGGATCGGTCATCGCGTAGCCGGGGGCAAGTTGCGCGAAGCCATGCCAGGTCTGATCTGGAGCAAGTTCCCAGTACCGCGCATCACTCGCAAGCTCGTCGGTAGACACGTCCTCCCAGCGGACGTTGCGCCCACCCGTCTCGACCACGTCGGGCACGAACGGCTCGAAGAACCACTGCCTTTCGGATTGCGGCTCGGTTGCCTCGTATTCGTGCCGCAGCGCGCGAATTTTTTTGCGTAATTCGATGCCGAGCTTGATCGTGTCGTCCCATAGCACTTCGCCCGAACGGCCCTTCATCATCTGTGCCCCAACGTCGAGCGACGCGAACAGCGGGTAGAACGGCGAAGTTGACGAATGCTGCATGAAGCTTTCATTAAACCGTCGGTGGCTCACCTGCCGTCGTTGGCCATCCAGATGCGCATCCTTCACGTGGATTTGTGAAGCCTGTGAAAATCCAGCCAGCTGCTTGTGGGTCGATTGCGTCGCGATGATGCCGGGCGAGTTGCCGTCAAGTCCGTCGACTCCCATCGCAAATCGCCCTTTGAAGAGCGGGTGGAATTTCATAAAACCGGCCCACGCCTCATCGAACAGGATGTAATCGCATAGCGAGCCCAATTTCTTGACGAGTAGCTGAGCGTCGTAGATGGTGCCATCGTAGGTACATTGTTCGATTACGGCGGTAGAGTCGAGATGTGGCGCGGTGGCAGTAGGTTCGGTTTGTCTGTTGCCGCCCCTTTCGTCTGGCGGTGCCCGAGTAACCTCGCCCTAACTC
>NZ_QLTK01000045.1 GCF_003269035.1 Paraburkholderia bryophila | reverse complement strand
TGGGTGCTGGACCATGGCGACGATTATGATTGGACGATCGTCGGCGAGCCGTCGGGTCGCTACCTATGGGTACTGACGCGCACAGCACACCCGGCCCCTGAAGTCTTGGCCAGTCTGGCGGCTCGCGTGAGAGCGCTTGGTTACGATTGGTCGCTCGTCAGGGTAACGAAGCAGAGTAGATCGTATTGAAGCTGACGCCGTTACGGTACTGGTCGTGTCGACGCACGCGAGACAAGCGGAGTGGAATTTCGGTGGCCATGGCGGACTGGCGAATGCCCCGCACCGACGAGGGGCTGCAGCTCGCACCAGTAGTCTCCAGTTTCGGCCAGGAAGAGACGTTCGACGCTTGGACACGAATCGCCGACACCCACACAATTCCGATTTCATCAATAACCCGGTGGACCGTCCATTTTAGGGTTCCTGTGAGGAACCTCGGGACGCCCCTGATCCGACCGATCGGGGGCGGGAGCCGTTGACATAGCGGGTTGTTTCGCCGCGTCGGGCGTTGTACCGGAAGCCGGCATTGCAGCGGTCGTGCATGCCGCGAGGACGAACAATAAAGCAGGTAGGATAGGCTTTGTCATCGCAGCCTCCGGAAACGAGGTTAAATGTTACCCGGGCAAGGCGGATTGCGCTGGCGGCGGCACAGGTGTTGCTGGATGTAGGAAAAAACGCTTACTAAAGATGTCCACCGTTCTCCTTGTCGATGACAATGCGGACCTTCGTCATGTCTTCCGGTTGGTGCTGGAAGACCAAGGTTACCGCGTCCTGACTGCGTCAAATGGAAAAGAGGGCCTAGACGCGGCAATTGCGCATCTTCCTGATGCGGTCCTGACCGACTGGCATATGCCTGAACTGAACGGTGAGGAATTGTGCCGGCAGGTGCGTCGGCATTCTGTGCTCGCCCCCGTGCCCATTGCAGTGATCTCGGCTATGGATCCGCCAGCCGAAAAGCAAACGCTATGGACCCTGTACCTGCGCAAGCCGGTCAATGTGGAAACGCTGATATACACTGCGGCGCGCCTGCTCACCGGAAGATTGCCGAGGACTGCTGTCCGGCCTTTCCAGAGCAGTCCCACACCGTCCCGCTGGCAACCCGTTCAGTCAAAATGCTGGCCCTGAAGAAGTCTCGGAATCCAGCCAATGAGGTCGCGCTAGGCGCCACGATGGGTTTGGTGCAGCGCCGGTGAGCAAAGAAACCATGAGTTACTTCCCCATGGGAAGTCTCGGCCCGCAATTACCGCTATCGAACGCGTCGGCGGCATCGCAGGAACTAGCTAAGGGGCGGCGACGGGTCGCGTCCGGAAGTTCGTCACCTTGCCGAGATCCGTGATGGTCGGACCGGCCGTGTAATTCTGGGTACGGCCACAAGCGGCCGGTCGCAGACGTCCTCGGTACGACGTTCAGTCGCCGGCTGCTCCCCCCGTACGCAACCATCCGATTGTCATGACGAACGCTCCTTCATTGGCCCGAGCTGACCTTCACTAATTGCCGGTGTCAGGCAATAATTCGTCACACAGTTGCCATGTCAAATCCGTTGAGGAACGAATACCGACTTCTCGCTTTATTGATCGGTGCCATAGTTTGAAGCGCTACTTGCCGTGGCGAGTACGCTGGCGCTTCTCTTCGATTTTCTTGACATGGTCAACACTGATTGAGTCGCGCCAATTGTCACCCGACGCAAATGACGAAACTCGCCGTATCCCTCGTAGGACGACAAATGACGCGGCCACAAACAGCCGGCAGGGCAGAACGCGCGAACGCCTCAGGTGGAAGCGCAGCAGCAGGCAGGATGAACCTACACGCACGTGTGGCTGCGGTTGCCGCGATTCATCTGCTAGGGCGCCGTCGGCTTGGCTGGTTCAAGGAATTAGAAGTCGACACCCCGGTTGAAATCTGGTGCGAAACCGACGGACCGGGCGACGACCTGAGATTTGTCCTTGCGAACGATGTGTTGGTGTAGGCGCAAGCCAAGAAGGGGCTTGCGCGCGTAGCAGATCTGTGGGCGGGGCTCGCGTCGTTGGCACATGGCATCGACCAAGGATTAGTGCCTACGGTGTACTGGTCGTCGACGTTGATGCCAGCTCCACTATCCGACGCGGACTGGCGCGAGGCGTCATGCGCCTTGGTGAAGGTCGCGCAGACTCGCTTGACGACATCACGAGCGAATCCAAAGATCAGTTGGAAAACGGGGGGCTGCCGGTGCAAACGATTTGCGGCAGGTTGCGGATCGTTATCGTGACACTGTGCCGGTCACGGAGACGCCTCAGAACAGGCTGCCAAAGCCGAACTTCTGCGGCTGTGTGCTACTGAGCGCGACGCCGATGGCGCATGGACGGCGATTCAACTTTCCGCGCACGGGACTGATCGAACGCCGCGGCCGATGGACCGCTGAGGCATTGTCAGGCGGAATGCAGTTGGAAGAACGCCACCGCTTCGTTCAATTGACGCCCTTGACCTTCGAGCGATTTCGAAGCGGCAGCGGCCTGCTCAACCAGCGCAGCATTCTGCTGCGTAACCGAGTCCATCTGCGTGATCGCCTGATTGACCTGTTCGATACCGCGACTTTGTTCGCTCGACGCGGCAGCGATCTCGCTCATTATGTCGGTCACGCGCGCCACCGCTTGCGTCACCTCAGACATCGTCAGGCCCGCGGAAGTCGCGAGTGAAGAGCCTGCCTCGATTTTGCGCACCGACTCGCCGATCAGATCCTTGATTTCCTTGGCCGCACTCGAAGATCGCTGCGCGAGATTGCGGACTTCGCTCGCGACCACGGCAAAGCCGCGCCCCTGCTCGCCGGCCCGTGCCGCTTCCACTGCGGCGTTCAACGCAAGGATGTTGGTCTGGAAAGCGATGCCTTCGATAATGCCAGTAATATCGGCAATCCTCGTCGAACTAGCGCTGATTTCGCTCATCGTAGCGACCACTTGCCCGACCACCGCGCTGCCTTTCACGGCGACTTCGGATGCTTTGGCAGACAGCATGCTTGCCTGCTGAGAGTTCTCTGCATTCTGTTTCACGGTCGAGGTCAGTTCTTCCATACTGGAAGCAGTTTCCTGCAACGACGACGCCTGCTGTTCGGTACGCGAGGATAGATCGATGTTGCCCGAAGCGATCTGACTCGAACCCGTCGCAATGCTGTCGGCCGCCGAACGAACCTGGCCGATAAGGTTGACAAGACTTGTCTGCATTTGCGACATCGAAGCGAGCACGCTGCCTGTCGGCGCCGACGATGCACCCGTCACATCGCTCAGATCGCCGCCGGCGACGCGTCGCGCTGCGGCGTTCAACTCGCCCGGTTCGGCGCCGAGCGAGCGCAGCAAGCCACGCGTGATCAGAAGCCCGGCGAGCAACGACAGCACAATCGCTGCAGCACAAATGGCCGTCAGCAGATTGCGCTGTGTTGCATAGTGTTCGGCCGACTGCTGGACAAGTGCGTTGGCGCGCGCGCGCGTATAATCTTTGTAATCGTTCGTCGCCTTGACGAGTGCCGCCAGTAGCGGCCTGCAATCGTCGTTGATCTTTGCCACGGCTTCGTCGCGTTTGCCCGTCACTGCCAGATCGACGATCGCTTGGGCGACGGGGCTGTAGGCTGCCTCGACCCTGTTGATTTCGTGTATTAGTGCGCGCGCCCTGTCGCTGCTGTCCGTCGCGGTCGAAATCATTGAGTTGAGTTTCGCGAGGTTCGACTGAACGTCCTGCTGAGCTTGTACTTCTGCGTCCCTCTCAATCTGAAAGTCGCCGGGTCGGGTGACGAGCGCCATGTTGCGTGCCGCGATGGCTCGCCGGTCAACGGCGATACGCACCTGCTGGGCGACACCCGCTCGCGCATTGATACCCGACACGAAGTCGGCGAATCGGTCGTTGGCACGGCCGAGCATGAGCAGCGCCATAGCCGATACGACCAGGATCACTGCTGCAAGTACGGCAAATGCTCCATAGAGTTTTGCCTTGACGGACATCCATTTATTATTCATACCAATAGACTCCAGATATTTTTACCGTGAAATGAAAGGATATTTCTCTCAATTCCGACGGCCTCGGTCTGTCGGTCGTGGCAATGGTTGCCCTCTACCCTGAATAACGACACGCTTTAATTCAGGTTCAATCGCGCAAAGGTTTGCGCGTGATTTATATTTCCTATTGAATTAAGACTGCCGAATGCGAAGCGATCAGGCGGGCCTCGCAACAACGTGACGTCGAGGGGCTACAACGCTAATACGACTTTGGCAATCCAAGTGCACGTTCAGCAATAAAACACAGAATCATTTCACGTGACACGGGCGCCAACTGCGTCGCCACCATCTCGCGGAAATAGCGTTCGACATGATATTCGCTCGCGTACCCCATGCCCCCATGTGTGCGGATCGCATGATCGCAGGCCTTGAAGCCGGCGTCTGCCGCAAGGTACTTCGCGGCATTCGCCTGTACGCCGCAAGGCCGCCCCGCGTCGTAATGTTCCGCTGCATGGAGCGTCATCAACTCAGCCGCGTACAACTGCGACCAGCATTCCGCCAATGGATGCTGGATCGACTGGTTCTGGCCGATCGGCCGTCCGAACACCACGCGCTCCGACGCATAGCGCGCGGCTTTCTCCAGAGCACGGCGCCCCATGCCGATTGCCTCCGCCGCGTTCAGAATCCGCTCGGGATTGAGGCTGTCGAGGATATATCTGAAGCCCTGACCCTCTTCGCCTATCCGGTTTTCGACAGGAATTTCGAGGCCGTCGATGAAGGTCTGATTCGAGTCGACCGCGTGTCTGCCCATCTTCGGAATCTCAGTCACTGTCACCTTGGTCCGGTCGAGATCGGCGAAGAAGAGCGAGAGGCCATCGGTTGGTCTCGCACACTGTTCTATCGGCGTGCTGCGGGCAAGCAGAACGATTTTGTCCGCTTGCTGTGCTGTGCTGGTCCACACCTTCTGGCCATGCACGACGTTCCGGTCGCGTTTGCGCACAGCGCGGGTCGTGATCTTCGAGGTATCGAGCCCTGCATCCGGCTCGGTGACACCGAAGCAGGCACGCACGTCGCCCGCGATCACAGGAGGCAGCCAGGCTCGTTTCTGTGCGTCGCTGCCATGTTTAACAATGGAGTGCAGGCCGAAGATATTGATGTGGACGGTCGAGCACGCGGCGAAGCATCCCGCGGAGTTGCCGATGGTCTGCATCATGATCGCCGCCTCGGTAACGCCGAGCCCGGCGCCGCCGTATTCGGGCGGCATGGCGATGCCGAGCCAGCCCCCCTGTGCGATCGCCTTGGCGAACTCGTGTGGGAACTGGTGCGTTCGATCCGCGTTCGACCAGTACTCGTCGTCGAAGCGATCACAGATCGCGCGGACGGCTTCCCGGATTTCGACGTGGTCCGACGTGGCGGCCAGGGCTTCCATGACAGATCGTCCTCTTTCTGATAAATGGGGTGGGTTATACCGGTCACGCCAAGCGACGGCAGGCTTCAGACAGGCTTGCCACGGGTCATCACGAGCAGGCCGAAAGCCATGCCGATCGCGAGTGCGGCGACGCCAATCTGTCCGGTTGCAAAACTCCCCGTGAGGTCTTTCGAGTAACCAACTACATAGGGGGCGACGAAGCCCCCTAGAATCCCCAGCGAGCTGATTGCGGCCAGCCCGCCAGCGGCCGCTGGGCCCGTGAAGAAGATCGAGGGAATCGCCCAGAACACCCCCATGAAGGCTAACGTTCCCGAAGACGCAATGCAGATCAGCGTCATGCGGGCAAATGGATCTTGAACCACCGCCGAGACGGCAAGAGCCGCGCCGCCCACCAACAGGGCGAGCGCCGCATGCCAGCGCCGGTCGTTGTGCCGGTCGGCGCTACGAGTGACCCAGAGAATCGCCGCGACCGAACACACGCTCGGAATGGCGGCGATCCATCCGGTCTGAACGTTCGAGGCGCCGAACGACCTTACGATCTGAGGCAAAAAGAAGGAGATGCCGTTATTCAACGCGGCATCGGCGAAGTAGGCGAGTGCAAGGCCGTAGAGACGCGGATCGGCTAGCACCGACCAGATCGAGTGCCGCGGCTGGTCGGTGACCACCGGTTGTTCCTTTGCCAGCGCCTCGACAAGCCAGACGCGCTGTTCCTGGGGGAGCCACAGCGCATCGTCGGGATGATCGCTCAACCTGTGCCAGATGACGAACGCGAGCACCACGGCGGGCAGCGCTTCGAGCACGATCATCCACTGCCAGCCCTTGAGCGCCAGCAGGCCGTCTAGGTTAAGCAGAACACCCGACAGCGGTGAACCGATCACGAACGACAATGGCACGGCCAGAAAGAAGTAACCGAGCACCCGCGCGCGATACTTCGCCGGAAACCACAATGTCATGTAGTAGAGAATGCCCGGGAAGAAGCCGGCTTCCGCCGCGCCGAGCAGCAAGCGCGCAGCGTAAAACCCGCGTGGCCCGGTGACAAACGCCATCAGTATGCAGCACAGGCTCCAGCTGAACATGATGCGTGCTATCCAGCGGCGTGCGCCGAACCGCAGCAGCAGTGCATTGGAGGGGATTTCGAAGAGCGTATAGGTCAGGAAAAACAGACCGGCGCCGAGTCCATACTGGGTCGCGCTCAATCCAAGATCTGCATTCATCTCCAGCGCCGCGAAGCTGATGTTGACGCGATCGAGAAATGAAATCAGATAGCCCAGACCGATGATCGGCACTATGCGCGCCATCACGGCCCGCATGGTTTGGGACTCGAGGTCCGCGTGCGATGCATGCGCTGCCAACACTTCCATGCTGTCTCCTGATGCATTTTTTTGCCGGGCTTCCGCACCGACGTCGCCGGGTCGAAAGGGGCGCTGTCGTCGCACGTGCGTTCAGGTCAGTCTGAGCAGGCGAGTGGCGTTTTCCTTGAGAATCAGGGGCCGAACTTCTGGCCTGAAGCCGACTGTGTCGAAATCTTCCAGCCAACGATCCGGGCGTATCAGCGGAAAATCCGAGCCGAACAGCATCTTGTGTTTCAGCAGCGAGTTGGCGTGCTTGATCAGTTCCGGCGAAAAGTACTTGGGCGACCAGCCGGACAGATCTATGTAGACGTTCGGCTTGTGGAGCGCGATCGAAAGCGCCTGCTCCTGCCACGGCCATGACGGATGCGCGATGATGATGTTCATGTCAGGGAAATCGGCCGCGACGTCATCCAGGTGAATCGGCTCGGAGTATTTGAGCTTCAGCCCGCCGCCGCCGGCCATGCCGGAACCCATACCGGAGTGGCCGCTGTGAAAGACCGCGGTCAGCTTGTGCTCGGCGATCAGCTCGTACATCGGATACGCGAGCCGGTCGTTGGCGAAGAAGGCCTGCATGGTCGGATGAAACTTGAAGCCGCGCACGCCGTACTCTTCGATCAGGCGGCGCGCTTCGCGCACGCCCATCTTCCCCTTGTGCGGATCGATGCTCGCGAAGGCAATCATGATGTCGCTATTGTTTTGGGCGAACTCGGCGATTTCTTCGTTGGGAATACGGCGGCGACCGAGGTTGGCCTCGCAATCCACCGTGAACATCACGAAGCCGATTTTGCGCTCACGATAGTGTTCGATGGTTTCCGGAATCGTCGGACGGCGGCCCATCTTGAGCACCGTGCCGAAGTATTTGTCCGCGGCTTCGTCGAATTCGCGGCCGAACAGATCAGGGGGCTGGCAGCAGGAGACTTCCGCATGGACATGCGTGTCGATCGCAACGAGATCGGCGAGATTCATTTTCTATATCCTGTTTTATTGTTTCTGAGCGCTTGATGCGTGATTGACCGCGTGGTTGACCGTGCTTTCGACTGGGTCGTGGCGCTGCCCTGCAAGCTCGGTGAGCCATGCCTTGGGCACGCTGACCCGCAATTCGAGCGCCCGCTGGCCGTACGCTTTACCTTGTGGGTCGATTCTCGGTGATGCCATCCCGCCGCCGGCAAGCGCGTTTTGCAGCAAAAAGTTAAATGCGCTCAGGCCCGGCGCCTCGAATCTTTCGACCGGGCCGTCGACCACCGCTGCGAAGTGGTCGCTAATACGCTTCGGTGTCAACACGTTGCGCAGGAACGGCATGTATTCGGGCTTTCTGCAGAAGATCGCGATATTCGACGAATTACCCTTGTCGCCGGAACGGGCGTGGGCCAAAACGTGCAATTCGACTTCCTCGAGTTCCTGCGGTGAGCTTTGCGACGTGGGCGGGATTTCTGCGGTGGGCGTTGGTTCAGTACGAACAGAGGCGTGCACGCTGGCGCCGTCATTGAGCGGTATGCGCACCGGACGGAACGCGTCGCCGCCCACCGCGATCGTCGGCGCCTGGAGACTCGCCTTGTCGACAAAGAACGTGAACAGCCTCACCAGCGGCGCGGCCTTCGGCCGACCGCCTATAAGGCCGGCCGTGCCTTGCGCGAAGCTCAGGCCTACCGCGCCGACCTGGCGCGCAAAGAGGTCGAGGGCCCGCGGGTCTTTATGATCGACCACCAGTCGCAACACGACTTCGCGGGCATCCCGAGCGCGCGACTCGCTGCCATAAGAGGCCTCGGCACCCAGCACCTCGACGTGCGTGGCGGAAAAATCTGCCCAGTCCTGCTCGCGAAACAGCATCCGTGCGCGTTCGATCAGCGCATGTGCGGTACGCTCCGCCTTACCCGCGGCATTCGTCCCGACGATCGCGATCAATGCGATGGCTCGCCAGCCGTCCTGGAAGGTGGCGGAAACCTTGTACTTGGAGGTCGGGGCGCGGCCTCGCGCGCCGCTCACGCGCACCTCCTGCGCGCCAACCTGTTCCAGTTCGACGCCTGAAAAGTCGGCGGTCACATCGGGCAACAGATAAGCGGCCGGGTCGCCGATTTCATACAACACCTGTTCGGCGACGCTCGGCACGGACAGCAAACCGCCAGTCCCTTCCGGCTTCGTGACAATGAAGGTGCCGTCCGCATGGCAATGGGCGATGGGATACCCGATGTTGTGCCAGTCCGGCACGCTTTCCCAATCGGTGAACAGTCCCCCTGTGACTTGCGGGCCACATTCGAGCAGATGCCCGACGAGGCTCCCCGCGGCGAGCCGGTCGTAATCATCGCTTTGCCAGCCGAATTCATGAATGAGCGCGCCGAGCGCGAGGGCGCTGTCGACGCAGCGGCCGGTAATGACGATGTCCGCCCCTTGCTCGAGCGCCGCGGCGATCGGCAAGGCACCCAGGTAAGCGTTCGCAGACAGAAGCTGCGACGGAAGCGGGGCCTTCGACAAGGCTTCGCGAATACCTGCAGCGCGCAGTGTGTCCAGCGACGGCATCAGATCGTCGCCTAGCACCACGGCGACGCGAAGCGAAACGCCGAGTTCCCGTGCAGCGTCTTCGATCGTCTTTTTGCAGGCTTGCGGGTTGATGCCGCCGGCGTTGGTGACAACCCGGATGCCGCGCTCGGCGATCGTCTTCAGATGCGGGGTGAGATAGGCGACGAAGTCGGGTGGGAAGCCGGCCTCGGCGTTCTTTCTTTTAGCGCGCGCCAACAGGGACATGGTGACTTCTGCAAGATAGTCCATGACCAGATAGTCGACGGGAGCGCCGAGCAGTTGCGGGATGGACATCGGGCTGTCGCCCCATGCGCCGGAAGCGCCCGCGATACGAACAATTTTTTCAGTCATTCTGGTTTGTGCCGGAAGTGAAGGGGACCCAGCGAGGGGCGCGTCGATCGCTGAAGGCGGCGAGACCTTCTTTCGCGTCGTCGGTACGGGAGGCCAGAGCGATCTGTGTTTCCGCGAAAGCGAGCGCGGCGTCGAAGTTCATGTCTGACATCGCAGCAATCGCATACTTGCCGCGCCGAACGGCGATCGGCGACGTCTGCGCGATGCTCGCGACGAGCGCCTCCACCCGCTCGTCGAGATGTGCATACGGCACGACTTCGTTAGCGAGGCCCATCTCCAGCGCCTGGCCTGCGTTGATCAGTTCGCCGGTGAGGCAAAGATAGTTGACGTGGCGAGGCGCCAACATCTTGCGCAGATAGACAAGCACCTGCATCGGAAACACCCCCACCTTCGACTCAGGCAAGCCGAAGCGGGCGTGATCGGCGACCACGGCAAGGTCGCAAAGGGCCATCAGGCCCATGCCGCCTGCCACGCAAGCACCATTGATCCGTGCAATCAAGGGAATGCCGCTCTGATGTACGGCGCGCGCGAGCCGGCCGAAATCGGTGGTGGGTTCGTCAAGATCGGCCGCGAATACGCCGGTTCCTCGCGACAGATCGGCCCCTGCGCAAAAGGCCTTGTCACCGGCACCGGTCAGCACGATCGCGCGAATCGAAGGATCGCTTCCCGCGGCGACGATCGACGCATGAATGCCCGCGATGACATCCGGGTTCAGCGCATTGCGTCGCTCTACCCGGTTAATGGAAATCCACAGCGCGTTGCCGCGCCGTTCAGTCAGGACAACTTCAGAAATGTTTTGCGACATGACTCGTTCTCTTCGTGCAATCAGGTTAGCCGGGCGTAGGAAGGGAGTCCGCTGGATACGCCTTGGCGCCTAGCTCGCCGGTGTGCTCGCCGAGCGTTGGCGCGAGTCTATTGATCTCCAGGGGGGTGGCGGAAAAATTCAGCGGCGAGCGCGGCACCATCACCGTGCCTTCGCTCGGATGCTCCATCTGCCTGAAAAAGGCGACCGCGTGCAGATGCGGGTCGTCGAACAGGTCGTCGACAGAATTGACGCGGCATGCGGGGATATCGGCTGCATGGAATGCCGCGAGCCACTCCGCGGTGGTTTTCTTCGGCAGCTCATCGGCGAGCAACTGTCCGGCCGCTTCCGCGTGAGTCGTGCGGGTTTGCAGACTGCGAAAGCGCTCGTCTTCGTCGACGAGGGACGGGCGGCCGATCATCCGGCTGAATTTGCGCCAGTGAGCATCCGTGTAGACGACCAGAGAGAGATAGCCGTCCGCGGTGGGATAGGGTCCGCGTGAGCGCGACAGCAGACGCAGATAACCGGTGTCGCCGAGCGGTGGCACGAAGGCGCGCCCGCCGATATGATCGGCGAGCACAAACTGCGCCATCGTCTCGAACATTGGCACTTCGACCTGCTGGCCTTCGCCGGTCTGTTGACGGTTATACAGCGCGGCCTGTACCGCAATCGCCGCATACAGGCCGACGACGCGATCGCAAAGATTGATCGGGGCATAGCGCGGCTTGCCGTCGACGCGCTCGAACATGCCGGCCACACCCGAGGCGGCCTGCATCAGGTCGTCGTAGACGGCCGCGCCCGCGTAGGGCCCGCCTTCGCCATAGCCCACGGTCGAGCAGAAAATGATGGAAGGATTGAGTTCGGTTGCGCTCTCATAGCTCAAGCCGAGGCGCGCCATGGCTTGTGGCCGGATATTCGAGATCAGCACATCGGCGTTGCGAATCAGCTCGCGCAGCTGGTGCATATCTGCTTCGGCTTTCAAGTCCAGCACGATGCTGCGTTTGTTGCGGTTCGCCTGCAGAAATAGCGGTCCCATGCCGGGGTTCCGCATCGGGCCGATGTGGCGCATGGAGTCGCCGCCTGCGGATTCGACCTTGATCACGTCCGCGCCGAGGTCGCCGAGAATCTGGGTGGCCGACGGCCCCATCACCACGGTCGTCAAATCGATAATACGCACGCCTGCTAGAGGGCCACTCATCCTGCTTTCTCCTGATCGTGTCCGGGCATGTTCGCCATGCGCAGCGGTAGTCGCGTCATTGCTCGGCGCGATCCGGTATAAACCGGAGCGCATCGCCTGGGTTTTCATTAAATTCGCGATAGCGAAGTAAACTTCGCCTATGCGATAATCCTACCCGTTGAAACAGGACTTCACAAGCAGGTGAGGTGCTTGAGCGCCTCGTAGTTTCCCTAATGCCGCGGATGACACGGGCGGGCATCCGGGCTGGGCGGGCGCCCGGATGCCTTGCTGCGCCCTCATGGACGGTCTCATGGCGGGTCCAGGCGGCTAGAATGTTGCACTTTCATACTGAGGTTCTGCTGCATGTCCAAGATCGTTGAACGAACCCTGGATGTCTTCGAGATGTTCGCGTCCGAGAAGCGCCCGCTTTCGCTGACGGACATGACGCGTCTGCTCGGCATTCCAATCTCCAGCTGTCATGACGTGATTCATGCGCTGGAAGCGCGCGGCTACGTGTATGAAACCGGCCCGCGCGCCGGTTACTACCCGACCCGGCTGCTCTACAGCGTCTGCGAGGTCATCGTGGCGCACGATTCGCTGGTCCAGCGCGCCACGCCTCTGCTCGAAGGGATAAGGGATTCGTTGGGGGAAACAGTGACCTTGGCGAAGGCAACCGGCATGCAGGTTCTTTACCTGCAGGTGCTGGAGCCTGAACATCCGATCCGCTTCTCGGTCACCGTCGGCTCGGAAATCCGCAGCCTGCATGCCACTTCGGCGGGCAAGGCTTTCCTCAGCACGCTAGCGCCGGAGGCGTTCCATGAGTTTCTGCAGTCGGCGGAGTTGAGCCGCCTGACCAGCAAGACGCTCACAGCGAAAAGCAAACTCGCCGCCGATATCAATCAGTCGAAAAGCCGTGGCTGGTTCCTCAACCGGGAGGAGAGTCTGGCGGGCGTGGTCACCGTGTCGAGTCCGTTCATCTGGAACAACGCCGTGCATGTCATTACCGTGGCAGGTCCCGCGGACCGGATGGAGGACAAGCTCGAACGTGCGGCGGCGCAGGTCATCGAGGCATGCCGGATATTGGGCGACCGGCAGCGCTAGTGCTGCGTGCCCCTTGCGCAGGCCGCGGCGCTTATGCGGCGCCGGCGGTCTCCCGTCAAACTATCGATGCCTCAGGACTGGGCTTCGCTCTCGCGCCGGATGACTTTCTCCGGTGCTTCGCCGTACGGTGGTGAATAGATCACGAGCAGCCTGATCCGCTCGCTGATGACCTGAATGTCATGAAAAACGCCTGCGGGGAAGAACATCAGGTCGCCCGTCGAGATGTGGTGACGCACGCCGTCGATCTCAGCAGTCGCTTCCCCTTCGATCACATAGGCTGCCTGTTCCATGCCGGGATGGGCATGCGCCACCGCGCCCGCGTGGCGTTCGATATCTCCGTAGATAATCTCCATGAACTGAGCGCCGTTGACGCCCGGAGCGACGAGCCGGTAGTTCTTCGTGCCTTCGTGATTGGCGGGACTGTATGACGGTACGTCCGAGGGCCGGACGACGAATTTGCTTTGCATGGAGTCTGCTTCCTTGAGGTAGATCAGTGGAGGATTTTATTCGCCAATGCGAATGTAAATACGTATTGGCGAATAATAGTCATGACCAAGTCAGGACGCACATCAAGGTTTTCCCTAGAAGTCGACCCTTTACGCGACACAGGGAACATCCCTATATCGCTCTGGTTTGGCATCGTCAGAATACGCCAATGCGAATAACTATTCGCTGTGGCGATACATAACCAGGCCGGGCCGGTCCGCCTCGCGACCAGGCCGTGGCCCCAGACAAGGATTGCTGTGACATGACTAACGAACACAGTCTTGCTGCCCAACCAGGCTCATTTGCCCAAGCGCCTGGCCGGACAGCTCCTGAGCGTCGGCGGGCGGTAGCGGCCGGGATCATCGGCAACACGCTGGAATGGTATGACTTCGGCGTTTATGGCTTTCTCGCGACGCTGCTCGCAAAGCAGTTCTTTCCCGCCTCCGGGCAGTACATCGGTCTGCTGCAAACTTTCGGCGCCTTCGGGGCCGGATTCATCGCGCGCCCGCTGGGCAGCATTCTGCTTGGCCGGATGGGCGACATCATCGGACGTAAAGCGGTACTTACTCTCACGATCCTGATGATGGCCGTCGGCACGATCGCGATAGGAGTGGTGCCGACCTATGCTCACATCGGCATCGCCGCGCCGCTGGTGCTGCTGGTTGCGCGTCTGTTGCAGGGTCTTGCCGCCGGTGGCGAATGGGGCAATGCCGCGGCGTTCCTCGCTGAATGGGCCAAACCCGGCCGCAGAGGCTTTTACGGTGGACTTCTGCTCGCGAGCGTGTCCGGCGGTTTGTTGCTGGGCTCTGGGGTGGCCGCGTGCGTAAGCACGGCGCTGAGCCCTGAGCAGATGACTGACTGGGGATGGCGGATTCCGTTTCTTCTGGGAGCAGCCCTGATTCCTGTTGGTTTGTATATGCGACGTAACGTCGAGGAGCCGCCAAAATTCAGATCGCAACCGACCGGGGACGTGCCACAGAATCAGACGGCGTTTCCGGCTCTGCTGCTCAGGGCCGCGTGTATCTGTTTGCCGTTGCTGATGGCGTCCTACATGGTGACCGTGTATATGCCTTCATATGCCCAGTTGTACGGCGCGATCCCACGCTCGATGGCGCTTTGGGCCAACACCTGCGCACTTGCACTGACGGTGGTCGGAGCACCGGTCGTGGGGTTGCTGTCCGACCTGTACGGTCGCCGGCGGCAGATGCTGATCTGCGCCGTGCTGCTGGTGGTGCTGGCGTATCCGATGTACGGGCTGATTGCATCGGGCGTCTCTTTTCCGACTTTCTTCGCGATACAGATGCTGCTCACGGCTGTTGTCGTCGGGTTTAATGGCGCTGTGCCCGCGACCGTGGCGGAACTGTTTCCTACCGCCACACGCGCGGTTGGCGCGGCGCTCGCCAATGCGATTGCTGGCGTATTCGGCGGCTTTACGCCTTTCATCTCCACCTGGTTAATCAAGGAATCAGGATCGGTCGCTTCGCCTGCCTGGCTGGTCGTATTCTCCGGTGCCGCAGCATTGCTTGCGCTGATCGGCATAAAAGAAATGGCTCACCGCGAGCTGACCTGAGTGCTTGATTGAGCAGGCGTGGCATTGATGCCGGTCGCCTGACACTCGAACTCATCGCGGCCATCCGGACTTTCAGGGGGCCGCGGTAATCTGGCTATTCACGCTATCGCCCCCTGCTGGATGCCATGCCGGGCTTCGGCCGCGCGTGGCATGGTGCGTTGCTGGAAATCATTGAGCCAATGTTAAGCCTGCAGTCGACATGGACTTTCTTCAAAAAATGACGAGCAAGGTAATTAGTTAACCTAAGTGAAACAATAAATTCAACTGGAGGAATAAAGATGAGACGTTGCATTGTCGCAGGGGCGGTTTTTGCTTCATTCGCGGGGACTGCGTGGGCGCAAAGTAGCGTTACCCTGTATGGACTGTTATCCGAGGGTGTCGGGTGGGTCAGCAACGAGGGTGGCTCCGCCAGTGTGAAAATGTTGGGTGGCACCAACCAGAACAACCGGCTCGGTTTCAAGGTCGCGGAGGACCTCGGCGGCGGCGTGCAGGCCGTAGCAACACTTGAAAATGGTTTCGACATCACGAGCGGGAAGTTCCAGCAGGGCGGCCGGATGTTCGGGCGGCAAGCGTTTGTCGGACTCAGTGATCGCTCGCTGGGTACCGTTACGTTCGGTCGGCAATACGACATGTTCTGGGACTACATCGCCCCCTTTGCTGCGCCGAGCGTGGCCTCCGGCCTCGCTGCCAATCCGGGCGATGCCGATAACCTGATGGGCAGCTGGCGTTACAGCAATTCAGTCAAGTACACGAGCCCGACATTCGGCGGCATCAGTGCCGAGGCGCTATACGCGTTTAGCAATGCGGCTGGACAGTTTTCGGTGAATCGTGCATTCAGTGCGGGCGTGGGTTACCAATCGGGAGGTCTGAAACTGGGAGCAGCTTATGTCGAACTCGACTCGCCCGGTATCGCCCATCCAAACGGTGCGGTGACTGACGACTATCTCGGTGCGCCGTTTGAGCTGTTTCACACGAGTCCGCTGAACAGCAACGTCGGCGTGGATCGGCAGCGCAATTACGGTGTCGCCGGTTCTTACGACTTCGGCCATGGGGTCAGGTGGAGCATGCTTATCGACCAGATTCATTTTTCGTACCTGGACGGCTCGAGCCTGAGATTGACCAATTTTGGGACTTCGCTTTCCTGGTATCTGACGCCTGCGCTGATGCTGGGCGGATCTTATACTTACACACAGGGGAAATACGGCGGGCTGGATGCCAATCCGCATTGGAATACGGCCATGCTCAGCCTCGACTACTTTTTGTCCAAGCGAACGGATGTTTATCTGTTTGACGTCGTGCAGCATGTAAGCGGACCGCACGCTGTTGCTGATATCTTTTTGAATGCGCCTTCAACCAGTCAGGTGCAGAATCTTCTGCTGGCGGGGATCAGGCATCGGTTCTAGGATGGGCGGGCAGCGAGCTTATCCTGTGGGCGGGCTCGCTCTGAACGCCCGACTGTAATGGCAAGGTCAGCGGTTCGTTCAGTTCTGCACGGTTCCAACAAAAGAGCGGCCGCAACTCCCTGACGAAACCTGGTCGCCGGTTATTCCTGCCAGACGCTGGCGCATCCATCGCCGGCAAACACATTCGCGCCGTGTGTGTAGTGAGAATGCCAGCCTCCCAGTAATCGATCGACCGCTTCGCGCGCGTCGCGCAGAGCGGTGACCGTCAGGCTGACGGTCCCGCTCGCCGGATGCAACGCTGTTTCGTTGTGTTCATGTTCGACGAGCAGGCGTTGGCCCAGACGCCGCGCAATCGTGCGGCGTAGTGTGACTGCGCCGTTCTCGTGCGGCGCCGCCTCGATGACCAGCTGATACCCGCGATACGTTTCGTTGACATTTTCTGCCATGGTCGGCGTGGAGCCTGATCTGATGAGCGGCATTGGAGAGATCAGGCCGCCGCGACAGGGCGCTTCAGCAATCCCACTGCAAGGGCCGTAACGATCGTCCCCACCGCGATCGCCACCACATACATGCCCAGATGCGTGACGGCGTTGGGAATCGGCAGCACGAAAATGCCGCCGTGCGGCACTTTCAGTTCAACGCTCGACGCCATCGAAATGGCGCCCGTAATCGCTGAACCCACCACGCACGCCGGAATGATCCGCATCGGATCGCGAGCCGCGAACGGAATCGCGCCTTCAGTAATGAACGCCATGCCGAGCACCGCGGCTGCATTGCCGGCTTCGCGTTCGTCCTTCAGGAAGCGGTTGCGGAAAACCCATGTAGCGAGCGCGATGCCGAGCGGCGGTGTCATGCCGGCCGCCATGGCGGCCGCCATCGGCGTGTACACCTGACTCGCGATCAGGCCCGTGCTGAATGCGTAGGCGGCCTTGTTGACCGGACCGCCCATGTCGAATGCCATCATTGCGCCGAGCAGCAGGCCGAGCGTGACCGCGCTGCCGGTCTGCATCGAGCGCAGCCAGTTTTCGAGGCCGTGCAGAGCTGTCGCGACGGGTGTGCCGACCACGTAGATCATCAGCAGCCCGACGACCAGCGTTGATACAAGCGGAATGATCAGCACCGGCTTGAGGCCTTCGAGGTTGCGATGCAATTTCAGTTTGCGGCTGATCAGGAGCGCCGTGTAACCGGCGAGAAAACCGGAAATGATGCCGCCGAGAAAGCCTGCGCCGAGACTGGCGGCGAGCATCCCGCCGACCATGCCGGGCGTAATGCCGGGCCGGTCTGCGATCGAATAGGCGATGTAGCCGGACAGCACCGGTACGATCAGCGCAAAGGCCGATTTCGCTCCGATCTGGAACAGCGCCCACGCGAGGGTGCCTTTGTGTGCGTCGTCGAACGCGTAGATGCCGCCCAGCGCGAAGGAAATCGCGATCAGCAGGCCCCCTGCAACGACGAACGGCAGCATGAACGACACGCCGGTCATGAGGTGGCGGTACGGGCCGGACGATTTCGCCGAGCGCTGTTTCTTGGCGGCCGCGACCTGATCGGCGAGTGCGGCGCCTGTCGGACTCGATGCACCCGCTGCGCCGGCCGAAGCAGCGCCTTGCGTGCCCCCTTCGATACCGGCTTGCTCGATCGCCTTGGCAATCAGTGCCGCTCCCTTGCCGATGGCGCCTTTGGTGCCGGTTTCATAAAGCCGTTTGCCTCGGAAGCGGCTTTTGTCGACCTGGGTATCGGCGGCGATCACCACCAGATCTGCCGCCGCGATCTGCTCGTCGCTCAGCGTGTTCTGCGCGCCAACCGAGCCTTGGGTCTCGACGTGAATCTCGTGACCCAGCGACTTCGCGCCTTGCGCGAGACCTTCGGCCGCCATGAAGGTGTGAGCGATGCCGGTCGGACACGAGGTAATCGCGACGATCCTGAGCTTGCCCGGCGCCGCCGACGTGGGCACACCTGCCGCCACGCTGCCGGCTGCGGCACGCGCCAGCACCGCATCGGCCTCGCGAATGGCATCGTCGAGCGAAACACGATGAATGGTCTTGCCAGCGAACGGCGTCTCGTCGACGTGATCCGTCGCGTCGGCTGCGATCAGCACGGTTCGCGCGCCGGCGATCTCGGCGGGGCTCAGCGGATGCTCCACGCCGAGCGCACTGCGCGTCTCGATCGTGAGCCGGGCGCCGCGCTTCTGTGCGGCGCGATTGAGGGCTTGCGCCGCGACCATCGGCGCTGCGCTTTGTTGCGGGGACGATACCAGTCCAATCAGCTTGTCCATTGCTCTCTCTGGCTTACACGGCTTGATGATGGGTGACGCACAGCGAATCCGCAGCGACGCTGAAGCTGACGATGTCGACTTGCGCGGCGAGCGCGTCGAGGCGCGCATGATCGGGCAGATGAGGGCCGACGCGTGCGAGCTTGCCCGCCGCGAACGCCGTCGCGCGCCGGCCGAGTTCCGGCCACGGCCGCGCCTCGACGAGGCTGGCGATCAAACCGGCGACGAGCGCGTCGCCCGCGCCGACGGTGCTCGCAACCGGCACCCGCAACGGCGCCGCGCGCCAACCTTCGTAGGCGGTCGCACTGGCGGTTGCGTTCGTGGAAGACTCCACATCTGCGCGGGTCACCCCCAACGCGCCGCGCTCGCCCAGCGACACCACGACGTAGGCAATCCCGCGCTCGAGCAGCTCGCAGGCGGCGCGGATCAGCGCATCGTCGTCAAGAAGCGTGCGGCCCAGCGCCGCCTCCAGTTCCGCGCGGTTCGGCTTCACCAGATCCGGCAGATCGCCAGCTTCGGCGGTGCCCAGCATGTCGGCCAGCGGCGTGCCGCTCGTATCCAGCGCAACCCGTGCACCTGCCGCATGCAAGCTGCGCGTGACGCGGCGATAGAACGACACGTCGACGCCCGGCGGCAAGCTGCCCGCCATGACGAACCAGCGGCCCGGCACGGCCAGTTCGGCAATGCGTTGCTCCAGCGCCGCGACATCGGCCACGGTGGGCTGCGAGGTCGCGAGGTTGATGTCGGTGGTTTCGTTGCGCGCCGTGTCGACGAGTTTCACGTTGATGCGCGGGCGTCCGTCAATCCGCACGAAGCGGTCGGCGATCCGCTTCTCCGTGAACATCGCAGCGAATGCTTCGGCATCCTCTGAACCTAGCAGGCCGGTGGCGATCGTCGTGATGCCGTAGTCGGCCAGACATCCGGCCACATTCACACCTTTGCCGCCGGCATTGAATTCGAGCGACGCCGCCAGATTGACCTCGCCGAGCTTGAGGTTGGCCACGCGCACGGTCTGATCGAGCGCAGGATTGGGGGTCACGGTAACGACGGTTTTCATGCGGCGGCCTTGATATCGTCGCTGTCGAGCGCACGCACGGCGTCGACATCTTCGCAATCGAGTGCGCGGCGCGCGAGCGCCTGCAAAGCGTCGAGGCGCGACGCGCGCAGCCGCGATTTGACGGCCGGAATGTCGCGCGCGCTCATCGACAGTTCATCCACGCCGAGGCCCGCGAGGATCGAGGCACCGAGCGGATCGCCGGCAAGGCCGCCACACACGCCGACCCATTTGCGATGGCGGCGCGCACCCTCCACGGTCTGTTTGATCATGCGCAGCACGGCGGGATGCAGGCTCTCGGCCATGCGTGCCAGTTCTGGATGCTCGCGATCCACCGCGAGCACGTATTGGGTCAGATCGTTGGTGCCGATCGAGAAGAAGTCGACCAGCGCGGCGAAGTGATCGGCGAAGGCCGCCGCCGATGGCGTTTCGACCATGATGCCGAGCGGCACCTTCGGCGCGCCGAGTTCGACGCGGACCGTTTCGGCCAGGGCGAGCGCCTGACGCGCTTCGTCGAGCGTCGAGACCATCGGGAACATGATCCACAGCGGACCGTCCTTGGCGGCGCGATACAGCGCGCGCAATTGCGGCAGGAACAGGTCGGGACGGCGCAGGCACAAACGCAGGCCGCGCACGCCGAGAAACGGATTCGACTCGTGAGGCAGGTTCAGATACGGCACCTGCTTGTCGCCGCCGATGTCGAGCGTGCGAATAATCAGTTGGCGGCCGCCGCTGGCTTCGACCATGCGGCGATAGCAGTCGTATTGCTCGTCCTCGCTGGGCGCGTCGTGACGTTCGAGGAACAGGAACTCGGTGCGCATCAGGCCGACGCCGTCCGCGCCGCTGGCGATCGCGTCGCGTACCTGTTCGGGACGCGTGATGTTCGCGCCGATCTCGAGCACGTGACCGTCGAGGGTGGCGGCGGGCAGGGCGCGATTGGCGGCGGCGCGCTGCGCCTCGTCCGCCAGTTGGCGCTGTGTGTGGCGGGCGCGATCGCGGTCCGTCGCCGATACGCCGATGTACAGGCGGCCGCTGCTGCCGTCGAGCACGGCTTCACTGCCGTCTGCGATATCCATCAGTGCGGCGCCGCAGGCGACGGCGGCCGGCACGCCGAGCGTGCGGGCAAGGATGGCCGTATGCGAGGTCGGGCCGCCCGACACCGTGCAGAAGCCGAGCGTGACCGCCGGATCGAGCATGGCCGTGTCGGACGGCGCGAGGTCTTCGGCGATCAGGATCGCGGGCGTGTCGAGACGCGTGTCGGTGGCGACGTCTTCGCCCAGGTGTTTCAGCACACGGCGGGCGACGTCCCGCAGATCGGTGGCGCGCGCTGCCAGCAGCGGATCGGGCAGGGCAGCGAGGCGCGCGGCCTGTTGCTCGGCCGCCTGATGCCACGACCAGGCGACGCCGTGGCCGTCCAGCAGCATGCGCGCAGCCGCGTTCAGCAGTTCGGTGTCGTTGAGCAGTTCGCGGTGAGCGGCGAAGATTTCGCCCTCGGCTGCCCCGAGGCGCGCGGTGGTGTCGCGCGTGAGCGCATCGAGTTCGCTCGCGGTTTCGCGCAGGGCCCGGTCTAGCTGATGAGTTGCTTCGAGGGTGTCGGCGGGACGGTCCTGAATGTCTGGTTGTGTGGTGCGCAGCACACGTACCGGACCGATTGCAAAGCCGGGACCCGCGCTGACGCCGTCGAATAGCGTGGCGGGGTCGAGCGGCGCCCATGCCACCGGCTGGGCTTTTTGCCGGCGCGCCCGGGCGGCAGCCGCGCGCTCGTGTTCTTCGGCCGACAAGTTTTCAATGGTGCGCTTCAACGCCGCGAGGGCCTCGGCCGCGTCGACGCCTTGCGCCGAGAGCACCAGTTGCGCGTTGGCCGTGGCGCCCAGTTGCAGCAGGCTGACCAGATTTTTCGGGTCGGCAGCAAGCTTGCCGTGGCGCACCCGCATGGCCGCCTGATAGCGCTTCGACGTCGCGACCCATGCGCTTGCCGGACGCGCGTGCAAGCCGTGCGGATAGTCGAGAACCAGTTCGATGCACTGCTCGAAGTCGGCCGGGGTGGTATCGATCACAGTAGAGGTGCCACGCGTCGCGCCGTTCAACGCTTCGACGAGCACGTGCGGATCGCGCGCCTCGACGAGCGCGAGCAGTTGCGCGGGGTCGCCGATCAGACGGGTGAGCCGTTGCAGCAACGCAATGTGTTCGTCGGACTGTGCGGCAATCGCCACGACCAGATTCGCGCGTTCGCCGTCATGCCACTCGACGCCTTCCGGAAGTTGCAGCACGGCCACGCCGGTGCGCCGGATCAGATGACGATCTTCCTGCATGCCGTGCGGAATCGCGACGCCGCTACCCAGATAGGTATTCGAGACTTGTTCGCGACCTTGCAGGCTCTCGATATAGGCGGGCTCGATATAGCCGGCGGCGGCCAGCAACTCGCCGGCCTGGACGATCGCGTCGAGTTTCGAGCTGGCACGTGCGTTCAGTCGAACCAACTCTGCGGTAAGCAGCGACGGCATCGCGTCTCCTCAAATCGAATCGTTAAAGTGGTCGTATTGGAATCGATACCACTTTGGCCGTCAAGTCTTCGCCGTCTTCGCAGATTTCAATGATTTTTCTTGAAAGCCAGGTAGAATGGTCCGCAAAGGCTGTGCAGCCGGGAGTCGCCATAGTGAGGCGTTTCAGCTGCCTGATAGGCAATCCAGGGAAAATACCGAGCCGGTTACGGAATCGATACCACTTTTCATGAACTTACGAATCAAGGATGTTGCCGAAGCGGCAGGGGTGTCGGTCACGACGGTGTCACGCGTGCTGTCGAATAACGGTCCGGTTCGCGACACAGTCCGCCAGCGAGTGCTCCGTGCGATCGAGCAACTCGGCTACCGTCCGAATGCGGCGGCACGCCGTCTGCGCTCCGGGGATACGGCCACGATCGGCCTGATTGTGTCGGACGTGCGCAATCCCTTCTTTACCGAAGTCAGTCGCGCGGTGGAAGACGCCGCCTATCAGCAAGGTCTGCGCGTGATTCTGTGCAATACAGACGAGAACCCCGAGAAGGAGGCGATGTATCTCGGGCTGATGGAAGAAGAGCGGGTCACTGGCTGCATTTACTCGCCTACTCACGACGCCGCGCAAAGCTTCAAGGCCGACGCTTACGATTTCCCCGTGGTGATGATCGACCGCGCCGGCCCCGCGGGCAGCGCGGATGCGGTGGTGCTCGATAACCGTGACGCGTCGGCGCGGCTCGTCGAGCATCTGGTCGAGCGCGGATACCGGCGGATCGCTGGCCTGTTTGGCAATGCCAGTACGACCGGGCGCGATCGCCACGAGGGCTTCGTGCAGGCGCTGGGGCGGCATGATCTGCCGGTACAGGCGGAATTCGTCGAGCCCAACCCCGAGGGCGCGGTGCGGCCCGTCGGCGGCTGGCTCGAGGGGAACGCCGCCAGCCGGCCCGATGCGATCGTGGCGAGCAACGGCCTCCTGCTGCTCGGCGCCTACCGGGCCATGCGGGCGCAGGGCGCCATTCCGGGTGAAGCGATCGCACTAGCGGGCTTCGACAACGAGCCGTGGACCGAACTGGTATCGCCGGGCATCACGGTGATCGCTCAGCCGGTCTATGAGATCGGCAAAATGGCAATGCAGTTGCTTACCCAACGGCTCGCCGATCCGTCCATGTCCACGCGCTCGCTGGTCTTGCCCGGGGCGATCGTCATACGCGGGTCGACGGCACGGCTGGAAGCGGTTGCCGCAGCGCGGCGATAACTTTTAGGCGGGCAGTTCGAACTCCGTTGAGCGGTTTGCGCTATGCATGCTGGAAATCCGGCCGCCCGAGTGAGCGCCCGAGCCGATAGCAGGATTCGTCCAGCAGAACCCTTGAAAACGAGGTCCCGCAAGCGGTGCACCGGTGGTGCCCGACGGGGACACGCGCATGGTAGCCGGGGTGTCGCCGAAACAGCGCAGTCGCATTAATGGTACGACACAACCTGCTCAGACTCATCGCGTTCTTTATAAGCTATCCCCATCTTTTTACCCAAAATTGATGGCCTTTCAGCCAGACTGAAAACGCCAGAGCTAAATTCAGAAGCATTGTGGGAGATGCGAATTGGGGGCGTTGTCAGGTTGCTGGCCGTCTCGCGTAAGATGAGGCGATGAAGAAACCGAAATCGCTGTATCGCGGGTACCGTTTTCCAGCTGGCGTCATCAGTTGCGCCGTGCGCTGGTACTACCGATATCAATTGAGCTTGCGTGACATCGAAGAGCTAAGGCGGCACATGGCACCTTGACGAGATGTTCGTGACGTTGCGCGGCGAGCCTTACCTACTATGGCGCGCAGTGGACTAGCACGGCGCCGAACTCGACATCCTGCTGCAAAAGCGGCGCGATAAGCCCGCGGCCAAGCGCTTCTTCAAGCGTGTGCTGCGCTCGAACCCGGTGCCGCGCAAGATCTTTACCGATGAACTGCGTAGCTATCCGGCCGCCAAAGCTGAGATTCCAGAGCCGGCGAGCGTAAAGCACGTGTTTGTCAAAGCGGCAGCCCGACTGAACAACAGGGCTGAAAACAGCCACCAGTCGACACGTGAACGCGAGCGTCGCATGCGCGGTTTTCGCAATCCGAAAAGCACGCAGGCCTTCCTGTCGAGCTTCGGACTGATCCGGCTACACTTCGCGATCAAGCGGCATCTGCTGCGCGCTTCACTTTATCGCAAACAGCTTGCAGCAAGGTTCATTGCCTGGCGCGAATTCACCGACCTCGCCCGCGATCCGTCGACCGGTTTCTAAATCATCGTCACACCTCCAGCGTTTTGTCTCACGCATGGCAAGTTTACAACGCCTTGACGAGGCCTTCAAAAGCCCACTGCCCTCGCAAACGACAACATTGTCACTGTCCATCTCGATGGCACCGAGCGCACCTCGAAAAATCGAGGCGAAATGATCGCTAGGCTTCTACTGAGCCGCTCGTCCTTCGCGGCGAAGTCGATCTAAACATTGTAAAAGTCATGAAATCATCCTAAGGCTATCAAGTTGTCCTTTGAAGCCCTGCAAGTATTGGACACCATCGAGCGGACAGGCACATTCGGCGAGGCGGCCGAACAGTTGCATAGGGTTCCGTCGTCGATCAGCTACCTTGTCCAAAAAGTTGAAAGCGACATGGATGTTTGCACTATTCGACCGTAGCGGCAGACGCGCGACGCTGACGCAAGCAGGCCGCGCCGTCGTTGATGCGTCGACGTGCGAATTTTCCAAAAAGCATTCCTGCGTCAGGGGATCGAAGACATCTCCATGCGAAATGCCAGACTGGTCATGATCCAGACCGTCCCACCAACCATGATGGTAATTAACAGCGCCGAAAACAGAATCAACTGGAGGTCCTCGCGCTGATGAGAAAAGCTGATGTGCAGAAAGAATCGAAAGTGCACGACGATCTGTACCAGCGCACAGGCCCCAATCACGATCAGCAATGTCAACCGCGACACATCGGCCCAGTGAATCAGTGCAAAGGGCACCAGAGTCAGCAGCAGCGCGGTAGCGCCGCCCTGCAGGTACGATCGAAACTCCCGGCGTTCGTTCTTCGCCGCGTCGACGTCGTCCGCGGCAGTGTGTGTTGGTTCGCTCATGTCAGCCCTGCCAAATAAACCACCGAAAAAATGGCGACCCAGACGATGTCGAGGAAGTGCCAGAATAGCGCGAGCCGCATGATGCCCACTTTCGTCGCGGTATCCACGCCATAGCGCGCGATCTGACCCATCAGGCAGAGCAACCAGACGCACCCGCCAATGACGTGCAATCCGTGCAGGGGCACGAGGCCAAAGAAGGCGGACAGGTAGCCGCTGCGGCCGGGAACGCCGCCCTTGGCAAACATGGCGCTGAAATCATGGAGTTCAAAAGCCAGGAACGCGACTCCGAACATGAGCGTTGCCGCGAGCCACGCGATAAGCCTCGGGGTGCCGTGTTTGTACTTGAGTGTGATTGAGGCAAATCCGAATGTCACGCTGCTCGTCAGGAGTAACAGTGTCTCAATTAAAGTGCTCTTGATGTCAAAGAGTTGGTGAGGGCCCGGGCCGCCCGCCGTCGCATTCAGAGACGTTACATAGGATGCGAATGCCAGCCCGAACAGAAGGGCATCGCTCATCAAAAACACCCAGAAACCGAAGATCAGGTTCTCGGCGGCTTCGTGATCGGGGCCGTGTGCCGACGTCAGGTTCACGCCTGGATACTTCGCGGCATCGCGGCTCATGGCACCATCCCCTCGGACACTTGCTGCGCAAGCCCTTCGTTGGCAGGTGTACGTTCATCGGCACGGGAAATAGCCGTGGCCGACTCCACGACATCGAGCCATCGATAGTGATCCTTGCGCACTTCCTCCGCGGTGACGATGCGTGTGGTGTTCCGGGCGAAGCCTCGCACGATCATGGTGGCGGCCGCGGCCACTGCAGAGAGCATCGTCATCCACCAGATCTGCCACACTAGGCCGAAGGCAAGTAAGAAGCCGACGATTGCGACGACTGGCCCCATTGCACTGTTCCTCGGCACCGTAATATCGGCGTATGCGTCCAAACGTTGGAAGGCTGTCCCGGTTTCCTTCGCAACAGTGAATGCGTCGCGACCGACGACGTGCGGAATAATCGCGAAGTTGTACTCCGGCGGTGGCGCGGATACCGACCATTCAAGACTTCGACCATCCCAGGGGTCGCCCGCAAACACACGGTGCGCCTCACGCTGTTTGATGGAAACCCAGAGTTGCAGGACCAGCAGGCCAAGCGCGATGACGATCAGCGCCGCGCCGAACAACGCCGTGGTCTCGAGTGGTACGTACCGTGGCTCCGAGTAAGCGACCGTGCGGCGAGGCATCCCCATCAGCCCCAAGGCGTAGAGCGGAAAGAAGGCAAGCATGAAACCGGCTATCCAGCACAGCGCGGAGCCTTTTCCGAGGCCTTCGTGAAGACGAAAGCCGAAGGCCTTTGGAAACCAGTAATGGTAGGCGGCAATCATGCCGAACAACAGTCCCGGTACTGCGACGTTGTGGAAGTGCGCGACCAGGAAAACACTGTTATGCACCTGGTAGTCGATGCCGGGGTCCGCAAGCAGGATGCCGCTGATGCCGCCCAGCACGAAGAGCAGCATGAAGCCGATCGAATAGAGCATCGGCACCGTGAAGCGTATCCGGCCGCGAAACATCGTCGCCATCCAGTCGTAGATCTTTACGCCAGTCGGAATGCCAATCAACATCGAGGCAATCCCAAACACTGCATTGATATTCGCGCTCTGACCCATGGTGAAGAAATGGTGCAACCAGACAGTGAAAGACAGGATTGCAATAGCCATGGTCGCCGTCACGAGCGTCCGGTACCCGAACAGCATTTTGCTGGAGAAGGTGGAGATGACTTCCGAGTAGACGCCAAATGCAGGCAGAATCAGAATGTAGACTTCCGGATGTCCAAATAACCAGAACAGGTTGGCGAAATGCATCATGTTGCCGCCAAGCTCGTTGGTAAAAAAGTGAAACCCGAGATATCGGTCGAGTGCCAGCTGGGCTGTTGCCACCGTCAGCGGCGGCATCGCAAAAATCATTAGAATGCTGGTGCACAGGGCGGTCCACGTGAACAGTGGCATGTGCATGTATTTCATTCCGGGTGCACGCCCCTTGTAGATGGTGACGGCAAAATTGATTCCAGTGAAGGTTGAACTCAAGGAAGCCAGCGACAATGCCCATATCCAGTAATCCGGTCCCACGCCGGGGCTGAAGGTTGCCTCGGTGTAGGGTGGATAGCCGAACCAGCCGCCGGTTGAGAATGTGCCGATGCACAGCGAGATCATCACCAATGCCGCGCCGGCCGCGGTCAGCCCTAGACTAATCGAGTTGAGTACGGGAAACGCGACGTCGCGCGCGCCGATCTGCAAAGGGATGACATAGTTAATGATGCCGGTCAGGAACGGCATTGCCATGAAGAAGATCATGATGGTGCCGTGGGTACTGAAAAGCTGCGCAAAGTGATCGGCTGACAAGAACCCGCCATTCAGGCCGAAGGCCTGTTGCGTACGGATCAAAAGGGCTTCGATCAGCGCACGCGCGAGCATCACGAAAGCCAGTACCACATACATAATGCCAATCTTCTTGTGATCGGGGCTGGTCAGCCATTCGTTCCACAGAACTGCCCACTTGCGGTAGCGGGTAATCAACATAATGGTGACGATTGCGCCGATGCCGACCATCGAGGCCGCTCCGGTCGCAATGATGCCGTTGATCAGGTTTCTTTTGCTGGGGTGTTGCACCATTTGCCAGAATGGCAACGCGTCCAGGCTCAGCCGTCCAAGCGGATGGACAAGAAGATCGGGGAGGCTCATGGCTTTTGCTCCGCAGGGGACAAACTCGCGTGATCGACGACCGGCTTCGTCGGCGATTCAGGTAGACCGCTGTCTGACTTGAAACTGGGCGTGGTGCCCGCCATCGTTGCCATGACGATGCGGGAGAATATGTCGTATGTCGCCCGACTGAATGAGATATTGCCCACCCCGGCGTTCTGTCCCAGAGCTTTCATGAGTTGTGCAGGCGTTGTGCGCTGTGCTATCAGCTTTAGTGTCCTTGCATCGAGTGTCAAACCGTCGGACCGACTGTGTTTGACCCAATCGTCGAATGCTTCTGGGGTCATTGCCACGGCTGTGAAACGTTGCTGATGGAAGCCGTCGCCGTTGTACATGGTGTTTTCACCCATGAAGCGTCCGGGCGCATCCGCCTGCAAGTGCAGTTGGGTGACCATGCCGCCCATCGCGTAGATCTGACCGCCTAGTGCGGGTATCTGCAGCGACTGCATCACCGTGGCGGATGTCAACTGCATTGCCACGGGCCGCCCGACGGGCAATGGCAGTAAGCCAATGCTAGCGACGCCCTGGTCGGGATAGATGAAGAGCCATTTCCAGTCGTAACCGATCACGAGAACACGCAGTGGCGGCGCATTGGAGACAATGGGCCGGTACGGATCGAGCGCATGCGTGCTTCGCCACACCAGCACCGCCAGCAGCACCACGATCACTACCGGTCCGCTCCACGCGGCAATCTCCAGCACGTTGGAATACCCCCATCTGGGCGCATAGCGGGACGACTTCGCGCCGTAGCGATAACGCCAGGCTATCCACGGGACAAGTAGAAAGATCGGCAACGCAACGAAGATCGCCAGCAGCGACACCATCTCGACAAAATGGGCGCGCTGTGTCGCCGCCACGGGGCCCTGAGGACTCAGGAAACTAAGATGACTATTGCCCGCGCACGCACTCAGCGCGAGCATCGCCGCGCCTATGAGCCCTCCGCGGGCGGCGGCAGAAAGGCCGAGCGACGGCAGGGATTTCGGCCGCGCGTCCAGACTTGGCGGCCTCATTTGTCGACGCCGGTTACATAGCCGCCCGCATTCGACGCGAGCCGCGCGGCAGCCTTTGCAAGATCGCCACAGGGGCCGGTCGCGCTGCCAGACGCCAGGTGTGGCAAACGGTGGGCGTCTGAATTGGCAGGCGCGGACGAATCTTTCGAGGCTTGGCCGGTCATGAAAACTCCTGCAGAGCGCGCCTCTTCAACTGCCGCCGCGATTGATCGTCGGCCCGCAGAGATTGAGCGCGGTATTGACAATAGCTAGATGGGTCAACGCCTGCGGAAAGTTGCCCGCGAGATGCTTACCCGGCACGTTGTATTCTTCCGATAACAATCCGAGTTCATTGCTTACCGCAAGTACGCGCTCGAATTGCGCCCGTGCTTCAGCGGTACGACCCTGCAAAATCAGGCAGTCCGCCATCCAGCATGAGCACGCGAGAAACGCACCCTCGTTCGGACCGTCCAGCCGCGCCTTCGTGCGGCGAATCAAACCGCCCTCGGTGAGATCACGCTGGATCCTTGAAATCGTTGCAGCCATGCGAGGCTCGTCGGCCGGCAGAAAGCCGACCAGCGGAAGCAGAAGCAGGCTTGCATCGATCTCCTGGCCGCCATAATGCTGAGTAAAGCTGCCCAGGCCTTCATTCCAGCCTTCGCGGCAGACTTGTGCGTGCACCAGCGAACGTATTGCCACGATCCGCTCAAATAGTTCCGGCTCGACGGCATTGACGGTTCCTGCCGCTTCATGGTGTCGAATGAAACGATCGAATGCGACCCAGGCCATAACCTTCGAGTAAGTGTATTGCCGGGCCTCGGCACGGGACTCCCAGACACCCGAGCCCTCGCTGTCCCACATCGTCGCAAGGTGCTCGACGATTTTCAGCGCGACTGCGGCTTCCTGTTGCGATGTGGGCACGCCGCCGCGGCGCGCGAGGTCGAGGCAATCGAGCACTTCTCCGAAGACATCGATCTGATGCTGCGTCGAGGCGGCATTGCCCACACGCACCGGCTTCGAATGCTTGTATCCCGGTAGCGCATCCACCGTCCACTCGGCCAGATGCCTCGAGCCATCGACGCGATACATGATCCGCATGTGCTCCGGCGAGCCGGCAATGGCGCGCAGCAGCCAGTCTCGCCAGGCCTGCGCTTCGCCATCAAAGCCGGCATTGAGAAGCGCGCCTAAAGTGAAACTCGCATCCCGAAGCCAGCAATAGCGGTAGTCCCAGTTCATCTTGCCACCCGGCGTCTCAGGCAAGGAGGTCGTCGGCGCCGCGATCAATCCGCCGCTCGATTGATGGATCAATGCCTTGAGGGTGAGCAGGGAGCGACGCACTTCGTGAGGCCAGTCAGTCTTAGAATCGTCGAAACGGCCTATCCAGTTGCGCCAGAATTGCTGCGTCGCGAACAACGCGGCATCCGCGTCGATGGCAGCGGGCGGAGGCTGATGAGAGGGTCCATAACTGAGCACGAACGCGAACTGGCTTCCTTCGCGGATATCGAATTCGGTTTCGGTAACATGCGCCTTCACTTCGAGTCGCATCGGCGCGCGCAAAATCACGAGATCGGGGCCGACTTTCGCGATCATGCTCTCGCCTTCAACAGTCGACCAGGGCGGCAACGCGCCATAGTTGAATCGGAGACGCAAGGTCGATTTCATCCTGACGCTCCCGCGCAAGCCGACGACGATGCGCACGACGGATGAAAACGTCGTACGCATCGGCATGAAATCGATGATTCGCACGGCACCGTCCGCTGTCTCGAAGTCAGTTTCGACGACTAACGTGTCTTGCTGGTAGCGGCGGCCTTGATTCACTGCCGGGCAGATCGGCGCCATCGACCAGTGACCGTTTTCCGGCGTGCCGAGCAGAGCGGCGAAGCATGCGTCGTCATCGAAGCGTGGCCAGCACAACCAGTCGATCGAGCCATCGCGGCTCACCAACGCGGCGGTTTCGCCATCGCCCAACAGGGCGTAACCCTCGATCGAGGTACTCATTGCAGGTCTATCCGATGCGATAAGGTGTGAACGAAAGAGTGGATTGAGCCGGTCACACGTTATGTTTTTTGGCGAGCCAATGGATCCCGCCGATCACACCTAGCGCCGCCAGTGCCCAAAAGGCAGAACGGTGGCGGTCGGTGAACATTTCCCAGCTACCAACCTTCGACTCGTCGTCAAAGCGGCCATGCGCGCCGTAGTTACCCGGCACCGGTTCGTACAGGTTGGCCGGCGGGTCCGCCGCGAGCGGTATATCCGTTAGCTGGCCTTTATAGCCTGCCGAGGCCAGATACCTGTCGATCAAGCCCGGAGCGAAGCGATTCGCGAGAATCGCTTTGACGGTCGGAAAGCCGACCCACACCTCACGTCGTTTGTGGGTCGCTGCAAAGAAGATAGCTCGGGCCGGCACCTCGGGCTCGAAGATCGGCGCAACGGGCTTTGCCTTCACACCCATCTTGTTCATCGCCCAATCGAATTGCGGCGTGTTCACTGCCGGCAGATCGACCGTCGTCAATTGAATCTTCAGCTTGTCGTGGATGATTTCCGAACGAAGCGCATCGGTAAAGCCGCGAATGGCGGATTTGGCGCCACAGTAGATCGATTGCAGCGGCACCGATCGATAGGCGAGCGCCGATCCAACATTGACGATCGTGCCTCGATTGCGTACTCGCATTCGCGACAACGCCGCCATCGTGCCGTGTACCTGCCCAAGGTACGTAACCCGCGTCCCACGCTCGAATTCCTGTGCGCTCAGCTGCGAGACCGGAGCAAACACCGTGGCCATCGCGACGTTCACCCATACATCGATCGGCCCAAGCTCCGCCTCCGCAGACGTGGCGGCTGCTTCGACGGCTTCGGCATCGGCAACGTCAGTGGGTATAGAAAGGGCGCGAATACCGTAGCGACTCTGCAACTCGGCACCTACCCGTGCCAGTCGATCCGGATCGCGCGCCAGCAACGCGATGTCATAGCCGTGACGCGCGAACTCTTCGACAGTCGCCCGCCCCACTCCCGCGCTGGCCCCTGTCACAACCACGACTTTTGCCATGATCTGTCATCCAATGCATACATTTATGGTGAGGATGCCCGAAGGCGGATCGCCGTCACGTCCCGCAAGCGAGAAGTTGAAGCAGGCCAAACGACCCCAGCAAGGAACGGGCCGCTGCCCCACCTTTGTTTATTACGTGATACTTACAGGATCAATTCGTGCGACGCGATGGACTCCAGATAGCGTCGTCCTCATGCCCATTCACCGCAGTCCTAGGCATATCGTCGAGGAAATTGATGAGCCACTACGATGTCATTGTGATCGGGAGCGGACCGGGTGGTGCGTCGCTCGCCCAGAAGCTGGCCTCCACGGGCAAGCGAATCTTGTTGCTCGAACGCGGCGACTACCTCAAGCGCGAGCCCGCGAACTGGGATTCGAAAACGGTGTTCGTCGACGCCAGGTACCAAACTCGTGAAATCTGGTATGGCGCCGATGGCAGCAAGTTTCAGCCTGGATTGCACTACTACGTAGGCGGGAATTCGAAGGTTTATGGGGCGGCGCTGTTCAGGCTTCGCGAACGCGATTTCGAAGAACTCCAGCATAAGGACGGGATGTCCCCCGCGTGGCCGCTCAAATACGCCGATTTCGAACCGTACTATGCTGAAGCGGAACGCCTGTTCCACGTCCACGGGCAACGCGGCGAAGACCCTTGCGAACCAGCTGCCAGCACACCGTTTCCCTATCCGGCGGTATCCCATGAGCCGCGTATCCAGGCGCTCAACGACGCGCTGCTTAAGGCGGGTCTTCATCCGTTTCACTTGCCGCTAGGCATACTCCTCGATGAAAAAGACGGTAACGTTACGCCGACGAGCACGTGCATTCGTTGCGATGCGTTTGACGGCTTCCCATGTCTGCTCAACGGCAAGGCGGACGCGCAGGTGATGTGCGTCGATCCGGCGTTGGCGGCTTATCCAAACCTCACGCTAATGACAAGGGCTTACGTGAGCCGGCTCGAAACCGATCCGTCCGGTCGAACCGTAACGGGCGTACGCGTTCACCACGCGGACACGGAGGAACACTACACGGGCGATATCGTTGTGGTCGCGTGCGGGGCGCTGTCATCGGCGCTGTTGCTATTGCGCTCCGGCTGTGACAAACATCCGGGCGGCCTGGCTAACGGTTCCGATCAGGTCGGCCGCAATTACATGCGTCACAACCAGTCGATATTGATGGCGCTCATGCGCGAGCCAAACGACACGGTCTTTCAAAAGACGCTGGCCATCAGTGACTTCTATTTCGGGGCGGACGATTGGGAATACCCGCTCGGCCTGATCCAGATGTGTGCAACCTCCCACGCCGACCAGATCCGGGGCGAGGCGCTGCCGAGTTGGCTCGAATGGCTACCGGAAATGCCGTTCGAGACGATGGCACGCCATTCCATGGACTTCTGGCTGTCAACCGAGGACCTGCCACGCCCCGACAACCGGATTCGGTACGACGGGGACCGGGTGGTCCTCGACATCAAGGAAGGCAACATGGAAGCCCATCACAGGTTGAAGAAAAAACTCGAAGGGCTGCTCGCTGACGCGGGGGGCCATGCAAGGATGATGGAGCGCAATCTTTACCTGGGCAAGAACATCCCCATTGGGGGCACCGCTCATCAAGCGGGTACGCTGCGCTTCGGTACGAACCCGGCGACATCGGTACTCGACGTGAATTGCAAGGCGCACGAACTCGACAACCTTTACGTCACCGACGCCAGCTTCTTTCCGTCGATCGGCGCGGTCAATCCGACCTTGACGATCATCGCCAATGCGCTGCGTGTCGCCGATCGGATCAGCAAGCGTCTGGGCGTAAAGCCGGCGACTGCCTGATCACCGGCAGAGAGGCCGAATCGTGGATTTTTTCGATCTGATCGCCGTTCCGCTGATCGTACGGGCGAGTCTCGTGATCATGTTTCCTTTTAGCGCATTCGACAAGATCGTCCATTGGAAGGCGGCGATGCAGCAAGCGACGTCGTCCTTCTTGCCGGGAGGCGCAATATTGCTCGTGACCGCCATTGTCGTGGAGTTCGCGACGCCCCTGTGCATTGTGACCGGCTGGCATGACCGGCTCGCGGCGTTCGTGCTCGCGGGCTTTTGCGCCGTGACGGCGCTCCTGTACCACCCGTTCTGGAAATTTCCGCACTTTTGGTCCAAAGCTGGCGAAGGACGCAGCCACTTCTGGGACTTCCTGAAGAACTTTGGCCTGGTGGGCGGGCTGCTGTTGATCGTGATTGGTGGAATACCGGCGCACGTCACTTCCGTGCTGGAACACCCGCTTTCCTCTGCGTCTTATTCGGCTGAAACATCGATACCGGCGTCATCACATTCCATCGCTAACCCGTAACAGCGCCGAGCTCACTTTGCGAGGATCTTCACCTCTACTTCCGATACAAACAGCCCATCGGGAATCGACTAAAACGAATGGAGCGGCCGCCGTGCAGTAAGCGCACATCGGCGCCCGACGGCGAACGCCCCTGCGGTTGCAACACGTATTGCCAGAATCGGAAATACTGCCGTTGCCCGACGGATCCCGCAGCCAGGCGTGGTACACCAGCCGTCCGGCGACGTTGGATCGTAAGTTTGTACGATCGACCCCCTGTGACCGCAGGCACAGGCGACGTAAGTGAAAGCGTGAATCATCATGCGGGGCTCCCTGTGCGCCAGGTCTAGCCCGGAGACGAATTATCCAGCCACTCCAGAAGAGAAGGGCGCATCGAGAAAGTGGGCCGGTTCAACCACGCTGCGACCTCGCCCCGTATCTCCGGCAGGAAGTCCTCGAGCTCAACAGGAAGATGACAACGCCAGGCTTGTCGACCAATAAGCTGGCTCCCTGCAGCCGCCCCCCGTCCCAGTAGAGTACCGGGCTTTGTCGCGGTAAGGATCAAGGGACGAACCAGATCGATATGTAAAGTACTGCTCAACTTGCGAGATCGTAGAATTGATCAGCGGCGGACGGATGGGTTCCGCGAGCGCACTCCATCTGTCCTTTCGCGATCATGTGCATAAGCTCAATGCCGGCCAGAAGGATCCGGGCACAGCGAAAATTCTTGAAGCCCAGCATCGGCCGGGTGCGCCGCTTGATCGCCCGATGGTCCTGTTCGACGAGGTTGTTGAGATATTTGGACTGGCGGATCTTGATATGCGTTTCACGATCAGCATTGATCGCTTCAAGCGCGGCCAGATTGGCACCGCTTTTGTCGATGGTCACCGTCTCGGGCACCCCATTCCGGGCGATCGATTTTTCAAAGTAACGCCGGGCTGCAGTCTTGTCACGATGGGCGCGCAGCAGGAAGTCGATGGTGTTGCCGTCCTTGTCAACGGCGCGGTAGAGGTATTTCCAGTCGCCCTTGACGCGGATGTACGTCTCATCCATGCGCCAGCTCTTTCCAACTGGCCGCTTGCGACGGCGAAACGCTTTCTCCAGTACCGGCAACAGCTTGAGCGCCCAGCGATGGACGGTCGAATGATCGACCGCAATTCCACGTTCGGCCATCATTTCTTCAAGATGACGCAGACTTAGCGGATAAGCGACGTACCAGCGCACGCACCTCAGAATCACCTCCAGCGGATAGTGCAGGCGTTTCAGTACCTTGGCAGCCGGGTTCAGCATCTTCATCGATTCTCTCATCGGCAACTTTGTATCGCCGGAATTCTACAGTCCATCTCTTACTGCGACACAACCTTTGATTCCACTTTCTGCAAGTTGACGACGCCTTGAGAGGCGCCAGATGACATGTGCACTGGCCAAACTGCAGTCGACCAGTTTTACTCGTTACAGAATATGCATTCCTTATCATATTACATTTGCGTGTCCTGCAATTCTTATTGCGGCGGAACCGGCTGGGCTCTGGCCGGCGCTGTTAGGTTGATGGGGAGGCAGCGGTAGAATGAAGTGATGAAGAAGAGAAAATCCCTTTATCACGGCCACCGCTTCCCCGCCGTCGTTATCAGCTGTGCGGTTCGCTGGTATTTCCGGTTTAGCCTGAGCCTGCGCGACATTGAGGAGCTGTTGCTTGAGCGTGGTGTCGTGGTCACGTACGAAACGATCCGTTGCTGGTGCGACAAGTTCGGCACCAGATTCGCTCAGTGCGCGAAAGCGGCGCGGCGCAAGCCGGGCAGCACATGGCATTTGGACGAAATGTTCGTGACGCTGCGCGGTGAGCCGTATGTGTTATGGCGAGCGGTCGATGAGCACGGTGCCGAACTCGACGTGCTGGTGCAAAAGCGGCGCGACAAAGCTGCGGCAAAGCGCTTCTTCAGGAGGGTGCTGCGTTCAAACCCGGTGCCGCGCAAGATCGTTACCGACCAGCTGCGCAGCTATCCGGCGGCGATGGCTGATATTCCCGAGCTCGCTCATGTGAAGCACGTTTTCGTCAAGGCAGCTGCACGCGTGAACAACCGTGCCGAGAACAGCCATCAGCCGACTCGCAGGCGCGAACGCCAGATGTGCGGCTTTCGCGATGCGCGTCGCACGCAGGCGTTTCTCTCATGCTTCGGCCCGATCCGGCAGCACTTCGCGTTGCCCAGACATCAGATGAACGCGGCATGCCATCGCGCCACACTAAAGGAACGCTTCACCACATGGCATAGTTGGACCGTTACTGGCGCATTCGAGAAAGTTGTCTGATAAGGATAACTACGTTTTGGGTAAACAGGTAGCCTACGCCCGCCAACTTGACAGAGCCAACGCATGCTGGGGCGCGTCACTGCCTCACAGATTGCCGCGGCATCTGCTGCGTCGTTCTTGCCACGCTTGCCCGACATCCGGTATGGCGCAACGAGTTTCGGCGCCATCAGCTTCGCCGCGTGACCATACTGCTGGAACATCCGTGCCCAGTGGTGTGCACCTGAGCATGCGTCCATGCCGATGAGACAGGGCGGCAACTGGGCGATCAGTGCGAGCAGTTGATCGCGTGAGACGCGCGGTTTGATCAATACGGCCTTGCCGGCTTCATCCAATCCGTGAACCGCAAAGACGCTCTTGGCAAGATCGATTCCGGCGGTGACAACAGGCACGGACTTCCCCTTATGTTTGCGTTCGTTGGGCGTTCAAACTTCATCATGGTACGTTGATGCAGATTTGCGGCTTCCACCGCCGCCACGGGACGGGGAAGTCCCTTTCATTCGTTGGTGCCGCGACACGTCCAATGAATTCGCACAATACTCGTGGTTGCCAAATGTCCGGCACCAATCCAGGGCTGGCTCGTGTTGCAGGCGAACCGCAACGACGGACTAGAAGCCAAAGTCGTGGCGACCGACGTGTTGCTCACAAGCGACGACCTCGATTAGTGCGCCGCCATCAATGCATTGGCGCCGGCGCTTTCAGCCTCGTGTCAACCGATATAGCGCGAAGGCACGCCGGTCTTCGAAGCCCATGCGGCGATAAAGCCCGATTGCCGTCGCGTTGTCGGCGCGTACGTGTAGAAACGGCACGTCTCCGCGCTTGCGTATCTCGGCGCGAAGGATATTCATCAGACGGGCAGCGATGCCTTGACCGCGATAGTTATTGTCCACGCATACCGCGCTGATCTCGACGAAGCCGTCGAGCCGCATGCGTTCACCAGCCATCGCGATAAGGCGTTCTTTATCGCGCAAACCGATGTACTGACCTGTCTCGACGGTGCGTTGCGCGAATGGCCCGGGGTTGGTCTTAACCGCCAGTGCAATCATATCTTCGGCGTCGGCTGCGCTCAGACGTTCCACATCGTCCATGTCGCCTGATTCCATCGTGTGCGCGTCGGTCATTTGCAAGATATCGAAGAGTTTCTCTGCGCGCAGACCCGCCGCAATCGCAATGGACGATACATCGGTCAGCGCCTGAAGCAGAACCGACTCTCCCGGAGCGAGCAAGTCGGCAAGCTGTTCCAGCGCGTCTCCAGTCAAGCGCTCCACGGCGGCGAACGGGGCGATCGACGGAAAAAAGCGGCGCGCAAGGCCGTCGCCCGCGGCGAGTCGGGCTTGCTTCGAGGTGAGTGCTTCCCACGCGGGATTGTCGAGTCTGTCTGCATCGATTCTGTTCATGGTTCTTCTCTTGTGGAGGACGCCCGCCGGACGCTTGTGATCAGACCGCGTGTTCGAAGATCGTCAGTGCGAACACGACGGTGGCACCGAAGCCGGTCAGGAAAGCGAGCGTGCGAACGCCCGGCACGCCCGCCACGTAGACGACATAGTGAACCAGTCGCGCCAGCAAATAGACCTTGCCCGCAACGACAGTCGCCCCCGTTGAGACGCCGAGCGCCGCTGCGATGAGCACGAGCGGGGCGAACACCACGAGGTTCTCGACGGCATTGGCGTGAGCGCGCTTCGCCCGTTGTGCCCAGGCCGGATCGCCTGGCAGGAACGATGCGGGATTACCCAGCGCGCGCAGTGGCCCGTTGGTAGCGATCCGCGCGAGGATATAAGGCACCCACATGAGCGCCTTCGCCGCAGCGGCGATGGCGAGGCAAGCCAGTTCAGGAGTCGATTGCATGTGTTGTTGGGCGTTGTTTCGCAATGTCCGGACTCACGATGAGCCCGATTCGATGAACTTGATTCTAGGCATCGCGCCGCGTCGGAGCTATAGTCGCAAATGACAATATCAGGTTCATTTACGACATGAAGATCGGCATACTTGCGCTGGATGGCGTATTCGACACCGGACTCGCGACCCTGCTCGACACGTTCTCGACCGCCAACGAACTCGCGCTGGCCGGCGGCGCCGCCCGCGGGCCGCTTGAGATCGAAGTCGTGGGTTTCACGCGGCAGATCCGCACGGCCATGGGTTTGCGGATCGCTGTTGCGCCCGTGGGCGCTATCGGCAGGCCGGACTGGATTGTGATGCCGGCGCTTAACGCGAAGACTCGCGACGCGGTGCTCGCCGCACTCGAGCGGCGCGATGTCGTCGAGGCAAAGAAGCGTCTGAGAGCGTGGCGGGAAAAGCGAATCGGTATCGCGGCGGCGTGCATCGGCACGTTCGTGCTCGCCGACAGCGGACTGCTGGACGGCGAAGACGCGACCACCACCTGGTCGCTCGCACCCTTGTTCCGCGAGCGTTATGCGGCGGTCCGGCTGGACGATTCACGCATGGTCGTAAGTTCGAACGGCATCGTCACGGCGGGCGCGGCTATGGGTCATCTTGATCTCGCGCTTTGGTTCGTGCGGCAGGTGAGCCCCGAACTTGCAACGCTGGTCGCCCGTTTTTTGCTGATTGACAACCGTACGTCGCAGGCACAATACATCATCCCGGACTATTTGGCGCACGCCGATCCGCTGGTCGAGCGTTTTGAGCGATGGGCACGTGACAATCTGTCGAACGGTTTCTCACTGCAGGATGCGGCGAGTGCGCTCCACGTCCATACGCGCACCTTGCAGCGCAGGACGGAACTCGTGCTCGGCAAATCGCCGCTGGCGTTCTTTCAAGACCTGCGCGTCCAGCGAGCGCGTCAACTCGTCCTGGACGGTTGCGGCCTCGACATCGTGGCCGAGCGCGTTGGATACGCTGACGCTTCGACGTTGAGGAATCTTCTTCGCCGGAAACTCGGTCGCGGTATGCGCGACTTGAGAATGGACGGTTGATAGCTCGGGGCGTGGGCGGGCGCGGACCAGCTCCAGCCGTTTGCCTTCGTCGACGCACCACCATTTGCGCGACTGTTGAACTCTGACTGGAGACGTTGAGACGGCCGAGTACCGAGTGTCAGAGAAGAGTCGAACGCGGAAATTCGGAGCTGGGCTGGGGAGGTTGATCGTCGACCGGCGACGAACTTCTGCAGTCGGCCAAGAGCCGCCGTTCGCATGCGTCGTCCCTCGGACGTTCAAGCGTCGGCTTCACCCCGTAACCGGCCATCCGATTGACAAAGACAAACACTCCTTCATCGGCCGAAGCGGCCGCTCCGTTAGTGCAGTGAGAATGTCCCTTAATAAGCGCGAAGCGGCCACGGCTGTTGTCACTGCATCGCAGTGTTCGTAGTTGCTCCAGTGCAAGTGCCGGAGTGGTATCAGACATAGTTACTTCTGTGCGCGGCCTCATGCTTCGGTCTCGTAAAGCAGACCGTAGCTCCCGCTCGTTCGCTTGATTCGCGCGAAGCCGAGTTCCCCCAAATGCATACCTGCGATCAAAAGTCCCTCCGAACTGACCAGGTCCAGAAGCCGTGATCGTGTGGTGGCTGCCAGCGAGGGGTCTTGATCGAATGCAATCGATACGTCTGGCCGTTTAATCTGGATGTGAGGAAAATGAACAATATCTCCCCAAACAAGCAGGCCCTGATCAGGGGATTCGAAAAGATATCCGGAGTGTCCATCTGTGTGTCCCGGTAGCGGCATCGCTCTGATACCGGGAAGCACTTCCCCCTCATCGAAAGTGCGCAGCCTGTCGCGGTAGCCGTCGAACACTTGACGCGCGATCAGGAAGTTACCGCGGGCACGCTCGCTGGCATGACTTAGATTTCCGTCGTCCTGCCAGAATGCGACCTCTCGCTGATGAGCAACAAGCTCCGCATTCGGAAAGGTAATTTGTCCGGCTGTGTCCACCAGTCCTCCGACGTGGTCGGGATGGGCGTGTGTGAGCAAGATTGTGTCGATCCCGGCTGGATCGATGCCAGCAAGCGATAAATTGGTTCTCAGGCGGCCGCCCCATTGCTTGATGCCTCCCGCCCCACCGTCGATGAGAATTGTGCGGCCCGCTCCGCGTACCACATAGCAGTTGATATGTACGGCGGACGGCTCCTTCTGCCCTGCATCACTTTGCATTCTGGAGGCCTCGGACGAGTCGATATTCGAGAGGAAGTCCAGGCTAGCGGTGAGGTAGCCGTCGCTGATTGCGGTGATCGTGAAATCCCCGGCTCGCTGACTTGGAAACGTGATGGTGGACACAACTCTTCTCCAGAAGACTTCCTAATTGCGGGCGTGAATGTTCGACGCGGCATAACCAAAACAACGGATGCGCGCCGTGAGACCAGTGCAGCGCGCAATGGCGTCGTCCAAGGCTTCCATGAACTGGTTCATTACCGAAGGCGTGCGAAACGTCTCAAGGCGATATTTGACTTCCGCGAAGACGGGATGTCCGTGCCCACGGCGAACGTCGACATAGATGACATGAACGTTTTCGAGCGCCGCTTCAAGGACACTCGTACAGAGTTCGACGCAGTCGCGGGACAGCTCGGCAAGCCTCTCATCAGATGGCATTTGCCCCGTAGAAATATAGAAAGTGACATTGGGCATCGCGGACCTATTTTTCCTGTCCGGTCGAAACGGTGCGGGAGCTTATCAGCTGTTCCGTCATCGGCGAGTAGAGGTGGACGCCTTCAGACATGCTCTCGACACGCTGAGCGTTTCGCCGAGGCATTCTTGCGAGCCAACGGCGTTCCGGAAACTTCTCCAGCGCAACTGCTTGCATGGCCAACGGTGTGAGGCCCATCTGGATCAAAGGTTCAGGGCCGTTTGCACAAAGCACGAGGAGTTCGTCAGCATTTACCGCCGGCGCAAGGCCGATATCGCTGTAGAGATTTCGGTGCCAGTCGGTGATGTGTTGCTGCCACCTTGCGAAATTGCCGCCGCCTTTCTGGCGATATTCCTCTCCCTTTAATACATCGAGACCGTCAATCGTGTGGACGGCCAGGTAGACCGGGCAACCCTCGCTTAGCGACTTGAAGCGCTGCGACGTGTGAAAGCCAGTCACCGAGATGAGGGCGGGCAGCTTTTCAAGGCTGTAGAAGTCGTTCCATTCGGCTTCGCTGTTGGGATCGGCGAAGCTGCATTCCACGGTGTAGATCATCAGATTGTCCTTCGTGACGGCTAGGCATATTGCTGCAAACGATCCGTGTTCATTGCAGTAACGTAATGCTAATCTGATGTTTCCTGCGTATATAGCGATATAAAGTCAGCCTTCAGTGATGTTTTCTCAAGCTGGCGTCGAACGCATTCCATCCGGCGAGACTTCAATGCGACGTAAGATTCCAAGCAATTCCGCGCTCCTGGCCTTTGAGGCTGCGGCTCGACACGGCAGCTTCGCCCGCGCGGCCGAGGAATTAGCGCTGACCGAGGGTGCCATCAGTCGTCAGATCGGTCGCCTGGAGGCGTTTTTGGGTGTCGCGCTGTTCGAGCGCGTTGGAAATCGGGTGAGGCTTGCGCCCAACGGCACGCGATACGCGGTGCAGGTTCGCGAGATTCTGGATCGGCTGGAACGGGACAGCCTATATCTGATGGGGCAGCCCAAAGAGGGCGTGAGCATTGATATCGCCGCCATTCCGACCTTCGCCACCCGTTGGCTAATCCCTCGACTGAAACGCTTTCGAAATATGCATCCGAACATTACCGTGCATATCGCCGAGCGTATGGAGCCCTTCATTCTTGCCGGTAGCGGTTTCGATGCAGCAATCCATTTTGAGCATCCAGCATGGGCGGGTATGCATCTACATCACCTGCTGGAGGAGGTGCTTGTGCCCGTCTGTAGTCCGGCGCTCCTCGCCGACGCCGGTGCGAACATATCGCTAGATGAGCTGCCACGCCTTCACAGGCGACAAAACCCGGACGCGTGGCAGCTTTATGCACAAGAGGCTGGCATCGTGCTGACCAATTCGGCGGTTGGCGCACGTTACGACCTCCATTCCATGCTGATAGAGGCGGCGCTGGTCGGCCTGGGTGTTGCATTGGTGCCGCGTCTTTACATCGGGGCAGAGCTTGAACAAGGCCGTCTGGTCGCACCTTGGCCGGACGGCAAAGCGATTACCAAAAACTTCTGCCTCGTTCTTGCTGAGTCGATCGAGCTGAGTGAAGAGCCACTACAGGCATTTGCGAAATGGATTCTTCACGAAGCCCGGGGCTTAGCGGCTTAAAGCGGCGCCTGACGCTCATCACAAAACAGCCATACCTCCGCAGTTTCCCTCGCCAGGCGGCCGCCTCGCTTCGAATTGGCCGTCGCGAATCGACGAACGGCCGTTGTACCTTGAAAGCCGCCCTAAATGTCGCATTGGGTCGACAGACCGCAACGGGTGTGCGCCGTGAAAAGGTGGCGCTTTCCAGCGGGTGCAAGCCCCGCCCGGCAAATGCTCCAGCCGGAAGCAACCGGAGCAGCTATGGAGGC
>NZ_QLTK01000044.1 GCF_003269035.1 Paraburkholderia bryophila | reverse complement strand
CCGCTGAATAGCGTTTCATCTTCCATTCGCTGTCCGCCCTCCATCTTTACACTAATCGGTTCGGCTGAGGCGACAACTAGCCTGACATGGAGGGCCGCAAAGAAAAGTAGGCAAAAGAAAGCGGCTCACACCGCCAGCTCATAAGTGGGTTCCGTGGTTCGCGATGGGTCGTGGTGCATCTGGAATCCGTGCTCTCGCGCACTCCGCGCCAGTGACACAGCCGTCATTCATCCCGCCTCGCGCAAGCGCTCGCCGGAACGGACCGCTTAAAACCAGTAGGGGAAAACGACTGGGGGGCGCGCGCAGCGCCGCCGGAGGAATGACTGCTGTGTCACGAGCGCGGAATGTGCGAGAACACAGATTCCAGATGCACCACTACCGTGACTGTGCGGGGGACCCGCTTAATGGTTAGCGGTGTGAGCCGCTTTCTTTTGCCTACTTTTCTTTGCGGCAGGCAAAGAAAAGTAGGTGCCCCCCGCACAGGGGGAACACTAATAGACCACTAACAACCCAAGGAAAGGCCAACACCGCAAAAACCCCACCCCACCCAACCCGCCGAGCAGGCCCAAACCCCCGATCAAAAACCAACAGAAACCTGATACCCAAACCGACTAACAGTCTCAATCCGAACCTCAGGCACCACCCCAAGAATCTTCCTCCGAAGTCGTGAAACGACGAGATTAACGCTAGAAGGATCGACATCATCCTTCTCAGGCCACGCGTAGCGAATCAACTGATCCCTGGCAACAGGCGCATTCACCTGTCGCAGCAGGCACTCAAGCAAAAGAAACTCCCGCCGCGTAACCGCAACCCGACGCCCCGCAAAAACAAGTTCCCGAGTCGCGGCATCGAGCGAAGGCACATCGACAACAGCAACCCCCTTGGCACCAGACACAGCCCCCCCGGAAGCGGCACCCCGCCCCACCCTCTGCAAAGCCTGCATCCGCTCATGCATTTCAATAAACGAATAAGGCTGACAAAAACACGCATCCGCACCAGCCCGCAAAACGCGAGTGCGCTCCTGCGCGGAGGCCACCCCCAAAACGGCCACAATCGCCGCCCCGCTCCCCGCGTCGGCAAACTCCACGACAAACTCCAGCAGCGCGGAATACGCGCCCGCATCCAGCACCATCAAGACAATCGCATCGAACGGCTCCTGCCCCGCAAGAAAAACCCCATCCCGCAGATCGTCGGCGCGCTGCAAACTATGGGCACTCTCCTGCAGCGCCTTGAACAGCCATGCTGCTTCCGGATGCGACGGCCCCACGAACAGGACGCGCATTCACCCCTCCGTCATGACAAGATAAACACGCAAGCTCATGCCAACGTCCGCGACCAGCATTCGATGGAAATCTTCGCCCCCGGTTGCGCACTGCCGATCTTCATCGTGAAATCGTGCACCCGCATGACGGCGGAGACAATGCTCAACCCTAGTCCCGATCCGGACAGATGCCGGGTACTTTCGCCACGATAAAACCGCTGCAACACCGCATCGCGTTCATCGGCGGCAATGCCGGGACCGTTATCGATAATATCCACTTGCGGCCCGGCGGAAGTCTGCCGAAGCTCCATGCGCACAACGCCCCCTTCGGGCGTGAACTTGATTGCGTTGTCCAGCAGATTGCTCAACGCCTCGAACAGCAGCGCGCGATCGCCATGAATCGCTTCAACCGGTTGCGCATGCACGGAAAGTCGAATCGCACGGCTCTCGGCGAGCGGCTCGTACAGCTCGCCGACTTCCTGGATCAACGTCTCCAGTTGCACCTCGCCAAATCCGCCGCGCCGCTGCAAGGTGCCGATCTCGGAGATCCGCAACATCGCGCGGAAACGGTCGAGCAACGCGTCGGTCTCGGTGCGGGCGCGCTCCACCAGCGCCGACAATTCGGCGTCGTCGAGCGTGCCGGTGTGTTCCGCCGCATGCGCAAGCAACGTTCGCACATGCGCCAATGGCGTGCGCAGATCGTGCGCGATGCCGTCGCACGCGCCCTTCACTTCGTTCATCAGCCGTTCGACTTCCGCCAGCATATGGTTCACCAGATGCGCGAGCATATCCACTTCGTCGCGTCCGCCAATCGGCAGACGCTGCGCGAGATCGCCCTGGGCAATGCGTTGCGTGACGCGGCGAATCGCCTTGAGCCGGCGCATTTGCCGCACGCTCAACGCCAGCCCGCCGGCCACACCCGCGAGCAGGCAGACGATCCCGCCGCTCACCAGCGCGTCGATCACCGCCTCGCGAATCCGCAGAATATGCGTGAGATCGCGCGCGATCACGAGCGTCGAGCCGTCCTTGCGCCGCTCGGCCATTGCGCGGACGACCGGCGCCTGATCGTTGCGCCCCATCGAGAGCGCCAGATCGAGTGTCTTGCCTTTGCGCGTGGTGGGCAATTGCGTCGGATACACCAGCACGTCGCCGGCAATCAGGCGGCCATCAGCGGCGAACAGCCCGTAGTAATTCGTATGCATGCGTTCGTGCTCGATGCGTCGGTGGATCGCATCGGCGAGGCCGGTGTCGGGCAGCGAGTCGAAGTAGATCAGTTGCCAGTCCATCACCACATCGGTCTCGCGCTCCATATCGCCGGTCACGGCCCAGCCGATGAAACCCAGCAGGAGCATCACCGAGAACGAAAAAATGACCGCGTAAATGGAGAGCAGGCGAAAGGTCGTGGAATGCCAGCGCCGCCCGAGCGCAGATTGAGCGGGGAAGGATGTGTCCATCAGGAAGAGTGGTTCATGCGAGGATATAGCCCGAGCCGCGCACGGTCTGGATCATTTGCGTCACGCCGGGCGGATCGATTTTCTTGCGCAGGCGGCCCATGTGCACGTCGATCAGATTGGTGCCCGGATCGAAGTGATAGCCCCACACCGCCTCGAACAGCATCGTGCGCGTGATGGTCTGCCCGGCATGACGCATCATGAATTCGAGCACGCGGTACTCAGTGGGCAGCAGCACGATCTCTTCGCCGTCGCGCTGTACCTTGCGTGAAATCAGATCGAGTTCGAGCGGACCGACCCGCAGATGGGTTTCGAGTTGCGCGGCCGGCGTTTGACTGCGTCGCAACAATACTTCGAGGCGTGCGGTCATTTCCTCCGGATCGAACGGCTTGGTCAGATAATCGTCGCCGCCGGCACGCAGACCGCGCACCCGTTCATCGACATCGCCCAGCGCGCTCAGCATCAGCACCGGCGTTTGAATACCGACGCTGCGCATGGTGGTGAGAATCGTCAGACCGTCCACGCCGGGCAGCATGCGGTCGAGCGTGATCACGTCGTAGTCTTCGCTGATGGCGCGCGCCATGCCGTCGCGGCCGTTGGCCACCCAGTCCACAGTGAAGCCGCGACTTTTCAACTCACCGACAATTTCATTCGCGGTAATTTCATCGTCTTCGATCGTGAGTACTCGCGACATGATCAATGCATGCGCCGCAGCCAGCTCTGCCGATGCAAGCGACGGACGCGACCGGTTATCAGTGGAAGGACATGATGCCATATTCGGCTTGCGCGTTCAGTGCACGGGCGTGCGCTTCGGCGGCTGCCGGGGCTCTACGCGAGTGCATCCCCGCAGGCTACGCGGAGTTGCATGGCGGATGAATATCCGCTTCATGAAGAAATATTTAAGTTGGGCGCAAGAACGCCTGAAAGCGGTTCAAAGCCTTTCAAACCCGCACGCGCCTCGATAAAACATATTTCATTTTGCCGACGCCGCTTCGGTATACCGCCTCCCCTAGCCTACAGCCATCCCGCCGATCGTTCTGGCGGTCCGACTCGATCCTTCCCGTGGATGGTAAAAAATGAAACTCGCAACGAAGACCCTGCTCGCCTCCCTGCTGCTGATCGGCAGCGCATCGGCCATGGCCGCGCCCGGCCTCACGCAGCAGCAATGCAACGATTATCCGTTCACCCCGCTCAAAAGCGAAGTGACGCACAAGCAATTGATGAACGAGCTGGGTGAACTCGAAGCGGTAGGCTACAGCCCCAGCAATGACGACGACGACTATCCGAGCGACCTCGAAGCCGCCCAGCAGAAACTACAAGCCGAATATCGCGCGGACTGCATGCCGGCGGCGCCGCATGTGTCGGCCAGCGCGACGCAGACGCCGGCGGGTACGGCGACGCCCGCGGCAGCGCAAGCGGTGGTGAATCAGCCGGCAGGTTGAGCGCCGCGTGAAGCGGCGCTGCGTGGTTCAGCGTGCGGAACGCACTGCGTGCAGGCCTGAAACTTCGCGAGACGCTGCGGTTTGGTTGCAACCGCAACGTCTGCGTCAACGCCCGTTGGTGAGTTGCGCGCGTTCGTTCTCGCTAGAACGCTCGCGCTGCGCGCGCTCCGCACGCCTTTCGTCGCGCTTGCGATGCAGCGCTGCCAGCCGCTTCTTGCCGTGCGTGAGCGACGCGATCGCATGGAACGCGACCGGCGCGAATATCAACCCGAACAACGTGGCCGCCAGCACGCCGCCGAACACACCGGTACCGATCGAGCGGCGGCTCTCGGCCCCCGCGCCGCTCGACACCACCAGCGGCACGACACCGAGCAGAAACGCCGCCGACGTCATCACGATCGGCCGGAAGCGAGCGCCCGCGGCTTCGGTCACGGCGCGCGACAACGGCATGCCGCTCTGATACAGATCGCGTGCAAACTGCACGATCAGAATCGCGTTCTTCGCCGCGAGGCCGATCACGGTGATCATGCCGACCTTGAAATACACATCGTTGGGCATGCCGCGCAACAGCACCGCGCTGACCGCGCCGATCACGCCGAGCGGTACGACCATCAGCACCGCCAGCGGAATCGTCCAGCTTTCGTACAGCGCGGCGAGCGCCATGAACACCGCCATCAGCGACAGGCCGATCAGCATCGGCGTGAGCCTGGCGGCGGCGGTTTCCTCGCGTGCCGCATCGACCCAGTCGTAGCTGACACCGACCGGCAGCGACCCGGCCAGCCGCTCCATCTCCGCCATCGCCGCGCCGGAGCTGTAGCCGGGCGCCGCGTGGCCGCTCACGTCGAGCGACGGGTAGCCGTTGTAACGCGTCAGCATCACCGGGCCGATGGTCCAGTGACGCGTCGCGATGGCCGACAACGGCACCATGCCGCCCGTCGTGTTCGGCACGGAGAGCGCGAGCAGATCGTCTTCGGTCATGCGGGTGGCGGCGTCGGCGGAAATCACGACACGGCGCATCCGGCCGCCGGCCGGAAAGTCGTCGATATAGGTCGAGCCGAAGGTGCTGCCCAGCACGTCGGTAAGCCGCTCGAACTGCACGCCGAGCGCATACGCCTTGGCCCGGTCGACGATCAGCTCGACGCGCGGTGCGTCGGGCAGATCTTCCGAATGCACCGAGGCCAGCACCGGACTCGCCTTGGCCTGCGCGAACAGTTGCTCGCGCGCGGCCTTCAGCGCGTCGAGCCCCACTCCGCCACGATCCTCGAGCCGGAACACGAAGCCGTCCGAATGACCGACGCCCGGCACCGCGGGCGGCAACTGCGCTTCGACGTCGCCGTCCAGAATCTTGTCGAACTTCTCGTTGAGACGATCACGCAACACCAGCGCGTCGGTATCGCGCTTGTCCCAGTCCTTCAGTTCGACGAAGCCCATCGCCACGTTTTGCCCACTCCCGGCAAAGCTCCAGCCGATCACACTGGTCACGTTCGCAATCGCCGGTTCGGCGTGAAGAATCGCTTCCATGCGCTTCACCACGGCCAGCGTCCGCTCCTGCGTCGCGCCCGCGGGCAATTGCACCATGACCTGCAACTGGCCTTCGTCCTCGCTCGGCAGAAAGCCGCCGGGCATGTGCCAATACAGCGCGCCGCACACGCCGACCAGCACGACATACACGGCCAGCATCGGCCCGATCCGGCGCAAGGTGCGCGCGGTCAGCCCGCGATAGCCGCTCGCGGCACGATCGAAAGCCGTGGTAAAACGGCTTGCCGCGCGCGCCGCGAAGCCGAGCGGACCACGCCGCGCTTCGCGCTGATGCACCGATTTCGTGTGGGCCTTCAGCAGATTCGCGCACAACGCGGGCGTCAACGACAACGCCATGAACGACGACACCAGCATCGACGCGATCATCGCCACCGCGAACTGCCGGTAAATCCCGCCGACGCCGCCCGGAAAGAACGCCATCGGCACGAACACCGCGGTCAGCACGGCGGTCACGCCGACAATCGCGCCGCCGATCTGCGACATCGCCTTGCGGGTCGCCTCGCGCGGCGGCAGGCCCTCTTCTTCCATCACGCGATGCACGCTCTCCACCACCACGATCGCATCGTCGACGAGAATGCCGATCGCGAGCACGAGGCCGAACATCGTGAAGACGTTGATCGACAGGCCGCAGGCGTACATGGCGAGAAACGCGCCCATCAGCGTGACCGGAATCACCACGGTCGGCACCAACGTGTAGCGCAGATCGCGCAGAAACAGCCACATCACGAAGAACACCAGCACCACGGCTTCCGCAAGCGTGACGAGCACTTCGTGAATGGCGATCTGCACGAAATGCGCGTTGTCGAATGGAATTTCGACGGCGACGCCGCTCGGCAAGCTCTTCGACAATTCCGCCAGGCGCGCGCGAATCGCATTGGAGGTTTCGAGCGCGTTACCGCGCGGTCCCAGTTGAATGCCGACGGTGGCCGACGCCCTGCCGTTCAGGCGCGAATAGAACGTGTAATTGTCGCGTCCGAGTTCGACCCGCGCGACGTCGCGCAGACGCACCGCCGAGCCGTCGGGCCGCGCCTTGATGACGATCTGGCCGAACTCCTCGGGCGAGATCAGTTGCCCTTTCACGCTGACCGAGGCAGTGAGCTGCTGACCCGGCACGAACGGCGCGTCGCCGATCGCACCCGCCGTGACGGTAGCGTTTTGCGCGCTGATCGCGGCGTTCACCTCGGTCGGGCCAATGCCGTACTCGCGCAGCTTCATCGGGTCGACCCACACGCGCAGCGCCTCGTCGGCGTCCCACAGTTCGGCCGCGCCCACGCCCGGCGCGCGCTTCAGTTCGCGCAGCACGTAGCGGCTCAGGTAATCGCTCAATTGCACGGAATCGCGCGTGCCGTCGGTGGAGGTGAGCGCAACCAGCATCAGGAACGTATTGGCGGCCTTGAAGACGCTGATACCCTGCTGCACGACCTGCTGCGGCAAGCGCGGCTCGACCTGCTTGAGACGGTTCTGGATGTCGACCAGCGCCATGTCCGGATTGGTGCCGGGCGAGAACGTCGCGTCGATTTCGAGGTTGCCGAGGTTGTCGCTCGTGGTCTCGTAGTACAGCATGTTGTCCGCACCATCGAGACTCTCCTCGATGATGCTGCCGACGTTCCCATCCACGACCTCGGTCGACGCGCCCGGATAGGTCGCGGAAATGACGATGCGCGGCGGCGCCAGACGCGGATACTGCGCCACCGGCAGTTGCGGAATCGCGAGCGCGCCTGCCACGACGATGGCAAGCGCGACGATCCACGCAAAGACCGGGCGGTCGATAAAGAAGAACGGCAAGCGTGAGTCCTTTCAGAGAGACGTGACAGGCGTGAGCGGCGTGAAAGCGGGTGCCTCCGCGAGCCGCGCCATATGCAGCGCGTCGGCCAGCACGCCGTCGCGCAGCGCGTAGCCGCGCGAACGGCCTTCTTCGACGAAGCCGAACTTGCGATACAGCGCGATGGCCGGCGCGTTGTCGGCGAACACCGTGAGTTCGATGCGGCGCAACCCGAGCGCGCCGTCGGCGCTGTCGACCAGTGCCTGCACCAGCGCCGTGCCGACGCCCCGCCCATGATACGCGTCGTGCACGCAGATCCCGAGCTCCGCACCGTGCGAGCGCGCGCGCGGGTAGACACTCAGCCCGGCGTGGCCGACCAGTTGCCCGTCCAGCCACGCGCCGACCGTCACGCCCTTGCCGAGGCGCCGCTCGTGCCACGCGGCGATCTGCTCGACAGTGCGATAGCCGAGTTGCAACGTGCCGCGGCGTACGCCGGGCAGGCTCATGATCGCGGCGAACGCTTCCATGTCGGAAGGCTCGGGCGCTTTGATCGTGATGCGATGCTCGAGCGCCGCCGCGTCGCGATGCAATGGTTCGTTTTTCATGGCTGCGTTCCGTTGCTTTGCGTGGCGTCCGCCTTCAGGGCAGACGTAGCCGGCGCGGCCATGAGCGGCGCGGGTTCGTGAAAACGCGCCATCATGAAGCTGTCGATCAACACGCCACGCCGCAAAACCGCGCCACGCTGGCGCACTTCGATCTCGAAGCCGAACTTGCGATACAGTGCCAGCGCCGCGCGGTTATCCGCGAACACGTTCAGTTCGAGACGGCGCAGCCCCAGCCAGTTATCCGCGAGATCGAGCAGTTCGACCATCAGGCGGCGGCCGATACCGCGCCCGTGCCACGCGTCATGCACGCTGATACTGAACGAACCGGCATGCGCGCGGCGCCCTTTCATGGGCGACAGTTGCGCCATTCCGACCAGCGTGTCGCCGACCGTGGCCACCATGGCAATCGTGGTGGGATCGATTTTGCCGATCGACTCGCGCGTTTGTGCGAGCGTCTCGAACGGTACGTGCGGATTGCCGTCGACCACCGCCGGCAACTGCAGCAAGGCGTGGTATTGCTCGGCATCGCTGGGACGCAACGCGCGCAGCGTCAGTCCCTCGGGCAAGCTCCCAGAATCTGATTCTGTTTTTTCGTGTTGATCCATAGGCCTATAACGTCAATTCGAAGGACCTCACCAGAATGCCGGGCAGTTGCATGCCGCCCGTCGCGCGCTCGCCCCATGTGGAGTCGCTCAATAGCAGTTCGGCCTGCGCGCCGAGTTGTTCCAGTTCGCTACCGAGCAGCCGGTACAGACTATCGTCGAAACGCATGGCTTCGAGCGGTGCGACGATCTCGCCGTTTTCCACCCAGAAGGTGGCGAAACGCGTCATGCCGGTCAGGCGGCAATTCATGCGGTCGGAGAAGTTCACGTACCAGAGATTGCCGATATAAAGGCCGGTGCCGAGTTTCGCCAGCACGTCTTCTTCCGGCAGGTCACCCGCTTTCATGGACAACGCCACCGGCGACTCGCTCGCCAACGCACCGTTCGGCGTCAAACCGTATTCGCGTGCGCTGCGTGCGTTGGTCAAACGTTCGGCGCTACGACCGGCTTCGATCAGTGGGACGCTGTCACGCAGATAGCCGTCTTCGTTGAAGCTGGGCGTAATGCCGAGACTCAGATCTTCGCTGATCGAAACGCGCGGGTCGACTACGATTTCTCCCACATGCAGTTTGTACAGTTCGCTGCGCGAGCTCGCCTGCGCGCGCGCGGAAAAACCGCTCCATGAAGCGACGCCGAGTAATTCGGCAAGCGCGGCGGGGGCGATCCACGCGCGGTAACGGCCCGGCTCCAAGGCGCGCGGTGTGCGCGCGAGCACCTCGAGACGCGCGGCAGCCTGCTCGACCTTGCGAGTGAACACGGCGTCGCTCCAGTCGTCGCCGGCGTAGCTCGTTTTGATCGCGCGACCGCTCGGGTCGTACAGCGACCAGCTGAAGTTGAAGTTGTCGACTTCGTACCAGCCGCGGCTGCCGCTCGTGGACGCGAAGCCGCGCACGATCGTGCCGCCCGCGTAAAAGCCCACGAAATCGAGGCCTTCGGCCGCTTGCGCGACGGTGCGCAGCAAGCCGTCCGGCTCCGGCAATTTGCCGGAGCGCTGCGTGGCACGCGCCCATTTCGAGGTGTCGAACAGCAGATGCGGATCGTCCGCGGCATCGCGCAAGCCTTCGCGCAACGTGGCGAGCGCGGCGCTCACGTCGTCGAGATCCTGTTGCAGATCGCCGCACACGGTCAGCGTGGAATACGCCTGGCGCGCACCGTCGATCAAACGCAAGGTCAGCTTGCCTTGCGATACGCTGCCGGTTTGCCGCACTTTGCCCGTATTGAAGCGGATAAAGTCGGACTGTTCACCGGCAAACGAGCTGAGCGTGGTCTCGCCGTCTTGCTGCAGGCGCTCGATCGCGTCCGCCAGCGACGTGAAATGCTGTTGCCAGTCGACCGACTTGGTGGCGCGCGAAGCCATGAACTGATTCATCAGGCGCCTCCGAACACGTCGATATCGCTAAACACGCAAGCCGGCGAGGCATGCCCCACGCGAATGATCTGCGCCGGTTCGCCTTTGCCGCACATGGACGTGCCATACACCTCGCGCGTGCCGGCATTGCCGACCGCGCTCAGACTGCGCCAGAAGTTCGCCGAAATGCCGCGATAGTTCGGCTGCTTGACCACTTGCGTGAGCTTGCCGTTCTCGATCAACTGACCGAATTCGCAGCCAAACTGGAATTTGTTGCGATGGTCGTCGATCGACCAGGACGTGTTGGTGCGCATCAGAATGCCGTGTTCGATATTGCCGATCATCTGTTCCAGCGAACTCTCGCCGGGTTCGATGTTCAGGTTCGCCATACGATCGATCGGCGGACGGTTCCAGTTCGACGCCCGCGAGTTCGCCACGCCTGGCATGCGCGCGCGTTGCTGCGACAGCGCGCCGCCCAGCGGCCGTTCGAGCACGCCGTTGCGAATCAGGAACTGCTTGTCGGCCACCGTGCCGTCGTCGTCGAAGGCATACGAGGCGGCTTCCTCGCGCAGTTCCGGGTCGAAGGTGACGTTCAGCAGGTCCGAGCCGTAGCGGTACGAGCCGAACATGTCCTGCTTGACGAAACTCCAGCCCGCGAAATTGCGCTCGTCGCCGAGAATGCGGTCGAGTTCGAGCGGATGGCCGATCGACTCGTGAATCTGCAGCATCATCTGATCGGGCATCAGCAGCAGATCGCGTTTGCCCGATGGGCAATTCGGCGCGGCCAGCAATTGCAGCGCTTCATTGGCGACGCGTACGCCCGACCCTTCGAAGCCGAAGCGCGCGAGCACTTCGATGCCGCCCTGTCCGAGCGTGCCGTAATTGCCGCCGAGCGTACGGACCTGGGTGTCGCCATTCGCATGCGCGGCCACGCTCAGTTGCGGCATCACGAAGCGGAATTGCTGGTCGATCCGCACGCCGTCGCCGGTCATATAGAGCTGGTCGGTATGCGTGACCTGCACGCCCGCCACGCGCTCGACGATCTTCGCGTCGAGATTGGCGCTCGCGCATTCGGCGGCCAGCATGTCGAGCCATTCGGCGCGGCCCGGCAACGCGCGTTGCGCATTCGGCGACACGTAGTGGCCGCTCGCGGTGGGACGCGCCACCTCGCGATGATCGATCAGCGACAACGCCGCGCTTGCCTGTGCGCGCGCGGTGGCGATATCGAGCGCAGCCTGCAGGCCCGCCGCCGTGAGATTCGCGGTGGCCGCGTAGCCCGAACCCGCGCCGACCCACGCGATCAACATGGCGCCGCGATCGCGCACGGTGCGCAACGGCTGCGCGATGTCGTTGCGGATTTCGTGGTCGTCGATCTGCTCGTCCACAATGCGCAGCGACCAGAACGTCGCGCGGCTCGTCAGCGTGCGGGCGGCTTGCGCCCAACGTTCGTCAATCATTCACGTGTCTCGTAGATCTCGTGGAAAACGATCAGGCGGTCGGCTCCGGCACGATCATGGATGAGGCCAGCAGCGACTGCGTGTAGGGATGCGACGGTGCGTGCAGCACGTCGAGCGTCTCGCCGGCTTCGACAATGCGGCCCGACTTCATCACGATCACACGGTGCGCCATGGCGCGCATCACCGCCAGATCGTGCGTAATGAACAAATAGCTAAGCTTGTACTTTTTCTGCAGATTTGTCAGTAGATTCAGCACCTGTTTCTGGATCGACACGTCGAGCGCGCTGGTCGGCTCGTCGAGCACCAGCAGTTCCGGCTCGACCGCCAGCGCGCGGGCAATCGCGATCCGCTGACGCTGGCCGCCGGAAAACTCGTGCGGATAGCGCAGCATCGCCTCCGCGGGCATGCCGACTTCTTCGAGCAGGCCGCCGATGCGCGCGCGCCGCGCTTTCGCATCGAGTTCCGGACTATGCATGACCAGACCTTCGCCGATGATCTGCTCGACCGTCATACGCGGCGACAGCGAACCGAACGGGTCCTGAAACACGACCTGCATGCGCGCATAGAGCGCACGGCGCGATTTCGCCGTTTTCAGCGTGGCAAGCGGCAAACCGTCGATATGAATCGCGCCGGCCGCCGGTCGCTGCAGACCGAGCACGGTCGCCGCGAGCGTCGACTTGCCAGAACCGGATTCACCCACGATGCCGAGCGTTTCGCCGCGCCGCACGCTGAGATCGACGTCCTGCACCGCGCGGAACGTCGAGCGACCGAACAGCGAACGCCAGCCTTTCGCGGACGTGCTGTAGTCGACCGCGAGTCCCTGCACTTCGAGCAGACGGGGGGCGCCCGGCTCGACCGGCTCGACCGCGCGTTGCGGTTCGCTGTCCAGCAGGCGCCGCGTGTACGGATGCTGCGGATTGGAGAACAGCGCCTCGGTCGTATTGGTTTCGACCAGCACGCCCTTTTCCATGACCGCCACGCGCTGCGCGAAGCGCTTCACGAGATTCAGGTCGTGCGTGATCAGCAGCACGGCCATGCCGCGTTCCGCCGCTTCCTGTTCCTGCAACGAGATCAACAGATCGACGATCTGCTGACGCACGGTGACGTCGAGCGCGGTGGTCGGTTCGTCGGCCAGCAGCAAACGCGGGCGGCACGCGAGCGCCATGGCGATCATCGCGCGCTGACGCTGGCCGCCCGACAGTTGGTGCGGGAAACTGTCGATCCGCCGCTCCGGCTCGGGAATGCCCGTGCGCCGCAGCAGTTCGATGCCGCGCTGACGCGCCGCGTTGGGCCGCAAACCTTCGTGCAAGCGCAGGCTCTCGGCAATCTGCTTGCCGATCGTGAAGAGCGGATTGAGCGCGGTCATCGGCTCCTGAAACACCATCGCGACATCGGCGCCGCGCAGACCACGCATCTGCTGCTCCGTTTTCTGCAACAGGTCTTCACCGTCGAGCAGCATGCGGCCGCTCAGTTCGGCATGTTCGACCAGACGCAAAATCGACAAGGCGGTGACGCTCTTGCCGGAACCCGATTCGCCGACCAGCGCGACACGCTCGCCGCGCGCGATCGAAAGACTCAGTTCATGCACCGCGATCTTGTCGCCGAACCTGACGGAAAAGCGGTCGATTTCCAGCAGCGGCCGGCCGTTCTGCACCTTACCCGATCCCTGTTTGGCGCTCATCGCGGACCTCCACCGAAAGCGGAACCCCGCGTACGGGTATCGAGTGCGTTGCGCAACGCGTCGCCCATGAAGGTCAGCAGCAACAACGTGATCACCAGCGCGGCGAACGCCGACACCGAGATCCACCATGCGTCGAGATTGTTCTTGCCTTCCTGCAGCAACTCGCCGAGGCTCGGCGTCGGCGGCGGCACCCCGAGGCCCAGAAAGTCCAGACTGGTCAGCGACAGAATCGCCGCGCTCATGCGGAACGGCAGGAACGTGATGACCGGCGTCAGGCTGTTCGGCAACACGTGGCGCCACATGATCTGCCAGTTCGACAGCCCCATGGTGCGCGCCGCCCTCACGTAATCGAGCGAACGGTTGCGCAGGAATTCGGCGCGAACATAGTCGGACAGCACGAGCCAGCCGAACATGGACAGCAGAATGAACAGCAGCCACAGCGTCGGTTCGAAAATCGATGCGAAGATGATCAGCAGGTAGAGGTCCGGCATCGAACTCCAGATTTCGATCAGGCGCTGGCCGATCAGATCGGTGCGCCCGCCGTAGAAGCCCTGCACCGCGCCCGTCAATACACCGATCACCACGCCGGACACCGTCAGCGCCAGCGCCATCAGCACCGACAAACGGAAGCCGTACAGCAGCCGCGCCAGCACATCGCGGCCAAACTGATCCGTGCCGAGCCAGTTCGACGACGTCGGCGGCGCCGGATACGGGTTAGCCGCGAAGTAGTCGATCGTGTCGTAGTTGAAGTGATTCGGCGGATAAATCGCGAAGTTGCCGTTCGATTCGAGCCGCGAGCGGATATACGGATCGAGGTAGTTCGCCTTGGCCGGGAAATCGCCACCGAATAGCGTTTCCGAATAGTCCTTCACGATCGGAAAGTAGTAGTGGCCGTCGTAACGCACCATCAGCGGCCGGTCGTTGGACAGCACCTCGCCGAACAGGCTGACGACGAACAGCGTCACGAAAATCACCAGGCTCCAGTAGCCGAGACGCTGCCGCTTGAAGCGCTGCCACGTACGCCGCCACGGAGACGGCGACGCCGCGTGCGCCGCACTGGACTCAGCGGTCCAGGCGGTTGAATTGGATGCGGGGGTCGACGAGGACATAGCAGACGTCTGCGATAAGTTTGGTTACGAGGGCGATCAGCGTGAACAGGAACAGCGAACCGAGTACGACCGGATAATCCCGGCGGATCACCGAGTCGTACGACAGTTGGCCCATGCCATCGAGCGAGAACAACGTTTCGATCAGCAGATTGCCATTCAGAAACGCACCGACGAAGGCCGCCGGCAAACCGGTCAGCAGCGGAATCGCGGCGTTGCGCAGCACGTGTTTCCACAACACGTCACGCTCCGGCGCGCCCTTCGCGCGCGCGGTCAGCACATATTGACGGCCGATCTCTTCGAGAAAGGTGTTCTTGGTCAGGATCGTGACGATCGCGAAGTTGCCGACCACCGAAGCCGTCACCGGCAGCACGATGTGCCACAGATAGTCGAGTACCTTGCCGAACGTGCTGAGGTCGCTGAAGTTATCCGACGTGAGGCCGCGCATCGGAAATACCTGCCAGAAGGTGCCGCCACCGAACAGCATCAGCAGCAGCACGCCGAGCACGAAGCCGGGAATCGCGTAACCGGCGAGTACCAGCACGCTCGTGACCGTGTCGAAGCGCGAGCCGTTGCGAATCGCTTTCGAAATTCCCAACGGCACCGATATCAGATAAGTGAGCATCACGGTCCACAGTCCGAGCGTGATCGACACCGGCAGCTTGGAGCGGATCACGCCCCAGACGCTTTCGTGCTCGTAGTAGGACTGGCCGAGATCGAAAGTGGCGTAGTGCTTGAGCATCAGCAGATAGCGTTCGAGCGGCGGCTTGTCGAAACCGAACTGCTTCTTGATCTGCTCGATCTGTTGCGGATCCACGCCCTGGCTGCCATGGTAGCCGCCGCCCCCTGCCCCCGCCTCTCCGCCACGGCCAGCGCCGTGGCGGAGTTGCGTCATCACCTGTTCGACCGGCCCACCCGGCACGAACTGCGTGACGACAAAGGTCAGCGTGACGACACCGAGCAGCGTCGGCACCATCAGTAGCAATCGTCTGAGAATGTAGGCAATCATGCGGGTCCTCAGTGGGTCGTGGCCGCTGATGCAGCGGTGGCGGCGGCGGTGTTCGAAGCGGCCTGGGCGGCCGGTGCCTTGACGTACCAGTAGTTGATCACCCAGTCCTCGTACTGGTACGACATCGGCACGGTCTTCGGAAAGCCGAGCGTGGTCTTGTAACCGATTCTCGCACCTGGCGAGTAGTACTCGGGCACCAGATAGAACGAATAGATCAGGACACGATCCAGTGCCTTGGTCGCGGCTTCCAGATCCTCGAGATTGTCGGCGGTCAGCGCGGAGTGAATCAGCGAATCGACGGCTTTCGAACGGATGCCCGGATAGTTCTCCGAGCCGACTTCCGAGGCCGCGGCGCTGCCGAAACGGCGCGTCAGTTCCGCACCCGGAATCGTCACCGGCGGGTAGATGAACGTGGTCATGTCGTACTCGAAGTTATTCAGCCGCTTCTCGTACAACGCGCTGTCGATCTCACGCATGTGTGCCTGAATGCCGAGTGTGCTGAGCGCCTGCATATACGGCAGGATCAGGCGGTCCATGCCCGGCTGGTCGTCCATCACCTCGATCGTCATCGGCGTGCCATTCGCGTCGCGCAACGCGCCGTCGCGATAGTGCCAACCGGCTTGCGCGAGCAGATCGCGCGCGGCGCGCAGATTGCCGCGCAGCGAGTTCGGCGGAATCGTGTTCGGCTGCTTGAGCATCGGCCCGAATACTTCGGGCGGGACTTCACCCTTCAGCGGTTCGAGCAACGCGAGTTCCTTCGGGCCCGGCATACCGGTCGCACCGAACGGGCTCGCTTCGAAATAGCTGTTGGTGCGACGGTACTGACCGTAGAACATCATCCGGTTCATCCAGTCGTAGTCGAGCGCCATGGTCAGTGCCCGACGCACGCGCGGGTCCTTGAACATCGGCTTGCGCAGATTCATTAGCATGCCCTGCATCTGCGCGGGACCGTCGCTGAACTCGCCCTTCTTCAACAGGCCGTTATCGAAGTTCTTGCCAACGTATTTGCGCGCCCATTGGGTCGCGCTGTACTCGACGATCGCGTCGGCGTCGCCGGCCTTGAACGCTTCGAGTTGCGTGTAATGGTCGCGGTACAGCTTGAACGTGATGCGCTCGAAGCGGAACATGCCGCGCCGCGACGGCAGGTTCGCGGCCCAGTAGTCGGGGTTGCGTCGATAGGAAATCTGCTTGTCGTTCTTGCGGTCTTCGATCAGATACGGGCCGCTGCTGATCGGCGGCTGGGTCGCGATCTGATCGAACGGCGGACGTTTGCCGTCGGGCTGCATGCCCCACTTCGGCGAGAAAACCGGCAGATCGCCGGCAATCAGCGGCGCGTCGCGCTCGGCGTGTTTAAAGTCGAAACGGACCGTGTTCTTATCGATCACCGTCACGCTTTTAATCACCGAGAACTGCGCATTGAAAACCGGCGAAGCGTGCGAGCTCGTCAACGTGTCGAACGAATATTTGACGTCGGTGGCCGTGATCGGATCGCCGTTGGAGAAGCGCGCGGCGGGATTGATGTGGAACGTCGCGGATTTCAGGTCGGCGGCGACCTCGACGTCGTCCGCGATCAGCGGGTATTCCGAGGCGAGTTCGTCCCAGCTGCGCTGCATGAGCGTGTCGAACATCAGGATCTGGATGTCCGGGGCCGGCGCGCCGCGCAACAGGAACGGATTCAGTGAATCGTAGGTTTGCAGTTCGTTGTAGTTCTCGAAACTGAGCGAGCCGCTGGTCGGCGCGTCGGGATTCGCGTAGTCGAAGTGCGTGAAATTGTCGGGGTATTTCGGTTGATCGTATTGCGCGATCGACGGTTTCGCCTGCGCCACGTGCGGGATCGTGGCGAGCACGACAAAAGCGCCGACTGTGCCATTGGCCAGCGCAACTGTCATCGAGGCGCGCGCGGCGCGGCGCATCGCGACGAGTGAACAGCCCAGTGCGTCGTACAGGCGCAGCAGTCCGGTTTTCATCATTCTTTTCGTCAGCCCATACAGTGCGCACCGGCTTGTGGCCCGCACGCGATTCAACCCGCGACGCGGCAACAGCCGGTCGCCATTGCCGGTGCGAGTCGATCCGTTACAACGACAGCCCGTATGCACCGTCGTCGCAAGAAAGTACTCGACCAGAACATACCGCTCCGGTTCCTTGACTGCAAGAAACCGGAGCGGCAGATCCTTTCTGATTCTTCAGCCTGATCGCTCAGACATCAGAACTTGTACGTTGCGCCAACCTGTGCAAAGCGGCCGATGTACGAGTAGATCGATTGGTCGTAACCATTCTGATCCAGCGTGCCGTTCGCGAAGATCGGATCATACGGAGGCGTGCGATTGAAGATGTTGTCGATGCCGCCGAAGATCGTCCAGTGCTTGAAGCCCGTGTACGTCACCATCAGGTTGAACTGGCTGTACGAACCGACCTTGCTGGTGGCCGGCGACAGGTTCTGTGCGTACGGACCCGTGAACTGCCACGTGAGCGCCGCGTCGAACTTGTGATACGACCAGTCCACCGTGGTGTTGCCCTTCCAGCGCGGGAAGCTGCCGCCGAACGGTTGCGTGAGGGTGTAGTTGTTACCCGCACCGTTGACCGGCGCCTTGCCCGGCGAACCGATCTTGAAGCTGTTCACGTAGGCCCAGTCGCCCGACAGGGTGAACGTACCGGCGGTCGTGGTCGGCAATGCCTGACGGAACGTACCTTCAAAGCCGTTCGTGTCGAGGTAGCCCAGGTTTGCGTACGGAATGACCTTGTACAGCAGGTTGCCGTTGGCATCGAGCACGGTCTGCGACGGTGAGCCTTGGCCGATCACGTTATCCACGCGAATCTTGTACCAGTCGAAGCCGATGTCGGTCGTGCGGGTCGGCGCCAACTGGAAGCCGATGTTCAGGTTACGCGTGCGTTCCGGGGCGAGATTCGGATTGCCTTCGGTAATCGACGTGTAGTTCTGGCCCGACGCCTGGTCCACCTGGATGCCCAGCGTTTGCGACTTGCTGTTTTCCACGAACGTCGGCGCACGGAAACCGCGGCTATACGACGTGTACATCGTCAAGGCTTGCAGCGGCTGGTAGCGCAACGCGAAGCGCGGCGAGAACGCACCGCCCACATCGCTGTAGTGGTCGTAACGGCCCGACTGGCTGAACGTCAGGTTGTGGATGATCGGAATGTCGACCTGGTAGTACACGGCCGCCACGTTGCGCTGACCGTTCACCGTCTGCAGATTCGGGTTGATGACCTGACCCGTCGCGAACGCGGCGCCCGGGTTCATCACTTCGCTCTGGTGCGTGAACTGCGCTCCCATACCGAAGCCCACATCGCCGGACGGCAGATGGAACAACGTCGGCGTGGACAGCGTTGCGTCGACCGTGTCGAGCTTCGAGATCGCCAGGTTGTTAGCATCCTGATACAGACCGTTCAAACCATTAGGCGTCGCCGACGGATTCGCGAAGTCGAACGTACCGTTCTGGTAGATGTTGGTCAGTGCATTCGCGTTCAGCTGGTTCGTGTACGTGTTCGAAACCGTGCTTTGCGAATGGCTGACCGACGTTGCCCAATCCCAGTCGCCGTTCGGCAGACCGAACGAGCCCTTGAGACCGGTCGACGCGCGCCAGTAAGTGGCATACGTCTTTTCCGCCACCGTGTTCGGGAATGCGTACGTGAGCGGCGTATCGACGCCGTACGGGTTGTACGGGCTGCCTGCCGGCACGTTGATGTTGAACGGCGTGAGCAGCTTGGTCGCCGGGTTCATGACCAGCGTCGGATTCTGCGGATTGCCGACCACGTTGCCCCACAGACCGTCATTCGTGGTGGTCGTGTTGCTGCTGATCAGGAAGTCGCCGAATGCGGTCGTCTGATCGTTGATCTTGAAGTCGGCGTGAACCTTGGCGTTGAAGCGCTCCATCATCGGCGCGATCGACGTGCCTTCCGCGGTGTTATAGCCGCACACCGTGCCTGGCTGTCCAGCCGTCAGCGAGTTGGTGGCCGACGGGTGCACCGAGCCGCCGAAGCCGCAACCGCTCAGCGCCTGCGGGCCGCCGGGCGTATTCCAGTACGACGGTGCCAGCAGCGAGAAGCCGCCCGGCTGATTCGTGAAGTCCTGGTTGCGGGTCGAGTCACGGTCCGCCAGCGTAAAGCCGTTCGACTTGTAATAGCTCGCCGCGGCCGTCACGTTGAAACGATCGGAGTTCAGGTCGCCGAAACCGCCCAGCACGCCGAACTTGGTCGTGCCGGCGCCGCCGCCGCCATTGATCGCGCTGCCGTAGCTGCCGTCGAGTTGCAGACCCTGGAAGTCGTGCTTCGTGATGATGTTGACCACACCTGCGACGGCGTCCGAGCCGTATTGCGACACGGCGCCGGTCTTCACGATTTCGATCCGGTCGATGTCGTTCAGCGGCAGCGTGTTCAAGTCGAAGAACGAGTCGACGCTGTTCGAGAAGAATGCGAACGGCGCGACACGTTGTCCATCCACCAGCACCAGCGTGTATTTCTCGCTCAGGCCGCGCAGTGCGATACCTGCAGCGCCCGCGGCAAAGTTGCCAGACTGGCCTTCGCTCCAGCTATTCGCCGAGTTGGCCGAGGTGTCGCGCAGAAAGTCGGCGACCGTCGTCGCGCCGCTATTCAGAATGTCCTTTTGCGTCACCGTCTGCACCTGATTGAAGCCGACCTTGTCGGAACTCCGGATCAGCGAACCGGTGACTTCGAACCGCTTCAGTTGCTGGACGTTGCCCTTACCCGCGGCAGGCGCGGCGTTATCCGCCGACGGTGTTGCAGCAGCGCCCAACGCGGCAGCCGCGGGCGTAGCCGGCGTGCTTTCCGTGGTCGTTGCGCCTGCCGCGGCACCCGTCGGGGCCGGCTGGCTTTGTGCGAACGCCGGTACGGCGATTGCGGCCGACAATGCCAGTTCAGCCCAGATTATTCTTTTGATGGCCAGCGCCAATGCCCGTTGTTTCATTTTTCCCCTTCTCGCTCGTCAGTAAGGCCACAGCTGTATGTGAGAGAGATCTTATGAATCTCTCTACTCGATATACGGCGATCTTGCGCCGCGCTCCGTTAAAGCCACTCCACTCTCTTTAAGGCTTCTCTAACCGGCGACGACATGCCGGCACCGCAAGTTCAGCCAAAAGGCGGAGCACTTCAAATAAGTCAAGTTTGGACTACCAAATTATTACAAACGAAATGCGCAGCGCTTTCTAATTGATTTCACTTCTTATGTCATACAACGTATTGCGGGAATGAAAGGCGATCCAACCGCCCGAACTTCCTTTTAACCTTAAGTCATGCTTACAGATATGAATCGACTGATTTCGCGAGAAATTCCGGGTGCAGCACTAGAACAACCGCGGTGTGCCCACCCACACGAGTACCGCTTCTTCACCGGCGGTATTGGCCCAGGCATGCGGCACGGTGGACTCGTAATGCGCAGTGTCACCAGCCTGCAACACGAACGTCGTACCTTCCAATGTGAGCGAGATCTCTCCGCTCATCACATACAGAAACTCTTCCCCTGCGTGTGTCGTGACCTCCGACGGGTGTTGTCCCACCGGCATTCTGACGAGAATGACTTCCAGCTTGCTGCCGACCGACAGGTTCGTCAGCCGTCCAAAAAGATTCGCGCTTCCGTCGAAGCCGAAGTACTTCAGTTCGTTACCCCTGCGCACCGACCGGTCTTCGGTCGGCGTGTCGACGAAGTACTGCACCGTGACGCCTAATGCTCGTGCAATACCTACCAGCGACGTGATCGAAGGTGTTGCATGACCACGCTCCACCTGCGACAGAAACGGTTTGGAAATACCTGCAGTCTTTGCCACTTCATCCAGCGTGCGCTTGAGCCGTTGGCGAAGCGCGCGGATTTTGCTTCCTATTGAGACTGCTACCTGTGCCTTGTTATCGAGTGGCAAAACCATAGCAAGACAGAATCCCGTAGTCAAAAATAGTTTGATAGAAGCTAATTAAGTTCCATGATTTGCAACACTCTCCGTAAAGCACGCTGGATAAGCGTGATGAGATGCCGCCACGAAACGTTCTACCAGGTTGGTCGACCTGAGACGCCCATGCTCTCCGTAAGCCCCGCGCTGGTTGCGCGTTCAACCTTGTCCAGGCAGCGGCGAGTGCGTGGACACTACTCGGCGAACGCGCCTCACAGGAATCGATAGAGGATTGCTTCGAACGCGCGTCGCCAGATCAAACACAGCAGAAAAACAGGTTCCTACTTTGAGGCCACCAGCACCCACAAGCGGGCGAGGTCGGCTGAGCCGTCTGTGCCCTTCACCGTCCGGAAAGTTTGCAACGCCCGGGCTTTGTCGCCGGCGACGTAATACGCCACGCCGAGATGCAGTTGCGCCTGATCCGGGTGGTCGAGACCGCCCTTTGCGATGGCTTCGTCCATGGCGGCCAGACCTTGCTTGACCTGCCCCGCGAATACCTGGTTGAAACCGGCATTCAGAGGCGAAACCGGGTTAGCCGGGTCGGCGGGCGCTTGCGCGCGTTTCGCCGCGAGTGCCTGCAGACGCTTCTCGCGATCGGCTTGCGCGTCATGTCCGAGCACGCCGGACGTAAAGCCCTGGTCGATCACCTGCTTGCCTTCGGCGGTTGTGCCCGCAACGATGGCGAGTTGGGTCATCTCCATGTAGTCGTCGGCGGTCGTCAACGAGCCGGTTGCGCGACGCAGACGATACGTGTCGATGTCGAGCGCGGACGAATAGCCGGGCTTATTGCGAATCGCCGCGAACATGTCATCCCAATACGACTGCTTCGGATGGTAGGCAACCAGCTTTTCCAGCGCGCCGCGGTAGGTCGCGTCGTCCTTCACACGCTGCGCACAAGTGCCGAGCAGTTGCAGTTGCGATTCGTCCGGTGCGTGACCGGCGCGCGCCTGCGCGTCGATACCCGGCTTCAGCAAACTGACCACACTCGCGCAATCGTTCGACAGGTAGTAGGACTGAACCAGCAGCGTGCGCATGTCGGGATCGCCGCCACCCGCTTTCAGATAACGCTGCGCGACCTTGGCCGCTTGCGCGTAGTTCTTCTGCTGGAAATAGATGCCCGCGAGCGCCGCGGAAGTACGTTGCTCGTCGGCACCGCTCAATTTGCCGGAACTGAGGAGCGTTTCGTACGATTGCGCGGCGATACCGTTTTCACCGGCAGCCGCCGCGGCCGCGCCACGCATCTCTTCGATCATGGTGCTTTCATACGGCGTCTTGCCAGGTACCGCGGCCGCCTGGTCGATCTTCGTCAACGCGTCCTTGTACTTGTGCGCGCGATACAGATCCTGCGCGGCGTTCAGCGGCTTCGCCACGTCCGGCCGCAAGGTGTCCGCTGCGTGAGCGGCGAGCGGCAGCATCGCGAGCGCGGACAGTCCGCCGACAGCGGCTGTAATGACAGCGCGCTTGAAGCGTTGATGGATCGTTAGCATTGCCCTTTCCTATTGCATGTACTGCTCATTGCCGATCAGGCCGATCTTCGTCGCACCCAGTCGTTGCGCGGACGCCATCACGGCCGCGACATCCTTATACGGCACCAGCTTGTTGGGCCGCAGATGAATTTCTGCCTGCACCGGTTCGGCCGCTACCTGAGCGAGTCGCGATTCGAGCGCGGCGCGGTCCGGCACCGGTTGACCGTTCCAGGTCGTGGTGCCGTCGAAATCGATATCGATCTGCACGACTTCCGGCTGCGTGATCGGCGGCGGCGGATTGCCGACCGGCAGATTCATCTTGATGGCGTGCGTCTGGATCGGGATCGTGATGATCAGCATGATCAGCAGAACCAGCATCACGTCGATCAGCGGCGTGGTGTTGATGTCGACCATCACATCCGGTTCGCTGCCACCGCCCGACGATACGTTCATTCCCATTGTCGACTCCTACTCCTGTCGACCGGACCTGGCGCTTTAGCGCTTGGTCCGGTCCCATGCAAAGCTGTCGATTGGACTTGGCGCTTCAGCGCTTAGTCCAATCCCATGCAAAGCTGTCGACCGGATTTAGCGCTTCAGCGCTTGGTCCGGTCCCATACAAACCTAACCGCCGCGCGCCGGCGGCTCCGTGATAAACGAAACCTTGGCGATACCGGCGCGCTCGCACTCGGTGATCACGCGGCCGATGAATTCGTAGCGCGTCAACTGATCGCCACGAACATGCACTTCCGGCTGCGGTGTTTGCACCGACACGGTCTTCAGTCGTGCCAGCAGCGTCGGCGCATCGACCTGCTTCTCGTTCCAGAAGAAGTCGCCATCCTTGTTGACCGCGATGACGATGCTCTTCGGCGTGGTCTGCAGCGGCTGGATCGTCTCCTTCGGCAACTGCACCGGCACCGTGTGCGTGACCACCGGAATCGTGATCAGAAAGATGATCAGCAGAACCAGCATCACGTCGACGAGCGGCGTGGTGTTGATACTGGAGATGACCTCGTCGTTGTCGTCCTGCCCGACGCTCATTGCCATGACGGACTCCGCTTATTGGGCCAGCGAGGCTTCACGCGCCGTGGCGCGCGCCGAGCGGCGGCTGCCGGCCAGCAGGACGGTGTGCAGTTGTGCGCCGAAGCCACGCACACGCTCCATCACCGACTTGTTGCGGCGAACCAGGAAGTTGTAGCCGAGCACGGCCGGCACGGCGACCGCCAGACCGATCGCGGTCATGATCAGTGCTTCACCCACCGGACCCGCGACCTTGTCGATCGACGCCTGGCCGGCAATACCGATTGCCGTCAGCGCGTGATAAATCCCCCACACCGTACCGAACAGACCGACGAACGGAGCCGTCGAGCCGACCGTACCGAGGAACGCCAGACCGTCTTGCAGACGATTCGACACGTTGGTGATCGCACGCTCGACCGAGGTATCGATCCACGTGTTGCGGTCCACGGCTTCGAGCAGCGCTTCGTCGTGATGCTCGCCGGCTTCGATCGCGGTTTCGGCGATGAAACGGAACGGCGACGCTTCGTCGAGCAGCTTCGCGCCTTCGGCCAGCGACGGTGCACTCCACAGTTGTTCGTCGGCGCTCTTCGCACGGCGGTTCGCACGGAACTGCTCGAAGAACTTGGTGATCATGATGTACCAGCTGCCCATCGACATCAGCACCAGCAGGATCAGCACGAAGCGGGCGACGAAGTCGCCGTTCTTCCACAATGCGCCGAGGCCGTACGGGTTGTTGACGGTTTCGGACGCGGCGGGCTGCGGCGGCGGCACGGCGTCGTCGGCGGCCGAGGCCGTTTGCGGCGTAGCGGTGGCGGCGGTCGAAGCCGGTGCGGCGGCTGCCGACGCGGTGGCGTCGCTAGCCTGTGCATTAGCCATATGCGGTGCTACAAAGGTATCCACCGTGGTTACGGCGAACAACAGGGTTGCCGCCAATGCGGCGAGAGTACGCTTCTTCATGCCTGCTCCATGTTCATTAGTACAACTTCTAAACCAAGACTGACAAATCGCTACCGGTACCGAACAGCCTGTGCACTCAGTTCAGGTTAAACGAGAACGGAACTTGCACACGGACAGCCTGGCCTTGGGAAACGCACGTGAACTGCTTGACCGCGTTGAACGCAGCGCGATCCAGTGAAGAATCTTCCGACGACTTGGCAACACGCTCATTCGTGATGTGGCCTTGCGGGTCGACCACGAACTCGATCAGCACATCACCCGTGACGTTGTTTTCCTGCGCCTCTTTCGGGTAATGAATCGACGAGCGAATCTGATCCGAATTCGGGCACACCACGCCAACTTCCGTACTGACCGGCTTGGTCGGCGCGGGCGGCGCGACCACCGGTGCTGCCACAGCCGGTGCCGACACGACCGGTGCGGACTGGTGCGTGATGGTCTGCTGTGGCGGCGTCTGCACCTGCACTTCCGGCGGCGGCACGAACGGCGGCGGCGGCGGCGCGAATTTCGGCGGCGGCAACTGCACGGTCGGCAACGGCGGCGGCGGCGGCGGTTTCACCGGCTCGATGATCTTGGTTTCAATGGGATGCTGGATGACCTGCACGACCTTGGTGGCAAGACCGTTGACGAGTGCATAAATCAGCACGACGTGCAGGAGCAGAACGACTGCGATACCGCCGTAGCGGCGTACGGGGGTTTGTTGCTTGCGCCCGAACTCGCGGGGTCGCCCCGGTCTCTGCATCCGGGCCGCTGCTGCCGGAAATTGTCCTTCCACTTTCGTACCCACCTTTACTCCTCCGGCGTGAACCGTCCATTTCTGTAACTGCAGTGCGCTTATGACGTCCCGAAGAAACCACCTGCGGGGAACTGCAAACAACGTCCACTTCAGCCGAGCCCGTTGAACGGGCAGGGGTTTGTTTTGCAGTACAAAACGACTGCCATGCTTTCCAGCTCCGATTCGGCGACACGTGCCGCTGCGAGAAGCAGCCGCAACAAGTCCCGCGACACTTATCGCTTAGCCTAAGTAGAACTACTGATAGATTAATTTCGTCTCGCGGATTTCTCTTTCGCATCCAACGCTGTTGACGAATTGGGCAGGGTCCGCGGTAGTGCCTGGAACTTTTTGCGCAAACGTCACATGCGTTTCATGGGAGGCAACGATAGCAGGACAAAAAATGCGCGGTCAAACTTTTTTTGATGGGAGCATACTTAGTTTAGAGAGAACACTCTAACTAATGCCGTATTCGCGACGCTTTAAAAGAATAAGCGTATGTCGAACAGATGCCGAATCACCTGGGGCGACCCGGCGATGAAGATGCACGCCGCTCGTGCGAGGCACATGAACGGTTGCCTGAACGGCTCACGGGGTCCATGCGCAACGAGGCGAAATGCTTTCCAGGCAAGCTTTCCGCGTTGGCTGCGGGACAGCCGAAGCGGATCGGGAACACTGGGGCGACGTGATGATCGACGGCGGAAGGAGGCCGCAGCCGAAGGCGAGAAGATAGCAGAAGGAAAAGCTTGTTTGAAAAAACTTTTTAGCGGTATTTACGACACTCCAAATAAGCATCTCGCAGGCGACTTCTTATTTATTACAAATAACCTCTATTAAATTACATATAGCTAACGTACAAAATAATGGCAAGTGGTTAATGCCGTCAGGTTGCAACTATTAATATCCAATAGGTTGCGACTTTTAAAATCCCACGGGTTGCAACTATCGCCACTAACGCCAAGACTGGTTTTCGGACGAGTAGAAACCCCGAGACCAGACGCGCAGATCCACCTCTTCAAAGAGAGGCGGCGCAACGACATCGCACCGCCCCGCTCGCCTGCCACCTCAGCCGTTCGTGCCTTCGCCGGCCGCCATCGCTGCGTTGTTCTGCGTCCGGGCAAGCACGGGCCGCAACGCCACGCCGGTGTGACTGGCCGCAATGCGCACCAGCCCCTCGGGGTCCGTGGCGGCGACAATGCCGCCGCCGCCCACGCCGCCTTCCGGACCCAGGTCGATGATCCAGTCCGCTTCGGCGATCACGTCCAGATCGTGCTCGATGACGACTACGCTATGGCCGCCGTCCGCAAGACGATGCAGCACGCGAATCAGCTTCGCGACGTCCGCCATATGCAGGCCGACCGTGGGCTCGTCCAGCACGTATAGCGTGTGCGGCGGCTTCTGACCGCGCCGAGTGATGTCGTCGCGCACCTTGCTCAGTTCGGTCACGAGCTTGATCCGCTGCGCTTCCCCGCCCGACAAAGTGGGCGACGGCTGACCGAGCGTCAGATACCCCAGCCCGACGTCTTTCATCAATTGCAACGGATGCGCGATGTTCGAAATCGGCCCAAAGAACTCGACGGCCTCGTCGATTTCCATGATCAGCACGTCGCCGATATTCTTGCCGCGCCACGTGACCGCGAGCGTTTCGGGATTGAAGCGCTGCCCATGGCACACGTCGCACCCCACTTTCACGTCAGGCAGAAAACTCATGCCGATGGTGCGTACGCCCTGCCCTTCGCAAGCAGGACAACGCCCCTCGCCGGTATTGAACGAGAAACGCGAGGCCGCGTAGCCACGCGCACGCGCTTCGAGCGTACCCGCGAACAGCTTGCGGATCGCGTCCCACACGCCGATGTACGTCGCCGGGCACGAACGCGGCGTCTTGCCGATCGGCGTTTGATCGACCTCGAGCACACGGTCGATGCTTTCCCACCCGCTGATCGACTCGCAGCCCTGCCACGCGTGCGTCACGTCCAACGGCGCGCGTGGCGCCGACCGCGCCAGCACGCTCGAACGACGGTTCGCCGCCGGCTTCTCTTCGGCTGCCGCGCGGGCCCGCCGCGTGGCCGGCGACGACAGCACCGAGCGCCCGACCGCATCCAGCAGATTGGTCATCAGCACGTCGCGCGCTAGCGTGGACTTGCCCGAGCCGCTGACGCCGGTCACCGCGACCAGCCGGGACAGCGGAATGCCCACCGTCACATCGCGCAAATTGTGCAACGTGGCACCGTGCACGGTCAGCCAGTTCTCCGGCACCGCGGCCGCGCGCTTGCTCGCCGCCTTCACTTCGCGACGCGGCTGCAACGGGTGCACGATCGGATTGGCGAGAAACTGCCCGGTCAGCGAATCCGGCTGCGCGGACAGATCGCTCACGCTGCCCTGCGCGATCAACGTGCCGCCGCGTTTCCCCGCACCCGGTCCAATATCGATGATGTGATCGGCACGCCGGATCGTATCTTCGTCATGCTCGACGACCACCAGCGTATTGCCTTTATCGCCGAGCTTACGCAGCGCGTTCAGCAGAATCTGGTTATCTCGCGGATGCAGACCGATGGTCGGCTCGTCCAGCACGTAGCACACGCCCTGCAAATTGCTGCCCAGTTGCGCGGCCAGCCGGATGCGTTGCGCTTCGCCACCGGACAGGCTGGGCGCCGCGCGATCCAGGCTCAGATAACCGAGCCCGACTTCTTCGAGAAACTGCAGACGGCTGCCGATTTCGCTAATCACGTCGCGAGCGATTTCCGCGTCGCGCCCCGTCATTTCCAGCGTATCGATCCACGCGCGCGTATCGGACACGGTCCATTGCGCGACGTCGACGATCGCCTGCGCGTTGAACGTCACCGCGCGCGCGGTCGGGTTCAGCCGCGTGCCGTGGCAATCGTGACAAGGTTCGTCGACGAGGCCTTCGGGTTCCTGCTCTTCCGACGGCAAGCTCTGCTCGCGGCCGCGATTGTCGTCGGCGACGATGGTGTCGTCGTACGCGGCGCGCTGTTCGCGCGTAAGTTCGAGGCCCGTGCCCACACAGGTGGTACACCAGCCATGCTTGCTGTTGTACGAGAACATGCGCGGATCGAGTTCCGGATAACTGGTGCCGCACGCCGGACACGCACGCTTGGTGGACAGCACCTTCACCGCGCCCAGCTTCGCGGTCGGCTTGCCGCCGCTGATCGCGGCATGCAGACCGTCGAGCGGCGCCAGCAGATGCATCACGCCTTTGCCGACTTCCAGCGTCTGGTCGAGCGCCTGGCGCAAATCGGCTTCGTGATCCGCCGACACGATCAGGTCGGTCACGGGTAGTTCGATGGTGTGCTCACGAAAACGGTCGAGCTTCGGCCACGGGTCCACCGGCACGAACTCACCGTCCACGCGCAGATGCGTATTGCCGCGCGCCTTCGCCCATTTCGCGAGATCCGTGTACACGCCCTTGCGGTTCACCACCAGCGGCGCGAGGAACCCGACATGCTGCCCCTTGTGATCGCGCAGCAACTGCGCCGCGATCGATTCGACGCTTTGCGACGTGACCGGCGTACCGTCGTGAATGCAATGCTGCAACCCGAGCTTCACATACAGCAGACGCAGGAAGTGCCACACCTCGGAGGTGGTCGCGACGGTGCTCTTACGGCCACCGCGCGAGAGCCGCTGTTCGATCGCGACGGTCGGCGGAATGCCGTACACCGCGTCGACCTCAGGCCGCCCGGCCGGTTGCACGATAGAGCGCGCATAGGCATTGAGCGACTCGAGATAACGGCGCTGCCCTTCGTGGAAGAGAATGTCGAACGCGAGCGTGGACTTGCCCGACCCGGACACGCCGGTAATCACGTTGAACTTGCCGTGCGGAATGTCCACGTCCAGCGCTTTCAGGTTGTGCTCGCGCGCATTGACGATCCGCACCACGTCTTCGCCTTCGATCGCCCGCCGCGCGCGCGCCGCGCTCAACGCCTTCTGCAACGGAATGCCTTGCGGCGCCGGTTCGGCCGCCGCGCCCATGGCGCGGTCGTATTGCAGCAAGGCCTCGCCGGTATGCGATTCCGCGCACTGCTTGACCTGTTCCGGCGTGCCCGCGCACAACACGCGGCCGCCGCCGTCGCCGCCTTCAGGACCGAGATCGATCAGCCAGTCGGCCGCGCGAATCACGTCGAGATTGTGTTCGATGACGATCAGCGAATGGCCGCTCGCGAGCAGCTTGCCGAACGCCTGCATCAGCTTGGCGATGTCGTCGAAATGCAGACCGGTGGTGGGTTCGTCGAACATGAACAGACGTTTCGCGACCGGCTTGTTCGCGCTGCGCGCGGTGCTGGCCTGCGCCGATTCCGCGAGGAAGCCGGCCAGTTTGAGCCGCTGCGCTTCGCCGCCCGACAGCGTGGGCACCGGCTGGCCGAGCTTCACGTATTCGAGCCCGACGTCGACGATAGGCTGCAGCACGCGCAGCACTTCGGCGTCTTTCGCGAAGTAGGCGGTGGCTTCGCTGACGGTCAATTCGAGCACGTCGGCAATGCTCAACGCACGCGCCGGTTCGCCGCGCTCGATCTTCACGTCGAGCAGTTCAGCGCGATAACGGCGGCCGTCGCAATCCGGGCAGCGCAGGTACACGTCGCTCAAAAACTGCATTTCGATGTGCTCGAAACCCGAGCCGCCGCAGGTTGGGCAACGGCCGTCGCCGGAATTGAAGCTGAACATGCCCGGGCCGTAACCGCGTTGCTGCGCGAGCGGCGCCTTCGCGAACAGCTTGCGGATTTCGTCGAACGCGCCGACGTAGCTGGCCGGATTCGAGCGCGCCGTCTTGCCGATCGGCGACTGGTCGACGAATACCACGTCGGTCACCTGATCGGCGCCCGTCAGACTGCGGAACGCGCCGGGCGATTCCGTGGCGATACCGAAATGCCGCGCCATGGCCGGATACAGCACGTCTTGCAGCAACGTGGATTTGCCGGAGCCCGACACGCCCGTCACGCAGACGAGCCGCTGCAACGGAATTTCTACCGTGACGTCGCGCAGATTGTGTTCGGTCGCGCCTTCGAGCACGATGCGCGGCGTTTTTGCCTCCACCGGACGCTGCGACCAGTGCGCCGCGTCCGCCACATGCCGGCGACCGCCGAGGTATTCGCCGGTCAGCGTGCCGGACGAACGGATCGCTTCCGGCACGCCGTCGTAAATGATCGAGCCGCCGCGTTCGCCCGGGCCCGGACCCATGTCGATCAGCCGGTCGGCCGCGAGCATCACCGACGGATCGTGTTCGACCACCACCAGCGTGTTGCCCGCGTCGCGCAGGCGATGCATCGCCTCGACGATACGGTTCAGGTCACGCGGATGCAGGCCGATGCTCGGTTCGTCGAGCACGAACAGCGTCTTGGTCAGCGAGGTGCCGAGCGCCGTGGTCAGATTGATCCGCTGCACCTCGCCGCCCGACAAGGTGCGGCTTTGCCGGTCGAGCGTCAGATAACCGAGGCCGACGTCGCACAGATATTTGAGGCGCGTGCGCACCTCGGCGAGCAGCAGCTTGAGCGCGTCGTCGAGCAGCGCGCTCGGCAGGCTGATTTCGTCGAAGAAACGGCGAATGCGTTCGATCGGCATCAGCATCAGATCGTGCACGGTCAGCCCGGGCAACGCCTCGAGTTGCGGACGCGTCCATTCGACGCCGCGCGGCATGAAGCGCTTGCCTTCCGGCAGCACCTGGTCCGCATTCGCCTTGCTGCCGAGACGCCACAACAGCGATTCCGTTTTCAGCCGCGCGCCGCCGCAGGTTTCGCACGGCGTGTAGCTGCGGTACTTCGACAGCAGCACGCGGATATGCATCTTGTACGCCTTCGATTCGAGATACTCGAAGAAACGTTTGACGCCGTACCAATGGGTTTGCCACTTGCCGTTCCAGTCCGGCGAACCGTTGATGACCCAGTCGCGTTCGGCGTCCGTCAGCTCGCCCCACGGCGTGCCGCGGCGGATGCCGGCTTTCGCCGCATAGCGCATCAGATCGTCCTGGCATTCCTTCCAGGCGGGCGTTTGCATCGGCTTGATCGCGCCTTCGCTCAAGGTCTTGCGCGCGTCGGGAATCACCAGCCCGAGGTCGACGCCGATCACGCGGCCGAAACCGCGGCAGACTTCGCACGCGCCGTAAGCCGAGTTGAACGAGAACAGCGCCGGCTGCGGATCGGCATAGCGCAGATCGCTTTCCGGGCTATGCAAGCCGGTGGAGAAACGCCAGATCAGCGGCTCGGCCGCCTCACTCTCCGGCCCTTCCGACGAGGCCGGCAGCACGTAAATATTCGCGCGGCCGCCGCCGCGCTTGAGCGACGCTTCAATCGCCTCGACCACTCGCTGTTTGTCGACCGAACTCAGCCGGAAGCGGTCGGCCACCACGTCGAGCAGCTTGCGCCTGCCGGTGGGCGAATCCACCTCGCGCTGCGCCTGGACGCGCGTATAGCCGCTCGCCGACAGCCATTGCTCCACTTCCTGCTCGGAGGCGGATTCGGGCAACTCCACAGGAAACGTAACGACGAGGCGTGGTTCGGCGCCCTGTTGCGCCGTGCGTTCCACCAGCTCCGCGTAAATGGTTTCCGGCGTGTCGTGACGCACCGGCAGCGACGTCTGACGATCGAATAGCTCGGCCGCGCGCGCGTACAGCAGCTTCAGGTGGTCGTTGAGTTCCGTCATGGTGCCGACCGTGGAGCGTGAGCTGCGCACCGGATTGGTCTGGTCGATCGCGATGGCGGGCGGCACGCCGTCCACCCGGTCGACCTGCGGCCGGTCCATGCGGTCGAGGAACTGCCGCGCGTACGCGCTGAAGGTTTCGACGTAGCGCCGCTGCCCTTCCGCGTACAGCGTGTCGAACACGAGGCTCGACTTGCCGGACCCGGACGGGCCCGTGACGACCGTCATTTCGCCGGTTCGTACGTCGAGATCGACGTTCTTGAGGTTGTGCTGGCGCGCGCCGCGAATCTGGATGATGCCGTTAGATGCCAATTTTTCGACCGTTTGAAGGAGTGGGCCACCTCTCACGGACGCCTCGCGACCGCGCAAGTTCGGTGCATTAGGGCCGGCGGGGACACACGCCGAAGCCCGGGTTGCAACGGGATACTATACTGTATATTTATACAGTTTTCCATGGCGCGGCGCACGCGGGCCGACCAACCGGTGAGCAAGCGTTGTGCCGTCGAGAAACACGTATCGAGAGACGCCGGAACCGGCGTCGAACCAGACTGGATGGCGAAACAGAAGCGCCCCGCCGGTATGCGATAGGACGGCGGCGCGGGCGGCCTAGCTGAGCACGCCTTCCACGCGGGTACGAAGCCGCGTGCGTGCGCCGCGCACGCGCTTCGCGTCCCGCGCGGCGGCGAGCGGCGCAACGGTTTCCGACGTGACGGCCGCCGCGCCAACCTCCGGCGCGATCGCTTCCACCGCACATCGCAGCGCTCCGCTCGCGTCTCGCGCATAAGCCACGCAGCGGCGCGCGAGCACGTCGGTCGGATCGACGAACCGCACCATCTGCCCGCCAGCGCCAGCGCCGCTCGAAGCCGTATCACGCATCAGCAGCGGCAACTCGGTGCACCCGAGCACGATGACCTGCACGCCCTGCGCGACCAGATCGTCGATCGCCGCGGCCAGATCGTCGCAACACTCGCCCGACCTGAAGCCCGCCTTCGCGCCGTTCGGTCCGTAGATCGCGTTCATCAATCGCGTCTGCGCGAGCGGGCGCGGCGCGATCTGCGCGAAGCCGCCTGCTCCGAGCGCGCTTTCGTAGACGCCGCTCGCGAGCGTGCCCGAGGTGGCCAGCACGCCGATCTCGCGCACGTCGGGAAACGCGTCGCGCAGATAATCGGCGGTACAGGTCAGCATATTCACGATCGGAATGTTCAACGACGGCTGGATCTGTTCGACAAACGCATGCGCTGTATTGCACGGAATCGCGATCAGATCCGCGCCGCCGTCTTCGAGTGTCTTGCAGGCGGCGTAGAGCGCCAGCGTGGGATCGGTGCCGCGGCCGAGCAGCGCGTCGGTGCGATCCGGAATCTGCGGATTCTGCTCGACCATGATCTTGATGTGATCCTGGTCGCGCGTGGCGGGTGTGTTGCGCACCAGCTTGCTCATGAAATCGACGGTCGCCGCCGGGCCGACGCCGCCCAGCACGCCGACCTTGAAGCGCCGCTCCGGCTGCGTAAATTGCGCCGCGGCGACATAGCGCGCGTAGACCAGATTGGCGTCGACGAGCGGCACCGGTTGCGTGTCGAGCGCGCGCGCCAGCAGTGCGATTTCCGCGAGGCCGGGCACGATGATCTCGGCGCCTTGCGCGATCAGGTCCGCGCAAGCGGCGCGCAGCAACTCGATCGGCCGGCCGTAGAAGTGGCCATTGCGGATGCCCGCGTCGCCGTACACCGCGCTGGTCACGCAGTCCACGCCCGCTACGTTGAGCGGATGCAGCACGTCGAAGCGAGCCGCTTCGAAATAGCGCTCAAAGAGACCGTTGCCGCGGATCGCGTCGGACGTCAGCACGCCGATCCGGCGCACCGATGGAAACGTCTGGCGTACGTGCACCGACAGCGCGCTCATGATGTTCGCCACAGGTAGCGCGACGTTCGCCGACAATTCGTCGATGAAGGTATGGCTCAGAAAACACGGCAGCACGATCCCATCGACGCCGCGTTTTTCGAAGGCGCGCATGGCATCCAGCACATGAATCTTGAAGGTGGCGTTTGCCGCGCTCTGCGAGGCCGGACCGTGCCAGCTTCGGTCCTCGAGCACGAGATCGAACGGCTTCATCGCGCCCGGCCGCTGCCAGGCCGTGCTCATCCGGCACAAGACGTCGGCGCTGGCGAGTTGCGCCGCGCCGGTCACGACGCCCAGCGAACGATAGCGATTCATGATGACCTTCCCCTGTCATTTTTTCGTCGCCCGCCTGAATGGCGGGCGAATTCTGCGCGCTTGAGGATGACATTATGTCGCGCGAGTATGACGTGGGGTTAACCACGAAGAACAATTTCGATGCGTTTCCGCACGCATTCGGAAGCGCATCCGCGACGCTCGTGCGTCGTCTACGCCGCTTCCACGACAGCCTGCGTCGTACCCTGCCGTTTGCGGCGTTCCAGCGTGCCGATGCACAGTAGCGAAATCCCGGCCAGCACGCTATAAAACACGGCCAGCGGCCACCAGGCGCCCGGATAGCGATGCGCGAGGACGGTGCCGATCAACGGCGTCAAGCCGCCGGCCAACGCCGCGCACAGCTGGTACGACAGCGAGATCGCCGAGTACCTGACGCGCACGGGGAATGCGGTCGACATGAAGCCGGCCATCACCGCATACGAACTCGACATGCACATCACCGCCAGCGCGATGCCGATCACGATCGCCAGCGGCCGGCCGGTCGAGACCAGCGCGAACATCGGATACGGCGACAGCATCGCCAGCGCCGCCGCGCCTTGCAGGAAACGTCCGGTACCGATGCGTTGCGCGAACCAGCCCGAACCCAGTTGCGTGAGCAACTGAATGAACGCGACCACGAACAGACAATCGAGAATCAACCCGCGATCGAGGCCGAGCGTCTGCGTCGTGTAATTGAGCATGAAGGTGTTGACGAACCACGCGCCGGCCACGCCGATCACATTCGCACCGAGACACAGCAGCAGCGTGCGCCAGGCGTCGCGAACCACTTCGGCGACCGGCAACGCGGCGACCCGGCGCTGTGCCTTGAGCGCCTTGAATTCCGGCGATTCGTCGACACCCGCGCGAATCAGCAGACCGACCACCAGCAGCAGCGCGCTGGCGAGAAACGGCAGGCGCCATCCCCAGCCGAGAAACGCGTCCTTATCCATCGACGCCACCGCGCGAAACGCGATCAGCGACAGAATCAAACCCGCCGGACTGCCGAGTTGCGCGAACGACGCGAAGAAGGTCCGCTTACCCTGCGGCGCATGTTCGCTCGCCATCAATACCGCGCCGCCCCACTCGCCGCCGATCGCGATGCCCTGCGCGACGCGCAGCAGCACCAGCAACACCGGCGCCCACACACCGGCGCTCGCGTAGGTCGGCAGGAAGCCGATGCCGACCGTGCCGACGCCCATGATCGCGAGCGTCGCCACCAGCGCCTTCTTGCGCCCAATGCGGTCGCCGAGATGGCCGAACACCAGGCCGCCGAACGGTCGCGCGAAAAAGCCGACCGCGAAGGTGCCGAACGAGGCTAGCGTCGCGAAGAACGGATCGCCGCCAGGAAAGAACAGCTTGCCGAAGATCAGCGCGGAGGCCGTGGCGTAGATGTAAAAGTCGTACCACTCGATGGTGGTGCCCACGAAAGCCGCCGCTGCGGCGCGCGTGGGTTGCCGGGCTGCGGCGTGGTCGTCTGGCTCGCGATTCATGGGTGTGTCTCCAAGGTCGTTCTTCTGGGTGGCGCGGCTTCTATGAGCCGTCGTCGGGGGGACTGCGGTGATTAATCGGGTGGGCTCACGTCGAGCGCAGCGGGTTCGGGCTCGTGGCTCGTTGGCATTTCGCCGCGCAACACGCCAGCCTCGAACAATCTTTGCTGCGTAGCCGCGTCGATCCCCAGCCCGTCCAGCACCGCGCGCGTGTTGGCGCCGAGCGCCGGTGGCGCGCTGCGATAGGTGGCCGGCGTGCGCGACAGTTTGATCGGCGAGGCCGTGCCGCGATACGCGCCGAGTTCCACCACCATCTGGCGATGCAGCGTATGCGGATGGCGCGCGACCACGTCGACGGTTTGCACCGGCCCGCAAGGCACGCCCGCGACGATCAGTGCCTGCGCGAGCGGCTCGCAATCGTGCGCGGCGAGCAGGCTTTCGAGCGCCGCCTTCAACGGCTCGCGATGCGCGCAGCGGCTGCGGTTGTCGGCATAGCGCGGATCGTCGGCGAGTTCGGGCGCGCCGAGATGCGCGCACAGCCGCGCGAACTGCCGGTCGTTGCCGACCGCGAGAAAGATCGGCGCGCTCGCGGTGCGATAGCTGTCGTACGGCGTGATGTTGGGATGCGCGTTGCCGCTGCGCTGCGGCGTACGGCCGGAGCCGAAATAATTCGGCAGATGCGGATGCAGCAGCGACACGCCGCAGTCGTACAACGCGATATCGATCGACTGGCCGCGTCCGCTGGTCGCGCGTTCGGCGAGCGCGAGCAGAATGCCGGCGAGCGCATTCAGCCCCGTAACCATGTCGACGACCGGCAGGCCGACGCGCATGGCCGGTCCGTCGAGTTCGCCGTTTACGCTCATCAGGCCGGTCATCGCCTGGATCGCGGCGTCGTAGCCGGGTAAGCCGCCGAGTGGGCCGTCGGGGCCGAAGCCCGACACCGCGCAGTGAATCAGCTTGGGGAAACGCTCGCGCAGATCGCGTTCGTAGTCCATGCCCCAGCGCGCGAGTGTGCCGGGTTTGAAGTTTTCGACCAGTACGTCGGCGTCTTCCAGCAGCTTCCACAGGATCGCGCGGCCCTCGTCGCGAGACAGGTCGACGGCGATGCCCTGCTTGTTGCGATTGACGCCCGCGAAATACCACGCGGTGTCGCCGTAAAACGGCGGACCCCAGCCGCGTGTTTCGTCGCCGTCGGGCGGTTCGAGTTTGATCACCTGGGCGCCGTGATCGGCTAGCGCCTGCGTGCAGTACGGGCCGCCGAGCACGCGGCTCAAGTCGATGACCTTGATGCCTTGCAAGGCGCCCTGGGTGCCTGGTGCGCTTTTTACGCTACTGGACGCCGTCATCACGCGCTCCCTGCCGGCAATACCTGCAGCGCCTGTTCGAGTGTCACGCTACGGCCGTTCACCAACGCGTCGATCACACCAGGTTCATCGGCCGAACTCCGTGGATTCAACGGATCGGTGGGCAACAACTTATGCCGCACCACCAGATGAGCGAGCGCGAGCCGCCGGTAATCCGGCGCGAGCCGCACGCCTTCGCACGCCATCAGCACGGCGGTGCTCACGTGATACAAAGCCGTGCCCGCTTGGCGGACCCATTCGTCGCGGCCGGCTTCCGCGACGCTCGCCAACGCATCGCAAGCGCGCGTCAGCGCGGCGCGCAGCACCGCGAGACTCGCCGCCGGCAAACCCGCCGCGTCGAGCCGGTCCAGCAGATAGGCGCGCAAGGGCTCCAGCGCGCCGTCGCGTTTCACCGCGCGCGCGATATCGAGTGCCACGATATTGCTGGTGCCTTCCCAGATCGAGCCGAGATGCGCGTCGCGCACGAGCCGCGCGTCGCTCCATTCCTCGATGTAACCGGTGCCGCCGCGCACCTCCATGGCGTCGCCGGTCACGCGGCGCGCGTCGCGGCAGGCGCGGAACTTGATCAACGGCGTGAGGATGCGCACGCATTTCGCCGCCTGCTGGTCGCCGGCGTCGGCCTGGTCGAGCAGCAGCGCGATCTGCATGAACATGGAGCGCGCCTGTTCGGCGGGCAGCATCAGCTTGAGCAGTTGCCGCTGCATCAGCGGCATATCGATCAGCTTGCGGCCGAACGCTTCGCGATGACGCGCGATATGCAGCGCTTCCGTCACGGCACGCCGCATCAACCCGGCCGCGCGCACGCCGTTCGACAGACGCGACATGTTGATCATGTCGGCCATCTGATGAAAGCCGCGCCCCACTTCGCCGATCAGATATGCGGTCGCGCCGTCCAGCACGATCTCGCCGCTCGCCATCGAGCGACTGCCGAGCTTGTCCTTCAACCGCACGATCCGGTAGGCGTTGCGCGAGCCGTCCGGCAGCGTCTTCGGCAGTAGAAACAGCGCGAGACCGTTGATGCCCGCCGGCGCGGTATCGGGACGCGCGAGCACCATCGCCAGATCGGCGTCGGCGTTCGAGCAGAACCACTTGTCGCCAAACAGGCGCCATGTTGGTTCGCCTTGCGCATCCGTTGCCAGCGTGGCGCGCGTGGCGATGCGCGCCACGTCGGAGCCGGCCGCCTGCTCCGTCATGAACATCGCGCCTTGAAATAGCGCGTCGAAATCGCGCGACGCGAGCCGCGGCAGGAACCGCGCAACCAGTTCGGGCGCGCCGAATTTGCGCAGCGTGCGCGTGAGCGAATCGGTCATGCTCACCGGACAGCACAGTCCGAATTCGGCCTGTACGAACAGGAAGGTCAGCGCGTATTTCACGAGCGGCGGCGGCGTTTTCTCGCCTGAGCGAGTCGCGTGGCTCAGCGACGCGAGTCCCAGCTCGGCGTACGCCACGCGTTCCAGCGCGACGTAGTCGGGATGTTTGTCGATGCTTTGCAACGCTTCGCCGCGCCGCGTGCGATGCCGTAATTGCGGCGGGTTTTTATCGGCGGACAGTGCCCAGACGTCGAGTTCACCGGAGGCGCGTTGACCAAGTTCGACGAACTGGCCATTGAGTTCTTCATATAACGCATCGCCGAGATGCAGTTTGAGCAGGCCCGCAAAATCGGGGTCGCTGGTAAAGAAATTGATGCCCCGGCTATCGGGGATATTGGACGCGCCGGGTGCCGGCTGCGGGGTGGTGTCGCTCATGTGTCTCGTCTCCGGTTGGCCCTGATTGGCGCCTTGTGGAAACAGCATAGAAGCGGCTTCGATAATCGTCTAATACAACTTATATCCGGTACGATAGACGTAGCTTATCGATCAAAAAACCGGAGACCGCCGTGGACCTGAAACAATTACGCTATTTCGTGGCGGTCGCCGAAGAGCTGCATTTCGGCCGCGCGGCCAAGCGGCTGTTCATTTCGCAGCCCGCGCTCAGTTTCGACATTCGCAAGTTCGAAGAGCGGCTTGGCGTGCAACTGCTTGCGCGCACCAACAAGACGGTCGCGTTGACCAACGCCGGTCAGGTGCTGCTCGGCGAAGCGCGGCGGCTCTTATTGCAAGCGAGCGAGGCGGAGCGCATCACGGTTCGTTCGGCGCATGGGCTCGCGGGCCGGCTCAGAATCGGCTTCGTGAATTCCATGTTGTACCGTGGCATGCCGCAGGCCGTGCGTCGATTCGAGGCGGATTATCCGGGCGTCGAAATCGTGCTGAAAGAGATGAACACGAGCGAACAGGTCCACGCGATCCAGCGGATGCAGATCGACATGGGCTGCGCGCATTGGGGCAATTTCCCGTCCGACGTCACCTCCACGCCGGTTTTCTCCGAGCCGTTCCTGATTTGCCTGCCGGCCGGTCATGCGTTGGCGAAGCGGCGCAAAGTGGATTTGCAGGCGCTGGCGCAGGAACCGTTCATTCTGTTTCCGCGCACCGTGTCGCCGCATTATCACGATCTGATCATCGCGCAGTGCGTGAGCGCCGGGTTCAGTCCGTTGATTCGTCACGAGGCGCGTTTGTGGCAAACCGTGGTCACGATGGTCGGATTCGGCATGGGCGTCGCGCTGGTGCCCTACACGTTGCGGCAAATCGAAGATCCGCGCGTGTGTTTTCTGCCGTTGAAGGGCGAGACGCTATTGTCGCAAGTGCTGCTTCTGCGCAGAAGCGGCGACGCGGAGCCGGTCGCCGAGCGCTTCGTCGACTATCTGCGCGACAGCGGTGGCGAGCCGCGCAAGCTTGCTCAGGCACCCTCTTCGCGGCGGCCTTCGTAAGCGGTGAGAAGCCGATGGGCGATCATGTCCACGGCCGGCTTGACGAGCCCGTTCTTGTCGGTCCACACCTTCGGCGTCAAGGTGCCGCTCAGCGCGACGCTGTCCGCATCGCTCAGCGCGAGTAGCGCGGTTTGCACGTCGTCGTCGAACGCGATCACGTTGACGAAAATCGTGTCGCCGTCGTTGGTGGTTGCCCTTACCTTGCACGTCACGAAACGTCTGCCGTTTTGCCCCGTGCGAATCTGCGCTTCGCCATACAGGCGTCCGCCCACCAGTCCATCGATCATTGCCCTGCTCCTGTGATTGCGTGCCCCAACGCGACTGACTTCGGGGCGTGCCGTGCAAAAAGCCGGATTGCCCGGCACGGTGCGTATGATCCCACGAGACGCCGCCACGCTCGCATAAAAGAACGCGCGCTAAAACGCGCCGCAGGCGAACCGTTCACCGCACCAGCACTGCTTTCGCTTTCACACGCCGACGGCCGAGGCTTCGAAAATCTCGCGCAGCCACTGCGCAAACACCCGCACTCGCGACGACAACTGACGGTTCTGCGGATGCAGCACGGACACCGTCATCGGCGGCGGCGGGAAGTCCGCGAGAATGACCCGCAGACGCCCCGCTGCGAGCTCATCCGCCACGCGGTATTGCGGCACCTGCACGATGCCGAGCCCGGCAAGCGCCGACCCCGTGTAGAGCTCAACGCCACTCACCGAGACGGCGGACGGCAAGACCATCGCCACCTCGCGGCCGTCGACGCTGAACTCCAGCGGCACCGGCTTGCCGGTCGCGCTCGACACATAATTGACCGCCCGATGCGTGGTCAACGCGTCCGGATGGCCAGGTTCGCCATACACCGCCAGATAGGCGGGACTCGCCACCGTCACCTGCGGCAGCAGCGCGACGCGCCGCCCGACCATCGACGAATCCTGCAGATTGCCGGCCCGCAGCACGCAATCAATCCCTTCGCGCACCAGATCGACGTAGCGGTCGTCTTCGCCGATCATCAACTCGATGTCGGGAAAGCGCGCCAGAAACGCCGGCAGCGCCGGCACGATGAAATAGCGCGCCAGCGTACCTTGCAGATTCACCCGCAGCAGCCCTTTCGGCGCGAGATTCGAAAACGAGCCCTCCGCCTCCTCCATATCAGCGATCAGGCGCACGCAGCGGCCGTAATACGCTTCGCCGTCGGGCGTGAGCCGCACCGTGCGCGTGTTGCGCTCCAGCAGCCGCGCGCCGAGCCGCTGCTCCATACGCTTCATCAGCGTGGTGACGGTGGCGCGCGGAATCTGCAGATCGTCCGCCGCGCGCGTGAAGCTTTGCCGCTCGGCGATCCGCACGAACACGCGCATTTCCTCGAAACGATCCATGCTGGACGCCCTTTTGCAGCCAGTTTGCCGCCCATTATTAAAGCAAATGGAATGATGATACCCAGTCTAGCTGGATTATCTCGACGGGAAAAGCGCTCATGATGCGTCTCATCCACTCTCCATCCCAAGGGAACGAATCATGAACAGCACGAAAAACGCTCGCGTCGCTATCGTCACCGGCGCCTCGCGCGGCATTGGCGCGGCGGTTGCGCAACGCCTCGCCAGCGATGGTTTCGCGATCGTCGTCAACTATGCGTTGCGTTCCACCGAAGCCGACGCGCTCGTCGCGAAACTTGCGGCGGAAGGCGCCAAAGCCATTGCGGTGAAAGCCGACGTGTCGAATCCCGACGACGTGCGCCGCCTGTTCGAGACCACCGAACAGCAATTGGGCAAAGTGGATCTGCTGGTCAACAACGCCGGCGTATTCAAGCCCATGCCACTCGCCGATACCAGCGACGCTGTCTACGACCAGACCTTCGACATCAACGTACGCGGCACCTTCAACACCTTGCGCGAAGCCGCCAAACGAATGAACGACGGCGGCCGTATCGTCAATTTTTCGAGCACGGTGCTCGCGCTGAATCTGCCGGGCTACGCGATCTACACCGCGACCAAGGCGGCGGTCGAAGCGTTCACGCAGATCTTCGCGAAGGAACTGCGCGGCCGTCACATCACCGTCAACGCGGTAGCGCCGGGACCGGTTGCGACGGCGCTGTTCTTCGAAGGCAAAAGCGACGAGCAGATCCAGACCTACGCGAAAATGCCGCCGCTGGAACGCCTCGGCGAGCCGGACGATATCGCCGCCGTGGTGTCGTTCCTCGCAGGCCCGGACTCAGGTTGGGTCAATGGCCAGACGTTGCGCGCGAACGGCGGGTTGGCCTGATTGAGGCTGAAATGACGCATGACGTAGTGCGGAAATGAAATCGCCACGCGCCGCGGCTGGACGTGTGAGAACACGTTCGATCGCGGCGCGTGGCCATGGTGTTGCTTAGAAAGAGACGCTTAAACGACCTTCGGATTGCGCTCCGTGAACCCTTCCTGATGCCAGTACGGATAAGCGGGACGCACGGCGCTCGCCGCGTCGAGCTTCGCCATCTGTTCGGGCGTCAGATTCCAACCCACCGCGCCGAGGTTCTGCCGCAGCTGTTCCTCGTTGCGCGCGCCGATCAGCACCGTCGACACTGTCGGCCGCTGCAACAGCCAGTTCAGCGCAATCTGCGGCACGGTCTTGCCGGTTTCGGCCGCCACCTCGTCGATCGCGTCGAGCACGCGGAACAGATACTCGTCCGGCACCGGCGGCCCCATGTCGGCGGTTTTATGCAGGCGGCTGGTTTCGGGCAGCGCCTGGCCGCGCTTGATCTTGCCGGTCAAACGCCCCCAGCCAAGCGGACTCCACACCACCGCGCCGACGCCCTGGTCGATGCCGAGCGGCATCAATTCCCACTCGTAATCGCGACCCACCAGCGAGTAGTACGCCTGATTCGCGACATAGCGCGGATAGCCGTAACGGTCCGCGACATCCTGCGATTTCATCAGATGCCAGCCCGAAAAATTCGACACACCGGTGTAGCGGATCTTGCCGGCGCGCACCAGATCGTCGAGCGTGGACATCACTTCGGCGATCGGCGTTCTGGCGTCGAATCCATGTAACTGGAACAGATCGATGTAGTCGGTTTGCAGACGCTTGAGCGCGGCGTCGACCGCCTGAATCAGATGAAAACGCGACGAACCGACGTTGTTCGGACTATCGTCGAAACGGAAGGTCGCCTTGGTCGAAATGATCGCCTTGTCGCGCTTGCCCTTGAGCGCTTCGCCGAGCACCGACTCCGACGCGCCGTTCGAATAGATGTCGGCGCTATCGAACATGGTGACGCCCGCATCGAAACAGATGTCGATCAAACGACGCGCCTCGGCGACGTCGCTGCCGCCCCACGCTTCGAAGAACTCGCCCTTGCCGCCGAATGTGCCCGTGCCGAAACTCAGTACCGGCACCTTGAAACCGGATGCACCCAGATGTCTGTATTCCATTGATGAATCTCCGTGGCCTAGCCGTCGATAAACGGACGTTCAGTCTACGCGCGTCGGCAAAAACGCGTCGGCCAGGACGGCAGTTTTACGCTAGGTTGTGAGCGTGGCGAGCGCTTCGCGCACGGCGTGGATCACGCTGTCCCAGTCGCCCAAAGCCGGCTGCCGGAACAGACGCGCACTCGGATACCAGGGCGTGTCGCTACGCTCCAGCATCCAGCGCCAGCAGGTGTCGAAGCGGTTCAGGATCCACACTGGCCGGTCCATTGCGCCGGCCAGATGCGCCGTGGACGTATCGACGGAAATCACCAGATCGAGGTTGGCGACGAGCGCGGCGGTGTCGGCGAAATCGTGCAGCGCTTCGGTGTAGTCGACGACCGTGTGACGGCCCGCATCGCTATCCGCAAGCTGCATTGCCGCCGCGCCTTTTTGCAGGCTGAAGAACTGCACGTTCGGCACCTCGAGTATCGGCGCGAGCCGCTCGAACGTGATCGAACGGCGCGCGTCGTTCTTGCGTAATTCCGCGACGTGCGGCCGGTTGCCGCCGGCCCAAACCAGACCGACTTTGAGCCGGCCGTTTGCGTGCTCGTCGAGACGCTTGCGCCATTGCTCGACCGCATCGTTATCCGCGAACAGATACGGCGTGGCCGACGGAATGTTCGCGAGGTCGGTCTTGAAGGCGAGCGGCAAACTCAGCAGCGGGCAGTGGCAATCGAACGGCGGCAGCGGCTGCCCGGCTTCGATCAACTGATCCACACCGTCGAGCGTCGTCATGAGCCGCGTCAACTCGGCGGGCACTTCGAGTACGACCTTCGCGCCGAGTGCCGACACCAGCGCCGCATAGCGGCAAAACTGCAGCGTATCGCCCAGGCCCTGTTCGGCATGCAGCAGAATCGTTTTGCCTTCAATCGAAAAATCGCCGAGCCACAGCGGCTGCGCGAAGCTGCGCTTACCCGCCTTGATCCGGTTGCGCTCCCAGCGCCATTCGTATTGGCGAAAGCCGGCTTCGAGCTGCCCCATTTGCAGCAGACACAGCGATTCGTTCCAATGCGTTTCCGCCGCCGCGGGATTCACCGCCAGCGCACGTTCGTAACTGGCCAGGGCTTCCGCGTGCCGACCGAGGTCGATCTGCGTGAGGCCGAGATTGTTCCATGCATCGGCGAAAGCCGGCGCGAGTTCGAGCGCACGCCGGTAGCTCAGCTCAGCGTCGTGCGGCCGGTTCAGATCGCTGAGCGCATTGCCGCGATTGCTCCATGCATCGGGATAGTTCGGCTGCAATTCGAGCGCGTGATCGCAACTGGCGAGCGCATCCGCGGGACGGCCCAGATCGCGCAGCACGCACGCGCGATTGTTCCAGGCCTGCGCGAAAGCCGGCGTCAACGCGATGGCGCGGTCGAAACTGCCGAGTGCGTCGAGCGGCTGGTTCAGACCGGCTTGGGCGTTGCCGCGATTATTCAGCGCGTCGGGGAATTTTGCCTGCAAGGCGAGCGCGCGCTCCGCGCTCGCGAGGCCTTCGTCGAATCGCTGCAAGGCGTTCAACGCATAGGCGAGATTCGAGTGGATCGGCGCCTGTCTCGCGTTGACCGCCAGCGCTCTCTTCAGCAACTCGACGCCCTCCTCCAGACGGCCCGCTTGCAGCGCGAGTGCGCCCAGCAATTGCAGCGCGTCGAAGTGACGAGGCTTGAGTTCGAGAATCTCGCGATAGAGTTCTTCGGCTTCGGCGAAGGCGCCGTTCTGTTGAAGCGCGACGGCTTGCCGAAGCATCGAGTCCAACTGTTGCGGCAGATTGGCGGGCTTGCCCATACGGTGAGCTTGTATTGAATGCGGATGGAATCGTGAAAGCGCTTTCGGGAGCGATGCAGCGCATTGATCGCGCGTGCACCGCGTTCGAAAGAACGAAGCCGATTATCGCCGAAAAGACCGCATTCGAATGGGCGGCTGCGTGCCGTGTGCGTCGCGCCGCGCGTTATTTGCCTGCTATTGCGTGCTATTGCGTGCTGACGGCGAGGTGCTTGCGCTTGGCGAGGTCCTGCGCCATTGCGTAGTGCGCCTGGATGGTCGGCAGCGCCTGCTTCGCGACCGCCTTCAACTGATCGTCGCGGCCCGACGCGATTTCCGCCTGGAACGCCGACAACGCTTTCTGTTCGCCGACGAGCGCGACCTGTTCGATATAAGTCTTGTCGAAGTCGGCGCCGCGCAGGTTGTTGATGCTGGCGAGCACCGCTGCGTCCGGATCGTTCTTCGGCACGTCGACACCGCGCGGGCTGGCTGCGCGCAGTGCATCGGAGATTTTTGCGTTGTCGGTCGAAACGCGTTCGGCGAACGCTTTCACGTCGCGATCGGTGGAGCGGGACGTCGCGATGCGTGCGGCGTCGCGTTGCGTCGCGACGACCTGGGTGCCGTCGGCGATGAACGCCTGATCGGCGGCATGCAAACGGCCCGCATCCGCCGCCGCGGGTGCGGCGGTTTGCGCATGGGCAACGTTGGCGACGAGCAGCAGACTGGCCATGCAGGCACCGGTGAATGTGGCGAGAGGCAAGCGGTTCATATGTTCTCCTTCAGGTGGAAGCGAAACGACAGCGATGCGTGTACGCCCCGCGTCGATCTGCAACGCGCGACCACGTTCCGACCTTGCAGTCAGCTTGCGGGCCGCTGACGGCGCCACGCTTTAATCGCTGTGAATTCTAGGAGGCGCGTCGTACCCCATGTGATACGACGCTGTGGCTTCTGTAACCTTAGGTAACCTTCATATGAATGCCTTGACAGGCCTGTATTGCGGCGGCCCGCTTCGTGCGCCCGATGGTGCGTGGGTGTTAACCAGAACATAGGTCAAGAATGCTGCTGAAACAGCGAGGAAACGCTGAATTTTCCGGCGGTCGCGCCGATAACAGGATGGTAGGGCGCGCGCCAGCGTCGAACATAACGATGCATGGCGTCACCCCACGCACCGCAATTCTGGAGAAAGCCGATGGCCGTAGATCACCGCGCGAATGACGAACGCACCAACCTGACGAGTTCCAACAAGTTCGAACTGTTGCTGTACCGGTTGGGTTCGGTTCCCGGCAGCGACCAGCATGAGCTTTACGGCATCAACGTATTCAAGGTACGCGAAATTTCGACGATGCCGCAGGTGACGCCGATTGCCGGATCGTCGCCGTATGTGATGGGCGCGGTGGACATTCGCGGGCAGATCATTCCGGTGATCGATCTGCCGCGCTTGATGGGTTGCGAGCCGACGCGCGGTCTGAATATTTTGCTGGTGACCGAGTTCGCACGCTCGACGCAAGCGTTTGCGGTCGAGGAAGTCGACGATATCGTGCGGCTGGAGTGGAATCAGGTGTTGTCCGCCGAGGGCGCGGCGGGTGGCAATCTGGTGACGAGCATTGCGCGGATCGACGGTAATACGGGCGATTCGCGGCTCGCGCAGGTGATCGACGTGGAGCAGGTGTTGCGGGATGTGTTTCCTTCGCAGCATCCGGCTGTCGATCCGGAGTCGGTCATGGGCGACGCGTTGGGGATTCGGCGCGGCGCCAAGATTCTTGCCGCCGACGATTCGGGGTTTGCGCGTAAGTTGATCGAGCAGGCTTTGAGCGCGATCGGCGCCGACTACGTGATGACCAAGACTGGCGAAGAGGCCTGGAATACGTTGCAGCAGGTGGCGCGGGATGCGCAGGCTAATGGTGGGCGGGCTAAGGACACCATTGCTTTGGTGTTGACCGATCTTGAGATGCCGGAGATGGATGGGTTTATGTTGACCCGTCAGATCAAGGCCGATGAGAGGACTCGGGATATTCCGGTCATTATTCATTCTTCTCTGACCGGGGCGGCTAATGAGGCGCATGTGAAGAATGCTGGGGCTAATGGGTATGTGGCTAAGTTTGCTGCTGCTGAATTGGCGGATGCTATTCGGAATGCGTTGGGGAAGGCGGCTGTTGAGGTTGTGGTCTGAGTGGTTTTTTTTGGTTTTGGCGTTTCCTTGGTTTGTTAGTGGTCTATTAGCGTTCCCCCTGTGCGGGGGGGCACCTACTTTTCTTTGCCTGCCGCAAAGAAAAGTAGGCAAAAGAAAGCGGCTCACACCGCTAATTCTTAAGTGGAGCCCTCGCACAGTGTGGGTAGTGGTGCATCTGGAATCTGTGTTCTCGCGCATTGCGCGTTCGTGACACAGCAGTCATTCTTCCGGCGGCGCTGCGCGCGCCGTGGCGGTTGTTCAAGCATGGCCCCTGCTAAGTGGGTTCCTCGTGTCGACGCGGTAGTGGCTCATCTGGAATCCGTGTTCTCGCACATTCCGCGCTCGTGACACAGCAGTCATTCTTCCGGCGGCGCTGCGCGCGCCGCGGCGGTTGTTCGCACGCGGGCCCGGCTAAGGGGTTACCTCGCGCGCGGCCGTCGTGCATCTGGCTGGGCGCTGCTGGATCGGCGCGCGCCAGTGCGGCAAGTATTGCTGGCTTGTGGGTGTAACCGATTTTGCGCGCCAGGTTGCAAGCCATTTTCCGCGCCCAATCGATTCCAGTATCCAGAGCATTTCGACGCCTCGCCGAGGCGAAGCCGATGGCTCCCCCAGCGCGGAAAAAAGCCGCTGCCCCAGGGCGAACCCTTCCGGCGAGCGCATCGCGAGGCGAACCTGTCCGCATTTTTGTGTGCGAGGCGGTTTAAAGATTTCTAGCCACGTGCGAGCGTGAAGCGCTCGCCAAACAGGATAGCAAACTGGTTCA
>NZ_QLTK01000043.1 GCF_003269035.1 Paraburkholderia bryophila | reverse complement strand
CCCGCCCGTTGCCGAGCAGGTCAGTGTTCTACGTGGGTCAATATTCGATGCAAATTACTACGCAGGGTGGGTCAGGATTCCGTGCAAATCAACAAGAAGAGAAAAGACCTGTGGTGCCCCATCGTCGGCGTGGAATCCCATCTTGAATCGCAGTCGGCACAGCAGCGCCAGAGCAAGGTTGACGAGCAAGCGCTCAAGGCATCGTTGACCGAGAGCGAGCGCAAGGCATTGGGCTCGCTCTCGAAGGTACCGAAAGTTGGGGGAAAGAAGCCGAGGAAGGCTCAGGTGTTCTCAATTCGGCGTGAGCCAGACGATGCAGCAACGCTACTGAAGAATCTGGAGCTACTCGATTCGAAGCGGTGAAAGTCCGAGGGGAATTTTTCATGTCGCCCGGACGAGTTCATCATTTTTCGCGTTGATGCAACGGGCCGTATGGTTGGACTTGGGAGTAGACAATGACTGACAAACTTGCGGCTCCTGACAGTTTTTAGCGAAAGTTGTGGAGCGCATTCATATCACGTCGTCGAGCGCTACGTCGAATGTCCTACGTGTGCTGACGGGCAATGTATGCGCAGGTCGGGACATCGTTGAGCTTGCACGTAGTCCCGTCAGGTCGAGAGGATAGATAGGATTTTTGCCGCCAGGAGATTGCGATGCCCGTCTGGAGACCCCGTCCTGTTTCCGAACTGCCGAGGATTCCATTGTCTCGATGGCGCGTTTTCGAGACCGAGGATGGAAGCCGGCATTTTGTTGGCGTGGATATGTTTGACCGCTCGGGGCGCGTCAGTTCCCCGATAGTGACGTTCGACCCGGTCGCCATGGAGGGGACGACTGAGACGGGACGTATTTACGAACTTGTCGGCAGGCAAGGCTCGTCACTGAATGTTGAATACGTCTGGACGAGGTGGTGCGAACTGTACGAGGTGACGTCGTACACCGATGTCACAGAACGTCTACTTGGTGGAGCTGAAGATGACGACCCCTTGTGAACGCACGAAGGCTGTCACCGATACGCGCGAGCTGTTGCAGATGCTCGCCCGCGCCGACGAGATAAGGGTCGGCGGCCTAGTCCAGGCAGTGGCTCTCGGCCTGCTCAGACACTACCCACTCGACATTGACCTCGAGGTGTCGGCCTCGGCATTACCGGGACTCTGGGCCGCCCCCAAACGCCGACGGGTTGAATCTACGGCAGCGACAGGACGTCCGTCCCCCATCCCCGGTCGCGACGAAGCTGATGAAATTCGCAACCAAGGAGTTGATGATGGCCAGGCCGCATGTGGTTCCTGACGACTTCCCGAGAGAGCGCCCCTTTGGACTGGTGTCGGGTACGCAGCCAAAGCTTCTTGTGCACGAGGTAGCCGGGCGGTATTACACCGGCCTCACGGGCGAAGAGCTGTGGACGCGCTATGACGCATGCGAGGACCTTGCTAGTCAGCTGGCGGAGTACGCGTCGCGGAAGATGTCTGCGTCTGGCCTGTCGCTGGACGACGCACTTGGACGGGTCGAGAAGGGGCTGAACGCAAAGGTCGGAGCCGGCCAATGGGATTTTTCGCGTGCAGAGATAGCGTGGACGTTAAATCGCACGCGAACGTTACTGTCGTCAACATGAAGGAACACAAGAGACCGGCGGCGTCGACGCGAATACATGGCCCTCGCAATTCTCACGTTGTGAGGGCCGATTCATGAGGCGCTTGACATAGGAGGCCGTTGTGACTGTCTCAGAAGCAGCGAAATACCTGTTCGTCAGTCGTCCGCACATTCGTAAGCTCCTCGCTGCAGGAAAACTTATGGAGGTGTTGCCAAGAGACCCAAGTGGCAGCATCAATATCGATGTGGTTTCTGTAGAGGCATACCGCACCGAGATGGACGTCGCGATGCGCGCCTATCTCGACGCGCAGGCCGGGGACAACGACCCGTTGGGCCTTTGAGAGCCGGTTACGTCCGGCTGTGATTCGGTCGCCTCAGATTTTTGCAGGCGAAGTACACACGTGAATTGCTGTCGGAAACGTCAAAGGACGAGCGAGGTATGGATTTCCGGAATGTCTATGCACACAGGCCGTCCACTAACCTCCGGTCGCGCACTGACCACTCAACTACAGCCTGTGATTGGTGAGGGAAACATATGTCTTCGCAAAATTGTCTGAACCTCGAAATTGCGCTTCGGAAGATTCAAGAGCTTGCCCTTGCAGATGGCGATTTAGGGTTCGCATACTGGCACGAAGTCGGTCGGCTTCTACGGCGAGCAGGTGGGATGCAAGCCGAAATAGATTTCCTCAAAGATGAGCTGGAACGATGTCGCGCCGTGCTTGCTCGCAGCGAGGCTGAGCGTGCCCATCTCCAGCCGTTTTCTGCGTCCGGCGACGTCCCACCCCGACGTGCATCAATAAGGCCGAATCAATTCTGGTCGTTCGCCGCCGCGTTGCCGCGCACGCATCCGAAGCTGGCAGAAGCATCGATATTTTGTGGGCGACTCACGACAGTTTCGCGAGCAACTTGATGAAGTTGCGCTTCGCTCGATACGCCGCCCGAATCTCCTCCAGTTCACCGGCGAACTCTGTACGTTCATCCAGCCGCGCCCGCAGCATTCCGATAGCCCGCACGATTTCGAAGGCCTCGTCATATCGGGCGTTGCGCGTACCGCCCTCGGCAGCTATTGGCAGCAGCCGGTGATACAGGGCGATGGCATCGTGCGGATGAGTCTTGCCGCGAACAGCCGCCATTTCAGGCCATAGCTGCGTGGCGACCGGGCCGCTGGTAAACGTTTCCCATGCGACGTCGTTTTCCTTGCCAGCGAGAAAAATCCTGACCAGCTCGGTTCGCGCGCCGCGTTGCCAGACGGTGCGCTTCGATTTTGCCGCTGCTTCCTCTTCGCTGACCAGCGCCCAGAGATGTTTGAGTGCACGCTCCCGGGTTTCTGCACTTCTGCCCGTGACAGTAGCGACCTCCATCAAAGCCGGAAATGCTTCAGCCGTCGGACGCATCTCGAAACGTCGCCACGCGTACGCATCGGCCTTGTCGAATTCGCTGCGCCGCAGATACGCGTCGATGCAGAAGTCGAGCAGACGCTGGTCGAAGCTTTTGCCGGATTCCTTGATGCCGCGCTCGGCCCAAGCGAGCCCGTCGTCCGGACGACCGTGCTTCGCACAAAGCTCGGCGACCAGCAGAAAGCGGTACGGACTCGACAGGTCCTTCGAGCGGATGCGGATGAGCGCGTCGACGTCGCCGTCGAGTTCAGCCAGCGCCCCCATCGCATGTTCGAGCTGCATGCGCGGCGAATCGTATGACCGTCGATACTCCTTGCCAGCGGCGAGTGTGGGCATCGATGCCCATGCCTCGTTGACGAGTTCACGATAGCGGCGCAACCCGTTCTTGCCCAGTGGCCCCGCGTACGCCGGAAGGACGTTGTAGAAGGTGTCCCATCTGCCTTCTGTCTGGAAGCGGAAGAGCCGCTCCGCAAGCTTCACCGGGTCGGGGCCAGTTACCTTGCAGGCCTCGAGATGCACAGAGGCCAGTTCGAGAATCGCCGGCATCACGTCGCCATTGGAGTCGTCAATCTGTTCGAGACTCTTTTCCGCACCGGCAATCGCCAGCTCGCATAGCTCGACCACCTGTGCGGCGTGAGGTCCGGAAAGCCTTTGACGCAGCATGTCGGCCAGCGACATGAGCCCGTCGCCATATGCACCAGACTCGCGCCAGTCCAGCGGACGTGAAATGCGCGTCGCCTGCTTGACGGCAGCCTTCATGCCGGGCAGGTCGGAGGCCCCTGCCGCACGCGCAGCGAACAGCAGCTTGTCGCGCAGCGCAAGGTCCTGTTCGACGGCGTCCATCAACAACTCCTGAAGCGCGTCCCTGTCTAACGTCGCCACATATTCCCGAATGACTTCCTCGTAGGTCTTCCTCTTCTTGCGCGGCTTCCCCGGCCCAGGCTCTTCGGCGTGAAACACCTCCTCACCCGAATTTTCGAGCCAGGAGAGTGCAACGGCAACAGCGTGCTTGCAGAAAACGCCATCGTCTCCTACGGGGCAGTTGCAGTCGTATGCGAGTTCGCCATTGTCGACTGCGAGTTCGACCCGGTATCTGTGCGTGCCGCGTACAGTCGCACGAAGCGCCCCGTCGCGCTCGTCCAGGTGGGAGACGACGCCATCGAGGAAATAGGCCTTGCCGCGCGCAAACGTCTTCGTGTCAGCCAGCGACTGGACTTCGGCAAGCGTGAGAACCTCGGAAAGCTTTGCAGACTTGGACATCAGGTAACTGGTGAAAGAAGGGAGATGCCGCGACGGGCAGCGCACAGGCACGATGATACGGCGATGGGTGGGCGGTCGCCAGATACGGCACGTGTGCGCACTGACCTGTACAGCAACATGCTGCGCGATTCGGCGCAGTTTTGGTTCAGTTTCAAGGTGGGAATTCCGACGGGCAAACAGCAGAAGCTCACTGGAATTGTTAAACGCTGAGTGTCTCAATCAACCGGAATTGTCGAGCTGCGAAAATCCCCTTATTATTTCGCTCGACTTTAAGGGATGCCCCGACAAGGAAAATCTAAATGGGAGCGCAGGACATTATCTCATTTATGCAGTCTGCATTATTTCAGGCTGACCGGCTCGTAAAACTCGACTCCCCGGCGGGGGCGAATGCGCTATTGCCGCAAATCGTGATGGGTACATCACGGCTTGGCCGCAACTTCGAATACGTCATCGACGCTGTCTCGACGAACAGCTCGCTCGAGCTGAAGTCTCTTATTGCCCAGCCGGTCACGCTCTGGCTTCAGCGTGCGGACAAATCCTATCGCCCGCAGCATGGCTATGTCCATACCGTGCGGCGTCTGGGAGCCGACGGGCAACTGACTAGCTACCAGCTGGTCTACTCCTCATGGTTGTACTTCCTGAAGTTCCGTAAGGACGCGCAGATTTTCCAGGACAAGTCAGTAGAGGCTATCCTCGAATCTGTTTTCCAGATGCATCCGCAGGCGGCTGGTGCATTCCGGTTTGACATTCGAAATGCATCGCCTGTGCGTTCATTCTGCGTTCAGTACGAGGACGACTGGACTTTCGTGCACCGGTTGCTTGAGTCCGAAGGCTGGTTCTACTACTTCGAGCACGCCGATGACGGAAAGTCGCACACGCTTGTCATAACCGACGACCTCTATTCGCTCAAGGCCATGTCGCCCCAGGAGGTGGACTTCTACCGTGCCGGCACCTCCAGCCAGACGGAAGCGTTTGTGCAGTGGTCCGGCACGCGCACGCTTCAAAGCACGACCTACAGCACGCGCACCTTCGACTACAAGAATCCTGGCGCCACCAAGGAGACTTCGTTTCCGACTGTCGCGAATCAGGGCAACCTGCCGGAACAGGCAGAGGTCTACGAATACACCGGCGCCTATAGCTGGCAGGACAGCAGCCGTGGCGACAAGCTCACCAAGCTCAAGCTGGAAGAGTGACCGACAAAATCAGCCTCTTCGTCCAGAACGCAGGGATGAAGCTCTTCGCCGCGAAGGGCAAGGTCGAGATTCGCGCGCATTCGGACAACATCGAGCTGACCGCGCAGAAGACAGTGAAGGTGCTGTCGGCTTCCGAGAACGTGGAAGTGGCTGCGAGCCAGGGCGTCCTGCTGACTGCTGGGGGCGCGTACATCCGCATTCACGATGGCAACATCGAGATTCATGCTCCCGGACAGATAGACATCAAGGGTGCGCAGCATGCATTCAACGGTCCCACAAGCAGTCCATATGACCTGCCCACATTGCCGAAGGGCGACCTGCACAACAAGCTCGAGCTGAACCTCACCGACAGCAACCTCAAGCCTGTACCCGGCGCGCCGTACAAGGTCTTGTTCGAGAACGGTACGACGATGGCAGGCAAGCTGGATGCCAACGGCCACGCTGTACTGCGTGACGTTCCCGAAGGCACAGCCAAGGCATTTTTTGGCGAGGACGCACGCCCGTTCGCGCAACAAGCGCTGCCTGAAGCGAAAACGCTCGACCAGGCTGACGTATTGAAGGAGCTTGGCGCTGGTGGTCACGAAGGCATCAACGAGGAAAATCTCGCGAGCCTCTTCAATCAATTCTCGGGCCGCCCGGATATCCAATGAACGACAACGACCAACAGGCCGTCGAAGACGCGGTCGAGCAGATTGGCATCTCGATGGCGGCAAACGCGTTCCCGCTATTCTATGTCGCGCAGAACGTCTATGACACGTCGGAGAGTGTCTGGAACGTGTGGAATGCACGCAGCGCCACCGACGAGATGACGAAGATAGAGACGGGCATCGACCTGGTGTTCGCGGTCGTGGGCTGGGTGCCCGTGGTCGGTGCCGGCGTGAAGCGCACGTTCAGGCTCGTGAACCACCGGTCCGAAATCTACGGGCCGCTGCTCTTCGACATTCTGCGGATGGTGCTTCAGCGTGCGCACTGCCCGACGAGCCCGGAAGAACTGGTCGACAAGCTCTTTGACGCGTCGGGGCTGAAGAAGCTGCTGACCGAATCCCGCGAGCACATCGAGAAATCGTGGCTTTATCGTGAGATGCCGCCGACGGCTCAGACCACGTTCGAAGAGGCGCTCGGATTTGTTGAGACCAACCTGCCGTACTGGCTCACCCAGTTTATCGAGCGCAAGCTGATGCACTGGAAGAAGAAGCAGCCGAACTCGTCATCGGATGGAACAGTCGCCTTGCGAAAAGAGACTGAGAAGCCGGGGAAAGTGGGCGTCGAGGCCGAGGACGGTCACAACCGCTCGAAGTCCGCGCCGAGCGCCGGAGGGGTTGTGAATGCCAAGCTGGCAGTCAAGGACATCACGAACAAAATCACCGGGCTTCTCGGTGAGCACATTGCCGACTACTACTGCTATGAGCACATGAAATGGGGCGCCGGTTGGACCTCACACGACCAGGGCGCACTCGGCCATTGGGCGACGGCCCCGGGCGCCACGGTCCTCGGCAAGTTAAACGATGACAGGCAGCTCAACAAGCTCTTTGCGCCCAAGGCTCGTGGGCAAGGCATAGACGGTGTCTGGCGCGCGACGCCGGCAAACAATAACGGAAAGCCCTATGCGATTGTCGAAGCGAAGTCGTCAAGGGTCGCTTCAAAGCCGAAGGGTGACAGCAAGCCCAATGTGTCCTCCAAGCTCGGGATGGCAAGCCGAATCGCAGACGAGGTGCTTCCACGGCCCGACGAACTGCTCGAGCCGCCTATCGACGATGACGGCGCAACGCAAGCGGCATCCGCACAAGCGACACCGGGGGGCAGGAAGGGCGGCGGCAAGAAGGGCGGCAGGCGAGAGACCTCTGGGGCTCCGTCCACACCGCAATCATCCACGCCTACTCCGAGCACGGGTACGGTAGCCCCAGCAGGCGATAAGATTGCGCAAATGACGACGACCTGGGTTCGGCAAAGCCTTCCGGACGCGGTAGGCAGAACCATGGCCAGAACCATCGTGGAAGAGGGTTATGCGCGACACATCCTGTACGTTCCCTTCTACTTGCCCAGTGCGATTCAGCACGAGGAAGCGCTAATGATGGGCAAGGAGCACGACCACGACAACCATCACGTGCCCCTTCACTACACTGAAGGCGAAGTGGCCAAGGCGGCGAATGAAAAACAGGCACGTTTAGACAAGAAATTTGGAAGAGCGTAACGATGAGTGATTTTTCGAATCAACGGCGTCAGCGTTTCATCAGTGAGCCCTATTTCAAATGGCTCTCGCGCTTTCTCCTTGAGTCCATAGACAAATGGTCTCGCATTTTGCCTGCCAACGGTTCTGAGGACGAAAAGCAGGCCGGAGCTGCGGCTTTTCGCGCCAGTGACCGGTTTGAACTGGTGCTACTGCGCTACACCGCGGGAGAACCTATCGGACCAATGCGCGACGAGATGGACGGTATCGTTGCTGAGTATGAGGAACTCGCGAAATGGCAGCGCCTGGCGTTGGGACGCCCGGACTGGCCCGCCTTCCGGCTTAGTGACCTTGGTGAGTACGAGCGCGCGATGCAACTCATCGGCCTGTGCTTTTTGCTGCACCGCCAGGACTTGCTTCCGCGCATTGCTGCGCTTCAGGACCCTCTTTATCGGGGCCGCGACACACTGTATGAGGAGCTGCTGGACTACGGTTTGGACGGCAGGGTCGACGTCGACAGCTGGATTCACGAGTCGTACCGGAACTGTATCAATAGCATGTTCGGCGACTCGAATGAAGAGAGTCTCGCGGACCTGAACGCATATCTCGGTCAGTGGTACTCGTCCATGAGCAGCGTCGACTGGCATGACAGCCATCTCGACCTGTCGGAGGAGCGGGGCCTCTATTTTGGCTACTGGGCAATCGAAGCCGCCGCCCTCGCGTATCTGCTGGAACTCGACGACACCTCGCTGCGCGAGCACATTGTCTACCCGAAAGACCTCGTCGACTTCGCGCGTAGCTTCCAAGAGAACGCTCCGCGCGAGACTCCCCCGCCTGGACCGGTCACGGTCCGAACTGGGCAGGTTTGCCCCGAGACGGGTGTCTGGAAAGCACAAGGCCACAATGTTCCGGGCGTGCTGGTAAAGCAGGGAGACACAATGCCGGACGTCTTCGCACCCGACCGCAGCGGGGCGCACCGGCCGCAACCGGCGGTCTGGGAGTTCGAACGTAAAGCCTGACGGCTAGGTGAGTACCCGCCACGCTAGACTTTCGGATAGAGAAAATGAAGCTAGCAAACGCTTCCGTGGCTGATGTGGGCGGGAAGAAGGCGCGCTGGGTACATCGTGCTCAGAAAGCACTTATCGTTGCTGCGCTCGCGACAATAGGACTCACGTTTGCGCTGATTTTCAGCCCCGACCTCCTTTCCCTTAAGTCGTCGAACTCCGAGCCATCAGATGCGCAGACGGCAGGTAAGGCGACCGAAGCAGGTGTGCTGAAGAAATCGCACACTTCGCCGCCGGCGCCCGTAGCGACTACGAGTCGCACGTCGACTGTTCTCTCGACTTCGTCGCCAACGATGAAAGCGCCGCATTGAGAGAGGCGGCGGGGCAACGGACGTATCACTCGGGACTGGCAAAAATCACGGTCTATCGACCGTCCGTTAAGCAATGCGCGGCAGGGCATCGGTTGTCGCGACGGGTGAGACGACTGTACGTCCCGTTCTATCTTCCGTCCGCGGTGCAACACGTCGAAGCGCTAACTACGGGCGCTGAACACGACCATGCTGACCACGACCTTCCTTTTACTCATCAGTACAAGGAAGGAGAGGTTGAAGAAGCGGTCAAGCTGAAAGCGAGCAGGCTAAGATAGCCCGGGGCTAAGAGATTATGGATATGAACGAAGACTTCGATTCGACGCGGCGGCAACGCTTTCTTGGCGAGGACTACTTCAAGTGGCGGTTGGGCCTCCTCGATGAAGGCATCGCCTACTGGTCCGAAAATACTGCACCAACCGGCAGCAATGAGAACGAGCGGAAGGCGCTGACGCAGCGTTACCTTGTTTCCGATATCTATCGACGCTTCCTGCTCCGGTACACGAGCGGAGCGGACCTCAAGCTGCTGCGTGGTGAACTCGAGCCGGTTCTCGAAGCCTTTGAACGGTACGCGGAAGCTCAACGGCTAAATCGACAGGATGACAGCGAACCGCCGTTGGCCTTCGAAGCAATTGACGAGTATGAAACGGCGATGCAGCTAATCGGCTTTTGCTACCTGTTGCATCGACGCGACCTGCTGCCGCGCATTGTCGAGATGTTCGACCCGTCTTACCGGGGGACGGACACTTTGTATGAGGACCTGCTGGCTTATGAACTCGAAGGTCGAATCAACGTAGACAGCTGGTATCACGACGTGCCGTATAGGCCTCTCGTTTTCAGTCTCTATCGCGAGACGAAGAAGGAGTCTGTCGACGACATGACGGAATACCTCGAAGCGTGGTATCCGGGAATGGCCGCAGCTCCATGGCACGACGGACATGTGGAGGCCCAGAAAAATGGCAAGGGCACCTACGTCGGCTACTGGGCTATTGAGGCAGCGTTGGTTGCATTCCTGCTACAGCTCGACGACAGTGCCTTTCGAGACCATCTGTTGTATCCGAAGGACCTTGCTGATTTTGCGCGGAACTTCGATGCCGCGAAAAACGGCGCGCCAATGCGCCGGGACGGTGAACCAATGACGGTACGAACGGGGCAGCCGTGCCCGGAAACCAGCGTCGGGAAAGCACAAGGCCACAACGTACCTGGCGTGCTTGTGAATCAGGGGGACGTTATGCCGGATGTCTTCGCGCCCGACAGGAGTGGCGCGTACCGACCGCAGTCGGCGATGTGGGAGTTCGAACGTAAAGCCTAAGGGTTTGAGAGAGCTTCGTGGGCACGAAGTCGGTCAGCTTCTACGGCGGCTGGCGAGATGCCACCGCGCCGCGGGTAACCCTTATCACGTAAGGCTCGACAGACTTTATCGTCGCAAATCGTTGCTCCAGCGCCCAGGTTAGCGCGTCCGACAGACTTTGCTCGCAGTTTGTCCATTTTTCGATGCCAATAAAATCAAGGGCTTACAGTGGGTTTGCCCGACAGACTTAATTGTTTCCTATCATAGGCGCGGCTAGGGCTTCAGCGGCGTGCAAGCGCCGAGGCAACCGCTACGCAATGAACTTGCCACTACGCGCTTCTTCGGCATCGCGGAACCAGGTTTGCGCGTGAGAGCGGTCGGACACCCACGAACGTGCCTGCGGCGTATTGAACTCGCGATCGATGAACCGGCGGCCCCATTCGATTCCATCTCTCGCCGCTTCTGCTTCGGTGAGCCATTGGGGTTGAATCGTCGCCGGACGAATATCGACGACGGTTCGCGCGCCGTGGCTCACGCTCACGCTCGCGACCCACGCGCCGAGCCTGTTTGTCTCGGGGTGGACGATGATTTTGAACTCGCCGTAAGAAACAGTGCTTGCCGGCATTGCGTTCTCCTTCGCAGCGTTCACGACGGGTAGTCATCCGCGGATACCACCATGCGCCAACTGTCGCGTCATCATGCCGCAGTTCGATCGTGTCGAACCGATAGATCTATTCCGCCAGTATTAAACGCCGGAGAACCGGGCACTGCGCTGGCCGCTCCCTGCTCATAGATTAGTTGAAACGGTACGCCGCGCGAGGGGTCAAAAAGGCAGGAAGCCGGTTTCTATGTTTCTGCATTAATCTGAAGAAGCCGACACGTGTGCAACGCAATCAAGCCAAGGGAGCCAATCATGGCCGACCAGCAGAGCGACCTGAGTGAAGAGTTCATCGCGCGGCAGCGCACGCGCCTCGAGGCGCTGCGCCGGCAATTGCTGGGCGGCGAGGCGAGCACGACCGCGGATGACCGTGCGGCCGAGGAAGAGCATGGCGAGGAGGCGAGGGAATTCGAGGACACCGCGCAGAGCATGGCGCAGAACGAGATCAACCAGTCGCTGCACGACGTGAACGATCAGCGGGTGAGCGATATAGAACGCGCGCTGCGCAAGATCGACGAAGGCACCTACGGGCTTTCCGACGAAAGCGGCGAGCCGATTCCGCAGGGCCGCCTCGAAGTCATGCCGGAAGCCATCCTGACCGTCGCGGAGCAGAGCCGGCGTGAAACCGGGCAGTGAGCGTGTTGCGACGCCGCTCACCGTATCGGGTTGAAACTCGCGTCGAATAAGCCGCGAGACAGTCAGGGTCTCGCGGCAACCTCATCCAGATGCTCCAGCAGATCGGCCGGATCGTCATAAACGCGCAACGCGCCCGCACGTTCCAGTTCCTCCGTGCCATACCCACCCGACAGCACGCCCACACCGAGTGCGCGGCAGCGCTTCGCGGCCAGCATGTCCCAGATACTGTCGCCGACCACCACGCTCTGTTCGACCGGCACACCGAGCCGGATCGCCGCCGCAATGAACAGGTCCGGGTCAGGCTTCGCGTATTTGACGTCGTCGCGTGTGACGACCACGGCTTTGGCCGGGTCGACGCCCAGTGCCTCCAGATTGACGGCCGCGGTTTCCATCCGGCCACTGGTCGCCACCGCCCATGGCGTGCCGGCTTTCGTCAGTGCGGTGAGCAACTCGCGTGCCCCCGGCAGCGGGCAGACCTGATCGCGTAAGCGCCGATACGACGCGGCGTGCGCCTGGCGCAGCCGTTCCTGGAGTTCGGTACTGATCTCCTTGTGCGTTTCGCGCAGCAACTGATTCGTGAACAGGCCGCCGCTCATGCCGATCTTGCGGTGAATCCGCCAGACCGACAGCGGAATGCCTTCGCTGTCGAGTGCTTCTTTCCACGCCAGCACATGCTGATAGACGCTCTCGACCAGCGTGCCGTCGAGATCGAACAGGAATGAGGTTTGAATTCGCATCGTGAGCTCCCAGGGCAATTCGGTGCCAGGAATCATAGCAAGCCGGTGTGATGTCATGCGCGCGCGAGCACAACGGGCGAGCGGGCAGATTGCCGCACTTATAAAGGATCTGCGCTGCCGCGTTCTGTCACGAATGGCAGCCTACGCACCACGCAAAAGAACATCGGGCGATAATCATGTCTCCCGTCGTTACGCAAAAGCCGTTGCCACCCGGAGCCGCAGATCCATCATGGAACTCTTCGATGCTTTCCATCTCGCCAGGCTGCAGTTTGCGTTCACCGTTTCGTTTCATATTATCTTTCCCGCGATCAGCATCGGCATGGCGAGCTTCCTCGCGGTGCTGGAAGGGCGCTGGCTGATGACCGGCGACGTCGTCTATAAAGACATGTTCCTGTTCTGGTCGAAAATCTTCGCGGTCGGCTTCGGCATGGGCGTCGTGTCCGGCGTGGTGATGGCGTACGAGTTCGGCACCAACTGGAGCGGCTTCTCTTCGTTCGCCGGCAATATCACGGGGCCGCTGCTGACCTACGAAGTGCTGACGGCGTTCTTTCTCGAAGCCGGCTTTCTCGGCGTCATGCTGTTCGGCTGGCAGCGTGTCGGTCCCCGCGGGCACTTCTTCGCCACGCTGATGGTCGCGCTCGGCACGCTCATTTCGACCTTCTGGATTCTCGCGTCCAATAGCTTCATGCAGACGCCGCAAGGATTCGCCATCGAGAACGGCCGGATCGTGCCGGTCGACTGGCTGAAGGTGATTTTCAATCCGTCGTTTCCGTATCGTCTCGCGCATATGACGATCGCCGCGTTTATTGTCGCGGCCTTTATCGTCGCGGCTTGCGGCGCGTGGCATCTGCTGCGTGGCCGGCGCGACGGCCCGATCACGCGCAGTTTTTCGATGGCGCTGTGGATTCTGCTGCTGCTCGCGCCGGTGCAGATTTTCGTCGGCGACGCGCACGGTCTCAATACGCGGCAGTATCAGCCGGCCAAGATCGCGGCGATCGAAGGGCTGTGGCAAACCGAGAAGGGCGGCACTGCGCTCAACCTGGTCGGCCTGCCCGACATGGACGCGGAAGTCACGCGCTACACGCTGCAAATACCGCACCTGGGCAGTCTGATTCTGACCCATAGCTGGGACGGAGAAATTCGCGGACTGAAGGAATTTCCGGCTAAAGACCGTCCGTATTCGCCGATCATTTTCTGGACCTTCCGGATCATGGCGGGTCTCGGCATGCTGATGCTGCTGACCGCGCTGCTGGGGCTGTTTCTGCGGGTGCGAGGCCAGTTGTACGAGACCCGCTGGTTTCAGGTGCTGGTGCTGTGCATGGGACCGTCGGGCCTCGTCGCGTTGCTGGCCGGGTGGATCACGACCGAAGTCGGTCGCCAGCCCTGGACGGTGTATGGCGTGTTCCGCACCGAAGACTCGCTCTCGCCGATCAGCGCGCAACAGGCGGGCGTGTCGTTGCTGATTTTCGTGCTGGTGTACTTCCTGGTGTTCGGCATGGGCGTCTATTACATGCTGAAAATGATGGGGCGCGGGCCAGAGTCGCAGGTCGACAGTCCGCCTTCCGTCAAGCATCCGGTATTGCGGAATCGTCCGCTCGACGCGCTGAAAGGAGAGTGACGCCATGCAACTCGATCTTCCCGTGGTGTGGGCTGCGATCATCGGCTTCGGCGTGTTTCTCTACGTGATGCTGGACGGTTTCGATCTCGGCATCGGCCTGCTGTTTCCGTTCTTCGAGCAGAAAGCCGACCGGCAAGTCATGCTCAATACCATCGCGCCTGTGTGGGACGGCAACGAGACCTTCCTCGTGCTCGGCGGTGCCGGACTCTACGGCGCGTTTCCGGTGGTCTATTCGACGCTCCTGCCGGCGAACTATCTGCCGCTGATCCTGATGGTGGTGGGCCTGATCTTTCGCGGCGCGGCCTTCGAATTGCGCGCGCGAGCCACGCGCACGCAGCATGCGTGGGATCTGGCGTTCATGGCCGGGTCGGCGTTGGCGGGGTTGTGCCAGGGCATCGTGCTGGGATCGCTGCTGCAAGGCATCAAGATCGTCGACGGCCGGTTTGCGGGCGATCCGTTCGACTGGCTGTCGCCGTTCAGCTTGCTGTGCGGCATCGGCGTGCTCACTACTTACGCGACGCTTGGCTGCGGCTGGCTCATCCTGAAGACCGACGGCGACCTGCAACGCCGCATGCGCGAAGTGATGCGGCCGCTCGTGAGCGTGCTGCTGGGGGCCATGGCGGTCGTGAGTCTATGGACCGTGATCGGCTTGCCGGCGGTCGCGCACCGCTGGTTCGGCAGCGGCAAGCTCGGCTGGTTCCTGCCGGTGCCGATTCTGGTGGTGGCCTGCGTATGGGGAATTTTTCGCACGCTGCGGCTGCGGCATGAAGCGACGCCGTTCCTGCTCACGCTCGCGCTGTGCTTTCTGGGCTATAGCGGCTTGCTGATCAGCATCTGGCCGAACATCGTGCCGCCGTCGCTGACCATCTGGGAAGCCTCGTCGAGTCATTCGAGCCAGCTGTTTGCGCTGGTCGGCACGGTGATCGTGCTGCCGGTCATTCTCGTCTACAACCTGATGCAGTACCGCGTATTCCGCGGCAAGGTGCGCGAAGGCGATGCCGGTTATCACTGAGTGGTTCGATACGCGACGCCATCGCCGCGTGCGCGCAACGCGCGGCGATGGACCAGGCGACGTGCTACAGGTGCCGTTTAATCAGCTGACTACCCGGCCCGACTACTCAGCCTGGCTCAACGTCACCGACGCTTCGCTCGTCAGCATCAGGAACGTCAGCGACTCGCGCAGATAGAGGCGCACGGTCGTCTCGGTATGGCTCACATAGCCGATCGACACATCTTCACCCAGGTGCAACTCGAAGTCGCCGCCGCGCATGGACAGCACGCTGCCGCCCGCGAGGGCCGGCGCCCAGATGATCTCGCCGTTCACGATCCGCTTGATGTGTTCGAGGATCGGGTAGCCCTGGTCGCGTGCTTCGCCGAGCGCCGTGTAGGCATCGGCGCCGAGCAGCACGGAATAGGGGCCGTCCACGCCGGCCAGCCGCAACTGTTCGAGCGCTTCGCTGATCGCGTTCGGATAGTCGCTGATGTCGGCCGGCAGCGCGAGCACCGGATTCGACGAGCCTTCGCGCAGGCCACCGATGCCCGCCGCCTTATAACCGTCGAAGATCGCCCGGTCTTCGGCGTAGGCGAGCTGCCTGGCCGCTTCTTTCGCGGGTTGCCAGTCGGCGTCTTTTGCGCCGCGCAGCACGCTGTCGATCGCTTCGCGCTGCAGTTCGAACGGCACGGTCAGTTCGACCAGACTTTTGACTTCGGCCAGCTTTGCCACCACGCCGTCCTGCGGCGCGCCGATGGTGGTCTGATGCCCCGTGCCGACGCCGGACAGTTCCGTGCCGCCCGGACCCTTGACGTCGACCACGCGGCGGCCGGCGACGCTACGTTTGAAGGTGCGCGCCACTTCCTCTTCGAGTTGCGACCAGGCGGCGCGGGAGATGGGGGCCAGCTCGCGATGCAGATTGTTCATGTTGGGCGATTCCCTTTTGTGAGTCCGGTGGGTCCAGTGAGTCCGGTGAGTTCCTTGAGCGAGCCGATATTCAGCGAACCTTCGTGTTCGCGATCCGGCTCGGCGGATGAAGACGTGTCCGGCGGCGTCTCGACCTCCGCGGCGGGTTGCGGCTCGCGGTCCGCTAGTTCGTCGAGCATCGTGGCCGACGGCACGAAGTACAGGCTGCCGGTGACCGCCCGGCTGTAGTCGAGCAGCCGGTCGTAGTTGCCCGGCGGGCGGCCGACGAACATGTTCTCCAGCATCTGTTCGATCGGCGCGGGCGAACGCGCATAGCCGATAAAGTACGTGCCGAATTCGTTCGAGCCGGGGCGGCCGAACGACATGTTGTCGCGCAGGATTTTCACTTCCTTGCCGTTCTCGGTCAGCGTGGTCAGCGAGCTGTGCGAGCGGGACGGTTTCACCGCATCGTCGAGCTCGATATCCGACAGCTTCTTACGGCCGATAATCAGTTCCTGGGTCTCGACCGGCAGCGCGTTCCAGCCCGCCATGTCGTGCAGATACTTCTGCACGAGCACATAGCTGCCGCTTTCGAAGCCCGGGTCTTCGTCGCCAATGAGCGTAAACTGCACCGCCTCGCGGCCCGCCGGATTTTCCGTGCCGTCCACGAAGCCCACCAGGTCGCGCATATCGAAGTAGCGGAAACCATGTACTTCGTCGACCACGGTCACGGCGTCGCCGAGCGGCGCCAGCAACTGCGTGGCGAGTTCGAAACACAGGTCCATGTGCTCGGCGCGAATGTGCAGCAGGATGTCGCCCGGCGTTGCGATGGCGCGGCGCTCGCCGGTGCCGAATTCGCGGAACGGATGCAGGCGGGCGGGACGCGGCGCGCCGAACAACCTGTCCCATGCGTCGGAGCCGAAGCCGCACACGCACGAGAGGTCGCCGGCCGGCACGCGCTTGCCGACGGCGCGCACCCGCGCGGCGATGTCGCCGGTCCAGGCGCGGACTTTTTCCACGGCGTCGGTGTCGCTGGAAATAGTCGCGACCAGAAAGATCGCGCTACGGGAGACGTCTTTGCAGATGCCCTGCGGCTCCGGAGGATCGGCGCGTTCTGGCGTGACGGGGAGTTCTTTAGTCATCGGATTGAAGGTGGGTAGGTCGTGACGGGTTCCGATTGCAATGAAACGGCTGTCGAGGGTCTTTACGCCTGCGCGGTGACGTTTTTATGGCGGTGGCCGACTCTGTTCGAATCGGCGCGAATCGCCGGAGCAGGTTGGCGGTCGGGTGCGTTGCCATCGGATGTTATACCGACTACGCAATTCATGACCGCTACGCTGCCTTATCGTTGCCTCAGGTTGCCAATGAGGGCGTTGCACACCTTGCGCGCAGGCATCCCGGATGCGGGCTTATGATGGAAGCGGCGAGCGTATCGGGCTCGCCGCGACCCTTCCCCGGAGCCACCGATCATGACGTCGCCCGCCAGCGAAGCTCAGATTCACCAAGCCATCGACACGTTCTATCGCGCCTTCGAGCAGAAGAGCGTCGCCCTGTTGCGAACCGTCGTCACGTCCGACTGGGAATACGTTCCGGAGCCCGCCGGCGTGGCGCCGGGACCGGACCAGATGATTCCGGTCTTCGAGGACCTCGCCACGGCGCTGCCCGATATGCGCGTCACGATTCTCGACGTGCTGATTCACGGCGAGCGGGTCGGCGTTCGCGCGGAGATCAGCGGCACGCAAACGGGGACGCTGCTCGGCATGGCGCCGAGTTCCAAGCCGATCAGATTCGCGATCCACTCGTTTCATGAAATGCGCGCGGACCTGATTGCGAAAACCTGGCACCTCGAGGACTGGCTCGCGGTGTTCCGGCAACTGGGGCAGTTGCCGGCGTCGCTCGAGCGGCCTTGAAGCCGACGCGACGGCGCTCAACTTCGCGCTCGACTTCGCGGTTGGCGATGCGCGCGGCGTCCGAACGACAGGGGAGCGACAAGGCTAATGATGCATTGCCGCGGCGATCATGAGATGAAACGGCAGCACCAGTAGTGCTGTGCCGGCGACGCCGAGCAGCCACAAGGCCACGAACCATAGGAAGCGGTGACGCGGTGCCGGCCTGGCGGCGTCGCGGGGTGTGGGTGGTGACATCGCATCTCTCCTGGCGGTTTGGCCTTCGCGCATCTTATCCACAGAAAATGTTCATATCCTTGTGGACAAGTCCTGGCCAACCTCGCCAACTGCTTGAACACAGAGCGTTTTCCCGGCGGGAGCAGCGAACGCGCGATTGCCTGCCAGATGTGGATAGCCAGGCATCCCACGCCTTCGTCAAACCGGCGTTTTATTCTACCGGCGAAGCCAGCAGCGCCACCTGCACGCCGTCGCAAATCACCTTGGCTACCACCGACGCGCCGAGCGGCGCCCCGGCGCGTGCGTGGGAATCGAGCGTGCTTTCGGAGCGGTCGACCCGCAGGATGTTGATCGGCCACGAGGCCCGCGACAGCCGCTCATGCGCGAACGAGCCGACCCACAGCGGCGTGGCCGAGATGCCGTTCTCCACCGCGTAACCGCTCGGCCAGAAGCGCAGCACGTCGCGTTCGTCGCGGGTGTCGCCGGCACGCATGAAGACCAGCGAGGACGGCACGCCGTTGTTGAGTTTCGGCAACACCGGCAGCGACACCGCCGCGACGTTGGGCGACGCGAGCGAGAGCAGGCTGTGCGCGGACAGGTCCGTGCCCTCGACCCACCCTTGCGCGCGCAGTTGCCCGCGAATCGAATCGGCGTTCGACAGCCACTGCAGCGTAAGCGGCTCCTTGTGGTCGCCGCCCATGTCCGAGCGATAGCAGGGCAGACGCTTCCAGGCCGAGAGCGTCCACTGAGCCTGCGTGACAAGCACGGGCGGCCGTCGCAAGGTCGTGTCGGGCCGTGGCGCGGGCATCGCGACACCCAGTTGCACGCCGACGCTGACCAGCACGACCGCCAGCACCACGACCGGCATCAGCGTACGGGCCGGCGGCGTCTCCGGGTGCCGCCACATCGCGGTGAGCGCGACGATCGCGACCCACACGTAGGCGAGCGCCGCGCCGCCGATCGCGTCGGATACCCAATAGCGGCCGAAGTACAGTCCCGCGAGTGCGACCACGATCACCACGATCGTGCTGACGGTCGCGACGAACACGCCCTCCAGCTTGCCGACCCGTCGCGCCAGCAGGAAGGCCAGAAAGCCGTAGACGATCACCGTCGCCGCCACGTGATTGCTCGGAAACGCGTACGCGTTGGAGATCAATTCGTTGGGCGGCGCGCGGCGCATGGCGAACTGCAGCGCGTAGATCAGCAATTGGGAAAACACGACCGCGGCGAGCCAGTAGCCGATGGTGCGCCAGCGCCGCTCCCACAGCATCCACACGACGACCGTGACGACCAGCGCCGTCAACGTGAGCCCGCTGCCGAGCGTCGCGAGACTCGCGAGGACGGTGTCGCCCCACGGCGTGCGAACCGACTGTAGAAAGTGATAGACCGACAGATCGACTTGTGTGAGCGGGTCGCCGCTGATCACGTCGTCGAGCACGCCGAAGAACAGCGCGCCCGCCACCAGCACGACCAGTGAGGTGAGCAGAACGCTGCTGGCGTCCGGCGTCTCGGGATCGAGCATTTTGCGCGCGAAACGGCCGAGCGGACCCGGGTGCCGGCACGCCCAACTGCCGATAAAGCGGCCCGCAGCGCCCGACCAGGCATTCGCATGCGAAAGCAGAAAGCCGGCCACGCGAAAGCTCAGCCAGACGATCGCCACCAGCAGCGCGAGGATCACGACGAGCCGGAACGACACCGCGCCCGCCAGCAGCACCGACGCGCCGAACACCACGCCGGGCAGGATATGGGCCGGCGCCCACAGCAGCGCGGACAGCACGTTCATGGCGTAGAAGCGCAGCGGCGACATGCCCAGCATGCCGGCCACGACCGGCACGATGGCCCGCAAAGGTCCGACGAAGCGGGCCAGCACGACGCTCTTCGCGCCATGTTTGCGAAAGAAGCGGTGCCCCGCTTCCAGCACTTCGGGATGTCGGCTGAACGGCCACATCCGCACGATGCGGTCCTTGTAGCGACCGCCGAGCCAGAAGCTCATGCCGTCGCCGGCAATCGCGCCCGTGATCGCCCAGACGAATACCCAGACGAGACTGAGCGAACCGGTGCCGGTCAGCGCACCGGCGAGAAACATCGCGGTGCTGCCCGGAATGAAGGTGCCGATAACCGCGACGGCTTCCAGGAAGGCCGCGAGAAAGACGACCGCGAGCATCCATTGCGGATGCCCGGCGAGCGAATGCAGGAAGTGAAGGTAGGCGTGCTCCATCGTGCGCGATCGGGCGTCCTCGGGTAACGCTTGATCATAACGCGGAGCGGCGCCTTCTTATTCCCTCGCTGACACGTGCCGGCCATGTGCCGGCCGGCAGAACCGGCCGAATCGGCAAAACCGGCTAAACGCTCACGAAGCGCTCAACGAATCGCCCGAAACGCGCACACGTTCGCCGATCTGCACGGGCGGTTGCGTTTCATAGTTGAAGTTGCGGTAGCTGCCGTCCTGCATGCGCACCTGGACCTGATACGAAGTCTGCTTGCGCACCGCATGCTCGATGCCGTTGCCCGCGAGACCGCCGCCGACCACACCCGCAATGGTCGTGAAAATCTTGCCTCGTCCACCGCCGATCTGATTGCCGACCAGACCGCCCGCCACCGCGCCGCCTAGCGCGCCGAGGCCGGTGGTCGGCTCAGGCGTCTGCACCGTGTTGATGGCGACGACTTCGCCCGCGTACGGATCGGCGATCGGCCGCTGCGCCGGGGATTGATACGGAGGTTGGTATTCCTGATTGTTCGCGTAGGACGGCGCGCTCACGGGGGGGCGCGGGCGAACGTGATGCACCGGCGGGCGCACCGGTGCGGCTTGTTGCATGGGTTGTTGCCCGGCTTGCTGCGCGATTTGTTGCGTGGGTTGCTGAACCTGTGCCGGCTGGGGCGCGGCGATCTGTGCGCTGGCGGTCGGCGCAGGTTGCGCGGAGATCGCGCCGATTGCGGTGGCCGGCGTCGCCGGTTCCGTGACGGCGTGCGAGGTAGGCAGCAGGCCGGTCATCGCCGCGATGCCGGTTGCGCTTGCGAGGATCACGGCGACCGCGGCCCCCGCGACCAACGGATGAATGCGACTGCGTTGCGGCTGGGTGGAAGTGAGGTTGTTGTTCATGACGGACTCCGCTTGTAGGTGCGTGTAGGTGCGTGTAGGTGTCTGCAATACCGCCGCAGCGAGGCGAGCGGTGTACGCAAACAGCAAGCGGCTTTGTAAGGATTTGTATAGCTTTGTCCGCCTTGTTACAGATTCAGATTTCCTCGCTGAATTCGTCGAGAAAACGCTGCAGACGGGCGTGCCGAATGCCGGCTAAACGTATGCCGGTCGCGGTCTGAAAACCGGAGGCCAGCTTCAGCAACTTGGTGTGGAAATGGTCGAGCGCGTAGCGCGTGTCGTCCAGCGGCCGGTGCGTCGCGTGCGGGTCGGCCGGATCGTATAACGCGCGGCCCATCCGTCCGGCGACGTAGAAGCAGCGCGCCACGCCCAGCATGCCGAGGGCGTCGAGGCGGTCGGCGTCCTGCAGCGTTTTCGCTTCGAGCGTGGCCGGCGTGACGCCGGCGGAAAAACTGTGCGCCTCGACAGCGTGCGCGGTGGCCTTGATGGCCGCGTCCGTCCAGCCGAGCGACATCAGCACGCGTGTCGCTTTCTCGGCCGACAGTCGCGAGGCCTGCGCGCGTAGCGGCGAGTTTTTCTCGACGGCGACGCAGTCGTGCAGCAGCGTCGCGGCGAATAGCACTTGCGCGTCGCCGCCTTCTTCGGCGTGGATGGCCGCGGCGTTTTTCCATACGCGCTGCAGATGCGAGGTGTCGTGCGAGCCGTCGCCGTTGTCGTCGTAAGCGTGCGGCAGCAGGGTTTGCGCGAGGTCCTGGAAAGGGGCGAAAGCGGTGGCGGTCATCGGTGCGGTCCGTCAGGAAAGCCGGCGATTATCGCGCATCGCCACGCGATTGTTGATTGCCGATTGCCGATGCGTCGACGCTGAACAAAGCGGGAATTGCGTCGTCATACACATTGAGCGGTCGCCTTTCAGGCGCGACGCTCGCGGGCGAGAGCAGTTCGACGACGTAACGGAGTGGGCGATGAAGATCGTAACGGGTAGGTTTGCCGTGTCGGTGTTGGTGTCGGCATGGGTCTTGGGTGTCGCGGGCGCGGCGTACGCGCAGTCGGGCGGCAGTAGTGGCGCCGCCGGCATGAGTGGCGCGCCGTCCGGGGGCGCGAATAACGCAGGACTCCCGGGACTTGGCTTGACGCCGGGGGGCGGTCCGAACGCCAGTCCCAGTCCGATGCCGGGCTTGGGCACAGCGCCCGCCGTACCCGCGATGGGCGCAACGGGTGGTGCAACAGGCGGCGCGGGTTCCAACGTCAGCACCGCACGGGCCAACGGCACGAGCGTGTACGCGAATCCGGACCCGCGCGCGCCGGGGCTTGCGGGCCGAGTTGCGCCGCCGTCACACTAATGCTTAACGACAACCAGCCAGCGCAGCTTGCGCCGCCACTTTGGCGCCCACCACTGGCCGCTCACTCTGCCACCCTGACGCGAAACGCCAACGCCAACGCCAACGCCAACGCCATCGGCAACGCCGCCGCTGCCGGTACGCATATAAAATGCACGTCCCGACAACCGAATCCGGATCAATCACCAAGGAGAAGGGCATGGCGCACGGCGAGCACAAATACGACGTATCGGTGCAGTGGACAGGCAACCGCGGCAGCGGCACCTCGGGATATCGCTCCTACGGCCGCGATCACGTGATCACGTCAGGCGGCAAGCCGGCGATACCCGGCTCGGCGGACCCGGCCTTTCTCGGCGACGCCGAGCGCTGGAATCCTGAAGACCTGCTGGTGGCCTCCGCCAGCACCTGCCACAAGCTCTGGTATCTGCACCTGTGCTCGGACGCCGGCATTATCGTGCTCGACTATCGCGACGACGCCGAGGGCACCATGCTCGACGATCCGCAGCAGGGCCGCTTCTCGCAGATCGTGCTGCGCCCGCACGTGGTGATCCGGGCGGGCGGCGACGTGGAACTGGCTGCGCATCTGCATCACGCGGCTCACGAAAAATGCTATATCGCGAATTCGGTCAACTTTCCGATTCTCTGTGAGCCGTCCATTTCGACCGACGCACCGTAAAAAAGCATAGACCCCGCATTAACGCAGCGCAGCCGCATGCAATACGGTCGCCGCGCCCGCACTGAACAACAACAGCGAGCGCGGCAAGCGGCGAAACTTCCCTCAGTGCAGCAACGTCATCTGCACGACTTTCACAATCACCAGCGCGACCGCCACGATCAGATAACCGCGCAGCACGCCCATCCATACGCGTTTGGACATCGTCAATTGCGGCGCCGGCAGATCTTCCAGCGGCGGCATGCGCCACGTGTCGCGTGCGCCCTTTGCATAGGTCGGTTCGGTTTCGCGAGCCATGCCGTTAGCGGCGTCGAGCCGGCGCTTGCGCACCACCAGCGTCGCCGCGTAGCCCACCACCGCCATCAGCGTGCCGCCGGCGAGTACTTCGAGAATCGTTTCGCCGGTAATGTCCGGGTACATGACCGATGCCGTCAGAATGATGGAGAGCATGACGAGTACCCAGACCACCGCGCCGGTGAATAGGTTGAGTTTCTTCGAGTTGACCCACGGGCCGAGGACCGCGCGGTCGTTGCACAACAGCAGCAGGAACACGGTCGCGCTCGGCAGCAGCACGCCCGCGAGCGTTTGCACCGCTTCCGTCAGCAGGCCGAGCGGGCTGCCTGGAATCAGCACCAGCGTCGCGGCCGCTGCGATGATGCCGAAGTAGACCAGATAGAAACCCTTCGCGTCCGACACGCCGCGATGCAGCGAGTGGCGAATCCTGAACACGTCGCCGATCGCATAGGCGGTCGACAACGACACCGCCGCCGCGCCGATGATGCACGCGTCGAGCAGGGCAATCGCGAACAGCACGGCGGGGGTCCGGCCAGCGTATTTCTCGAGGCCGGCGAGCACGCCGCCCGCATCCGTGAAATTGCCGAATTCCGGCTTGCCGGCATACAGTGCCGCGCAGAACGAGATCATCGCCACGGCGCCGATCATCACGAAGACGATACCGATCCACAGGTCCGCTTTTTCATATTTCATGAAGCGCGGCGTGATGCGCTTATCGACAATGTAGCTCTGCTGGAAGAACAACTGCCACGGCGCGACGGTCGTGCCGACAATGCCGATCACGAGCAGCATCACGTCGCTGAGTTTCGAATGGGCGGGCCAGCCCGGAACGAAGAAGTCGTGCGCCATCTGGCCGACCGGCGGATGGATCGACACCAGCACTGGCACCAGCAGCAGGCTCAGCAGACACAGCACCACGGCGAAGCGCTCGAAGCGCCGGAAGTTGCCGGTACTGACCGCGGCCATGGTGACCGCCGCGGCGATACACACACCGGCCACTTTCGGAATGCCGAAAAAATCCAGCACGAAGGTAATGCCGATGAACTCGGTCACGATCGTCAGCGCATTCAGAATGAACAGATCGACCACGCTGAACGCGCCCCAGAACTTGCCGAAGCGCTCGAAGATCAACCGGGCATGGCCGACGCCGGTGACGGCGCCCAGACGCAGCACCATTTCCTGATTGACGAACAGCACGGGCACGAGCAGCAGCATGGTCCACAGCAAGGTGGTGCCGTAGTTCTGGCCCGCTTGCGTGTAGGTGCCGAAGGCGCCGGCGTCGTTATCGCCGACCATCACGATGAGACCGGGGCCGAGGATCGCGAGCAACGTGCGAAAACGCGCCCACCAGCTATTGCGCGGCGCGGTGTCGTGATGGGCGATGGTGCCCAGCGCGCCTTTGATATCGCCGAGGTGCGCCTCGTCGAGCACCGCGCTGCGAGGCGGTGAAACATGGATGGGAGTGGACATGATGTGCGCCTGATTGGTTTGACGGGTTGAACGGATGCGGCGCGCCTTCGGGATCCGCTGGGCGGCAGTCGTCGAACGACTGCCGTTCATGCGGATCGCGATGGCGTGCTGCCGATAGGGGTAAGTCGATTACGAAACCGAGAACGTCACGGCGTGGGCAGCGACCGCTTTGACGCGGTGCCAGAACACGGTCAGCCAGTGCGGCTTGATGCTGTGCAGCGCGAGGGCCGCGTCGCTGTGAATGTGGGTTTGTTGCAGCGTGGGAACGAGGATGGCGATGTACATGTTTTTTCTCCGTGCGCAATGTCTTACGTGGCATTTGCGCGGGCTTTACGCGGTGTGCGGAAAGCCGGTAGACACGGAGCGGCGGCGCCAGGCGCGCGGCGGCATACGTCTACCTGCTTTCCTTGGGCAAAACCAAACCTGAAATGGCGATGGATCGGCATATGGGATAACTGTCACTGTCCGGCATGGCGGCTCCTTATCTGCGGTGTGCGTACCGGTGCGCATGGCGATATGCCAGGCGCTCGCGGTACCCACGTGTTTAACCACGCGGGACCACACCGCGATTCGAACGAAACGCACCATTCGAACCGGCGTGAGCCAGCGAGGCCGCGAGCCGAAGCTCGCGACGCGGTGCCAGACGGAATGCGGACGTGCGAAAGCACACCGCGCCCGAATGGCGCTAGTGAATAAGGTGCACGGAGAGGGTTACTACGGCGCGCACCGTCTGCCTGTTGGCATGACGGCGGCTGAGAGAAGAAAGCGCGGGCGTCGTGCGGTCAGGCAGTGAAACTGTTCGAAGATCGACTACTGCTTGAGTCCAAGGCATTGGCCCCGTTTGTGAAGACGGGCGAATTTTATGCACTCCCGCAAGCAGAAGTCAACATGCTTCGTTAAGCGAAGCAAATATTCCTGGGCCGCCCTGCGAATAACACGCAGCGCGTTGCGAAAAGGCCGTGAAGTCTTTCAGCAGCGACAGGAAGGAAAGGCGGATGAAGGAACCGGGGACCGTGGTGAATGTTCTCGGAATCGTGCTCGCGCGCGTTCATTACGAGGATTCGGAGTGCGATATCTCTTACGCGATCTTTGCGCGGTTTTTACTTGCGATTTTCCAGACGTGCCGAATACAATCCGCCCGTCTCGTCAAATGGAGTCCCTCGTGGACACATGCTCCAGTAGTGGAAGTCCGACGCCGGTCTACGCCGGCGCAGTATCCGCGGGTTAGCAGCAGGATCCTTCCTTCGCCGCTAACTCGCTCCGTTCGGGTTAGCGCGCTTCTTCAGTGACCGGTTCTCGCCGGTCAGTCAGTCGCACGCTCCCTCTTTTTGATCGCTATCGCAACGTTGCTTGCGAGGGACGATCACGTCTTTACATCGCCCGGTTCAAGCCAGGCTCGATGGGAGTGAGCTTATGTCCGTAAAAAAGTCGTTGGTAGGTGGGGTGGCGCGCTGGGCGCGCAATGTGCAGTTCGATGCAGTGGAACTCGACGCCGGCAGGTCCGCAAAAGCAGGGCGATGGCAGGCCGGGGTGCCGGTTGGATTGAGCGTGCTGTTGTCGGTTGGGATCGTGCCTTCGGTGCTGGCGCAGACGGCGGGGGCTGGGGTCGCGCCGAATCCTGCGCCGAATTCGGCGCCGATGTCCGCGCCCGTGTCTTCACCGGAGCCGACGCCTGCCGCGGCCGACTCGACGCTCGCCGCGCCGACCGGTTTGTGGGAGCGTTCGAACCTTCTCGGCGACATGGGCGGTTTGCGTCCGTGGCTCGACAATGACGGCGTGACCTTCACTCTGCAGGAAACCAGCGAGTATCTGAACAACCTGAGCGGCGGCACCCAACGCGGCGGCGCTTATGACGGCCTGACCCAGTTCGGCCTCGTCGTCGATACGGACAAAGCGCTCGGGCTGCCGGGCGGCACTTTCAACGTGTCGGGCCTGCAGATTCACGGCACCAATCTCAGCACGCGCAATCTGCAGACGCTGCAAAGCGCGAGCGGCATCGAAGCGGATAGCACCACGCGGTTGTGGGAACTCTGGTACCAGCAAGCGCTTCTCGGTGGCAAGGTCGACGTGAAGGTCGGGCAGCAAAGTCTCGACCAGGAATTCATGGTGAGCCAGTTCGCCACGCCCTTCGTCAACGCGACGTTCGGCTGGCCGGTGTTGCCGTCGATCGATTTGCCTGCGGGTGGTCCGGCGTATCCGCTTGCGTCGCTCGGGGTGCGCGTGCGCGCCAAACCGTCGGATGCATGGACCGTGCAGGCCGGCGTGTTCAATGGCAATCCGGCAGGGAGCGACGTCGGCGATCCGCAGCAGCAGAACCGCCACGGCACCCAATTCAATCTGCGCGGCGGTGCGTTGTTCATCGGCGAAGTGCAGTACGCGATCAATCAGCCGCCGGCGAGTGGGTCGGGCGCAGCGTCAAGCGGATTGCCGGGGACTTACAAGCTCGGCTTCTGGTACAACACACAGCATTTCGCCGACCAGCGTTTCGACAACACCGGGCTCTCGCTCGCGAACCCGGCGAGCAGCGGCGTGGCGGCGAATCATCGGGGCGATTACAGTTTTTATGCGGTCGCCGATCAGACCGTCTGGCAGCGCGGCGGCGACAGCCCGCAATCGGTAGGCGTGTTCGCGCGAGTCATGGGCGCACCGGGTGACCGCAATCTGGTGGACCTCGGTGTGAATGCGGGCGTGACGCTCAAGGCGCCGTTCAAGGGACGCGACAACGATGTCGCCGGCCTGGCGGTCGGCTACGCAAAGATCGGCTCGCATGCGCAGGGTCTCGCGAGCGATACCGCGGCGCTGGGCACGCCGGGTTATCCGTCGCGAAGTGCGGAGACGGTGGTCGAGGCCACGTACCAGTATCAGGTCGCGCCGTGGTGGCAGGTGCAGGCGGACTTCCAGTACGTGTTCCGACCGGCGGGCGGTGTGCCGGATCCGCTGAATCCGGCGCAGCGTGTGGGCAATGAAGCGGTCGTGGGGTTGCGGACCCATATTGTTTTTTGAGCGGATGCGGCCGCAAACCCACTCCCTTAACGATTGCCGTCGAGCAGGTCGCCCAGCAATTCGTCGAACGCGGCTTGGGCGTCTTCGAGCTCCTGCAGCGCGGCGTCGAACGTGGTCAGCGCGAATTGCGACGGCTGACCGCTACCGGCCGGCGGAAATTGCGATTGCAGCGACGTGAACGCCGTCTTGACCCGCTGGGTCGCGGTCAGGACGCGTTCCATCGCGGCGGCTTCTTCGGCTCGCGCCTTGTCGTGTTCCATGAAAAACTCCGTGCTCGTTCAGGCGGCTCGCGCCGCATCAAAGGGGTGACTATGCCACGATCCGCGCTTCGCGTTCAGAACAGCGGCAAGCCGCCGTTGGCCTTCACTTCGCGCAAGGACAGCGCCGATTCCACCGACGTCACGCCCGGCAAACTGCGCATCTCGTCGCGCATGAAGGTGCCGTAATCGTCGAGATCGCGCGCCACCACCTGCAGGATGTAGTCGGCGCTGCCCGATACGTTGTGGCACGACAAAATGCGGGGAATCGCCTGCACCTCACGTTCGAAGCGGGTCGCGACTGCGCGGTCGTGTACCGCGAAACGCACATAAACGAACGCCACCACGCCGAGGCCGAGCGCGGAACGCGACAGCACCGCGCGGTACTCGTCGATATAGCCGTCGTGTTCGAGGCGCTTCAGCCGACGCGCGCAAGGCGTCTCGCTCAACCCCACCAGATCGGCCAGGCGCGCATTCGACATGCGGCCGTCTTTCTGCAGCGCGGCCAGGATCGCGCGGTCGGTTTTATCGAGGTCGGTTGTCATGATGTTGGGCGTTTGCGGGGCGCTTAGGGAAAATCGTGCCGGGGAGGCGAGATATTAGCGTATTCCTCCAATTCTAAGGTGTGTGGACCTGCAATTCGCCAGCAAACCCTCCGCCGGCAGCGGCAAGATAAAGCCCTTAAAACAAGAGGTTTCCATGATTTCCGCACACTTGCTGGTCGTCTATATCGCTGCGCTGTTCGTCGTCTATGCCGTGCCGGGGCCGGACATGGCGCTGGTCCTGCAAACCAGTATCGGACGCGGCGTACGCAGCGGTTTCGCGGCCGCCGGCGGCCTCGGTCTCGCGCGTGCCACGCACGTCACGCTATCGGCCTGTGGCGTGGCCGCGTTGTTGCGCAACGCACCGTGGTTGTACGACGTGGTGCGTTATGGCGGCGCGGTGTATCTGGCGTGGGTCGGCATTCAGATTTTCCGTTCGCCGGTGTTTGCGCTGCCCGAAGCGGGCGCGGCGGCAGCCGTTGCGAGCGTGGAGTCGCAGCCGTTGCGGGCCTCGTTCGTCAAGGGCTTGCTGACGAACCTGCTGAATCCGAAGGCGTTGTTGTTCTGCTCCGTGCTGCTGCCGCAATTCGTGCGTCCGGAAGCGGGACCGGTTGCGTTGCAGATGGTCGAGCTGGGCCTGGTGCTGCTCGCGGTCGGCGCGTGCTTTGACATTTCGTTTGCCGTCGGCGCAGCACGCATTGCCGGCTGGATGCGGGCGCATCCGCTCGCGCAGACTTTGCAGCGCTGGACGTTTTCGGCGGCGCTGATCGGTTTCGCACTGCGGCTTTCGCTGGATTGAGCGGCTTGATCTGACTCCATGAGTCAAGGCGGCGCGGCAGTGGCCTGATGGGTCGCCGCCGCGCCAGATTTCCAACGCGGCGCACCTGGCCGTCGCGTCTATTTATTTAGCTTATGCTCGCGCCGCGAACGGTCTTGGATAATTTTCCGGCGATGCTTGTCTTTCATCTTCTTCCAGCTTTTGCACTCGTCGCGCGTACGCAAACAGCCAATACATAAACCGGTTTTGCTGTCGAACTTGCAGATGTCGATACAGGGAGAATCGGTGCTCATAGTGAATAGCAATGGGTAAAGGACAGCAGGACTCTCGCATGCACCGTGCCCGCCCGCCAACTGATTGTGTTAATACAGCCGATAGAGAACCGCGCACGGGGATGCGGTTCACGCTCATTCGCTAACCACCTTCGATGAAAACTTTCCTGCTGTATGCCGTGACCGCCGTCGCTGAAATTGTCGGTTGCTATCTGCCGTGGCGCTGGCTGAAGGAGGGCGGCTCGATCTGGCTGCTGGTGCCCGGCGCGCTCAGCCTCGCGCTGTTCGCGTGGCTGCTGACCTTGCACGGCACCGCCGCGGGCCGCGTGTACGCGGCTTACGGCGGTGTGTATGTGGCGGTGGCGATCTTGTGGCTATGGGCCGTGGACAAGGTGCGGCCCACGCTGTGGGACCTGGCGGGCGTCGCGTTCACGCTGGCCGGCATGGCCATCATCGCGTTCCAGCCGCGTGTTTAAGCGTTGCCAGGCGTTCCCCGGCCTTATTTGATCCCGCCCAGATAATCGAGCTTGCCGAGTTCGACGCCGTTGTGACGCAAGATGTCGTACGCCGTCGTGACGTGGAAAAAGAAATTCGGCAGCACGAAGCCGAGCAGATACGACAGGCCCGTGAACTCGATCGGGCCCGTGCGCATTTTCAGCGTGATCTCACGCGCTTCCGAACCGTCGATCTGTTCCGCATTGAACTCCTTCAGATAATCAATCGTCTTTTGAAGGCGGGCATGCAGGTCGTCGAAACTCAGTTCGACGTCTTCGTATTTTGGCGCTTCGACGCCGGCCAGACGCGCGGCGCATCCCTTCGCCGTGTCGCTCGCGATATACACCTGGCGTACCAGCGGCAGCATATCCGGCGCGAGGCGCGCGTTCGTGAACACCGACGGGTCGATCTGTTTTTCCGCCGCGTGCGCCTGAGCCTTGCCCAGGATGACCTGCAGGTTCGTCAGGCCGCGAATCAGCACGGGCAGGGATGCTTGATACATCGAAATTGACATGGGGTTCCTCTGATTCTTCGATCGTGCGCGCAGGTGGCGCGCGAGGCAATGTAACGGCTGGATTGCCGCAGCAGCATCATAGCGCGGGCAGTCGGCCATGCGTATTGATGCAGCGCGGCGTTAGCCATCCGGCTAACTGCCGCGCGCGCCGGAACTGTGGTCGAATGCATTGGTCGGACGGTTTGGCGCAGTCCTCGAATCAGCACGGTGCCGCGCGAGCCCGTCTCGTCCGGCAATGAGCTTGTAGCGACGCGTGCGGTGCGTCGGGTCCGCTTTGCGGCCCGCGCCGTCACGCCAACAGGAGAGTCGACACCATGGTCAATCAACACCCGCTGCCAGGCAGCGAGCGCAAGGCAGAGCAAGGTTCGAAAGTCGTGGGGCAATGCGATCCGGCGGAGCGGATCGAAGTGTTCGTGATGGTGCGCCGTCGGCAGCAGGCGCAGTTCAATGCGTTGATGAGCCGTATCGAAGCGGGCGACCCCAGCGTCCAACCATTGTCGCGCGAGGCCTTCGCCAAAGATTACGGCGCTGCGCCGGAAGACCTCGCGAAGGTCAAGGCATTCGCAGCCGCGCACGGTTTGACGGTGGTGCGCGACGACCCGGCGGCGCGCTCGGTCCTGTTGAGCGGCACGATCGCGCAATTCCAGAGCGCGTTCGCGGTCAAGCTGGAGCACTACGAACATCACACCACCGGTCAATTCCGTGGCCGTACCGGCACGATCAGCGTGCCGGACGATCTGAACGGTGTGGTCGAAGCCGTGCTCGGGCTCGACAACCGGCCGCCGGCGCGGCCGCACTTCCGCATCCGGCCGCCGTTCCAGCCGGCCAGGGGGCATCAGGTGTCGTTCACGCCGCCGCAGCTCGCGGCGCTCTATCAGTATCCGCAGGGCGACGGCAGCGGGCAGTGCGTCGGTATCGTCGAACTCGGCGGCGGCTACAACACGTCCGACCTGAAAGCATATTTCGCGAGTCTCGGTGTCGGTTCGCCCACGGTGAAATCGGTCGGCGTCGATCAGGGCAGCAATCAGCCGAGCGGCGATCCGTCCGGGCCGGACGGCGAAGTCACGCTCGACGTGGAGATCGTCGGCTCGATTGCGCCGGGCGCGACGGTCGCGGTGTATTTCACGCAGAACAGCGACGCCGGTTTCATCGACGCGGTGAGCCGCGCGATCCACGACACGACCAACAAGCCGTCGGTGATTTCGATCAGTTGGGGCGGCCCGGAATCGAACTGGACCAGCCAGTCGCTGCAGGCGTTCAACAGCGCGCTGCAGTCGGCCGCCGCGCTCGGCGTGACGGTCTGCGTGGCCTCGGGCGACAGCGGTTCGAGCGACGGCGTGAGCAGCGGCAACGAGGTCGATTTTCCGTCGTCGAGCCCGTATGTGCTGGCTTGCGGCGGCACGAATCTGACCGCGTCGGGCACGTCGATCACGCACGAGGTGGTCTGGAACGACGGCTCGCAAGGCGGCGCGACCGGCGGCGGCGTGAGTCGGGCATTTCCGGTGCCGGTGTGGCAGCAGGGTTTGTCGTCCACCTCGGCCAAGGGCGTCAAGACGGCGCTCAGCGGGCGCGGCGTGCCGGACGTGGCGGGCGACGCCTCGCCGGTGACCGGCTACAGCGTGCTGATCGACGGCTCGCAGACGGTGGTCGGCGGCACCAGCGCGGTCGCTCCGCTGTGGGCCGCGCTGATCGCGCGGATCAACGCGGCAAAGGGCCAGCCGGTCGGCTTTATCAACCCCAAGCTGTACAAGGCGGCCGGCGTGTGCAACGACATCACGCAAGGCAATAACGGGAGTTATGAGGCGTCGGTGGGTTGGGACGCCTGCACGGGACTCGGCAGTCCCAATGGTCAGAAGGTAGCGGCCGCACTATAGTCAGGTTTGCAGAGACGGCCAACCAGACGTGAACGTACCCATGGAGCGATCATGACGAACACCGAGTCAGCTTCCGCTAGTCCGCAGTCGTCGCACAATGCGCATGCTTCGGCCGCCGCCGGGGCCGCGCACAAGGGCGGCGATCAGCCGTTCTTCGATCCGGTTGCCTACGGCAATGGGCCGGACGATTCCATTACCGAAACCGCCGAGACCGCCGCGGTGACCCATCATTCGATCTCGATCGGCGGGCACAAGATCGATTACACCGCGACCGCGGGTCACCTCGTGATCGTCGACCCGAGCAGTTCGCTGCCGGAGGCCAGCCTGTTCTACGTGGCCTTCACGCAAGACAACCAGAAGGAAGAAACGCGCCCGGTCACGTTCTTCTATAACGGCGGCCCGGGGTCGTCTTCGGTGTTCGTGCTGCTGGGCTCGTTCGCGCCGCGCCGTATCAAGACCTCGATGCCCGGCTTCACGCCGCCCGCGCCGTACGAGATGGAAGACAACCCGGACAGCCTGCTCGACAAGAGCGACCTCGTGTTCATCAACCCGGTCGGCACCGGCTACTCGGCGGCGATCGCACCGAAAACCAACCGCGCCTTCTGGGGCGTCGATCAGGACGCGGATTCGCTCAAGCAGTTCATCAAGCGTTTTCTGACCAAGAACAACCGCTGGAATTCGCCGAAGTATCTGTACGGCGAGTCGTACGGCACGGCACGGAGCTGCGTGCTGGCCTATCGGCTGCACGAAGACGGTGTCGATCTGAACGGCATCACGCTGCAATCGTCGATTCTCGATTACACACAGTCGGGCAATCCGGTCGGCGCGTTGCCGACAGCGGCAGCGGACGCGTGGTATCACAAGAAACTCGGCATCGCGCCACGGCCCACGGATCTCGGCACGTTTGCCGAAGAGGTGGCGCAATTCGCGCGCACCGACTATCTGGCCGCGCTACGCAAATTTCCCACCACCGATTCCGCGACGGTCGAGAAACTGAGCGAATACACCGGCATCGACCAGGCGACGCTGCAAGCGTGGAGCCTCGATATCGCCTCGTACGACAGTCGCGGCAATTCGCTTTTCCTCACCACCTTGCTGAAGTCACAGGGTCTCGCGCTCGGCGAGTACGACGGCCGCGTGACGGCGATCGACACGGGCATTGCCGGCAAGATCGACCCGAACTCCGGCGGCAACGATCCGACCATGACGGCGGTCACCGGCGTCTATACGACGATGTGGAACGTGTACCTGAACGAGCAGTTGAAGTACACGTCGAATTCGTCGTTCACCGATCTGAACGATCAGGCATTCCAGTATTGGGATTTCAGCCACATCGATCCGACCGGCGCGCAGAAGGGCAAAGACGCGAAGGGCAACATCATTCTCTATACCGCCGGCGATCTCGCCGCCGTGATGGCGCTCAATCCCGATCTCAAGGTGCTGTCGGCGAACGGCTTCTACGATTTCGTCACGCCGTTCTATCAGACCGTGCTCGACCTGCAGCAAATGCCGTTACTCAGTGCGCAGGTGCGGCAGAACCTGTCGGCGCGCTTCTATCCGTCCGGGCACATGGTGTATCTCGACGGCGCGTCGCGTACCGCGTTGAAGGCCGACCTCGCGAAGATGTACGACACGACGGTATCGAACACGCAGGCGCTCGGGCGGATTCGCGCCTTGCAGGCTCGCGTGGCGAAGTAAGGGGAGCGGCAAGGGGCGAAGTGAGTCGCGAAGTAACGGGCTTGGCAGCGCGAGGTAACGGGCACTCACGCTTGTCCACGGACAAGCGTGAGGTACTGCGTTTTACGTAAGCATTTTGAATGTGTTCTAATTGGTCCGCGAATTGAACTATTGCGTGCCGCTGCCGGCGCGCCGACCGATGAACGCAGGCATTGCAACCGGGCGTCGCTCTCATTCCAGCGACCCGACCAGCGGTACTTACGAAGAAGCAGTTGCATCGGTGCTAACGCGCCGTTGCGGCCTGGCGCGTTTTCGCGGCAGGGCGCGCGTCGCGTTGCTGCTCGGCTTCACCATGGCACTCGCTATGCGCATGGGCGAGGTCCGCGCGCAAGATGCCGACATGCTCGACGAACGCGTCACGCAGCAATCCGTCGGCGAGACGATCTGCCGGACCGGTTATGCGGATACCGTGGCGCCGCCGTTCGGCGAACTGATGGCGCACAAAAATCGCCTGCTCGCCGAACGCGGCATCGAGGCCGACAACGGCACGGCGTTCGCTATCGACCGGCGCGTGCCTGTCGTATTGGGCGGTTCCCCGAACGCACCCGCCAATCTCGATCTTCTGCCTTGGGCCGGCCAGCAGGGCGAGCGCCGCAAGGCGCGCGCGGCGGTCATGCTCAAGCGTTGCGTCTGCGAGGGCAAGTTGAGCCTTGCCGAGGCGCAAGCCGCGATCGTCGGCAACTGGTCGGTGGTGTATTCGGGTTTCAGTCAAACGTCCTGCGATATCAGCCGGCTCGACGTTGCGATCGGCGAAAGCGCGGAGCGCGGCGCCGGGCACGGCAGTCCGCCGTGAGACCCCGCGCCTTCGCGCGGCACGGTTTCGTTCATCCACGCGTGTCGAGTCGCGTCGCTTCGCTTGCCGAGGGCGGCGCGCTGCCCCACATTTTTTTCCGGAGAGTCATCATGAGCCATTCACGTCTTGCCGCTGCGGCGCTCGCTTTAAGCTGCCTGTTCGGCAGCGCCGCTGCATTCGCCGCCGCGCCCGTACCGTGCGGTAAAGCCGGCGCCTTGCAGATTCGCGGCGACGTGCCCGCCGCCATCAGCTTCGACGTGTACAAGCAACTGCGACCGTTGAGCGCGCAACGTATCGCGCTGTTCCAGGAGGCCGGTGAGGTCAAACATCTGCCGGACGGTCTCGCGGTGTGTGAAGTCGCGGACGACGGCGTCGACGATCCGTCGGCGGTGCTGGTTCAGCAGCCGCACGGCAAGAATGCGTGGTGGGTGAGCGCGGCCAACGTGCAAGCAGCGGACTGATCGGATCCCCGCGATCAGCCCGCGCCTTGCGCACGTCCCCCGGCAGGATGCTGCGGCACTGCATATCGAGGCCCGTTTTTTGCAACCGATGTGTGACGTTGGTCGCAAGAGCGGGCTTGCATCGGTAAATGAACCGCTGTTTTGCTATTTTTGACCGGCCTTATTCAGGTACAGTGCATTGAGGCAGGTCTTTAAAAGTTCATCTTCGACAACGCGGTGTCGCATCGCTTTCGTGGTCGATGACGACTATGCTGAAATTAGGACGAATTTCGCTGGGGAGATTTGAATGATTGCCTTCTATTTGTCATTGGCTGCATTGGGCGCCGCCGGCGCCGCGCTGATCCGCGAACTCGCGGCGGCACAGGCGAAGCAACGCGCGGCACTGCGCCCTGTGCGCGTGCAAAGCGCGGATCGTGACTCCGATCGCGGCGCGCGCCGAGGATAGGCTGCATGAACCTGATCGTGCGCAACATTGCGCAAGCCTGTAGTGCCGAAGAGGTGCGGGAATTCCTCAAACGCGAGCTCGGGCATTACGCGAAGCATATCGAGGTGGTCGACGCCGGCAAGCCCAGTGCGTACGCCACGGTCGAGCTGAATGCGGACGTGCCGTATGTGGGCGACGTGATCGCGCGCGAGATTCATGGCAAACAGTTGCACGGCCAGACACTCGAGGCGAGCGCCGATCTGTTCGGTGATGAGCCGCCGGCCGCTCGCTGATCTGCTTTGCTGCTTTACTGCTTGGCGCGGTTTTGTCGACTGACATCGCAGATGTAGCGTAGGTGTGGCCACGCCCGCGCGCATGGCGTCGTAGAAGTTCGCTTTCGCCTTGGCCTGTTGTGCGGCCGGTGGTGAGACGGAGGCGCGCGCTTTTTTCAAGACTCCGCGCTTGCACTCCGCCGTCTGCGGTCCACCTTCCTTCGTCTTTCGTCTTTCGTCCTTCGTTCGCTAACTTGCCGGTTTCGTTCCTTGCTGGCTTGCGCCGGCCAGTCGAACGGCGTGTACGGCAACGCCCGCTTGTGACGGGTCGACTCGTAAAAACGCAAGATGACCTGACGAGCCGCATTGCTCACCGGCTTGCCTTCCAGAAAGTCGTCGATGTCGTCGTAGGGGATGCCGTAGGCGTCTTCGTCGGGTCGTTGCGGACGCAACATTTCGAGGTCGGCGGTCGGCACTTTGTGCGCTAATTCCTCGGGTGCGCCCAGTGCTTTGGCCACCGCGCGCACGCGACGCTTGTTCAGGCCGGCGAGCGGCAGCACGTCGGCGCCGCCGTCGCCGAACTTGGTGAAGAAGCCCATCAGCGATTCGGCCGCGTGATCCGTGCCGATCACCACGCCCGCGCGTGCGCTGGCCACTGCGTATTGCGCGATCATGCGCTGCCGCGCCTTGATATTGCCGTGCACGAAATCCTGCTGCGATTCGTCTGCGAACGGCACGCCGCTTTGATGCAGCGCGGCCAGCATGGCGTCGGCGGCGGGTTTGATGTCGATGGCGAGGTTTTCGTCCGCGCGGATAAAGCGTAGCGCTTGCTGTGCATCGGCTTCGTCTTTCTGCTCGCCGTAGGGCAGGCGAACCGCGACGAAGCGCGCGTCGTACTGCGCCGCGCGCAGTCGCTCGACGGCGAGTTGCGCAAGCCGCCCCGCCGTGGTCGAGTCGACGCCGCCGCTGATACCGAGCACGTAGGTCTTCAGGCCGCTGCCACGCAGATAGTCGGCCAGAAAAGCGACCCGGCGCTCGATCTCCCGCGCGGCGTCGAACTCGGCGCCCATGTGCATTTCCGCGGCGATGGCGGCTTGGCGTGCGAATGGATCCTGTTGCGTCATGATTCTCTGGTGCTCCCTCGCGCGATTGCGCAGTGTTGCAGCTTTGGCGTTGGCGCGCCGGGGAAAGTGAGGCGGGTCGGCTCGCGAGGCAGGATCGACAGATCGCAATGCGCTAAGTAACATCCTCGTTCCGAGCGCCGCATGAGCCGGCGAGCTGTCAATAATAATCAGGTTTGCTCAAACACGCGATGAACTACTCCAATCGGCCTGGCCAGCCTGTTTCCGATCGCTCGCCTTGCGTATCGGCGAAGCGTCGGCACGACGTGAAGAAAGTGATGGGTATGCCGGTTTTCTCTTCCGTTTCGCACGCGCAATGCGCGGGCGGTCATCTTCGTCGTCTGACTCGTGTGTGTGTGGCTGTGTTGTGCTCGCTGTCGTGTAGCGTCGCGTCGGCGGTGCCGGTGTCTGCGGCGGCGTCGAATCCGGACGGGCTTTCTGCATCGGCGGCTGCGGCGTCGTCGAACGGTGCGCCGTCGCGGTCGGCATCCGCGCCGGGAGCTGCATCCACGGCCACGAACCGTCCGACAGCTGCCGCGGCATCAACCGCATCGCCCGCATCAACCGTCGCCGCACCCGACGCCGCGGGCGTGGTCGACCCGCATCGCGCGTTACTGCTGCGCGACATGTTTGCGAAAGACGTCACACGCCGCTTGAAAGTTCCGCTCACGGAACAACGCGCCTACGCCGAGCGCCTGCAAACGACGCTCACCGACCACGCGCTGGGCAATCTGTCGGGCCAATACGTCGTGATGGTCGATCGCAACGCCAACGTGCAGGCGCTGTTCATCTATTTCCGCGCCGCGCCGGCCGACACCTGGCAGATGATCGGCGCGGCGCCGGTTTCCACCGGTCGCCCGGGCGAGTACGACCACTTCATCACGCCGCTCGGCGTGTTCGACCATACGCCCGCCAATATGGATTTCCGTTCCGAAGGCACGCCGAACGAAAACCACATTCGCGGCTACGGCAAACGCGATATGCGCATTTTCGACCTCGGTTGGGCGCAGGGCGAACGAGGCTGGGGCAAGGGTGGCATCTCGCAGATGCGTTTCCAGATGCACGCCACCGACCCCGATCGCCTGGAGCAGGTGCTCGGCATTCGCCACTCGAAGGGCTGCGTGCGGATTCCCGCGTCGTTGAATGTCTTTCTCGATCACTACGGCATTCTGGATGCCGGCTATGTCGCGTTGGTCGAATCGGGCAAATCGCTGTGGGTGTTGAAAAGCGATCGTCAGGTCACGCCGTGGGCGGGCCGCTACATCGTCGTGGTGGACTCCGGGCGCAAGAGTCGCCCGGCGTGGTCGCCGCTGCCGGGCGGCAAGGCGCGCGCGAAGGTGCCGGCCGCGGCGGACACGGCGGATTGATTTGTCGCAGCCGTAGTCGCAGCCGCAGTCACAGTCGCAGTCACAGTCACAGTCACAGTCACAGTCACAGTCACAGTCACAGTCACAGTCACAGCTGCAGCCGCTGATGGTCGCGCTGGCAGCTTGCCCGCCGGCGCATCAATTCGCTGCGCTTGGCAGACCACGAGCGCCGTCGCACGCCACATTCACGAGCGCGCCAGCAACACCCCCACCAGAGCGACGCCGAACCCCGCGATCTGCACCGGCAGCAACGTCTCGCCGAAGCCGATATACCCTTCGAGCGCGGCGAGCGGCGGGGCGAGAAACATTAGCGCGGTAGCGCGCGCCGCGTCGCCGCGCCGAACCATCCACACCAGCAGCGTGACGCCGATACCGGACAGCATCACGATCCCCCACGCCAACGACGCCCACAACGTGAACGATACGATCCAGCGATGCTCGCCCAGCGCGAGCGCCAGCAAACCGGCGACGAGCGCCGCGCCGAAATTCTGGACCGCGCTTGCGCTGCGAATATCGGCCTTGGCCAGCGATGTCTTCTGAAACAAGGTACCCGCTGTGATCGCGCCGACCGCGACCACTGAAATCAGCACCACCAGCCACGCCGGCGCGTTGCCATGCGACGCGGGCGCGGCGGCGGATGCCAGCTTCGGTTCGAGCACCAGTGCGACACCGGCCAGACCGAGCGCCATGCCGGTCCAGCCGCGGCGCGACAGGCGTTCGCCGAACAGTGGCGCCGCGACGGCGGCGGTGGCGAGCGGCTGCAGCGCGCCGAGCAAGGCCATCACGCCGGCGCTGAGCCCTTGCGCCACGGCCCAATAGCCGGCGCCGAGATAGACGCCTTGCAGCAGCGCGCCCGCCAGCAGATGCTTGCCGAGGTCGCGGCCGCCTGGCCATGTTGCGCGAGCGCCCAGCGCGACGAGCGCGAAGATCAGCGCCGTGCCGCCGAAGCGCGCCAGCAGAAAGAGATTGGGATCGGCGTAGGGCGTGATCGCGCGGGCGACCACGAAACCGGTCGACCACAACACGACGAACAGCGCGGCGATTGACGAAGCGAGCATGGGTGAGGGTGGCGTGGAAAAACCGCCATCTTGTCGAGGTGCATGCAGTGTGTCTTGTTCGAAGCTGCAATGGGCGCAGGCTTACAGGTGAACGTTGGCGCTCGCGCCTGCGTCGTACAGGCGTCGGCATCCGCATCGCACAGACATCGACGCCTCGCACGCCCACGATCTCACCACATCAACAAAACCGTCCCCGCCCCCAGCACCCCGCCGCACACCGCGCACGCCCACAGCAACACCCGCGTGCGCCGATATTCACGACCGATATCCGCCATCAGTTGCGCGCTCTGCCGCGGCGTCCGCGCGCGGTCGTGCTCGTGCTGCAGATAACGCACCGCCAGTTGCGGCACGCGCGGCAGCATGTGCGCGAGATGCGGCAATTCACGCGACAGACGCTTGATCCAGCCGCGATGATCGAGATCGCGCCGCGCGATCCCCGCCAGCACGCCGCGCGTGATATTCCACGTATCGACGCCCGGATGCAGCGCACGCGCCAGCATCTCCGCTTGCTGGAACGATCGTTGCGCCGTGGCGAGCCGCCCCGGCACCGCGCCGTCGAACGGATGCACCGCATGCAGCAGATGATGAAACAGCGAGCCCGCCGAGCGGTCTTCCGGTGCGGCCGCGAAGTGCGCTTCGGCACGCGTGCGCAATTCGGCTTCGAGCATTTCCGCGCGCGTGTCGTGCGGCACGTGTCCGGCCGCGCGATGCATGTCGGCAAGGCGCGCGTAGTCCTGGTCGAACAGCGCGCTCGCGCCGTGTACGAAGAACTCGCGTTCGCCGGTCGACAGACTCGACATGATCGAAAACTCCGCCAGCACGAGACGCCCCAGCGTGTCCGGCTCGATGCTCACACGCACGCGCCGGGCGTCGAGCGTGGCGTGGAAGAAGCCGTGCTCGAACGCCTGCTCGGTCACCACCTCGACGATATGCGCGGCGAGCGGCGCGAGCCTGACGCGATGCGCATGCAAGCCCGGCAGATCGCTCGCCGGCAAGGTGCTGATGCGTTGCATGGTCAGCGTGTGATTGGTGCACAGATTCCAGATCACGTCCGGCACGACGATGCGCTTGTCGCCGTCGAAATGGTGGCCGGTCTGGCTCAGATTGGCGGCCTCGGCGCGCAGATCGAAGCGGCGCTGGATGTCGTCGGTAAAACGCTGCGCGAGCGCGCGCAACTGCAGGCGGCGTGCGCGGCGCGAAAGTTTTTCCATCCAGCGCGCGACCCAGCGCAGCAGCGCGAGCTCGTCGCCGATCTGTTGCAACTGGTCGGCGCGCAGCAACTTGATTGCCACTTCGCTATGACCGTTGACCGGCACGAGCAGGCGCGCCAGGTGCGTCTGTTCGGCGAAGCCGCCGCGCACCGGCGTCAGGTCGACGGCGCTAAACAGGGTGTCGAGCGGCCGGCCGAACGCGCGCGCCAACGCCGCTGCGGATTCTTCGGGCGGCAGCGGGGCTTCCATGTGATCGATGGCGTCGATCGCGTCGTGCAAGGTGCCCGTGGCGAGTTCGGGCCGCTCGGCGAGCGTCTTCGCAAAGCGGCTGGCGAGCGGCCCGAGCGCCGGCAGCACGCCGTGCAGACTCGCGCCGCTGCGACCGGACGCCTGAACCCGGCCGACCAGCTGGATCATCCAGTGCAGTTTGTGGTCGGGGGGCGCAGCCAGCCAGATCAGACGCGCGCCGTAGCGCAGCGCGTGGAACAGCAGCAATAAGCGGCGAAGCAGTGGCGGCATCGGCAGTTCAGTGGAGGGACGAGGCGGGTTCGACAAAACGTCGGCGCGCGGCCAGGGTGATCAGGTTAGCAGGTCGGCGCGTCAATTGGCGCATCGCCGCGTCACGCGTAATACAATACGCCGGCCTTCTCCAACCGTGGCGAAACCCCAATGCGCCGGCTTCCGGCCATCACTCGATGCTCGCAGAACAACGTCATCAATACATCCTGGCGCAAGTCGCCAAAACCGGCGCGCTGTCGGTCGCCGAGCTGGTGCGCGAACTGAACGTGTCGCGCGAGACGATTCGGCGCGATCTGAATGCGTTGGCCGGGCGCGGTCTGCTGGTCACCACCCACGGCGGCGCGCTCTCGAGCGACCGGCGCGAGCCCGATCTCGATACGCGCGAAGCCGCGAATGCCGGCGCGAAGCGCGCCATCGGCGAGCGCGCGGCGGAGTTCGTGCCGGACGGCGCGTCGCTGATCGTCGACTCGGGCAGCACTACGCAGGCAGTGGCGCGGGCGCTGCTGGACCGGCATCGCTTGACGGTCTACACGAACGACTGGCGCATCGCGTTGCTGCTCGGCCGGCGTAACGACAATCGCGTCACGCTGCTGGGCGGCGAGCTGTCGGATATCGAAGACGCCACCTTCGGTCTCGACACCGTGCATCAACTCACGCAGTACCACGCGGATTTCGCGTTCATCGGCGCGGGCGGCATTTCGCCGGACGGCTATCTGACCGACTACAGCCGTATGGCCGCCGAGGTGCGCAGCCGCATGATCGCCGCCGCCGACATGGTGGTGATCGTCGCCGACCATTCGAAGTTCGGCCGCGTGACGCCGGTGCGCATCAACGGCATCGAGTCGGCGCGTTATCTGGTGACCGAACTGGCCCCCGAGCGCACGCTCGGTAAGGCGATCGCGGCGCACGGGCCGGAAATTCTGATCGCGTAGCAGAAGCGGTCGGGCTGTTACCGCTAATTCGCGCTGGCCGTGCGCAAAGGCGGCTCCGCCTGAAGCTACTCCGCCTGACGCACCCGAATCCCCAGCCGCACGAGCGTGCGATCGATCGCCGCGACCGCGTTGCGCAGATCGTCCGCATCGATCGCGCCGATGCAACCCACGCGAAACGTCTCCACCTGCGTCAGCTTGCCGGGATACAGCACATAGCCTTCGTCCCGCACCGCTGCATAGAAATGCGCGAAGTTCCAGGCCGGATCGCGCGGCGCATGGAATGTGACGATCACCGGCGCCCGTACCTCCGCTTGCAGAAACGGCTCGAAGCCGAGCGCTTTCATGCCGCTCACCAGGGTTGCGCAATTGCGCGCATAACGCGCGCCGCGCGCCGGCTGACCGCCTTCGGCCGCGAACTGGTCGAGCGCCTCGCGCAATGCGGCGACCACATGCGTGGGCGGCGTGAAGCGCCACTGCGTCGTCTTCTGCATATACGCGTATTGATCGTACAGATCGAGCGCGAGCGACGGCGAGCGTCCCTCGCTCTGTTCGAGCTCGCTGCGGCGCACAATCACAAAGCCCATTCCCGGTACGCCTTCGAGACATTTGCCGCTCGCCGAGATCATCGCGTCGATGCTGCCGCGCCGCAGATCGATCGGCAGCGCGCCGAACGAACTCATCGCGTCGACGATCAGGCGCCTGCCGTGCCGCTGACATACCGCGGCGATATCGTCGAGCGGATTGAGCAGGCCGGCGCTGGTTTCGAGGTGAACCAGCGCGACGTGGCTGATGCGCGAATCGCGATTGAAGGCGTCTTCGACGGCGGCGGCGCTGACCGGTTGGTCCTCGCGCAGCGCCAATTCGACATAAGCAAGCCCCATACGCTGCAATATCCGGATCAGACGGGCACAATACGCGCCGTTGTTCGGCACCAGCACACAGCCTTGACGCGGCACCAGCGTACCGATGGCCGCTTCGACCGCGAATGTGCCGCTGCCTTGCAGCGGCACACACACGTAGTCGGTTTCGCCATGCACGATGTTCACCAGCTCGGCGCAGACGCTGTGCGTCATGCGATTGAAAGCGGCGTCCCACGAACCCCAGTCGCGCAGCATCGCCTTGCGGGTTCGCGATGACGTGGTGAGCGGCCCTGGAGTCAGCAGGATCGGGTCGTGGGCAGGGTTCACGCGGGCCTCCGTCGGCTGGGGAAATGGACGGTTGAAGGATCGCCGCCCGCTCGGGTCGACGAAACGACGATTTGGATATTATTGGCGAATTGTGTCATTTTTTGGAATTCGCCAGAATCGTCATGGCGTTGTCATGGAAACCTGTGATCCTTGCACTGCCCGTTCAGGCATGGCAGTGCAGCGAGTGTGTCGTAGGTGAGCTGTAAGTCAGGCTGAAGAGGAAGCGGCAAAGTTGTCGGCAATCTGCAATATGCGGAGTCGGGCACGACGACTGGCTGCGGGCAACACGCATGCGGCGCGGCGCTACCGCCGTTCAATCACAACAGGTATCGGGACATCCCGACCGTCTGGTTTTTTGCCTTTCGGAGAGAGCGACATGACAAAGACGAATTCCCTTCACGCCACCGCCGGTCTCGCACGCAAGCTGTTGCCGGCACTGGTCGCCGCGGCAGCGTTCGGCGGCACGGCCATTCAGGCTCACGCGGCTGACGCCGTGGTCCTGTACACCGCCGACGGCCTCGAAAACCTTTACAAGGATGTGCTGCCGGCCTTCGAAAAGAAGGAAGGCGTGAAGGTCAACATCGTCACGGCAGGCAGCGGTGAAGTAGTGAACCGCGCCACCATCGAAAAAGATCAGCCGAAGGCCGACGTGATCGTCACGCTGCCGCCGTTCATCCAGCAAGCCGATCAGAGCGGCCTGCTGCAGGCGTATCAGAGCGCCAACTACAAGAACGTGCCGGCCATCGCCAAGGCGCCGAACGGCGCGTGGGCGACCTTCGTGAACAACTATTTCTCGTTCGCGATCAACCCGGAAGTCACCAAGACCCAGCCGAAGACGTTCGCCGATCTGCTGCACCCGGACTTCTCGGGCAAGATCGCCTACTCGAACCCGGCCACGGCCGGCGACGGCATGGCGGTGATCATCCTGACGTCGTCGCTGATGGGTGAAGACAAGGCGTTCGACTATCTGAAGAAGCTCGAAAACAGCGCCAAGTTCCACACCAAGGGCACGGGCTACCTCGACGTGCTGCTGTCGCGCAACGAAATCGCGGTCGCCAACGGCGATCTGCAGATGGATCTGGACGATGCCGCCAACGGCGGCCTGTCGCTCAAGCCGGTGTTCCTCGCGGCCACGGCCGGCGGCCAGCCGACCACGTTCCAGTTGCCGTACGCGATCGGCCTGATCAAGAACGGTCCGAACCAGGCGGAAGGCAAGAAGCTGATCGACTATCTGATGTCGACGGACGTGCAGTCGAAGGTGCCGGACATCTTCGGTATTCCGGGCCGCACCGACGTGCCGCTCGCCGGCAAGAACGGCGAAGCCGTCAAGCAGGCGATCGCCGGCGTGAAGCTGATTCCGGTCGACTGGAACCAGGTGATGGCGAAGAAAGCCGACTGGACCGCACGCTGGAAGAACGACGTGATCGGTTCGTCGGGCAAGCAGCTCGACGTGGTCAAGCCGAAATAAGCCGTGATTCGCCGCGCGCCTGAAACGCACGGCTGAACCGCGCGGCCGAAGTGGCAACGCTATTGAAGTAGCAATGCAACGCGGTTGAAGCAATAGAGTCAGGCGGCGCCTCCGGGTCTCCCGGGGCGCCGCGTCAGCATTAATCTTGTTGGAGGATGAACCCGGTGAATACGGCCAGTCTTGCTCACCCAGGCGCACTCGGCGCCTCACCGGACGCGCTCGACGCCGCGCGTTCGACCACGCCGGGCGGCGTGCAGATCGATCATCTGACGGTGCGCTTCGGTTCGCGTACGGTGCTCGACGATCTGTCGTTGACCATTCAGCGCGGCGAACTGCTCACCGTGCTGGGCCGCAGCGGTTGTGGCAAGACCACCTTGTTGCGGTTCATCGCCGGGTTTATCGAAGCGGACGGCTTGTCCGGCACGCTGACCGTGGCCGGTCACGACCTCACGCACGTGCCGCCGCACAAGCGCAATCTGGGTCTGCTGTTCCAGAGCTATGCGCTGTTTCCGCATCTGTCGGTGTTCGATAACGTCGCGTTCGGTTTGCGCGCGCGCCGCACGCCGTCCAAGGACGTCGCCCGGCGCGTGGCCGATGCCTTGAAGCTGGTGCAGCTCGGCGACGCCGGTCACGTCATGCCCGCGCAACTGTCGGGCGGCATGCAGCAGCGCGTGGCGCTCGCCCGCGCGCTGGTGATCGAGCCCGACGTGCTGCTGCTCGACGAACCCCTTTCCGCACTCGACGCCAATCTGCGCGCCTCGGTGCGTTCCGAACTGAAGGCGCTGCACGAGCGCCTGCCGAATCTGACGATCGTCTGCGTGACCCACGATCAGGACGACGCGCTGGTGCTGTCCGACCGCACGCTGCTGATGCGCGAAGGCCGCATCGCCCAGCTCGGCACGCCGCAGCAGCTGTACGACACGCCGAACGACGGCTTCGTCGCGCGCTATCTGGGCGCGGCCAATCTGCTGCCGCCGCAGGTCGCCTTCGGCATGGGCGACGTGCGCTACAACGAACGCGACCGGGTTGCCTGTCTGCGTCCGGAGGCGTTGCGCATCGTGCCGCTCGGCGAAGGTCAATTGCACGGCGCGATTACCTCGGTCGAATGGTACGGCGCGGTGTTGTCGGTATCGGTCCTGCTCGACGCCATGCCCAACGAACCGGTGCTGGTCCAGATGCAGCGCGGCCACGGCATGATGCCGGAGAAGGGCGCGCGTGTTTCCCTGCATTACGAGGCTGACGATGTCGTCCTTATCAACCCCTGATACGTCCGATTCGCTCGGCGCAGCCGCCGCTGCCGATGCCGCCGCGGCTCGCCGCCGCGCCAGCGCCGCCTCGCACACGGCGGCGGTAAAGCGGCGCGAGCGCATGGCGCAATGGCACCTTCTGTTCATCGCGGTAGTGGTGCTTGGTCCGCTGGTGATCTATCCGCTGATCCGCCTCGTGTTGCTGAGCCTGACCGGCGCGCACGGCTTGAGCGTGCAGGCGTATGCGCAATTCTTCGGCAATCCGGAAACGCGCGGCGTGATCGGTACGACGCTGTGGATTCTGTTCGCGAGCGCCGGGCTGGCTTCGCTGCTCGGCGTGGCGCTGGCGTCGTTGCTGTTTTTCAAGCCGTTTCCGGGCGCGCGCATGGTGACGCGCTTTCTCGAACTGTTCGTCGCGTTTCCGTCGTTTCTGGTCGCGTTTACGCTGATCTTTCTGTACGGCTCGCAAGGCTCGGTCAGTATCGGCTTGCAGCGGCTGTTTCATCTGCAGGCGCCGCCGCTCGATTTTCTATTCGGCGTGGGCGGCGTGATTCTCGCGGAAGTGGTGTTCTACGCGCCGTTCGTCGTGCGTCCGACGCTGGCCTCGTTCGCCACGCTCGACATGCGTCTGATCGAAGCCGCACGCAGTCTCGGCGCGAGCACCTGGATGGTCGCGTTCAAGGTGATCCTGCCGCTCGCGTGGCCGGGTATCGCGGCCGGCACGATTCTGTGTTTTCTGCTCACCTTGAACGAGTTCGGCATTCTGCTCGTGCTCGGTAGCGCGCATCTGATCACGTTGCCGGTGGCGATCTATAGCTCGGCCACCGTCGATCTCGATCTGCCGACCGCCGCCGCCGGCGCGGTCGTGATGCTGATCATGTCTTTGTCGCTGTACGCGTTGTACCGCCAGGTCAACCGTCGCAAGGTGAAAGGAGCGGGCCATGGCCGTTGAACTCGACCCGACCGTTTTGCCGGTCATGCACAAGAAAGCGCGGCCGGTGCGCCGCAGTCTGCCCGCACGCCTGCTCGGCGGCCTGTTTCTCGGCTTCGCCGCGCTGCTGTGTTTCTGGTTGTTCGTGTTGCCGGTGCTGGTCGTCGCGTTGTCGAGCGTGGCCGCGCACTGGTCCGGCACGATCCTGCCCGACGGCTTCAGCATGCGCTGGTTCGAACGCCTCGGTTCCAGCGACTTCGACGCGCTCAGCACCAGCCTCGAAATCGGTATGGGCGTCGCGGTGCTCGGCACGATGCTCGGCCTGTGGCTCGCGCTGGCGCTCGAAGGACGCGACCGTCGCGGCCTCGGCGCCGTGGTCGACACCATCGCGATGATGCCCAACGGCGTGCCGAGCGTGGTGCTCGGGCTCGCCGTGCTGATCGCGTATCACAAGCGGCCGCTCGATCTGTCGAGCTCGGCGGCGATCGTCGTGTTCGTGCAGCTCGCGCTGGTGCTGCCGTTCTGCTACCGCTGCGCGGCCGCCGCGTTGCGTCCCGAGCTGACGATTCTGCGCGAAGCGGCCGCGAGCCTCGGTGCGCCGCCGTCGATGGTGCTGCGCCGCGTCGTGCTGCCGCAACTGGTGCCGGCGATCCGCGCCAGCCTCGCGCTCGGCTTCGCGTTGTCGCTCGGCGAGCTCGGCGCCACGCTCACCGTGTACCCGCCCGGCTTCGCGACGGTGCCGATCGTCGTCGTCGGCCAGGTGGAGCGCGGCTACTACCTGCCGGCCTCCGCGCTGTCGCTGATTCTGCTGATGGTGTCGCTCGCCGCGTTGCTGTTGATCGCCGCGCGCGTGCCACGTCGCCGGGCAGACTGACGAACCTCTTTTCGGGAAGGGTGCCGGCGTGCCGCCGTCGCGCGTCGGCACATTTCGATGTGGCAAAATTTGTCAAAATGACCGAATATATGCAAACGTCTTCAGTCGATCCGATCGACGTGGTGCGCAGGCATTCGTTGACCACGCTGGTACGCGACGAAATCGAGCGGCACATCGTCGAAGGCGCGTTGACACCCGGCGACAAACTCAACGAAGCCGACTGGGCCGCGCGTTTGCAGGTGTCGCGCGGACCGGTGCGCGAAGCGTTTCGCGCGCTGGAGCAGGCCGGCCTCGTGCGCACCGAGAAAAACCGTGGCGTGTTCGTGCGGACGGTGTCGCTGGCCGAAGCGGATGAGATTTACGCGGTGCGCGCGGTGCTCGAAGAGGCGGCGTGCCGGATGCTGGCAGTGCGTATCGACGCGCGCATGCTCTCTGTGTTGCGCGATTGGCTCGACGCGATGCGCGCGGCGCTCGACACGCAGGATCACGACGCGTACGCGCGCGCCAACGTGGGGTTTCACGATGGGCTGGTGGCGGCGTCGGGCAATCTGAAGCTGTATGAGACGTATCGCAGGCTGGTCAGCGAATTGAGTCTGTTCCGGCGTGCCGCGCTGGAGGTGCATGCGAGCGCGATGGAGCGCTCGCTGGCCGAACATCGCGCGATTCTCACGGCGCTCGCGTCGCGCGACGCCGAGCAGGCCGCGGCGCTGATGCGCGCGCATGTGACGGGCGGCCAGCAGCGCGCGCATGCGGCGTGCGAGGCGGTTTGCGAAGTGACGGCGGCGTCGGGCGTGGTGCGGATGTCGCCGGCGTCGAACGAATGAGAGTCGTGGCAACTTGAATACAACGCGCGTGGCGCGCACGCATGGAAGGCAACGATGGCAGACGCAAACCTGAATGCAAGCGAACGTACGATCGACGTCAACGGCCGCCACTACCGGCTGCCTACGCAACCGACGGTGGTGGTGTGCGTCGACGGCTGCGAGTTCGATTACCTCGAGGCCGCGGTCGCGGCTGGCGTCGCGCCGTTTATCGGCACGATGCTCAAAGGCGGCGCCGCGTTCAAGGGCGACTGCGTGATCCCGTCGTTCACCAACCCGAACAACCTGTCGATCGTCTGCGGCGTGCCGCCGTCGGTACATGGCATTTGCGGCAATTACTTCTGGGACCCGGACGCGAACGGTGGCAAGGGCGCGGAAGTGATGATGAACGACCCCGCCTATCTGCGCGCCGGCACCTTGCTCGCCGCGGCGGCGGAAGCGGGCGCCGCCGTCGCCGTGGTCACCGCGAAAGACAAGCTGCGCCGTCTGCTCGGCTGGCAACTGAAGGGCATCTGCTTCTCGGCGGAGAAAGCCGACACGGTCTCGCTCGAAGAAAACGGCATCGGCGAAGTGCTCGATCTGGTCGGCTTGCCGGTGCCGGACGTGTATAGCGCCGGGCTCTCCGAGTTCGTGTTCGCGGCCGGCGTGCGGCTCGCGCAGACGCGCAAGCTCGACCTGATGTACCTGTCGACCACCGACTACATCCAGCACAAATGGGCGCCCGGCACCGCGGGCGCGAATGCGTTCTACGCGATGATGGACGGCTACCTCGCGAAGCTCGACGCGCTCGGCTGGGTGATCGGCCTGACCGCCGACCACGGCATGAAGGCCAAGCACGATCCGCAAACCGGCGAGCCGAACGTGATCTATCTGCAGGACGTGCTGGACGACTGGCTCGGCGACCGGATCGCGCGCGTGATTCTGCCGATTACCGATCCGTACGTGGTGCACCACGGCGCGCTCGGTTCGTTCGCGACGATCTATCTGCCGCGCGAGGTCGACGCCGCGCAGGTGATCGAACGGATCGGCCGCTTGCAGGGCATCGAAGCCGTGCTCGACAACCGCGCGGCGTGCGAGCGTTTCGAGCTGCCGAACGACCGCGTCGGCGATATCGTGGTGGTGAGTACGAAGCATGTCGTGCTCGGCACGCGGCGCGCCGACCACGATCTCTCGGGACTGACGGTGCCGTTGCGCTCGCATGGCGGCATCTCCGAGCAGGAAGTGCCGTTGCTGTTCAACCGGCGTGTCGACGGGTTGCCGTCAGGCAAGGGCGGCAAGCGCCTGCGCAACTTCGATATCTTCGAGGTTGCCTTGAATCGCGTGTCGTCGTCATGAACGCGACGTTGCGGGACCATCCGGCGTTCCGGGCGGAAGCGCTGCGTCTCAAAGGCGAGCGCGTCCTGCGCTCGCGCACGCTCGACGTGTTCGATCCGTATACCGGCACGCGCGTCGGCACGGTGCCGCTCGCCAGCGTCGACGACGTGCGCGCCGCGTTCGAATACGCCGCCGCGTACAGCGCGAAGCTCACGCGCTATGAGCGCTCGCAGATTCTCGAACGCGCGGGCGCATTGTTGCGTGAGCGAACCGAGCAGGCGTCGGATCTGATTTCGCTCGAGTCCGGTTTGTCGAAGCAGGATTCGCGCTACGAAATCGGCCGTGTCGTCGACGTGCTCAAGTTCGCCTCGATCGAAGCCTTGCGCGACGACGGGCAGAGTTTTTCCTGCGATCTGACGCCGCATGGCAAGCAGCGTCGCGTGTTTTCGCAGCGTGAGCCGCTGGCGGGCGTGATCGTCGCGATCACGCCGTTCAATCATCCGATGAACCAGGTCGCGCACAAGATCGCGCCGGCGATCGCGACCAACAATCGGGTGCTGTTGAAGCCGTCCGAGAAGGTGCCGTTGTCGGCGTTCTATCTGGCCGACGTGCTGTACGAAGCCGGTTTGCCAGCGCCGATGCTGCAGGTGCTGACCGGCGATCCGCGAGAAATCGCCGACGAACTGATCACGCATCCGCTGGCGGAGCTCGTCACGTTCACGGGTGGCGTGGCGATCGGCAAATACATCGCGGCGAAGGCGGCGTACCGGCGCGTGGTGTTGGAGCTGGGCGGCAACGATCCGCTGATCGTGCTCGAAGACGCCGATCTCGATCGCGCCGCGACGCTGGCCGTGCAGGGCTCGTACAAGAACTCCGGGCAGCGCTGCACGGCGGTGAAGCGGATGCTGGTGCAGCAGAGCGTCGCGGCGGATTTCACCGACCTGGTGGTTGAAAAGACGCGGGCGTGGTCGTTCGGCGATCCGTTCGATATGGCGAATCAGATGGGCACCGTGATCGACGTGGCCGCCGCGCAGTTGTTCGAAGCGCGCGTGAACGAGGCGGTCGCGGCCGGGGCGCGGCTGCGGCTCGGCAACCAGCGCAATGGCGCGCTGTATTCGCCGACCGTGCTCGACGGCGTCGATCCGTCGATGGCGGTGGTGCGTGAGGAAACCTTCGGGCCCGTGTCGCCGATCATCACCTTCAATACGCTCGACGACGCCATTCGCATCAGCAATGGGACGGCGTTCGGGTTGTCGTCGGGCGTATGTACGAACCGGCAGGACGCGATCACGCGCTTCATCAACGAATTGCGCGTGGGCACCGTCAACGTGTGGGAGGTGCCGGGTTACCGGATCGAGTTGACACCGTTCGGCGGCATTAAAGATTCCGGGCTTGGCTATAAGGAAGGCGTTCAGGAAGCCATGAAGAGCTTCACCAATCTGAAGACCTTCTCATTACCGTGGGAGTAAGGCAGTGGCATTGAGTTTGAACGACATCCGCTCGCTCTTCGAGCAGTACGGCAAGATCGCCTACAGCGGCGAGCCGGTGACGCAACTGGAACATGCTTTGCAGAGTGGGGCGTTGGCGGAACAGGCGGGCGCCGGCGACGAACTGGTCGCCGCGGCGTTTTTGCACGATCTCGGGCATCTGCTCAATCTGCAAGGCGAAACGCCGACGGAGCGGGGCATCGACGATCTGCATCAGTATTTCGCGCTGCCGTTCTTGCGGCCGGTGTTGTCGGACGCGGTGCTGGAGCCGATCCGCTTGCACGTCGACGCCAAGCGCTGCCTGTGCGCGATCGACGAGACGTACTTGGGGCAACTGTCCGTCGACTCGGTGCGTAGTCTGGAACTGCAGGGCGGCATCTTCAGCAGCGAGGAAGCCAACGCGTTTCTGCAGAAGCCTTACGCGGAAGATGCATTGCGTCTGCGCCGATGGGACGATCTTGCCAAGGAAGAGCACCGCGTGACGCCGGGCCTCGATCACTATATGAGCGTCGTCGAACGAGCGATGAACAGGCGTTTGGCTGCTTGATTGCCTGACTGTGGGTGTTTTCTTTGCGCCCCGGCCGATGTCGGGTCGTGTCTTTTTGCGCTATTTCTGGCGCGATCAATGCAGATCAAAATAACGCTTGCAAGGCCCTGCGCGGGTCGTTAGAATCTCGCTCTTTCGTGCTTCGGACACCGGGGCACGGGAGGCGGGAGAGCCAGCAATGGCAAGGGTTTCAGCGAAGTGAACGGGTTGAGAAAGTT
>NZ_QLTK01000042.1 GCF_003269035.1 Paraburkholderia bryophila | reverse complement strand
CATTGATGGCCGCAAAGGCAACCAAACGCACTGCGGCGGTCAGCAATCATGCGTCGCATTGCAATCTCCTCGGGTTTCCACACAGCCTGGGTCGAGTTGGGTCACCGCGCGTTTGATGGCATTGGCGCAACCGCCGCACGTCATATCCGGGATGTCGAATTCCATTTGCTGCCTCCAGTGAGTTCAATGAGTCGTCGATGAGTGTTCAGGACTCGATCGTGGACCTTCCCACTGCAGTAAGGTCAAGCGTATTGGTGGAACTCGTCGAGTGAGACACGCGCCGGGCCTTACAGTCGCCTTAATCAGCGTGCTAGACTCCGGACCCATGTCTTACTGGCGCAAACTCTTCATTGTCGTGCTGCTCGTGCTGAGCTTTCCGGTTCAGTCGTTCTCGGCCGTCTCCATGAAATGCGAACCCTCGCATGCTATCGGCGAGCGCGCGCCGGTGCGTCATGAGTCTGACGCGAGCCCGCTTCGTCATCACGATCACGCCGCGATGACGGCCGCGCAAGCCGGAGCGATGAATCGTAGCGTCCATCTTCCGCATCACGGCGGTGTGGGCGGCGAGCATCACGCGCACGCCTGCTCGACCTGCGCCGCTTGCTGTTTCGGCGGCGCGTTGCCGAATACCGTGGCGGCGTCCCTGTCGGTCGAGCCGATTCATTTCACCGTTCCCCTGCCTCCCGCTGCTCGTGTCGCGTCGTTTTTGACCGACGGCATCGAGCGGCCTCCACGCATCTCACTCGTCTAGTTCTGTCGCAGCCTCGTGCTGCGTGGTTCCCATTCGCTTCGGCGGCCCGGTGTATATAGGCCGCCCGGACGACATACGACGAGACAAATCATGCGAACGTTTATTGCGGCGCTGCTCGCCGCGACGGCAGGCTTGCCGCTGCTCGTGCACGCCCAAACCCACACTCCCGCTGTCATTCCCGACCCGGCAGATGCCGCCGCGTCGACGCCCGCGCTTGACGCGCCGTCTTTTTTCGCGGACTACGCGGGTTACCGCGAACCGGACGCGCCGAACTGGCAGGCGCTCAATCGCGCGGTCACCAAGCCGTCGTCCGGTAACGCCGGCATGCGTCACGACATGAAGCATTCGATGAACGGTAGCGCTGGCGACATGCACGACATGCACGGCGTTTCCCACGAGGAGCCGATGCAATGAATCGGCCCATGTTTCCCACTCCCCGGGTATTGGCCATTGCCGCTGCGGTTTTATTGCTCGCCGGTTGCACGACGTTTTCGAAAGACGGCGGATTCGCGACTGTTTCCAGCACAGCCTCGGAACGTCTCGGCAAAGACACCGCGTTAATCGCCACGGATCAGGACCGCAACGCGGTCGCCAAACGCACCGACGAACTGCTGGCCAAACCGCTCGACATGGACGACGCGGTCCAGATCGCGCTATTGAACAACCGCGGCCTGCAAGCCGCGTATAGCGAGCTAGGCATCGCCGAAGCGGATTGGGTTCAGGCGGGGCGGCTGCCGAATCCCGGCTTCTCCTTTAGCCGCGCGCACGGTGGCAGCGACCTCAGCATCAGCCGCACCTTCACGCTCGGCCTCATGAACCTGCTGACGATGCCGCTGGCTACGCGTATCGAAAGTCGGCGTTTCGAGCGGACCCGTTTGCTCGCGGCGGACACGATGCTGAAAGTCGCCGCCGACGCGCGACGCGCGTACATCGACGCGGTGGCGGCGAAGCAATCCGCGGCCTACGCGGTGCAGGTGACGGACGCGGCGCAAGCGAGCGCGGAGCTCGCGCTGCGGATGCAGCAAGCCGGCCATTTCAGCAAGCTGGACTACGCGCGCGAGCGGGCTTTCTACGCGGAGACCATGGCGCAAGGCGCGCGAGCGCAGCAAGTGGCGGTGGCGGCGCGAGAAAAGCTCACCCGCTCGATGGGCCTGTGGGGCTCGCAGGCGTCGCGCTATGTGCTGCCCGACCGCTTACCCGATCTGCCTCGGGCGCGTCCCGAGTTGCCCGATCTCGAACGCTTCGCCATGAGCCACCGCCTCGACATTCAGGCGGCGAAACTGCACACGCAAAGCGTTGCGAGTTCACTGGGCCTGAGCAAGACCACGCGTTTCATCAATGCGTTGGACGTCGGCTATCAGAACAATTTCACCACCTCCGACGGCCGTGAGCAGGGCTACGAAATCAACGTCGAGATTCCCGTGTTCGACTGGGGTGGCGCGAAGGTGGCGCGCGCCGAATCGATCTATCTGCAAGCGGTAAACCGGCTGGGCGAGACGGCGATCGACGCGCGTTCCGAGGTACGTGAAGCGTATTCCGCGTATACCAGCAACTACGAACTCGCCCGGCACTACCGCGACGAAGTCGTGCCGATCCGCAAAACCATTTCGGATGAACTGCTGCTTCGATACAACGGCATGCTTGCGAGCGTGTTCGAACTACTCGCCGATTCGCGCGAGCAGATCGGCGCGGTGAATGGCGCGATCGACGCACTGAAAGACTACTGGCTCGCCGAAACCGATCTCCAGCAAGCACTCGGCGGCCGGTTGCCGCCTGCCACGCTGGCGGCCACCCCTCTCTCACCGGCAACCTCTCTCTCACCGGCGACGCAAACCGCCTCAATCCATGAATCCAAAGGTCAATGACATGGTGACACGTCGACATTTTCTCGGCGGCTCGGGCGCCGCTTTGCTAGGCGCGGCGCTGGTCAGCAAGGCCGGCGCCGCGTCGTTGCCCGAAGCGCCCACGATGGCTACTGCCACGATGCAGCTGCCGCTCGCACCGGCCAATGGCCGGCCCTACACGCCGGTGGCCACGCTGAACGGCTGGTCGTTGCCGTGGCGCATGAAGAACGGCTGGAAAGAGTTTCATCTGATCGCCGAACCCGTGGTGCGCGAAATGGCGCCGGGCATGAGCGCGAATCTGTGGGGCTACAACGGCCAGGCGCCCGGCCCGACGATCGAGGCCGTGGAAGGCGACAAGGTGCGCATCTTCGTGACGAACCGCTTGCCGGAACACACCACGGTGCACTGGCACGGCATGCTGTTGCCGTGCGGCATGGACGGCGTGGGCGGTCTCACGCAGCCGCATATTCCGCCGGGTAAGACCTTCGTCTACGAGTTCCAGCTGGAGAAGCACGGCACCTTCATGTATCACCCGCACGCGGACGAAATGGTGCAGATGGCGATGGGCATGATGGGCACGTTCATCGTCCATCCGAAAGACCCGGGCGTGATGCGAGTGGATCGCGACTTCGTGTTCATCATGTCCGCGTACGACATCGACCCAGGCAGCTTCACGCCGCGCGTCAACGAGATGACCGACTTCAACCTGTGGACGTGGAATGCACGCGTGTTTCCGGGTATCGACGCGTTGCCGGTGCGTGCCGGCGACCGGGTGCGGATTCGCGTCGGCAATCTGACCATGACCAATCATCCGGTGCATCTGCACGGCTATCACTTCGAAGTGGTGGGCACGGACGGCGGCTGGATTCCGCCGTCCGCGCGCTGGCCCGAGGTGACGGCCGACGTCGCGGTCGGGCAGATGCGCGCGATCGAGTTCACCGCGAATCGCCCCGGCGATTGGGCGTTTCATTGCCACAAGTCGCATCACACCATGAATGCGATGGGGCACCAGGTGCCGAACCTGATCGGCGTGCCGCAGCAGGATCTCGCGCAGCGCATCAACAAGCTGGTGCCCGGCTACATGGCAATGGGCGCCACCGGCGGCGCGATGGGCGGCATGGAGATGCCGCTGCCCGACAACACGCTGCCGATGATGACCGGCACCGGTCCGTTCGGCGCGCTGGAAATGGGCGGCATGTTCAGCGTCGTGAAAGTGCGTGAGGGACTCGGGCGCGACGATTACCGCGATCCAGGCTGGTTCAGGCATCCAAAGGGCACGGTGGCCTATGAGTACACCGGCGAGTTGCCGGAAGATTGAAGCCGGACGTCGCCCGTTATCGATCGGCAACCTGTGATGCGGTGCCCATGCCAGGCGCTGGCTTTCACAGGTTTTTTACACCGCCGAGCGCTATCGTTGCCCGCTTTTTACGGCCTTTTCCGTATCGTCTGGGGTTGGCGGTTCGCCGCAACGACGATGAAATTTCGCTGGAGGCTGCATGGCATTCAAACAAACGAAGGGCAACGTAACCGTCGAGGCTTGCGTATTTCCCGCGCCGGGGCAGATGTTCAAAGGCGCACTGCGCGTCACGACCCGACGCGGCGACAAGGAGATTCAACAGGTGATCGGACGCGGCTGCGGCCGGCCGATGCATAGCGCCGCGCAAGCGCTCGAACTGGCCGAGGTCGAAGCGCGCCGGCTACTCGGAGTCTGACATGGCCGCGACACCGTCAAAACAGGCCATGATGTTTCGCGGAATGTGCAAGGTCGTGGCGATCGCCTTCGTCACCAACCAGGTGCTCACGACCATTTTCACGTATGTCGCGCAGCAACTCGATTCGGCGCTGCCTCACGACACGATCTGGTTGTTTAGCTGCGTGACCTGCGGACTGCTGACGCTCTGGCTGCAGTCCGACGCGCGGCGCGCGTTCGGTTTCGCGCGCGAGAAGGGCTTTGTCATGACCGGCGATGGCAAGCAGGCGTTGCGGATCGCGGAAGATTGCCCGAAGCGCTGGCTGGTGATTCTGCATATCGAGTTGAATCCTGCCGCGCTCCGGACATCACGCTAGCCCGAATGCCCGACTCGAGTCGGTGCCGGATAGCGCAATGCAAGATCATCGTTAAAAGCAGCCCATACTTTTACGCGCTTTTAACGCGGCATTGGATAAGCTCGTCATATCGAATAGCGGCCACGGGTGCCCCATGATACGAATGTTGATCCCTGTCCTCGACAACGGCGGCGCGATTGAAGCCGCACGTTACGCGGCATTCCTGTTTCTCGAGCGCGGCGTCAGCGAGGTGGAATTGCTGGAAGTGCTCGAACCCGTCGATCAGGGGAGGGCCGCTGCGTTTCACTCGCGTAGTTCGCTCGTGCGGGAAGAAAAGCGCGCCATGCTAAAAGCATTGATCGACGTCCGCACGATCCTTGAAGAAGCTGGTGTGCCGTATCACTGGAAACGCGTGTTCGGTCACCGCACCAAAGCGATCGCCGAATATGCGGCGCTCACGCAACCCGACGTGATGGTGATCGACGCCAGCCATATGAGCTTTTTCCGCAGGATGGTCACGCTCGCGGCGCTGGCGCGCCGCACCGTCACGCCCGTGACGATGGTGCACTAACCACGTAGCCGACGGTTATCAGTGAGCGTGCGTGTGTGCGATTGCGGCGTGCGCTATGCCTGGCGAACCGACCGCGTGCTCCCCAAACCGCCGATATACCGTCAGGCGGATTCTCGCCGTGCCTAACCCGCCAGATCGGAAAACCGGATGCTGGCCGCCTGGCAAGCTTCGGAAAAGACCGTGTCGTAGCTCGAGAAAAACACCGTGCAGGTTTCGCCCAGCATGCGGAATAATTCCACCAGCACCCCACGCGCGGAGGCGTCGAGTCCGCCGACCGGCTCATCCGCGATCAGCACGCTGGTTTCGCCCAACACGGACGCCGTGAGGAAAATCTTCTTGCGCGTGCCGAACGACATCTGCTCGAAGCGCTTGTCGAGATGCGGCGTCAGTCCGAAACGCTCGGCCAGATCCAGCGCGGCGGCGTCGAGCGTGGTTTTTCTCACCGTTGCGACGTCGTTCAGATACGCGCGACCGGTTTGATCCGGATACGTCATGCAGTCTTCCGGCACATACGTCAGCGCGGTTTGCGCGGCAAGCGACGCACCGCGCAACGCTTGACCACCAATCCAGACATCGCCGGAATCGGCTTCGATCGTGCCGGCCAGCACACCGAGCAGCGTGGATTTACCGCTGCCGGATTCGTCATTCAACGCGACGCAACCGGCCTGATTCTCGTAGTGCAGTCCCTGAAAAATGACACGTTCGCCGTAGCGCTTGCTGAGGTTGTCGAATCGGAGCATGGATTAAAACGGGAGTCGGAGAAGAAGGGCGCTTCGGTTGCCGGTGCGATGGCGAACCGGGTCGCTAGCGCGGCCTACTGTGCCGCGTCGTGCCGTACGGTCTCTTCATGAAGTCGGCGCCGCCATGGTGGCGCAAGTTTAGCAGCGCGGGCTGACGGCACGGGCGAATGGGCCTGCGAATTCTCGCCGGCACGACACGGCGAATCGCTTCACACGGCGTAAAGTTGCGCTACGTCGGGCCGTTAAAGAAGTAAAGTTCGTGTTTATTTCCTGCCTTCACGGATTTCCCTGACTTTCCCGCCGTCGCCACCGACCGTATCTCATGCAAATTGCTACCGGCAAAACGGCGCCGCCGAGCCGCGCCGAACTCAGGCGTATCGTCGCCGCCATCGTGATCGGCAACGGTTTCGTTGCGTACGACTTCACCGTTTATAGCTTCTCCGCCGTAATCATCGGCAATCTGTTTTTGCCGTCGCTCAACCCCGCGTCGTCGTTATTGCTCTCGCTCGCCACCTTCGGCGCGGGCTTCGTGATGCGTCCGCTCGGCGCGATCATGATCGGCCATATCGCCGACAGCCGTGGCCGCAAGGCAGGCCTCACGGTATCACTCACGCTGATGACGGTCGGCACGTGGCTGATTGCCTGTCTGCCGGACTACGCGTCGATCGGACCCGCCGCGACCGTGCTGATGGTCCTCGCGCGGCTGATGCAGGGGCTCGCGGCGGGCGGCGAGATCGGCCCCGCGTCGGCTTCGCTGATGGAATCGGCCGCTTACCGGCAGCGTTGTTTCATGGTGAGCTGGCGCGGCGCGAGCCAGGGCGCGGCCGCTTTCGCCGCCGCGCTGATCGGCGCGAGCACCACGATGCTGCTGACTCGTGCGGAAATGCACGCATGGGGCTGGCGGATTCCATTCGTGCTGGGCGGCCTGATCGGCCCGGTCGGCTGGTATCTGCGGCGCCGCATGCCGGCGGCCGCGCCGCAGAAACGCGCGCGGCTCTCGCCGGCGCGCCTGTTCGCCGAGCATCCGCGTGCGCTGGTCTGCGGCCTGCTGATGATGGCCGCGCCGTCGGTGGGGATTTACCTTACGGTGTTTTACATGCCGGCCTACCTGGTCCGTACACTGCAGCGGCCGCCGGCGATCAGCCTGTGGACTGCCTGCCTGTCCGGCCTCGTGATTCTCGTGGTGACGCCACTCTTTGCGCGCGCTGCCGACCGGCTCGCAAGCCGCAAGACGCTGCAATACGCGTCGCTCGCGGCGTCGCTCGTGCTGGCGTGGCCGGCGTTCTGGGCACTGACCCACGGCGCGGCCGATCTGGTTGCGCTCGCAATCATCACGGCTTACGTGGCGCTTGCCGTCAACAACGCCGGTCCGAGTTCGGTGCTGATGATGGAAGCGCTGCCGGTACACCGCCGCGCGGCGGGGCTGGCGGTGATTTACAGCTTCGGCGTGGTGCTGTTCGGCGGATTTTCGCCGTTCATCGTGACGTGGCTGATCGACCGGAGCGGCGATCCAATGGTGCCTGCGTGGTATCTGATGGGGGCGACGCTGCTGACGTTGGCCGCGTTGAAGGGGTTTCCCGAGCCGGCGAGATGCAACGCGTGCGCTGCCTGCCCGTCGCAACCGTCGGCTTGATGCCCGGATCGGCTCTTGACCGCTAGGCCGCGTTGCGCAATTGCAGGTCGAGCGCGCGCAGGCGCATGTCCTGCGGACTCATGTCGAAGGCGCGGCGGAACGCGCGGGTAAAGTCGGACGCGCTCTGAAAACCCAGCCCATAAGCGATTTCCGCGACCTGAAGGCCCGGAAAACGGACTAGTTCGTCCGCCGCCTCGCGCAACCGGCGGTTGCGGATCACCGCGCCGAGCCCGCCTTCGTGTTCGAACCAGCGATAAACCGTCGCGCGTTTCAATTGCAGCGCCTGAACCACGCTGCTGGGCGTGAGCTCGCTCTGATGCAGGTTCTTTTCGATGTAACGGCGCACCTGTCCCATCACGGCAGTCTGCAGCGCGGCTCGGCTCGCGCCGGTCAGCCGGGCTTGCTTGCCGAACGCGGCGACCAGCAATTGGCCGCCGGCCTGCAAGGCCTCGATTGCGCCGGCAGGGTCGAGCGTGGGGATTTCGCGGGCGAGCGCCGCCATGTGGTCGAGCACGAGGCCGGTCAGCGGTGAGCCCTGCTCGACGATGCGGCCGTGAATAGCCGGGCCGTCCAGCTCCTGTTCGACGATCGCGGCCGGCACGAACAGGCTCAGCAGCCGCGAGGCCGGGCGCTCGGCGCGAAACGGCTGATTCAGGTCGAACGCGACGATGCCCTGCACCGAGCCCGTGGCGCTGCGTTTCTTCTGCATGCCCGTGACGTGGCCGACTTCTCCTTCCACGAACAGTTGAAACACGTAGTCGCGCCGTCTATCCGTCGAGACGCGGGCCACCGAGCGCTCCAATTGCATCGAATCGGTGCGGCAGTCGGTAAACACCATGCCGCCCACCGCATATAAATCGATTTCACCGTGAAAACCGCCGTCAATCTGATCTGTCGAGGGCGGTGCGTCGACCACGTGCCCCACCCGCTCCCGCCACGCCAACGCCTGTTTTTGCGTGGCAAACCCGCGCGTGCTGAAACGGCTCGTGGAAATCGACGAGCGCGAATCGGCTGCGGCAGCCGCGGCCAGATGCGGGGGCAAGGAGCGCTGATTCATGAATAGCTTGCTGCGAACGGGAAAGGCAATGGCGGCGGGGGCGGCGGCGAGCAGGTATTTTTGCACACCATAGGCCAAAACTGAGACGTATGGTAAAGCGTGCCAAAAATTTTCGCTTATCGTCACATGATTAGATGCAGATCGTTTTCGCTGATGGCGCGGCTGATTGATCGACCGTTGCCCGTGCTGGAACCGCAGCTGCGCGTGAAGAAAGCGCCGTCCGCCATACGCGGCGCAATGGGCTCGAGGCCCATGCTTTGCCGGCTGGCATTTCACGGGGAACGAAAGATGAGTGGCACGAACAGGCGATCCGCCGCGCAACGCGGTGGTCTGCGTCCGTCCAGTCTGGTGGACAGTCAATTGCAGCATTTCGAGTGCGTGGTGGAGTTTGTGACGCGTGGGGACGCGTCCGGCGCGCAGCACACGCTCGACCACGAGTACTGGGAAAAGCGCATTCGTGCGCTGGAAGAGACTCACGAGTTGATCAACAGCCAGCGGCAGCGCATGGCGAGGTTGCTTGCGCGGCTGATGACTGAAGCGCAGATCGGCCGTCTGAGCCGCGAGAAAAAAGAGTCGCAAAGACCGGGGGCAGTAGCTGTGTAGTAGGGGACCAAACGATGCCCACGGGCATCGGTAGTACAAGTCGAGGAACCTGAGAGAAAAGTGGCGATGATGCGAACGGGCCCAGAGAGGCCCGTCGCACATCGACCCATCATTCGCCAATAACGGCACCGTGCCCTAATAAATAAAAGAATCACGCGTGCAGTAATTCCGACCGCTTTTAAATAGGGCGCGGACTAATAGTCACTATCCAGAATACGCGCTGAATTTAGCGCTGATAAACTGTGCGCCGGAGCAGGACGCCGGGCCTTTTCAGGCGCCGTTCGCTCCCTGAAATCCGGTTGCGGAAACCGCCGGATAGACGGTAGAAACAGGCTTTTTCCCCGATTTTGAATGCGCGCAAGCACGGCATACTAGCCCGTGTTCGAAGCGCAAAAAGGGACGCATGATTGGTTGTCCTGTCTTCCATTCATGCATGGTGTCGTATCGATCGATTCCCTCGCCAATCTCTACCCACCCGATTTTGATCAGTATCAGGGCTCGCCTGAGCCCGTTTTTGGAAGTGACTCATGAAGCCGGGAAAGAACTCACTTGAAAAAAAACGCGCACGCAAAATCGCCATGGCGATCGGGGCGGCGTTGATCGTGGCATTGCTCGCGTTCAGCGTATGGCATGTCCAGCGCGGCGCGCAGGCCGTGCCGGCGCTGACGGGCGTCGCGAAGCAGATGCGCCAGGACGCGTCCGCGTGGACTCATGAAGAGAAAGACGCCTCGCAAATGCTGCGCGATGTTCGCGATGGCAACGTTACGGCGGTCGGCGTGAGTCCCAGTGCCATTCTGGTGTCGAGACGCGACGGTGCGAAGTATTTCGTTACCGACCACAACGCGACCTTCTCGCACGCACTGCTGTTCGGTGAACCCAGTTCCAATCAGGCCGCCGCTTATCAACTCGTCTGGCTGCCGGACGCGGACATTCGCACGGGGGCGTCGCGCTGGATTCCGGTATTCGACCAGGTGCGCGACGCCATTAGCCTGTTGCTGCCGTTGCTGCTGATCGGCGGCATGGTGTGGTTCATGCGCCGCGAAATGCGCGGCGGCGCTTCGCTGCTCAACAAGGCGCCCACGCTACGCTTCGACGACGTGATCGGCGCCGGTGAGGCGAAGGCGGCGCTCGCCGATATTCGCGGTTATCTGTCCGACCCGAAGCAGTTCACGTCGATGGGCGTGCGCGCGCCGTGCGGCATTCTGATGGTGGGCGGTCCGGGCGTCGGCAAGACGCGGCTCGCGCAGGCGTTGGCCGGCGAGTGCGGCGCGAGCTTCATCTCGATCACGGGCAGCTATTTCAGCGCGAAGTACTACGGCGTCGGTATTCAGAAGGTCAAGCATCTGTTCGAACTGGCGCGCAAGAATGCGCCCACGGTGATCTTCATCGACGAAGCCGACGGTCTCGCCAAACGTACGGATACCGGCGGCGGTCCGGTTGAAGCGGAGAGCAACCGCATCATCAATCAACTGCTGGCGGAAATGGACGGCTTCGCGTCGAACGAAGGCGTCATCATCGTCGCGGCGACCAATCACCCCGACAATCTCGACGAAGCGTTGCGCCGGCCGGGCCGTTTCGATCGTACCGTGCAGGTTCGTTTGCCCGATCTCGAAGACCGCGCGAAGATTTTCCGCTTCTACGCGGAGCGTTTGAAATCGAAGTCCGCCGACATCGACTACGATCAACTCGCGCGTCTCACCACCGGTTTGTCGCCGGCAACGGTTGCCATGGTGGTGAACCAGGCGGGGTTGGTCGCGCGCAAGGCCGGCGACGTCGAAATCGCGTCGAAGCATTTCATGGAGGCGATCAAGATTGCCCGGATCGGCGACGTGAGCGGCGCCGAACGCGCCTTGAGCGAAGACGAACGCACACGCATCGCGGTGCATGAGGCGGGGCATGGGCTGGTCGCCGCGCTGCTCGGCACCGGCGTGCTGGAAGAGGTGACGATTCTGCCGCGCGGCGGCGCGTTAGGGGTTGCGCTGATCACCAAGGCGCAAGACAAACATCTTTATCGCGAGACCGAGATTCGCAACGAAATCCAGGTTTTGCTGGGCGGCCGTAACGCCGAAATCCTGCGGTTTTCCGAGGCATCGAGCGGGGCCGCGTCGGATTTGCAGGAAGCGTCGCGTATCAGTCTCGACATGGTGTCGAAGTTTGGGTTCAACCGCGACGGCGATTTGTTCAGCCTCGCCGCGCTGCCGTCGCAGTACGCGGGTCTGCAAATGAAGAGCGCGATTGAACACGCGAACGTGCTGCTCAAGGAATTGAACGAGTTGTGCTTTGGCCTGCTGCACGCGTATGAACCGGTGCTGCGTGCTATCGCCGACGAATTGCTGGAGCAGGAAACTGTTCCCGGAGAAACGGTTTACCGGTTAATCCGCGAACATAAAAGCACGCTGAAGATCGTGCATGAGCCGGCGGCGGCCTAACCGGTTTCCGCATTTCAGGCGAAGTCGGAAGGACCCGGCGATGGCACGCCGGCAGGCGTGTCGGTTTCGCCTAACGGGTTGCCGCCGTCGTCATCATCCCTGGCTGGCTGGGGCGTTTCACCTTTGGGCGGCAGCGGCTGATCGAGGCCCGGCTCGACGGGCGTGGGAATGGCGTCGCCGATGGGCTTGGAGACGTCCGTAGGTGGGCCGCCGGGGTCTTCCTCGGCACGGCGTTCGGGCTCGTTCGGAAACTCGCTCAGGTTGGTCATGACAGCGCTCCTGCTGATCGGGGCAATACCCATCGGTCAGCAAGGCGTGTACCAGACACATTCGTCTAACCCCCCGGCGCGGCCCGTGGCCGGATAAAAAACAACCTATAAAACCCCGGATTTCCAGATCATCTGCGCGGCGGCTGCCACGACGAACACCAGCACGAGCGCGCGGAAAGCCGCAGGTGGGAGCCGGTCGCGTAGCGGCCGCACCAGCACCATGCCCACGATCACCGGCACGCTCGCGCCCGCCGAAATCAGCAGATCGGTCCAACTCGCATGCGCGCCGCCGCTCAACGCGAGCACCAACGTAATGATCGACACCACCAGAATGATCGCGATCTGCTTGGTGAACGCTTTCCCCGTGGCGCCCGTGGCGATCAGATACATGGCCAGCAAGGGGCCCGGCACCGACGCAATGCTCTCCATCAAGGCCGCGCCGAAACCCAGCACGAACCCTGCGGGTTTCGCCCACGTCGGCGACAGCGTCAAACGCGGCGTGGCCAGCAGCAACAACGCGGCAATCATCAGAAACGCGCCCGCAGCCGCCTGCGCGCGATGCGGCGCCAGTGAAATCAGCACGCTCACCCCGACGATATTGCCGATCACCGTGCCGACCAGCGGCGCCGCGATGCGCCGCACCGTGGGCAACAGATTGCCGCCTTCCAGCGCCTGCGGGATATTGCCGAGAATGATCGGCATCGACAGCAGTAGTACCGCGCTTTTGATCGGCAGAAAGTGGCTCAGAATCGGCATCGCGACGAGCGGCACGCCGATGCTGACCACGCCCTTGACCATGCCGCCCAGCAACAGCGCGACGACGATACCCAGCAACGCGAAGAAATCGAGCGCCTGCAGGTTGGGGCCCAGCACGCCGTCGGCAAAATTGAAATGGAGCATGGTCGAGGTCCGCGAGCTGCCGCGCGCGGACGATCACCGGATGTCGCGCGGGCAGTGGCTTGTTGTTATCGGTCGGCCGGTTCGATGCCCGCGGAGTGCGCAAGAGAGAAAGCAGCCGTTCAGTGAGGCCGCATGATACCTCGCTGCTTCTCGCGCCGCTCGAAAGAGAAACGTAAGGCGTGCGGGTATCAAGCGGCGTCCGACGCGGTGGTCGTGTCGCGGCTTTGATCGCGCGATTCGTCTTTTCGAAGGTGCTCGCGGCGGGTGGTCAATGGGGCGGATGTTTGCGGCGAGACCGTGGCCGAAGCCGTGCCCGTTTCGATCGGCTGCGCCTCGCGCCGTGTCTTCAGTCGAAGAATCGGCGCTTCGATCAGGCGCCACGACAGCATCGCCATGACGATTGAAATCGCAAACGACGCCCCGATACCGATGGCATGCGCCCACCACGGCACCGTGCCGCCGAACAGCGCTGCGGCGTGACGGTTGCGGGTCAGGTCGGGGATCAGGTTGTGATAGAGATAGAAGCCGTAGCTGATGCGCCCGAGTCCCGCCAGCCAGCCGGTTTCGAGCAAGCCGATCACCACGGCATTGCGGCAACATGCCACCGAACACACCAGCGCCGCGATACATACGCCGTACAGCGCGCTGACCGTGGTGAAGAGAAGCGGATTGTCCAACCGACTCCATATCGGCTCGCTCGCGCACAAACCCACCAACGCGAGACTCAAACCGAACAACGTCACACCATGTCCGAGCCAGGCGCGCAAAGCGCTCCGCTTACGCGCAATCGTCAAACCGCCGATTCCACCCAACGCCAGCAGCCAGAAATTGGTCAACGGGTGCGTATAAATGGTGATTTCCTGCCAATGCGCGGCACGCATGGCCAGCAACGCGACGAGTCCTGCCGCGACGATCGCCCAGCACACCGCACGATGCCGACGCGCGGCCAGCAGCAGTAAAAGCGGCGCGAACACCAGATAAAACTGCTCCTCGATCGCGAGACTCCACAAATGCGAGTAACGCCCCGGCCAGAAATGCAGCACGGAGCCGATCCAGATATTCGACAGATACGCGAAGTGATACGGCATGCCGCTTGCGAGTTCCGGACTGGCGATGCCACATGCCATCAGTACGCTCATTACCACGAGCATCAGGTAGTAGATCGGAAAGATGCGTAGCGTCCGGCGCAACAGGAAGCGCCTGAGTTCGGCGCCGAAGCGGCCGCCGGCGGTTTCGATCCGCGTGCGTTGCGCGGACAGAATGCCGATGATCAGAAAGCCGCTCAGCGCAAAGAAAATCCATACGCCGAGATGGCCGATCTCGCCGGCGTCGCCGAACAGTCGGTGCTGAAAAAATACCATCAGGACTGCAATCGCTCGCAGTCCGTCGAAGCCGGCAATCCGGTTGTTCATGTGATTGTCTTCCAGAGCGAAGGCGGCGCGCGCAACGCAGCCGGACTGGGCGGTAACGGAAGGTAGTCCATCGTACGATGAAAAAAACCGAAAAAAATCGCACGCCCTTTTCGACGATTTATTTTTCGCGTGGATTACCGATCGGCTTGCCGAGTCACGCGTCAAGCCGCAAAACTTGCCGCGAACCGAAGTCACGACGCCGCCGCTTTACCGCACGCCGACAGCGGCATTTCAGATCGCCGTGTCGCGCGGTGCGATTAAAAGCTGCCTGTCAGCGCGCGGGAGCTCGGCGCACGACAGGAGTGGGAACGTTTTATTGTCATGGGGTTCCTACGAACAGCAGCGGCGCCTGGCCGTCTGTCACTACGCGTCGCTTGCGCGTGTCATTCTGAGAGAATTCGAATGGACAACCGTCACGGGCGCTTCGAAGGCAGTTCGTCTGCGGGGCGGTCGATCGAAGTGGACTTCTTTCGTGGCGTCGTACTGATCGTCATCGTGCTGGATCACATTCCGGGCAGCACGCTGTCGCATCTGATGTTGCACGCCTACGCGCTATGCGACTCCGCCGAGGTGTTCGTATTTCTCGGCGGCTATGCGTCGGCGGCGGCATATGCGGCGGTGCTCGCCGGCCGCGGCGAGAGCGCGGCGAAGCTGCGCTTCGTCAAACGGTGCTGGGAAATCTACCGCGCCTATCTCCTGACGGCGGTGTTGACGCTGGTGTCCGGCGCTATTCTCTCGCTGCTGCATCTGAATCAGCCCATGGTCGAACTGACCGGCTGGACACCGTTCTCGGCGCAGCCGTTGCACACGGCGCTCGATATCGCGGTGCTGCGGCGCCAGCCTTATCTGTCGAGCGTGCTGCCCATGTACGTGATTTTCGCGTTGTGCGTGCCGTTCGCGGTGCCGCTCGCGCGCCGTTCGTGGTGGCTGGCGTTGGCCTTGAGCGTGACGATCTGGGCGTTTGCCCGGCCGCTGGCCGCGTTTTTCAGCATTGACGACATGGCCGACTGGGCCTTTAATCCGTTTGCCTGGCAACTCATGTTCGTACTCGGCATGCTGTGCCGGGTGCAGCCGATCAGCGAGCGCTTTCACACTAGCCGCCGCGCGCGCTGGTTGACCTGGATCGCGGGAATCGCGGTGCTGACATTTGCCGTGGTTAAACTATTCGTGCTGACGCAACCGTTGCCCGGCGCACTCAAACAGAATCTCTCTCCCGACCGCGTGATCAATTTCATCGTCATTGCCTGGCTCGCCGCGCAATTCGTGCGCATGGGCAGTATCGCGTGGCTCGCGCGGCGGCTGCCTGCCGTGGTGACGGTCGGCCGCACGGGGCTGGTGTGTTTCGTCGCGGGCACGCTGGTGTCGCTGATCGTCGATACGGCCACGCCGCACACGTTTCATGGTTTTCGCGGCGTGCTGATCGGGCTCGGTGGCGATCTGGTCGCCATTGGCGCGCTACTGATGATCGCGCGCGGCTGGCACGGCTGGAAGCGCCAGCCGACGCGCGCCGCCGCCAATGGCGCGGGCTGCGGATGATGGCGTGGCGGCGCCTGGCCGCAGCGGTCTCTATCGGTGCCGCCGCGTTCTGGCTCAACGCGCAACCGGCGCTCGCCGCGCCGAAGGATGCGCCGCTCGCCATGCACTGCGCTGAACTCGCGGGCGCGGTGCTGCCGCCCGAACTGATCGCATTGCCGACGGCCGGCGTGCTGATCGAAAGCGCGAACATGGTCGGCGCCACCGCGCCAGGCAACCAGCAAGGCGGCGAGTATTGCCGTATAACCGGCCGCATCAAAGCGCTCGAAGCCAGCACGCCCGATATCCGGTTCGATCTGAATTTGCCGCGCCGCTGGAACGGCCGCGCGTTGCAGATTGGCGGCGGCGGTTACAACGGGGTGGTGGTGAGCGGCACCGGCGTGATGCCGTTTTCACCGGACCGCGCGCCGCTCGCGCAAGGGTATGCGACGTTCGGCGACGACTCGGGGCATGTGGGCGATTCCTCGCTCGCGGTGTTTGGACTGGTCGACGAGGCGGTGACGAATTTCGGCTACGCGCACCTGAAGAAAACCCACGACACCGCGCTCGCCTTGATCGCGCGTGCGTATGGCCGGCCGCCCCAGCGCATGTACTTTGCCGGCGGCTCGACCGGCGGGCGCGAAGGCTACACCGTGATGCAGCGCTATCCCGAGGATTACGACGGCGTGATCGCTAATTCGCCCGCGCTCAATTTTTCCGGCGTGCGTCTGCTCGGCGTGAAGCTCGGGCAGGCCGAATATGCAACGCCTGGCGGTTTTATACCGCCGTTGCTGCTGGAGCATGTTTATCAACGCACGCTAGCTGTTTGCGACAAGCTCGACGGCGCGGCGGACGGCATTGTCAGCGACATCGCCGCGTGCCGCGAGTACGAGCCGGAGATCATCGCGTCGCTGCGCTGCACGGGACACACGCCCGCGCACGACGAATGCCTGACCGATCCGCAACTCGCCACGCTGATGGTCATGCGCGACGGACTGTCGTTACCGTACAAGCTGGCGTGGGACGTCGACGGTTATCGCGGCTACAACATTTTCCAGGGCACTCATCTGACGGGCCTGCTGGGCCTCGCGCATCAGGCGGAGCGTTTGCCGGTGCCGACGTTCTTCGCCAACGGCTATCTGTTTGCCCAAGGCGACGGCTATATCCGCTATTTCGTCGCTCACGACGCGGGCTTCGACGCGCTCCGGTTCGATCCGCGGCATCCGGGAAAATATCGCGCGCAACTGGTGGCGTTGTCACAGACCATCGGCGCGATGAATCCCGATCTGGCGCGCTACATCGCGCACGGCGGCAAGCTCATCACGCTGCAAGGTCTCGCCGACGAGGTTATCAGCCCGAACCAGACCATCGCGTACTACGAGGCGCTGAATACGCGCTTCGGCAGCGAGCGGGTCGACAGCTTCATGCGGCTCTACATGGTGCCGGGTTTTCAGCACGGCAGCGGCGTGTTCATTCCGTCGGTGGATCTGCTCGGCGCACTCGATGCCTGGGTGACGCGCGGCGTGGCGCCAGAGACCTTGACCGCGACCGATATCGCTCCGGCTACCAATGGACGCTCGCGGCCCTTGTGCCGTTATCCTCTGTTTCCTCGCTATGCGGGCAAGGGGAGTATCAATCTCGCCAGCAGCTTCGTGTGCGCGCAACCGCGAAGCGACGCCAACTTGTAGTGCTTGCATTTGCAACGATTGGTAGCGCTGTTGCAATATCCACAAGCGGGCAGGGCGGCGGCGTGCTTAACGAACGCCACCGCCCTGTGTTGCGGACCTCGTCAGAAACGGCACGGGTCACGCATTACTGCCCGTTCTGCATCGTCCCGCCGTTCACGCCATTGCCGCGAACGCCGTTATTGGCTCCGTTATTCATATTGCCCGCGCCGTTCATGCCGCTGTTCGAACGGTTCATCGGCGCGCTATTCGGTGTGGCACCCGTACCCGTACCCATGCCGCCGCCCGTGCCGGTCACGCCCGGCGAACCATAGCCCGAACTGCCCGGGTTCTTCATCGAATTCGGACCGACACCCGGTGTGGCCGTGCCGCCCGCGCCGCCGGTCGTGCCGCCGCCGGCGCCGATACCGTTACCGCCGCCGTTGCCGCCACCGGCTCCCGCGCCCGCACCACCAGCGCCGGCACCACCCCCGCCTCCACCGCCGGCCTGTGCGTAAACCCCACCCGAGAGCGCCATCACGAGTGCGGATGCAAAAATCGCCTTGGTCATGTGTTTCATGGTCCATCTCCTAACAGTCGGATTGATGTGATACGAGCGATCTCGCTCGCATGACGTATCTCGCGCAAGCGGTGTGCCTCGGTGACGTCGAACGTGGGACAGGCGCGAAATGCGTGGGCGTGCGGCCACCGCCCGAGCCTTGCTGGTCGCGAACCGCCTACGGCCAGGCCACCGACCGCGAACGGTCGCACGAGGCCGGCTTCGATCACCGTCTGGTCAAGCCCGTGTCGTCCGAGGAAATCCGGCAGGTGAGTGCCGCCCGCTTCCCCGGCGGACGGCGCGAGGCGTAGACGCGCCGCCGTGGCGGTTTGCTGCAAGCATCGCCACTTTCCATTACATTGCGGGGGCGGTGGCGCTTCTGCACCGTTCCCTCTAATCAAACAACGGTGTCTGCCATCGTCGAATCCATGCAGCCAATCGTCTCGGTCACGAATCTGTCGAAAACCTACGCCACGGGTTTTCATGCACTCAAAAACATCAATCTGGCGATCAACCGCGGAGAAATCTTTGCCCTGCTCGGCCCCAATGGCGCGGGCAAGACAACCCTGATCAGCATTATCTGCGGCATCGTCAACGCCAGCGCGGGCAGCGTGACGGTGGACGGCCGCGACATCGCGACGGACTATCGCGGCGCCCGCTCGCTGATCGGCCTGGTGCCGCAGGAGTTGACCACCGACTCCTTCGAAACCGTCTGGGCCACCGTCTCGTTCAGCCGCGGCCTGTTCGGCAAGCCGAAAAACCCGGCCTACGTCGAAAAGGTTCTGCGCGACCTGTCGCTGTGGGAAAAACGCGATAGCAAGATCATCACGCTGTCGGGCGGCATGAAGCGGCGTGTGCTGATTGCCAAGGCGCTCTCGCACGAACCGCGCGTGCTGTTCCTCGACGAACCCACGGCCGGCGTGGACGTCGAATTGCGTCGCGACATGTGGAAGCTGGTGCGCTCGCTCGCCGAAAGCGGCGTGACGATCATTCTCACCACGCACTACATTGATGAAGCCGAGGAGATGGCCGACCGCATCGGCGTGATCAGCGGCGGCGAAATCATGCTCGTGGAAGAAAAAACCGAGCTGATGCGCAAGCTCGGCAAGAAGCAGTTGACGCTGCAACTGGAGAGCCCGCTCGCGGCGGTGCCTGCTTCGCTCGCCGCTTACACGCTGACGCTGGAGAAGAGCGGCAACGAGCTGATCTACACCTATGAAGGTGAAGGTGGCCGCACCGACATCATCGCGTTGCTGAAAGCGCTCGACGACGCCGGCATCCGCTTCAAGGACCTGCACACCACGCAGAGTTCGCTGGAAGACATCTTCGTCAGTTTGCTCCGGGGTGATCAATGAATATTTACGCAATCCGCGCCATCTACAAGTTCGAGATGGCACGCACCTGGCGCACGCTGATGCAGAGCATCATCGCGCCGGTGATTTCCACGTCGCTGTACTTCGTCGTGTTCGGCGCGGCGATCGGCTCGCGCATCAAGGAAGTGGACGGCATCAGTTACGGCGCGTTCATCGTGCCGGGTCTGATCATGCTGTCGCTGCTGTCGCAGAGTATTTCGAACGCGTCGTTCGGGATTTACTTTCCGCGCTTTACCGGCACGATCTACGAGTTGTTGTCGGCGCCGGTGTCGTATCTGGAGATCGTCGTCAGTTATGTGGGTGCGGCGGCCACCAAATCGATTCTGCTCGGGCTGATCATTCTCGCGACCGCGGGCCTGTTCGTGCCGCTGCAAGTGCAGCACCCGTTCTGGATGATCCTGTTCCTGGTGCTGACGGCAGTGACCTTCAGTTTGCTGGGGTTCATCATCGGTATCTGGGCGGATAGCTTCGAGAAGCTGCAGCTCGTGCCGTTGCTGATCATCACGCCGCTGACCTTTCTGGGCGGCAGCTTCTATGCGGTCAATATGCTGCCGCCGTTCTGGAAGGTGGTGACGCTGTTCAATCCGATCGTCTATCTGGTCAGCGGGTTCCGCTGGAGTTTTTATGGACTCGCGGACGTGAACGTGGAAGTGAGTCTCGCCATGACCGGGTTGTTCCTCGCGGTGTTTCTGCTGATCGTGGGGTGGATCTTCAAGACCGGCTACCGCCTCAAGAGCTGATGCGCCGGTGGTTCGCGCGCGCCGCCGTGCGAACCCGACCACGATTCTTCAACACGGAGCCGATCGTTATCATGTCCGTCGATTTGAGTCTGCTGGACCGAAGCGCGTGCGAAGTCGTCGACCTGCTGCGCGAAGAGGTCGTGAGTCCGCACGATCTGCTCGACACGCTGGCCGCGCAGGTGGCGCGTGTCGAACCGCAGGTCAACGCGCTGCCCACGCTGTGTTTCGAACGCGCGCATGCGTTTGCCGACGCGCTGCTGAAGAAGCCGGTTGCCGAGCGTGGCCTGCTGTGCGGTTTGCCGGTGCCGATCAAGGATCTGACGGACGTGGCCGGTGTACGCACCACGCGCGGCTCGCTGGTGTATCGCGACCGTGTGCCCGCCACGTCTGACCTCGGCGTGACGCTGCTCGAAGCGCGCGGCGGGGTGGTCTACGCAAAGTCCAATACGCCCGAGTTCGGGTCGGGCGGGCATACGTATAACAGCGTGTTCGGCATCACGCGCAATCCGTGGGATCTGGCGCGTTCGGCGGGCGGCTCGTCCGGTGGTGCCGCGGCCGCGTTGGCGTCGCGTACCGCGTGGGTCGCGCAGGGTTCCGATCTGGCAGGCTCGCTGCGTACGCCTTCGGCGTTCTGCGGCGTAGTCGGTCTGCGTCCCACGCCGGGGCGCGTGTCGTATGGCCCGGTTGCCAATCCGTACGACACGCTGGGTATTCATGGGCCGATGGCGCGCAACGTCACCGACGCAGCCCTGCTGCTCGACGCGATGTGCGGCGAAATCGACGGTGCGCCGTTGTCGGTCAGCGAACCGGCCAGCCCGTTTCTGACGCACGCGCGCAGGCCGCAGCGGCCCGCGCGCGTGGCGTTCAGCGAAGGGCTCGGTATTGCCACCGTCGAGCCGGAGATTCTGTCGATCTGCCGCCGGGCCATGGATCGGCTGGCTGCGTCCGGCATCGGCGTGGACGACAGCGATATCGATCTGAGCGGCGCGAAAGAGGCGTTCCACACGCTGCGCGGCCTCGCCTACGCGACCAATTACGAGGACGTGCTCGCGCAGCATCGCGACGTGCTGAACCCCAACGTGGTCTGGAACATCGAGTTCGGTCTGCAACAGGACAACCGCGCGATGCTGTCGGCGCAGCGCACGCGCAACCAGTTGTTCTACCGGCTGAATGCGCTGCTGCAACGCTACGACGTGCTGATCTGTCCGGCGTCGATCGTGCTGCCGTTTCCGGTCGAGGCACGCGACGTACGCGACGCGGTCGGCCAGCACTTCGACACCTACATCGACTGGCTCGCGATCACCTACGCGTTGACGCTCACCGGCATGCCGGTGATGGCGATTCCGTGTGGAATGAGCGCGAGCGGTCTGCCCGTCGGTATCCAGATCGTCGGCAAACCGCGTGGCGAGGCGGCCTTGCTGTCGGCGGCGCGGGCCATCGAAGACACGATCGGTACGTGGGCCACCGGCACGCCGCAGGCCTTCTGAAAATCCGTACGGCAGGCTCCCTGCCTGCCCGCCTGCTTGCCGGCGCAGTCCCCTCACGCCCTCCGCAATCCCCCTTAGTCCGTCCGGACGATGCCCATGCACGTCGAATCGCCGTCAATGGCGGTATGCGTCGTCAGGGCGCTGCGTCGATCGTCACACAACAGCTGAGACACGCGACGACGCGATTCGGCAGCCGCCAGGGCCGCCGGCAGAGGGAGACACGCATGAAAGCAGGAGGGCTGCAAATGAAATCCAGAGTTCAGCGCGACGGACTGATTGCCGGTTTGCTGGTGGCGATCGGCGTGATCGGCGTGTCCGTGCGGCAACTCTACGCGTGTGCGTGGAGCGACGAGTTTCCCGGCATGGTGTGCACGGCGGGTTCGTCGTTGTCGCTGTTTCTCGGGATCACCGGCGTTGCCGCACTGGCCGGGCGAATCTGGGCGCGCCGTTCGGGGGCCGATGAGCAATGCTTCACCTTTCTGGGCGCGGTAGGCGGCGCGGCGGTGGTGTTCGCGATGGTGGTGAGCGGGTTCTAGTGACGAGCCCGCTGACGGGGCCGTCGTGGCGTGGAAACATCCTCATGCCACGATCGCCGGATGTGCCTGCACCGGCCCGCCCAACGCTTCACGATGCGACGGCGGCTGCCGTCCGCCGAGATCCGTGATGCCGTACTCGCGCGCCAGTTCCGCACCCACCAGCACCATGCCGGACCTGCTCATCCGCTGCGGGTCGCGATAGAGCGCATCGATCAGGCGCCCCGTGAATTGCGGGGTCTCCGCGAGTTCGCTAAAGCCTGCATATTGCTCGGGATGGGCGGCGATCACGCGCGCGGTGCGTTCGGTTTGCAGCATGCCCATCCAGATCGAGACGGCGGCCACGTCGTACGGTTTCAGGTCGACGGCCATGTCTTTGGCGAACTTGTCGACGCCCGCTTTCTGCGCACCGTACGCCGCACCGTGCATATAGCAGCTTGGGCCGAACGACGACGTGAACGCGATCAGCCCGTCGCCTTGCGCGGCCATCATGCGCGCGGCGTGCCAGCTCGCGACATACGCGGAGCGCAAACCGACGTCGAGAATATCGACCAGAGCGAGCGGTTTCTCCCAGAACGGTGCGGGGCGGATCAGCTCATCGTGCAGGACGGTCGCGTTGTTGACCAGGATATCCAGCCGCCCGCTCGCGTGACGGATGTGTTCGAAGACGTCGGCGACTTGCGCGTCGTCGGCATGATCGCAGGTGAGGGCGATGCCTTTGCCGCCCAGTCTGTCGATGTCGATCGCGGTGGTGTGGACCGTGCCGGGCAAGGGCGCGTCGCCTTCCCGCTGCGTGCGGCCGGTGACGTAGACGGTCGCGCCGGTGGCGGCGAGCGCGAGCGCGATGCCCTTGCCGGCGCCGCGCGACGCGCCGGTGACGAGGGCGACATAGGGCTGATTGCGCAGGGTCGTGGTTTGAGTCATGGCGTGATTTGTCGCTTGGGTCGTAGCTCGAGTCATGGACGGTTCGTCAGGAAGCAGCCTGGAGTTCGTGCGAAGCGGCTTGCGGTTGTGCGCGCAACGATGCGCTCGGCGCAAGTGGCGCAAGTGGCGCAAGCGACACGAGTGGCGCATTGCCAGGCGGTGCCGGATAAGCGCGCGCCGGCGGTGCGGCCGCCGTGAAATCGAACGCGTGCGGATTGTCGGGGTCGGCTTCGCCCAGCGGAATGAACGCCATGATTTCCAGTTCATGCCCCGACAGCGCCGGCAACCTGAACGGGCTCGACAACACGTTCAGGCGACGCACGCCGAGATCGCGCAGAATCTGCGAGCCGATGCCCGAGAGCCGTCCGTCTTTACGCGTTGCCGAGCCGTGATTGCGCTGGCTGCGGGCTGTCTCCGCACGCATGTCGCAATCGAGCAGCACCGCCACGCCGCAACCGGCCGCGTCGATTTTTTTCAACGCCGCGTGCAGCGGCCACGAATGCGCGGACGGCTCCGCATCGAGCAGATCGAGCAGCGAGAAGCATTCGTGCACGCGCGTGAGCACGGGCACTTCGGGCGAGGGTTCGCCGCGCACCAGCGCGAGATGGGTGGACGCGCGCACAGTATCGCGATACTGGATCGCGCGGAACGGTCCCCATGGCGTGTGCAGCGGCCGCTCGCCGACGCGTTCCACGAGCGACTCGTTGACGCTGCGATAGTGGATCAGATCGGCGATGGTGCCGATTTTCAGCCCGTGGCGCGCGGCGAATTCGATCAGTTGCGGCAGGCGTGCCATCGTGCCGTCGTCGTTCATGATTTCGCAGATCACGGCGGCGGGCGTCAAGCCGGCCAGCGCGGTGAGATCGCAGCCTGCCTCGGTGTGGCCGGCGCGCACCAGCACGCCGCCCGGCCGTGCCGCGATCGGAAACACGTGGCCGGGCTGCACCAGATGCTCGGCGCGCACATCGGCGTGAATCGCGGTGCGGATCGTATGCGCGCGGTCGGCGGCGGAGATGCCGGTGGTGACACCGTGCGCCGCTTCGATGCTGATCGTGAACGCGGTGCCGTATTGCGTGCCGTTCTGTCTGGCCATCGGCGCGAGTTTCAGGCGCTCGCAATGGTCGGCGCTGAGCGTCAGGCAAACGAGGCCGCGTCCGAAGCGCGCCATGAAATTGATCGCTTCGGGCGTGACGTGGTCGGCGGCGATCAGCAGATCGCCCTCGTTCTCACGGTCTTCCTCGTCGACCAGAATGATCATGCGGCCCGCTTTGAGTTCGGCGACGATTTCGTCGGTGGTGGCCAGTTTCATCGGTGTGGTCCCGTGCTGGGGTGAAGAAGGGAAGTGCCGCGCGTGCGGTTCGTCAACGCGCGCCGGAGCCGAAAACGGCGGGACGTCGCTCGAAAAACGCGTCGATGCCTTCGCGGAAATCGTCGCTGGCCGCGCACTGCAGGAAGCTGCGTTGCTCCGCGTAAAGATGCTCGGCGAAGTTGCGTTGTGGCGCGTGCAGCAGCAGGTCTTTGGTTTGCGCGAATGCATCGGATGAAAGCGCACCCATACGCTCGAGCAGCGAACGCGTCTGGTCGGCGAGCTGGTCGTCGGGTACGACCCAGTTGACGAGTCCGGCACGCAACGCTTCGTCGGCGCTATGACGCTCGTCGAGATACAGCCATTGCGCGGCCTGGCGTGCGCCGAGCGCACGCGGCAGCGTATAGGTCGCGCCGCCGTCGGGCGACGTGCCGATACGGCCATACGCCGAGGTGAAGGTGGCGCGCTGGGCCGCGATCGCGAGATCGCAAGCCGCGACGAGGCTCAGGCCGAAGCCCGCGACTGCGCCGTTCACACTCGCAATCACCGGCTTGCGCGAAGCGGCGATGGCCTCGACCGCAGTCTGCGCGAGCCGCACGAGTTTGCCGATCGCACGGTCGCGAACCGCCGGCTTTTCGTCGAGCGCGGCGCGCATGCTGCGCAGGTCGCCGCCCGCCATGAACGCGGTGCCGGCACCGGTCAGCACGATCGCGCGGATGTCGTCGTGATGCGCGAGGCGCGCGAGCTTGGCGTTCAGTTCGAGCGCCATGGCTTCGTTGAGGGCGTTCAAGGCGTCGGGGCGGTCGAACGTGAGCGTCGCGATGCCGTTTTCGGCCGCGAGGCGAATCAATGCAGTCATGTCGTTTCGGGTTAGCGGAGTCGGAAAGGCTCGACGTGCAGCGCGTGGCGCAATGCGTGCGCTGCCGTGGTGAGCGCATGGTCGGCGGCGTCGAGCACGCCGAGCAGGCTCGCGAAACCATGAATCTGGCCGGGCCAGCGCACGTGCGTGGTCAGCACGCCTGCGTGTGCGAGGCGTGCTGCGTAGTGCTCAGCTTCGTCGTGCAACGGGTCGTATTCGGCGCTGATGATGGTGGCGCTTGCCACGCCGCGCAGATCGCCGGCGGCGAGCGGGCTGGCGAGAGGATCGGCGCGTTGGGCATGGTCGGCGGCAGGGCCGAAATACTGGTCCTTGAACCAGCGCATCTGATCCGCGCTGAGAAAATAGCCGTCACCCTTCGATTCATATGACGGATGTTCGGTTGCGCAATCAACCACCGGGTAGAGCAGCAGTTGGTGCGCAATCGTCACATCGCCATGACGCAACCGCTGCGCGGCCACCGCGGCGAGATTGCCGCCGGCGCTGTCGCCGGCAACGGCCAACGGGCCGGGTCGCACGCGCAGGTCGGCGGAATTGGCGGCGGCCCAGCGCACGGCGTCGAGCGCATCGTGTACGGCGGCGGGGAAATGCGCTTCGGGCGCGAGCCGGTAATCGACCGATAGCACGACCGTTTGCGCGCGCTGCGACAGACAGCGGCACATGTTGGCGTGCGTATCGAGCCCGCATGAAACGAAGCCGCCGCCGTGGAAAAACACCGTGAGCGGCAGCAGCGCGTTGCTGTCGCCGCCGTCGACCACGGGCCGATAAACGCGCGCGGCAATCGAGCCGTTCGCGGTCGGAATCAGCAGGTCTTCCTCGGCGGCGACCGGGTCGCCCGGTGCAAAACCGCCGCCCGCCGCGAGGATCGCGCGATAAGCCGGCGCCGTGAGTTGCGTGAAATCGAGTGCGGGCATGTCGGCGAACGCGGCGAGCAGGGCTTGCGCCTGAGGATCGAGCGCCATCGGGTCTCCTTGAAATGGTGCAACAGCGGCTATAGCGGGTATTAGAAAGCGCTCGCACGCCCCGCAAAACACGAGCGGCGGTGCATCGGGCATGACACTGAATGCATTGAAGCGCGGCGCTCCGGCCGGGGCATCGTCCGATTGGACGAGACTTCGTTCGCACGCTCTGCGAAACTTTCCCCAGCTAAGTACTTCCACCGATGCCAGCGGACGGAGCGGCCCGTAAGCTTGGCGTCGCGATGCCAAATCGCATGGAGGACGGAGCGTGTTGATGGAGACAAAATGGGCCCCGAAGAGGGCCAAACCGCGAGCGAATTGCCGGACATGAACGTCGCGCAATTCAGCGAGCTTGCCGCGCGTATTTATCAGGGCCCGCTGGAAAGCACCCCTTGGGCCAGCGCACTCGAACTGATTCGTACCTCGCTCGGCGCGAGCTATGTGACGCTGATTCTGCGCTCGCCTTCGAGCGACCGGCGCGGGCTGATGGTGCATGCGTCGGAAATGGGCGCAGGCGTGCCGGGCGAAGCATCGTACAACAACTACTACTATTCGCTCGATCCGTTCGTCGGTTTGCCCGCGGATCGCGTGGTAACCGTCGACGAAGTATTCGGCGACACCGGCTGGCTCACCAGCGAGTTGTACAAGCAGTTCCTGAAGCCGGCCGATATCCGCTACATCATGGGCGCGGATCTGCGCACGGAGTCGGGTGTCGAATGCCGTTTCCGGGTGTGCCGCAAGCACAGCGCAACGCATTTTTCCGCGCGCGACAAGGCGTTTTGCGCGTTGCTGCTGCCGCATTTGCGGCGCGCGGTCGAATTGCATTCGCGGCTCGATATCGTCGAATCGGAGCGCACGCTGTACGCGAGCGCGATCGACCGGATGCTGGTGGGCACCGTCACGCTCGACGAGAGCGGGGCGATCATGCGCACCAATAGCGTGGCCGACGAAATCCTCGCGCAAGGCAATGGGCTGCGTATCGCGCACGGCAATGTCGAGGCGACGGACGCGCAGGAGAACCGCAATCTGCAACGCCTCGTGCGTCATGCGCTGATGGGGCACTTCGGCACCGCCGCGCCGATCGTGGAGGCCATGCCGATCACGCGCGGTTGCGACAAGCCGAAACTCGGCGTGCTGGTGCGCACGATTCCGCTCTCGGACTGGTCCGAGGACAACAAGCGGCGGCCGGCGACCGTGCTGTTTTTGCGCGACCCCGATCGCAAGTCGCAGGGCTCGCAGGAGATCGTGCGCAAGCTGTTCGATCTCACGCCGGCGGAAACGTCGCTGGCGTTGCTGCTGACCAATGGCTTGACGCTCGAAGAAGCGGCCGACGAGTTGGGGATCAGCAAAAACACCGCACGGGCGCATTTGCGGGCAATCTTCTCGAAGACCGGCGTGACGCGTCAGGCCACGCTCGTGCGGATTCTGCTGGGCAGCGTGGTGCCGCTGGGTTAAAGACCCACGCGCTTCTGCGACAACACCAGCAGCGCGCCGTTCTTATCTTCCAGCACCGCACGCAGTTCGTGCGGACCTTGCTGCACCGGCACCCGAACCGAAGCCCCGGCCGCCACGACGCGCGCCATCGCCGCATACAGGTCGTCGTTTTCTTCCACGCGGAACACCAGCGCGGGGCGCTCGACGATCCGTTCCTCGCCCGCGATCAGGGCAATCGTCAGCCCCACGCCATCGAGCGCGCAATAGCGCTCGCCGTCACGGAATTTTACCGCCAGCCCTAGCCCGTCGACAAAAAGCGGCAGTGCCGCGTCGATCGAGTCGACCGGGTACAGCATTATCGAAGCTTTCATTGCATGGCACTCCCATCGTTGAGCGTTGTTGTTTGCGCTGTCTTTCGCGTTGTCTTTCGCGTGGTTTTTGCTTGACCGCGATTCGATCGTAGCGCTGCGCGCACGCGTCGCACGAGGTCCAATCGGACTAGCCGGCACGCAAAAAAAGGCCTTGAAACAGGCCTCGAACGGATCCGGCCACCGCGCCGATGGAAACTTCTCCGCCAAACCCCCGCCGTTAATCCAAACAGACGATGCCGGCAAGCACGCGCGATCTGAAACTGCGTTTCGTGGACCGTCACGATGCCGGGCAGGTGCAGCGCCGGATTGCAGGCGGACCGCCCGATTCAGCACAGTCCAAAATTCATGGAGACGCACGCAATGAAGTTTTCTCTGATTTACGAAGCCCAGACCACGGACGCTTCGCGGGAAGGCGATCACCGGGTATTCAAGGAGACCGTCGAGCAGGCCCTGCTTGCCGAGCAGATGGGTTTCGACACCGTCTGGTGCGTCGAACACACGTCGCTGACGAACTACGCGCACATGAGCGCGCCGGAAACCTTCCTCGCGTATCTGGCCGGCCGCACGACCCGCATCGGCCTCGGCCACGGCGTGATCTGCCTGCCGCCCGCCATGAACCATCCGATCAAGGTCGCGGAGCGCGTCGCGATGCTCGACATTCTGTCGGGCGGCCGCGTGCATTTCGGCGTCGGCAAAGGCGGCAGCCAGCAGGAAGCCGGTGCGTTCGGCTACGACCTCGCGGAACTGCAGCCGATGATCGACGAATCGATGTATCTCGTCCCGAAGATGTTCGTGCAGGACGAGATCGAGCACGATGGCAAATACATCAAGATCCCCAAACGGCCGATCCACCCCAAGCCGTTCCAGGACCCGCATCCGCCGATGTACATGGCGTGCACCAACAACGACGGCCTGCTGCGCGCCGGACAACGCGGCCTGGGCGCGCTGGTGCTCGGCTTCGGCGGCCCCGATGAAGTCGCGAAGAAAAACGCGCTGTATCGCGAAGCGTGGGACACCCGCAAAGCAGAAGACCAGGTCGGCTTCCGGCCGACCCGGCATCTGGCCGCGCTGTGCCCGGCGGTGGTGATGAACGACGGCCAGCAGGCTCGCAAGATCGGCATTCGCGGGCAGCGCTATTTCATGGAATCGCTCGCGTACTGGTACACGGGCGGCGAGCGTCCCGATCCGTCGAGTTGGGGCGACGACCTCGTGAAGGGCAACACCGGCGAAATGGTGATCCGCTCGCGCTTCGCGTCGGAAGAAGTGGTGGTCGATTTCAGCGACCCCGCGCTCTCGATGATGAACCCGAATCACGCGTACGGCACCGTCGACGATTGCATCGGCTACGTGGGCCGCCTGATGGAAGCGGGCGTGGATGAAGTGCTGTTCCTGTGTCAGATGGGCACCGTGCCGCAGGAAGCGCAGCTCGAAACGATCCGCAATATCGGCGAGCACGTGATCCCTTACTTCAACCGCGTCAAGGCGGAGCGGCAGAAGGACCAGGTGATCGCCTGACGCCGTGCGAGCGTGAACCGGTCGCGCGTGCCGCTAGTCTCTTCAGACGATGCGACGCGCCGGCCGGCCCTCGAAGATGAACCCAACAGAACAAGCGCGAAACCTCTCGCGCGTGAGACCGGCGTCGGCGTCATGCGACCGGAGCAAGCGCCAGAGCGCTGACCCGGAACGACGCGCCAGGCCGGATCGACAGGAGACAGCCGTGCATCGAGACAACGATTCGAACACCCTTGCAGCCGAACTGATCGCCCGCGCCGAAGCCCTCGCGCCGGTGCTGGCCGCGCGAGCCGCGCAGGCCGAAGCCAACGGACGCCTTCCCGCCGAAACGGTGGCCGATTTTCAGGCGGCCGGTTTGTTCAAGGTATTGCAGCCGAAACGCTATGGCGGCTACGAACTCGATCCGCAGACCTTCTTCGAGATCCAGATGGCGGTGGCGCGCGGCTGCATGTCGAGCGCGTGGGTGTACGGCGTGGTCGGCGTGCATAACTGGCAGCTCGCGCTGTTCGACGAACGCGCGCAGCAGGACGTGTGGGGCGAGGACCCGAGCACGCTGATCGCCTCGACGTATATGCCGGTGGGACGCGTCACGCCGGTTGAAGGCGGCTTTCGCCTCGCGGGTCACTGGAAATTTTCCAGCGGCAGCGAACTGTGCGACTGGGTGTTTCTCGGCGCCCTGGTGCCGCCCGCAAAAGACGGTGAGCCGCCCGAATACCGCACGTTTTTGCTGCCGAAAAGCGATTACACGATCCAGCAGGACTGGGACGTGCTCGGTTTGCGCGCGACCGGCAGCCACGACATTGTCGTGAACGATGTGTTCGTGCCGGACTACCGCACGCACAAGGCGATCGACGGCATGATGGGCACGAGCCCCGGTCTCGCGGTGAACGACGCGGCGCTGTTTCATCTGCCGTTCGCGCAGATTTTCGTGCGGGCGGTTTGCACGGCGTGCATCGGCGCATTGCAGGGCGCGCTCGACGATTTCACCGGCTATGCCGCCACGCGCGTGAGCGCCAACAGCGGCGCGAAAACGACCGACGACACCGGCGCGCAAACCGCGTGCGCCAACGCGTCGGTCGCGATCGACGAAATGAAGGTGCTGCTCAGGCGCAACTTCGCTGAGCTGATGGCGGCGGCCAACGGCGGCCCCGAGGTATCGATCGAACGTCGCGTGCTGTTCCGCTATCAATCCGCGCAGGTGGCCGAACGCTGCGCGCAGGCGGCCAATGCGCTGCTGCGTTACGCGGGCGGCAACGGCATTTACAACCGCAATCCGCTGGTGCGGCGTTTCCTCGATCTGCATGCGGCGCGCGCGCACTACGCGAACAACCTTGATCGCTTCGGACAGAACCTCGGCGCGGTGATGCTGGGACGCCCGAACACCGACTTCTTCGTCTGACGGGCACCGCCATGAGCGAACAGCAAACGCAGACTCAGGTGTTCGACGTGGTGGTGGTCGGCTCCGGTGCGGGTGGCATGCTGGCCGCCTGCCGCGCGGCCGACCGCGGCCTCTCGGCGGTGGTGCTCGAAAAGAGCGACGTGTACGGCGGCACCTCGGCGGTGTCGGGCGGCGGCATCTGGATTCCGTGCAATCACCATATCGCCGAACTCGGCGCGACCGATACGCGCGCAGCGGCGCGCACCTATCTCGACGCCTGCACGCAAGGCGTGACAGCCAGCGACAAGATCGACGCCTATCTCGACAGCGCGCCGGAGATGCTGCGCTATGTCGAGGCAAATACGCCGGTGCGCTACGAATCGCTGCCGAAGTATGCCGACTACTTTCAGCATCTGCCGGGCTCGATGCCGGGTTATCGCGCGCTCGATCCGTTGCCGGTCGACGGTGCGTCGCTCGGTGCGGAATTCGCGCGGCTGCGGCTGCCCTCGCCGGGGACGCTGGTCGGCGGACGCGTGGCGGTGACGTCGAAGGAAGCGCATGTGCTGCTCTCGAAGGCGCCCGGTTATATCGGTCTCGCATTGAAGCAGTTCGGCCGCTACTGGTTCGATATCGGTTCGCGGATGCGCTCGCGGCGCGATCGTCGTCTGACGCTGGGTAATGCACTGGCCGGTGGCTTACGCCGCGCCTTGCTCGACCGCAAGGTGCCGGTGTGGCTGAACGCGCCGATGCGCGAGCTGCTCGAAGCCGATGGGCGCGTGACGGGCGTCGTGGTTGAACGCGATGGCCAGCCGGTGCGTGTGCTGGCCAGACGCGGCGTGATTCTCGCAGCGGGCGGTTTCGAGCGGAATCAGGCCATGCGCGAACGCTATCTGCCGAATCCGACGCAAGCGCATTGGAGCGCAACCCCGCCCAACAATACCGGCGACGCCATCGCGGCAGGCCAGCAACTCGGCGCACGTATCGCCCTGATGGAGCATGTGTGGGGCGCGCCGACCGTGCATGTGGATCGCGAGGAAAAGCAGCGCGCGCTGTTCGTGGAGCGTAATTTGCCCGGCTGCGTGATCGTCAACGGACTCGGCAAGCGCTTCGTCAACGAAGCCGCGCCGTATTCGGAGTTCGTTCCCGCCATGTATCGCGACCATGCGCAAACGGGCGCCTGCGTGCCCGCGTGGATGGTGTTCGACGCGCGCTTTCGCCGCAACTATCCGTGCGGGCCGATCATGCCGGGTTCAATGATGCCCGACTCGCGGATTCCCACGGCGTTTCGCTCGCTGCTGTACAAGGCCGACTCGCTCGACGCATTGGCCGCGCTGATCGGCGTGGACGCACAAGGCTTGCGCGACACCGTGGCGAAGATGAACCGCTACGCCGCCCGTGGCGTGGATGAAGACTTCGCCAAAGGCGGCAACGCATTCGACACCTACTACGGCGACCCGAGCGTCAAGCCGAACCCCTGCCTTGCGCCGCTCGACACCGGACCGTTCTACGCGGTGCGCGTCGACGCGGGCGACATCGGCACGAAAGGCGGGCTCGTCACCGACGCGTTCGCTCGTGTGCTGCGCGAGGACGGGTCGCCGATTGCCGGCCTCTACGCGATCGGCAACACCAGCGCGTCGATGATGGGCGCGAGCTATCCGGGCGCGGGCTCGACGCTCGGCCCGGCGATGACCTTCGGCTACATCGCCGCCAATCATCTCGCCGACGGCAAAGCCGAAGTCGACGCAGAAGCGAACACCCAGGCCCACAGCGAACTTCGCGGAGTCACACCATGACCGAACTCAATGCCCACCCGCTGCGCGCCGACATGCTGCTTGCCATGCGCCGCCTTGCGCGCTCGGTTGCCGTGATCAGTTGCAGCGACGGCGAACGCCGCTATTCCATGTCGGCCACCGCGGTCGATTCGCTATCCACGGAACCGCCTTCGCTGCTGATTTGCATCAACCGCAATTCGTCGATTTTTCCGCCGCTCGATCAGGGCGCGGCGTTTTGCGTGAACGTGCTGTCGGCGCAGCATCAGCACATTGCGATCGATTGCAGCGGCCGCCTGAAGGGCGAGGAGCGTTTCAGCACCGGCGACTGGCAACGCTCGGCAAACGGCGTGCCGTTTCTGCTCGACGCGCAGGCCAGTTTGATCTGCGCGCAGGACGGCCGTTTCGACTACGGCACACATGCGATTTTTATCGGCCGCGTGGAACAGGTGCTGATCAGCGGCGAGGTCGATCCGCTGGTGTACGTGGACGGGGTTTATACGACCGCTACGACTCCCGTGCGTTGCGCGACGGTTTGAACGAGGCACAGCGCGCCATGCACGATTCGCCAACCGCCCAACACGACTTCGCGACGCCGGTGGAAGCGCCGCTCGTCGTCGACGAAGCCGCGCTGATGCGCTGGGACGATGTGTGCGATGTGCTGGTCGCGGGCTTCGGCGCGACCGGTGCTTGCGCCGCGCTCGAAGCGGCGGCCGCCGGCGCGAAGGTCCGTATTGTCGAACGGTTCGAAGGCGGCGGCGCGAGCGCGAAAAGCGGCGGCGTAGTGTATGCGGGCGGCGGCACGCGTTACCAGAACGAAGCAGGCTACAGCGATACGCCCGAGGCGATGTTCGCGTACCTGCAACAGGAAGTGGGCGACGCCGTCTCTGCCGCGACGCTCGAACGCTTTTGCGCGGGCAGCGTGGAGATGCTGCGCTGGCTCGAACGGCTCGGCGTGCAATTCGGCGCGTCGGTGCCGCCGCGCAAAACCTCGTATCCGCAGAATCGTTATTACCTGTACTTCTCCGGCAACGAGGCAGTGGGCGACGCCGAGCACGAACATGCGCCTGCGCCGCGTGGGCATCGCGTGGTCGGCGACGGCATGTCGGGACGCGTGCTGTACGACACGCTGCATCGCGCGGTCGAGTCGCAACCGTTTATCGACACGATGTGCCACGCCAGCGTGCGCCGCCTCGTGACCGACCGCAGCGGTCGCGTGATCGGCGCACAGGTCTGGCAGGTTGCGCCGGGTCAGGCGCAGCGCGCGCATAAACGGCTCGCGCGGTGGGCCGAACGTTTGCATAACGGCATGCCGGCGTGGGCGGATAGATTGCGCGCCGCGCTGCATCGTATCGAGTTGCGCGAAAGCCGGCTCATCACGATCAAGGCCGACGCCGTGATTCTCAGCACCGGCGGCTTCATCTTCAATCGTTCGATGATCGCGCGTCACGCGCCGCGCTATCTGCCGAACTGGCGGCTCGGCACGACCGGTTGCGACGGCGCGGGCATCCGGCTCGGCGTATCGGCGGGCGGCGTGGCGACGCGGCTCGAACGCGTGTCCGCATGGCGTTTCATCAACCCGCCGTATGCGTGGGCGCAGGGCTGCGTCGTGGACCGTCGCGGCGCGCGTTTCTGCAACGAGGAAGTGTATGGCGCCGCGCTCGGTCATGCCATGTGCGAAACCCGCGACGGCCACGCGTGGCTGATTCTCGACGCGCGTCTGGTCAAGCAGGCACTGCACGAGTGCCGGCGCGGCAAGCTGTGGGCGTTTCAAAGCGTGCCCGCACTGCTGCTGATGCTCGCGGGTCGTAAGCGCGGCAAGTCGCTGGACGAACTTGCCGGACGCATGCGCTGCGATCCGGCGGTCTTGAAGCACACCGTCGCCACTTACAACGCGGCCGCGCAGAGCGGTGTCGATCGCGAGTTCGGCAAATCCGCCGCCATGCTGAAACCGCTTACGCACGGCCCTTACTACGCGATCGATATCTCCTCGGACAGCCGCATTTTCCCGTGCCCGTCGATCACGCTCGGCGGCCTGCGGGTCGACGAAACGAGCAACGCGGTGCTGTCGGCGCAAGGCGAACCGGTCGCGGGTCTGTTTGCCGCCGGCCGCGCCGCGTGCGGACTGGCATCGGATCATTACGTGAGCGGCCTCTCGCTCGCGGACTGTATCTGGTCCGGCCGCCAGGCGGGCCGGGCCGCAGCGGGCGTGGTTCTCGCGAACCGCACCCATTCCCTGACTGAAACTGACTGACACTGAAAGAGAGCACGAAGATGGGAGACAGACTCAAAGGCAAGATCGCCGTCGTGACGGGTGCGGCGAGCGGCGTCGGCAAACAGGACGCGCTGCTGTTCGCGCGTGAAGGCGCGCGGGTCGTGCTGACCGACGTCAACGAAGAAGCGGGCCGTGCGGTGGCGGCGGAAATCGGCGACGCGGCGCGTTTCGTGCGCCACGACATCACCTCGGAAGCGGGCTGGAACGACGTGTTCGGCGCCGCGCAAACGAACTTCGGCACGCCGGACGTGCTGGTCAACAACGCCGCCGTGCTGTTGCTCGGCAGCATTGAAGACACCACGCTCGAACAGTGGCAGAACGTGCTGCGCATCAACGCCGAAGGTTATTTTCTCGGCTGCCGCGCGGCGGTGAAGGCGATGAAGGAGAAGGGCGGCTCGATCGTCAATATGTCTTCGGTCGCGGCGTTGGGCGGCCTCGGCGCGTTCTGCGCGTATTCGGCGAGCAAGGGCGCGGTTACCGCGATGACGCGTGCGATCGCCGCGCATTGCAAGACCCAGGGCTACAAGGTGCGCTGCAACACGATCCACCCCGACGGCATTCTCACGCCGATGACCGCGCCGTTCTTCGGTTCGGCGGAAGGCACGCGCGACGCGCTGACGCAATCCATCGATCCGCAGGCGCGCATGTGCCTGCCGGAAGACATCGCGAATCTGGTGCTGTTCCTCGCTTCGGACGAATCGCGCTTCATCAACGGCAGCGAGTATCGGATCGATAACGCGCAGCTGATCATGGGCGTGGCCTGAGTTCGCCCGTCATGGCTGATGCGCGTTTTCACCGGCTCAAAGTGGCGGACGTGATCGCGGAGAGCGCCGACGCGCGCTCTTTCGTGTTCGACCTGCCGCAGGCGCTGCGCGAGGCGTTCAGCTATCGCCCGGGGCAGTTTCTGACGCTGAAGGTGCCGTGCGCCGAGGCGACCCTGCAGCGTTGTTATTCGCTGTCGAGCGCGCCGGGTATCGACCTCGCGCCGAAGATCACCATCAAGCGGGTGCGCGACGGCCGCGTGTCGAACTGGATGTGCGACAGCGTGCAGCCAGGCGACGAGCTCGATGTGATGGCGCCGGCGGGCGTCTTCACGCCGCGCTCGCTCGACGGCGATCTGCTGTTGTTCGCCGGCGGCAGCGGTATCACGCCGGTGCTGTCCATTCTGAAATCGGCGCTGGTGAATGGACGCGGCATGCTGACGCTGATCTATGCGAACCGCGACGCGCAGTCGGTGATTTTCGCCGATGAACTGCGGCAACTCGGGCAGCGGCACGCGGGGCGTTTGCGCGTGATTCACTGGCTCGATAGCGTGCAGGGCATTCCACAACAGCGTCATCTGGAAGAACTGGCGCGGCCGTGGAGCCAGCAGGATTGCTTTATCTGCGGACCGGCGCTGTTCATGGAGAACGCGTTGGCGGCGATGCTGGCGCTCGGCTTGCCGCGTGCGAAGGTGCATGTGGAGCGGTTTGTTTCGCTGCCGGATCTGCCGGCAGGCGAGCGTGGCGGCAACGGCGAACCCGGTGCTGCCACCCACGCGATCGGGCCGCCTGCCGTCGCCGCTACCGTTGTCACCACCGTCACCGCTGCCATCGAAACCCAACTCGACGGCGCCACCTTCCATCTCACCAGCGAGCCCGGCGAAACCCTGCTCGACGCGATGCTACGCGCCGATGTGCCCGCGCCGAACTCATGCCGCAGCGGCTTGTGCGGCGCCTGCATGTGCCGGGTGGTGGCAGGCAGCGTGACCCTGAACGCGAACCACGTGCTCGACGCAGGCGATCTCGCCGACGGCTGGACCCTCGCGTGCAGCGCGACCCCTGCCAGCGCGACGCTGCGCGTGGCTTTCCCCGACTAGGTTCGCGGCGCGCGGGCGCGTCATTCGTGCGTACGTGCGCCGCAAACCCTTTTCATCGAATTCATCATGACGCTGAACCACATTCTGACGACGCCCGCGTTGATCGCGCACGGCGCCGCGCGCCACGGCACGCGCACCGCCATCGAAACCGCGCAGGGCAACCTCAGCTACGCGCAACTCGACGCCGCCCGCATCACGGCGGCGCGCGCGCTGATCGGCTGCGGCATCCAGCCGGGCGAGCGCGTAGCGATCTGGGCGCCGAACGTGGCGTCATGGATCGTCGCGGCGCTGGCGATTCATAGCGCGGGCGCGGCGCTGGTGCCGATCAACACCCGCATGAAAGGCCTTGAAGCCGGGGCGATTCTGGAAGACAGCGGCGCGCGGCTGCTGTTCTGCTGCGGTACTTTCCTCGGCGATTCGTATCCGGCGATGCTGGCGCCGCACCGTCCTGCGTCGCTGGAGCGGATCGTCGTGTTCGACGGGGACGTGGAGCCCGGCGCCAGCAAGCATCACGGCCGCGACGAAAGCTGGGACGCGTTCCTGTTGCGCGCGGCCGGTACCTCGATGGAAACCTTCCGCAGCCGCGAAGCGACGGTCCGCCCCGATACGCTGATGGACATCATGTTCACGTCCGGCACCACGGGCCGCCCGAAAGGCGTGATGACCACGCACGGCCAGAATCTGCGCGCGGTCCACGACTGGGCGCAGATCGCGACGCTGCGCGGCAGCGATCGCTATCTGATCGTCAATCCGTTCTTTCATGCGTTCGGCTACAAGGCCGGCTGGCTCGCGGCGCTGGCGAGCGGCGCGACGATTTTGCCGCATCTGGTGTTCAACCCGGAGCGCGTGCTCGAACGGATCGTGCGCGACAAGGTGTCGGTTTTGCCGGGACCGCCCACGCTGTATCACGCGTTGCTCGACATGCCGGATCTGGCGGCGCGCGATCTGTCGTCGCTGAGGGTGGCGGTGACCGGCGCTGCGGCCATTGCGCCGAGCCTGATCGAAAGGATGCGCGCGCAACTGGGTTTCGACATGGTGCTGACAGGCTACGGCCTGACGGAATCGTGCGGATTCGCGACGCTGTGCCGGCGCGGCGACGACGCCGAAACCGTCGCGCACACCTCGGGCCGTGCAATGCCGGGCGTCGAAGTACGGATCGCCGATAGCAACGGCGCAGCACTCGCCACGGGCGAAACCGGCGAAGTGCAGATTCGCGGCTACAACGTGATGCAGGGCTATTTCGGTCAGCGCGACAACGCGACCGATACCGTTGACGCCGACGGCTGGCTGCACACCGGCGACCTCGGCACGCTCGACCTCAACGGTTATCTACGCATTACGGATCGCATCAAGGACATGTTTATCGTCGGCGGCTTCAACTGCTATCCGGCGGAGATCGAGCGGCTGTTCAGCGGGCATCCGGCGGTCGCGCAGGTGGCGCTGATCGGCGTACCCGACGAGCGGCTCGGCGAAGTAGGGCACGCGTTCGTCGTGCTGCGCGCGGGCGAGCACGCGAGCGTCGAGGAACTGACCGGGTGGGCGCGCAGGAACATGGCGAACTACAAGGTGCCGCGCTTTCTGTCGCTGGTCGAGCGTTTGCCGGTCAGTGCGGCGGGCAAGGTGCTCAAGTACCGTCTGCGCGAAGGGGCGGGAAATGACGCAGGGAGCGACGCTGGAAGCGATCCGAAAACCAACGCGGAAACCCGCGCCGTCAACCACGCCAAGACCCCGGAAAACAGCCCCGCAAGCTAGTCCCAACAGACGATGTAACCCCGCCCCCGCAGCGCCAGAATAAGCCTGACAACAACAGCTTCTGGAGGAGTCGGAGATGATCGAAGTGCGGGCTTTAGGCTACGTCGTCGTGCGGTCGGCCACGGTCGACAGATGGCGCGATTACGCCGACAACGTGCTGGGCATGCAGACGCAGAACGTCGCGAACGGCGCGCTGTATCTGAAGATGGACGAGCGCGATTTCCGCTATCTGATCGTGCCCGGCGATACCGATCGCTACTTCGCGTCCGGCTGGGAACTGGCCGACGCCGCGGCGCTCGACAATGCGATCCGCTCGCTCGAATTGTGTGGCGTGGAAGCGGTCCGCGCGAGCGCCGACGAAGTCGCGCTGCGCCGCGTGCAGGCGATGGTGTGGTGTGTCGATCCGTCCGGCAACCGGCACGAGTTTTTCTGGGGCATGCGTGCCGATTTCCGCCGTTTCGCGTCACCGCTCGGGGTGCCCGGTTTCGTCACCGGTGCGATGGGTCTCGGCCATACGGTGCTGCCCGCCCCGCAGTTCGACGCCACGGATTCGTTCATGCGCAACGTGATGGGCTTCGAGCTCTCGGACATCTTCCGCGTGCGCTTCACCGACGACCCTGCCGAACCCGAAAAGCGTATCCACTTTTTGCATTGCAAGAATGCGCGGCATCACAGCCTCGCGATCATGGAGATGGCGGTGCCGTCGGGCTGCATTCACGTCATGGCCGAAGTCGATTCCATGGACGAGGTGGGCCGCGCGCTCGACCGCGTCGCCGCGCAGGGCGTGAAGCTTTCCGCCACGCTCGGCCGTCATTGCAACGACCACATGACCTCGTTCTACATGAAGACGCCGGGCGGCTTCGATCTGGAGTACGGCTACGGCGGACTGACGGTCGACTGGGCGCAGCACAGCGTCTACGAAGCGACCCGCGTGAGTTTGTGGGGACATGACTTCAGCGTGGGATTCCGCTAGACCGATATGAAAACTCTCGACAAACAACTCAGCGCGCGCGACGTCGTCGCGCAACTCGCCGACGGCATGACGATCGGCATCGGCGGATGGGGTCCGCGCCGCAAACCGATGACGCTGGTGCGCGAAATCGTCCGCTCGGATCTGAAGGACCTGACGGTGGTCGCGTACGGCGGACCCGATGTCGGACTGCTGTGCGCGGCGGGCAAGGTGCGCAAGGTGGTGTTCGGTTTCGTCTCGCTCGACGTGATTCCGCTCGAGCCGCATTTTCGCCGGGCTCGCGAAGCCGGCGCGATCGACGTGCTGGAACTCGACGAAGGCCTGCTGCAACTCGGCCTGCGTGCAGCCGCCGCGCGTTTGCCGTTTCTGCCCACGCGGGTCGGGCTCGGCACCGATCTGCTGAAGCACGCGCCGCATCTGCGCACGGTGCAGTCGCCGTACGGCGGCGAGACCCTGCTCGCCATGCCCGCGCTCGAACTCGACGCCGCGCTGCTGCACGTGAATGCGGCGGACAAACTGGGCAACACGCGTATCGACGGCCCGGATCCGTTCTTCGACGCATGGTTCGCGCGGGCGGCGGCGAAATGCTTCGTCAGCAGCGAGACCGTAGTCGATTCGCTCGCCAGCAGCGACCTCGATCTCGCGCGCCGCAATACCTTCGAGCGTTCGCTCGTGACCGGCGTGGTGCAGGCGCCGTGCGGTGCGCATCCTACTTCGTGCGCGCCGGCTTACGGCTGGGATTTGCCGCACCTGAAGACGTATTGCGCGAGCGCCGAAGATGCGGCGCAAACCGCGGCTTATCTGCGCGATGTAGTGGGCGCCGACGAACCGGGCTATCTGCAACGCGCAGGCGGCCGGTCCCATGTGGCGGCTTTGCCGTTGCCGATTCTGTAATGGAGCGCAAATGAGCGACTCTCTCGATTATTCCCTTGCGGAACTGATGATCGCCGCCGCTGCGCGAGTCTGGCGCGACGACGGCGAAGTGCTGGCCACCGGCATCGGCACGGGGCCGCGCCTCGCGGCGGGTCTCGCGCGTCTGGCCTATAACGCCGGACTGATGCTGACCGACGGCGAGGCGTATCTGGTGGAAAGCCCCGTGCCGCTCGGGCCGCGTGAAGCGGGCTATCGCGTCGAGGCAAGCGGCTTGATGACCTACGAGCGCGTGTTCGATTGCGTCTGGCATGGCAGGCGTCATGCGCTGGTCATGCCGACGCAGATCGATCGCTTCGGCCAGGCCAACATCTCGTGGCTCGGCGACGACTACGCGCGCCCGAAAACGCAACTGCTCGGCGCGCGCGGTTTTCCAGGCAACAGCATCAATCACGCGAATTCGTTTTTCGTCAGCGGACATGGCAAGCGCACGTTCGTGGCCGGGGAAGTGGACATGGTGTGCAGCGTGGGCTACAACCCCGCGCGTGAAATTCCGGGCATGCGTGCGTTCACCGATCTGCGCAGCGTGATTACCGATCTGTGCGTGATGGACTTCGGCGGTGCGGATCACGCGGTACAGGTGCGCTCGCTGCATCCCGGCGTGAGCTTCGACGAAGTGCAGGAGCTGACCGGTTTCGCGCTGCTCGCGCACCCCGAGATGCAGGTGACGCCGCCGCCCACCGCGGACGATCTGCGCATCGTGCGCGCGCTCGACCCCCACAACCTGCGCGCCAGCGTCGTGCGCAATAACCCCGCGCCACGCAGCGCGTGAGGGACGTCATGTCGATCAATCCATCCACGGGTGCAGCCGACGCCGCCGACGAAGTTGTCGGCTATCGCGTGAGCGAGGGCATTGCGACCCTCACGATGAACCGCCCCGAGTATCACAACGCCCAGAACTCGAAGATGACGTACGCGCTCGACGCCGCGTTCAAACGCGCGTCCAACGACGACGCCGTCAAGGTCATCGTGCTGGCTGGCGCGGGCAAGCACTTTTCGGCGGGGCACGACATCGGCACGCCGGGCCGCGACATTCATCAATCGTTCGAGCGGACCTCGCTCTGGTACGACCATGTCGGCAAGGAAGGCGGCGAGTTTCTGTATGCCCGCGAGCAGGAGGTGTATCTCGGTATGTGCCGCCGCTGGCGCGATCTGCCCAAGCCGACCATTGCCATGGTGCAGGGCGCGTGTGTGGCGGGTGGTCTGATGCTGGCGTGGGTCTGCGATCTGATCGTCGCGTCCGACGATGCGTTCTTCTCCGATCCGGTCGTGCGCATGGGGATTCCTGGCGTCGAATATTTTGCGCATGCGTATGAGTTGAATCCGCGCATCGCGAAGGAATTTCTGTTCCTCGGTGAACGGATGGATGCGGCGCGCGCGTATCAGATGGGCATGGTGAACCGGGTCGTGCCGCGCGAACGTTTGCAGGACACCACCACGGAAATCGCCGCGAAGATCGCGCGCATGCCGCGGCTCGGATTGACGCTCACCAAGCAGGCGGTGAATCACGTCGAGGAATTGCAGGGCAAGCGCGCGGCCATGGACGCGGCCTTTGCCTGGCATCACTTCGCACATGCTCACAACGAACTGGTGAGCGGCGACAAGCTGGGCGGTTACGACGCCCGCAAGATGGCGGAGTCCCAACGCCCGGACGCGGCCGCAAACGGAGAAGCCGCATGACCGCCGCGCTGCACACGCCGCTGTGCGACCTGCTCGGCTGCCGCTATCCGATCGTGCAAACGGCAATGGGTTGGGTCGCCGACGCGCGGCTCGTCGCGGCCACCTGCAACGCGGGCGGCTTCGGTTTTCTCGCCGGCGCGACGCTCGAAGCCGAACGCGTGGAAGCGGAGATTCTGCGGGTGAAGGCACTGACGGACCAGCCGTTCGGCATCAACTTCCACATGTTCCAGCCGAACGCGGCGCAAGTCGTCGATCTGGCGATCAAACACAAGCTGCGCGCCGTGAGCTATGGCCGTGGACCTGACGCGAAGACGATCCGCCGTTTCAAGGACGCGGGCGTGATGTGCATTCCCACCGTCGGCGCGCCGAAACACGCGCAGAAAGCGGTGGAACTCGGCGCTGACGCAGTCACCGTACAAGGCGCCGAAGGCGGCGGTCACACCGGCTCGATACCCACCACGCTGCTGCTGCCGCGTGTGCTCGACGCCGTCAACGTACCGGTGATCGCCGCAGGCGGTTTTTTCGACGGACGCGGCCTCGCCGCCGCGCTCGGGTACGGCGCGGCCGGTATCGCAATGGGCACGCGCTTTCTGATGACCGAGGAATCGCCAGTGCCGCGCACGACGCTCGAACGCTACGTGGCCGTCGACGACCCCGCGCGCATTCGCGTCTCGGCCGCGCTCGACGGCTTGCCGCAACGCATGATCGACAACCCCTACCTGCTGCGTCTCGAAGCATTCGGGCCGTTGCGCCGCACGCTGTTCGCGCTGCGCACCGCCGAAGCGTGGCGTCGCCAGAGCGGCATGAGTGTCGCGCAAATGGCGTCGCTCGGTTTCAAGGCGTTGCGCGAGCACAGCTACACCGCGAGCCAGACGCTGATGGCCGCGAACGCGCCGTTTCTGATCCAGCGCGCGATCGTCGACGGCGAGCCGGACGACGGCGTGCTGCCGAGCGGCCAGGTGGCCGCGATGATCGGCTCGCTCGAGTCATGCGACAGCGTGATCGCACGCATTGTCGACGAAGCCTCGGCGCGGCTCGACACACTTGCCGCAATGCGCGGCATTCCGGTTCACGCGTGAGCCGGCCGCGTCTACAGACATCATTCACCAGGACGGAGACCATGACAGAACCCCTCGACAGCGTCCGCTCGCTGCCGTTCAGGCTTGAACGCGAAGGCGGTATCGGCGAGCTGGTGATCGATCAGCCGCCGGTCAATGCGCTCGACACGCGCGGCTGGCAGGCGCTGGCCGATGCGATCGACGCGCTCGGCCGCGACGACAGCGTGCACGTGATCGTGCTGCGCGGCGCGGGACGCGGCTTTTGCGCGGGCGTCGACATCAAGGAACTGGCCGCGCATCCGGAGCGGATCGTCGCGGTCAACGCCGGCAATTACGCGACCTTTCGCGCCGTGCACCGCAATCCGAAGCCGGTGATCGTCGCCGTGCACGGCTTCGTGCTGGGCGGCGGCATCGGTATCTGCGGCGCGGCGGACGTGATCGTCGCGTCCGACTGCGCGCGTTTCGGCGTGCCGGAAATCGATCGCGGCGCGATGGGCGGCGGCGCGCATTTGCAGCGCATGTTCGGCGTGCAGAAAGTGCGCGCAATGTATTTCACCGGCGACATGGTCGACGCCGCCGACGCCTATCGCCTCGGCGCGGTGGAACGCGTCGTGCCGCGCGAGCAGTTGCGCGACGCGGCGCTCGACTTGGCGCGCAAGATCGCCGCCAAGAGTCCCGCGATGCTGCAACTCGCGAAAGAGGCGCTGAACGGCGTGGAAGACGGCGACCTCGAAGACAAATACCGCTGGGAACAGGGCTTCACGCTGCAGGCGTATATGACGAACGATTCGGCCGAGGCGCGTTCGGCCTTCGTCGAGAAACGCGATGCGCAGTTCGATGCGGCTGCATCTAAAACCGAACCTAAAACCGAACCGCTAGCCGGAGCGCGCGCATGAAGCTCGACTACACGCCGGCGCAACGCGCGTTTCGCGCGGAGATTCGCGACTGGCTCGCCGCGCACGTGCCGCGCGAGCCGCTGCCGAGCTTCGACACCGAAGCCGGTTTCGCCGCGCACCGCGCGTGGGAACGCACGCTGCATTCGGGCCGCTGGAGCATGGTGACGTGGCCGCGCGAACTGGGCGGACGCGGCTGCGATCTGATCGAGTGGCTGATCTTCGAAGAAGAATACTGGCGCGCCGATGCACCGATGCGTGTGAATCAGAACGGCATTTTCCTGCTCGGTCCTACGTTGATGGATTTCGGCACACCCGAGCAGAAAGCTCGCTTTCTGCCGGCCATGGCCGCCGGCGAGCATGTGTGGGCGCAAGGCTGGTCCGAGCCGAACGCGGGCTCGGATATGGCCGCGATTCGCGCGAGCGCGATCCGTACCGAGGGTGGCGCGGGCAACGAATACATCCTCAACGGCCAGAAAATCTGGTCGACGCGCGCGGTCTGGGCCGACTGGCTGTTCGGCCTGTTTCGCAGCGACGCGCAATCCACCCGCCACCACGGGCTGACTTTCCTGATGGTGCCGCTGTCGACACCCGGCATCACCGTGCGGCCGATCCGGCAGTTGAACGGCCACACGGGTTTCGCGGAAATCTTTTTCGACGACGTGCGCGTGCCGGTCGACAACCGTCTGGCGGGCGAAGGCATGGGCTGGCAAGTGGCGATGGCAACCGCCGGCTTCGAACGCGGCCTGATGCTGCGTTCGCCCGCACGTTTTCAGCGCACCGCCGAAGCGTTGCGCGATCTGTACCTCGCACATCGCGCCGAGGCCGACCGCGATCCCACCTTGCGCGAGCGCGTGAGCGCCGCATGGATGGACGCGCAGGCGTACGCGCTGTCGACCTATGCCACCGCCAGCCGTCTGCAGAAGGGCGGCCATATCGGCGCGGAGTCGAGCACCAACAAGGTGTTCTGGTCCGAACTCGATCTGCGCATGCATCAGACCGCGCTCGACATTCTCGGCGCGCGCGCCGAGGTGGTGCCGCAAACGCGCGAGCAGCATGCCGCGCTCGGCAACTGGCTCGACGGCTTTCTGTTCGCGCAGGCCGGGCCGATTTACGCGGGCACCAACGAGATCCAGCGGAACATCGTCGCTGAACGGATGCTGGGCATGCCGCGCTCGTGATGCCGGTGCGAAGCGCCGCCGGCCGCCGCAACGAGCCCGCTTGCGGGCGCTTAAAGGATTGAGCGAGGAACTATGGATTTCGTATTCAACGAGGATCAGGAAGCGCTGGAAAGCAGTGTCCGGCGTTTTCTCATGACGGAGATGACGCCAGAACTGATCCGCGAGTTGTGGCACACGCCGACGGGTCGCTCGGACGCGCTGTGGCAGATGATCGCCGCGCAAGGCTTGACGGCGGTGTCGGTGCCCGAGACTCACGACGGCCTCGGTCTCGGCGAAGTGGAATGGTCGCTGCTCGCGCAGACCTACGGTTACTTCGCCGGACCCGAGCCCCTGCTCGATACGGCGCTGGTGGCCGTGGGCCTGCTCGCCGGTCTACCCGCGAGCGAAGCGCGCGACGCGTTGTTGCGCGATATCGCGGCGGGCTCGGCGCGGGTGGCGATTGCGCATCCGGTGAATCCGTATGTCGCCGACGCGCACGTCGCGCAGGTTTTGCTGGCCGAGCACGGCGGTGAATTGCATTGGCTCACGCCGCATGCGTGCCGCCTGAACGCGGTGGAAAGCGTCGATCCTTCGCGGCGTTTGTTCGAAGTCGAATGGACGCCTTGTGACGCGACGCGAGTGGCCTCGCGCGAAACGGCCGCGCCGCTGCTGGCCGGCGCGCTGGATCGCGGCGCGTTCGCCGTCGCCGCGCAATTGCTCGGCCTGACGCAGCGCGTGCTCGACGTCGCGATCGACTATAGCGCGCAGCGCAAGCAGTTCGGCAAGCCGATCGGCTCGTATCAGGCGCTCAAGCATCTGCTCGCCGACGTCGCGATTCGCTACGAGTTCGCGCGGCCGGTGGTGTATCGCGCGGCGTACGCGATTGCCGACAACGACCCGCAACGCGCGCTGTACGTTTCTCACGCGAAGCTCGCGGCCACCGCCGCCGCGCAGCTCGCCGCGCGCCACGCCATGCAGGTACATGGCGCGATCGGCTACACGTGGGAACTCGATCTGCAAATTTTCATGAAACGCATCTGGGCGCTCGCGAATAGCTGGGGCGACACGACGTTTCACAAGGCTCGCGTCGCCGCTGCGCTGATCGAGGATCGCGCACCGATCGGGCCGGCCCGTACTTTCGAACTGGAGTCGTGATGAGACAGGCTTATATCGTCGACGCGCTGCGCACGCCGACCGGCCGCCGCAAAGGCGGCCTTGCACAGGTGCACGCCGCGGACCTCGGCGGCTTCGTGCTGCGCGAACTGGTGGCGCGCAACGCGATTCCCGCCGACGACTACGACGACGTGGTGTTCGGCTGCGTCGATACGATCGGGCCGCTGGCGGGCAATATCGCGCGCACCTGCTGGCTTGCCGCCGGTCTGCCGCTGACGGTGCCGGGCGTGACGGTGGACCGGCAGTGCGGATCGTCGCAACAGGCCGTGCATTTCGCCGCGCAGGCGGTGATGAGCGGCACGCAGGACGTGGTGGTCGCGGGTGGCGTGCAGACCATGACGCAGATTCCGATTTCTTCGGCGATGACGGCGGCCGTGCCGCTCGGTTTCAGCGATCCGTTCTCCGGCAGCATCGGCTGGCGCGCGCGGTTCGGCGACGCGCCGGTCTCGCAGTTTCATGCGGCGCAGCGGATCGCGGATCACTGGAATCTGTCGCGCGAGGCCATGGAACGGTACGCGCTCGAAAGTCACCGGCGTGCGCTGGCGGCGATCGAGGGCGGCTATTTCGCACGTGAAATCGCGCCGTTCGCGGGCGTCGTGCATGACGAAACGCCGCGCAAGGACACCACGCTCGCGAAAATGGCATCGCTCGAACCGCTGATGCCCGGTGGCGCGCTGACGGCCGCCGTTTCCAGCCAGACGTGCGATGCGGCCGCCGCATTGCTGATCGTTTCCGAAGACGCGCTCAAGCGTTACGGCCTGACGCCGCGTGCCCGGATTCATCACCTGAGCGTGCTCGGCGACGATCCGCTGTGGATGCTCACCGCGCCGATTCCCGCGACCCGTCATGCGCTGAAAAAAGCGGGCCTGACGCTGGACGATATCGATGTGGTCGAACTCAACGAGGCGTTTGCGTCGGTCGCGCTGGCCTGGCTCGCCGAAATGCGTTATCCGCACGAACGCACCAATCCGAATGGCGGCGCGATCGCGCTGGGTCATCCGCTCGGCGCAACGGGGGCGCGGCTGATGACCAGTCTGCTGCATGAACTCGAACGCACGCAGGGCCGCTATGGCCTGCAAACCATGTGCGAAGGCGGCGGCCTCGCCAACGTCACGATTATCGAGCGCCTGTAAGCGGGAACCAGGCACATCACTGTCTACGAGGATCAAGCATGGGAATCTGCAACGGCCGCACGGTGATTATCACCGGCGCGGGAGGCGGCTTGGGCCGCGAATATGCACTGGCGTATGCCGCCGAAGGCGCGGCGGTAGTGGTCAACGATATTCGCGAGGACGCCGCGCAAGCGGTCTGCGACGAGATCGCGCGGGCAGGCGGACGCGCGCTCGCCAACGCGGACGACATTACGCGCATGGATACCGCGCAACGGATTGTCGATGCCGCGCACGGGGCGTTCGGCGAGATTCATGTGCTGGTGAACAACGCGGGCATTTGCCGCGACCGGATGTTCGCCAGCATGAGCGAAACCGATTGGGACGACGTGATGCGCGTCCATCTGCGTGGCCATTTCTGCATGGCGCAGTTGCTGGCGCGCGAATGGCGCGAGGCGTCGAAGGCGGGCGCCGAGGTAGACGCGCGGATCGTCAACACGAGTTCCGGCGCGGGCTTGCAAGGCTCGATCGGACAGGCGAACTATGGCGCGGCCAAGGCCGCCATCGCGGCGCTTACGCTGATGCAGGCCGCCGAGCTGCAACGCTACGGTGTTCGCGTGAACGCGCTGGCGCCGGCCGCGCGCACGTCGATGACCGAAGGCGTGTTCGCCGACATGATGAAGAAGCCCGCTGATGGCTTCGACTACTTCGATCCCGCCAACGTCGCGCCGTTGGTGGTGTGGCTCGGCAGCGCCGCGTCGCGCGAGGTGACCGGCCAGGTGTTCGAGGCCGCGGGCGGCATGATCGCGGTGGCCGAAGGTTGGCGCACCGGCCCGAGCATCGACAACGGCGCGCGCTGGAACGTCGCGCAAATCGGCGGCGCGGTCGCCGCGCTGGTCGCGCAGCGCGAGCCCGCACAGCGCGTCTACGGAAGCTGATGCGATGAACCTCGCTCTTTCCGAAGAACAGATCATGATTCGCGACGCGGCGGCCGAGGTGCTAGCCGAGCACAGCGCGTCGGCAGCGGTGCGGCAGGCGATCGAACAGGGCGCGGGTCGTGATGAGGCGCTGTGGCGCACGATCGCGGGCGAACTCGGCTGGTGCGCGCTCACAGTGCCGGAAGACGCGGGCGGCGCCGGTCTGGGCGCGACGGAACTGGTGCTGCTGATGGAGCAACTGGGCCGGCGGCTCGCGTGCGTGCCGTACTTCGGCACCGTCTGTCTGGCGGCGACGGCGTTGGCGATGCTGGGCCACGGCGTGGGCGATGCAGAGGCAGCGCGTGAGCACCTCGCACGGATCGCGAGCGGTGAATTGAGCGCCACGCTCGCGTTGCCGGTTTCGGCGGGTTCCGGATTCGACTTCGATGCGCGCACGGCCCCGCTGCACGCGGAAGAAACCGGCGGCGGTTACCGTCTGTCCGGCACACTCGATCAGGTGATCGATGGCGCGAGCGCCGAACTGCTACTGGTGCCGGCGCGGGTTGCCAACGAAGCCCAGACGCTCGCGCTGTTCGAGCTGCGTGGCGTGGACATCGTGGGGCTGACGCGCACGCCGCTCGTCACGCTCGATGCGACGCGTCCCCTCGCGCGGCTCGACCTGCATGACGTCGAACTGCCGCGTTCCGCCGTTCTGGCTCGTGGCCGCGAAGCCGAACGCGTGCTCTCGCACACTGCCTGGTTCGCCGCGCTGGCGCTCGCCGCCGAACAGGTCGGCGGCGCACAGCAATGCCTCGATCTCACGCTGGCCTACACCGCGGATCGTGTGCAATTCGGCCGCGCGATCGCATCGTTTCAGGCCGTCAAACACCGCTGCGCGCAGATGCTGGTCGAGATCGAAGCCAGCCGTTCTGTCGTTCTAGGTGCGGCGCAAGCGTGGGATCAGGCGAGCTCCGCTGCATCACTTGACGCGGATGTCTTCGCGGATGTTGCCGCAGCCAAAGCGACCGCCAACGACGCGTTCCGCTTCTGCGCGCAGGAAGCGATCCAGTTGCACGGCGGGGTCGGTTTCACCTGGGAATACGACCCGCAGTTGTATTTCAAACGGGCTCAGGCGTCGAGCGCGCTATTCGGCACGAGTTCGCAAATGTTGTCGTGGATCGCGCAACGACTCGTGGATCGCCGCGATCCGCAGTCCGGGGCACCTGCCGACGCGCACGGCGACCACGCGCAAAACGTGCTTGCGGGAGTGCTGTGATGAATAGCGAAACACACTACGAGCGCTTGCGCGTCGAAGTCGCCGACTGGATGCGCACGCATCTGACGGGCCAATTCGCGTGCCTGAAATACCGAGGTGGTCCCGGCGACGAAGACGCCTATCCGGCGCTGCGCAAGCAATGGGAACGCGAACTGGCGGACGGCGGCTGGACGGGACTGGGCTGGCCCTCGAGCGAAGGCGGCCGCGCCTTCACGGTCGCGCAGCAGGTGATTTTCCACGAGGAATACGCGCGCGCCGGCGGCCCCGGCCGCATGGGACATATCGGCGAAGGCCTGCTCGGCCCGACGCTGATTGCCTGCGGCACCGACGATCAGCGCAAGCGTTTCCTGCCCGGTATCCTGAACGGCACGCAGTTCTGGTGTCAGGGTTATTCGGAACCCGGCGCGGGCTCCGATCTCGCGAACATCCGCACTCGCGCGGTTCGCGACGACCAGGGCAACTGGCGCATTCATGGCCAGAAAGTCTGGACCTCGCTCGCGCACGATTCCGACTGGATCTTCGTCGTTGCGCGTACCGATCCTGATTCGCGCGGCAATCGCGGTCTTTCCTTCCTGCTGCTGCCGCTCGATCAACCCGGTGTCGAGATCCGCCCGATCCGGCAGATGAACGGCGGCGCGGAATTCAACGAGGTGTTCTTCGACGGCGCACTCGCCGCTGCAGACGATCTCGTCGGCGCTCCGGGCGACGGTTGGCGCATTGCGATGACCTTGCTCGGTTTCGAACGCGGCATGTCCACGCTCGGCCAGCAGATGCAGTTCATCCGCGAACTCGACTGGGTGATCGACGCCGCTCACGAGACGGGCGTTGCGCACGATCCCGTGATCGGGCAGCGGATCGCGCGGGCGTGGGCGGGCTTGCGCGTGATGCGCTACAACGCGCTGCGCATGCTGGCCGGCGCCGACGATGCCAACACGGCAAACGCGGCCGCCGCCAGCGCATTGGGCCGCGAGGCGCTGATCTACAAGTACTACTGGTCCAACTGGCACCGCGAACTCGGCCAGCTGGCCATGGACGTGCTCGGGCCGAACGCGAACGTGCTCGCCGCCGACGACGCAAAACGCAGCCGTCTGCAAGGCGTTTTCCTGTTCTCGCGCGCCGACACGATCTACGCGGGCACCAACGAAATCCAGCTCAACATCATGGCCGAGCGCGGGCTCGGCATGCCGAAAGAACCCAGAGGAACGCTATGAACGAGTCTCAAACGGTGCGCAGCGCGCCCGCGTATGTGCCGGGTCATCAGTTGTTGGCGGGCAAGTCGGTGCTGATTACCGCCGCCGCCGGCGTGGGCATCGGCTTCGCCGCCGCGAAGCGCTCGGCGGAAGAGGGCTGCCGTGCGCTGTTTATCTCCGACATCCACGAACGGCGGCTGGCGCAAGCGGTCGAGACGCTGCGCGCCGAAACCGGATTGCAGGCCATTTACGGGCGCCTGTGCAACGTCTCGGTGGAAGAGGATGTGCGCGCGCTGGTGGCCGAGGCCGAGGACAAGCTGGCGGGCGTCGACGTGCTGATCAACAACGCCGGGCTCGGCGGCGCGCGCCGCATCGTCGAAATGGACGATGCCGAATGGTCGCGCGTGATCGACATTAGCCTCACCGGCACGTTCCGGATGACGCGGGCGATGTTGCCGCACATGCAGCAGCGCGGCCATGGCGTGATCGTCAACAACGCGTCGGTGCTCGGCTGGCGCGCGCAGGCGGAACAGGCGCATTACGCGGCGGCGAAGGCCGGGGTCATGGCGTTGACGCGCTGCGCGGCACTCGAGGCCGCGCCGTACGGCGTGCGCATCAACGCAGTGGCACCGAGTATTGCGTTGCACGATTTTCTGAAGAAGTCGGCTTCGGCCGACCTGCTCGATCAACTGGCGTCGCGTGAAGCATTCGGACGCGCCGCCGAAGTGTGGGAGGTGGCGAACGTGATGGTCTTTCTCGCAAGCGACTACGCGTCGTACATGACCGGCGAAGTGCTGTCGGTCAGCAGCCAGCACGCGTGATGGAGCGCGCCATGGCCGAGGTCGGCGGCGACCCGCAACCCGCGCGCGTGTTCGCGCATCCCGGCGAACTGATCGCGGCGGTGGGGCAAGTGCTTGGCGAAAGCGCGTGGCTACAAGTCGATCAAACGCGGATCGACCGTTTTGCCGACGCAACGCTCGATCATCAATGGGTCCATGTGGATGCCGAACGTGCCCGGCACGGTCCATTCGGCGCGTGCATCGCGCACGGCTTCCTCACGCTCGCGCTGGTCAATTTCTTTTTGCCGCAAATCGTGCGCATCGACGGCGCGCGGCTCGGCGTCAATTACGGCTGCGACAAGATCCGCTTTCCCGCGCCGGTGCGCGTCGGCGCGCGGCTTCGCGGCGTCGGCCAGTTGCTGCGCGCCGAAGCGTTCGAGGGCGGCGTGCAGGCGTGGATTCGCGTCACCGTGGACATTGACGGCGAGTCCAAACCCGGCTGCGTGGCCGACACCATCAGCCGTTACTACCTGTAGCCATTCGTAGCAGTAGAACCCGTAGAGGAAATAGCTCATGAACGAAGCGGTCATCGTATCGGTTGCACGCACACCGATCGGCAAAGCGTATCGCGGCGTGTTCAACGATACCGAAGCGCCCGCGTTAGGCGGCCATGTGGTGCGTGCGGCACTGGAGCGCGCGCAACTCGACGGCGCGGAGATCGACGACGTGCTGATGGGGTGCGCTGCGCAGCAGGGCACCCAGGGTTACAACATCGGCCGGCTGTCGGCCGCCGCGGCGGGGTTGCCGTCGTCGGTGCCGGGCATGGCGATGGACCGCATGTGCTCGTCGGGCCTGATGACGATTGCGAGCGCCGCGCAAGGCATTTTGTGCGGCGACGCGAAGATCGTGGTGGCGGGCGGCGTCGAGTCGATCACGCTTACGCAGAACAAGTACAAGAACAGCTATCGCTCACGCTCCGAAGCGGTGCTCGCGCATCAACCCGCCGCCTACATGGCGATGATCGAAACGGCCGAGGTTGTTTCGCGCCGCTACGGCATTACGCGCGAAGCCCAGGACGAGTATGCGTTGACGAGTCAGCAGCGCACGGCGGACGCGCAAGCGGCGGGGCGCTTCGACGACGAAATCGTACCGCTCGACGTGCAACGCGCGCTGTTCGATAAAGAAGCAGGCTGTGTGGAAACCCGATGAGATTGCAATGCGACGCATGATTGCTGACCGCCGCAGTGCGTTTGGTTGCCTTTTCGGCCATCAATGGGACGACGAGACTGCGAGCCTCTCCAACGCGTTCCAGACGAGTTTATGGCTTTTTTTCAGGGCCTAAAGGGGTTCTCACGCACCCACCAGCCGCATCGCCTTCATTGTCTTTTTAAAGCCCAGGATTCTCAGCACTCGCGTGAGAT
>NZ_QLTK01000041.1 GCF_003269035.1 Paraburkholderia bryophila | reverse complement strand
ATCTCACGCGAGTGCTGAGAATCCTGGGCTTTAAAAAGACAATGAAGGCGATGCGGCTGGTGGGTGCGTGAGAACCCCTTTAGGCCCTGAAAAAAAGCCATAAACTCGTCTGGAACGCGTTGGAGAGGCTCGCACTACGGCGTGCCGCCTGAGGCGTTGCTGGAGGGGCAACCTTCTTCCAGGGCCGTCGCGCAAGCCTTCACTGGCGCTCGACTGGTCAAGGGCTTCAATCATTTGGGCGCGACTGTCCTTGGCCAGGATCCTGCCGTACAGGGTGGCAGGAGAGTCGTGTTCCTCGCGAGCGACGATGACGGCGCCGCGGCCGAGATTGGCGCGCTCGCGGAAAATCTCGGCTTCTCGCCGATTCAACTCGGCGGCCTTTCCGAAGGCGGACTGCTTGTGCACGGTCGTGGAAACAGCTGGGGTCACCTGATCTTCAAGGACTTGATCAAGTTCGACTGATGAGTCGTGGTCGCCAGTTTCGACGCGATCCGCAGGCGTTTCACATTTTGAGCGGGGATGAACGGCATTATCGCGTTCATCCCCCGACTCTCGACCTTACTTCCCCGCGCCCGCCGCGCCCGCCGCACCCGCCGCATGAGCCCGCGCCGTATGCAGCTTTCTATAACTGTCGATCAACCGATGGTGCCGATCCAGCCCCTCCAGTTTCATACTCGTCGGCGTCAAACCATGGAACCGCACGCTGCCGTCCACCGACCCCATTACCGCGTCCATCCTTGCGTCACCAAACATCCGGCGGAAGTTGACCTCGTAGTCGTCCATTTCGAGTTCGTCGTCGAGCATCACCTCCAGCACCACGTTCAACGCCTGGTAAAACAATCCGCGCTCGACGGTGTTGTCGTTGTACTGCAGGAAGGCGCCCACCAGTTCTTGCGCCGCCTCGAATTGCTGCAAGGCGAGATTGATCAGCAGCTTCAACTCGATAACGGTGAGCTGCCCCCACTCCGTATTCTCGTCAAACTCGATGCCGATCAACGTGGCGATATCGGAGTACTCGTCCAGCTCGCTGTTTTCCATCCGCTCAAGCAGGGCGGCCAGGGCGGCATCGTCCAGACGATGCAGGTTCAGGATATCGGCACGGAACAGCAGCGACTTGTTCGTGTTATCCCAGATCAAATCGTCTATCGGATACACCTCGGAATAACCCGGTACCAGAATCCGGCAAGCGACGGCGCCCAACTGGTCATATACCGCCGTATACACTTCCTTGCCCATCTCTTCGAGAATGCCGAACAAGGTTGCCGCTTCCTCGGCATTGGAGTTTTCGCCCTGGCCGGAGAAATCCCATTCGACGAACTCGAAATTCGCTTTCGCGCTGAAAAAGCGCCACGACACCACACCGCTCGAATCGATGAAGTGCTCGACAAAGTTATTCGGTTCAGTCACGGCGTTACTGACGAAGGTGGGCTGAGGTAAATCGTTCAGGCCTTCAAAACTGCGTCCCTGCAGCAACTCCGTCAGACTCCGTTCCAGCGCCACCTCGAAGCTCGGGTGAGCGCCGAACGACGCAAAAACACCGCCGGTGCGCGGGTTCATCAACGTGACGCACATCAGCGGATAGACCCCGCCCAGCGACGCATCCTTCACCAGCACAGGGAAACCTTGCTCTTCCAGGCCCTTGATCCCGGCCAGAATGCCGGGGTATTTCGCCAGCACTTCCTGCGGGACATCCGGGAGTGCGATTTCACCTTCCAGAATTTCACGCTTCACTGCCCGTTCGAAAATCTCGGACAGACATTGCACCTGCGCTTCGGCGAGCGTATTGCCGGCACTCATGCCATTGCTGACGTACAGGTTCTCGATCAGGTTCGACGGAAAGTACACCACTTCACCGTCCGACTGCCGCACGAACGGGAGCGAACAGATACCGCGCGCCACATTGCCGGAATTGGTGTCGTACAGATGCGAGCCGCGCAATTCGCCGTCGGGATCATAAATTTCCCGGCAATACTCATCCAGAATCTCAGGCGGCAGCGCGTCCTTTCGGCCGGGCTTGAACCAGCGTTCGTTCGGGTAATGGACGAACGCCGCATTGGCGATGTCTTCACCCCAAAATGCAGCACCATAAAAATGGTTGCAGTTCAGGCGCTCGATAAACTCGCCCAATGCCGACGCCAACGCGCTTTCCTTGGTCGATCCCTTGCCATTGGTAAAACACATGGGCGAGTGCGCGTCGCGAATATGCAGCGACCACACATTCGGAACGATATTGCGCCACGAAGCAATTTCAATCTTCATGCCCAGGCCCGCCAGCAGGCCCGACATATTGGCGATGGTTTGCTCCAGCGGCAAATCCTTGCCCGGAATATAGGTGCTCGCATCTGAAGCCGGGTTCAGCGTCAGCAAGGCCTGAGCATCGGCATCCAGGTTTTCCACTTCTTCAATGACAAACTCGGGCCCGGCTTGCACCACTTTCTTCACGGTGCAACGGTCGATAAAGCGCAAAATGCCCCGGCGGTCCGTTTCCGAAATATCCGGCGGTAATTCAACCTGAATCTTGAAAATCTGCTGATAACGATTTTCCGGATCGACAATATTATTCTGCGAAAGGCGGATGTTTTCCGTGGGAATATTGCGATTTACGCAGTACAACTTCACGAAGTAAGCGGCGCACAGGGCCGACGAAGCCAGAAAATAATCGAACGGACCCGGTGCCGAGCCGTCGCCTTTATAACGGATAGGCTGGTCGGCTATGACCGTGAAGTCATCGAACTTGGCCTCGAGACGTAGCTTGTCGAGGAAGTTGACTTTAATTTCCATGGGGGAATCCTGAATGGTGCATCAAATGACGATGCCGCCATTATCCTTCACCCGCTCCAGTTGCTGTTGCAGATCGCTCGGATTGCTGGCGGCGAGCAGCGAAGCGCGGTGGACGGGGGCGGCTGGAAGGCAGTCCCCCGCGTGCTTCAAAAATGGAGAAACCCCCTCAAGCCGGCTTGCCCCACAGATCGTCGACCGCGCGGATCGCCAGCAGATATCCGTTCGCGCCTGCCCCGCAGATCACCGCCGTGGCCGCCACCGAGATCGTCGAATGACGATACTCTTCCGAACGCTTGTGGATGTTGGTGATATGCAATTCCACCACCGGCCGTTGGATGAGCTTGACCGCGTCGAGCACCGGAATCCGACCGAACGAAAAGCCGGCTGGATTGATGATCAGCGCGGCGTCCTGCAGGAACGCTTCCTGGATCCAGTCGATCAGCGCGCTTTCGCTGTTGGTCTGACGGAAGACGCAATCGAACTCGAGCGTGCCGGCGAGCGTCAGGCAGTTCTGTTCGATGTCCTTCAGCGTGGTGCTGCCGTAAATGTGAGGCTCCCTGACGCCCAGCATGTTCAGATTGGAGCCATTGAGGATGTAGAGTTTTCGAGTCATGGTTTCAATGTGTGGAGGAGCGTTCCAGGACCGTGCCGCGGGTTTCCCGGGATACCGCGATCATGAGCAGGGAGAGCAGATTCAGCGAGCCGCACACCGCCACGATGGCCCACGGGGAACCGTGAAAGGCATTGAGCAACGCCACGGCGACAATCGGCATGGGCCCGCCGGTGAGCAGGTTGGCTCCCGAGTACGAGAGGGCGGACCCCGTGTAGCGCGCCTCGGTGGGAAAGGACTCGGCGAACCAGACCGGCTGGATGCCACTCTGGAACTGGGTGAAGCCGAGGAACGCGCCCATCACGGCCATTGTCGCGGCGATCGAGTTCTGGTCGAGAATCGGAAAGTAGATCAGGCAGCAGATTAGCGTGCAGAACGAGCCGATCATCAGCGCGCGTTTACGCCCGATCCGATCGCTCAGATAGCCACCCGCCAGCGCGCCCACGATGGCGCAGACATTGGCAATCATCAACAGCATGAAACCGGTCTGCCTGGGCACGCCGAGGTGCCGGGTCAGATAGCTGAGCGAGAAAACCACGATCAGATAAAACAGCGCGGCCGGTCCGCAAAAGAACAGCGTCAGGCGAAGCGCGGTGCGCCAGTGGTACCTGAAGACGATCCCGAGCGGATTGGCGGAGCGTACGCGTGCGCCACTTTTATTGAGCGCCTCGAATGCGGGCGTCTCACTGACCTTCCTGCGGATGTAGATCCCGAGTAGCACCAGGACGAAGCTCGCGAGGAAAGGAATTCGCCATCCCCAGGCATCGAAGTCGTCCGATGAGAGCAGGGCGGACAGCGTGAAAAGTGCAAAGTTGGCGAGAATCTGGCTGAGCGGAGAACAGATGCCGAGCAGGCCCGAATACCATCCGCGCCGTGCTGCGCAAGCATGCTCCACGGCCATCAATTGGGCGCCGGTCGATTCCCCGCCGAGCGCGAAACCCTGCACGATTCGTAACAGGACCAGCAGCGTCGGCGCGAGGATGCCAACCTGGTGATAGGTGGGCAGCAGGCCCATCAGGAACGACGACGCACCCATCACCGAGACGGTAATCAGCATCAGTTTCCGGCGTCCCCAACGGTCGCCGAGCATCCCGCAGATCACTGCGCCCAGCGGGCGGGCGGCGAGCCCGGCCCAGAAACTCGCCAGCGAAGCGAGTAGCGCGGCGGTCGGGTCGAGCGACGGGAAAAACAGCTTCGGGAAGATCGTGGCCGCGACCACGCCATACAGCGCGAAGTCGAACCATTCGAGCGCTGTACCGACGGTCGCGCCGGCCACCGCGCGACGCGCCATCAGGTGGGCCTGCGCGGAGCGCTCTTCCGCGGCGAGGTCTGAGTCTGCAAAAAATGACATGTCGTCTCCTGAGTTCTCGATATGGTGAAACGTTCGTTTCTGGCGACGAACAAGTGCTATTGTTTGCGCTGCAAGGAACGGACGTTCCATACCGGAACTGCATTTCATATCGTAGTAAATGGCGAGACATGTCGCTCAAAAACGGCCTGAGAATTCTCGATTTGCTGGCGTCGCAAGGTGAAGGCGCAGGCCTCGTGGCCATTGCCGACGCCTTGTCTCTGCCGCGCAGCACGTGCCACCGCGTGCTCACCGAACTCGTTGAAAGCGGGTATGTCCGGCAACTGGTCGAGCACAGCCGCTACATCCTGACCATGCGCATGACCTCGAACGGGCTCGAATTCCTGAGCCTGACGGGTATCGCCGATATCGCCCAGCCGATCATCGAACGCGTGGCCGCGCAGACCGGTGAACTGGCACGGCTGTCGCTGGCGGACGGCGAGGCGATTATCTGGGTGGGTAAGGCGGACGGACAGCGCATCGGCTTTCGCTACGATCCCGACATGGGGCAGGCCGCCCGACTTTCATGCACGTCGACCGGACACGCGTGGCTCATGACAATGACCGACGAACAGGCGATCGCACTCGTGTTGAAGCAGGGCTTCGGACAGCCGAACGAGTTCGGACCCAATGCGCCGACCACGATCAAGGCGCTGCTGGGTTTCCTGCACGCTGCGCGCGTGCGCGGCTACGCGATGATCGACGAGGTGTTTGCTCCGCGCATGTCAGCGGTGGCGACGCCCGTGGTAAGCGGCTCGCGCTGCGTCGGCGTAATCAGTCTGGCCGGCCCGCGAACGCGCCTGACCGTCGAGAGGATTCACGAGTACTCGGTACTGCTGCGCGAGGCGGCGAACGAGCTTGCCCAGTTGAGCAATATGGCGGGATTCCCCGGTCGGCCACCGCTCGGCAAGGGATGAGACGACGCCGGACTCACGCTCCACGCGCGGTGAAACCGGTCTGCCAGGGCCGATGACACGCTCGTCAATCTAGCGACCCACCCGGCGAATCACCTCGCCCGCATGCACATTCACCGGCATCCCATCCCGGTAAGCAAACTCGCCGTTCACGAGCACCGCGTCGATGCCGCTGCTCGCCCGCGTCGGGTGCTCGAAGGTCGCGTGATCGGCAATGCGCTGTGCGTCGAACACGACGAGGTCGGCGCAGTAGCCCGGCGCGATCTTCCCGCGACCTGCCAGGCCGAAGCGTCGCGCGCTCAGCGCGGTCATCTTGTGGATCGCGGTTTCGAGCGTGAACAGGCGGCGCTCGCGTGTGTAGTGGCCGAGCACGCGTGGGAAGGTGCCCCACAGGCGCGGATGCGGCTGCGCGTCGTGCGCGAGGCCGTCCGATCCGATCATGCTCATGGGATGCGCGAGAATGCGCGACACGTCGTCCTCGCTCATCGCGAAGTAGATCGCGCCGGCCGGCGTCAACGAGGCCGCGAGCGCTTCCGGATCGACGTTGCGGGCCTTCGCGAGCGTGAACAGCGAATGGCCCGCGGCAGTCGGGTCCGCTTTCGACCAGGTCACCAGCACCTCATCGGACTGTTTGACGCGTGCCGGCAACAGCATCGTCGACGAGGCGTTATTCGGGTAGCAGTCGAAACAGACGGACTGATGCGCGGACGCCGCGTCGAGCATCGCGAGCGTCTTGGTGGAATGGCCATGATTATTGCGGCCGATGATCTTGTGATGCGATACGACCGTATCGATAGCGAGGGCGCGGCCGATCTGCAGCGCTTCACGCAGCGCGTCGTCGACGGCGTCGCTTTCGTCGCGCAGATGCATGGTCAGCACGCCGTTCGCGGCGCTCAGCGGCCGGCCGATGTCGATCACTTCCTGGGCGCTGGCCGCGCGAGTGGGCGGATAGTAGAGCCCGGTCGACATGCCGATCGCACCCGCTTCCAGCGCCTCGTCCAGGTCGCGCGACATGCGGGCAATCTCCTCGCGCGTCGCGCTCCGGTCGAGGTTCGCCATGTGCCGTGCGCGCAGTGTCGTGTGGCCGACGAGGCAGGCCGCGTTGAGTGCGGGCCGTGCGTCGTCGAGCGCATCGAGGTAATCGGCGAAGCGTGAGAAACGCCAGATATCGTCGCCGAGCAGACTGAGCGGCGCGGGCGGGTCGCGCATCACGAGCGGCGCGAGACTGATGCCGCAATTTCCGGTGACGACCGTCGTCACGCCTTGCGACAGCTTGGGATGCGGACCGTCGACCGGCTCCAGCAGCAGTTGATCGTCGTGCGTATGCACGTCGATGAAGCCGGGCGCGACGATCCGTTCGCGGGCATCGACACGCTGCCTCGCCGGCACTTCGCGCAGGTCGCCGAGCCGCGTAATACGTCCGCCTTCCACACCGACATCGCACGCCTCGCGCGGCGCACCCGTACCGTCGATTACCGTACCGTTTTCAATGATCAGATCCAGCATTTTGTCAGTCATGCGCGTGTCTCGATGGGCTTGAGGGGGGGCGGCGCGAAGCGTCGACCATTATGACGGCGACGAGTGCGCCACTGTTTCCAGCTCGCGCACGGCGTCGCGGTTCGCGAGCTGATACGGCCGCAAATCGAGCTTGCCCGCACGGCCGCGGATCGCGTCGGTGACCAGCGCGGCGCTGGCGCCGGCCAGCGTGAAGCCGAGCGAACCCTGGCCCGTGTTGAGCCAGAGATTGGCGAGCGGCGTGGCGCCGAGTAGCGGTTTGCTGTCGGGCGTCGCCGGACGGCAACCCGTCCATGCGCGCGCCGACGAGAAATCGCCGCCGTTCGGCATGGTGGCCTGTGCCTGCGAGGTCAGCAGACGAATCCGCGCCTCATCCTCACGCGAACCTGCCGGCGTCATATCGACCATGCCGGCGACGCGCAATTGCTGCCCAAGTCTCGCGTACACCACCTTGTGATGAAGGTCGGTGACGCTGACCTGGGGCGCCACGTGATGGTCGTCGACCGGCATCGTCAGGCTGTAGCCCTTGAGCGGATAAATGGGCAGGCGGATGCCAAGCGGCCTGACGAGCGCGGCGCTGTCGTTGCCCAGCGCGACCACGTACGCGTCGGCGGCAAGGTCGCCTTGCGAGGTGCGCGCCGCGACAATCTCGCGGCCTTCGCGCCGCAGGCCGCGCACGGACGTTCCGCAGACGAACTGCACGCCGTATTTCGCGGCGGCCACGCGGGCCAGCTCGCGCGTGAACAGGTAGCAGTCGCCGGTTTCCTCGGACGCCGTGTAAATGCCGCCGGCGAGTTTGTGCCGCAGCGAGTCCAGTGCCGGCTCGGTATCGATGCACGACGCTGCGTCGAGCGCGGTGTGTTGCGCGCCGAAACGCGCCTGAAGCTCCATCTGCCGGCGCGCACCGTCGAAGTCATGGCGATTACGGTAGACCACCAGCTTGCCGCTCGCGCGGAAGGCGAACTCCAGTTGTTCCGCCTGCATCAGCTCGTGCATGACATCGCGGCTGTACGCGCCGAGTTGCAGCAGTTCGATGGTCGTGCGCCGGCTGCGTGCCGTCGTGCAATTGAACAGGAACGCCGCGCACCAGTGCCATTGCGCGAGACTCAGGCGCGGCTGGAAACGTAACGGCGCGGTCCGGCTCAGCAGCCATTGCGGCAGGTTGCCCGGCACCGACGGCCCGGCAAGCGGCGTCACGTAGCTGTAGCTGAGCTGGCCGCCGTTGGCGAAGCTCGTTTCCAGGCCGGGTTGCGGATGCTGTTCGATGACGGTGACGCGCCATCCTTCGCGCGCCAGATAGTAGGCGGTCGTTACGCCGACGACACCACCACCGAGAACACAGACATGCATGACAGGTTGGTCCGAAGAGTAATTGCAGGGAGGGCGCCGGTGACGGCCCACGCGTGTTGTGCACGGCACCTCGTCAGTATGGGAACGCCGCCTTCCGGTCGCAATTGAGAAAACGAGCGCGGGTATAACCTGGAGTTAACACGCGTTGGCCCGAGCTCGTGGGCTTGAGAGCTTGCGAAAGTTGGCGTCATCGAAGGGTTAACAGCGGGGTTAACGGCAGGTTATGCCCGGCAAAAAAAATGCATTAGACGGGTCAATTTGGGCGGCAAACAATTCGCCTCGTGCTAAAGCCGATCAATGACAATTCGACCATTCGCCATGAAACTGATTACCGATGAGCAGGTTCGCCAAGTCCTGACGATGCGCGAGAGCAGGGAGGTGGTGCGCGGCGCTTTTCTCGACACGGCGTATGAACGGGCCGCTACGCTGCCACGAAGCCGGGTCCATCTCGACCACCTTACGCTCAGCGTGATGGGCGGTATCGTTCCCGACGCGCACGTGTCGGGCGCGAAGATTTATTCGACGCACGCCGGTCGCTTCGATTTCGTGGTTGTCCTGTTCGATACGAACGACGGCCGGTTTCTCGCGACCATCCAGGGCAATGCGCTGACCGAATTCCGCACGGCGGCGACGACCGCCGTTGCGGTCGAAGCCCAACTGCCTCCCGGCGCTCACACGCTGACGGTCTTCGGGGCAGGCGTTCAGGCGCGCGCCCATCTCGCGGCGCTGCTCGAACTGGGCATGTTTCGACGCGTGTTCATCGTGAGTCCGGGCGATGGCGAAGCGCTGGCCGCCAGCCTCGCCGAGACTCACCCCGATCTCGAGATCGCTACGAGCGACGCGCCGGCCGCGGTTTCACAAGCCGACGTGCTGATCACCTGCACGCGTAGCGAAACGCCGCTGTTCGACGGCCGTCTGTTGAAGCCCGACGTTTTTGTCGCCGCGATCGGTTCGAGCAAGCCGCGCACGCGGGAAATCGACGACGTCACGTTGCAACGGGCAAGCCGCATCGTCGTCGAGCATAAGGAGCAGGCAAGGAAAGAAGCGGGCGATCTGCTGATGGCGAAACACGGCACGATCGACTGGGACAGCGTGGTCGAACTCGGTCAGGTGCTGGCTGCGAGCGACGGGGCCGTTCAACGCAGAACGGGTATCACCGTCTACAAGTCGGTGGGGATCGGTCTCGTCGACGTGGCATTGTCGGCGCTGGTGTATCGCAAAGCAGACCGGTGAATCGAACCACGACCGCGAGGCGGGACTCGATATGGACACAACGTTTTCAAGGAAGCAGAAGACGGCCGCTTTGACGAGCCTCTTCATTGCGTGGGCAGCCGGTTACGCGGATCGCATCCTGATCAGCACCGCCATCATTCCGATCCGGGCGGAGTTCAACCTCGACGCGCGCCAGGCCGGCATCGTGCTGAGCGCGTTTTACTTCAGCTATGCGATCACGCAATTGATCGGCGGCTGGCTGTCCGACAAGATCGGTTCGCGGATCGTGGTGGTGGGTTGCGTGGCGTCCTGGTCGTTCTTCACGGGCGCGACTGGGGTGGCCTGGTCGTTTGCTTCGCTGGTCGCGATCCGTCTGCTGTTCGGCATTGGAGAGGGCGCGTTCTCGCCGGCGAGTTCGGTGACGATCGCCGAAGTGTTTCCACGCAAGGAACGCGCGCGCGCCAAGTCGCTGCTGATTTCGACGACCTTCCTCGGTAACGCGTTGGGCTCCGGGCTCATCGGTTTGACCGTGGCGCGTTTCGGCTGGCGCAGTTCGTTCACGATGCTGGCGGTGATGGGTCTGATCGTCGCGGCGATTCTCTGGGCCTCGTTGCGCAGCGGCATGAAAGGGCAGCGGGCGCGCAATGCCAATCGTCATCGCACGCTGTGGGGGCCGTTGCTGCGCATGCCCGCGGCGTGGAAGATCGCGGCCATCTGGTTCTTCGCCAGCGTGCTCTATGTCGGGGTGACGTCGTGGATGCCGTCCTACCTGATGCACACGTATCACATCGATCTCGCGCACACCGGCATGGCCGTCGCCATTCCGAACCTGCTTGCGTTCATCGGCACCAACGCGGTGGGTTATCTGCTCGACCGGCGCGCCAGGGGACACGAGCGTGCGTTCATGATCGGCGGCGCGCTCGTGAGCGCGCTCTCTATCGCGTTGATGATCAACACCACCAGCATGACGTTGTTGATGGTTTATCTCACCGTCTGTCTGCTTGCGTTCAACTTCGTCTATGCCTCGGTCTTCGCGATGCCGTTGCGCTACTTCCCGGAACATCTGATCGGCAGCGCGACCGGCTTGATGAATTTCGGCGGCCAGATGGGCGCCACGCTCGCACCGATCGCGATGGGCGCGCTGATCAATGCGTCCGGCGGCGCGTATATCTCGGCGTTCTGGCTGCTGATCGGCTCCGCAGTCGCCGGTGTGCTGGTCGCGGCGACGTGGGAGCCGCTTGAACCGCGCATGGGCGAAAGCGTGCAGCCGTCGTGAGCGAAACCAGCAGTGCGGCATCCGTGCCGCAAACATCGCGGGGATGTGGTGCGTGACGCTTGAGCTAAACTGGGTCCGGCATCCGTTGCTGAACAACCAGATGACCTCGCGACGGCGCCTTCCGGATGCCGCGCGAAGCCTGACATGCCGAAGCCTCTTTCTGTTTCGTCCACGACCATGCGTTTGCGCCACATCGAAGTTTTTCACGCTGTCATGCAGGCCGGCTCGCTTTCAGGGGCCGCCAGCCTCCTGAACATTTCGCAACCGGCGGCGAGCAAGATGCTGGCGCAGGCCGAGCACAGTCTCGGCGTGGCGCTGTTCAAGCGGCTGCCCAGCGGGCTGAAACCGACGCCCGAAGCAATGCTGCTGTTTCAGGAGACCAAGACGCTGCACGCGAGCCTGGATCGCGTCAGACATCTGGCGCGCAATCTGGCCTCGCATCCCGGCGGCATGCTTCGTATCGGTTGTATTCCGAGTCTCGGCTTGAGTCTCGTGCCGCGTGCGATCGCCGCTTTCACGCGACTCTGTCCCGATGTATCGATCGAGATTCGCACCGAAAACCAGCAGACCTTGTCGGCGCTGCTGCTGACGCAGGAAATCGACATCGGTATCGCGTTCGAACCGGTGGCGATGGCCGGCATCGCTATCGAAGAACTGGGGCGCGCGCGGGCCGTCCTGTTCGGCGCCGTTAGCGACTGGCCGGCCAAGGCGCCGGTCCACGTGCGCGAACTCGACCTGTCGAAGTGGATCAGCCTCGACTCCATGGATCCGCTCGGCTCGATCGTCAACGCGACGCTGGCCGGTTTCGACGAAGCCAGCCGCGTGCCCATGATCCAGGTCAAGACCTACTATCTGGCGCGCGCGCTGGTGGAGAGCGGTGTCGGCTTTACGATCATCGACGAATATACCGCGCAGTCGGCGGCCGACACGTTTGCCGTCAGGCAACTCGAGCCGGCGCTGTCAGTGGGCGTGTGCATGATGACCTCGATGAGCCATGCGGGCACGCAGGGACTCACGGTGTTCGTTCAGCAACTCGAGAAGCAATTGGCAAAAATTCAGTCATTGCAGGCCAGCGAACTTCGCGCGCAAGCGACATGAGCGAAGGCCTGAGCCTGCAACGCGCATGCAATAAAAAAGGGAGGCCGCCTGGCCTCCCTTTTTACATCTCACGCCGCCGCGATCACTCGGCGGCCGCCAACTCGTCACGGATCTGCGCGCCGATCTCGAACGAGCGCAGTCGCGCCGCGTGATCGTAAATCTGCGCGGTGAGCATCAACTCGTCCGCACCGGTTTGCGCGATCACCGACTTCAGCCCTTCGCGCACCGCGTCGCGATCGCCAATCACCGTACACGCGAGCGAATGGGCGACGTTGTTCAACTCCATCTCCGACGCCTGAAGCCGCTTGACCGGCGGCTGCAACTTGCCAGGCGTGCCGCGCCGCAAGTTGATGAACTGCTGCTGCAGCGACGTGAACAGACGCTGCGCTTCGTCGTTGCTATCCGCGGCGAACAGATTCACACCGACCATCGCGTGCGGTTTGTCGAGCGTGGCCGACGGCCGGAATTGCGCGCGATACATCTGCAGCGCGGTGAGCATGTAGTCGGGCGCGAAATGCGACGCGAACGCGAACGGCAAACCGAGTGAGGCGGCCAGTTGCGCACTGAACAGCGACGAGCCGAGCAGCCACAGCGGCACATGCAATCCGGCGCCCGGCACGGCCTGAATGCGCTGCCCAGGCACCGCGTCGGCGAAGTAGCGCTGCAACTCGACGACGTCGTCGGGGAACGAATCGGCGCTGTTCTGCAGATCGCGGCGCAATGCGCGGGCGGTGCTCTGATCGGTGCCGGGCGCGCGGCCCAGACCGAGGTCGATGCGCCCGGGGTAGAGCGACGCCAGCGTGCCGAACTGTTCCGCGATCACGAGCGGCGCATGGTTCGGCAGCATCACGCCGCCGGAACCGACACGGATCGTCTTCGTGCCGCCCGCGACATAGCCGATCACCACCGACGTCGCCGCACTGGCGATCCCGGTCATGTTGTGATGTTCCGCGAGCCAGAAGCGGCGGTAGTTCCATTTTTCCGCGTGCTGCGCGAGGTCGAGCGTGTTCCTGAAGGCATCCGCGGGCGTGGCGCCCGCGATGACCGGCGAGAGGTCGAGGACCGAGAAGGGGATCATTGTCTGTTGGTTTGCGGTTTCCGGCGCTTTCGCGCGATGGGGCATTCTCGCAAAGGTTCGGGTTTTCTGCTGACGGTGCGCGGAAGCCCACGTTAGTGGAGGGGTGTTTGCGGCTGGCTGCCGGGGACCGGACTTGGACCGGCACACCGTTACATGCAAAGCCGATATAGATATGGCCGATCAATATTTAACAAGCGCATGTCGCGCTGCTACCTTAAACCCCTCGAACCAAGCCATGTATCCAGCGTAACGCGCCACCGCCCCGCCGGGCAGACACCATTCCGGGAGCCCTCCACGTGTCCATCGAATTCATCGGCATGATCCAGACCCGCAAGGTGTCTGAAACGCACGCAGCGCAAGGTCCCGTGATCGACCTCGAGTATGTCGGGCAGTTCGCCCGCGCGCACGAAGACGCGGGTTTCGACCGGATCCTCGTGCCGCATCAGTCGACGAGTCCCGACGCGCTGCTGACCATCTCGCACGCCGCGAGCGTGACGCGCAACGTGCATTTCATGCTCGCGCACCGGCCGGGTTTTGTCGCGCCGACGCTGGCCGCGCGCCAACTGGCAACCCTCGATCACTATTCGCGCGGCCGCCTCGCGGTCCACATCATTTCCGGCGGCGACGATGCCGAGCAGCGCCGCGACGGCGATTTTCTGTCGCACGACGAACGCTATGCGCGCACCGACGAATATCTGCAGATACTGCGCCGTGTATGGACCGAAACGACACCGTTCGATCACCACGGCAAGTACTACCGCTTCGAACAGGGCTTCTCCGAAGTGAAGCCGCTGCAACAGCCGCACATTCCGGTGTATTTCGGCGGCGCGTCGGCGCCTGCACTCGAAATCGCCGGCCGTCACGCGGATGTCTACGCGCTGTGGGGCGAATCGAAGGCACAGGTGCGCGAGCAGGTGACGCGCGTGCGAGCCGAAGCGGCGAAGCATGGCCGCTCGGTGCGCTTCTCGGTGTCGTTCCGGCCGATTCTTGCGGCCACGGAAAGCGCGGCATGGGAGCGCGCGCACCATATCCTCGACGAAACCCGGCGGTTGCGCGCGGCGCAAGGGCTTGGCGTGGGCGGCCCGGCACAGAGCGAAGGCGCGCGGCGTTTGCTCGCGGCATCGGGGGAATCGGACCGCGTCGACGAACGCCTGTGGACGGGGGTAGCGAAAGAGATTGGCGGACGCTCGAATTCGACCGCGCTGGTCGGCACGCCCGAGCAGGTGGCCGACACGCTCGCCGAGTATTACGCGCTGGGCGTCACGACCTTTCTCGTGCGCGGCTTCGATCCGCTCGAAGACGCGATCGACTACGGCCGCGAGCTGATTCCCGCGACCCGTGAGCGCATTGCGCGTGTCGAACGCGTGGCGGCCTGAACGGAGCCGCGATGACCGACCTCTCTCACGCCACTGCCGCTGGGTTCGGCCGCACACTCGAACGCCACGCGCCGCTGCGCAAATTCTGGTTCGACGAGATTCCGCCGCGCGACAGCGTCGCGGCGGAACGTCGCCATCGGCAGGAACGCCTCGCCGTCGCGTTTCGTCTGTTCGCGCGCTACGGTTTCGATCAGGGTCTCGCCGGCCATATCACCGCACGCGACCCCGAGTGGACCGATCACTTCTGGGTCAATCCGTTCGGCAGGCATTTCAGCCGCATCCGCGTGTCCGATCTGCTGCTGGTGAATGCCGACGGCGAGATCGTGGTCGGCGAAGGCCCGCTCAATCAGGCCGCGTTCGCGATTCACGCGGCGATTCACGAAGCGCGTCCCGACGTGATCGCGGCGGCCCATACGCATTCGCTGTATGGCAAAGCGTGGTCGACGCTCGGCCGCACGCTCGATCCGCTCACCCAGGACTCGTGCGCGTTCTATCAGGATCACGCACTGTTCGACGATTTCCGCGGCGTCGTGCTCGATACGGATGAAGGCGCACGCATTGCGGCGGCGCTCGGCGAGCGCAAGGCGGTGATTCTGAAGAATCACGGCATCCTCACCGCGGGCCCGAGCGTGGAAGCGGCGGCGTGGTGGTACATCGGGCTGGACAACGCGTGTCATGCGCAATTGCTGGCCGAAGCCGCCGGTACACCGCAGGCCATCCCGCACGACATTGCCACGCTCACGCACGAACAGGTGGGCCGCCCCGGCGGCGCGCTGTTCGCTTTCGAGAGCCTGCTGGCGGGGCTGGTCGAAGCCGAGCCCGACGTGCTGGGTTGAGCGACAAAGGCCAAAGACCAAAGGCGAAAGGCGAAAGGCGAAAGGCGAAAGGCCACCTGCTAACCGTAGGACGCCACGCGCCATGCGTTGACCACACCATCACGGAACACCCCCAAATGACTCAGCGTTTCGATACGCCGGCTTCGCCGCGGCGTCGCCGGCTGGTGGCCGCGTTACCGGCGCTCACGTGGTTCGGCGCGAGCGGCGGTCTGATTTCGGCGGTTGCTTCAGGCGCCACGCCTGCCACAACCCAAGGCAGCGCCGCGCAGCAGCTCGATCTGAGCAAGGTACGCCTGCGTGTCGCGACCTACAAAGGCGGCGACGCCACCTTGCTGAAAACCGCCGGCCTCGCCGATACGCCCTATACGATCGACTGGGCCGAATTCCAGTCGGGCAACGCGATGGTCGAGGCGATGAACGGCGGCGCGCTGGATATCGCCTCGGGCAGCGAGATTCCGCCGATCTTCGCGCGCCTGCAAAACGCCCAGGTCCGCGTGATCGCCGTCTACAAGGACGACGTCAACAACCAGGTCGTGCTGGTGCCGAAGGGCTCGACGATCCGTTCGATCGCCGATCTGAAGGGCAAGCGCGTCGGCTACCTGCGCGCGACCACCACCCATTACTACCTGCTGCGGATGCTCGAAGAAGCCGGCCTGTCGTTCAACGACATTCAGGCGACCTCGCTCGCCCCGCGCGACGGTTTCGCGGCCTTCAATGCCGGCTCGCTCGACGCCTGGGCGATCTACGGCTACAACGTGCCGCTCGCGATCTCGCGCTCGGGCGCGCGCGTGCTGAAGAACGCGAACGGCTATCTGTCGGGCAATTACCTGTATTACGGGCATCCCACGACACTCGCCGAGCCCCTGCGGCGAGCCGCGTCGGCGGATTTGCTGGTACGGCTGCAGCGCGCCTGCACATGGTTCGGCCAGCATCAGGACGCGTACGCGAAGGTGCTGTCCGCCGAGCTGCGCGTGCCGGAAGAGGCCATCCTGTCGCTGTATCGCAACCAGAGCCAGCAGCGCCGTATTGCCGGCACGACGGCGGCCGATATCGCCAGCGAGCAGCAGGTGGCGGACACGTTCGCGCGCGCCGGGGTGATCGACCGCCATGTCGACGTCGCACCGCTGTGGACCGACACCTTCAATACCGCGCTCGCTCACGGTGCGTAAGCGGTCTTACCCCAACCTATCTTCCGATCATTCGATGACCCAAGCCCTGAGGCCGGACCGTCTGCGCACGTTCGTCGGCCGGATTGCATCCCTCGTCGACGCAGCGGCGCCCGAAGCCCAGCTACTCGACGCCGGCGCCGCCGCCTTGCGCGAATTGATCGCCCACGACGACTGGCTGCCCGATGCATTCGCGCAGCCCGATCCCGAGCGTTACCAGCAGTTCCTGTTGCACGCGGACTCGGCGCAACGCTTTTCCGTGGTCAGTTTCGTGTGGGGGCCGGGGCAGGCGACCCCCGTTCACGATCACACCGTCTGGGGGCTGATCGGTGTGCTGCGTGGCGCGGAAATTGCACAGGCTTATCGTGTCGCGCCGGATGGCGCGCTGCAGGAACACGGCGCGGCCAAACGCCTCGACACCGGTGACGTGGATGCGGTCTCGCCGGGCATCGGCGACATCCATCGCGTGAGCAATGCTTTTGGTGACCGTACGTCGATCAGCATTCACGTGTACGGTGCGAATATCGGCGCGGTGAGCCGTTCGGTCTATCCGGCCGGCGGCGGCCGCAAAAGGTTTATTTCCGGCTACTCGAACGACGTGTTACCGAATATCTGGAATGTCTCGAAGGAGTCTTCGATCTCATGAGTGTCGTTACAAACTTTCGTACCCGATCATTCGACGACGTGCGCCGCACACTGCTCGATCGCGAGGAAATCGCGCTCGTGGATGTGCGCGAGGAGGACCCGCACGCGCGCAGTCATCCGCTGTTTGCCGCTAACCTGCCGTTGTCGCGACTCGAACTCGATGCACCGGTCCGCTTGCCGCGTCGCGCGGTGCCGATCGTCGTGTTCGATTCGGGCGAAGGGCTCGCCGAACGCGCCGCGCTGCGGTTAAGCGAGTTGGGCTATACCGACGTCGCGTTGCTCGAAGGCGGCCTGCAAGGCTGGCGCGCAGCCGGCGGTGAACTGTTCCAGGACGTCAACGCGCCGAGCAAGGCATTCGGCGAACTGGTGGAAAGCGAGCGGCATACGCCGTCGCTGGCCGCGCCGCAGGTGCAGGCGCTGCTCGATCACGAAGCCGACGTGGTAGTGCTCGACGCGCGTCGCTTCGACGAATACCAGACCATGAACATTCCCGGCAGCATCAGCGTGCCGGGCGCGGAACTGGTGTTGCGCGCGCGCCAGCTCGCACCCAATCCGGCGACGCGGATCATCGTCAATTGCGCGGGGCGCACGCGCAGCATCATCGGCGCGCAATCGCTGATCAACGCGGGCGTGCCGAATCCGGTCGCGGCGCTGCGCAACGGCACGATCGGCTGGACACTCGCGGGCCAGGCGCCGGCGCACGGCAGCGCGCGCCGTTTCGAACCGATCGCCGACGACACGCTGCGTCTGGCCGCCGCCAATGCCGCACGCACGGTCGCGGATCGCGCGAAGGTGGGCCGCACGTCGCGCGACGAAGCGCGGCGCTGGGCCGGCGAAGCGGTGCGTACCGTCTATCGCTTCGACGTGCGCACGCCGGAAGAATACGAAGCGGGCCACGTGCCCGGTTTTCGTAGCGCGCCGGGTGGGCAACTGGTACAGGAAACCGACATGTTCGCGCCGGTGCGCGGCGCGCGCGTGATTCTCGCCGACAACGACGGCGTGCGCGCCAATATGACGGCGTCCTGGCTCGCGCAGATGAACGTCGAGGTGTACGTGGTCGACGGACTGACGGCCGCCGACCTCGGCGAGAAAGGCGCGGCGCCGGCGGCACGCGACGCGCCGGCACCGCCGGACGCCGATGAAATCACGCCGGCTGGCCTGGTGACGTTGCTGCAAACGCCGGGCACGGTCGTGCTGGATTTCACCACCAGCGCGAACTACGTGAAGCGGCACATACCCGGCGCGTGGTTCGTGATTCGCTCGCAACTCGCAGACGCGTTGCACAAGTTGCCGGCCGCGCAGCGGTATGTGGCGACATGCGGCAGCAGCGCGCTCGCGCGGTTTGCCGCGCCCGAACTGGCGGCCTTGACCGGCAAGCCGGTGCAGGTGCTGAGCGGCGGGACGGCGGCGTGGATCGACGCGGGCTTGCCGCTGGAAAGCGGGGAGGCGCGGCTGGCGTCGCCGCGCATCGATCGTTACCGGCGTCCGTATGAAGGCACCGATAACGCGCGCGAAGCGATGAATGCGTATCTGGAGTGGGAGTATGGTCTGGTCGCGCAGCTTGGGCGCGACGGGACGCATGGGTTCCGGGTGATTTGAAAAATAGGGCGCGGCCTCAGGCCGCGCGTTGCCCGCGGATCTCCTTGAACTGCCGTTCAAGCGCCGCGCCGAAGCGTTCCACCGGTTGCTGCAATTTGCCAAGCACGCGCGGATGCACGAGCCAGATATCGATCAGCGGCTTGAAGTCGCTGATCGATACGACGTCGAGCGTGTCGGCATGAGCACTGGCCTGAAGTAGCGGCAACGGCACGAGGCCGAGTCCATGGCCGTCCGCGACCAGTTGCAATTGCAACCCGGTGCCGGGCGTTTCCAGATTCAGTTTCAACGCCAGCCCCAAGCCCGTCAGTGCGCGTTGCAGGCCGTCGCGGAAACCGCAGCCGTCCGGATTCAATATCCAGCCGATCGACTGGCATTCGGCCAGCGTATGCGCGCGCTTTTTCAGCAGGCCTTTCTGCGCGACCGCCGCCAGCTTGACGCGGCCGAGCGAACGCGCCGTGAGTGTGTCGTCGAAGGATTTGTTGGCCGGCAACAGGATCGCGGCGGCGTCGAGTTCGCCCTGTTCGAGCCGTTGCAGCAACTGGCTGCCCCAGCCGGTCGATGCGCGCGCCTGCAAGTCGGGGTAAGCCGCTTTCAAACCGCGCATCGCTTCGCTCAGCGCGATATCCGCGATGGTCTGCGCGACGCCCAGACGCAGCGTGCCGACCGGCGGCGTGTCGCTGGCGACGATCTCGCGCAGCACGTCGAGTTCGCGCTGGATCACGCGGCATTGTTCATAGACCACGCGGCCCGTGGCGGTCGCTTTCAACGGTCGCGTATGGCGGTCGAGCAGTTCGACGCCGAGCGCTTCCTCGAAATTCTGCAGACGGCGCGTAATGGCCGGTTGCGTGAGGCCGAGCGCGAGCGCCGCCTGTTGCAGCGACTGACAGCGAATGACGGTGACAAAGGCGTCGATTTCGTCGATCTTCATGTTGAGCTGAGCGAGAGAGATAGCGCTTGAAAATGCGCCTGATCGGTGGCGTCGATGATACCCGCAGCGTCTCGCATTCACGCGACGATGCCGAAGAAAATTCGCATATTTGCTTAGCAGAATAATGCGTTTGTCTTATACGGAGAGGGGCCTTATCGTCAACGGCAATCGCGCTTCAAACCTCGACGGATAGGCATCCATGACGATTTCCCGTTTTTCTCCCGCATACCGCGTGTTGTATAAACCGCTCGGCGTCGCCGTACTGGCGCTGTCGGCCATGTGGTGCGCGCTGCCTTCGTACGCGGCCGATCTGCCGGTGCTCAAGGTCGGCGATCAGGCCTTGCAAACGCGCGGGATTCTCGAAGCGTCCGGACAGTTGAAAGACCTGCCGTACAAGATCGAGTGGTTCAACTTTCCGGCGGCGCAACCGCTCGGTGAAGCCTTGAATGCGGGCGCCGTCGACGTTGGCGGTCTCGGCGACGCGCCGCTGGTGTTCGCGCTCGCGGCCGGCGCGCGCGTGCGAGCGGTCGCGGCGACCCGCTCGAATCCGCGGGATCTGGCGATTGTCGTCGGCGAGCATTCGCCGTTGAACGACGCGGCGAGTTTGAAGGGCAAGCGCATTGCGACGACGCGCGGCTCGATCGGCCACTATCTCGCGCTGGCCGCGCTGAAGAAGGCCGGCATTGCGCCGAACGACGTCAACTTCGTTTTCCTCGCGCCCGCCGATGCCAAAGCGGCGCTCGCGTCGGGCAGCGTCGATGCCTGGTCGGTGTGGGACCCGTACACGGCGCTCGCCGAATCGCGCGATCACGACCGCCTGATCGCGAACGGCGTGGGCCTGTCGGAAGGGCTCAGCTATCAGGTCGCGACGGAACGCGCGATCACGGACAAGCGCGTGCAACTCGCGGACTTCCTGCGTCGGGTGGCGATTGGTCAGCGCTGGGCGCTTTCGCATCCGGACGAAGTCGCGGCGATGCAGTCGCGCGTCACGGGTTTGCCGACCGATGTGCTGAAGACGGTCTATCAACGCGGCCAGGTGCATCCGGTCGCGATCGACGACAGCGTCGTCGCCGCGCAGCAGCGCACCGCCGATACCTATGAAGCCGCCAACGTGATCCGCGCGCATCTCGACGTACGCGCGAGTTTCGATCGCAGTTTTCCTTTGCCGTGAGGTTGGGCCGCTTGTTCGACTTCTTGTTCGACGGTTTGCGCGACGGTTTGCGTGACGATTCGCCGCGGCGTCGCGCCAACCGTTCGTCGTGAATCCTCGACCACCCTCGATCGCCCGATGAGGCCCCCCGGAGTGCCCGCATGAATGCCCCGATTGCCGAAAGCGCCGTGACGCGACGTCATCCTCCGCTCGATAGCGGCGCCTTCCGCGCGTTGCTCGCCGATCTCACCCGCGAGTTCGCCGCGAGCGCCGCGCAGTACGACGCCAGCGCCGAATTTCCCCACGCGAACCTCGCCCGCCTGCACGAATTCGATCTGCTTTCGCTGACGGTGCCCGCATCGCTGGGCGGAGCCGGTGCGAGCTTGCCGCAAGCGCTCGACGTCGTGCGCGCGGTCGCGCGCGGCGAGCCCTCCACCGCGCTGGTCGTGGTGATGCAGTACCTGTTTCAGTTTCGCTTGCAGAGCAATCCGCATTGGCCGGTCGAACTGCGTGAACGCGTCGCGCGTGAAGCGGTGCGTGATGGCGCATTGATCAACTCGCTGCGCGTCGAACCCGAACTCGGTTCGCCGGCACGCGGCGGCTTGCCGTCGACGGTGGCGAGGCGTAGCGGCGACGGCTGGCTGATCGACGGCAGCAAACTCTATTCGACCGGCAGCCCCGGACTCACGTGGCTCGCGGTCTGGGCGCGCAGCGACGAAACCCCGCCGCGGGTCGGCGTGTGGCTCGTGCCGCGCGACGCGCCGGGCGTGCGCGTGGGCAGCGCATGGAATCATCTCGGCATGCGCGCGACCGGCAGTCACGAACTGGTGTTCGACAACGTGTTCGTGCCGGCCGCCTACGCCGTGGACGTGCACCCGCCGGGCGAACCGGGCGCCGGCCTCGACGCGACCGGACTTGCGTGGATGAGCGTGCTGTTGTCGGCGGTCTACGACGGCGTGGCGCGCGCCGCGCGCGACTGGTTCGCGCAGTGGGCCGCGACGCGTCGCCCCGGCAGCCTCGGCGCACCGCTCGCAAGCTTGCCGGCGTTTCAACAGACGCTCGGCCGGATCGACGCGCTGCTGTTCAGCAATCGCGTGCTGCTCGATGCGGGCGCACAAGCCGCGCAGGTGGCGCTCGACGAAGCGCCGCTCGTCAAATACACGGTGACGAATCAGTCGATCGAAGCGGTGCAGCTGGCGATCGAGGCGAGCGGCAACCCGGGCCTCACGCGCGACAATCCGCTGGAGCGCCACTATCGCGACGTGCTGTGCGCACGCATTCACACGCCGCAGAACGACTCGGTGCTGCAGGGCGTGGGGCGCGCGGGATTCGCCGCGTTTTTGCCGGCTTGAAACGCACGGCGCGGGCATGCGCGCGCCGCTTGCGAATCCTCTGCCGATTCGGTGTAAACGCGCTCTCGTCTAAAGCGGCCAATCCATTTAGATTAACTGCACTTGGCAGGCTTATCGAGGGACCAGGGCGGCCAACCAAGCAGCGGTCCGTCACACCGGCGCTGGCGCAAGGCGAGAGGCCAAGGTCGCTCGCCGTCACGTTCGGAGCGGACCGCTGCGTGTCGTCCCTCGCGCGTCGTTCGTCGTGTCGCGACGGCGGTGCTTCGATGCCGCCGGGCTGACCGTTGCTTCACCGTCTACACTGATTTCCCGGTTGACCGTATCGACCGTGGCGACGCTTTGCACAGCGTCGCCTTTTTTGCGTGCTGCGGCGTGTGGCGCGCAAGCTCCTCGCAGGCGTCCCATCGCCACCCTCGCTCGCGGTTTTCTCCGCACACGGTTATCCTGTAGTACACCCTACACAACATCCACCGCGATGCGGACCGTTACGCCGCCGCATCGATACAGGAAATCCGCTGTGAGTCTCAAACCGCTAATTGCCGTCATGCTGGCCGCGTGCGTCGCGCTGACCGGCTGCGACCAACAACAGAGCGATCAGGCCGTGCAAAAACTCAAGGCATTCTTCAACGCCGTTAAACCCGACGCGCTGCTGCTGAAGGACATGACGCCGGGCGTCACGACCGAGGCGCAGATCCGCGATCAGATGGGCAAGCCGGAAACCGAGCGCACTTTCACCGACGGTTCGAAGCGCTTCGAATATCCGCGGGGCCCGGAAGGTTTGAACACGTATATGGTCGATATCGATCGTGACGGCAAATTGCAGGCCATCACCCAGGTGCTGACCGCCGCCAACTTCGCGAAGATTCATACCGGCATGAGCGAGGACGAAGTGCGCCGCCTGCTCGGCAAGCCGGGCCAGGTGGCGGTTTTTCCGCTCAAGCCGGAGACGGTGTGGAGCTGGAAGTGGCGCGAGCGCGGCGTGACCGAAGAAGGTATTTTCAACGTGCACTTCGACGAGTTTCACAAGGTTTATACGACATCGCGCTCGGACGTGATGCGCGGGCACTAGACGACAACAGGCGGGGAAAAAAATGATACGTCGACGTCGATACAGCCGTATCGGGCTGGTGTTGGGGGGCGGCGCCGCGCGCGGCTGGGCGCATATCGGCGCGATTCGCGCGCTGCACGACGCGGGCATCAAGCCGGACGTGGTGTGCGGCACGTCGATCGGCGCGCTGGTCGGCGCGGTCTACGCGAACGGCGACCTCGACTGGCTGGAGGAATGGGTCTCGCGGCTCACCTGGCAGACGGTGGTGCGCCTGCTCGATCTGCGTTTCTCGGGCGGTCTGCTCGGCGGGCGCAAAGTGATCCAGCTGTTCGCCGACAAATTCAACGGCTGCTCGATCGCGCAACTGAACCTGCCGTTCGCGGCGGTCGCGACCGAACTCGACAGCGGCCGCGAGACCTGGTTGCAGGACGGCAGCGTGTCCGACGCGGTGCGCGCATCGATTGCGATTCCGGGCATTTTCACGCCGGTCTATCACAACGGCGTGTGGCTGGTGGACGGCGGTCTCAGCAATCCGGTGCCGGTGTCGGTCGCGCGCGGCATGCGCGCCGACTGCGTGATCGCGGTGGATCTGAACAACGACATTCTGAATGGCCGCGACTTCGGCGGCGCGGTGGTCGACACGCCCGCCATCGATCCCGACGCGCCGCCGCCGGTCTCGCTGCGCCGTAACGGCAAGCCGTGGCCGCGCTGGCTGGCCCCGGCCGATACGCCCGTCACCCGCGACGTGCGCGTGCCGCCCGCGCCGAGCGCGCGCGTGCCGTCGATGCTGAGTTCGATCGCGCAGAGTATCGACATCATGCAGGTGCGGATTACGCGCAGCCGGCTGGCCGGCGAACCGGCGGATATCCTGATCCAGCCAAGGCTGGGCGGCATGGGGATTTTCGACTTTCATCGTGCGGGGCCGGCCATCGAAGAGGGGCGGGCGGCGGTCGAGCACATGCTGCCGGCGATCCGCTCGCGGCTGGGGATGGACTGAAGGGCCTGGGTGCGCTCCGGCGCACAGGCCCCCCCGATTCCAGTCGCACCGGCCGCGCCGCGTCTATCGAAAAAGCGACCCGAAACTTGCTAAATCGCGGCGGCGCCCACCGCCCGCGCCGCGCCTTACAACGACATATCCCCTGCAAAACCAAGCGCTGCCAGCGCTCCCGCCCGGCAAACGGCGCAATGTTGCGTCGCAACATGACACCCCTCCACCATTTGAGCAATTAATTTTTGCTTGGGAGACTCCGCGCCATGCTGAACGCGTCGGGCAAACGGATTGACACCCGGCGACGCGTTGCAGGCACATCCTCAAACAACCTGGATGGAGACACGCGTGTTCCTATACGGCTTTGGTCCGGTGTTGCTGGCCGGCACGATCCAGACGATCGAGCTGTCCGTCCTGTCGCTGGCGGCCGCCGTGCTGCTCGGCCTCGCGGGCGCGGCGGCGAAACTCTCCTTCAATCGCCCGCTGCGGGCCGTCGCGACGGGTTATACGACGCTGATCCGCTCGGTGCCCGACCTCGTGCTGATGCTGCTGCTGTTCTACAGCATCCAGATCGCGGTGAACAACGTCACCGACGCGTTGAATCTGCCGCAGTTCGATATCGATCCGTTCGTGGCCGGCGTGCTGACGCTCGGCTTCATCTACGGCGCGTATTTCACCGAGACTTTTCGCGGCGCGTTTCTCGCCGTGCCGCGCGGCCAGCTCGAAGCGGGCAGTGCCTACGGCATGAGCGGCGCGCGCGTGTTCACCCGCATTTTGTTTCCGCAAATGATGCGTTTCGCGCTGCCGGGCATCGGCAATAACTGGCAGGTACTGGTCAAGGCGACGGCGCTGGTGTCGATCATCGGTCTCGCCGACGTGGTGAAAGCCGCGCAGGACGCCGGCAAAAGCACCTTCAACATGTTCTTCTTCATTCTGATCGCCGCGGCCATCTATCTGGCGATCACCACCGCCTCGAACCTCGTGCTGATCTGGCTGGAAAAGCGCTATTCGACCGGCGTGCGCCACGCGGAGCTCTAAGACCATGATCGACATTCTCAATCAATTCTGGCGCGCGTTTCTGTACTGGGACGGCCAGCGCCTGTCCGGCCTCGCGGTGACGTTGTGGCTGCTGGTGGCGTCGGTCGGGATCGGCTTTTTCGGGGCGATTCCGCTGGCGGTGGCGCGCGTGTCGAAAAAGCGCTGGCTGTCGACGCCGGTGCGTCTTTACACCTACGTGTTTCGCGGCACGCCGTTGTACGTGCAACTGTTGTTGATTTATACCGGCATGTACAGTCTCGAATTCGTGCGCTCGCATGAGTTGCTGGACGCGTTTTTCCGCAGCGGTTTTCACTGTGCGATTCTGGCCTTCGCGTTGAACACCTGCGCGTACACCACCGAGATTTTCGCCGGCGCGATCCGTTCGACCTCGCACGGCGAAGTGGAAGCGGCCCGCGCCTACGGCATGAGCTGGTTCACGATGTACCGGCGCATTGTGATACCGTCCGCGCTGCGCCGGGCACTGCCGTTGTACAGTAACGAGGTGATCCTGATGCTGCACGCCACCACGGTCGCTTTCACGGCCACGGTGCCGGACATTCTGAAGGTGGCGCGCGACGCGAATTCGGCCACGTATCGCTCGTTCGACTCGTTCGGCCTCGCGGCGCTGATTTACCTCGTGGTGTCGTTCGCGCTGGTGGCCTTGTTCCGGCGCGCCGAGCGTCACTGGCTGGGTTACCTGGCGGTGCGCACGCATTGAGCCGCGGTGGGCTGACCTGATCGTGCAACATTGGCATCGGGCGCTCAGCGCACCGCAATGCATCGCAGTGCATCGCAGTGATTGAGCGCCGTCGAAGACTGATCCGTATTTTCAAAGGGAGAGCATCTTGCTCCACACGACTCAAACCGAAGCTTGCAAGCTCGCCGTACAGGACATCCACAAGCGCTACGGCGACAACGAGGTGCTCAAGGGCGTTTCATTGAACGCGAACAAGGGCGACGTGATCAGCATCATCGGCGCGAGCGGGTCGGGCAAGAGCACCTTCCTGCGCTGCATCAACTTTCTCGAACGGCCGAACGCGGGGCAGATCGTCGTCGATGGTGAAACGGTCAAGACCAAAGCCGATCGCGCCGGCAATCTCGAAGTCGCCGATCACAAGCAGCTGCAGCGCATTCGCACGAAACTCGCGATGGTGTTCCAGCACTTCAATTTGTGGGCGCACATGAACGTGATCGAGAATATCGTCGAAGCGCCGATTCACGTGCTCGGCATGTCGCGTCGCGAAGCCGAAGAGCGCGCGCGCGAGTACCTCGAAAAAGTCGGTCTCGCGCCGCGTCTGGAAAAACAGTATCCGTCGCATCTGTCGGGCGGTCAGCAGCAGCGCGTGGCGATTGCCCGGGCACTGGCCATGAATCCGGACGTGATGCTATTCGACGAGCCCACCTCGGCGCTCGATCCCGAACTGGTCGGCGAAGTGTTGAAGGTCATGCAGAAGCTCGCCGAAGAAGGCCGCACCATGATCGTCGTCACGCACGAAATGGGATTCGCGCGCAACGTGTCGAACCATGTGATGTTCCTGCATCAGGGCCGCACCGAAGAAGAAGGCTTGCCCGCCGACGTGCTGACCGCGCCGCGCAGCGAACGGCTCAAGCAGTTCCTGTCCGGCAGTCTGAAGTAACGCGCGGCTCGCGCCGCTTCATTCGATGGCTCGTACGTCCAGCCCGGCCCGCACCACCCAGGTCGCCATCGTCGCCTTGCCGCCCGTGTCGATGTCGGGCGTCGGGCCGATCGTCGACGCGCTCAATCTCGCCAACGAGATCGACGGCCGCGCGCTGTACCGCGTGCAGGTCTGTTCGTGGGACGGCCGCGCGGTGCCGCTGGCGGGTGGCGCGCAGTGGCCCGCCGACGCCGCGTTCGGCGACGCCATTTCGTGCGACTGGCTGATTATCGTCAGCGAACGGTTTCAGCAGTTCGCCGATTACCGCCTGTTTCTCGCCAGTCTGTCGCGCGTCGGACAACGCACGCCGCTCGTTACCGGCATCCATCACGGTGTGTGGTGGCTTGCCATGGCGGGGCAGTTGTCCGGCTATCGCGTAAGCGTCAACTGGGAAACCTACCAGCAGTTCTCCGAGCAGTTCGAGCGCTCCATCGTCACCCAGCAGATCTTCGAAATCGACCGCGATCGCGCCACCTGTGCGGGCGGCCAGGCGAGCGTCGACTTCATGCTCGCGATGATCGGCCGCGAGCACGGTCCCGAACTGGCGGAGCGGATCGCCGATACGCTCGGCGTCGGCGTGTTGCGCGCGGGCGAGGAGCGGCAGCGGATTCCGTTCGTGACGGCGCCGGGCGAACGGCATCCGCGTTTGAACGACGCGCTGATGCTGATGGAAGCGAATATCGAAGACCCGCTGACCACCGACGACATCGCGAATCTCGTGGGCGTTTCGCGCCGACAGCTGGAGCGGCTGTTTCGCCAGTATCTCGGTTCGATGCCGTCCAAATACTATCTGGGCTTGCGGCTGTCCAAAGCGCGCACGCAGTTGCAGCGCACCAGTAAATCGGTGGTGCAGATCAGCCTCGCGTGCGGGTTTTCGTCGGCGGCGCATTTTTCGAATGCGTACCGCGAACGCTTCAATGTCACGCCACGCGAGGATCGTCGCAACTGGATCGACAGGCAGACCGGCGCGAGCGGCGCGGCGGCCAGCGAGCCGCGGCCCGGCGCGTTGATCGAACGGCCGGATCAGGCGGATTGAGAGCATTGCACCGCGCACCGAAGCTCATAGAAAGCGTCGCGTATGCGCAAGACGGCTCGCTGACGATTTCCTACACTATCTGTACTACCTCTCACCCGTAACGAGGATTTGCCATGAACGACCTGACAGTGACACGCCAGACTTTCGACGAAGTGATGGTGCCGGTGTTTTCGCCCGCCGCCTTCGTGCCGGATCGCGGTCTCGGCTCACGCGTCTGGGATACGCAAGGCCGCGACTATGTCGACTTCGCCGGCGGCATTGCCGTCACCGCGCTCGGTCATGCCCATCCCGAACTGCTGAAAGTGCTGCACGAGCAGGGCGGCAAGCTGTGGCACATCGGCAACGGCTACACCAACGAACCGGTGCTGCGTCTGGCCAAACGTCTCGAAGACCTGACCTTCGCCGACCGCGCCTTCTTCGCCAACTCGGGCGCCGAAGCGAACGAAGCCGCGCTGAAGCTGGCGCGTCGCGTCGCGTTCGAGCGTCATGGCGCCGACAAGGTCGAGATCATCTCGTTCACGCAGTCGTTCCATGGCCGCACGTTCTTCACCGTGAGCGTGGGCGGTCAGCCGAAATATTCGGAAGGCTTCGGCCCGGTGCCGCAGGGCATCGTCCATTTGCCGTACAACGATATCGAAGCGGCGAAGCAAGCGATCGGCGCGAAAACCTGTGCGGTGATCGTCGAGCCGATTCAGGGCGAAGGCGGTGTGATCCCGGCGGATCCGGCCTTCCTGAAAGCGCTGCGCGAAGCGTGCGACGCGCACGGCGCCCTGCTGATTTTTGACGAGGTACAAACGGGGGTGGGCCGCAGCGGCTACTTCTACGCGTACGAGGAAAGCGGCGTGACGCCGGATATCCTGACCACCGCGAAGGCGCTCGGCAACGGTTTCCCGATCGGCGCGATGCTGACCACGAACGAACTGGCCGCGCATTTCAAGGTCGGCGTGCACGGCACGACGTACGGCGGCAATCCGCTGGGCGCGGCTATCGCGGAGAAGGTCGTCGAGTTGATCAGCAACCCGAAGTTGCTGGAAGGCGTGCGTACGCGCAGCGACGCGTTGAAGGGCCACCTCGCGAAGCTCAACGAACGCTTTGGTCTCTTCAAGGAAGTGCGCGGTAAAGGCCTGCTGATCGGCGCTGAACTGACCGACGCCTTCAAGGGCCGCGCGAAGGATTTCGTCACTGCCGCCGGTCAGCATGGCGTGATCATGCTGATGGCGGGTCCCGACGTGCTGCGTTTCGTGCCGTCGCTGGTCATGCCGCTCGACGATATGAACGAAGGCTTCGCGCGTCTGGCGAAGGCGATCGAAGAGATCGTCGGCGCGAGAGCCGAGGCGGCGTCGAAGTGATTTTTCGCGCCAGACCGATGACGAGCCACAGGCACGGCATCATGCGTCACATTCAACAGGAACGATGATGCTCTTCGTACGCCCCAGCCGCCTCGCCGATCTCGACGCGCTCGAACAGATGGCGCGCACCGCGCAACCGGTGCTGCATTCGCTACCGCACGACCGGGGCGCGCTCGAAGCGCGCATCGCGTTGTCGGAAGACTCGTTTCGCGCGGATGTCGATTTTCCGGGCGAGGAGTTTTATCTGTTCGTGCTCGAAGACGGACAAAGCGGCAAGCTGATGGGCACGGCGAGCATCGTCGCCGCGGCCGGTTATTCGGACCCGTTCTACGCGTTTCGCAACGACGCGCTGATTCATGCGTCGCGCGAACTGCACGTGAATCGCAAGATTCACGCGCTGACCATGTCGCATGAACTGACCGGCAAGAGCCGGCTCGCGGGGTACTACATCGATCCGTCGCTGCGTGGCGACGCCGCCGCGCATCTGATGTCGCGCGCGCGGATGATGTATATCGCCGCGAATCGCAAGCGCTTCACGTCCGAGGTGTTCTCGCTGCTGCTCGGCGTGACCGACGAGCACGGCGTGTCGCCGTTCTGGGAAGCGGTGGGGCGCAAGTTCTTCGGCCGCGATTTCGCGGACATCGAAATCGAATCGGGTGGCCGCAGCCGCACGTTTATCGCCGAAGTGATGCCTACTTACCCCGTGTATGTGCCGTTGCTGCCGGAAGCGGCGCAGCGCGTGCTCGGCGAGCCGGATTCGAAGGCCTTGCTCGCTTACGAGATTCACCAGGAAGAAGGCTTCGAGACCGACCGCTACATCGATATTTTCGATGCGGGCCCGGTGCTGACCGCGCAGGTGGATCGCAGCGCCTGCGTCACGCGCAACGAAACGCGCGTGGTGCGCGACGCGGCCGCTGCGGCGAACGGGTCGACGTATCTGATCGCGCATAACGGCGCCGACGGCGAATTCCGTTGCGTGCTCGGCGAACTGGCGGCCGGCAACGCAGTCGATCACGCAGCGGATAAGACCCGCGACGCGGCATTGCCGCACGCGGCGCGCGTCGCGCTCGGCGTGAGCGAGGGCGACGCGGTGCGCTGCGTGCCGCTGCACGCGTCGCATCAGGATGAACCTAGGGGAGACGCACGATGATCGTCGTACGCGTTGTGCAACGAGGCGATGTGGACGCGCTGATGCGGCTCGCGCAGGAAACCGGCCCGGGTCTCACCACCTTCAAGCCGGATCGCGACGCGCTGGCGGCGCGGGTGGAACGCGCGCGCCGCACGATGGAAGACAAGGCCGAGCCGCATGAAGCCGGCTACTTCTTCGTGATGGAAGACACCGATACCGGCGACGTGGCCGGCGTGTGTGGCATCGAAACGGCAGTCGGTCTGCAGCAGCCGTTCTACAACTATCGCGTGAGCACGGTGGTGCACGCGAGCCAGGATCTCGGCATCTGGACGCGAATGCGCGCGCTGAACATCTCGCACGACCTGACGGGTTATGCCGAAGTCTGCTCGCTGTTCCTGAGCCCGCGTTATCGCACGAGCGGGGTGGGCGGTTTGCTGTCGCGCTCGCGTTTTATGTTTCTCGCCCAGTTTCGCGAGCGGTTTCCGCAGCGTTTGTGCGCGGAATTGCGCGGTCATTTCGATGCCGACGGCACCTCGCCGTTCTGGCGCGCGGTCGGCTCGCATTTCTATCAGATCGATTTCAACGCGGCGGACTATCTGAGTTCGCACGGCCGCAAGGCGTTTCTCGCCGAGCTGATGCCACGCTATCCGGTGTATGTCGAGTTGCTGCCGCAGGAGGCGCAGGACTGCGTCGGTCTCACGCACAACGACACGATTCCGGCGCGCCGCATGCTCGAAACGGAAGGGCTGCGTTACGAGAATCATGTGGATATTTTCGACGCCGGTCCGGTGCTCGAATGCCATATCGCCGACTTGCGCACGGTGCGCGAGAGCGTGCTGGTGCCGGTCGAGATCACTGGCGCGCCGGCGGGTGCGCCGCAGGATGGGCCGAAGTCGATGGTATCGAACACGTCGCTCGGCGATTTTCGCGTCGGCGTGGTGGCGGGCGTGCCGCAGGACGGCGTGTTCCGCCTGAGCGCCGCCGAAGCCGCGGCGCTCGACGTCAAGGCAGGCGACCTCGTGCGCGTGCTGCCGCAGAAACACAAATAAGGATGATCATGAGCGAGCTTTTCATCGACGGCGAATGGGCCGCCGGCACAGGACCCGTTTTCGCGTCGCGTAACCCCGGTACGGGCGCGGCGGTGTGGGAAGGCAATGGCGCGTCGGCGGACGACGTCGATCGCGCCGTGCGCAGCGCGCGCCGCGCGTTCGCCGGGTGGTCGGCGTTGAGCCTCGACGAGCGTTGCGGCGTGGTACGCCGCTTCGCTGCACTCGTGACCGAACGCAAGGAAGCGCTGGCCGAAGCGATTGGCCGCGAGACGGGCAAGCCGTTGTGGGAAGCGCGTACCGAAGCGGCGTCGATGGCCGCCAAGGTGGAGATTTCGATTCAGGCCTATCACGAGCGCACCGGCGAGAAGCGCTCGGCCATGGCCGACGGTACCGCTGTGTTGCGGCATCGTCCGCATGGCGTGGTGGCGGTGTTCGGGCCGTATAACTTTCCGGGCCATTTGCCGAACGGGCATATCGTGCCGGCGTTGATCGCGGGTAATGCGGTCGTGTTCAAACCGTCCGAGCTGGCGCCGGCTGTCGCGACGCTGACCGTGCAGATCTGGCGCGATGCGGGCTTGCCGCCGGGCGTGCTGAATCTCGTGCAAGGCGAGAAAGAGACGGGTATCGCGCTGGCGAATCACCGGCAGATCGACGGCCTGTTCTTCACCGGCAGCTCGGATACCGGCACCTTGCTGCACAAGCAGTTCGGCGGCCGCCCGGAGATCGTGCTGGCGCTGGAGATGGGCGGCAACAATCCGCTCGTGATCGGACCGGTGGCCGATGTCGACGCCGCCGTGCATCACACGATCCAGTCGGCGTTTCTGTCGGCGGGGCAGCGCTGCACCTGCGCACGGCGGATTTTCGTGCCGAACGACGCGTTTGGCGATCGCTTCCTCGCGCGTCTCACGGAAGTCACCGCGCGCATTACCGTGGGCGAATACAACGCCGATCCGCAGCCGTTCATGGGCGCGGTGATCTCGGCGCGCGCGGCTTCGCGACTCGTCGCCGCGCAGCAACGTTTGCTGGCCGACGGGGCGAACGCCCTGCTTGAAATGGAGCAGCGCGACCCGAACCTCGGCTTCGTCACGCCTGCGATTCTCGACGTGACGCACGTGAAGCATCTGCCGGACGAAGAACACTTCGGCCCGCTCGCGCAGATCATCCGCTACGGCAGCTTCGACGAAGCGCTCGACCGGGCCAACGACACCGAGTTCGGTCTCTCCGCGGGCCTGCTCGCCGACGACGAAGCGCTGTGGACGCATTTTCAGCGCACCATCCGCGCCGGTATCGTCAACTGGAACCGGCCGACCAATGGGGCTTCTTCCGGGGCGCCGTTCGGTGGTCCGGGCCGCTCCGGCAACCATCGGCCGAGCGCGTATTACGCCGCCGATTACTGCGCCTTCCCGATGGCTTCCGTCGAAAGCGCGCAACTGCAAATGCCCGCGAGCGTCTCGCCGGGCCTCCAATTCTAAGGATCGACGATGCAAGCCACTGAAGCCAATTTCGACGGTCTGGTCGGCCCGACCCACAACTACGCGGGACTGTCGTTCGGCAACGTCGCGTCGCAGAACAACGAGAAGTCGGTAGCGAATCCGAAGGCGGCCGCGAAGCAGGGTCTGCGCAAGATGAAGCAACTCGCCGACCTCGGTTTTCACCAGGGCGTGTTGCCGCCGCAGGAGCGTCCGTCGATGCGTCTGTTGCGCGAACTCGGCTTCTCCGGCGACGACGCCACGGTGATCGCGCGCGTGGCTAAAGACGCGCCCGAGTTGCTGGCAGCGGCGAGTTCGGCCTCGGCCATGTGGACCGCGAATGCGGCGACCGTGAGCCCGTCCGCCGATACGCAGGATGGCCGCGTGCATTTCACGCCGGCCAATCTGTGCAGCAAGCTGCACCGCGCGATCGAACATGAATCGACGCGCCGCACGTTGCGCGCGATTTTCAGCGATGCCGATCGTTTCGCGGTGCATGAGGCGCTGCCCGGCACGCCCGCGCTCGGCGACGAAGGCGCGGCGAATCACACGCGCTTCGGTTCGGAATACGGCACACGTGGGGTCGAATTCTTCGTGTATGGCCGTAGCGAGTATCGTCGCGGGCCGGAACCGAAGCGTTTCCCGGCACGCCAGACGTTCGAGGCGAGCCGCGCCGTCGCGCATCGTCACGGGCTCGACGAGGCGGCCACGGTGTACGCGCAGCAGAACCCCGACGTGATCGACGCGGGCGTGTTCCATAACGACGTGATCGCGGTGGGCAATCGCAACACGTTGTTCTGTCATCAACTGGCGTTCGTCGACCAGAGCGCGGTGTACGACGAGTTGCGTTCGAAACTGCTGGGTTTCAAATCCGACTTCAACGTGATCGAAGTGCCCGACGCGCAGGTGAACGTGTCCGATGCCGTCACCTCGTATCTGTTCAATAGCCAGTTGTTGACGCGCCCCGACGGCAAGCAGGTGCTGGTGGTGCCGCAGGAATGCCGCGAGAATGCGCGCGTGGCAGCGTACCTCGACGATCTGACGTCGCATACCGGCCCGATCGACGACGTGCTGGTGTTCGATCTGCGCGAAAGCATGAAGAACGGCGGCGGCCCGGCGTGTTTGCGTTTGCGGGTGGTGCTGAACGACGCGGAACGCGCGGCCGTCACACCGGGCGTGTGGATCGACGATACGCTGTTCGGTCGTCTGGATGCATGGATCGAGAAGCACTATCGCGACCGTCTCGCGCCGTCCGATCTGACCGATCCGCATCTGCTTCACGAATCGCGCACCGCGCTCGATGAACTGACGCAGATTCTCGATCTGGGTTCGCTGTATGACTTCCAGCGCTGAGCACCGTATGCCGGCCGCGATGCTCGACGATTTTCTCGCCTACACGCTGGCGGGCACACGGCCGGCCGCGGATGAAACACGGGGCGTGTGTGCAGGCGGCGCGCGCTGGTCGTGGCTGGATGACGGCGTGTTGCTGATCGAACCCGCCGCGTTAGGGCAGGGCGCGACGCGCAGCGTGCTGGTGTCGGCGGGTGTGCATGGCGACGAAACGGCGCCGATCGAATTGCTGTCGTATCTGGTGCGTGATATCGCGCAAGGCGTCGCCGCGCTGACTTGCCGCTTGCTGGTGATTCTCGGCAATGTCGACGCCATGCGCGACGCGTGTCGTTATCGCGATGACGATTTGAACCGGTTGTTTAGCGGGCGGCATCTGCAAGTGCCGCAGAGTCATGAGGCGCCGCGTGCCGCTGCGTTGGAGCAGGCTGCGGTGCGGTTTTTTGCGGGGTCGGGATCGGCGGTGGCCTCTGACACTGGCTCTGACTCGAACGAGCCCGGTGAGCGCTGGCATATCGACATGCACACGGCGATTCGTGCATCGGCTTTCGAGCAATTCGCGCTGCTGCCGCATACCGGCAAGCCGTTTTCGCGTGCGATGTTCGAATGGCTCGGCGAGGCGCGTATCAGCGCGGTGCTTTTGCATACCACCAAGGGCAACACGTATTCGCATTTCACCGCGCAAGCGTGTGGCGCGCAAGCGTGCACGCTAGAACTGGGCAAGGTGCGGCCGTTCGGCCAGAACGACCTGACGCGTTTCGCCGGTGCGGATGAAGCGGTGCGTCATCTGCTGGCGGGCACGCATGGCAACGCGCCGGCGGTGTTGCCGCGCGTGTTCACCGTGATCGATCAGCTCACCAAGCAAAGCGACGCGTTCGAATTGCTGGTGGCGGCGGATGTGGCCAATTTCACGCCGTTCGCGAAAGACACGCTGCTCGCCCGCGACGGCGACTATCGCTACATCGTGCGTCATGAGGAAGAGCGTCTGGTGTTTCCGAATGCGACGGTGAAGCCGGGGTTGCGTGCGGGGCTGTTGGTTGTGGAGACGACTGAGGATACGGTGTCGAAGCTGGTCTGACTTTACGACTGCATTAACGTCGCCCGGTCGGTGTGTCGCCGCCAGATCCTGTCTTAGTGCGTTTTATCCCTCGGTCGCGTGAGAGCGGTTTCTGCTCTTCGCGACGAGGTCAGATCGATGAACATCATTTAGTGCATATCGACCTTCGTCACGGGTGCCTCGTTGACCCCGTCGAAAACCTTGTTCGAGAAACTCTTGTAGCTTGAGGCCTGGCATTTTTTATCGAAAATAATCTTCCCATTTTTCGATACATAAATCTCACCTGGCGAGACCGACGAAACGATGTACGTGTACGGCTCTTTCGAGAATCTTAAATGCAGGCCACGGACACTGCCTTCGGAGACGTCCGTGATCCTGGTCGTTGTGGCGGGCAGAACATTCTCCGGTGGGAATGCGAAGGCGTCGCCCTTGTTGCCGTATCGATACTGTACGTAGCCTCGATTGGGCGTGGTGTTGTCCTTGGCGCAGACGGAAACCGTCTTCTGGTTCTCCAACGAACAACTGAAATAGACGTCCTCGTCTTCATTGCAGAGCGTCTGTTCATCCTGCGACGGCTGGGTCTGCGCAATCGCCACGTCGTAGTTGACGAGCGACGACAGAGCCATCATGAAAGCTACTGCCATACGTATCACTTCAGTCCCTCTCAGTTGTCACGAGCCTGGATTGCATGGCAGAAGACTTTTGGCGCAAAAATGCTCGGTGATAACCTGTGCGCGCATTGAGCGGAATTGGTCCTATGCTCGATACGGGCGCTTCTGCGCATCTGGGCATCCTTGGCGCGCTTTACCGACGTGCTGGCGGCGATCGAGCAGACCCGACGGAGGATACCCTTCACGCTACGGGTAACGCGTAGCGGTAACGGGGCAACTGCAACGGCGCGATTCGCACGGATCGCGCCTATCTCGTGCGGGATCATTGTCTGATGTCACGCACAGCAAAATACAAGTCTCTAGTTTTTAAATTCAAGAGATAGCCTCCGTGTAAATTTTGAAATGAGCCGCTCTGTCCAAGTCCGTCAAAATTAAAGCCAACACAAAAATACTTGCGTTTTCCTTCTTTGGCAAGACTCCATTGTGCCAACATCGGATTGAATGCGGTGGATTTAACCTCGACGTTATCGCCGATTGGTGTGGATTTGGAAAGTCTGTAAAGCTTGCCGGAATAAATTAACGCTTGATCTCGCTTTCCTTGAGCATAAACCATATCGACATATTTATATTTGAAGATATAGATTGCATTGAATCCGTTGGCATAGCCATCCTCTTGAAAAGCTTCCTCAACGGTAATGTTTCGGATGGTGACAGCGGGCGCAACTGAGCGTGCCTGAAGGCAGCCTTTAACCAGATTTTCGCTTGGAGGAGCAGCCCATCCGATGCTGGAGGTGAAAATGATCACCGCGGCGAACTTGTTTTTCATCGATATCCACTCCCGCCAGTAAGGTCCAAGTATCGCTGATTGCATTTCCAAAAAATGTGCCGTCGATACCCGCTGTTGAATCTGTAATTTTTATATTGTGTCTCATTACAGGCCCTTGAAATGCTAGTGAGGATTCGTTGCGCCGCCGTGAACACGGCCCGTTGTGAGGGGACTATCGCAATCGCCGCCCACCAAGTTGATCAGCACTTCTTTACCGGCTCTTGAGACATGCACCTCAATGTACCCACCACAGGTATGGGACATCACGGCCCGCGCCCGGCAAGATGCTTTCTCGCCGTCGTTATTGAGCTGATGCCTATCAAAACGAATTTTGATAGGCATCAGTGGATCCGTGTAAACGTCCGCGTTCGCAGGGCCAACGACAATCGGTGGCTGAAAATGCATCACAGGCTTGTAATATTCGAATGGATTGCGACCGGACACCGTCTTGCGTTTCCCAAGAAAACTCGATGATCTTAGGCACGTCGGACGTGCTCTTACATGACAAGGGTTTAAGCCGCCCAATGTGTATAGGTTTTTTCGGCCATCCCCGCCTCCTGCTGGAACACGGCTGATCTGCTGGTTCTAGATCGCACCAAGCTTGGACCAGTCGCAGCTTCCGCTCCACATGCTTCTCCATCTGGTGTTCGTAGGCGAGTTATGGCTCAGTTTATTTTTGAAAATAAAAAATAATACTGTTTTGATCACGTGTCGGTATTAAATTCACTGAGACTGAGCTTGCTCTAAATAGCTCTGCAGCGCCTTAGTTCTATCGGTAGTCATTTCAGCGATGCATTGGGATCGGTTCACGACTAGCCACTGATGCGCGCCACCGCTCAAACTTGTCCGAAATTCACACTCCGCGTCTCTGAATGCAACCCACGCGCGCTGTGCCAATACGATTTGAGTCCGTGAAAAATTCTCTTTTTCCGAATCATCCTTGAGGCTGCCAAGCAGCTTCTTGTAGGTATCGTTGAGAACCTTGTCGGCTGCAACACGTGCTTTCTCCGCGCACTGAAAATTGCCTTGCGCGCTCGCCAGGTCGGTCCCTCCAGGAGGGTTATTGCAGTCCAAGGCAAAGGCGTTCAAAGAAACGCAGGACAAAGCGAGAATGAGGTAGCGATTAAAATTCATGGTAGGCATCTTAAATATTAGTGATCGTATTCGGATGTATACGTGGCTGAGTAATACAGATCTTCAGCAAGAAATCCTGTTTCGTCCTTTAAGAGTGTTTTGGCACGAATAATCTCATCGCGTTGGACAGGAATACCTGCAAGCGTGTTGTCATGGGTCGGGTCGAGGTGGGCGATATATTCCACCGCCCGTTTCTCATCCTCTCCACTGACGAAAGGGACAGCAACACCACAGCACTTCGCTGCAGCCGTAATGAGCATTTTTTTAGCGCCGCGGATCGCACATGCTGTCACAAACGCTATGCCAAGCGCGGACCGGATGTTCTTGTCTTTGCAGAATTTGAGTGCGGGATTCATATACCCTTCCACTGCAAACTCCAACTCGGCCTCTTGGAAGGCGTCCACTTTGCCGGCTTCCACAAAGCGGGCTGCCCATTGGCCTTCCCACAGGTCTTGCTTCAGGCCTCCAACATTCACAGCAATAGGCTGAACCCGTCTCCCACGAATTTCGCTACTGACCGGCAGAGTGTGGTGGGCCGCGAGGTAAGCCAAATGCGTCCCCTCGCTTGCGTGACGTATCGAATTCCAATGGGCCTGCCCAGACGCATAATCAACATTCGAAACGTCGACGCCGGTGGTTGTGAGCGTTATCAACTCTGCGTAGTTGTCACCGAAAACCTCGGCGAACTTTGCGCTGTCTTTCTGAACCATTCTTTGCAGAAGCTTTCCTAAACCTCCGCTGTCTTGAGTGAACTGAATGATTCCGTATGACAATCCTATATGCACCAGACGGCCATAGCTCAAGCTAGGACTTGGTTGCGCATGGAACTCCGTATCGCGATTTTCGGCGGTAAAAGGGTCGTGGCCGCTCTCGCATAAAGCGATTGCAGCAATGATTTGCAGTCGCTCGTTTCTATCAAGAATAACGCCTTGGAATTCAATGACATGGGGCGGTTTGTTCAGTCTATCGATCAGTTGCTGATGATCTGCGGTGTCATTCTTGTTCTTCTTTTTCGGCACCGGCGGACTATTTGCAGCCGGCTGTGTAGATGACGCCGAAGGTGCCTTTGGTGTCAAGGGCACGTCATGATGTTGTTGAACTTCTGTGCTTTCGCCCGATTTCCGCATCATGTCAACGATCTCGTCTGCAATCGCGACATTACATATATATCCGGTCTCGTAGACGAGCGGCCCACCAGACAATTGCGTTTGCGTTTCACCGGAGTCAGGGCTCACGTTGTTTCGCACAAAGACCGGAAAAATCGCGTCGCTACTGGGCAACAATTCGGGTTGTTGCAAGCCATCGTTGATCATACCGTTTTCCCCCGGATTTTCTTCAGAATCTCCACACGGAGAATGTCCGCCTGGTCGCTAATAGCCAACTGTGCGACTCCGTCGTGATCAGTCTTCCCAGTAACGACCTGTCCGTTTTTTAGATGGACACGAATAGGTCGATCAACGATTGCATATCCGCTGTCGTCTACAAGCCATACTGGCTGGTCATACAAGTGATCGAAAGGCAGTGCCGGAAGTGGATAAGTGGCCTCAGTCGGCCCGGCAAAGCTATGCTGACTCCCCTTGATATCAATCTTTCCCGGCGCATGAATCTCGATATTGCCATCCTTGATGCGAATGTATGCACCGCCCGATGTCAGAAGAATTTCCTGTTTCGCCGCCGCCTCAATCTTTTCCGTCGCGGACAGCATCTTCACTGTCTTCTGTGCCGTCAGTTCGATGTTGTCCGAGTGCGCCTGTATTTCAACCTTACCCTTGGCCGCGAAGAGCTTCATCCCAGCGTTTTGCGCGAACAGGCTGAGTTTTTCCGCGACACTCGCAATGAGCGATTTACCAGTAGCGATATGCGTGCTCTGTCCGCTCACAAGGTTGGTCTGTGCGTCGCTCGCGATGTGAACGGATTTCTGTGTAGACAATGCAATGCCTGACGGACTACCGAATAGCATGACCGGCTCCTTGAACGCATTCGCGTTTCCGGTTCCACCGCCCGCTGTGTTACCGCCAGACGACGAACCCGACACGCTGTTCTGCGTCGCGTCCGTGTATGACTTCAGCGAGTCGTAGCCGTCCTTGAGACTTTCCGCCTGATGTGTCGTGCTGGCATTCGACATCGCTTCCAGCACGCTTTCCGAATTCACTAACTGCGACGTTGTTTGCCGTGCGTCCAGCGGCTGGCTGGTCGCCGGGTAGGTTGTGACATACAGGCCTTGGCCTGCACGCACCGCGCCGTAAGCATCCGATTTCAGGTCGAAGCCACTGCCGAGATAGGTCCCGCGAGTATTGTCGGTTTGTGCAATCAGGTAACCCAGATGCAAATGTGCGTTCGTACTCGTTGAATAAAGCTGAACACGGTTCTGACCAGTAGAGTCGTCCATCACCATCTGGTTGTAGCCGCTGCCTTGATATTCCTTTGACTTGTAGCCCGATAGCAGACCGTTGGAATGCCAGTGCGGTTTCGTCGCGCCGTTATAAACACGGCCTGTCACGAGTGGTCTATCGCAATCGCCGTCCACCTAGCTAATCAGGACCTCTTCGCCGACTCTCGGCACATGCACACCACCGTATCCGCCGCCGGTGTCCGACATCGCGACACGCACCCAACACGAGGCTTTTTCGTCGCCGTTATTGAGCCGATCCCAATGGAAGCGAACCTTGATCCGATTCAGCGGATCGGTATAGACCTCTGCATTCGCAGGGCCGACAACGGTCGCCGACTGCAAATGCATGGCTGGTTTGTGATGTTCGAAAGGGCTGCGATACGCAACCACCTTGCGTTGTGCTTCGATCTCGACGAAAAAGAAACCTTCGCTACCATCCGCGTGGGTGATTTTCAGGCCAGCATGGTTAGCTTTTGCAGCGGCGAGTTCGTTCTTCAGACTGTGCGGGAAATCGGAAGCCTGACTGGACACCGGCAGATTGTTTTCGATGAACCAGACCGTTTCGATAATCGCAAACTGGAGGTTCTGCTGGCTATCTGTCGCATGGCCGGGATGATCGTCCAGTTCGAACCAGCGACCCGCATCGGCATTACGCACACCGCCTGAGCCATAGAACCGTTTTGCCCGCGACTCCCATTCTTCCATACGGATTTTTGACAGCGCATCGCCCCTGTCCTGTTTGTCGTAGGTATAGGCCCCAGTGTATTCATACACTTCCGCCTGCTGGGGTAAATTCCCCTGCGTGGGGAGTGTCGGGATGTTGGTGCCCTTCGGATTAAAGGGAGACCCAGGTGCCTTGTAGTCGAAGGTGCGGGTTGTCAGCGTCGTGCTTTGAAGTGTTCGCGTGCCAGACCACTGCACTAGCGCATCGGCTTCGCTATTCGTGCCCGCGCGATAGAACTCGACACTCTGCGGCGAAAGCGGCTGAAATGTGTCGAGGCTGTCTGTGAGGACGAAGGTATGGGACTGTCCGTCGCTGGCCTGCTCGAAGTATCCGAATAGCCCTTCGTTTTCCATGAGTCGGTGAACGAAATTCCAGTCGTCCTCGTATTGCATGCAGAACGAACGCGAGGGCAGCGGCTTGCTCAGGGCAAAGCGAAATGCACCCTGCGCCTGCGGATGCATGTTGAAGACGTCGGTCAGGATTTCGTCGGCCGGCTTGTCCTGCCAGATTCGCGCATCTTTACGGAAACGCAGAAAGTGCATCCACGATGCAAAGCCGATCTGATAACTCGTCAAGCCACTGTCCGATCCGAGACGCCGCGCGGTATGCACGTAACCGTGATGGGGCAGATAGGACCGATCGGTCTGCTGGACCCAAAGCGTTACCGGTTGGGCGATCAGTTTCTTGAGTTCAATCGTATCGGAGGTAGACACGACATCAACCGTGAACGCATAGTGACGGCCAATTCGAGAGTGGCCGACGACTCGCTGTGACACCAGGACATTATTTCCCAATGTCGTATCCAGCTTCAGCAGGCGATCGTTCTGGACAAGTCCGCCAGTTATTGCCCCGATTATGTCCTGCGCTCCCATACTGCCTCTTCGTGTTAGCTAAACGAGCGACCGCGCTCGGCGCGATTCTACGAAACTCCAGACCGGTGGACCAGATGTTCGATCCGCATTAGTGTGAAGTGGCATAAATTTCTGGAAATTAAGTATGTGATCGGCATATTCGCGGATTTGGTCAAACGGTATTGCCGATGTTCTTTCGGTCATCTTGCATCGATGGAATTTCCGGGCGTCAACGGCAATGGCAAATTTTGGGTGCAATGGATTAAGGCGCTGTATCTGCCGGGTGCCTTAAACATAAAACGGGAGGCGCTATCGCCGCCTATTCCGCTTCGCCGGAATGTTCCCTTGCCTAATCGCGACACAAATTTGCACGTTCGAGGCGCGTCGATTCGCCCACACCGGAAGCGCGCCCCAGCTGCCGCCCGCCAGGCGCGGCCGACGAAGCCTGTACAATCCCGGCCTCGCGGCTGTTGCGCTGCACCACACCGGCCGCACGAGTTTGAATCGCATTTTTGGCGCGGCAATGATGCTTGCCCGGATTCGGCTCCGTCTTGTTCAAAACCGTAGAGGAACACCCGTAATGAAGATGAATTGGCGAAACATGGCTGCGCTTGCGCTGTTCGCGACGGCAACGGCGGCGGCTGGCTCCGCATCCGCGGCGGATTTGAAGGAAGTGCGCTTCGGCGTCGAGGCGTCGTATGCGCCGTTCGAATCGAAGTCGCCGTCGGGCGAACTGCAGGGTTTCGATATCGATGTCGGCAACGCCGTGTGCGCGAAGCTGAAGGTGAAATGCGTGTGGGTCGAGAACGCATTCGACGGCCTGATTCCCGCGTTGCAGGCGCGTAAGTTCGACGCCATCAACTCGGACATGACGATCACCGAGCAACGCCGCCAGGCAATCGACTTCACCGATCCGATCTACACGATCCCGAACCAGATGATCGCGAAGAAGGGCAGCGGTCTGCTGCCGACGCCGGCTTCGCTGAAGGGTAAGCACGTCGGCGTGCTGCAAGGCACGATCCAGGAAACCTACGCGAAGGCGCGTTGGGCGCCGGCCGGTGTCGACGTCGTGCCGTATCAGACGCAAGACCAGATCTATGCCGACCTGGCGTCGGGTCGTCTGGATGCGTCGTTCCAGGACGCGGAAGCGGCTTCCAAGGGCTTCCTGAAGAAGCCGCAGGGTGCGGGCTTCGACTTCGCGGGTCCGGCCGTGAGCGACGAGAAGCTGCTCGGCGCGGGCGTCGGCTACGGCATTCGCAAGGGTGACAAGGCGTTGAAGGACGAGCTGAACCAGGCGCTGAAGGCACTGAAGGCGGACGGCACGATCGACCGTCTGGCCGCGAAGTACTTCGACGTGAAAGTCGTATTGAAGTAAAGCGCCGATCGAAGCAGCACGCTGCTTCCCATGGACCGCAAAACGGCAGCGTTAGCTGCCGTTTTGCTTATGAGGCGGCACTGCGTCTTTGCATCACCGCGAATCACTGTAAAGGCATCGCCCAACGGCAACTCACGCGCCACTCAACACGCAACCTAGCGCACGTTCTCCTTCGGCTGGTCGAGATAATCGAACACCACCTCGCCGAGACCCAGCGTCAGGTCGGCAAGCAGATGCCGCGCCTCGACGATCTCCAGCACCGGCAATTCCGCGACCGGCGCCAGCGCGTGCGGCGCCAGTTCGAGCGCGGCCGGACCGGTCCACGCGCCTTTCAGATCGATGTCCTGCAGGTAGTAGCGCACCAGCTCGCAAATGCGCGGCGTGCCGTCCACATGGGGAATCACCTTGAGCAGAAAGTTCGGCGTTTCCAGGCGCTTCTTCTGCTGCGCGAGGTCGAGTTGCCGATGCTTGTAGCCCATCGTGCCCGTGGCGATTCGCACCGGGCCGTAATCGAGCGTGCCGACGAGCGTGTCGGTGTGGACCGACAGCACCGGACTCGCGAGCTTCTTCGGAAAGCCCCACAACTCGCGGCCGCCGGCGATCGGCGGATGGTCGTCCAGATACATGGCGAGCGTGTAGCCGCCCGCGACGCCGTTATACGACACTGGAATCACCTGACCGCTTTCCGTGTAGTCGCCGAAGCCGGTCGAGTCCGGCATGCGGATGAACTCGTAGTGCACCAGCGGCTCGCCGATTTCGAGTGGCTCGGGCACCACCGCGCGCAGTTTGTCCGGGTCGGTGCGGTAAGTGATGATCAGGAACTCGCGATTGATGAAACGATACGGGCCCATGGGAAATGCCGGGCTCGTGATCGGCATCGCGAAGGCAGTCGACAGCACGCTTTTGACGTCCATATTTTTCCTTGGTGGTTAAAGGCAGGAGGAACGCTGTTGCACCGCATCACAGTATCGTCGATTCCGCGCCGTGGCTCTTTCCGACGCCTCTCCAATTATTTCGAGATATTGCTTCATTGACATGTCCGGGCATGGCGCGCTGCGCTAAAATCGCCGGGCGCATCGCGGGCGCCGCGGGTCTTCGGGCCTTGAACGGTGCGCGTTGAATGCGGCAAAACCAAAATACAGCAGGCGGCGCCGGGCGGCGCTGAGCGGGGGAAGACCTGAATGACCAACGTCGCAATCGAGAATCCGAGCCACACCAGCGCTGCGGACGATGCGCAACTCAATGCCAGCTTCGCGCGTCAGCCGATCCTGAATCGCGACGGCATGCTGTGCGGCTACGAAATCAAGGTGCTCGAGCCGGAAGTGCCGGTGAGCGCGGACGCGGCGAATACGCCGGCGGACGCCGCGAGCGCCGCGGCTGCCGCAATCGCTGCAACCGCGGCCGCTGCACAAGCCGGGGCGGAAACCGTAACCGAAGCGGCGCCCGGCACTGACGTCGACGCGCAGGCAGGCCGCGCGCCCGACCCCGCGCAGTTAGTGAGGCGAGCCGTGATTCGCGGCTTGATCCACGGCAATCTGCGCGGCGCGCTCACGGGGCATCCGGCTTACGTCGACGTAAGCCGCGAGATGCTGCTCGACGACGCGATTCTGCGCGTGCCGGCCGAGCGCTTCATGTTCGAACTGTCGCCGTCCATGGTGGTCGACGACGCGTTGATTCTGCGCATCGTGCAACTGCATGGCCGCCGCTATCGCTTCGTGCTCGACGACGTGACGCAGCCCAACGAAACGTTCGCCAAACTGCTGCCGTACGTGGAAGTCGTCAAGATCGACATCGCGCGCGCGCCGGCCGCGTTGTTGCCGAAACTGTCGAGCGTGCTGAAGTCGGCGGGCAAGCTGTTGATCGCGTCCGGCCTCGATGCGCAGGCCGATTTCGAGACCGCGCATGGTCTCGGCTTCGATCGTTTCCAGGGTTATTTCTTCGCGCGTCCGCAGACCTCGATGACGCGCCGTGTCAGCGCACCGCGCCACGCGTTGCTGAACCTGCTGCAATTGCTGGCGGGCGAGCCGACCGTCGCGCAACTCGAAGCCGAGTTGAAGCTGAACCCGGTGCTCGTAATGCATCTGATGAAGCTGGCGAATTCGAGCGGCCTGGCGGTCGGCCACAAAGTGACCACGCTGCGCGACGCGATCAACGCGACCGGCACCGACCGCATCGCGCGCTGGACGCAGTTACTGCTCTACGCCGACGGCCGCAAGGTCGCGCTCGAAGACGATCCGTTGCTGCAACTCGCGGCGACCCGCGCGCGCTTCATGGAACTGGCGATCGAACGTCTGCCGGAAGCCGGCCGTGACGAAGCCGACGCGGCCTTCCTGACCGGGGTGTTTTCGTTCGTCGACGCGGTGTTCGGCGGTTCGCTCGAAAGCACGCTGAACGTGCTGACGCTGTCGCGTCCGATTCAATCCGCGATTCTGCAACGCGAAGGCGTGTTGGGTCTGTTGCTGAGCGCGGTCGAGGCACTCGAGCGCGGCGCATGGGACGAGATCGCCATGCTGTGCGAGCGTCTGCAGCCGTTGACGGTAGAGGAGGTCGCGCAGATGGGCCTGGCCGCGGGCGCATGGGCCGGTGTGGCGGATCGCAGCGCGGAAGGGCTGGAGCGCATCGAGGACTGAGCGTCGGCCGAACCCCGGCGCTCGATCATGAGAAGCAGAAACAGCAAGGCCGGCATGCGCTGCATGCCGGCCTTGGTACATCTGTTGAAACGCGGCGTCGGGCAAATCCAGAATCAGGAGAGTGAAGCGTGGCGATCAACGATCTCGCCAGGTTTTCACATCGTCTCCATTTCCCGCATCTGCCCCAGGCCGAAAAAACGGCCTAACTCCTTGGCCAATTCATTCAGGACGCTCATTTCCTTTTGAGAAATTCGTCGTGGCTCCTGCGTGTGAGACCAGTCGCCGTAGAGTAGCGCGACCGTCTGATCGCTTTCGTCGACGACCGGTAGCAACACGAAGGCGCGGGCGTCGTCGAACGAGCGGCGGAACCATTCCGGCAGCCGCGCGACCATTTTCGGATCGCGCGCGTTTTCGATGAAGATGCCCACCGAGTTCGCGATCGCGAGATGGAACACGTCGGGTTCGAACGCGGTGTTGAAGCTGAGCTTGGGGAGCGCTGCGTCGATCTTCGGACCCAGACCCAGGCGCGCCTTGAAGGTGCCGTTGCTGTGCTTGACGAACACCACCGTGCGCGCGAACCCCAGGCCGGCCAGCACGGTTTCGGCCGCCAGAGCGAGCGCCGGGGCGAGCGGGCTGCCGTCGGGCAGGCCGCGCAGATCCTCGACGCCGACCGCGATGCGATCTTCCGGACTGAGCGCTTCGCGGGCAATCGCGTCCGCGTTCGCGCGCAACTCGACGATCTCGGCCATCACACCGTCGCCGCCTTCTTCGCGGGCGAGCGCAAGGCTCATTTCGAGCAGCACGTCGGGGTCGGTGTTCAGGACGCGGCTGTATTCCTGCGCCAGTTCGGCGATGCGTTGCTCGCGTTCCCAATCCGGCATGTTCTGCTGGGTGAGGACGCCGGCGACCGCCGTCGAGTAATTGGTGATGGCGCGCAGCCACTGCACCTGGCGCGGCTGTTCGGTATCTTGCGGATCGAACTCGCCCATGCCCGAGCGGATCATGTCCGGCAGGCGCCAGCGCACCGCGGCTTCCGCGCCGATTTCGTCGAAGGTCACGCCCAGCACCAGCACGCACGCGTCGGTTTCGAGCGTGCCGGCTTCGACGTGACGGCGAATCTGGTCCCACTCCGCGTCGAGGTAGAACACCACCAGCAGCTTGCCGATCTGCCGCATCAGCGTGCAGACCACGGCTTCCTCGCCCGCGCGCAGATCGCCGCGCTCGGTCAGCTTGCGCGCGACGCAGCCCGACAGCAGCGTGCGGTTCAGTTCGAGTTTCGCGTCGATGCGGCGCGGCGCGCTGTGATGGAAGTGATCGACGATCTTCAGGCCGACCACCAGGTGGCCGACCGCGTCCATGCCGAGCACCATCAGCGCGCGCGACACCGTGGTGATGTTGCCGCCGAACGCCATGTACATCGCCGAGTTGGCGAGCCGCAGCACCTTTTGCGTCAACGCGAAATCCGACAGCACCACCTGCACGAGGCCGGTGAAGTCGAGGTCGTCATTGTTCATCGCCGCCATGGTGGTGCGCAGCGATTGCGACAGCATGGGGAAATCGCCGCGCTCGCTCATTCGCGTCCAGAGCCGGTCGAGCACCGCCGCCTTTACCATGTGAGTCCCGCCAAAGCCATACATGTTCCAATGAGTGCCACGCCGGCCCTGGTAGGCCGGCTTGTTCCGCTGCATGATCCGCTAACTGAGCGATCGACCTGCATTGCTACGCGGTATGCAAGTGAAGCGTGCGCGCTTCGAAACGCTGCGCGAGTTCGTCGGAGGGCAACGCCTTGCAGACGAGCCACCCCTGAATATGGTCGCAGCCCATCTCGGTGAGCAGCGCGCGCTGCGCTTCCGTTTCGACGCCCTCGGCAACCAGTTCGAGGTCGAGCGTCTGCGCCAGCCCGACGACCGCGCTAACGATTGCCTGATCGTTCCGGGAGGTTAGCAGATTCTCGACGAAACTCCTGTCGATCTTCAGTTTGGCCAGCGGGAATCGTTGCAGGTAAGCCAGACTCGAATAGCCCGTGCCGAAATCGTCCACCGCAAAACGGATGCCCATCGCCGTCAATTCCTCGAGCAGACTCTTGGCATGCGCCGGGTCGTGCATCAACAGACTTTCGGTGATCTCGAACACGAGGCGGCGCGGGTCGATGCCGGTCAGCTCGATCGCCTCGCGCACCGAGTCCTTGAAACGCGGGTCGCGGAATTGCTGCGGCGACACGTTGACCGCCACGTATTGCAGCGAGATTCCCTTGGCGTCCCACTGGATCAACTGCATGCAGGCGACTTTCAACACCCAGTTGCCGAGGAAGTTGATCAGGCCGATCGATTCCGCGAGCGGAATGAACATCGACGGCGGTACCAGGCCGTGCACCGGATGCAGCCAGCGGATCAGCGCCTCGACGCCGACCACGCCGTGCGTGCGGCTGCTGGTGATCGGCTGGAAGTGCAGCGAGAACTCGCCGTTGCGCACGCCGTCGTACAGATCGGCTTCGAGCTTCAGGCGTTCGGCGTCGGCCGGGTTGTCGTCCGGCACGTAGAAGGCGAGCGTGTTGCCGCCGGCCGCCTTGGCTTGCAGCAGGGCATGGTCGGCCCAACGCAGCAGATGGGTGTCGTGGCTGGCGTTGTCGTTGGCATGGCGCACGTCGGGATAGAGCGCGATGCCGATGCTTGCGGACAGATGAACCTGCTGGCCGTTATAGACATAGGGCTGCTGGATCGCGGTCAACAGGCGCCGCGCCAGCGCCTCGGCGGCGGCTGCCGCGTCGGTGCGGGTGGCGGCGGGTTTGACGAGGATCGCGAACTCGTCGCTGGCCACGCGTGCCACCGTTTCGTTGGGGCTCGTCATGTTCAGCAGACGGCGCGAGGTGTCGCGCAGCATTTCGTCGCCGGCATCGTAGCCGAGCGCGCGGTTCACGCGCTGATAGTCGTCGAGGTCGAGCAGCAGCAGCGCGGTCGGCGTGCCGTGCGCGTCCGCTTGCAGTTGCGCGTCGAGCAGCGCCGGGATCAGCGCCGACTGATTGGCCAGATTGGTCAGGCGGTCCAGATGCAGCGCCTGGGTCAGACGTTCTTCGGTTGCGCGCCAGGCGGACACGTCGAAGCCGGCGATCGCGTAGCCTTCGGTGCCGTTGTGGCTGCTGCGCACCACGCGCAGTTCGACGGTGATCGGGTAGGTCAGCGACTTGATCAGGCCCAGCGTGGCTTTCTCGACGTTGCCGGTGGTCGCCGCGAGCGTCAGCAGCGCGTCGAGGCGCGGCACGTCGGCCGCTGCCACCAGATCGTGCAGCGTGATGGTCTCGAGGTACTCGCGGTGATAGCCGATGAAGCGCAGGCTGGCATCGGAGACATAGATGAAGCGGAGCTCGTCGTCGATGTGCGCCAGCAGGTCGACGGCGCCGACCACCTGTTCCAGTTGCGCAGCGCGGCTCGAGGCCGACTGCGGTTTGACGTCCGCACGCCGGCCGAACGCACGAAGCCGGTCCATGACCGTGCGCAAGGAGCCCCGGCGGGGCGCGGTGATCCTGTTCGCTTCCATGTTTGTCGCTGGCAACCTGTAATCGTCTGCAGGCGGGGCGCTGTGCTCGCCGCCGGAATCGGACGGCCGAGAGATTATCAGGCCGCCCCATCAGAACGAGATAACGACCGTCGGCGGGAAATCTTTAGCCGCCACTAAAAAAAACACGCGGTAAGGGAACCGTGGCGTCGCGCGGCGTCGATTCCATTAAAGTGAGATGGCCGGTTGTCCGTTAAAGACTCATGCCTGTTGTGCGGTACGACTGTGAGGTTGTTGCCGCGTCGTTTTTTGAATACTTGCTCCTGTGATCCATGTCTGAACGCCAATCTGTCAGGGCCATCCCCCGACTCGAGGTGCTTGACTCAACCGCCGACCACGCCGAACAGGCGTCCGCCGCGCAGTTTGTCTACCTCGGCCGCCAGCCAATCCTCGATCGCCACGGCGCGCTGAGTGCCTACGAGCTTTTGTTCCGCGCCGGCGCGCACAACTATGCCGAAGTGACCGACGACGCCCAGGCGACCGCCCAGGTGGTGGCCCGGGCGATCGGCGGGATCGGCGTGCAGGCCGCGCTCGGGCTGCATCGCGGCTTCGTCAATATCGACCGCGCGCTGCTGTTCAACGACATCGTCCATCTGATGCCGCCCGATCGCTTCGTGCTCGAAATCCTTGAAACCGTGAAATTCGACGCGCATCTTGCGCGCCGGCTGAGCGAGTTGCGCCGGGCCGGGTTTCAGGTGGCGCTCGACGATGTGGTCGAACTGACGGACGACGTGCTCGCCGCGCTGCCGTATGCGGATATCGTCAAGGTCGACTTTTTGCTGACCGCGCGGGCCGCGCTGCCGAAGCTGGCGTCGATGCTGCGGGCGCAGGGCAAGACGCTGATTGCCGAGAAGGTCGAGACCCGGGAAGACTTCGAACTGGCGCGCGATCTGGGTTTCGATCTGTTTCAGGGCTATTTCTTCGCGCGGCCGCAGGTGTTGGCCGCGCCGCGCAACCGGTCGCCACGACCGGGCTTGCTGCGCCTGCTGGCGCTGCTGTCGCGCGATGCAGGGATTTTCGAGCTCGAAGCGGAGCTGAAGCTCAACCCCAGCGTGGTCGTGCAATTGATGCGGCTGGTCAATTCGAGCGCGTTCGGGTTGGGGCGGAATATCTCGTCGTTGCGTGAGGCCATTATTGCAACCGGGACGCGGCAGATCGCGCGCTGGGCGCAACTGCTGCTGTATGCGGATAGTGGCGATCTGCCGTGGCGGGCCGATCCGCTGGTGCAACTGGCCGGCACGCGCTCGCGGTTCATGGAGCTGGCGGCGGGGTGGCTGCGGCCGTATGACGAAGATTTTGCCGATGCGGCTTTCATGACCGGGATTTTTTCGCTGGTGCATGTGGTGGTGGGCAGCACGCCGGCGGTGGTGCTGGAGAAACTGGGGCTCGCGCCGCAGATTCGTGACGCGATCGTGTCGCACAGCGGCCCGCTCGGGGTCTTGCTGCGGCTGGCGGAGGCGGCGGGCGAGGGGATCGACGCGGCGGCGATCGCCGCCGCGGTCGATGCGCCTGCGGGGTTTGCGATGTTGACCGCGGACGTGCTGGCGGAGTTGAATCTGTCGGCGGCGGCCTGGTTCGGGGCGCATATCGAAGAGGCGGCTTGAGCGCACGCGGGGTGTTGCCATGTGGTGGGGCGGGTACTGCGGGATTTCCGCTTCACGCGCTCCTGATCTCGCGCGGCTGGATTAGTGCATCGCCGCAATGTCGCGGGTTGCGGGTCGAACCGGCGAGCTTATATTCCCGTTCGTTTGCATCTCCTCGATGCGATCGTGCGTACCTTGCAGGTACGTGGTCCAATAGCGTGCCGTGTTCGTCGTCGTGCCGTCGATCCGCTGTCCGGCGACGCGATGGTGGGCTCATTGGACGAATCGCGTGCATCAACGCTCGGAGGAACCGCAAATGAAGAAGAGATTCATCCCGCTGGCACTCGCCGCTGTCATGTCGGCCGGTTTCGCGATCTATTCGCTGACGGCCTCGGCCACGCTCAAGCCGGGCGACGCCGCGCCGGCCTTCACTGCCGAAGCTTCGTTGGGTGGCAAGACGTACACCTATTCGCTTGCCGACGAGCTGAAGAAAGGGCCGGTCGTGCTGTATTTCTATCCTGCGGCTTTTACCAAGGGCTGCACGATCGAGGCGCATGAGTTCGCCGAGGCGGTCGATGAGTACAAGAAGTACGGCGCGACGGTGATTGGCGTGTCGCATGACAACATCGATACATTGACGAAGTTTTCCGTGAGCGAATGCCGCAGTAAATTCCCGGTCGCGGCGGATGCCGACTCGAAGGTGATCGGCGCGTACGACGCGGGGTTGCCGATGCATGCCTCGATGGCGAATCGGGTTTCTTATGTGATTGCGCCGGACGGGAAAATTATTTACGAGTACACGAGTCTGTCGCCTGAGAAGCATGTTGAGAATACGCTCAAGGCTGTGAAGGAGTGGGCGGCGGCGCATCCGCAGCAATAGGGGGGGTGCCTCTGGCGCGGTTTCTGCCATGGTTTTTGCGGTGAGGGAGAGGCGTTGCTCGTGCCAGGCTGAAGTTCTTTGTCTTGTGAGCTAGTGATGCCGATTCTTGTCGTTCTCTTTGCGCTCGGCGCGGTGGTTTATGGCGCGGTGCGAGCGTTTTATGCCTTGCAGGTTGCTTTGGGGTGGGCGGTGGCGGTTGGCGTTGCCGTGCTGGTGGGTTTGATTGTTATCGCCGCTGTGGCTGTCTGGTGGCGACGGCGTCGGGATGTCGCGGCTAATGTTCGCGACGGTGATTGGACTCATTTGCTGCAGGGTGATTGGGGTTTTGTTCGGCTTGCTGCCGGAAAACGGCTCTGTGAGATTCGGGTTGGTGATCAGCTCGGGGCTTATATTTTTGCCGATTTGCTTGGGGCTGAAGTGCAGGCTCAAAGCGGGCAGTCGCAGGTCGCTCTGAACGTCAAAGACCCTAAGCATCAGGTCTGGGTCTTGCCCATGGCGGGCGAGCGGCAGGCCAGGCAGTGGAAGCGGATTTTGATGCTGGCTGTGGAGCAGAAGCTTTGACTTTTTTGCCTGCGTGGGGCGTTGGTTGTGTTCTGCGGGTGTTGGCCTTTCCTTGCTGGCTTGGTGGTCTATTAGCGTTGCCCCTGTGCGGGGCGGCACTCACTTTTCTTTGCCTGCCGCAAAGAAAAGTAAGCAAAAGAAAGCGGCTCACCCGCTAGCTCATAAGCGGGGCCCACGCGCAGTCACGGTAGTGGTGCATCTGGAATCTGTGCTCTCGCGCACTCCGCGTTCGTGGCACAGCAGTCATTCTTCCGGCGGCGCTTCGCGCGCCGTCGCGGTCGTTCAGGCACCGCCTCTGCTAAGTGGGTTCCTTGCGCAGTCACGGTAGTGGCTCATCTGGAATCTGTGTTCTCGCGCACTCCACGTTCGTGACACAGCAGTCATTCTTCCGGCGGCGCTTCGCGCGCCGTCAAGGTACTCCAACTAACCGTCGAGGCAGATGAGTGACTCTGATCCGTTCGGCATCAAGGGGTTCTTCGCGCGCTGACAAGAACGTTGGGAAATTTCGGAAATGAGGCCGCCGTGCTCCATTTAGCCTGGGCGGGCGATCACTCCCGACGCCATACGTTTTAGACTCGTTTGGTCGTGTACGTCACGACAAACGGGTTTCACAGCCTGTTAAGCATAGGACCCCGCACACTTGCATTAGCAAGTGCTCGGCTGCCTTTTGGTATCTATTTCCAATGGGCGGGCCTTGGTGGGGGAGCCTCACGGCTCGCCGGTTTTCGGTTCTATGCACCGGTCTGTGAACCCTGCCAATGTGCCCGCTCACCCAAATTTTTCAGGCTAGTGTCGGGCGATCCAAGTCAGTAACTGGAGATCGCACATGAGTAAATCCCCCAAGAGTTCTCGAACGGTTTTGCGCCCGTCGGTTGATGCCATTCAATACGAGAAACTTGCGCTATCGGCTTTCCGTCTTATTGAGCGGCAACTAGCTCAACTGGAAAAGCTATTGACGCTGGCAACGTCGATTTATCAGAATCCGGCTATCACGCTCGACGAGAGACATCGCCAGCGCACGCTACTGGGACTCTGGATCGAAACCGGCGAAGACTATCGTCAAGAAGTCGAGGTGGACCGGGAGTTGTACGGCATCATCGCGCTGGATGCGAAGGGTGTTCCTCAAACGCATCTGACCGCCCGTCACGCAACGGAGCTTCTGATGACGGCGGGGCAGGGGGCATCAGACACCGGCGAGAATACCTCTGTGACCGGGCGGATGCCGAGCAAGCGAGTTCGCACCAAGACTTCATCGCGGCGCGGAGTGGTAGCGCACTAAGGTTGGCTCACGGCCGAAAAAAGAGACGCAATCATGAATTGCCCTCGGAAGCTTGAACGGGCACTCGATTTTGGGTGTCCGATTCGCCGAGTGCGCGCTCGCCCATCAGGGATTACCGCAGCGCGATTTGACGCAGGGTACGTCTCACGCGGACCAACCGATGATCGCTATGTCACGAACGCGGAGTGTGCAAGAACACAGATTCCAGATGCACCACTACAGAAGCTGCGCAAGGAACCCACTAGTAGAGGCGGCGCGTGAACGACCGCCGCGGCGCGCGAAGCGCCGCCGGAAGAGTGACTGCTGTGCCACGAACGCGGAGTGTGCGAGAGCACGGATTCCAGATGCACCACGACCGCAACTGCGCGAGGACCCCGCTTAGCAGGGGCGGTGCGTGAACAACCGCCGCGGCGCGCGCAGCGCCGCCGGAAGAATGACTGCTGTGCCACAAACGCGGAATGCGCGAGAACCCAGATTCCAGATGCACCACTACCGCAACTGCGCGAGGCCCCCACTTAAGAATTAGCGGTGTGAGCGGCTTTCTCGAACCTGTCCGCATTTTTGTGTGCGAGGCGGTTTAAAGATTTCTAGCCACGTGCGAGCGTGAAGCGCTCGCCAAACAGGATAGCAAACTGGTTCA
>NZ_QLTK01000040.1 GCF_003269035.1 Paraburkholderia bryophila | reverse complement strand
TGCCTCCATAGCTGCTCCGGTTGCTTCCGGCTGGAGCATTTGCCGGGCGGGGCTTGCACCCGCTGGAAAGCGCCACCTTTTCACGGCGCACACCCTTCGCAGTCATTCGTCGTGATCGGCCAGGACTGAGTGCTGCTGAGAAACAACGGTCATCGATGTTTTCTGAGTTACCGGGGGCAACTACAATTATCGTCGCGCCTCATACGGGATTTCTTTTCAAAAATCTGTTCCACTTTTTTCTCAAACGTCCAATTAGCCAGCTCGTTTTGCTTTTCTTCGAATTCGGTTAGATGAATCCAATAATCTCTATGGTGAGCCTTATTCGGTGACTCAATAATGTCTTCGAGAATCGCCGCCAGCTTCTCGAGTGCGTGTTTTCGTCGGTAAAGTTCGACGACGGTGTGCGATTCGATTTCGTTAGTGATATCTTGGTTTATCGCGGTATTTTCTCGATTTAATGCCACGCACCACTGGCCATGCGCCAGCTTATTTCTCAAAATACTAGGATCAAAGATATATTGCTCGATCATCATGCGAAGTTTTTGAGCAACATTTGCACCGTGATTGCTTTTTGCGCCTTCAACGCGCTTGAGCGCAAGTTCAGCACACTTCACCCAACCCGACCTAACTCCATCAGCGTTGGAGGCACGTTTTACTTGCTCAACCTCATCGATCGATAGGCCATGCGGCGTATGTATAAGCTTTGAAAAAAGCGATTCAGCGAGCGCACAGTAAATTAGTGCAAGCGCCTTGGTCATCACCTCAACTGATTTATCATTTTTCTGGAGAATGAGCGAATTGATTTGGCGATTGATATGTTTCCAAGCCCGCTCAAGTTCTCGTACATTGGTCGTTTGGGCTTCGAACACGGAAACCCGTTGATGTTCATCCATTAGACGCTCTCAAGGTGGGCAAAGGACACTCAATAGAAGTGCCCTTTGCCCACCCGGAATCGAACCGGGATCTCCCTTGCGGGAAGTCTTGCCAAATTAGACTGACAGGCCCGCGTAAATTAGATCATATTTGGTCCGACATTGGAAGTATCTGACATGCAAACCGTATCGGCGTAGAGGCGATGGTGGTCTTGAGCCGGTATCGATCTCAAATTGCAGGAAGTCCAAAACGAGTGCGACAAAACTAGCGGGTTGCTCAAGCGCCGCAAGGTGTCCAGTCTCCATCTCAGCGTATCTGGCATCGGGAATGAGCGCCGAGAGTTGGCGGGCGTGCGCGACCGGCACCATGTGATCGTGTGTGCAGCCGATGACCAATACTGGCTTTGTGATCCTCCAAAATCTGGAGCTTAATTACTAAAGCTAATTGCGGGATGTTGTACTAGGCCGCTTCGTCGTTTGGATTGCCTGTCAGCAATTCAAAAACTCGATCAATAGCCGCTCTCATGTTGGGGCCGTGCTTTCCTGTGAACGCCTCATATTCATCGACGATGGCTCGCAGAACCGGCAACATCCCACTATCGCCTTCGGAAAAAATGAACGTTGAGGCTCTTGAAAAGAGCTCGTCCTCTTCCGGCCTTTTCAGGAAATCCACGTGGACGATTCTCTTGTCCACCCATCCTTTGATTATTGTCTTCAAGCTTACGTCAAGAATTTTTCTTTCAAAAACGTCATCAATTTTCTTGGCTTTTTCCTCCTCTCCGCGAGCTCTGTAGACATTCTGCAAGGTTGAATTTGTGTCTTCCGCTGGATCCTTCTTCTTGCGCTCCAAAAACAGAGCTCTGCAATCGACGAGAATCGACTCGACGAGCACGTTGCTTAGAAATGGATCGACGTTGCGCAGGCTCTCAAGTCGAACGATCTTTTCTTTCATGCAGCCCAGCCGTTCAGCGAACGAATCCTCGATGCGGCTCTCTACCCAAGCAACCCCTCCGTCCTCTATATGCTTCCGGGCCTCCTCCGCGGTTTCAAACTTTGGTAGATAAGGGCTTCGATTGCCGCCACCCAGATCATCCGTTGACATCCGACCCTCCTCTCTTCGTTTTTGAAAAGCCGTCAAGCATGGCGTGATGCGCTGGCGAATTTCGTGAACAAACACGCGCAGCGTGAACGCATTATCGCGCGTTCTTGCTCGCAGCCACGACGCGATCGCGACAGCGTTTTTCCGGCCGACGCACCCGATGGTTTTTCACCTGGCAAAGGTGCGTCAGGTGTATAACTCAACGACGACGCTGATAGTGCGAAAATATACGAAACGATCATCAGAACGTCGCCAATCAGATCCGGCGGGGGGCCGCGTCCCTCACGCATCGAGGGCGAACCGATTTTCGTCCGTGCCGCATCGGCCGCCTTGCTGATTTAAATGACTTCCCATCGCGCGTCGATCAGGTCATGGGGTGTGAATGGCCGTTCAGATACACCCGGCACGCCAAACCCAAAGCCCTGCTTCTGAACCTCTTCGGCCAATTCTCTCGCACTTTTCCCACCCGCCTTTCTCGCGTTGATCTCCTTTTCTGATGCGTCGCGAAGAAGCAGAGCCAAAGCCTCTTCGTTGCGGTTCTGGACGGCGTGCATCAACGTGTTGAAGCCGTCTCTGTCCCGCTGTTCGCGTTTTGCGTGCGGCAAAAGCGCCCGAAGTGCCTTGCTTCCATGGGCAGTCGGCGCCCTCAGCACAACGAGTCGCCGCCAGACCCAATAACCGCCGCTCAAAGCGCGTATTTGTCGCTGCGATTCTTAAACGCCGGCTTCGTCCCTTCGAGAATATGGATAACCTTTTCGAGCATCTTCGGGTTCTCAATGCCGCCGGCTTCGTAGGTGAAACTGTGCTCAGTCTTGTTGCACTCCGCGTAAATGATCTGCTCCGCGTCACACACGACAGCCAGATTGGGGTTGTGGGTGACGATGATGACCTGGCGGCGCTCCTTAGCGGCTTTGATACACTTAACCAAGATCTTGTAGATCGTCTGGTTGTCGAGATTCTCCTCGGGTTGGTCGATGACGATGGGGATGTCGTCCTTGTCCACGAGCAGGTAGAAGACGAGGAGTAAGAGACCACGCTCGCCCGGCGACAATTGGCCGATTTCCTGCTGCGCGTATGTCAGCGAATATCGCGGCGACAGATAACCGAGTCCGTAGACATAGTCGAGCACCTCTCTCGGCTCAACACTGCGCCGAACCTGGTCCGCCAATCGTGTCGACCGCCCCGCGTCGTCTCTGCGATCGTGACGTAGCAAATCGTCAACCTTTTCCGCAAAGGCGATCGTCTCGTCCGCCGTCGAGAAGCCCGCTTCGTTCAGAAGATCCCGCATTCGTTGTTCGCTGTCCTCGACCCCATAAAACGAGCCTCGCGCCTGACGATTGATGCGAGCGAAGAAGTGCTCCTGAAACCCCGATTCGTCGATCCGAACCTGGAAGTCGAGAGGGAGAGGCATGTCCATCTGCTGCGCGGATTGGACGAAGGACTGAACCGGCTCGTAGAGCCGACGGTATTCGTTGACGGCCTCCACGATCAGCGCATGAACCTGCCTGGTCCTCTCGACCCGGCCGGCGCGCAAATCTGCAAGCCGCCTCGGCAGCCCAGCGAGCCCCTCGATCTCCGCTTCCAGCCAGCCAATGCTGTTTGCTTTGTCCTTCCCGCCGATCAGTTCGTTCTTCGCCTTTTCCCACGCTGCGAGCGCTTCCTTGTATTGGATGAACAGGCGCTGCCTCTCGCCGAGTTTCGCCTTCGTCGCCTCGATGGACGCCAGGACGGTCTCTCGTCGCTTAACGAGGCCGTCCGGCTCTTCGCTCAGAAGCACACTGTCAACACTGATAATCTCATTGGCAGCAGCCGCGCCAACCTCATTGACCGGAGCCAGGTCGATTCGCAATGAGACAAGCTGATCGGGGCGGATTTCCGCGCCCAATTCGCCCAGCAAAGGCGCCAGCTCTTGCAGAAACTGGTCGTGGGCTTTCTTGTGGTTGTCAATCGCCTGCGAGATTCGCTTCGCCAACGCCTGCCGCTTGACAGCCGCCCCCTTGCGATCGCGAAGCACCGCCTCCTCCTTGTCGACGGCAGCCGCTTGCGCTTCGAGCTGCTGGATCAAATCCGCCGCTTGCTGCGATTCGCGCTGCGCTTCCGGGGAGGCGCCCGGGTCCGCTACCTCGACGGGTTTGCCGGCGTCAAGCGCCACCAGTTCGGAGCGCTTCGTCTCAAGTTGCTTTTCCAACCCCGTGCGGAACTCAGCCGACATCCGCTCCTCGGTGGCGAAAATGTCGGCGTTGATCCTCGAGATCTCTTTGATGATGGCTTGCCTCGCGGCATTGATTTCTGCGACTTTGAAATCAATCAAGGCGTCCATCGAGGGCTGGTCAAGTCGGTCCTCTTCGGGAACATGCGAGAAAATGATCTTCCGCAGCTCGCTGTCGAACGTAGAGGAGCCGCCCTCGCCGAGCTCATTGCACAGCGTTTCGAGATACAGCTGCGGCAGATACTTGATTCGCTCGACACTGGTTGGCGAAGGGTTCTCGTCAAGCTGTCTCGTCGACTCCGTGCCGTCTCGCCAGAAAATCGACGCCGTGAAATGTTGCGCCGGCTTGCCCTTCGGGTTTCGAAAGCGCTGGTCGTTCAAGAACGAAAAACCAGCCCTATTCTTCGTGTCGCCCGCCAACGCAATGATGTCGGACAATGCGCTTTTGCCGCTCCCCTTGTTGCCGATGATCGCCACCAGGTCGCTGTTGAGGGGCATGTCCACATCGAACCATGGATCTCGCAACGACGAGCCGGGCTTCTTTTTCACGCGAATGGACGAAACGTATTTCGTCCTATGGCGCTCGACCAATTGCCGCTTCGGCGGATTGTCGCCGATGTAGACGCGGTTCGAAAACTCCCGTATTGCCTGGACCAGGCCCGCGAACGTCGCGTCGGCTTTGATCCACGTGAAGCAGTTACCGATGCGGTCCTTGTCCTTCTCCCCGCTCAACCAATGAGCGTCCGAGCAGTCCAGAAGCAAGTCCGTCACGTTCGCGACAGTCAAGCTTTTGCGCGCCCTTTCATAGGCCGCCGGACTCTCCGCCGCGGTGAAGACGAGATTCGCCTCGTTGATGACGCTTCTCTTGTCGGCGATCGTGTGGTCGCTCCACCGCAAGCTGTCCCATTCGGTTTTTCCGATGGCGAGCAAATGGCGACGCTCGAAGAACGGCGTGTCGAGCGCCTCCTTGACGCTCTCCATGCTGACGTTCAACGAATTGAATCCCTCCGTCAGCGGGTCGCCATAGCTAGACTTCTGATCGTCGGGCGCCGCGGCAATGATGGCTTCGCCGAGCGCGCGGAGATTCTCGCGCGTGATCACACCGCCCCATCGTGCCTCATGGTCGCGCGCCTCCGGCATCAGCTTGTAGTGCCGCGTGATCGCGCTTAGGAACTGATCACGGATCAGAGCGGGCTCGACTTCGTCGAAAATGACGTGCAGGTTTATCCGGCTCCAATTTGATTCTGAAAATCCGTCTTTCGTCTTTTGAACAATGCCGCCGAATTTGTCGAGCCGCAGCTCCACAACGGGAAGAATCAAATCCAGATTCTGAAGCCGACCCTGCTCCCGCTTCGCCCGCAAGACGCGTTCGTAGCCGTCGACAAACACATAGTCGTTGATGCCGATCACCTTGAATTCGGGTGGCAAAGCCTCGAGGTCAGAGATGAACGCCTCCCACGCGGCGTCTTGGCCGCCTGGGTAGTGGTGAACGATGGATGCGGGCGTGTGGACGTGTAAATCCCACTTCCTCCACGTCGACCCGATTTTTTCATTTTGCATACGGCCTCCGCGCTATTGACTTGTTGTCGCGCTCTCTCATGACCGCGGCATGTGCGCCGCGACTCGGAACGCTGAAACTATATCTTCTGATTCGCGCGGACGGTAGGTCTGAACCGCGGGACTATGCGCAGTGGGAGAAGTCAGCCACTGAAAACGCAGCGTGGTGATATTTTTCGGGAAGCGCCATGGCTGCGTCCTCGACTCTAGGCGAGGATCGCCATCGCATCAAAGTTCGTTTGAGTTCAATACCGTATAGGTCTTGCCGGCGACCTCGAACTCGTCGAGGGCCCCATTGAGCCGCAGGTCTCGCGCATAGGCCTCCATGTCGATATAGATGCGGGCGACTTGGGGCAGCTCGGGGTAGAACTCGTCAAACAGCTCGGCCGCAGCGTCGATCATATCTCCCTCGCGAAGAACGACCTCTTCCAGGTTGCCAAGCAAGTCCTGAACCGTCTGGCCGCACTGAGACACGAGATAAAACGCCGCGGCCTTCGCTTCGGCGGAAAGAACCTCAACGCAATCGAACCACAGCGATAGGCTTGCCTGGCTTACGTCCAGTGCCCCAAAGAGCTCTGCGTCCACCGCGCCACCGTCAATGAATTGGATTTCGAATTCCTCGACGCGACCGCCGAGAGAATCCGTGCAGGCCTCAGTTCGTTGCGAATATTCTTCGAGTGAATGGAAATAGAAACCGACAGCGTCAAGGTTGCAGGGGCATGCAAAGTAGGCGTTCATGTTGGGTTCCTGGTTCGGTTTGGTGTTGAGAGCGATGCTCTCGGCCGGGAAACCTCTTCGCTCCTCCTCCCCGCGGGAGGAGGCGGGGGTGGTGGGCTGTCGCCGCGGGAAGAAACGCAAAAGCTGGCTCTTTGCCGGCTTTGTTCGTTGATGCCCACGTCAGGTCTCTTCGCAATCGCTGAGAGGCCTGACGTGGGCATGAAAAAAAGCCGCGCGTGGCGGCTTCTGAATGGGTTCGCGGCGGCTTGCGGCGACGGGCCTTAAGCGGCCGACGTGAACGGCCTCAGCGCAGCGCGGGGACGGGCGCGGCGGACGCCGCTCGTTGACGTCGGCGGGTCGTTAGCCCGACGCTGGGCGGCTGTGAATTTAGCCGTTGTGCGGCTCGATACGTGTCGCTATACTGGGCAAACCGGCGCCAGCCTGAGTTGTGAGCGGCTCAAAAACGGCAAGCTTATGTTGGTTGTTGACCATTTCACAAATCATTCGGCTATCCGACTGCGTGAATGCGGCCAATCGCTCATCGCCCCCACGCGGATATTGGAATAGCAAAATGTTTGATTTGTCGTCTATTGCGCACCAAGCGCAGTCTCAATTCGCCCCCGTCGTCCACGTCAAACGGACCCACGTCATGGAGATTCTTGCTGCCATGCTGGGATGCCACACCTACGCCGCCTTTCTCGCCGAGCAGAACGCATCTGACGCGGCGAGGCTGTTGGATGTCGAGCACGTGATTCTGCAACCAGAGCTCGCTCGCTCTCGTGCTACGGGCTTGGGGTTGTCTTCAACTCATGCCGAACTTCTCGTCGGGGGGCTTGGCGTCTTAATGACCAATGCAGGGCCAAAGCCCGGCCCAAGCGTCCACCAGTCTTTCGACAATTTCTGCGACGACTATCTTCGCCAGTTCATGGAACAGGCGGCGTTCGAGTCGAACGAGGTCGCATCGGAAGCCGCGAACACCAACGCTGATATGTCGGGGTCAACGATTGAGGATTTCACCTCTCGCCCCGACCTCCTCAAGGCCGAAGGCGGACGCTGGCAAGTCACCGGTGAAGGCGAAGTGGACATGGACCAAGACCCTGAGCGGCCTTTCAGCGGCGACCGCATCTACGTAACCGTGCGCGCATCGTTCGAGGTTTCCAGGCGCATCGGCGTGACTAAAAGGTTTCACGAGGTTGACGCCAGCCTTGACGAGAGTTGGTATGACGCTGACGACTATGACGACGACGGTGAGCTCGCGACGTAGGAGCGCCCCTGGCCCACGCGACAATTCCCGCCGGCTCCTCGCTGGCGGGTTGCGGACAGCCCTTGTCGAAAATGCATCACCTTCGCTGCACGCCATCGCGATCGCTTTCTCGACGCATCGCGCAGCACAACCACAAGCACCCGGGCGATATCGGGTTCACAACATGTCTTCGAACGGCACTAGTCCATGACGGAGTAGCCAATGACGAGTTCGACACCAGAAATTGACGTCGCGATACTTTTCTATGACGGAATGTGGAATTCCGAAAATCAAAAACGACTAAACGCGATTGGGAATGAGCTGAACAAGGTCCGACTCTACGCAAACGAAATGGTCGTTGATGATCTGCTTTCGCAAACGATCATTTACCTCACGGGCAGCGCTTACTTCGCCGGCCTCGTTCCGATTGTTCGAATAGAGAGCGCATTGTTTGTGGAAAAGGAATTTCGGAACGAGTATGCATATGCTCTTTCGGTTAGAGCCTACATTGAGGTCGCCGGCAGGCTTCACAAGGGCATGCGACTATGGCGTCAATACAAGTCGAAGGTGATGTCCCTCGAAGCGCTAAGGACGGGCGTCGAACGTTTGATGGCGAAATACCGACCGAGCAAGAATTCATCGGGCGGTATTTTCAAGGGGAATGGATTCAATGTCATGACTTTCGTTGAGTCGTTAGAAGAAAGAATCCCTGACGTCGCAGACACCTATGGAGATCTTTCTGGCTATGTTCATGGCGGGTTCGAAGAACAGATGCTTATACGAAGGGAATCATGGTTTTCGGATCTCAAGCAAGATCCAAATCCGATCATAGAGTCGTATGAAGCCTTCGTCCGAAAGCTTCGGGACGTCGCTTTTGACGACTTCGACGAGCTCCTGCAAATCACCAATTCGCTGCGAGAGCGCTACGACGAGAGGCACAAGCGCGAGGCATAACAGTCCACGGAAGACCGATCCTTATACAGCCGGCCCCGCAGGGGAACGCGATCCTTACAAGACCAGGATATGATGGAGAATCCCGAAGTGGAGAGACCGCCATGCCGAACCTGAAAGTCCAGCAGTTTTACGAGACCGAAGACGAGTTCCACGAAATGGGCGATAAACTCGAACTCGATCTCACCGACGAGGAGATCGCGCTGATCGAAGAAAACGGTGGCCAGCCGACCTGGCTCGACCGCCACGATGGTTTTTTCGCCATGCTCGACGATGAATAGGAGACAGCGGTTCCTTCGGCGCCAGGGGCGCTGACGCGCCCTTGGCGTCTCAGTTAATCGGGGCTGAAGAAATTTCGCGTGCACGTTCGTGTTCGTCTCGTGAGCGGCATCACGATATTTTTCGCGTATTCGAGACTTTCCGTCGCGTCGTCAGCCTATTTTGCGAACGCAATCAGCGCTTCATCCGACGGCGTGGGTTGCGTGTTCGGCACCGCATGTGCCGCATAGATCTGCGACAACGTGTGCTGGCGATACAGCTCCACACCCTTCTCGTCGCCGACACCTTCCGCGACATCGCCGCACCACCTAGGTGGCCAGAGCATCGCATGGCGACACGATGAAGCCTTTCGACTTGTCAGATCTGAATGACTTTGGCTCGCTTACCTGGATAGCGGGGTTTCGGAGGTTTGCGAGTCCGACGGCCCGAATCAACATCAGTTGGATCAGGTGGAATTTTCGATTCGACGGCCAGCACGATGCCCTTTTTCCCTTTCATCGCGTCTTTGATAAAGGGCACCAAGACTTTTGCTTGCAGCGCGGATGTCCCAATCCAGCCGCGGGCCACCAAGTCCGTGAAGGCGCTCGGTGTGATGTAGCGGCGACCCAAGGTCTCTGGATAAAGTATTTTTCCGTCCCGCTCCCCCTTAATCCGAGGGTCAAGGGCCAGCCGCTTCCAATAATCGAGTGTCACGTAAGCGCCAGGCACATGACCCGTCTTTTCGTGCGTCAGAAGTCGAGTGCAAAATTTGAAGAAAAACGGATCGGGACAAAACCGGTAACCGTCGCACGTCGTATCTTCGGCGACCTTCGCCAAAGCGGCAGCAGCAGCATCCATTCGCGCGATTTCTCTATCGAGTTGGGGGTCAGGGCGGTAGCCCTTTTCGCCATCGTCGCCTTCGAACATCTTGTATTGGACGAAAACCACTGCTCCGAGCGTTTCATTGACGTAGATAAGGTCGACCCCGAGCTGCCTTTCCAGGTCCAGCTTGTTCGCCAACACGATCGTCAGCTTGGTTGCGCCATTCTCAAATGTGCGGGCGGGGTATTGCTGAGATTTGACAAATTTCCAGTCCGGATCGCCCTCGTCGAGATCCCGCAAAATCAGGATGTCCTCGATCGCGCGCATATCGCCCTCGTCATCAAAGATCGACGTGGTGTCGGTCATCTCTGCCCCATTGAGTTGCGGCGCGGCCTTCAATCGCTCCTCGGATATCCCGGCTATCTTCAACGCTGTCACGGCGGCGTCGCGCTGGTATGCCCAGTTCATTCGCGCATTGGTACGGCCCAACTCTGGCGATGGGCGCTTGCGGCTTATGAGCCCGCTCGCGACTCTGTGCGCCGATGCGTCTATACGTTTCAAAGCATCCATCACCAGCTCGAACGCCTTCGGCGACAGAGTACCACCGGCATCAAGCGCCCTGCTGGCGCGCCATGCTTGCGCTCCTTCCAATCCCTTTTTAATTGAAGAAATACGAACGGCAGCCCGGAGCCGTTTAAGCTTCCAAATCTCCAATTTGTCACGCCCCGATTCCGCTGCGTAATAAATAACGCTTCTAGCTACGTGCGTCACCGAACGTCCATCGGTGCAGATAAAACAGAGCATCCATTTCCGGCGGAGTGCCACCGGGATTTGTTGCACGCCCTGGCTGCATATCTCATTAACGTGAATATCCGCTTCAAGCTCATCCAAACGATCCGCTTTGATTTGAAGAAGGAACCCTACCTCCGGTATCCAGAGTGCCCCCTCCCCGGGGTATCGCTCTTCGAATGTCGCCACAGGTTTTTTCTCCGATATTTAAGCCGAGTGATTCGATCGCGATGTCGTGGCGGCTTCCGGTGGCACCAGCCCGTGCGCCGGCCTCCACCATGAACCGTCAGGACCATCGCTGCTCGATGCCCATGGTGACGCGCGCGACCAGCCGATCAGATGCACTCTCTCAGCTCATCACCATCATCTCGCGGCGAAACTTGCCGCAATGCGGCCTTCACCAACGAAACAGCCAAGCAAACAATCTGTGCAGCAGTCCGCGTTGCGGCGGGCGCGGCGCGGAGCCAATGGATCTGCCGCCGGTCGAACTGATCATCTCCTTCGGTCGCGAGCTGGGTTGCGTGGGCTGCTGCGCCGGACGCGTCTGGGGACGGGGAACTGACGACGCGCGGATGGCGTTCAGCACGCTCTGATTGGGCGAAACGCGCGCCGGCGGTGGCGAAGCGGGCCGGGGCGGCGGTGTCGGTCGGGATGGTGGTGGCGGCGAAGGCCGCGCCGCCCGCATGGCGTCATTCGGGCGCGAGCTGTCTTGGACTTTGCCAAGGATCGCGCGATTGGCAGCGATGTCGCGCGAAGCCGGTGCATTGGCTGTCGGCCCAGCGAGGCGCCAACGAGCATCGGCTTCCGTAAGGAGCGTCATTTGACCAACCGCGGTGACGTTGATTGAGAGATGCGTGTAGCGGAGTCTTTTGTTCTCAAACGGCGGCTCCATCAAGCCGACGACGCTAACCCACTTTCCAACCCAAGAATCGTCCGGCTTTGTGCGCAAAGCGTCGAGGCCATCGCTCCATATTGCGATCTTGAAAATGCGCCCACGCCACGGTCCGAAATTCACGAAGATGTAGGGTTTGCGATTAATCGCCACATCGTTCTTCACTTCGACGATCTTCCCGATCACCTCGACCTTGTTGCCCACGCGGAGCAAGCAAGCCTCGTATTCGGTCGCGGAGAGAACTTCATACGCCCCGATGTATCCAGGCCTCGGCTTACCTTCGACGATCTTGCCCGTGAGCACAACGCTCGCCGGGGGCGACGGCATGTTTCTGCCCGCGATGAAGTCGGCCAACGTCGGGGCCTTCTGCATCGGCGAGGCGCAGATCGCAGCGAACGCCTTGGCCTTTTGCGCCAACTCCACCTTTGAGGCGATAAGCGCAAACCCCGGCGACGAACTGGGATCGATGAAATCGCTCGCACGAAATACGATTGCGTCGATTTCAGAGTTCGTCTTTCCCCAAATCGAGGGATCGGTTCGCAAGGCCTCGATCGATAGCCACAGTGAAATCAGCGAGAAGCGATCGAGCGTAGAGTCGAATGGGTTGGCGTCTTTGCGGCCGGGGTGTTGGAAATTGACGTGCCCGAGTTCCGCGCTGCCGAGATCTTTGATCTCGTCAATCCACATGCCGTCGTAGTCGATCAGCTGGACGCCCGCGCCACCGCTGGACACCATCAAGTTGCCCGTCTGGATGTCTCCGTGAGCGATGCGTTCCTTCTCGAGAAACACGGACAACGATTCGAGCGAAGACGCCAGTGCCCCGAGGGCTTGCGGGGAACCGTGATTGTCCTCGAGAAACTCGCCGAGCGTCGCGCCTTTCGCCCAGGCCATTTTGACGATCGGATACTCGCCGCCCTCAACGCGGATTCCCTTTTGCTGGAACTGAAAATCGAGAAAATACGGCGAGCGCAGAGTCGCCAGACGCTTGGAGATGGCCGTATATCGCCGTTCCAACGCCTTCGACTCTCGATGAAAACAGCGCACAGCGTATTTTTTGGTCCCCGCCGTGATGGTGTAGGTCAGCGCGAAACCGCCGCTGATGGCGAGGGGCAGCCCCATGCCGGTCGTCCCAACCCTTCCCGCTTTGAGCTCGGGGTCGGCCAGCCACAACGAGTGGTTGTTGAAGGCGTTGTTGTATTGCTCAAGAGATGGATAGGCCATCGCGCGCTTCACGTTCAAACGAGAGAACGAGCAGCGTCGAGTCGTCGACCCGCATGCGTTTTGCCGCGCGCTCTCTCAAAACCAATTCCGCCAATTGCTCCTCGCTTCGCAACGACGCCAGCTCGCGAAGCCCGTCGCCGTTGTCGCGCGCCGAGCGAAGCGCCCACTCGCCCAATGCGTCCGTCATGCACAAAAGCCGAGGAACGTTCAATTTGTTGAGGTGGAGCGTCGTGCCATGCCGGGTCCAGAAGTCGCCCGCGTCAAGAAAGCCGTTGTGGCGTCGGATGGTCGACAGCAACGACGGGCGCTCCTGGAATCGATCGGGATCGTCGAACGGCCAGGCGCTAACCAATTGCTCGTCGTCAATCAACAGAGCGACGCTGTCGCCGACGGCCAGCAGCTCCACGGCGTGATGGTCAGCAAGATACTCGCCACCCAGCAGCGTGGCGAAGCTGCCGCGCTCGAAGGCTGCCTGCTTCGACCAGCTCATCGACGAAATATCGTGCGCCGCCTCGTAGCCCGCGAGGGCGCAAGCGACCCACGCCGGACTCACGCCGGGGTCATCGACAAAGCGATTCGCCAACAGTTTGGCCCACAACTTCGAATCGAACGAGTCGCTCGCGCCGTCCGACAGCGCGAAGCGGTTCGAGCCATCCGGGATCGCGAGCGCGTCTTCGTTGGCTTCCGGGCTGCCGGGCTCCTTCGGGACGCTGCCGGCGAACTCCTGTCTCATTGTGGGATCAACGCAATTGCGCAGCGCGCGTTCCAATGTCGAAGAACTGGACGATCTCCGCCGCCTCGGCATTGAACGTGAATCCTCGCGCCTCCATGGCGACCGCGGCACCGTCGTTTTGCGCGAAACGAATCAGGTGGTCGGGCAGCGGGCTCGACATCCGAAACAGCAACTTCGCAAAGGTGTCCGGCAAGCCGGACTCGGCCGACGGAAAGCTGATCGGGTTGTGTCCCAGCGTGCTCGCGTGGAGATTGAACAGAAGCACTTCACCGTCGTTCGTGCGGATCTGCCGAACATGGCTGGCAAGCTCTTCGGGGTCGCCGTCCGTGGATTCGCCGTCGGTCACGTGAAGGATCGTCGGCGGGTAGCTGTCGGGATGAGCGTCGCACCACGCGATGAGTTCCTCGGCGGCTCGGGTCAGCGCCGCGCGCATCGGCGTCCCGCCCGTAGCGACCGGATCGAACCAAATGGGAAACTTGATCGTCGTTTCAGCGATGCCGCCCGCTCCGTCATCCTGCTTGCGCTTGCGATCTTCGATTCTCGACGGATTTTGCTCGAACGCCGAGATGGGATGCAGGATTTGCGATCCCAGCGCGCCGGACAATCCGTTTGACACGCCGTTGCCGTTGTATCCAATGACGCCGACGTCAAAGTAGTCTCGAACCCCTTCAGACTTGGTGCAGCGCGTCACCAAATTCATCAGCGTGCGATTGAGCGCGTCGGCTACAAACTCCGCCTTGCTCTTGCCGGATGACATTTTGTCCGACATTGAGCCAGATTGGTCAACAACAAACAAAAACGCGGTGGGGCCATTGCGACTGATTTGTGCTTCGTATGCCATCGTTGGTCTCCGAAATGGTCGCTGAATCATATCAGCGCGATGGGTCGAGCTCAAACCGCCGTTAGTTCAATTTGCGCTTCTCGATTTATGCAAATTGAATAGTCAATGCAGATCCCGCGCCTGCCTTCGGCTTCGATCCCTCGACTCTAGAGTTCAATCGGATCCTCAATGGTCTCGTGACTTCTTGGAAAAAAGACGTTAAGTACGTTTGCGCGAAACTCGTAAAGCGACTGCATTCTCAGCATAAGGGCGCGATTGTCGTTATTGACAACACGGACCAATACCGTAAGGATTTTCAAGAATATCGTCGAATCCGCGCTGCATTGAGCAGGCAGCAGGTCTTCATCTCGGAGAAGGTCGTGCGACGTTTGAGGTTCCCTCGGTTTTTCGCCTTCCAGAGGCCTCGGGTTACGCGGCCGCATCCTTGGTCTGCTGAGCTTTGATCCAGTCTTGCAGGAACTGAACCGGCGATAAAAAGCCGAGCGACGAATGACGACGACTGCGGTTATAAAACACTTCGATGTATTCGAACAGGTCCGTCTGCCAGCAGGTGAGAAGCCAGTGCGACGATACGCTCCGATTCGTCGGTCTTGACAGTCCCGGCCTCAGCGGTGATGCGAATGGTCTTGATGCCGTGGCGGGTCTGGAAGTCCTCCCGGCGTAGCTGTGCTATTTCGCCTATGCGGGCTCCGGTATGCAGAAGCAGCAACAGGGCCGCTCGGCCATCTTCGGGTGTTACGTTATCCCAATGGTGTACCTGCTCCATTTGGCCGGAGAACAGAAGAGCTCCGAACAATATCTCTAGTTCGTTATCGGTCCAGCCTTCTCGTTTCTTCGCGCCCTTGGTCTTGTCGAATGAAACCGTGAACTGGTTGCGATCGAGGATGCCATCCTTTACAGCCGTGTTCACTAAAGCATTTACGGACGCGTAGTGATTGTGAGCGGTCTTGGCCCCGAAGCCCCGCGCCTTGCTGTCCAACAGGAACTTGACGAAGGTCGCTCCGGTCGCTCGCGTCAGATCGCTCAAGGACACTGTGCCGCACGCTTCCTCGAATAACGCTAGTGCCTTCCCGGTGCGCTTTACGGGATTGTCTGTCTCGGCATACCCGTTCCACTGCTGCCAAGATGGCACCATGTCCCGAAGGGTCTTGAGTGCTTCCCGAGTCTTCTTTACAGGTTCGGCGTCCGGAGTGGCTCCCCTGGGGATGACAGGCTCAGGCGGCGTATCTACGGGTTCGCCTTGGCTTCTTTGCGCCACGGCTTCCGTGGCCCTAACCAGCGTTCGTGTGATGCGCTGAAGTGCCAAGCGTCCCTCGGTCGTGTCCCATGCCACACGAATAGACAGAGGGTCACAAACGAAGTCCACGTACTCACGGGTGGACGAAAAGTCGCCCCGCGCTAAAGCTGTTTTCCAAGCCTGTGCCTGTTCCTGGTCAAACCGTTGCACTGCTGCGGCCTGCTCTTGGGTCAGAAAATCTCCCGTTTGTTCCCATGCAGCCTGATCGGTATTGGGGAGGTGTCCCCTGTAGGCGCTAACCAGTCGAGGGGTGACGCGGGTTTGCTCATCCAGTGTCAAGACCAGGTTTTGTACCGCCTGGGCGATGTAAGCCTCTAGCTCTTCTGACAGCGGGACGAATGGTGCGGGGCGCGTACTGTCCTCCAGCGCCTGAAACCGGACTCGGTGTTCGGCTATCAGCCGGTGTGCGATGGTGATCGCTTCAGCGCGGTTGCGGGTCTTGAGGCTGGCTCTGTAAGCATCGGTCGCCAGCTTGCCGCCGCTCGTTCGAGGGAACAGGTGCTGAAGGTGTTTGGGGATGCCGATACGGAGTTGATAGATACCGCTTTGGGGATGCGGTTCCAGTCCGGGGGGCAGTGTCGTCATGTCATCCATCCACGTATTTTGACACGCGAATTGACAAGGTAGATTGACGATGCCGGAAAAGACAAAGCCCGGAAAGTCTTGCCAGTATTGGGATTCCCTTTACTGGCCTGGCTTTCCGGGCCTTAATCCTTGGTCGGGGCGAGAGGATTTGAACCTCCGACCACACGCCCCCCAGGCGTGTGCGCTACCAGGCTGCGCTACGCCCCGAACAGTGCAAAATTATAACAGACACTTCTTTCGATTAGAACCGCCCTGCACGAACAAAGTGAACTAGCGGCCCAGCAGATCGATGACGTGCAGCAACTCCCGGCGCAACTGCTCGACATCCACCGAAGCGGCGGGTGCCGCCGGCGCTTGCGCAGCCGCGACGCTTTCAGCTTCTTCAAGATCCTCGGCCGGCGCACCGTGCGCCCCACCGCCATGCGAATCGAGACGATTGCGCGCGCCGTTGATCGTGAAGCCCTGCTCATAGAGCAACTCACGAATCCGTCTGATCAACAGCACCTCGTGATGCTGATAGTACCGGCGGTTGCCGCGTCGCTTGACCGGCCGCAACTGCGTGAACTCCTGCTCCCAGTAACGCAACACATGCGGCTTCACACCGCATAGTTCGCTGACCTCACCAATCGTGAAGTAGCGCTTCGCCGGAATCGGAGGCAAGACGACTTTTTCGATCGTCGCTGTCATCGTCAGTTAGCCGTCGTAGTGGGTTGCGCAGGAACGCGCCAGTCGATCAGCGCGCGAAGCTCGCTTCAGCGCCGTTCTCAACCAGCGCTTTCAGCTTTTGACTTGCATGGAACGTCACAACCCGGCGCGCGGCGATCGGAATCGCCTCGCCGGTCTTCGGATTTCTGCCGGGACGCTGGGGCTTGTCGCGCAACTGGAAGTTGCCGAACCCCGACAGCTTCACGCTGTCGCCACTCTCCAGCGCATCGCGGATCACCTCGAAGAACGCTTCGACCATGTCTTTCGCTTCCCGCTTGTTGAGCCCGACATTGTCGAACAGCAACTCGGCAAGTTCAGCTTTGGTGAGCGTCGGCGTTTCAGCGGAAACGACGGCGGATGATGTCGGAATATCGCGAATCATGGCGCTGCGTTGCGCCGTAAGAAGGGCTTCGAAATCACTCGAGTTCATTTCATTCATATCTATCAAATGGCGCGCCAAGCAAAAAACAAAGGATGCGGAAACAGCCGTGCAATTGTTAAATGCGGGTTATCCGCGCAACCGTGCGCCATATACTCGAGCCAGACGTTCCACCAGAGTTTGAATGGCCAGATCGACCGTCTCATCCTGAAGGGTTCCGCCAGTATCTTGCAAGGTCACACGGAACGCAAGGCTTTTCTCATGAGCGGCCAGACCGCCGGAAGTGTTTGATTTTGGACGGAATTCGTCGAAAAGCGCAACCTTCTGAACGCTCTTGCAAGCCGGCTCCGATTGCGCCTTCTGCAACTCGTCCAACAGCGCCTGAACCTCGATTTTCTGATCGACGACCACCGCAATATCACGCCGCACCGGCGGGAATTTAGACACTTCCGCGGGAGTGGGCAATACGCGCTGCATTAATGCTTCCGATTCGATTTCAAACAGAATCGGCGCATGCGGCAAATCATATTTCTGCATCCAGCGCGGATGCAATTCGCCAATCCAGCCGACAGCGCGGCCATTCACTTCAATACGCGCGCTGCGTCCCGGATGCAGCGCCGGATGTTCCGCTTTCACGAAAATTGCCACCGCCGGCGCCAGCAATGCTTCGAGATCGCCCTTCACGTCGAAGTAGTCGACCGTGCGCGTGGCCGCGCCCCACTGCTCGTCGAGCGACGGGCCGTAGGCGAGCGCGCCGATCATCTTCGGCTGCGCGAAACCTTCCACCGTCAGTTCGCCGGCTTTGATCGACGGATCATGCAGAAACACGCGGCCCGCTTCGAACACGCGCACACGATCCGCGGCGCGGCGATTCAGATTCGTACGCAGCACGTGGATCAGGCTGCCGAACAGCGTGGTGCGCATCACCGACAACTGGCTCGCGATTGGATTGAGCAAGCGGACCGGTTTGTCGTTGCCCGCGAAATCCTGTTCCCATTCGGCGTCGACGAAACTGAAGTTCACCGTTTCCGCGTAATCGCGCGCGGCGAGGGCGTGGCGGATCACGTGGATCGAACGCTGGGTTTCATTGGTCGCGAGCATTTCGCTGGTCGCAACCGGCGGACGCGCCGGGATCTTCTCGAAGCCGTAGATACGTGCGACTTCTTCGATCAGGTCTTCTTCGATTTCAATGTCGAAGCGGTACGACGGCGGCATCACCGAGAACGTGTCATCGCTGCGCTCGAACGTGAGGCCGAGGCGCGTGAAGATTTGCGCGATTTCATCCGCGTCGATCCTGATACCGATGATGCGGTTCGCACGCGACACACGCATCTTCACCGGCTCGCGCTTCGGCACGTTGACGATCTGGTCGTCGACCGGGCCGGCCGCGCCACCGCAGATGTCGAGGATCAGTTGCGTGATGCGTTCGATATGCTCGACCGTGGTCGCGTAGTCGACACCGCGTTCGAAGCGATGGCCCGCATCGGTCGAAAAGTTGTACTTGCGCGAGCGGCCGCGAATGCTATCCGGCCACCAGAATGCGGCTTCGAGATAGATGTTCGTGGTGTCGAGCGTGACAGCGGTGCTGTCGCCGCCCATGATGCCCGCGAGACTTTCAATATGTTGCTCGTCCGCGATCACGCCGACGGTGTCGTCGAGCTCGACCGTGTTGCCGTTCAGCAACTTGAGCGTTTCGCCGGGGCGGCCCCAACGCACGTCCATGCCGCCGTGGATCTTGTCCAGATCGAACACGTGCGACGGACGGCCCAGTTCGAGCATCACGTAGTTCGAGATATCGACCAGCGCGGAGATGCTGCGCTGCCCCGAACGTTCGAGACGCTGCACCATCCACTGCGGCGACTTCGCGCGCGCATTGACGCCGCGAATCACACGACCCGAGAAGCGGCCGCACAGATCCGGCGCCGAAATCTTGACGGGCAGCGTTTCGTCGAGCGTGACTTGCGCGGGTTTGATCTCGAGCGGGCGCAACGATGCCCCGGTGATCGCCGACGTTTCGCGTGCCACGCCGAACACCGACAGGCAGTCCGCCTTGTTCGGCGTCAGCTTGATTTCAAAAATCGTGTCGTCGAGATTGAGCGTTTCGCGGATATCCTGGCCGATCGGCGTATCTTCCGGCAGGATCATCAGGCCGCTATGATCTTCCGACAGCTTCAGTTCGCGTGCCGAGCAGAGCATGCCCTGGCTTTCCACACCGCGCAGTTTCGAGAGCTTGATCGCGAATGGCGCGGCGCCCTCTTCGGCCGGCGGCAATTGCGCGCCCACCAGCGCGACCGGCACCTTGATGCCCGGCGCCACGTTCGGCGCGCCGCACACGATATTCAGCGTCGCGCCCGTGCCGGCGTCGACCTGACACACGTTGAGCTTGTCCGCGTCCGGATGCTTGACGACTTCCAGCACCTGACCGACAACGATCTTCGAGGTCGGCGGCGCGGCCGGCCGCAGGTCTTCAACTTCGAGACCGGCCATTGTCAACGCGTGCGACAGTTGGTCGGTCGTCAGTTGCGGATCGACAAAGGTTCTCAGCCAGGATTCCGGGAATTGCATGGTTCTGTGTACGTTCTGATCAGGTTAGGTCCACGTCCGGCGATACTGCCCTGGTGCTGCGCTGGACTCCGCCGGGGACGCTGCGAACGGCACGCCTTGCATGCCATCCGCGCTCTATGCTTGTCGCGTTCGACCGCGCGGTTCAGGCGAACTGACGCAGGAAACGCAGGTCGTTTTCGAAGAACAGACGCAGGTCTTGCACGCCGTAGCGCAGCATGGTGAGCCGTTCGAGGCCACTACCGAACGCAAAGCCGATGTAGCGCTCCGGGTCGAGACCCATGTTGCGAATCACCGTGGGATGCACCTGGCCGGAGCCCGAAATTTCGAGCCACTTGCCGGCGTTCTTGCCGGTTTCGAACAGCATGTCGATTTCAGCCGACGGTTCCGTGAACGGAAAATACGACGGACGGAAGCGCACGAGAATGTCGTCGCGCTCGAAGAATTTCTTCAGGAAGTCGGTATAGACGCCCTTCAGGTCGGCGAAGCTGATGTTCTCGTCGATCCACAGGCCTTCGACCTGGTTGAACATCGGCGAATGGGTCGCGTCGCTGTCCACGCGATACGTGCGGCCCGGCACGATCACCTTGATCGGCGGCGTGTTGGTGCGCGCGTAGCGCACCTGCATCGGGCTGGTATGAGTGCGCAGCAGCAGTTGACGGCCGTCGGCATCTTTGCCGTCGACGTAGAAAGTGTCCTGCATGGAACGCGCCGGATGGTTTTCCGGGCTGTTCAGCGAGGTGAAGTTGTACCAGTCGGTTTCGATTTCGGGGCCGTCGGCCACGTCGAATCCAATCGACCGGAATATCTGTTCGACGCGCTCCCACGTGCGCATCACCGGGTGCAGACTGCCTGCGCCAGTGCCACGGCCGGGCAACGTGACGTCGATGGCTTCAGCGGCCAGGCGCTGATTCAGCAACGCGTCGGCCAATGCCTGACGGCGGGCCGTCAACGCAGCTTCCACTTGTTGCTTGACGAGGTTGATCCGTGCGCCTTCGGTCTTGCGCGTTTCGGGATCGAGTTTGCCAAGGCCCTTCAATAGATCGGTCAACGCACCCGCTTTGCCAAGAAAGCGCGCTTTCTCGTTCTCGAGGGTGGTGACGTCGGAGGCTTCCGAGAAGGCTTTTTGCGCGTCGGCGACAATCTGGTCCAGATCCATTGATCCCATCATTTCAACGTCAGTGTTCTATCGAAGCAAACTGGTTCTACCAACAAAAACGGGGCTCGGTGAGGAGCCCCGTTTTTGCTGCAGCGTCACCGAGACTACCGGATGTTCGCTACAACGAACCACGCAGTGTTAATTGCCAGAAGCGCAATCAGGCTGCAACGGCGGCTTTCACCTGCTGAACGATCGCAGCAAAAGCAGCCTTGTCGAACACAGCCATGTCGGCCAGCACCTTGCGGTCGAGTTCGATCGAAGCCTTCTTCAGGCCGTTGATGAACACGCTGTACGTCATGTCGTGCTGACGCACCGCCGCGTTGATACGCGTGATCCACAATGCACGGAACACACGCTTCTTGTTGCGGCGATCGCGGTAGGCGTATTGGCCCGCGCGCATGACCGCCTGCTTGGCGATGCGATAGACGTTATTGCGACGGCCGCGGTAACCCTTGGCCAGCTTGATGATCTTCTTGTGACGGGCCCGTGCGGTAACCCCACGTTTTACTCGAGGCATATCTTGCTCCTATGAGTTTCGGTTAAGGGTTAAGCGAACGGCAGCATTGCGCGCACGGAGTTCATATCTGAATCATGAACTGCCGTCGAACCGCGCAAATGGCGTTTGTTCTTGGTGGTCTTCTTGGTAAGAATGTGGCGCTTGAAGGCCTGACCGCGCTTGACGGTACCGCCCGGACGCACCACGAAGCGCTTTGCAGCACTCTTCTTGGTCTTCATCTTCGGCATGACAACTCCATTATTAGATGGATATGGGTGTGCGGTCGGCCAGAGGCCATCACCCGCCCTTCGAAACCCATTCCACTTGGTATGCAGACCGCCAATACCACCGACGGCCGCTTTTCAGGAATCGGCGCGAGTAACGCTTACGCGACACGCGCGCCGTTCCGAAACCTTCTGATTGCGCACCGGACACCCGGCACAGCATCGGTTCAATCTTTCACGATCAGAGCGCGTGCCACATGGCACGCCGTTGCTCAAGTCGCTTACTTCTTTTTCTTCGGAGCGATCACCATGATCATCTGGCGACCTTCCATTTTAGGCATCTGCTCGACCTGACCAACTTCGTCGAGGTCCGTACGCAGGCGCTCAAGCACGCGCATACCAATTTCCTGGTGAGCCATTTCGCGGCCACGGAAACGCAACGTGATTTTCGTCTTGTCGCCGTCGTCGAGGAAGCGAATGAGGTTACGCAGCTTGACGTTGTAATCGCCGTCGTCAGTGCCGGGACGGAATTTGACTTCCTTGACCTGGACAATCTTCTGCTTGAGCTTGGCCTCGTGCTGCTTCTTCGCTTCCGAGTACTTGAACTTGCCGTAGTCCATCAAGCGGCAAACTGGCGGGACCGCTTGCGGGGCGATTTCAACCAGATCGACATCCTGCTGTTCCGACATGCGGAACGCATCAGCGAGCTTCACGATGCCGAGCGGTTCGTTCTCGACTCCGACCAGACGCACCTCGGGTGCCGTAATTTCACCGTTGATGCGGTGCGCAGACTTATCAGTAGCGATGTTACGTTTCCTCTAAAATTTAAAAAAACGAGCCGGGCTGCCAAGTGGATCAGTTGAACGACTGCACGTCATGGCGCAGACGCTCAATGAAGGTATCGAGAGGCATAACGCCCAGATCGACACCACCACGGGCACGCACGGCTACCGTTTGGGCTTCACGCTCTTTGTCGCCGACCACAAGCAGGTACGGCACCTTTTCCAACGTGTGCTCACGTATTTTATAGCTAATCTTCTCGTTGCGCAAATCGGCCTCTACTCTAACCCCTTGTTTTTGCAACGATTGGGCTAGCGACCCTGCATATTCGGCCTGATTTTCGGCGATATTCATCACCACAACCTGCATCGGCGCGAGCCAGGACGGCATGGCACCAGCGTGGTGCTCGATCAGAATGCCGAGGAAGCGCTCCATTGATCCGACGATTGCCCGGTGCAACATGATCGGCCGGCGGCGGCCATTGTCTTCCGCGACGTATTCGGCACCGAGGCGCTCCGGCAACACCATATCGAGTTGCAGCGTACCGCATTGCCACGAGCGGCCGAGCGCATCCTTGATGTGATACTCGACCTTTGGACCGTAGAACGCGCCCTCGCCGGGCAATTCCTCCCACGTGACGCCGCAGGCGGTCAGCGCTTCACGCAGACCCTGCTCCGCGCGATCCCACGTCTCGTCCGTACCGGCACGCGCGTCCGGGCGCAGCGACAACTTGATCTCGACCTTGTCGAAGCCGAAATCCTTGTACACACTCATCGCCAGCGTGTTGAACGCGATCGATTCGCTGATGAACTGGTCTTCGGTACAGAAAATATGCGCGTCGTCCTGCACGAAACCACGCACTCGCATCAGACCATGCAACGCACCCGACGATTCATTGCGGTGGCACGAACCAAATTCCGCGTAACGCAACGGCAGGTCGCGATACGAACGCAAGCCGTGGTTGAACACCTGCACGTGACCCGGGCAGTTCATCGGCTTGATCGCGTAATCGCGCTTTTCCGATTCCGTCGTGAACATGTTTTCACGATAGTTCTGCCAGTGGCCCGACGCTTCCCACAGCGAACGGTCCATGATCATCGGTGTTTTGATTTCGAGGTAGCCGGCGTCGTTCACGCGACGGCGCATGTACTGCTCGACCTGCTGCCACAGCGTCCAGCCGCGCGGATGCCAGAACACCATGCCCGGCGACTCGTCCTGCATATGAAACAGATCGAGTTGCTTGCCGAGCTTGCGGTGGTCGCGCTTCTCCGCCTCTTCGAGCATGTGCAGATACGCTTCCTGGTCTTCTTTCTTGGTCCAGGCCGTACCGTAGATGCGCTGCAATTGCTCGTTCTTCGAATCGCCACGCCAGTAGGCGCCAGCCACCTTCATCAGTTTGAAGACTTTGAGCTTGCCGGTGGACGGCACATGCGGGCCGCGGCACAGATCGGTGAAGCCGCCATGCGAATACAGCTTGATATCGTCGCTGGACGGAATCGATTCGATGATTTCGGCCTTGTATTTTTCGCCGATGCTCTTGAAGTACTCGACCGCTTCCTCGCGCGACACCACGCGGCGCGAAACTGGTTCGTCTTTCTTCGCGAGTTCCTGCATGCGCTTTTCGATCTTTTCCAGATCTTCCGGCGTGAAGGGACGGCTGTACGCGAAGTCATAGTAGAAGCCGTTGTCGATCACCGGGCCGATCGTGACCTGCGCTTGCGGGAACAGATCCTTCACCGCATACGCGAGCAAGTGCGCCGTGGAGTGACGAATGATGTCGAGACCGTCGGCGTCTTTTTCGGTGACGATGGCAAGCGCCACGTCGTGATCGATCAGCGTGGACGTATCGACCAACTCGCCGTCGATCTTGCCGCCGAGTGCGGCTTTTGCAAGGCCGGGGCCGATCGAGGCGGCCACTTCGGCGACGGTCACCGGATGCTCGTACTGTCGAACAGAACCGTCAGGCAGACGTATCGAAACCATTGCGTTCTCCGTGGTGCCGACCGACGGTGGCACATACAACCAGGTCTAAAAGCCAAAAAAAATGCGGCCCCGCTTTCGAGGGGCCGCATTCACATTTCCTGCAAACTACATTGGCGAAAGTGGTCCTCGACTAGCGTCGCTCCGAAGTAACTTCGGTCAACGTTCGCGGTGTCATAACCGTATTCGCCTTTTGCGCCAAAGGCGCTTACTGCAGTTTGCGAAACCCCGGCAAAACCGGAATTTCTCTTTCGTTGGTAGGCTCGATTGGACTCGAACCAACGACCCCCACCATGTCAAGGTGGTGCTCTAACCAGCTGAGCTACGAGCCTGAAGAAACGAGATTATATGGAGCGCCACACTGCTTGGCAAGTACTTTTATGCACCGACTTTAAATTTCTACCAACCCATCCTGGCGCGCGAAGCCGAGTTTGCAGCAGGAAACGCCACGCACACACAGACCACCGCTTACGCATCAACTCTTGCGCGATGCGCGCACCACACCCGTCACTTCGCCGAGCACCGTACACGCGCGCTGAATCTGCGCGGAGCTCGACACCTCGACGGTAAATTGCATGAACGCGGTATTGCGGCGCGATTGCGTCTTCACCCCGATCACGTTCATTTTCTCGCGCGCGAAAACTTCGGAGATGTCGCGCAGCAAACCCTGCCGGTCCGTTGCCTCGATACTGAGGTCGACCGGATAGACCGACTGACCGCGACCACTCATCACGTCCGCCGACCACGCGGTTTGCAGCACGCGCTCCGGCGCGCGCTCCGCCATACGCAGGAACGTCGGGCAATCGCTGCGGTGGATCGACATGCCTTTACCACGCGTGACGAAGCCGCTGATATCGTCCGGCGGTGCGGGCCGGCAGCAACGCGCGAGCTGCGTGAGCAACGCGTCGACGCCGACTACCAGCACACCGGTCGACGCACCGCGCGCGACGCTCGCGCCGCTGCTGCGCTTTTCGAATTGCTCCGGCGCCTCGACCGCGGGCTCGGGCGGCGGTGCGTCGTGCAACGCCTGCTCGACGAGCCGCAGACTGAATTCTTCCTTGCCCACGACCGAGAACAGATCGTCGGTCGTCTTGAAACCTAGTTTGGCGGCAAGCTGATCGAGGTTGACCGACGTCTTGCCTTCGCGCTGCAAGGTCTTTTCGACCATCGCACGTCCGCTGGCGATGTGCTCTTGCACTTCGACCGCGTTGAACCACGCGCGCACTTTTTGCCGCGCGCGCGGACTTTGCAGATAGCCGAGCTGCGGGTTGAGCCAGTCGCGCGACGGACCGCCCTCTTTCACCGCGACGATCTCGATCGTCTGGCCATTCTGCAGCGGCGTGTTGAGCGGCACCATCGCGCCGTCGACGCGCGCGCCACGGCACCGATGCCCCAGCTCGCTATGCAGGTGATATGCGAAGTCGACGGGCGTCGCACCGTGCGGCAGCGGAATCACGCGCGCCTGCGGCGTCAGCACGTAGATGTGGTCGTCGTCGAGTGTGGCCTGGCGCAGTTGATCCCACGGCTGCGCCGCGCGCTTTTCGCCGTGCTCGCCTTCCGAGACCTCGTCTTTCCACGCGAGCAATTGCCGCAGCCACGCGATCTTCTCGTCGTACTTCTCATTGGCGCTGAACTGGCCGCCGTAACCGCGCGTGCCCGCTTCCTTGTAGCGCCAGTGCGCCGCCACGCCGTATTCGGCGAACTGGTGCATTTCGTGTGTGCGAATCTGCACTTCGAACGCGCGGCCGTCGTCGCCGATCACGACCGTGTGCAGCGATTTATAGCCGTTCGGCTTGGGCCGCGAGATGTAGTCGTCGAACTCGCGCGGCACCGGCTGCCACAGGTTATGCACGATGCCGAGCACGGTGTAGCAATCTTTGATGTCCGGCACGATCACGCGAAACGCGCGCACGTCGTACAGCTCGGCAAAGTCCAACTCCTTGCCGCGCATCTTGCGCCAGATGCTGTAGATGTGTTTCGGCCGACCGCTGACTTCGGCGCGGATATCCGCCGCGGCCAGCTCCTGCTGCAGGCGCTCGATGGCCTGCGCGACATAGCCCTCGCGTTCGACGCGCTTCTCGTCGAGCAGCTTGGCAATGCGCTTGTACGTGACCGGCTCCTCGAAGCGGAACGCGAGATCCTCGAGCTCCCACTTCAGTTGCCAGATGCCCAGCCGGTTGGCGAGCGGCGCGTAAATGTCGAGCGTTTCGCGCGCCACGTCGGGCGACGGCGTGATCTTCGCCGCCGCGTAATAGCGCATGGATTGCAGCCGCGATGCGAGCCGGATCAACACCACGCGAATGTCTTGCGCGAACGCGAGCAGCATCTTGCGCAATGCCTCGACCTGCGTGCGGCGCGCGGCCTGCGCGTCGCGCCCGGCTTCGGGCATGGCGTTTTGCGCGGCACGCAGGCTGACCGTGCCGAGACGCAGCAGCTTGCGCACGTCGCCGACCAGTTGTGCGACTTCTTCGCCGAAGTTGTCGGCGATCACGCGCTCCGGATCCTGCAGATGCGGCGTCAACGCAAACAGCGCCGCCGCCAGCACCGCCGGCGGATCGACATTGAGCGTGCGCATGATCGACGCCGTGCCCGCCGCGTGATCCGCCAGCAACTCGCCCGACGACAGCCGCACCTCGCCCGCATGTTCGCGCACGAACGCCATCGCTTCGTCGAAGGACGGGAGGGGGTTCGGCGTGCTCGTAACGGTTTCGGTATTCATGGTGCGGCAGTGCGACGGCCCAACGGGCCAGACGAATCAACGGAAGGTGAACGGCAACAACGGCTACGCGCGGCTTAGCCGCGCTGTGCCGCGACCACGACGATCTCGACGAGGCACTTCGGATTCGCGAGCTTGGCTTCGACGGTAGCGCGCGGCGGCGTGTCGCCTTGTGCAACCCACTCGTCCCACACGGCGTTCATGCCGGCGAAGTGCACCATGTCCGAGATATAGATCTGCACCGAAAGCAACTGCGACTTGTCGCTGTTCACTTCAGCCAGCAGACGGTCGATGTGGCCGAGCACTTCGCGCGTCTGGCCCGTGATGTCCTGATCCGCGTCTTCGGCGATCTGGCCTGCGAGGTACACCGTGCCGTTATGCACGGCGATTTCGGAGAGGCGCTTGCCGACGTGATGACGAATGACTGCCATGAAGAATCCTGAGTTGGGTTAAAAATTGATCGGAGATGCTTTCCGCATGAGACCGCTGCGCGACGCCGTTGCATGACGCCCTTCAAGCAGACGCCGTGCGGAACTGCATATTATGACGCGTCGACCGCCGGCCCGATGAAGAACTGCCGCGCCACGTCGATCTGATCGGCCGACAGAAACGCCGGCGCATGTCCGACACCGGCGATTTCCATGCTCGACACGGCGATCCCAGTCTCGACCATCTGCGTGACGGTTTCGCGCGACAGCAAATCGGACTGCTCGCCGCGCACCACCAACACCGGCCCCTGAAAAGCCGCCAGCGAACGCCATAGCACGGTCTCGCCGAGCTTGGCCGCTTCTTCGGTGATCGCGGCAAACGGCTCGGCGACGCGCGGGTCGTAGCGCAGGAGCCATGCGCCGTCTTTTTCGTGCAGCAGCGGCGTGTTGATTTCGCGCCATTCGTCCGGCGTGAGCGGACCGAAGGTTTTCGCGAGCAAGGCCGCGTAGTCGACGCCTTGTTGCAGCGTGTCGAAACGCACGGGCTTGCCGAGGTAGTCGCCGATACGCTGCACGGCTGCCGGCTCGAGATGTGGACCGACGTCGTTCAGCAACAGCTTGCGGATCGGCGTATCGGGCAAACCAGCGAGCGCCATGCCAATCAGGCCGCCCATCGAGGTGCCGAACCAGTCGACCGTTTCGACGTTCAGGCGCGCGATCAGCGTGACCATGTCGGCCACGTACTGCGGCACGCTATAGAAGTTGGGGTTGGCAAGCCACGACGACAAGCCCCGCCCCGCCACGTCCGGACACACCACACGGTAGGTACCGGCGAATTGCGCCGCGAGACGATCGAAATCGCGCCCCGAGCGCGTCAAGCCATGCACGCACACCAGTACGCGCGGATTGGCCGGATCGCCCCATTCGGTGTACGCAACGCGGTGCAGCCCGGCGGGGCTGGCGCACTGCACATAACGTTGGCGCGGAACGGCTTGCCCGGCGCTGAAAGCGGACGTTGGTGCGGTCATCGAGGCTCCTTGCAAAAGCACGGCGGATTTGGCCCGGCAGAGCACGGGCCAATGTGGCGTCCAATCTTCAAAGGATTGTAAACCGCTTTGCCACGCGGCAAGGATCGGCCAAACGGCATAGGACAAACTCAGACCCGGACGCGTCGCGCACAAACAAAAGCGGGCGAGGCACACGCCTCGCCCGCTCTGCAATCACACCGGCCGGACGCCGCAGCGGCGCCGCACCGCGTGAGAGAAGACAACTTCAACTCACACGGCGCCGCACTGCACGGCGCCCTGCAGATCCCGCCACTCAACTCACCGCGCTCACATCCAGCGGTGCGCCGGTCTTCGCCTGAATTTCCTCGACGCTCACGCCCGGCGCCAGTTCGGTCAGCTTCAACCCGGCTTCCGTCACCTCGATCACGCCGAGGTCGGTGATGATCTGATCGACCACGCCCACACCGGTCAGCGGCAGTGTGCATTCGTCGAGAATCTTGTGCTGGTCGCCCTTCGCGACGTGCTCCATCAGCACGACCACGCGCTTGACGCCCGCCACCAGATCCATCGCGCCGCCCATGCCCTTGATCATCTTGCCCGGGATCATCCAGTTCGCCAGATCGCCCTTCCGGCTGATCTGCATCGCACCCAGAATCGCCAGGTTGATATGGCCGCCGCGAATCATCGCGAACGAATCCGCCGACGAGAAAATCGACGAACCCGGCAACGTGGTCACCGTCTGCTTGCCGGCATTGATCAGGTCGGCGTCCACTTCCTCTTCGGTCGGCGACGGGCCGATGCCGAGCAGGCCGTTTTCCGACTGCAGCCAGACTTCGACGCCCGCTGGCACGTGATTGGCCACCAGCGTCGGCAGGCCGATGCCGAGGTTCACGTAGAAGCCGTCCTGCAATTCCTTCGCCGCGCGTGCGGCCATTTCGTCACGAGTCCATGCCATGATCAGGCTCCTTTCGCGCGCACGACGCGTTGTTCGATGCGTTTTTCCGGCGTCGCATTGAGCACAATGCGCTGAACGAAGATGCCGGGCGTGTGGATCGCATCCGGGTCGAGTTCGCCGACCTCGACGATCTCCTCGACTTCCGCGACCGTGATCTTGCCCGCCATAGCGCACATCGGGTTGAAGTTGCGCGCGGTGCGGCGGTAGATCAGATTGCCGGACTTGTCGGCCTTCCATGCCTTGACCAGCGCGACATCCGCGGTCAGCGAGTGCTCGAGCACATAGTGGTTCTCGCCGAACTGGCGGGTTTCCTTGCCTTCGGCGATCAGCGTGCCGTAGCCCGTATTGGTGAAGAACGCCGGAATGCCCGAGCCGCCCGCGCGCAGCTTTTCAGCCAGCGTGCCCTGCGGCGTGAATTCGAGCTCGAGTTCGCCGGCCAGATACTGGCGTTCGAACTCCTTGTTCTCGCCCACGTACGACGAGATCATCTTCTTCACCTGGCGGGTTTCGAGCAGCAGACCGAGGCCGAAACCGTCGACGCCCGCGTTGTTGCTGATACAGGTGATGCCCTGCACCTTCGAATCGCGCAGCGCCGCGATCAGCGCCTCCGGAATGCCGCACAGCCCGAAGCCGCCGACGGCGAACGTCTGTCCGTCCTTGACGATGTCTTTCAGCGCCTCGGCGGCGCCTGGATAGACCTTGTTCATCAGTATGTCCCTTCCTTTATGGAAACCCGAATCAGGTTCGTTGCGGCTGGTATCACGTTCCGCGAGCTCGCGCCCGACACGTCATTCTAGTCATCCGTAGCAGGCCGTGCGCCCGGCTTGGCCGGCGTAGCGCGCAAAGACTCTTTCCAGACGCCTGCACCGCGTTGTCATGTGCCCGAAAGAGTACGCTGGGCGCGCCATGCGGCACAATACGCAAAAATACATAAGTACTTGCCGCCAACTCATGCCCGCACTGGATTATCAAACCGCTTTTCAACTCGCGCCGATCGGCCTCGTGCTGTCGCGCGAACGGGTGATCGAAGACTGTAATGACGAGCTGGCGTCGATTTTCGGCTGCCCGCGCGAGGCGCTGCTCGGCCAGTCGTTTCAGGTGCTTTATCCGTCGGCAGACGAATTCGAGCGAATCGGCGCGCGCATTCCGCCGATCATGACCGCGCAGGGCAGCTACGCGGACGACCGCATCATGAAGCGCGCCAACGGCGAACTGTTCTGGTGTCACGTGACGGGCCGCGCGCAGCAGCGCACCGACCCGCATGCTGCGGGCGTATGGACGTTCGAGGATTTGAGCGCGACGCGCCGCGTGGCGGTCGAATTGACGCCGCGCGAACGGGAGATCGCCGCGCAACTGGTAACCGGCAAAACCAGCAAGCAGATCGGGCGCGTGCTGGATATCAGCCCGCGCACGGTGGATGTCTACCGGGCGCGGCTGATGCGTAAATACGATACGGGGAACGCGACCGAGCTATTGCAGCGCTTGCTCGGGCATTGAAGTCTGGGCCGGCGTCCTGCTTAAGCGACCGTCGTATTGGACACGCTGATCAGGCCGCCTTGACCAGTGCGGCGCGCTCGATCGTCGCCCGCAGCAGATCGGGCACCGGCACCGACTTCGCCGCCGCGTAATCGATCCACACGCAGCGCGCGGCGCCGCGCGCATAGACGGTGTGCGGATCGTCGGCGCGCACCAGCTCGAAGCCGGTGTCGAAGCTGCTGCGGCCAGGCGTGGCCACCGTCATCCGGCCGATCACGTCGCCGGGATAATGCAGTTGCTTGAGAAACTCCATCGACGCGTTGACGATCACCGGGCCCTGGCCGTCGGCATTGCTGCCCGCCAGACCCATCTGTTCGAACCAGGAAATCCGCACCTGCTCCATGTAGCGGAAATAGACCGTGTTGTTGACATGGCCGAATGCGTCCATGTCGCCCCAACGGATCGGCATGGACATCTCAAAGACTGCGTGAAAATCGCTCATCGTACTTCCGTTGCGCTTGCTGCTTAAGGTGAATTGAAATCAGGCCAGGCCGAAGCCGTCGTCGGCGGCGATGACCGAGCCGTTGATGAACTGCGATTCGTCGGCCGCCAGCAACAGCAGGAGCCCGTCCAGATCGTCAGGCTTGCCGACGCGATGACGCGGCAGCATGGACACCAGCTTCTGCCCCTGCTCGGTCGACCAGTGATGGTGGTTGATCTCGGTGTCGATATACCCCGGACAGATCGCGTTCACGTTGATGCCGTGCTTGCCCCACTCCAGCGCCATGGCTTTCGTCATATGGACGACAGCGGCCTTGCTCATGGAGTACAGGCCAATCTGCGGCAGCACACGCAGGCCCGCCATCGACGCGATATTGATGATGCGGTACGACGGGTTCTGCGCGTTATTGCCACGCATGATCATGCGTTTGGCGACTTCCTGCGCGACGAAAAACGCGCCGCGCGTGTTGGTGTCGAACACGTATTCGAAGTCGGCCGGCGTGACTTCCGAGAGCTTCTGCGTAGTCGACACGCCCGAGTTGTTCACCAGAATGTCGATGGTGCCCGCCTCGGTTTCCGCATGCGCGACCGCCGACTTGATGCTCTGGTAATCGGTGACGTCGAGCGACACCACGTGCGCCGCGCCGCCGGACGCCTCGATCTCGGCGCGCAGCTCCTTCAACCGCTCGGTGCGCCGGCTCGCCAGCACGACCTTGGCGCCCGCCTGCGACAATACCTGAGCGAAACGCTTTCCCAACCCGCTCGAGGCGCCGGTGATCAGCGCGACCTTGCCTTCCAGATTGATCGAACGGCCCATTGTCGTTCCCTTGTTCGGTTGTAATTGCAACTACGGTTGACAGGTGCGGTAAGACCTTCGCTACGGGTCGGTACCGTATCACATAAATAGAACGATCGTGCTAATCTCTGCTCATCCGGTTGCAGTGCGGGGATGCATCGCCCACAATACGAACCCGAAAAAAGCATTCTAACGGTAAGAGGAGCATCAATGACCCCCGCAAGTCTCATTGAGCAATACGGTCCACGCGAGTCGATGGAATACGACGTCGTGATCGTCGGCGGCGGCCCGGCTGGCCTGTCCGCAGCGATCCGCCTGAAGCAGCTGGCGGCGGAAAAGAGCGTCGAGCTGGGCGTGTGCGTACTGGAAAAAGGCTCGGAGATCGGGGCGCATATCCTGTCGGGCGCGGTCATGGATCCGCGCGCGATCACCGAACTGATTCCGGACTGGAAAGAAAAAGGCGCGCCGCTCGACGTGGCGGTGAGCGAAGACAAATTCCTGTTCCTGAGCGAAACCGGCTCGAAGAGCGTGCCGGTCTGGGCGCTGCCGGACAACTTCAAGAACCACGGCAACTACGTCATCTCGCTGGCCAATGTGACGCGCTGGCTCGGTCAGCAGGCCGAGGCGCTGGGCGTCGAGATTTTCCCGGGCTTTCCGGCCGCTGAAATCCTTTACAACGACGACGGCTCGGTCAAGGGCGTGGCGACCGGCAATCTGGGCATCGGCAAGGACGGCGCACCGACCGAGAACTTCCAGCTCGGCATGGAATTGCATGCCAGATACACGCTGTTCTGCGAAGGCGCGCGCGGGCATCTGGGCCGTCAACTGAACGACCGGTACAAGCTGCGCGAAGGCGTCGATCCGCAGGTCTACGGTATCGGCATCAAGGAATTGTGGGAAATCGATCCGGCGAAGCACAAGCCGGGTCTGGTCATGCACACCGCCGGCTGGCCGCTGGAAAACGACACGTACGGCGGTTCGTTCCTCTATCACATGGACAACAACCAGGTGATGGTCGGCTTCGTGGTCGGCTTGGGCTACACGAATCCGTATCTGTCGCCGTTCGAGGAATTCCAGCGCTACAAGACGCATCCGGCGATCCGCGCAATCCTGGAAGGCGGCAAGCGCGTGTCGTACGGCGCACGGGCGATCACCGCAGGCGGCCTGATGTCGCTGCCGAAGCTGGTGTTCCCGGGCGGTGCGCTGGTGGGCGACGACGCAGGCTTCCTGAATGCATCGCGAATCAAGGGCTCGCATGCGGCGATCAAGACCGGCATGCTGGCCGCTGACGCGGCTTTTGAGGCGGTGCAGGCCGGACGTACCAGTGACGAGCTCACGGCGTATCCGGAAGCGTTCAAGACCTCGTGGCTGCACACCGAGCTGCATCGCGCCCGCAATTTCAAACAGTGGATGAGCAAGGGCCTATACCTCGGCACGCTGATGGTCGGTCTCGAACAGAAGGTGCTGGGCGGCAATGTGCCCTGGACGTTGCATCACCAGCACTCGGATCACGAGATGCTCAAACCGGCGTCGCAGTGCAAGCCGATCACGTATCCGAAACCAGACGGCAAGCTGACGTTCGACCGGCTTTCTTCCGTGTTCATTTCGAATACCAATCACGAGGAGAACCAGCCGGCTCACCTGACGCTGAAAGACCCGTCCGTGCCGGTGAACGTGAACTGGCAGACCTATGCCGGCCCTGAGTCGCGCTACTGCCCCGCTGCGGTGTACGAGTTCGTCAAGAACGACGACGGCGGCGAGCGCCTGGTGATCAACGCGCAGAACTGCGTGCATTGCAAGACGTGCGACATCAAGGACCCGACGCAGAATATCGTGTGGGTCACGCCTGAAGGTGGCGGCGGGCCGAACTACCCGAATATGTAATTGCCGTGCATTTGCTTTCGCAGCGCGTCGACTGCATGTCGCGCGTTGCGAAGGCAAATCTTAATTCCGCACCAGCGCCACGATCCGTTCGCGAACGTGCGCCACGACCGGCATCCAATCGCCAACCCTGGGCTGTCGAACCAGCTCGATCGAATCGTACCAGGGCGTTGCCGACGATTCATCGCCCCAAAACCACGCGGACACGTGATCGATCATCAGGCAGGTCGGCACGCCGAGTGCACCGGCCAGATGGGCAGGGCCGCTATCGATCGTCACCACCAGATCCAGATTGGCCAGCAACGCGGCCACGTCGTCGAATCCGGACTGAAAATGTCCCGTCATATCGACGACATCCAATCCCTGCTTCCGCCACTGCGCGACCGTCTCGCCGCGCCCCGGCGACAACGCGAAATAGCTCGCGCCCGGCACGTTCAGCAGCGCCTCGAGTTGCTCGACCGGCACCGAACGCCGCGCGTCGCGGATATGGTCGGGGTTGCCGTTCCACACCAGCCCCACTTTGCGACGACCGTACTTGCCCGCGACGTGCGCGACGTGCGCGTCGACGCGCTCGCGCCACGCCTGCACATGGGTTGGATCGGCGTTCAGATACGGCCGCCCCCAACCGGTTGCGTCGACCACGCCGAGCCGCAACGGCAAGCTCATCAACCCGCAGTGAAAATCGGGCCGTGTGTCCAGACTCGTTTCGAGCGGCAAATCGGCAGGCAGAATGCGCTCGAACAGATACCGCAGCGGTCCGTCGTGACCGAAGATCACCCGGCCTCCCTCGCGGCGCGCCCGCTCGGCGAGATGCGGCAGAAAACGCACCGCCCACAGGCAATCGCCGTTGCCTTGCTCGCCGTAGACCACCAGCGTCTTGCCCGCCAGCGACTCGCCCTGCCAATGCGCGCTGATTGACGCGAGCGCCTGTTGCGCATTATTCAGCTCGCCGCCGAACGCGACGCGCGATTCGTAATGCGCCCAGCCATCGGCGAAACGACCGGTACGGATTTCGAGTTCCGACAGATCGAACAACGCGTGCGCGTTATCCGGCGACAACACCAGCACCTGCCTGAGCAACGCCTCCGCTTCGACGAAACGCGCCTGTTCCTTGACGCACAACGCCAGCTTGTGAAGCACCACCGGGTTGCCCGGCACGGCGCGCATCGCCTCGCGCAACAAATGCTCCGCCAGGGCGAAATCGTCGCGCTGCTGGACCGCGGCGGCGCGCCAGATCAGCGCGTTGGCGTCGGCGGCGTGGTGGGACAGGAGCAGTTGCGCGGCGGCCTCGGTCAAAGACCAATCGCGCAGCACGAAAGCGGTCTGCGCAATCGTGTGAAGCAGCGTGGGCTCGCAGGCAGGATCGAGCTGATAGGCACGCACCAGCGCGGCGAGTGCCTCGCGTTGGCGGTCTTTGTCGCGCGCGGCGTGCTGTAGTAACAGTTGACCGAGCGCGAGGCAGTCGCCCGCGGTGGCATCCGGCGCGGCGGCGCGAGCGCGCAGATCGGCCAGAGGGTTATCGGCCGATTCGGCCAGAGGGTTATCGGCCGATTCGGCCGTCGGCACGAAAGTCGGCTCGTTGATCGGTTGGTTGATCGGTTGGCTAATCGGCCCGGTCATGACGACGCTGCACGCACTTCTTTACGACACACAGACAAACACCGAACGCAGCGTGTCAAGGCGCGCTGGCAGCAATCTTCGGCGTGCTGACGGCAACATCGCCGCATTGCGCGCGATGACGCAGCGCGTGGTCGATCAGCACCAGTGCAAGCATCGATTCAGCGATCGGCGTGGCGCGAATACCGACGCACGGGTCATGCCGCCCGAATGTTTCGACGACAGCCGGCTGCCCGGCTTTGTCGATCGAGCGACGCGGCGTGCGAATGCTCGACGTCGGTTTGATCGCGATCGACACGGTAATGTCCTGCCCGGTCGAAATGCCGCCGAGCACACCGCCCGCGTGATTGCCGACGAAGCCTTCCGGCGTCAGTTCGTCGCCATGTACCGAGCCGCGTTGCGCGACGCTCGCGAAGCCCGCGCCGATCTCCACGCCCTTGACCGCGTTGATGCCCATCATGGCATGCGCGATGTCGGCGTCGAGGCGGTCGAACAGCGGCTCGCCGAGGCCGACCGGCACACCCGACGCCACGACGTTGATGCGCGCGCCGATCGAATCGCCGTCTTTGCGCAGCGCGTCCATGTACTCTTCGAGCTGCGGCACGAGGTCGGCGTTCGGCACGAAGAACGGGTTCTCGCGCACGTGCGCCCAGTCGACGAACGGCACGTCGATCTCGCCGAGCGCGGCCATGTAGCCGCGAATCTCGGTGCCGAACTTTTCGCGCAGCCACTTCTTCGCGACCGCGCCCGCCGCCACCGTGGGCGCGGTCAGACGTGCCGACGAACGGCCGCCGCCGCGATAGTCGCGAATGCCGTATTTCTGCCAATAGGTGTAGTCGGCGTGGCCCGGACGGAAGGTATCGACGATATTGCCGTAGTCTTTGCTGCGTTGGTCCGTATTGCGGATCAGCAGCGCGATCGGCGCGCCGGTGGTCTGGCCTTCGAACACGCCCGACAGGATCTCGACCTTGTCTTCTTCCTGGCGCTGCGTGACGTGGCGCGAGGTGCCGGGTTTGCGGCGGTCGAGTTCGAACTGGATGTCGGCTTCGGTGAGCGCCATGCCCGGCGGGCAGCCGTCGATCACGCAGCCAATAGCGGGGCCGTGCGATTCGCCGAAGGTCGTGACAGTGAAAAGCGTACCGAGCGTGTTGCCGGACATGGGCGTCGTCCAAAGAAATGCGGGGAAGGCAGTATTATGCCAGCCCGTTAGGGCCCAGGCGGTGGCGCAGGTTGGCTATATGCCTTCTGGACAAGCGATAGCCGGCCCGCGAGGCACCGACCCGCACGCTATTTGCGCGCCCCGCGCAACTCCGTCACGACTTGCTGCAACAATTCGGGCGTCGCCAATTCCGGCGCGATCGGCTCGCCCACGGCGAGCGTCAGCCGGCTCATCACGCCTTTCTGAACCGGCCGAGGCCAGCGCGCGTCGTTGGCGCGCGAAAACACACTCCCCCACAGGCCGCGCAGCGCCATCGGCACAACCGGCGCGGGCGTGCGCTTGATGATCTCGGTCACGCCATGACGGAACGGGTTCATCTCGCCAGTCTTGGTGAGCTTGCCTTCCGGGAAGATGCAAACCAGATCGCCCTCGGCCAATGCCTGCGCACACCGTTCGTAGGCACGCGTCAACAGTTCCGGATCCTGATGAGCCGGCGCGATCGGGATCGCCTTCGCATGGCGGAACACCCAGCCGGCAAACGGCGACTTGAAAATCTGGTGGTCCATCACGAAACGGATCGGCCGTGGGCTTTCGGCCATGATGACGATCGCATCGACGAAGCTCACGTGGTTGCAAACGAGCACGGCCGCGCCCTCTTCCGGAATCCGTTCGGCATGCACGAGGCGGATCCGGTAGAACGTATGCACCAGCACCCACGCGACGAAGCGCAGCAGAAACTCCGGCACCAGCGAATAGATGTAGGTCGCCACCACGATGTTCAGCAGCGCGGTGATCAGGAACAGCGCCGGAATACTGAAGCCGGCCGAGGTTAACCCGACCGCCATCAGCGACGAGAGAATCATGAATAGCGAGTTCAGAATATTGTTCGCCGCGATGATCCGCGCGCGATGGCTCGGCTGACTGCGGCTCTGGATCAACGCATACAGCGGCACGCTGTAGAAACCGCCGAACATGGCGAGCAGGAACAGATCGGCCAGCACGCGCCAGTGGGCGGGCCGGGCGAGAAACTCGCCGACGCTCAGCAGATGCCCCGCCGCCGGCAGCGCGTGGCTGGCGAAAAACAGATCGATCGCGAACACGCTCATACCGATCGAACCGAGCGGCACCAGACCGATTTCGATGCGTCGCTTCGAGAGCTTTTCGCACATCAACGAACCAAGGCCGATACCAATCGAGAACGTGCCGAGCAGCACGGTCACGACGTCCGGGTCGGCGGACAGCACATTCTTCGCGAAGCTGAAAAACGACGACAGAAACGTCGCGCCGACAAACCACAGCCAGGAGATGCCCAGCAGACTCAGAAACACCGTGCGGTTTTCACGCGCCAGCTTCAGGTTGCGCCACGTCTCGCTGACCGGATTCCAGTTGATGCGCAAATCGGCCTGCGCCGCCGGCGTGACCGGCACGAAGCTCGACACGAAACGCCCTACCAGCGCGATCGCGACGCACGCGCAGGCCAGCACCACCGCGCCATGCTCGACGAAACCCGCGCCCGCGCCGCCGATGATGGTGCCGATCAGGATCGCCACGAAGGTGCCCATCTCGACCATGCCGTTGCCGCCGACCAGCTCCGACTTCGACAGATGCTGCGGCAGGTACGAATATTTGACCGGTCCGAACACCGTGGAATGCACGCCCATCAGAAAGGTGCACAGATACAGCAGCGGCGCACTATGCAGCCAGAACCCCGTGCCGCCGATCAGCATCACGACGATTTCGAACGTCTTGACGAAGCGCGTGAGCATCGCCTTGTCGTATTTGTCGGCGATCTGGCCCGAGGTGGCCGACAGCAGCACGAACGGCAGAATGAAGATCGCCGAGATCAGGAACGCCGCCGTGGCTGGATCGACGCCGGAAAAGCGCGCCGCCTGATACGTGACCAGCGACGTGAAGCCGATCTTGAACACGTTGTCGTTCATCGCGCCGAGGAACTGGGTCCAGAAAAACGGCGCGAAGCGACGCTGGCTGAGCAGCCGGAACTGGGACTCGTGCGCCTCGTGAGTGCGGGCGGTGCGGCGGGCGGCAGGTATCGGACGATCGCTCATGAAGTTCGAAGGGCACGCTAAAAGAGCAACAGGTGGCGGGCTAGGGCACAAACCCAGGCACAAAAAAAGCGCACGCTTTCGCGCGCGCCCTGACTGCATATTCGCGCTCACCGCTACCGCTCACAGCAAATGCCCGAGCGCTGCGGTGAATCACCGCGCATGAACTCAATATTGATTCACATTAACGCGCGGGTTGTTCCGGCTGCTCTTCCGGCCAGTCCCGGATATAAGCTTTGAGCATGCGGTTCTCGAACCCCTGCTCTTCGACCACTGCTTTGGCAACGTCGTAAAACGAAATCACGCCCATCAGCGTGCGGCTTTCCAGTACCGGCAGATAGCGCACATGGTGCTCGAGCATCATGCGGCGGACTTCGTTCACGTCCGTTTCCGGCGTGCAGGTGAGCGGATGGTCGTCCATGACCTTGCGGATCGTGGAGGTGCCGACGCTGCCGCCGTTCTTGCTCAAGGTATTGATGATTTCGCGGAAGGTCAGCATGCCGACCAGGTCGCCGTATTCCATCACGACCAGCGAGCCGATGTCATGCTCGGCCATTGCGTTGACTGCTTCGTGCAGCGTGGTGTCCGGCGTGACCGTGAAAAGGGTGTTGCCTTTGACCTTAAGAATGTCGCTGACTCGCATGATCTGTCTCCCGAGATACCCGCTAAGCTGGTAGTGCATTAAATGATTTTTCGATCCTAGCGGAAAGACCCATAAAAGGAAAGCGGCCCGCCCACCAAGGCGTGACGGGCGTTCGCCCGGCTCGATCAGCGCTCGATTCCTGCTCGATCCGCATTGAATCCGTGCTCAGGCCGCGCCGGATTCGCGCCAATCCCACGCGATCTCCCCCCACGGCCGCGCCGGCGCATCGGGAAAACCGCGCTTGATACGCCCGATGCCGATGATAGGATGGCCGCCACTTTCACCTTTCGCGGGGCCGTTCGTGGTCTCGCCGCCCAGGATGTCCGCCAACCGTTTCGATACGCTTGCGCTGCACGCCGGCGCCGCGCCCGACCCCACCACCGGCGCGCGCGCCACGCCGATCTACCAGACTACCTCGTTTTCGTTCCGCGATTCCGACCACGCCGCGGCGCTCTTCAACATGGAGCGCGCCGGCCACGTGTACTCGCGCATCTCGAACCCGACCGTGGCGGTCTTCGAAGAGCGCGTGGCCGCGCTCGAAAACGGCGCGGGCGCGATCGGCACGGCCAGCGGCCAGGCAGCCCTGCATCTGGCGATCGCCACGCTGATGGGCGCAGGCGCGCATATCGTCGCCTCCAGCGCGTTGTATGGCGGCTCGCACAACCTGCTGCATTACACGTTGCGGCGCTTCGGCATCGAGACGACCTTCGTCAAACCCGGCGACATCGACGCGTGGCGCGCCGCGCTGCGCCCGAACACGCGCCTGCTGTTCGGCGAAACGCTCGGCAACCCGGGCCTCGATGTGCTCGACATTGCCGCCGTCGCGCAGATCGCGCACGAGCACCGCGTGCCGCTGCTGGTCGACTCGACCTTCACCACGCCGTATCTGCTCAAACCGTTCGAGCACGGCGCCGATTTCGTGTACCACTCCGCGACCAAGTTTCTGGGCGGCCACGGCACGACGATCGGCGGCGTACTGGTGGACGGCGGCACGTTCGACTTCGAGGCCTCCGGACTTTTCCCCGAATTCACCGAGCCTTACGACGGTTTTCACGGCATGGTGTTCAGCGAGGAAAGCACGGTCGCGCCTTTCCTGCTGCGCGCACGCCGCGAAGGTCTGCGCGACTTCGGCGCATGCCTGCATCCGCAGGCCGCGTGGCAGTTGCTGCAAGGCATTGAAACGCTGCCTTTGCGGATGGAACGGCACATTGCCAATACGCGCCGGGTGGTCGACTTTCTCGCGTCTCACGCGGCAGTCGCGGCGCTCGCCTACCCGGAGTTGCCGACGCATCCGGATCACGCGCTCGCCCAACGCCTGCTGCCGCGCGGCGCAGGTGCCGTGTTCAGCTTCGACTTGCGCGGTGGCCGCGCGGCCGGGCGCAGCTTTATCGAAGCACTCTCGCTGTTCTCGCATCTGGCGAATGTGGGCGACGCACGCTCGCTGGTGATCCATCCGGCATCGACGACACACTTCCGCATGGATGCCGCCGCGCTCGCCGCGGCCGGTATCGCCGAAGGCACGATCAGGCTGTCGATCGGCCTCGAAGATCCCGACGACCTGATCGACGACCTCAAGCGCGCGCTGAAAGCCGCGCAGAAAGCGGGCGGTTCGAGCGTGGCGCCAGCCGGCCGTGCCGCTGCGCCGAGCGCCGCCGACCAACCCCGCCCGGAGTCCGCATGATCCTCCACGTTCAAGGCCAACCCACCTACGCGTACACCGGCGGCAAACCGTTCGACGCCGCCTTGCCGACCGCCGTGTTCATCCACGGCGCGGAACACGACCACAGCGTGTGGGCGCTGCAAAGCCGCTACTTCGCCCACCACGGTTTCGGCGTGCTGGCGGTGGACCTACCCGGACACTGCCGCAGCAGCGGCCCGGCGCTCACCTCCGTGCCGGCCATGGCCGACTGGCTCGCCGCGCTACTCGACGCCGCCGGCGTGCAACGCGCGTTCGTGGCAGGCCACAGCATGGGCTCGCTAATCGCGCTCGACTTCGCCGGCCGCTACCCGGAGCGCGCGACGCACCTCGCGCTGCTCGCCACCGCGATCCCGATGACCGTCTCCGACACCCTGCTCGACGCCGCGCTGAATCGCGAGCCGGAGGCAATCGGCATGGTCAACGAATGGTCGCATTCGACATTCGCCGCCAAGCCCTCGTGCCCCGGCCCCGGCTTCTGGCTGCACGGCATGAACCAGCGGTTGATGGAACGCGTGTCGGCACGCGGCGAAGCCAATCTGTTCCACACCGACTTCAGCGCCTGCAACGGCTACGCGGACGGCCTCGCCCGCGCCGCCCAGGTGCGTTGCGCGACCCGCGTGGTGGTCGGCCGACGCGACGCGATGACGCCGCCACGCGCAGCCAGAGCGCTCGCCGACGCCCTCGCGCAAGCGGGCGTGGCAGTCGACACCGTCACGCTGGAGGCCGGCCACGCCTTGATGACCGAGCAACCCGACGCCACGCTCGACGCCCTCTTCAGTTTCGCCTCCCGGCCACCTCGCGACGCTCGCTAGCCGTTGCGAACCATCACGATAAGCGCGCCGGAAGCGGCGCGCCATCGGCCGAATGGCCAGGTTGCGCGCAGGAGTCGAATGGCCGCACAATGGGTCACGCCTGCCCTGTTTCGACCCTGCGCCGGGCATGCCGACGGCGCGCAACGAAACATCCTGGAAGCGACAGGCACGGAGTCGAGAAGCATGGAAATCCGGAGGCCGTGATGGCTCAAACCGCCCACACCGATCACTTCGCGAGTTTCGCGGAGTTTTATCCGTACTATCTGAGCGAGCATCGCAACACGGTCTCGCGGCGGCTGCATTTCGTGGGGTCGCTCGGCGTCATCGGCTGTCTGGCAATGGCGCTCGCCACCGGCGGCTGGCTGTGGCTGCCGGCGGCGGTAATCTGCGGGTACGGTTTTGCTTGGGTGGGGCATTTCTTCTTCGAGAAGAACCGGCCGGCTACTTTCCGGCACCCGGTGTATAGCCTGATGGGCGATTGGGTGATGTTCAAGGACATTTGCGTCGGCAAGATTTCGCTGTAGCGATTGAAAAAAGCCGCGTTGCCGCCGTGCTTTGTCATGCCAGCCGGAGACGCGGTGCGCTGAGCAGCATCAGGCCGCAGCAAACCGCCTCGGCTCGCTTCAAGCCGCCTGGTGCGGCATCGAGGCAGCGCTTTCTCCCCCTTCCTCGGCACGCCGCGCGCGGGCTGCAGCGCGTGCCGCGAGCAAAGCGGCGAGCGTCACTTTCTTCAGCTTGTCGTTGTCCAGGGCGGACAGTAGCGTATCGCCATCCACGCGGGTGGCGTCGAGTTCCAGCTGATACTCCAGCTCCACGCGGTCGATCACGAACAGATCGAACAGGCGCTCCACGGTGATCTGCGCCGGGTTGGCGAGCAGCAGGAAATGCGGGCGCATGCCGTCCTCCTGCAAGCGCGCGATCCACTCGATTTCCTCGAGCTTTTGCAGCAGGTTGATCGTGGTGTCCATATCGCGGCGAAGCATCCGCGAGAGTTCGGGCACCGTGTAACCGCGTTTGCCCGCGTCGCGTGCTTCCGAAAGTCGCGCAAGCAGTTCGAGCGAGTCGAACAGATCGCTGCCCTCGAACGTAGGCCGATGAAACTGGCCGATGCGGATCGCCGGCAATGCGGAGGCGATCATCGCGCCCGCGAGCGTGATGAACCAGCACAGGTACATCCATAGCAGGAACAACGGCACGGCGGCGAAGGCGCCGTACACGGCGGTGTAGGTCGGAATCCGGCGCACGTAATAGCCGAAACCGCGCTTGGCGAGTTCGAACGCGATCGCCGCGGTCACGCCGCCGATCACCGCGTCGCGCCACTCCACCCGGCAGTTCGGCAAATACACGTAGAGAATCGTGAAGGCCAGCGCCGTGAGCGGCAGCGCGGCGCCCGCGAGCGCCCATTCGATCAGCGGCGTGATGCGCTGCGCCGCCGAGAACGTCATGGATTGCGTGAACAGATACGAGGAAATCGACAGGCTCACGCCGATCAGCAATGGGCCGAGCGTAATGATCGCCCAGTAGACGAGAATGCGCTGCGCGATGGGCCGGGCCTTGCGCACGCGCCAGATCACGTTGAACGCGGATTCGACCGTCATCATGGTCATCACTGCCGTGAGAAACAGCAGGATCATGCCGATCGTGGTGAGGCCCTTGGCCTTGGACGCGAACTGGTTCAGATATTTGAAAATCTGACTGTTCAGTTGCGCGGGCATCAGGTGGTCGGCGAGGAAAAACTGCAGCGACTCCTGGAACGAACTGAAGATCGGGAACGCGGTGAACAGCGCGAACGCGACCGTGGCGAGCGGCACGAGCGCGAGCATGGTGGTGAACGTGAGGCTGCCGGCCACCTGCGGAATGCGGTCTTCGCTGCTACGCTGCGCGGCAAATTGCGCGAGCCTTTTGAGCGTGTCGAGATCGAAACGCACCCTGGACAACAAACCCACCTCCTTGCTTCGTCAACCCTTGTTTCTGGACCGTGCTTAGTGACCAGGCTTCGGGACCGAAGCAGGACGGGATCAGCACCTGGCCAGACCATTCCCAACACCTGGCCGAACGGCCATGAGTGGCCTCTGCAGCGGACCCAACCCCTATAATACCCGTTCACCGATGAGGCCTATGAAAGACATTCTCGTGCTCTATTACAGCCGTCACGGCGCCACGCGCGAGCTCGCGCTGGCGATCGCGCACGGCGTCGACAGCGTTCCCGGCATGCAGGCGCGCGTGCGCACGGTGCCGGCGGTTTCCGCCGTCTGCGAAGCCACGCAGCCGGACATTCCCGCCGAGGGCCCACCCTACGTCGAGCTGCGCGACCTCGAGGAATGCGCTGGTCTGGCGCTCGGTTCGCCCACCCGGTTCGGCAACATGGCCGCCTCGCTCAAATACTTTCTCGACGGCACCACGCCGCAGTGGCTAGCGGGTGCGTTGTCGGGCAAACCGGCCTGTGTGTTCACGTCGACGGGCAGTCTGCACGGCGGTCAGGAATCCACGTTGCTGTCCATGATGCTGCCGCTCCTGCATCACGGCATGCTGATCGTCGGCATTCCGTACACGGAGAGCGTGCTGTCCACTACCCAGACCGGCGGCACGCCGTACGGCGCGTCGCATTTCGCGCGCGCGGGCACGGCGGAGCAAGGCATCTCCGCCGACGAAAGAACCCTCGCCATGGCACTCGGCGCGCGCGTCGCGCGCACCGCGGCTTCCCTGAGCGACAGGCCGTGATAAACAAGCCCGATGCCCAGCCGGCCGGCACGTCGACCGTCAACCAGGCGAGCGGCGCGTCCGTGCCAGCGGCCTCTGCCTCGGCTGCATCCGTTGCCCCGTCCGCGACCATCGCACCGCCCGTGCCGCAAAAAACCGTTGCCGCGTATGGCGCCACGGCAGCGTTGATCGCGCTGATCGCGCTCACCGTCGCGTGGGAATGGTGGCTCGCGCCGCTGCGTCCAGGCGGCTCGGCGATGGTGTTGAAGGCGGTGCCGCTGCTGCTCGCGTTGCCGGGCGTCTGGCGGCGCCGGCTTTACACGCTGCAATGGGCGTCGATGCTGATCCTGCTGTATTTCGCGGAAGGCATTGTGCGCGGCTGGAGCGAGCGTGGTTTGAGCGCGCGTCTGGGCTGGCTCGAAGCCGCGCTCGCCGTGGTGTTTTTTGTCTGCACGCTGAGCTACGTCGCGCCGTTCAAACGCGCGGCGAAGCGGACAAAAAAGCAGCCAGGCACTCACGCCTGACGCAACGCCCGCCGCCACTCGTCTCCCCGCACCGAACCCGCTGACCGACCACCATGACCCAATCCGCTTTCCTCGCTGCCTGCCGTGACGCGATCGGCGCAACTCATGTCCTGACCGACGCGCACGACACCGCCCCCTACCTCACCGACTGGCGCCGCCGCTACACCGGCGCGGCCTGCGCGGTACTCTGCCCGGCCACCGCGAACGAAGCCGCCGCGCTCGTCAAACTCGCCGTCGAGCATCGCGTCGCGCTGGTGCCGCAGGGCGGCAACACCGGCCTCGCCGGCGGCGCTACACCGGACGCGAGCGGCGCACAGGCGGTGATCAGCTTGCGACGACTGAACCGCATCCGCGACATCGATCCGCACAACAACACGATCACCGTCGAAGCCGGCGTGATCCTCGCCGAAGTGCAGAAGCATGCCGACGAAGCCGGCCGCCTGTTCCCGTTGAGCCTCGCGGCCGAAGGCAGTTGCACGATCGGCGGCAATCTCGCCACCAATGCGGGCGGCACCGGCGTGCTGCGCTACGGCAACACGCGCGAGCTGTGCCTCGGCCTCGAAGTGGTCACGCCGCAAGGCGAACTGTGGGACGGCCTGCGCGGACTGCGCAAGGACAACACCGGCTACGATCTGCGCGATCTGTTCATCGGCGCCGAAGGCACCCTCGGCATCATCACCGCTGCCGTGCTCAAGCTGCATCCACGGCCGGCCGCGCGGGTCACGGCGCTCGCCGCGCTCGCGTCGCCGCACGCGGCGCTCGATTTTCTGTCGCTCACCCAACGCGTCGCCGGGCCGCTGCTGACCGGTTTCGAACTGATGTCGGATTTCTGCCTGCGTCTGGTCGGCCGCCATTTCGAGCAGATGCGCTATCCGTTCGCCGAGACCCACGCGCAAGTCGTGCTGCTGGAACTGTCGGACAGCGAAAGCGAGGAGCACGCGCGCGCGCTGTTCGAGCGTCTGATGGAAACCGCGCTCGAAGAAGGTCTCGTGCAGGACGCCGTGGTCGCGGAAAACCTCGCGCAATCGCGGGCGTTCTGGAATCTGCGCGAACATATTCCGCTCGCCCAGGCGGAGGAAGGTCTGAACATCAAGCACGACATCGCGGTACCGATTTCGCGCATCGGTCATTTCATCGAGGAGACCGATGCGGCGATCGCGCAGGCGGTGCCCGGCGTGCGCATGGTGACCTTCGGCCATCTCGGCGACGGTAACCTGCACTACAACGTGCAGGCGCCCGAGGGCGTCGACGCGAAGGTATTTCTCGAGCAGTACCAGAGCCCGATCAACCAGATCGTCTACGACAGCGTGCACCGGCACCGCGGCAGCATCAGCGCGGAACACGGGCTCGGCCAGTTGAAGATCGATGAAGCAATGCACTACAAGCAGGACGTGGAAGTGCGATTGATGCACGCTGTCAAACGCGCGCTCGATCCGCTGAATCTGATGAACCCAGGCAAGGTGCTACGCTAGGGTCTCGCGCCGCCGCCCTCCCCGGTGGCGGCATTAGCAGGAGTCGTGGCCGTGAAGATTCGAGTGCTGTCCGATCTGCATCTGGAGAACGACGAACCCGAGCTGATTCCGCATGCTCAGGCCGACCTGATCGTGCTGGCGGGTGACATCCACAATCACGCGGCCGGCCCGCGCTGGGCCGCGCAGACTTTCGACGATACCGTGCCGGTGGTCTACGTGCCCGGCAATCACGAGTACTACGACGGCGAATTCGGCGCGCTCGATTCCGCGCTCTACGACGCGGCCGCGCAGGTCGACAACGTGCATGTGTTGAACAACGCCACGCTGGTCGATCCGCAAGGTCGGTGGCGCGTGCTCGGCACGACCTTATGGACCGACTTCGCGCTGTATGGCGCCGACCCCGCCACGCTGGCCGATTCGATCGATGCCGCGCGCCGCACCATGCTGGATTTTCGCGGCCCGATCCAGACGAACTGGCCGCACGACACGCACGACGCCCCGCGCGACTTCACGCCTCGCGACTCGCTGGCCTTGCACGAGCGGGCGCGCAGTTGGCTCGAAGGCGAGTTGGCCAGACCGTTCGACGGCCAGACGATCGTCGTCACGCATCACGCGCCGCATCGGCTGAGTCTGGCCGAGCGGTATGCCGGCGACCGCGTGTCGGCGGGCTTCGTCAGTCATTTGCCGGAACTGGTGCGCGCGCCGGTCGCGCTGTGGATTCATGGCCACACGCATACGCCGTTCGACTACACCGTGAACGGCACGCGCGTGGTCTGCAATCCGCGCGGCTATTTCGACCGCCGCACCGGGCAATGGGAAAATCCGGCGTTCAGATGGGATAAGGTGGTCGAGATCTAATCCGTCACGCCGGTCGTCTCCGGAGGTCGCTCATGTGTGGTCGAATCAGTCAGTACCGCGATCCGCGCCTTTACACGCAGCATCTGGGTCTCGCCGATCCGCTGATGCTGTTCGACGCCGCCGACCGTCGCCCCGGCTATAACCTCGCACCGGGCACCCATCCGCTGGCGATTTTTGCCGATCAAACGCTGCGCCCGGTTCACTGGGGCTATTGCCCGGACTGGGCGCGCGAGCAGCATCTGCCGCAGACCATCAACGCACGCGCCGACGCCGCGCCGACCGCGCGCTATTTCGAGGAACTGTGGAAAACCGGCCGGGTATTGGTGCCGGCGGACGGCTGGTTCGAATGGCGCAGAACAGGCGCGCCGATCGTGGAAAACGCCGGCAACGCGCCCGAAGCGGTGCCGACCGGCGCATCGTCCGACGCGATGTCGCGCCAACCCTACTTTGTGCATCTGAAAAGCGCCGCGCCGATGTATCTGGCGGCGCTATCGAGCGTACGCGGCTCGGAGCCGCAAACGGAGGGGATGGGTCTGGTGATCGTGACGGCAAACGCCGACGCAGGTCTGGTCGATGTCTACGACCGCCGCCCGCTGGCATTCGGGCCGGAAGCGGCGCGCCGCTGGCTGGAACCGGATTTACCGGCCGATGAGCTGGAGCAACTGGCGCGCACGGGCGGCCTCGCGGCCGGGCGATTCCGCTGGCATCGCGTGAGTCACGACGTGGATCGCACGCTCAACGACGAGCCGGGTTTGATCGAGGCGCTGGCGTGAAAAGCTGAAAGGCTAAACACGCGGGCACAGTGCGAACACCGCCCGCGAATTTTACCGATCGTGCCGCTGCGCCCGCGAATCGGCGCGCTTGACCTTGACCGGCACCAGTTGCGGCTGCTGCTCGCGCAGCCGGCGCAGCAAATCGCGCGATGCGGCGAACGCGATCAGTCCAAACATGACGGCCACGCCGATCATCAGATGCGTATCCATGAATCCCTCGTCCTTCGATTAGTGCGATTTACTGACCCGCAGCCGCCCAGCAGCCGCCCAATAGCGAAATTGAACGCGCCCGGCTGAAGCGGCAGCGCATGAACGACACGTTAGCAAATCGACCGCACGCCAGAAGTAAGGAAATGTTGCGGCGCGGCAGCTCTGTAACAGTCGTTCACACCCGCGCGAACTGCCGCAACTCTTCCTGATCCGCGGCCAGCGTGGCGGGCAGTTCGTCGCGCAGGAATTCCACCCAGGTGCGGATTTTCGCGTCCAGATACTGGCGCGACGGATACAGCGCGTACAGATTCATTTCCTGCGACGTGTACTCGGGCAACAGCCAGACGAGATTGCCGCTACGCAAACCGCTGATCGCCGAGTAGATCGGAATCAGCCCGATCCCCATGCCCCGACTGACCGCGACCGCCATGGCTTCGGCCACATTCACCTGAAACCGGGACGAACCCAGCGCGACCGTTTCCTCGCCGTTCGGACCGTCGAAAGTCCATTTGTCGGTAGGAAACACCGGCGTCACCATTTGCATGCAGGTGTGCTGGGCGAGATCGGCAGGCGTCTGCGGCACGCCGTGCCGCTCCAGATAACCCGGCGACGCACACACGATGCTGAACGCGCTGCCCAGCCGCTGCGACACGAGCCCCGAATCCGGCAAGCCGGCGGTGGCCAGTGTCAACGACACGTCGAAACCCTCGTCGAGCAGATCGGGCATGCGCTGCGCGAGCGTCAACTCGATCTGCACCTCCGGATAGCGCTCCTGATAAAGGCCGACGGCGGGCACCACATAGTGCTGCCCGAAGCTCGTCATGGCATGCACCTTCAGTTTGCCGGCCGGGCGCGCGTGCGCGTCGCCCGCCTCGGCTTCCGCCTGATCGACGTAGGCGAGGATCTGCTCGCAGCGTTGCAGGTAGCGCTCGCCGGCTTCCGTCAGCGCAATGCGGCGCGTGGTGCGGTTCAGCAGACGCGTGCGCAGATGCGCTTCGAGATCGGACACGGCGCGCGACGCGTACGCCGTGGTCGTGTTCAGGTGCTGCGCGGCGCCTGTAAAGCTGCCTGCTTCGACCACACGAACGAATACACGCATGTTTTGAAGCGTATCCATAACCTTCCTCTTTTATCGGCAGCGATTGTTACATGTTTCGCAAAGGCGATTGTCTCAGATTACGTAAAAATGCCTTGCATCTTTACAGGTTATTCCCCAATCAATCAAAAAATATAATGACGCACAAGCTTCTATAGTCAATTTTGGAGGAAATCGTGCAGTCTCCGGTACAAAAAGGGATCGCCGCAGCTGCGGTTCTTACGATCCTATTAACAATCGCCGGCTGTGCAAGTACCGGAGGCATTGCTCCGCAAGCGAGCGCGGTGGCGCCCTCCTCGCTCGACGTGGGCAACGCGATCCGCGCCGCCGACGCAGACGCCCAGTGGCCCGCCGCCGACTGGTGGCGCGCCTATAACGATCCGCAGCTCGACGAGTGGATCGCCGCCGCGCAGGCCGGCAATCCGAATCTCGCGGCAGCCCAGGCGCGCGTGCGCGAGGCCATGTCGATGGCGGGCGTGGCGCGCTCGGCGCTGGCGCCGCAGGTCAACGGCAGCCTGTCGGTGCAGCGTCAGAAGTGGGCCGACAACGTGTACTACGGCCCGGGCCCGCTGGCAGGCGAGCAATCCTGGAACAACACCGGCACGCTCGGTCTGTCGTATCACCTCGATCTCTGGGGCAAGGACAGCAACGCCGCCGAACGCGCGCTCGACGCCGCCCACGCCAGCGCCGCGGATGCCCGCGCCGCCCAGCTCGAACTGGAAGGCAACGTGGTGCGCACGTACATCGAAATGTCGATGAACTACGCGCTGCTCGACATCGCCCGCGCGACCCTGAAGCAACAGCAGCAGATCGTCGATCTCGCCAACCGCCGGCTGAAGGGCGGCATCGGCACGCAGCTCGACGTGAGCCAGGCCGAAACGCCGCTGCCGGAATACGACCGCCAGATCGACGCGCTCGACGAGCAGATCGCGCTCGGCCGCAACCAGCTGGCCGCGCTGGCCGGCAAAGGTCCGGGCGCGGGCGATGCGATCCAGCGCCCGACGTTGTCGCTGGATACCGCGCCGGCCAGCCTGCCGGCCAGCTTGCCCGCCGATCTGATCGGCCATCGGCCGGACGTGGTCGCGGCGCGCTGGACCGTGGCGGCGCAGGCGCGCGGCATCGACGTCGCCAAGGCCGACTTCTATCCGGACATCAACCTGCTCGCGTCGATTGGCGGTTATGCGGCGATGGGGCCGCTGTTCCAGTTCCTGAAGAATCCCTCGCATAGCTGGAGCGCGGGGCCGGCGCTGTCGCTGCCGATTCTCGACGGCGGCCGCTTGCGCTCGCAGCTCGGCGCGGCGTCGGCGGGTTACGACGAGGCGGTCGATCGCTATAACCAGTCGATCGTCGGCGCGTTGAAGGACGTCTCCGATCAGGTGATCCGGATCCGCTCGCTCGCCACCCAGGCGGCCGATGCCGACCGTTCGGTCGCCGCTGCCCGCAAGAACTACGATCTGTCGCGCGAAGGTTACCGGCGCGGCCTGACCGACTATCTGAACGTGCTGGTCGCGCAGAACCAGTTGCTGCGCGCGCAGGAAGGCGTGGCGAAGATTCAGGCCGAGCGGCTGGGCGCGCATGCGTCGCTGGTCACGGCCCTGGGCGGCGGGCTCGACGAACCGGCCAACGGTCCGCAGGCGAACGAGACGCTGCCAGCGCATGGCAAGAGTCATGGCAATGGCGGCAAAGGCAACGCGGCAGGCGATCCTGCCGCAAGCGCCGTGAAACCCGCTGACGTGTCCGTTCAAACCGGCGCGGCGAGCCACGCGGGTAACACGACCGCGTCCGCGCCCGCGCTCGAGTGAGGAAACCGGCCATGTCAGCCTCCCCTGCCTCCGCCGCGCGCCCGACGTCGCTCGCCACGCTCTACGCGGCCGCCGCCGACTGGGCGCGCAACGACGGCCTCACGTGGATCTATCTGTTCAAGGCGCTCGCCGCCTGTTTCCTCGCGCTCGGCATTGCGATGAAGCTCGACCTGCCGCAGCCGCGCACCGCGATGACCACCGTGTTCATCGTGATGCAGCCGCAAAGCGGCATGGTGTTCGCGAAGAGTTTCTACCGGATCTGCGGCACCCTCGTCGGCCTCGTCGTGATGCTTGCGTTGATCGGCCTGTTCGCGCAGCAGCCCGAGTTGTTCATCGCCACGACCGCGATCTGGGTCGGCATCTGCACCGCCGGCGCCGCGCGCAACCGCAACTTCAAGTCGTACGGTTTCGTGCTGGCCGGCTATACCGCCGCGCTGATCGGCATCCCCGCTTCGCAGCATCCGGACGGCGCGTTTCTCAGCGCGCTGACGCGGGTTGCCGAGGTCGTGCTCGGGATCGTCTGCGCGGGCGCGGTCAGCGGCCTGGTGTTTCCGCAGTTCGCCGGTTTGCAGATGCGCGGCACGGTGCGGGCGCGTTTTTCGTCGTTCGTCGAGTATGTGTCCGCGTCGCTCGCGGGCCGTAACGACCGCGCGCAGATCGAAGCGACCAATGCGCGCTTCGTCGCCGATATCGTCGGCTTCGAAGCGGCGCGCAGCGTGGCCGTGTTCGAAGGGCCCGATTCGCGGATGCGCGGCGGCCGTCTCGCGCGGCTGAACAGCGAGTTCATGACCGCCTCGACGCGCTTTCACGCGCTGCATCAACTGATGAACCGGCTGCGCGAAACAGACACGCAGGGCGCGTCGATCGCGATCGACGCCCTCGAACCGTACTTCAAGGAAATCGCGCCACTGCTCGCGAAGTCTGGCGAGCCCGTGCTGAGCGCCGCCGATGCCGCCCATGCCGCCGCCCAGCTCGACGCCTACAAGACCGACTTGCCCAGGCGCGTGCGCGCGACGCGCTGCGCGCTCGAAGCGCACCCCGACGCGCCGTTGCTCGACTTCGATACCGGCGCAGAGCTGCTGTACCGCTTTATCGACGAGCTGCATGCGTATGCGGCCACCTACGCCTCGCTCTCCGTCGACACGCACGAGCGCGAACGGTGGATCGAGCGTTACGAGCCGAAGACCAACGCGATCGCGGCGGGCGTCGCGGGCGTACGGGCCGCCCTCGTGATGATGGTGCTCGGCGCGTTCTGGATCGCGACCGCGTGGCCGAGCGGTTCGACCTTGACGCTGGACGCGGCCGCCGTGTGCGCGCTCGCCTCGGCGTCGCCGAATCCGAAGCGCACCGCGTTCCAGATGGCCGGCGGCACGCTGGTCGCCTCGGTGATGGGGATGATCGCGGTGTACGGGGTGTATCCGCACATCGACGGCTTTCCGCTGTTGTGCGCGGCGCTCACGCCGTTCCTGCTGTTCGGCGTGTTCATGACGACGCGCCCCGCCCTGGCCGGCTATGGCGTCGGCTACTGCATCTTCTTCTGCTTTCTGGCCGGCCCCGACAACGTGATCCACTACGACCCGAGCGGCACGATCAACGACGCGATTGCGCTGGTGCTGTCGATGCTGGTGGTGTCGATTGCGTTCGCCGTGCTGCTGCCGCCGTCGACGCCGTGGCTGCGCAACCGTCTGCTGGTGGATTTGCGCCGTCAGGTGGCGCTGGCGAGCCGCGCGGGCATGCGGCGGGTGCGTTCGCGCTTCGAGAGCGGCGCGCGCGATCTGATGTTCCAGATCAACGCGCTCGCGCAGAACGAGCCCGAACTGAAGCGCGACACGTTGCGCTGGCTGTTCGCGGTGCTCGAAGTGGGCAACGCGGTGATCGATCTGCGCCGCGAAGTGGCGACGCTGCCCGCCGACGCGCGCTACGCGAAGTCGATGCCGTGGCGCGTCAAGTTACGGGCGATGCGCGATGCGCTGACCGCGCTGTTCGAGCGTCCGCGCGAAGACCGCTTCGACCGCGCGCTGGCCGCCACCGCCGACGCAATCGCCGCGCTTCAGCAGATGCTCGCCACCTTCACGCCGCCGCGCGAGGAGCGTCATCAACTGCAACGCATGCTGAGTCAATTGCATTTCATCCGTACCGCGCTGCTCGATCCGCAATCGCCGCTCGAGCCGTTGATGAGCGGCCGCGCCGGCGCCGAGGCTGCGTCAGAGAAAGGAGTTCGTCATGCCACGTGATATCGCCGTATTCGACGCCTACGTGCCAGCCATCGTGCTGCTGTTTATCGCGGGCGCCGCGCTTACCTGGGTGCTGGACCGCGTGATCGCCTATACGGGTGTGTATCGCGTGGTATGGCATCCGTCCTTGTTCCGGGCCAGCTTGCTCGTGTGTGTGTGCGGCGTGCTGGGTCTCGCCGTTTATCGTTGATCAGAGTCGAATCATGACCATCCGAAATCTTGTGGGCTTCGTCGCGACAGCCGTTATTTTTATCGTCGCGATTTTAATTGGGCGCGTGTTATGGGTGCACTACATGGATGAACCGTGGACGCGCGATGGACGCGTGCGCGCAGAGATCGTCAATGTGGCGCCGGATGTTTCCGGGGCCGTGGTCGATCTGCCCGTGAAGGATAACCAGTTGGTGAAGAAGGGCGATCTGTTGATGCAGATCGATCCTTCGTACTATGAGATCGCGGTTGAGCAGGCGCAGGCCGCGGTGGCGGCTCGCAAGGCCGAATTGCAGATGAAACGCGACGATGCGCAGCGGCGTGCGGATATGGATGCCTTGGTGGTGTCCAAGGAAAGTCGCGAGAATGCGACTCATACGGCTTCGGCTGCCGAGGCTTCCTATCAACAGGCGTTGGCCGCGCTCGATGCTGCGAAGTTGAATCTGGCACGGACGCGGGTTGTTTCGCCGGTTGATGGGTATGTGACGAATCTGAATGTTTATCGCGGGGATTATGCGACGGCTGGTTCAGCCAAGCTGGCTATTGTCGATAGTCACTCGTTCTGGGTTTATGGGTACTTTGAGGAGACCAAGCTTCCTCATGTGCGAGTTGGCGATAAGGCCGAGGTCAGGTTGATGAGTGGGGGGACCTTGCAGGGGCATGTGGAGAGTATTTCTCGGGGTATTTACGATCGGGATAATCCGGAAAGTCGGGAGCTGCTTGCTGATGTTAATCCTACTTTTAACTGGGTTAGGTTGGCGCAGCGGGTGCCGGTTCGGGTCAGTATTGATTCGGTTCCCGAGGGGGTTGTTTTGGCGGCTGGGATTACTTGTACTGTTGTTGTTAGGCCGGGGTAGGGGTTTTTTTTTGGGTTGTGGTGGGGGTGGGGTGGGATCTTTTTGGTGTTGGCCTTTCCTTGTTTTCTTGGTGGTCTATTAGCGTTGCCCCTGTGCGGGGCGGCACTAACTTCTCTTTGCCGCGGCAAAGAGAAGTCAGCAAGAGAAAGCCGCTCACACCGCTAATTCTTAAGCGGGTTCCGTGGTCCGCGATGGGTAGTGGTGCATCTGGAATCCGTGCCCTCGCGCATTCCGCGTTCGTGACACAGCAGTCATTCCTCCGGCGGCGCTGCGCGCGCCCCCGCGGTCGTTCAGGCACGCTCGCTGCCGGGCGGGTCCGGGCGGTCGGTCATCAACCATTTGTGAGCTCGCCGGATATTTCGGCGCCCTGCCGAGGCGAAGCCGACGGCCCCCGCCGCGCACGGGAAAACCGCTGGTTCGGGCGAGCCGTGCCGGCGAGCGCGCAGCGCAAGGCGGGATGAATGACGGCCTTGTCACGAGCGCGGAATGTGCGAGAGCAGAACCTGTCCGCATTTTTGTGTGCGAGGCGGTTTAAAGATTTCTAGCCACGTGCGAGCGTGAAGCGCTCGCCAAACAGGATAGCAAACTGGTTCA
>NZ_QLTK01000039.1 GCF_003269035.1 Paraburkholderia bryophila | reverse complement strand
GACCCAGACACCCACCGAATAACCCGCAAAGCTGGTCCAACGGGTGGGTCAGAATTCAATGCAAATCCCGGGTCAGGATTCCGTGCAAATCAACATGCCTGCTTGACGAAGGTGATGGAAGCACGTATTCAGAAGCTGTCAGCGATGTAGCGATAGCCGTTCGATCCGAGTGTGCCGGTTCGGCATTACTAGAAGACCGCCCGATGGCAGACGCCTGAAGGCGGTTTTTTCTTTGGTGGGTCCATTGTTGGACGCCGGTCGAGTACCTTGAAGTGCCTTGGGGGATCAAATGAATAATGAGAAAGGGTATGTTGGGTTGCGTCGTTGCGCGGACGCGAGGATCGGCGGTTTCATTGGCTTGCTGGTCGGCGATGCACTCGGCGTCAGTTTCGAGTTTAAAAAGCCGGAACAGATTCCGCCGAGAGATCAGATCGAGATGATCACGCCAGTCACCTTCCGGCGATCACACGCCGGTGTTCGTGCTGGCACGTACAGTGACGACGGTGCACAAGCTATGTGTCTGCTTGCCAGCCTTCTCGACAACGGGCGTCTATCACTCATCGATTTCGCGGACAGGCTGCTGCGGTGGCTGGACGAAGGTTATCTCGCGGTCGATGCCGATGTGTTCGATGTTGGCATCCAGACCGCCGAAGCGTTGGGCAAGTTACGCGACGGTACGTCACCGCGTGAAACGGGCGGCGCGTCAGAATGGGACAACGGGAACGGGTCAGTCATGCGCTGTTTGCCGTTGGCCTTGTGGCACGCAGGTTCCGATGATGCGCTGGTCCGTGACGCACATCTTCAGTCGTTGCCAACGCACGCACACGCGCGTTCACTGGTCGCATGTGCGTTCTACTGCCTTGTAGCACGCGGATACTTGCGAAATCTGTCCGACCCTTGGTCATCAGCGGACCAGCGACTCGAAGAAATTTACGCGGAGTGGCCGAACCATCCGGAACGTAACGCGTTTCTGGCGGAACTAGAAGTGCTGAGAGGGTTCCCGAAGACCGGTAAGCCGCGTGGAACAGGATACGTCCTCGATACGATCTGGTCGGCCCGAAAGGCACTGGAAGAACATTCGTTTGAAGATGTTGCCCGGACTGCGATCTTGTTCGGCCACGACACCGATACAACAGCGGCGGTGACTTGTGGATTGGCAGGGATCAAGTTCGGTATCGACGGCATTCCGGCGCGGTGGTTGGAACAGTTGCGCGGCTTCGAGAACGTCGAACCGTTGATTCGCTTGATTAAGGGTTGCCCGCGACTGGCATAGCGCGGACGACTGCGAGATCGCGACCGTCGAGGACCGAAACACTAGTCCCTTTCGCCCAGCCTTTCCGTTCGCTTATATCGGCTTGAACATCTCGTCGAGGATTCCAGTTCCGGTCGTGCGCGGATGTGTACAACGCTATGAAGTGGGTAATGGGTATCGTAGCCCCGGTGTTCTGGATGGTCGGAAGGTCGCGAATGTGTCGGTCGAACTCTTTGCGAGGAATATTGCGCACATCGCACGATTCGATCTCGAAGGTAGCATGCAGGGTCCAGTACTCCAAACTTGGTCGATCCTGATAAGCGGCCATGTCGGACTTTCGGGTGGCCCAAACCAAGTCTATGTTCTTTTTTCGTTTGCCATTGTCCAGATGCACCCGAAACTCAGGGATGACAACAAAGCCCTTCTCGACGCCCATCCGAACCAGCGCAGCATAAAGATCGTTCTTGGTTACGTGCTGAAACGTTACTTCTACTTCCATCTCTGATCCCGTTGGCGTTTTGCCGAGACGCCATTGTAAGATCGATGGTCGGTGTTTCTCATGGGAAGATATATGGAGCTTCACCAAGTCGTGCTTTGTCGCGCCCTGTATGTGGAAGCGGAGACCTATCTTGTCCGCAATGATAGTGTTCATCTCGGGCTCGCGGTGTCGATTGCACAGGATGCCGTCGAGCTTTTTTTACGGGCTGTAATGAAAGATCGGCCCGTCGCGGGACAGAAAATTCCTGATGAGTTCATCAAGTGCATGGACTACATTGATGCAACAGCGAATCAAGATGAAAACAAGTATGTTCCGCTTCGCGCGAAGCTGATCGAGCTGAACAAGGCACGCGTAAATTTCAAGCACTATGGGCTGATTCCCGACAAGACAGACGCGCGTCGAATGCTAGGCTACGTGCAAGATTTCTTCGAGATCGCAGCGGAACGCTTTTTCGGTGTGCGGTTTTCGGACCTTTCCATCACCGATCTGGTGACATCGACCGCAGTGCGGGAGCGTCTGAAACTCGCTGAACGTGGTCTGCTGGAAGAAGACCTAGAAATGGCATTCGGACATGGTGCCGAAGCAGTTGACATTGCAACCGGCGAACTGATTATGCTGCTTTCTCGGCGGCGCAGCACTTTCAGCCTGTCATCTGGCTTGCGGTTTGACGATCCTGCGGCACGGTTGGTCCGCGACATTGAAAGGTATGTGGACGGCACCGCGTCAAGAAGCGAGCGCATCTCGCTGATGCTTGCCCTAGCTATAAACGTCAATGACCTACTTCGCTTCGAGTCGATTGTTCCGATTGTCCGTCGCATGGCGGCAGGGAATTTCACGTGGGAGCGTATGCAAGAGGCATCCCACCTGACAGGTGCTGACGCGGCATTCGCGGTGAATTTTGCGACTACGTTTGCATTGGCGGTTCAAAGCCGTATGCCTGCCCAAAAATAAGGGCATACAGAGGGGGCACCTACGATGGAAAAGCAGCTATTCGGAACGATTGAGACGCGTCACGGGAAGGCGCTCGCGATTATGTGCAGCGATGAAGACCGTCCCGACGATGTAATGATCCACTGGTGGGGTATCGCTGGTCAGCCCACGGTAGCCGTGTTGGGTAGACGAGTGGCGCAACGAGGGAGTGAGTCGGATTTTCAGGTGGTCAAACTCTTTGCTCACGATGAACGAGGTAAAGTAATCGAGCCACCGGGAGATGCGCATACCCGGCGGTTGACGCTTTCCACTCGCGCCACTCTCAAAAGCACAAGAAGTGGGATGACTGGAACGTGGCAGGATGCGGACGGCCCCGGTGGGAAAATCTCGTTGAAACCCTTGGCGTCCCGTGGCAGCTTGGCGGACGTTTCCCAGTGCGCCACATGGGACGAATTCAAACAGTGGGCTGGTCGTGTTCGTGCGGATGGGGCAGTGGCGTTTCGGGGACACGGTTCGAATGCGTTCAGATTGGAGACCAGTTTTTATCGCGCGGGCCGGACTCAACTTGGGCGATATTGCGCGGATACACTGCCTCGCTTTCACTCACACGTCGAAGCCGTAACGAATCGAAGATTGAATCTTGCTGATCCTTCTGATTATTCGACATTGCTTGGCTTGGCGCAGCACCATGGTCTTCCTACGCCGCTACTTGATTGGACCGATTCACCGTACATCGCGGCGTTCTTCGCGTTCTCTGATGCGTTGGAAAACAGGTCTTCCCGACCTAATGCGACACGCGTGCGGGTGTACGGCCTGACGCGGTCCTTCGTTGATCGATTCAGTCCACCGATAGTGACGCTACCCTTCTTGGAACCTTATGCCTGCTTCTTACAGGTTTCCCCGCGCGACAATCCTCGCCTATACGCGCAGCAGGGGCGGTTTCTTGTATCCAACGTGGGGAATATCGAACAGTTTATTTGCAATATGGAGCGCCATTTCGAGACACGCTTCCTGATGGCCGCAGAAGTGCCGGTTTCGTTCGCAAGCGAGGCGCTTGAAGATTTGGCTTTTATGGGTGTCACCGCCGCCAGTCTTTTTCCCGGACTCGACGGCGTGTGTCGAATGATGCGCCACTCAATGACGTTCCGGCGAGAGGCGCTCCCGACACCTGCAAGACCTAGCGAAGGTAAAGGGATTGCGGACGAGACAGAGTAGAGGTGTACCAGTGTTCAACGTGCTGATCGATACCAGCGTCTGGCTCGACCTTGCGGCAGATGCGAAGCAGACGCCATTGCTGGACCTACTACAGAGTCTGCTTTCGGACGGACGGGTGGCACTGCTGGTGCCACGCATCGTTGTCGATGAATTCCATAAAAACCGGGATAAGGTCGCTAAATCAAGTGCGAAGAGTCTTTCGACACACTTCGATCATGTCAAGAGCGCCATTCGCAAGGCTGATGGCGATAAGCGCCAAAAGGGCCGGGTGCTGAACTACCTGTCCGACTTGGATCACCGCATCCCTATCATGGGTGGTGCCGCCGAAAGCGTACTGGCGCGGATCGCTGCGATCCTGTCCGCGTCCACCGTGATCGAAGCGAGTGACGCGGTTAGGCTTCGGGCGGCAGACCGTGCACTGCTTCGAAAGGCTCCCTGCCATCATGAAAACAAGAACTCGATGGCTGACGCTGTGCTGATCGAGACGTACTTCGAGTGTGTGCGAACGATGAGCGGTGCAGGCCAGCGGTTCGCATTTGTAACCCACAACAAGCACGACTTCAGTAACGTCAACGGCAATCAGAAGCTGCCACACGCAGACTTGGCTGCTTCGTTCTCGAAGATCAAGTCGATGTACTTCATCAACTTGGCTGAGTGTTTGCGACGTATCGACCCGATGCGCTCTACCTATGCAATGTGGGAACAGGAATGGGACCAAGAGCCGAGAAGTCTTTCGGAGATGCTAGATGCTATGCACCGGCTGACGACGCAGGTCTGGTACAACCGGCACAAGTACACCGCATGGCAAGTCGAAAAGGGCAAGGTCAAGATCGTCAGTCGGGAAGAATGGGAGGAACGATGGAGCAGACGCAGGAGGAGTGCCCAAACTCACATCGCGGAAGACATTTGGAAAGGTGCGTTGAAGTCCGCAAAGAAGGCCGAGCGGGAACTCGGCGAAGGTAACTTCGGACCTTGGTCCGACTTCGAGTGGGGAATGATTAACGGCAAACTGTCGGCGCTGAGATGGATGCTGGGCGAGGATTGGGACGAGTTGTACACGTAAGCTGCTTTGCCGTTATTGCTGCAAGCGTAGAATCGTTGGCGATCAAGATCAACAAAAATCCGAGGGTGCCCTATGCCGACATGCTTTGTGATTCAACCGTTCAACGACACTTATAACAAGCGGTTCGACAGCCTTTATAAGCCAGCCATTAAAGCGGCAGGTATGACGGCTTATCGCGTGGATCAGGACTCGTCCGCCGTGGTTCTGGTGGAAGCCATAGAGAAGAACATTAAGCGGGCGGCTGTTTGCCTCGCCGACATCTCGGAAGACAATCCAAATGTTTGGTACGAGCTTGGGTTCGCCTATGCAGCCGGACGACCGGTTGTGATGGCATGTTCCGACCAGCGAGGGAAGACCGGGAAGCCGTTCCCATTCGACATCCAGCACCGCGCCATCGTCACGTATAAGACAGAAGCACCGCAGGACTTTCAGGTGTTTCAGGAACGGCTGACCGAGCGGCTGAAGGCGATGCTTGAACAGGGCGAAACGCTGGAAGAAATGGCGGAACAAGCTAGTGTTGCCAGCGTAGATGGTCTCTCATCTCAAGAACTGAATGTTCTGGCGGTAACAGCCAGCAGTGTCACTCAAGACGACCACGCAACATCCGTATGGTCGGTTAGGAATGACTGTGAACGGGCGGGACTGAACAACCTCGGATTCAACCTTGGGTTACGGCGATTGAAGGTCAAGAAGTTCGTTGAAACGGTCGATATTGAGGACGAGCGTGGTGATCCATACCCCGGTATTCAAGTTACCGATCTGGGATGGCAGTGGATCGAGGCAAATGAAGACAAGTTCACTTTTCACTCAGCGGGCGTTAAGAAGGGCGGCTTTGAAGAGATGGATGACAGCATTCCGTTTTGACGCATAACTCTTCTCTTCGTCGCAGACAAAGGGGGAATGGTGACGCCTTGCTATGCTTGTACCGCGCTGATTGACACTGATTGCCATAAGGGCCCGCATCGGGAACTGGCGGCGTTCACTGGCGACTTGCAGTTGAACACTCACGCGATATTAATCGGGTGGGAGAGTTCGACATACAGGTGCCGGGAGTGCGCTACGATCTTGATTCGGCCAAACTACAAGCACTCGCCGAACGAAACGTGGCGTCGCTGTCCGTGGACGGTCGCGTCGTGATTCCATCGATCATATTGCGCGGAGCGGCTCTCGGGGTACCGAGGTATGACCAAGGCGAAGCATCCACACCACCGACGCGAACTGCTGAGTCGGTACGGGCGCATCACAAGTTGGCACGCGAGCCTAACGGAGCGTGTGGATCGACCTCGCGGTTGTCCCCCGGAGCGCGAAAGTCGTACCTCAATTGTGTTGGAGGGAGAGTTCACCGAACCGGTACGCGACGTGACCCGGTTCTTGATCCAAGTGTCGCCGACTGACAAGCCGGATGTTGGAAATACTGATGTGCCTAACGTCGGGGTATTCATCTCCCTCAAACCGGAGTTGCAGGGCGTGGTTGATATGACAGATGGCCATTTTCGGGAGTTGCTGACTTTCGCCTCGTCGGGCCGTTTGACATGGTGCCACGTCGCATTCACGGTGCCGTTTCGTCGGTCTGCTTTCATCGTCAGTATCGATTTCACCACGCGCCCGCCTGACGACGAGACTTAAACGGTGTAGATGCGCCCCTCCGATCTGCGTTCCGTCGAGGGGCGAACTCCATAACGCGGCGTTCTGGCGACGGTCATCCAAGTTTCATGGCTAATTCGCCGGGGTCAATCGACACGTACCGTTGAAGCATGTTCGCCGTTGTGTGACCGGATATAGCACGAAGTTCCAGAACGGACAATCCCTGCTTCGCCAACCTTGTCAGTGCATCGTGCCTGAGATCGTGGAACGTGAAGTTGACGACACCGGCCCTCGCAACCGCCCGTTCGTATGCCTGCTTTACGGCTTCCATTGAGACAGGGAAGACTCGTCCGTCAAGGCTGCGAGGTAGCGTTTCCAGAATCGCGATGCATGTAGTGGATAGTGGAATCTTTCGCGGATGCCCTGCCTTCGTCATTTGCAGGGTCGCCGTTCGGCGTGTCAAGTCAACGTCTCGCCATAACAGCGCAAGGATTTCGCCGCGTCGCGCAGCGGTTTCCAGCGCGAACACCACAACAGGCTTTATCCACGGGTTATGGCACTGACCGCATGCCGAGACAAGCGCAATTCTTTCTGACGTAGTCAGCACACGATCTCGGGCTTTGCCGGACCTTGGCTTCCTGATGAGGCCAACGGGATTGCTCGGAAGATGAATTCCCCATTCTCGGATCGCGACGCTGAAAACGTGTCCCAGAAGCTGAAGTTCGCGCAGTGCCGTGCCGGACGAAACTTGGCTTAGCCGGGAGTCCCGCCACGACGCGATCATCTGTGGCGTTATGGTTGACGGAGCATGCTTCGCGAGGCTGAGTTTCTTGAAGCTTTCAATTCTGTAGGATTCGGCGCGACCTCCCCGTTTTCCATTGCTGACTTCCTTCGCGTATCTGTCAAGAAGTTCTCCTAAGGTCGTCTGGCGATCTTTTCCGTCGTCGATCCAGTGTCCGGCGTCGATAAGACGTTCTTGCTGTCTCGCCCACTTCTCCGCATCTTTCTTCAGGGCGAATGTCTTGGATTGGACCGGGTAGCCTTGTCGTTTGACGATTGCCTGCCAACGGTCGTTGCGTTGTCGTATGGTTGCCATCACTTCTCCGAGGGTGACAGCAGGGTGACAAGCCAGTCCGACAAACGGGGGCACGTAACGCTAACTCCTTGAATCCCAAGATCGTTTGTACGGTCCCGAAGCTGGGAGAGCGTCGCGTTCGCAATGCGAAGGTCGGGAGTTCGATCCTCCTCCTCTCCACCAATGAATATTGAAGGGTTACAGGTCATTTTCCTGTAACCCTTTTTTGTTCCTGCCTCCCGGGAAGGACCCGTACACCCATGTCGTGTCCTCGTCCCCACCAAGTGAGACCTACGTATAAAAAAATAACGAAATTATTCTCGATAAAAAACTCCAAACCTCCAGCCACAAAGCTTTTTCGAACAAAATTTTCGACGCCGTCAACGAGCCACCTGTCACGAAACTCGACACCACCGAATAACGCCCACGGGCACGATCACGTCCATTAACTGGACACTACCCGCCCCCCATCATCGCCTCAATCAACAACACCGCCCTGCCCACCCCATCCTCCTCCCGCATCCGCCCACCAACCGCTCGAGCGCGACCGCGAACCTCAGCTCTCTCCGCATAATCGATAGCACGAGAAAGCGTGGCCGCCCGCAAATCCCTCCCATCCACCGCTTCACCCGCAATACCAGCGCCCTGAAGCCGGCTAGCCCAAAAAAACTGATCCCCCGCAAACGGAACCACCACCGAAGGAATGCCGGCCCGCGCGGCGGAATGACTCGTCCCCGACCCGCCGTGATGAACCACGACGGACGTCCTCGGAAACAACCAGTCATGAGGAACATCGCCGACCACATGAAAGTTCGCGGGCAAGCGTGAAACGTCCATCTCGCTCCAGCCGCGATGAATCAAAGTCCGCCTGCCGTCCGCAGCGGCAATCACTTCCGCCAGCGTCGCTTGTGCATCGAACGACGTCATGCTGCCGAAGCCGACGTAAATCGGCGCCTCGCCTTGAGCCAGAAACTCCGCCAAATCCGGCGGCGGCGTCCAGCCAGACGACGGCGCAACCCATTGCCCGCACAAGTTCGCATTGGCAGGCCAGTCCGCAGGCAATCTCACCAGACCAGGCGAGATGCCGTAGAGCATCGGATGGTCGCTCCACAACCGTTGCCTCGGCGGCAGCTTGCAAACCGCCGCACGCGCCGCGTTGATCTCCTTGCGAAACGCGCGCCACAAAACGCCGTTGACGAATCCATGGCTGGCGCGGTTCAGAAACGAGGGAAACCGTGCCGACGGTAAGAAAGGCGAGGCAAAGGCCCGCGTCGGGGTGATGGGAATGAGGCCGGCGCCGATCGCTTTGACGCCCAGGTACTCCGCAGCCGAGAACCCCACGAATGCCGCGAGCCCCGAGGCGATCACGGCGTCGCATCCCTCGCCAGCCATCACCGTTTCGCGCAGCCAGGATTGCGCGTTGTCATTCGCAATACCGGCCAGCGCCTTCGCGGTGTTCCTGAAGCGGCTTCTTCCCGCCACCGCGCCGGCGCCCATCAACGCCGGCTGCAACGTAGCCTTGATATCGCCGGCCAATGCGCTCACCGGAACACCCAAGGCCCGTGCCGAATCGAGCGTTGCGGCGTCGCCCAGTAGGCGCGCGTCATGCCCCGCCTCGGCGAGCGCAGCACACAACGCCGCTAACGGTCGTGTATCGCCCTCGGTGCCGTAAGTGACGACGACGAATTTCATGACTTCCGTGCCTTCCCGCCTGCCGAGATGGTCGACCTGCTCGCGCCGTTGACGAACAGATCGGTAACCGCGGCGAACTCGCGTTTCAGTTTGAGTCCCGGCAAGGTCAGCCAGCGCATCAGCGCACCGAGATACAGGTGATGGAAGAGGGCGGCCAGATGAGCCGCGGGGAGATCGTCGCGCAACTCGCCTGAGGCCTGGCCTTTGGCGATCAGCAACGCAAAACCGTCGGTCATATCGGCCTTCGGAGCGTCGTCGTCGCGTTCCGGCGCTGGCGTCAGGCTGAGAAAGCGGAACCGCACATACGGCAACAGCAACGTGCCGTGTTTCTCGCACCACGCCGCTGACGCGTCAAGCAGCACGGACAACGCCGGCACGAAAGCAATCTGACGGGCTATGCGTGGTTGCAGTCGGACCAGGTCCGCCTCCAGTTGCGCGTGAATCCAATGCGCCAGAACAGCTTCTTTGGTTGCGAAATGGTTGTAAAGGGTTCCCTTTGCGACATCCGCCCGGGCTGCGATCTGTTCCATCGTCACAGCATCGAAGCCGTGCGCTTCGAACAGACTGATAGCGGTTTCCGCCAGCAGCGCTTGTGTCCGGATCTGCTTTCGCGCGCGTCGGCCTGCAAGGTCGGGATCGGGCATGATATTTTGTAAAAGTAAACGACGTTTAAAATTGAACGCCGTACAAAATATCATGCCACGTTGCGGCTGGCGACGTCAACGGACGGGTTATTCGGCACCTGACCGCGTACAAGGCCCGAGCGTTGCCGTCGACGAACCGCCTGCGCCGTCGCCGTAGGCTGGCGAGGCGGGTTCGCTCGTCGATCCTGTCGAAACCGCAGTTGCGCGGCGGCGATCCGCTATACCGACGCGATTCCAGCGAGGCACGGCGCGACGCGAAGCACAACGGCGCTCACGATCAGAACTTATCCCAGCCATCCTCGCCATTGGCGCCGGCGCCGGCCAACGCGACCACCGGCGCAGTGCGCGCATGCACAACCCGACGCACCGGTTGCGCCGTCACCGCGCGCCGTGGTGCTTCTTCATGCGAAGGCAAAGTCGAAGTCGAAGTCGAAGTCGAACGCAAAACATGCCCTCCCTCCCCATTCACAATCCGAAAAAACGCCACCACCTCATTCAACTGCTTTCCCTGATCTTCCATCGACTTTGAAGCCGCCGCCGCTTCTTCCACCAGCGCCGCATTCTGCTGCGTCACGTTGTCCATCTGCGTAATCGCCAGATTGACCTGCTCGATGCCACGGCTTTGCTCCGTCGACGCCGCCGCGATCTCCGCCATGATGTCCGTCACCTGCGCGACCGCCTGCGTAACTTCAGTCATTGTCTTGCCCGCTTCGCCCGCCAGCGCGGACCCATCGCGAATCTTCTCCACCGAGTTGGCGATCAGATCCTTGATCTCCTTCGCCGCGCTCGACGAACGTTGCGCGAGACTTCTCACTTCGCTCGCCACCACCGCGAAACCGCGGCCTTGCTCACCAGCACGCGCCGCTTCAACCGCCGCGTTCAGCGCCAGAATATTGGTCTGAAATGCAATCCCTTCGATGATGCCGGTGATGTCCGCGATCTTCGTCGAGCTATCGCTGATGTCGTGCATCGTGCTCACCACCTGGCCGACCACCGTGCTGCCCTTCTGCGCCACCGCCGAAGCATTCGCGGCCAACGTGCTGCCTTGCTGCGCGTTGTCGGCGTTCTGCTTCACCGTCGAAGTCAGCTCTTCCATGCTGGACGCCGTTTCCTGCAGCGACGCGGCCTGCTGTTCGGTGCGCTGGCTCAGATCCATGTTGCCCGCCGCGATTTGCCGCGCCGCGCCGGCAATGCTGACGCTGCTGTCGCGCACGCGTCCGACGATCGCCGTCAGGCGTTCATTCATCTCGCGCAGCGCGCCCAGCAACTTGCTGGTTTCGTCGCTGCCCTCGACGGTAATGCGCGTGCGCAGATCGCCTTCCGACACCGTGCGCGCCACGTCGATCGCAAAACGCAACGGGCCGGTTACCGCGCGCGTGATCATCACGCAGGCGCCGAACGCGAGAGCCAGCGCGATCAGGCAGATCGCCATCAACAGATTGCGCTGGCTCACGTAGTGCGCCGCGTAATCGTTGATCCGCTGTTCCTGACGGCTACGCGTGTACCCGGCGTACGCGTCGGTCGAGCGGATCAGCGCGGCGAGCAGCGGGCGGCATTGGTCGTCCATCTTGACAATGGCTTCGTCGCGCTTGTTGGTCAGCGCGAGGTTGACGATGTCGGTGGCGACCGGACCATACAAGGCCTCCACGCGGTTGATTTCGGCGACGAGGCTGCGCGCTTTGTCCGAGCTGTCGGACGCGCTCGCGATCATGTCGTTGAGTTTTTTCAGGTCGCTCTGCACGTCTTCATGCGCGCGCATCACGTCGGCCTTCTCTATTTCGAAATCCTGAGGTTTGGTGACGAGCACCAGATTGCGCGCGGCAATGGCGCGCCGGTCGACCGCGGTGCGTACCTGCACGGCCATGTCCGCGCGCGCGTTGATACCGTGGACAAAGTCGGTAAAGCCATCGGTCGAATCGCTCAAAGCCTTGAGCGACAGGCCGGAAACCGCGACGACGATGACGGATAGCATGCCGAAACCGGCAATCAGTTTGGCTTTGATAGACAGATGCTGAAGTGTCACGATTGTTTCTCCAAAAACGAAACGTTAGAAAGCGTTCGCAATGGACTCTCAGGTCCGGGCATGGGAGCGTCTATGTGGCCACTTCAACTGCAAATCGGCCCTGCGCGGTTGATTTCCCCAAAATGGGTATCCCATTTACCGGATATCGGAATAGAGGCTCGTGGACTTAAGGGGTATCGGGTATGTCTCTATAAGCTTGCACGCGATGAGCGAAGAAGCCGTAATTTCCTCATGAGATGAGTAAATTTAAGCACTCGGTGACAACATTGGAATGAGGTTTGATGTCGGCGTAAGCGGGCGGCGGCACGCTTACGGTCCATTCAAAAAAAGCGAAATCCAAAAAACGGCTTGAACAGGCGCTGGTTCGTCGTTATGATTGAGCAATCACTCATTTATTGAAATTTGCCGGATCGAATCAGCATGGCCCGTCCCAAAAGCGAAGACAAACGCAACGCCATCCTTGCTGCCGCCGCCACGGTGATCGCGGAGCAGGGACTGGGCGCGCCGACCGCGCGGATCGCGAAGCTCGCGGGCGTCGCGGAAGGCACGCTGTTCACGTACTTCGACAGTAAAGACGCGTTGCTGAACGCGTTGTACCTCGACATCAAGGCTGAACTGCGCGAAGTGATGATGACCACGTATCCACAACACGCGAGCGTGAAGGAACGTGTGCAGCACGTGTGGAATCAGTTCGTCGACTGGGGCGTCGCGCAGCCGCAAAAGCGCCGCGCCATGGCGCAACTCAGCGTGTCCGAGCGGCTCACCGAGCCTACGCGGGCCACCGGCATGCAGTCGTTTGCCGACATCAACGGCATGATCAAGGCGAGCGTGGCGAGCGGCGTGTTGCACGATCATCCGCCGGCGTTCCAGTCGGCGATCATGAGCGCGCTCGCGGAAACCACCATGGATTTCATCGCGCGGGAACCGGATCAGGCCGCGCGCTATCGGGCGGCTGGCTTTGACGCGTTCTGGAACGCGATCGCTAAACGCTAATTTTTTTGTCTTATTAATGAGTGATTGCTTGCTCATTTAACTCGAAGGAGCGCATCATGTCGAAAGTCTGGTTGGTAACGGGAAGTGCTCGCGGCCTTGGGCGCGAGATCGTCGACGCCGCGTTGCAAGCGGGCGAGCGAGTCGTGGCCACGGCGCGCGATCCGGGCCGTCTGCAGGATCTGGTGGCGCGCTACGGCGAGCAGGTTCGCGCGATCGCGTTGGACGTCACCGATCCGGCGGCGGCGCACGCTGCGGTGCAGAGCGCCGTCTACGCATACGGCCGCCTCGACGTGGTGGTCAACAATGCGGGTTTCGGTCATCTGGTGCCATTCGAGCAAACCAGCGAGGACGATTTCCGCGCGCAGATCGACACGAATTTCTACGGTGTGGTCAACGTGACACGTGCCGCGTTGCCGGTGCTGAGACAGCAGCGCGCGGGGCACATCATCCAGATTTCGTCGGTCGGCGGACGTGTCGGGATCGCGGGGCTCGGAGCGTATCAGGCGGCGAAGTGGGCGGTCGGCGGGTTCACCGAAGTGCTGAGCCAGGAGCTCGCGCCGTTCGGCGTCCACGTCACCGCGCTCGAGCCGGGTGGCATGAAAACGGAGTGGGGCAACGAGGCGTCCGGCGCGACGCCCGCGTTGCTGCCGGACTATGAGCCGTCGGTTGGCGCGGTCGTTGAAATGCTGAAGCAGTACATCGGTCGCGAAGCCAGCGATCCGGCGAAGGTGGCGCAAGTCGTGCTGAAGCTCGCCTATCACGACGTATTGCCGGCGCATCTGTTGCTGGGTAGCGATGCGTTGCACTACTGCGGTGAGGGCGACAAGGCGCGCGCGGCGAACGCCGAAGCCTGGCGCGCCGTCAGTCTGTCGACGGATTTCTCCGCACCGGCGCAACTGCCCGCGTTTCCGGCCGTAGCGGCGAAAGCTTGAGCGTCTGGCGTGACAAGCGTGCAAGCCTGAGCGCCAGCGTCACGCCCGGCGCACCGACACAAGCCTGAGCGCTTATCGCAGCAATCGCCACCGCGGCGCGCAACCGGCGCCGCACAAATGAGGACACGTTACATGCCCAACTGGACCACTGCGGACATTCCCCAGCAGACCGGCCGCCTCGCGGTAATCACCGGCGCGACCGGCGGCCTCGGTTTCGAAACGGCGCTGGCGCTGGCCGGCGCGGGCGCCGATGTCGTGCTGACCGGACGCAACGCGCAAAAAGGGCAAGCCGCGCTTGAAAAGATTCGCGCGCAACATCCCGCCGCGTCGATCCGCTATACGCATCTCGATCTGGCGAGCCTCGCGTCCGTGCGCCAGTTCGCCGACCAATTCGCGTCCGCGCACGCGTCGCTCGATCTATTGATCAACAACGCAGGCGTAATGACGCCGCCCACGCGGCAAACCACCTCGGACGGCTTCGAACTGCAATTCGGCACCAACTACCTCGGTCACTTCGCGCTGACCGAACGCCTGCTGCCGCTGCTGCGCGCAGGACGCGAGCCGCGCGTGGTCAATCTGAGCAGCGGCGCACACAAGATCGGCGCCGCGATTCATTTCGACGACCTGCAATGGCAGCACGGCTACAAGCCGTGGCCCGCTTACGCCCAGTCGAAACTGGCGATGCTGATGTTCGCGCTCGAACTGCAACGCCGCAGCGACGCCAACGGCTGGGGACTGCTGAGCAATGCCGCGCATCCCGGCTACGCGCGCACCGACCTGATCGCCAACGGTCCGGGCGCCGACACGTTGCTGCAGTCGATCAACCGCATGACCTTCGAGCCGCTCGCGAGCCAATCGGCCGCGGACGGCGCATTGCCGACGCTGTTCGCCGCGACGTCGCCCAACGCCGAACCCGCCGGTTACTACGGACCGACCGGCCTGTTCGAACTGAAAGGGCCGCCGGGTGAAGCGCGCATTTCCCGTCTCGCGCAAGACAAGGCGATTGCCGCGCGCCTGTGGGCGGTCTCCGAAGCACTCACCCACGCGCGCTGGCCTCGCGCGACCATGGAGCATGCATCATGAAGGTTCTGATTTTCGGCGCGACCGGCATGGTCGGCCAGGGCGTGTTGCGCGAATGCCTGCGCGCACCGGATGTCGAGGTGGTCCAGACGATCGGCCGCACGCGCAGCGGCCAGCTCGATCCGCGCCTCGTGGAGGTGATCCAGCCGGACCTGATGGACTACGGCGCGCTGGAAACCCAGCTCACCGGTTTCGACGCGTGTTTCTTCTGCCTCGGCGTGTCGTCTGCGGGCATGCAGGAGGCGGACTATACGCGCCTCACCTATGACCTGACGCTGGCGGCGGCACGCACGCTCGCGCGTCTCAACCCGCGCATGACCTTCGTCTACGTGTCCGGCGCGAGCACCGACAGCACCGAGCGCGGCCGCAGCATGTGGGCGCGCGTCAAGGGCCGTACCGAGAACGCGCTACGGCAGCTGCCGTTCAAAGCCGTCTACCTGTTCCGCCCCGGCGTGATCGAGCCGCTTCACGGCATCCGCTCGAAAACGCGTTCATACCGGTTGTTCTACGCGCTCGCCAAACCCATTCTGCCGATGCTGCGCGCACTGCTGCCCAACTACGTGCTCAGTACCGAAGACATCGGTCTGGCGATGCTGACGGTCGCGCGCCACGGCGCCCCGAAGGCGGTGCTCGAAACAATCGACATTCGCGCGCTCAGCCGCCCGGCGTCCGCCGCCGCGCTCGATCTGCACGCCGGCTAGCGCCCCAATTTTCGTTCAAGCCCGGAAAAAGCCATCTATTCAACCGTTTGACGGATTGCCGCGTCTGGTACCCTACGGGCAAACGGGACGCGCTATTGCGGACGCGGCCTCCTTCTTCACGCGCGTGGTTCAGCGCCTGCTTGAACGAATCTGCCATGGTGACGCGCCGACCGAACATCGTGATTGCGATCAGTATCGTGCTGGCCAGCGCGATACTCGCGATCGCCGTGTGGGTGCTGGCGCAAATGCGCGACGACGCGCTGCGGCGCGCCCAGGACTCCGTCTTCAACGTTTCCCTGCTGATCGAGCGCGACGTGTCGCGCAATCTGGAAATCTACGATCTGTCGCTGCGCGCGGTGATCGACGGTTTGAAGCAGCCCGGCGTGCTGGACCTGGATCCCGCCCTGCGGCAGATGGTGCTGTTCGACGGCTCGGCCAGCGCCAAAGACCTCGGCTCGCTGCTCGTCGTCGACGAAGCGGGCAACATCCGCTTCGATTCGCAAGCCTCGCCGCCGCGCAAGATCAATCTCGCCGATCGCGACTACTTCAAGGTGCAGTGCGATTCGCCCAACGTCGGCCTCTATCTCAGCCATCCGTTCGTACCTAAGGTGACCGGCAAGGAAGTCAGCATTGCGCTGAGCCGGCGGATTACAAAGCCGGACGGCAGCTTCGGCGGCGTGGTGGTGGGCACGATGCGCCTGACTTACTTCCGCAGCCTGTTCGCCGGCATGAATCTCGGCGCCGGCGGCTCGATGGCGCTGATGCTGAGCGACGGCACGATGCTGATGCGGCGTCCTTACGATCCGAAGATCATCGGCATCGGCCTCGCCGGCACCGCCAACTATTCGCGCTTTCTCACCCAGCCGAGCGGCGACTTCTTCGGCACGGCGGCGATCGACGGCGTCGAGCGCTGGTACGCGTTCCGCCATATCGACATGTATCCGCTGATCCTCGACGTCGCGCTGTCCACGCGTGACATCTACGTGGAATGGCGGCGGCGCGCGTGGATCATCGGTTCGCTGATCGCCGCGCTCGATCTGACGATCATCGCGCTGGCGTTGCTGTTTTCGCAGCAGTTGCGGCATCGCCGCGCCGCCGAGGAAGAGTTGCGCATGCTGGCGCGCACCGACGGCTTGACCGGCCTGAACAACCGTCGAACCTTCGAGGAAGAGGTCGACGCGGAATGGCGCCGCGCGCAGCGCAACGGCTGGGCGCTGTCGATGCTGCTGATCGACGTCGACAATTTCAAGGGCTTCAACGATCTGTACGGTCATTCGGCGGGCGACGATGCGCTCGTCACCGTCGCCCGCTGCATCTCGCAGAACGTGCGGCGCCCGGGCGACACGGCGGCGCGTTACGGCGGCGAAGAGTTCGCGGTGCTGCTGCCGGATACCGACGCGGCCGGCGCGGCGCACATCGCCGAGAAGATCCGCGCCGCGATTCACGCTCGCGAGTTGCGCCATGTGGCGAGTTCGCATCATGTGCTGACGGTAAGCGTGGGCGTCGCCACGACCCACGGCCACGCCTTCGCGACGAGCCGCGCGCTGATCAATGCCGCCGACGAGGCGCTTTACGAAGCCAAAGACGCGGGCCGCAATCGCGTGACGGGTTATCGCGCGACGGTTCATACGCACGCTCGCCATGCAGTGGTCACACCGGGACACTGAGGCGGCAACGGCGACCTGAAGCGCGCGCCGTCATCGCAGGCTAGCGCGGTCGTTTTGAATTTGGCCCGGGTAATATATTGCACTTCAATTTCATCCGGGTATAATTCGGCAAAATCTTCTATCAGGAGTTTGCCGTGACCTCGTCTATCTCCACTTGCACCGCCTTTGAAGGCCATCGCCGAATCGCCTCGGGTTCGCTGCCGGACGTCGCATTGGCGGTCAAAGCAGTGCTCGCACGCGGCGAACAGGCGCCCGTGCTGATCTTCGACGACATCACGAGTCAGCCGGTGGAATTCGATCTGCGCGGGACGTCGGAGGAGATCGTGGCGCGGCTGGTTGGCCAGCCGGGAGACAGTGAAGCAGCCTCCGAAGCGGCCGCCGAACCCGCCACTGCAAAGCAGGACGACACGCCGCGCGGCCGCGGCCGGCCCAAACTCGGCGTCGTGGCCCGCGAGGTCACCTTGCTGCCGCGTCACTGGGACTGGCTGAACGGACAATCCGGCGGCGCGTCGGTGGCGCTGCGCAAGCTGGTCGAGGCGGCGCGCAGCGCAAGTGAGGACAAGGACCGGCGACGCGCGGCGCAGGAGTCCGTGTATCGCTTCATGACCGCGCTGACCGGCAATCTGCCGGACTACGAAGAGGCCACGCGCGCGCTCTACGCGAACGACCGGCCGCGATTCGCGGCGATCGTCGCGGCCTGGCCGGACGACGTAGGCGCTCACGTGTTGCGGCTCGCCGAAAGCGCTTTCGCCGCGAGCGAATAAGCGCCAGACGAAAAAAAGCCGCTCACGCCGGGGAAGCGTGAGCGGCAAGTCGGAGAGTTACAACATCGCATGCAGTTCATGGGGGTGAACGCAGCAAACGCAGTGTAAGAGACCGGTTTACCCCAATACATCGGACAAGTCCCAAACGCCGTTCTGGCTTGCGGCCGTACAGGCATGGCGCCGCGATCCGGCCCCGCTCGACACCCCTCGCTTACATCATCCTTTCCCCGTTATTCCTGCCATTTGTCCGATCAAGACTCCGTCATGACAGCCGTAAAGGAGAAGGAGCGTCGCTACGTACCCGACTGAATTCGAACGGGGCGTGACGGCGCGATGGCGAAACAGCCTGTCGAGACCTTGTGAAGGGATGATGAGATGAAGTGGTTCGACCGCATGACCGTATTCCGCAAACTGTTGCTGGCGTTCGCCCTCGTGATCGGCTTTTGCGTCGTGATCGGCGCGACGGCGCTGAGCACGTTGTCGTCGATGCATGACATCACGACCGTGATCGGCGACAAACATATGAACGGTCTCTACTGGATGGAAGAAGCCAATCGCCACAAGATCGATTCCGATCTGGCCGCGGCGAACCTCGGCTATGCCACCGACGACGCCGGTCGTCAAAAGCTCAAGGATGGCATCGTCGCGTCGCTGAAGACCATGCACAGTGCCTACGACGAATATCGCAAGACCATCGGCACCGGCAAGGGTCAGGAGATGTTCGACGGCGTGCTGCGCGAATCGGCGGTGTGGGAAGGCATCGTGCATCAGCAGATCGGGCTCGAGCCGATTCCCGCAGGCGTCGACAACAACGAACTCGTGCGTCGCGCGATTGCCGCCAGCGAAGCACTGCGTGACCGCATCACGGCATTGATCGATTACCGCCGTCAGCAAGCCAACGAAGCGCAGCAGGAAGCGAGCGACGACTACCAGCACATGCGGATCGTGATGAGCGTGCTGGTGCTGGGTGCGATCGTGGTGGGCATGCTGCTCGCCACACTGATCGCCCGCCGTCTGGCGCGTCAGCTCGGCGGCGAGCCGGACTACGCGATGCAGATTGCCAACCGGATCGCCGGCGGCGACCTGAGCGTACGCGTCGACACCCGCGCCGGCGACACGACCAGCATGCTGTTCGCGCTGCGCAACATGCGCGAGCGGCTGGCGGGCATCGTCTCGGGCATCAGCGAATCGAGCGAGTCGATCCTGATGGCGTCGGGCGAGATCGCGCAGGGCAATACCGATCTGTCGCAACGCACCGAAGAGCAGGCCGCCGCCTTGCAGGAAACCGCGTCGAGCATGCAGGAACTCACGTCGACGGTGAAGATGAACGCCGAGAACGCACAGCAGGCGGGCGGCGTGGCGCATGGCGCGTCGGAAGTCGCGGCGCGCGGCAGCAGCCTGGTGGGCGACGTGGTCGAGACCATGCGCGAGCTGGCGGCCGGATCGAAGCGCATGACCGACATCATCGCGGTGATCGAAGGGATTGCATTCCAGACCAACATTCTTGCGTTGAACGCCGCGGTCGAAGCTGCACGCGCCGGCGAGCAGGGGCGCGGCTTCGCGGTAGTGGCGGGCGAAGTGCGTTCGCTCGCGCAGCGCAGCGCGGTGTCCGCCAAGGAGATCAAGGAGCTGATCGAAAGCTCCACGGCACGCGTGGGCAGCGGTGCCGAACTCGCCGAGCGCGCCGGCCAGACCATGGCCGAAGTCACGCACGCGGTGAAGCGCGTGACCGACATCATGGGCGAGATTTCGTCGGCATCGCAGGAGCAGAGCACCGGCATCGAGGAAGTCAACCGCGCGGTCGCGCAGATGGACGACGTGACCCAGCAGAACGCCGCACTCGTCGAGCAGGCGGCGGCCGCGGCGGCGTCGATGGCGGATCAGGCGCGGCAACTGCAAACGGCCGTGACGGTGTTCTCGCTCGAAGCGCGCGCCGCCTGAGGGGCATTCGTGCGCGCCGCCTGAGCCGCCAGCGCCGTGTGCATCGCGGCTCGCAGCGCGCTCGCACGTTAGTGAAAGCCACGTGTTTAACCACCCTTGCCAGGCCCATTGGCACTCCGTACACTCGCGCCTGATTCTTGAGCGGCGGCGACTCGTTCCGTGCCGTCCACGATAAAACACGCCGAACAGAGGAGAACCCCCGCCATGGCCGATTCCTATTTTCCCCGCTGGCGCCGCCAGTCTGCCGGCGCCGAAGGCCGCATCGTCGGCACCGACGAACGGCTCGCGTGGCCGCAAATGGTTGCGATGGGCGTGCAGCACGTCGTCGCCATGTTCGGTTCGACCGTGCTCGCGCCGCTGCTGATGGGCTTCGATCCGAACCTCTGCATCTTCATGTCGGGCGTCGGCACGCTGCTGTTCTTCGTGCTGGTGGGCGGCCGCGTGCCGAGCTACCTCGGTTCGAGCTTCGCGTTCATCGGTCTGGTGATCGCGGTGACGGGCTACGGCGGTCACGGTCCGAATCTGAATATTCCGGTGGCGCTGGGCGGGATCATCGCGTGCGGGGTGGTATACGCGATCATCGGGCTGATCGTGTCGGCGGTCGGCACGCGCTGGATCGAAACGCTGATGCCGCCGGTCGTGACGGGGGCGATCGTCTGTGTGATCGGTCTGAATCTCGCGCCGATCGCGGTACACGGCGTGAGCGGCAGCAACTTCGAATCGTGGATGGCGCTGGTCACCGTGCTGTGCGTCGGCGCGGTGGCGGTGTTCGCGCGCGGCATGCTGCAGCGTCTGCTGATTCTCGTCGGCCTGCTGATGGCCTATGTGATTTACGCGATCGTCACTAACGGCCTTGGCATGGGCAAGCCGATCGATTTCGCGATCGTCGCGAACGCCGCGTGGTTCGGCATGCCGCATTTCACGGCGCCGGTCTTCAACGTGCAGGCGATGACCTTGCTCGCGCCGATCGCGGTGATTCTCGTCGCGGAAAATCTCGGCCATATCAAGGCCGTCAGCGCCATGACCGGCCAGAACCTGGACGCCTATGTCGGCCGCGCGTTTCTCGGCGACGGGCTCGCGACCATCGTGTCGGGCTTCGCCGGCGGCACCGGTGTGACGACGTACGCCGAAAACATCGGCGTGATGGCCGTCACCAAAATCTATTCGACGCTGGTGTTCGTGATCGCGGCCTTGATCGCGCTGGTGCTGGGTTTCTCGCCGAAGTTCGGCGCGGTGATTCAAACCATTCCGGGGCCGGTGCTGGGCGGCGTGTCGATCGTCGTGTTCGGGCTGATTGCCGTGACCGGCGCGCGCATCTGGGTCGTCAACAAGGTGGACTTCTCCGACAACCGCAACCTGATCGTGGCCGCGGTGACGCTCGTGCTGGGCGCGGGCGATTTCTCGTTGAAGCTCGGCGGATTCGGGCTCGGCGGGATCGGTACCGCGACCTTCGGCGCGATCATTCTGTACGCGCTGCTGCGTAGGAAAGCGGCGCAAGGGCCGCTCGCGTGAAACGAGTTTTAGACCGGCGCTAAGTGCGGTCCCGGCGGCGACGTTGGTTTAAAGCGGTCTCCAGACCAACGCCGCCGCGATGGCAAATGCGGCTTTATTTCTTGCGCGCGGTTAGCGCCGTCTCCGACAGATCCACCTCGCGCATCAGCTTGTTCAACGTCTCGTCGTTGATCTGCTGACTATTGCGTAGCGCCAGCAAGGTCTTGCGTTCGGCGCGCATCGCAGCGAGCTTCATTCGGAACTCCAGCGCATCGGCGAGGCGCGCCAGCTCGCGCGGCTCCTGTTCGTCGTCGAGCGTGGCGAGCCGGCGCCGATACAAATCCATCACCCGTGCGGTGACATCCGCCGCGTAGGCCGAGGCCGATTCTTCCAGACCGGCACATTCTTTATCGTGCATCACGTCGATCGCGCGAATCGCGGCTTGCGCGGCCATCGTGCGGGCGAGTGCTTCTTCGGCCGCATGCGGATCGCGACCCTTGCGCCAGCCGCGCAACAACAACGGCAGTGCCACGACCGCCACCAGCAGCGACACCAGAATCACGCCCGACGCGATGAAAACCGCCAGATCGCGGCCCGGCAGCGGCGCGCCGTCCGGCAGCATTTCCGGCAACGACAACACACCCGCCAGCGTCACCGCGCCGCGCACGCCGGCCACGGTCGTCACCGTGACCGTGCGCAAACCCGGCACCGCGTTCGCCACGCCGCGCTTCGTTGCGCCACGGCTCGCGAACCAGCGCAGCAGCCACACCCACACGAAGCGCATTGCGTAGAGCGCCAGCGCGACCGCTGCGATGTAACCGATCAGCAGGCCGACCTGGGCGTTGCTGGTTTCGTGCGCGTCGAGCAGCGCGCGGCCGAGTATGTGCGGAAACTGCAGCCCCAGCAGAATGAACACCATGCCGTTGAAGACGAACTCGATCATGGTCCACGTACTGTTCGAGCGCACTCGCGACGACACCGGCCCCGCGTTCGCAATGCTTGCGTAGTTCATCATCATGCCGGCTGCGACCGCGGACAGAATGCCGGACAACTCGAAACGCTCGGCGATCAGATAGGCGGCGAACGGAATCAGCAAGGTCATCACGACGCCGGGCGCCGGATCGCCTTCTTCGTTGAGACTCAGAAAATGCGCCGACACGAAGCTGAACAGCCAGCTCACCGCGGCGCCCGTCGCAAGCCCACCGGCGGCGATGATCACGAAGCTGATCGACGCGTCGCGCAGCGAGAACACGCCGGTCAGCGCGGCGGCGATCGCGAACTTCAGTGCGACGAGACCGGACGCGTCGTTCATCAACGCTTCGCCTTCGAGGATATGCATCAGCCGGCCAGGAATCTTGCCCTTGCCGACGATGCCGGACAACGCCACCGCATCGGTCGGCGACAACACGGCGGCGAGCGCGAACGCGACCGGCAGCGAAATCGCCGGCACCAGCGCATGCACGAAATAGCCGACCACCAGCACCGTCATGAAAACGAGGCCGAGCGCGAGCATCAGGATCGAGCGGCGCGCCATGAACAGCTCGCGTTTCGGAATGCGCCAGCCATCCGCGAACAGCAGCGGCGGGATGAACAGCATCATGAAGATGTCCGGATCGAACGTGACGTGCAGTCCGAGTTTCGGCCAGGCGAGCATGGCGCCGATCGCGATCTGCACGAGCGGCAGCGGCAAAGCGAACGGCAGCAAACGGGTGACGATGCCCGACGCGGAGACGGCCAGCAGAAGAATCAATACGGTAAAGACAATGTCCATCGGTCTGTTTCTGGGGAGATGACAGGGGTGACTTGAGAGAGGGGCGACGCCGTCGCGTCGGCTTTGCAACGACGCGGCGGCGACGTGTCGCCCGCGAAGCTTAGCCCACGGAGTTTATCCCGCGAAGTTTAGCCCGATGAGCTCGCGCCTTCCTGCGAGCCCGGCATCGGGGCCAAGCGTTAGCTCACCGCCCGTCCCAATGCGTGGCAATCGCCCTACGCACCGAAACGGTGCGCGCTGCGCCCGCGTGCGGCGCATTGGCCCTTGCGCCGTGCAATCTCCGATGCAAACTTCATTCGAATGTGCGCCAGCGTGCGCATGGAGCTTGCTTAAGAGATATCGATGACGCACATTTTGAGAATTGGCGCCGCCGTTGTTCGCTTCCGCGTTCGGACCGGCCCGGCTCTCGCGTGAGAGGATTGCATGACGATTGCGCAACAGGAAAGAACGGCCAGCGTGCCGCATGGCTTCGACGTCGAAGTGACGTCGGGGCTCGAACGCTATTCGGTTCAGCATGGCGAACTGACGCTGACCAGCGTGTTTCAACCGATTTTCAGCCTGTCGCATATGCGGGCGGTCGGCTACGAGGGACTGCTGCGCGCGCACGACGCGCTCGACCGCCCCGTGTCGCCGCTCGACGTATTCGGCGAGGCCGCTCGTCTGGGCGACGTGCTGCAAGTGGACCGGCTTGCGCAGACCCTGCATCTGGAGAACTTCAAGGTGCTCGGCGCCGAGCGCGAATGGCTGTTCCTGAACGTGCATCCGGGCGCGCTCACCGATCCGTATCTGTCGGCCGCGTTGCTGGCCACGCTCAAGCGCCTCGATCTGCCGCCACGGCGCATCGTGCTCGAAGTGCTCGAGCATCGCGCGGAAGACCTCGAACGTCTGGCCGATGCCGTGCGTCAATTCCGCGAGCGCGGCTTCCTGATCGCGCTCGACGATTTCGGCGCGGGGCATTCGAACGTCGAACGGATCTGGCAGTTGAATCCCGATATCGTCAAGCTCGATCGCATCATGCTGTCGCACGCCGCGCATCGCGCGGATATGGCGACGATTCTGCCGGGGCTCGTCGCGCTGCTGCACGAAGCGGGCAAACTGGTGCTGATCGAAGGCGTGGAAACCGAGCACGAAGCGCAGATGGCGCTCGCCTGCAACGCGGACTTCGTGCAGGGCTTTTTCTTCGGCCGGCCAAATCCGGCCGCAGCCGATGCGGCGCATGCCGCCGAGTGCATCAGCGAACTCACCGAACGCTATCGCGATCAGACCGAAGCGCGCGAGCGCCGCAGCGCGAGCCGTCTCGTGCCGTATCTGCGGGCCTTCGAACGCGCGGCCGAGCGGCTGGCGGCCGGTGAACCGCTCGAAGAAGTGTGCTGGAATTTCCTCGCGCTCGATCACGCCGCGCGCTGCTTTCTGCTCGATGCCAAAGGCAAGCAGGCCGGCCGCAATGTCGTGTTGCGCGCGGATCGTGCGGCGCATGAAACGCGCTTTCTGCCGCTGGCGGACGCGCAAGGGGCGAACTGGTTGCGTCGTCCGTATTTCCGCGACGCGATCAATGCGCCGGAACGTGTGCATGTAACGCGTCCGTATCTGTCGATCAACGAGGCGTTGCCGTGCGTGACGCTTTCGGTGGCGACGCGCGTCGGCGAGCAGACCTGCGTGCTGTGCGGCGACATCGATTGGGTCGAGGAATAAGCCAGCTCAGCCAGTCTGCGATGATGTCGTTTTCAACGACGACACTCAGACGCGCCTATGTCCGTTCTACTCGAAGTCATTGCCACGACCGTTGCCGATGCGCGCCTTGCCGAGCAAGCGGGCGCCGACCGTCTCGAACTCATCACGGCGATGGGCGAGGGCGGTCTGACGCCGAGCATCGGCCTGATCGAAGCGGTGGTGGCGGCCGTCGATATTCCCGTGAACGTGATCGTGCGGCCGCATAGCCGCTCGTTCGTTTATGACGCGGACGACTACGCGGCGATGTGGCGCGACGTGCGTGCGGTCAAGGCGGCGGCTGCGAACGGTGTGGTGATCGGCATGCTGAACGAGGCGGGGGAGATCGACCGCGAAGCGCTTGCCCGCGCGATCGATGCCGCCGATGGTTTGGCCATTACCTTCCACCGGGCGTTCGACGAAACGCGCGATTTATGCCGGTCCCTGGACGTGCTGCTGGGTTTCCCTGAAGTGACGAACGTGTTGACGTCGGGCGGACAGGCGTCGGTACTGAATGCGGAAGCCACGATCCGCGAGTTGGTACAGCAGGCATCGGGTTCGCATTGCACCGTGTTGGCGGGCGCGGGTCTAACCGTGGATGCGATCGCCGGCTTTGCGAGCCGAACGCGAGTCGACGCGGTGCATTTCGGTTCGGGCGTTCGGGTGGGCGGTAACGGCCTCGCGCCGGTCGACGCTGATCGAGTCGCGAAGGTCCGGGCATTGCTAACGTGAACGCATGAGCGCGAACGCATGAGCATAAAGCCGTAATCTCGCGCGCAACTGCAATCCAAACTCAAACGAAAATGCCGCTTCGAGCCCAAAACTCGAAGCGGCATTGCTTTACCGACGTCCTGATCGCTACCCGCGAAACCTACTTCGCGACCACCACCGGAATCCCGCGCAACTGCCCGGCGCCCTTCACCTCATCCAGCGACTGACGCACCGCCGCGCTGGTTGCCGGATCGATCTGCAAGCGCGCCGCCAGATCACGCTCGCCGCGCTTCACGCCCGCCAGATTAGCCAGCTTCACGTGACCATAACCGCGCACACGGGCATGCAGATCCGCCAGCTTCGCGACATCTTCCAGCGTGGTCGTGTCGAGCTTCGCGAACGCGCGTTGCAGCGTGGTTTCGTAATCGCCGGCCAGGTCGCGTTCCATCTTGCGCTCCAGCGTGCGGCCGAACGGATCAAGCATCGTGCCGCGCAGACCACGCCATTTCGCCATCATGCCGAGCACCGGCCACATCCATTGACCGAAGACTTTCTTGGTCGGATTCTTGCCGTGCTGCGGACGCGCAATGGTCGGCGGCGCGAGGTTGAACTTGATGCCGAAGTCCTTGCCGGCCACGCCCTCGAATTGTGCTTCGAGTGCTTCACGGAAAGCGGTGTCCGTGTGCAGGCGCGCGACTTCGTATTCGTCCTTCACCGCCAGCAGACGATAGAACGTCGTCGCGACGGCGCGCGTGACGCGCTCGCTTTGCGCATTCACGGCGGTTTCGGCGCGGCGTGCCGCGTCGACCAGCGCGCGATAGCGTTTCACATAGCTCGCGCCGCCGTAAATCTGCAGGCGGCCTTCACGATGGGCGATCAGCTCGTCCAGCGTATCCACCTTCACGGCCTGTTTCGCCAGATGCCGCGCTTGCCACAACGCGTCGAGCGCGGCCGGATCTTCCGCCGCCAGACGGCCGATCGAAAACGCCAGTTGATTCATCTGCACCGCGACGTTGTTCAGTTCGATCGCGCGCATCATCGCGGCGAACGACACCGGCACCAGACCGAGTTGCCATGCGTAGCCGAGCATCAGAATGTTCGCGCCGATCGTGTCGCCGAGAAAACGCGTGGCGAGTGCCTGGGCGTCGCAGGTCGACAGGCGTTCCGCGCCGGCCGCGTGACGCATCTTGTCGATCAGCGCGTCGGCGTGCAGCGTCGCGTCCGGGTTCGTCACGAAGGTCGCGTTCGGAATCGCATGCGTGTTCACGACGATGCGGGTACGGCCGTGACGCACCGTTTGCAACGCATCGGCGCTCGCGCCGACCACCATGTCGCAGGCGAGCAGGACGTCGGCCTGTTGCGTGTCGATACGCACCTGGTTGAGCCACTCGTCGCGTGCGGCGAAGCGGACGAACGACAGCACCGAGCCGCCCTTCTGCGCGAAGCCCATGAAGTCGAGCACCGACGCGCTCTTACCTTCCAGATGCGCGGCCATGCTGATCAACGCGCCCACTGTCACGACACCCGTGCCGCCCACACCGGTCACGAGAATGTCGTACGGCGCGGCGTCCAGATGCGTCGCGGGAATCGGCAGCGTGCCGACGCGCGCGGCCAGCGCTTGCGGATCGAACGCGGCGCCTGCGGCTTTTTTCAGCTTGCCGCCTTCCACGGTAACGAAGCTAGGGCAGAAGCCGTTCACGCACGAAAAGTCTTTGTTGCACGACGATTGATCGATCCGGCGCTTGCGTCCCAAGGCCGTTTCGACCGGCTCGACCGACAGGCAATTCGACTGCACGCCGCAATCGCCGCAGCCTTCGCACACTTCCTCGTTGATGAAGAGGCGCTTGTCGGGGTCGGGAAATTCGCCTTTTTTCCGGCGCCGGCGTTTTTCCGCGGCGCAGGTCTGGTCGTAGATCAGCACGGTCACGCCGTCGGTGTCGCGCAACTCGCGCTGCACGGCGTCCATTTCGCTGCGATGGTGAAATGTCGTGCCCTTCGGAAACAGATCGTGATGGCCGTCGTATTTCTCCGGCTCGTCGCTCACCACGACGAAGCGCGACACGCCTTCGGCTTCCACCTGACGCGCGATCTGCGGCACCGAAATGCTGCCGTCCACCGGCTGGCCGCCGGTCATCGCGACCGCGTCGTTATAAAGAATCTTGTAGGTGATGGTGGCTTTCGCCGCCACGGCCTGGCGGATCGCGAGAATGCCGGAATGGAAGTAGGTACCGTCGCCGAGATTCTGGAACACGTGGCGCGTTTTCGTGAACATCGAATGCGAGGCCCAGTCGACGCCTTCGCCGCCCATCTGGATCAGGCCGGTGGTGTCGCGCTCCATCCACGACGCCATGAAGTGGCAGCCGATGCCCGCATGCGCGATCGAGCCTTCCGGCACTTTCGTCGACGTGTTGTGCGGGCAGCCCGAGCAGAAGTACGGCGTGCGCTTCACGCTGTCCGCGGCGTTCGAGAGAATATGCGGCGCGACCAGTTCGACCACGCGGTCGCGGCGGTCGAGCGCCGGTTTGTGTTTCGCGAGCCAGTCCGCGAACACCGGCAGAATGCGCGAGGGCCGCAATTCACCGAGCGAAGACAACAACAGCGTGCCGTCTTGCGCGTTCTTGCCGATTACGATCGGCCGCGTGCCTTGCGTGCGGTTGTACAGATAGTCCTTGATCTGCTGTTCGATGACCGGGCCTTTCTCCTCGATCACCAGCACTTCGGACAAACCGGAGACGAACGCGTCGATTCGCGTCATCTCCAGCGGAAACGACAGGCCGACCTTGTAGATGCGCACGCCGGCCGCTTCCAGATCCGCCACCGTCAGATCGAGACGGCGCAGCGTTTCCATCAGGTCCAGATGCGCCTTGCCGCAGGTGACGATGCCCACGTTGGCGTGCGGGCTCGGTGCGATCCATTTGTCGATACTGTTCACGCGCGCGAAGTGACGCACCGCGTCGAGCTTCGCATGCATCCGCGACTCGATGGTCAGGCTCGGCAGGTCCGGCCAGCGGTTATGCAGGCCGCCGGCGGGCGCGGTGAAATCTTCCGGAGCGGCCCATTCGGTTTGGAGTGCGTCGAGATCGACCGTGGAGCCCGATTCGACCGTTTCGGAGATCGCCTTGTAGCCGACCCAGGCGCCCGAGAAGCGCGACATTGCCCAGCCGTACAGGCCGAATTCGAGCATGTCGGCGATATTCGACGGATTCACCACCGGCATATGCCATGCCATCATCGCGAAGTCGCTCTGATGCGGCATCGACGACGACACGCAGCCGTGGTCGTCGCCCGCCACCACCAGCACGCCGCCGTGCGGCGACGAGCCGTACGCGTTGCCGTGCTTGAGCGCGTCGCCCGCGCGGTCCACGCCCGGGCCCTTGCCGTACCACATCGCGAACACGCCGTCGACGGTGCGCTCCGGGTCCGATTCCACCCGCTGCGTGCCGAGCACGGCGGTGCCGCCGAGTTCTTCGTTGATCGCGGGCAGAAAGCGAATATCACTCGCGGCGAGCAGTTTTTTCGCCTTCCACAACTGCTGGTCGACCATGCCGAGCGGCGAGCCACGATAGCCGCTGATAAAGCCGGCGGTGTTCATGTCGCGCGCCTTGTCGGCGGCGCGCTGCATCAACACCAGCCGCACCAGGGCCTGCGTGCCGGTCAGGAAGATCCGGCCGCGCGTCGCGGTGAGGTTGTCGGACAGCTTGTAGTCGGCGAGAGCGGGCGTGCCGTCGATGGGCAGGCGAGCGGTCATGGGTGAGTCTCCAATATTTTGCATCCGCGCGCGGTGGTGGGGACCACGGAGGTGACGCAGCGAAAGAGACTCTATTTTTTAGCGCCGATTAGAGTGAATTTTTTCTAGTTTGATCAGAGTGCAAGCCATGGGCGAGAAGAGCCGCGCGTTTTAATGAAGTTTTGAGGTGGATCTTCCACGCGGCTGGCGGATTCGGGTATGCCCTGGTGCGTTTCGGCGGTGCTCAATACCCCGTCCAGACGGCCAACGCGAGTGCGCCGCCCGACAGCAGCAATAGCACCACGAACAACGGCAGGATGAAGCGCAGCCACTGGCCGAAGCCCACGCGCGCGGTGGCGAGATAGGCGAGCAGCATGCCCGAGGTGGGCGTCACCATGTTGGTCAAGCCGCCGCCGAGCACGAACGCGAGCACGGAGGTCTGGCCGCTCACGCCGGACAACTGCGCGATCGGCCCGATAATCGGCATGCTGACCGCGGCTTTGCCGGACACCGAAGGAATGAAGACGTCGAGCACCATCTGCACGGCCATCAAGCCATTGGCGACCCACACGGCGGATTGGCCGCGTGCGAGGCGCGTGAAGTGATCGATCAGCGTGTCCAGCACGAGGCTGTTCTGCAAAATCAGTTCGACCGATGCCGCGAGGCCGATCAGCAGTCCCGCGAGAATCATGCTCTTCATGCCGTCGACAAATGCGTCGGCCGCGCCGCGCGAATCGAGTCGCCCCACCACCGCCGTGACGACGCTGATGAACACGTAGAACGCGGACAACTCCACGTTGCCCCACTTCAGTTCGCGCGTGCCGATCACCAGCATCGCGGCGGCCACGCTCAGCACGAGCAGCGTCGCTTTGTGGCGGCGCGAAAGCCGCGTTTGCGGATGCGCTTCGAGACTGGCGCGCGCCGCGGTCAGCCGGAAGCCGCTCAACCGCACCTGCGCGAGCAGATACAGAATGCCGAGCGTCATGAACACGACGAACACGCCGATTCGCATGCCGATGCCGCTAAACAGCGGCACGCCGACGATCGGCTGCGCGACCGCGAGCGAGAGCGGATTGGTCACCGAGGCGATATAGCCGACCTTCGCCGCGATGGCCACGAGCGCGACCGCGAACAGATTGGACAGCCCGAGGCGGCGCGTCAGCACCATCACCATCGGAATGATCACGAGGTATTCGGAGATGAAGCCGAGCAGCGTGCTGCCGAGACCGATCAGCAGCATCAGCAGCGGCGCGAGCACATAGACGTTGCCGGCGGTGAGCTGCAACAGCCGGTCGATGCCCGCGTCCACCACGCCGGTTTTGCGCATCACGCCGAACATGCCGCCGACGAACATCACCATGAAGATCAGCGGCGCGTTCTTGATCAAGCCGTTCGGCACGGCGACGAAGGCCGACACGAGGCTGGCCGGCGCGGCCTGATCCGCCGTGCTCTTGCTGACGCTGGGCGCGACCAGCGTGGCGAGAGTGCGGCTCTTCGGCACGACGTGATACGTGCCCGGCACGACCAGTTTGTCGTGGCGCTCGAAGCGACCGGCGTCGATCAGATACGTCATTGCCACGGCGGCGAGCAGCACCCAGATCATCATCACGACCGGGTGCAGCATCTTGCCGTGCGGTTTCTTGTCTTCTTCACCGGCGCCGTTGCCGGACTGGCGCTCGTGCGGATGATCGTCGTCGGCGGTGGCGGAGGGGGCGAGCGTGGTCATGTGGGGATCTTGGGCGCTCACGCCGGTTGAGTCGCCGCTTGTGGCGCGGTGTAGCCGAGTTCGGCGGAGATCGTGCGGCTGCAGGCCTGCAGACGTTCGAGGTAATCGGGAATCTCGATCCGGCTGATGCGCATTTCCGGCCCCGACACGCTGATCGCTGCCACGGCCTCGCCGCTCATATCGCGCACCGGCACCGAAATAGCCACCGCACCCGCCGTCACTTCGCCGACGCTCACCGCGTAGCCTTTGCGCGCGATCGCATCCAGTTCGTCGACCAGCTTCATCAGATCGGGCGGCTGCGGCAGCTTCTTCAGACGCGCGAGGTATTCGGTCTTGACGGCGTCCGGCGCGAATGCCAGCAGAATCCTCCCCGACGCGCCGCTATTGAGCGGGCGGCGATTGCCGACCGCGCCGATGGTGCGCATTTCATGCGTGCTTTCGCAACGTGCGACGCATACCGTCTCCAACCCTTCGCGCACTCGCAGCACGACGTTTTCGTTGATCGCCTGGTTGAGCACCAGCATGTGCTTCTGTGCCGAGCGCACCAGTGTGTTCTGCTGCGCGGCAGCCACGCCGATCACGAAAGCCTGCGGCCCGAGCGAATAGGTCGACGCGCGCGTGTCCTGCACGACGAAGCGATGCAGTTCGAGCGTGCAGAGCATGCGATACGCGCGCGATTTGTTGATGCCGAGTTGATTGGCGAGTTCGGTGACGCCCAGGCCCGGATGTTCGGCGACATGGCTCAGCAGCTTCAGCGCGCTGTCGACGGAATCGACGATGTAGTTCACGGTCATTCCTTTATTGCGCCGCGCGGGGCGCGGCGAGCTGCGCGCGCACGTAATCGGCGAGCGCGGCGACGAAGGCGTCGAGCGCGCGTTTGAGCGTGTCGAAGCCGGCATGTTTGACGAACGCGGCTTCGTCCATATACAGCCCGCGATTCAGTTCGATCTGGATGCTGTGGCGCCGCCGCGCCGGATCGCTGACGGCGGTAAGCAGGTCGCCGCCCTGATACGGCTCGTTGACCTGTACGCGGTAGCCGGCGCGGCTGAAGTAGTCGGCGACCCATTGCGTGAAGGCCGGATCGGCGGTGCTGCCGAGGCGGTCGCTGATCACGAAATCGGGACGCGCCGCGCCCGCGTCGACATTCATTGCGTTGCCACGCGATTTCATCGAATGACAGTCGACGTGCCACAACGCGCCGTGTTCCGCGACCGCGCGTTCGGCGGCGGCGGCAAGTGCCGCGCGATACGGGAGGTAGTACGCATCGATGCGATGCCGCACTTCGGCCACGCTCAATTTGCGGTCGTACATCGGCAGGTTCGGCAGTGCGTCGCGGCGGATCAGGCCCATGCCGCGCAACGTGTATTTCTCCGGCGCGAGCGGTTCGGGCCACGGCTCGTCGAGCAATTGCGCGTCGATGTCGCCGATCGCGCGGTTCGGGTCGATATAGGCGCGCGGGAAATGCGCGCCGATCAGCACGCCGCCCTGCTCGGGCACGGCGCTCCACAACTCGTCGACGAAGGCGTCCCATGAACTGTGGATTGCGGCGAGCGGCGCGCAGGCGCCGAAGTCGGCCGGCAGTGCGATGCCGCTATGCGGCGAATCGAACAGGATCGGCAACCGGACGCCGGCAGGTTCGGCGACGAAGTACGGCGCAAAAGCAGGCGCAAAAGCAGGCGCGGCAGAAGTGTTGCTGGCGGACGTCAAAGCAAATTCCTTTCGGGTGGCCGACGCGCTGTAAAAGGTCGTCTTGACCGGGATAAGTGCGGTTCGTGTTTTATTAAATAAAACAACATATCAATATTTAACGACGAACCCTATTGTTGGTCAAGTGAGTCGTCAAAAGCCTTGCTATCCGGGTCATTCAATCACAGTCCCATACTGGGCAAGACTTTGCGCCGTATTGGCTACTAAAACCCCCAGCGCCAGGCGTTAGCGTCAATGCGGGCAAACCAGTATTTTTGCCGAGTCTTGACCGGACAATTTTGCATTTCGAATAATAAACGATACGTTGTTTTATTCAATAAAACATAGGGGCCGAGTGATTTATCCGATAAGTACCGGCTTCGTCGTGCGGGCTCACACACTCACCACAAAGGAACGCAGATGAACAGCAAAGGTTTGGCGATGGCGCTCGCGGGCGCGGGCATCGGTGCCGCGTTATGCGCTAGCGCCATGGCGCAGTCGAGCGTGACGTTGTACGGCATCGTCGACGCGGGCTTCACCTACACGAGCAACCAGAAAGGCAGCGCGGCCTATCAGGCGACCGGCGGCAACGAGCAGGGCACGCGCTGGGGCATGGTGGGCACCGAAGACCTGGGCGGCGGCAACACGGCGATCTTCAAACTGGAGAACGGTTTCAACATCGAAACCGGCACGGCCAGCGCGAACGGCCGCATGTTCGGCAGGCAGGCATGGGTCGGTTTGTCGAACCCGCGCTGGGGGACGTTCACGATGGGTCGGCAGTACAACGCCGCGCAGGATTCGCTGGCGCCGTTGCAGATCGGCGCGAGCACGTCGCTGACGCAGTACGCGCTGCATCCGTTCGATACCGACGACCTGAACAACTCGTTTCGCACCGACAACTCGGTGAAATACGTGACGCCGACGCTGGCCGGCTTCCAGGGCAACGCCATGTACGGCTTTTCCAACTCGACGAACTTCGCGGCGAACCGTAGCTGGAGCGTAGGCGGCACCTATGCGCAAGGTCCGTTGCGGGCGGGCGTGGCGTATGTGGTGCTCGATAATCCGGCGCTCGACACGACTGGCGCGATTCCGTCGGACAACTACTTCACCTTCCTGAAGGGCATCACGAAGCAGCAGATCTGGGGCGCCGCGAGTACCTACGATTACGGCAACGCGACCTTCGGCCTGCTGTACACGAGCACGCTGTTCAACCTGCAAACGGGCGCCTCGCAGCGCTTCAACAACTACGAAGGCAGCTTCCGCTATCGTTTCACGCCGTCGGTGCTGTTCGCGCTCGGCGAGACTTACACCCAGGTTCATACCACGCAAGGCGCCACGCCGAGCCTGCATTATCTGCAGACCAGCGCGGGCGTGCAGTACTACCTGTCCAAGCGCACCGATCTGTATGTGAACGCGATCTACCAGCGCTCGTCGGCGAATACGGTGGCGGCGATCGAAGGGATCAGCAATCCGTCGAGTTCGCGCACGCAGGTGGTGGGTGTGGTGGGGATTCGCCAGAAGTTCTGAGGGCGCGGCCGCAAACGCGCGTAATGCGCGGCATCTCATCGGCGCAACGTGATCGGCGTGATCCGATCGCGTTGCGCGGTTTATTGCCCTTTGGTTTTGGCCACATTAACCACACCGGCGGTGAGCGGCGCGGCATCGAGCGGCACGATTTCGTCGAAGTGCGCGTAATCGATGTGGCTCACACCGTCCTGCTCGCTCATGATGTCGACGAAACGGTAATGCCAGCGAATCTCGTCGCAGCTCCACATGTGGCGCGCCTGCATGGTTTGCGAGGTCGATTCGTCGACGCCTTCGAGCGTCAGCACCAGCGACGTATCGCTGCCTTCGAGCGACTCGGCGGTCTCGCCGAACAGCGGGCTGCTTTCGTCGATGATGTGCATGAGGCTCCAGCCGAGTTTGAAAACCGGATGTTGATCGCGCACCAGCGTCAGGTCGTAGAGCCTGCGCAGCACGAGGCCTTCGGCGGTGGTTTCCTTGCGCAGAATGCGCAGCCTCGCGTGTGCCTCGGCGATCACGTTTTGACGCGCGTTGGCCGAGCGCACCATCAACGTCATGCGGCCGTCGAGCGGGCGGATGATCGCGTAACGCGCAAACATGATCTTGGCGTGTGGCCGCGAAAAGCGCGCGAAGATCAGCCCGGTGGCCAACGCGACGCTGGACATGCCGAAGAAGATTTCGAGCGTTGCAATCCAGTGCGCGTAGACGGTTTGCGGATGCATGTCGCCGTAGCCGACGGTTGCGAGCGTCTCGACGCTGAAAAAGAACGCGCCGCCGAAACCCGGCGGATACTGATTGGCGATGGGCGCTTTGCCGAGCATATACAGGCCGGCGAATGCCGTATTGAGCAGCAGGAACAGCACGGCGAGCGAGGCGAAGAACATCGGCCAGCGCGCCACGACCGCACGATGATAGAGATCCTGCCAGAGCGGCGTCGGCATGCCGTGCGCAATGACCACGCGGTCGTCCAGACGCAATTCGCGGCTGCCGCGCGCGCGGCGCTTCGGGCCGCTCTCCTTGGCGTCGCCAAGGCCGGCCAGTCGGTCTGACGGTTCGGTAGCCATCTCTTGCTCGCGGGATATGAAAACGCGCAAAGCGTAGCACGGCGTTCACAAGTGCAAGGGCACGATGCCGCGACCTTTGACCCACGTCTCGCGCACCGTTCGGGGCGGCTAAGGACGTGTGCGCCGCAGCTTACGGAAACGCCCTTGGCTTCGGAATGCCGGCGCCGTGCTCGATATCGTCCACTGCTTGCCGATGCGCCTCGGCGATCGCTTCGGTCGCGTCGCCGTAGCCGTGATCGCCGCCCACGGTCGTCCATGCTTTCACTGCTTTGTCGCGATGGCGGATTTCGTATTCCGCATCCCAGCGCGCGCCGTTGAGTTCGAGAGGGCGGACGTGTATCGAATACACGCCGTAGAGGAAAAGTTGTTCCGCCATGATCGCCTCCAGCGGGTTGGATCAAGGTGGCGCGGCGCGCCTTCGACGCGCGCGGCGCCGGACTGCTGCCTAAAGTTCGATGCTGCCGAGAATGCGGTGCGCGAGCGCCTTGGCTTCCTCGAGCGCTTCCTCCGGCGTCGACGAGGTGGCGTCCACTTCGTAGACCGTGGTTTCCTGATCGGCGGTGACGTCGCCTTCGTCGCGCGAGAGCGTGACCACGCCCTGCCAGGTGTCGCTCTGTACTTCTTTTATCGACGCCGTGGCCGTGTAGATGCCTTTGGTGTAGGTGATGTCTTCCATGACGACGCTCCTGGTTCCAAAGGGTTCGGATTTTTCATCGTAGCACGATGACGGAGCGCCGGCTTTCGCATTGGCGGCGCGCCTTGTCAGTGACAATGCGCGCCGCACAAGGCAGCAGAATTACAGCAGTGCGACGACTTCATCGAGCGTGGGCGCGTGCGCGCCGGCATGCCGGCAAGCCGCCGCGCCGGCCGCCAGCGCGAACGCCAGATGTTCGGGCCACGCGCGCTGCGGCGCCGTCATCAGACTGAACAGCAGGCCGCCGATCGACGCGTCGCCCGCGCCCACCGTGTCGACGACTTCGACGCGCGGCGGGCGCGCTTCGACCACCATCGCGCCGTCGATCAACAGCGCCGCCTCCGGTCCACGCGTCACCAGCACGGTGGCGGCCGGATTCATGGCTTGCAGTTGGGCGAGCGCGGCGGCTTCGTCGTCGGTTTTGAACAGCAGGCGCAGATCTTCGTCCGAGACTTTGATCAGATCCGCGAGCGCGGCCATCTTGCGCAAGGTCGGCTCGTAGCCGTGCTCCATCAGATTGCGGTAGTTCGGATCGAAGCTGATCTTCACGCCTTGCGAACGCAACTGCGCCGCGAGCGCCGCCAGCGTATCGCCGAGCGGCTGCCGCACGAGGCTGATGCAGCCGAAGTGCGCCCACTTCACATACTCGCGCCAGCCGGCCGGCAACTGCGCCGGATCGAAGGCCAGATCGGCGCCGTTTTCGCCCATGAAAAAATACGCGGGCGGATGCGTCTGATGCACGATCGCCAGCAGCGGGGGGCGCGTAACGCGCTGCATGAAGCGCATGTCGAGTCCGGCGGCGACGCTCGCGTTCCACAGCTCGTCGGAGAAATTGTCGACACCGAGCGAGCCGGCGCAGGCGGTCGGCAAACCGAGCCGCGCGACGCAGCGCGCCACGTTCCAGCCGGCGCCGCCGGGCCGCGATAGCCATTGCGAAGCGCCGGTGCGCACGAGATCGGTGAGGATGTCGCCGGCCGAGACGAACAGCGGGAATGCGGTGTCCGCGCGGCTTGTGTGGTTTGCGTTGAGTTGGCTCATTTCGTGTGCTCCGCGGATTCGGACGCAGCGGCGGCCGCGCCGTCGGACAGGGCGTGCGCCAGCACTTCGTAGCACGCGCCCATCGTGTGGTAATCGGTCTTGCCGGCCGGACTCTTTTCGTCGCTGTATTTGCGGTTGTCGCAGGTGAGGATGCGATACCACGCGCCGTACTTGTGATCGACGAAATGCGCCCAGCTATAGCGCCAGATCTCGTCGTACCAGTCCCAGAAGCGTTCGTTGCCGGTGCGCTTGCCGAGCAGCGCAGCGGTCGCGAAGGTTTCGGCCTGGACCCAGAAGTATTTGTCGTGGTCGCACACGGTGCCGTCCGGGCCGAAGCCGTAGTAGAGGCCGCCGTGGTCTTCGTCCCAGGCGTGCGTCATGGCGGCGTCGAACAGTTCGATGGCGCGCGGCAATAGCCACGGCAACGGGCGGAAGCGCTCGAGAATCAGCAGCAGCTTGGCCCACTCCGTTTGATGCCCCGGCTGAAAGCCCCACGGACGGAAGATGTTCGAACTGTCTTCCTCGTTGTAGTGCCAGTCGACCGACCAATCCGCGTGAAAGTGTTCCCACACCAGACCTTGCGAGAGCTTCGCCTGGCGCAGCGTGATGTTCGACGCGACCCGTTCGGCGCGATCCAGATAGACCAGATGGCCGGTCGCTTCGTGCGCGGCGAGCAGCGCCTCGGTGGTGTGCATGTTGGCGTTCTGACCGCGATACGAACTGACGCGCCATTCGGGCGAGGCTTCGTCGGCGTAGAGGCCGGCCGCGGCGTCCCAGAAGCGGTGCTCCATCAATTCGAAGGTCGCGCCGATCATCGGCCTGGCTTCTTCGATGCCGGCCATTGCCGCATGCGAATACGCAAGCAGCACGAATGCGAGGCCGTAGCAGTGGCGCGTGGCGTCGAGCGTGCGCTTGCGGCCGTCGCGCCATTCGAGCTCCCAGTCGTAGCCTTCGTGCTGGGCGTCCCAATGCGCCTCACGCAGAAAGCGCAGACCGTGGCGCGCGTACTCGAGATGCTGCGGGTCGCCGAACTGGCGATACGCCATCGCGTAGTTGAACACATAGCGGCAACTGCTCACCAGGTGCCGCGTGGTTTTGTCGTAGATCGACCCGTCGTCGCGGAAAAAATGGAAGAAGCCGCCGCTCGGATCGAACACGTTCGGCGCGTAAAAACGCAGTGTGTCCTCTATGTGCGCGAGCAGAAACTCGCGGCTGCGGAAATTGTCGACGGACGGCGCGGCAACGCCGCTGGCGGGATGAAGCGAATCGGATTGCGTCATGGCGTTTTCACCAAAGTACTGGCACGGGCAATGAGATGGACGGGCAAGCGGACTTCGAGTTCAGCGGGGGCGTCTTCGAGCAGCAACTCGACGCCGCGCCGGCCGAGCGCTTCCTTGTCGACCGAAATGGTCGACAGCGGCGGCGTGGCATGGGCGGTGGCGGGAATGTCGTCGAAGCCGATGATGGCGATATCTTCAGGTACGCGCAGGCCGCGCGCGAGGCACGCGCGCAGCGCGGCGAGCGCGGCGGCGTCGTTGTATGCGAACACCGCGTCGGGGTGCGGGCCCGGCGCATCGAGCAACTGATGCATGGCGCGCGCGGCGCCGTTGTCAGGGTCGAACCCGGCGTCGATCGTCACTTCCAGCGACGGATCGAACAGCAGGCCCGCTTCGAAAAACGCGCGCCGGTAACCGAGCGCGCGCTGCGCGATGCTGAAGTGCGCGAGCGAGCCGCCGATAAACGCGACGCGCTTGCGTTGCTGCTCGAACAGATGCCGCATGGCGAGGGTGGCACCAGCAGCGTTGTCGAGATTCACCGAGCGCAAGCCCGGCGCCCACAGATCGATCAGCACGAGCGGCCGCTGCATCGCGACCAGCGTGGTGAGCGTTTCCGGTTCGACGAAACCGGCAATCGCCACCGCGTCGGGCGCGTGCAGGCGTAGTTGCTGGAGCACGTCTTCGGTGGGGCCGGCGGTCAGCACCGACGGCACGATGCCGCGTTCGCGACAGGCGTCTTCCACCCCGTGCAGCACGTGCGAAAAGAACGGGCTGACGGCGAAGTTGTTGTGCTGACGGTGCAACAGGAAGGTGAGCCGACGGATGCGCGGCCGCAATTGGGCAGCGTCGTAACCGAGTTGCCGCGCCGCTTCGACGACGCGTTCGCGGGTCGCCTCGGACAACCCCGGCTGGTTCTTCAAGGCGCGTGAGACGGTGCCGATCGACACGCTGGCCGCGCGGGCGACGTCGCGGATGGTTGTGGCCATCGAAATCAGGCGGCTGCGAGCACGCGACCGCACGGTGTTGGAGTCCGGCGATTGTATAGTAAAACGTGCCTTGCCTTGCCGAAAAACGCCTCGCCTAGCACCCGGAAATACCCTTGAGTGCTGGTGTTGGCCCGAAACATGCTGTTTAGTAAAATTGACTAAACAGCCGCGTAAAAGGATATTTCAGTCACGCTTCGTGTCATGCGCTTTCGTTTGGGTCCGTCAGTCGATATGCGCGTGAGCCGCCTCAGCCTGGCCGCGCAGCAAGACGACGCTTTCGTCGGCGTCGATCAGCACGAAGCCGCTCGCTTCGTGTTTCGCGCGCCGCTTGGCCACCGCCGCGACCGACGCGATTTCCTCGCTGTTGTACAGCGACGGACCGCTGGCCGGTTCGACGCGCACGCAGCCAATCGCCATCGTCACGAACGCGAAGAAGCTCGGATTGCCGCGCCGGTCTTCGCCGTGAATGCCGCCCGCCAGCCGGTCGGCCGGCGCGTAGAAACGCTGCGCGCCTTCGTTGAAGACGTGGATCGCGCGCAGCACGCGCGCCTGCCAGTCATCGCTCTGGAACAGGATCATGAAATCGTCGCCGCCCACGTGGCCGAGAAAATCGCGGGTCGGGTCGCACACCTCGGCGAGCACGGCCGCGGCGAATTTCAGCACCTCGTCACCCTGCCAGTAACCGTACTGGTCGTTGAACGGCTTGAAGTGGTTCAGATCGACGTAGCACGCGTGAAAGGCCGCGTCGTTGCCCAGCAGGCGGGCAATGTGCGAGCTGATCGGGATGTTGCCCGGCAGGAAGGTCAGCGGGTTCGCGTAGCGCGCCGCTTCGATGCGCACTTCGGTCACCGCGCGCACCAGCTTCTCGCCGGTGCCGAGTCCCGCGTACTGACCGTTCTCGGTAATGACGAAGCCGTCGGCGAGATAGCGCTGGTCGTCGCTCGCGAGGAGTTTGGCCATCTGCTCGACGGTCATCGACTTTTCGATAATCACCGGCGACGCGTTGGCGAATTGCAGGCAAGGGCGCTTGCCGAACAGCTCGCGGTGGTACGGCAATGCGTAGCGGTCCATGAAGCTGCGGCGGTTGATCAGCGCGACCGGCTGGTCGTTCTCGACCACCGCTACCGCGTGCAGGTCGGGCAGGCGGTTGAACAGGTCGAGCACGTCGTTGTTGGTGGCGTGACGCGGCAACGCGGGCGCATGCACCAGCATTTTCGCCGACGCCATGCCGCCGGACGGCGACGCGCTACTCACCGCGCGCGTGGTCTCGGGGAATACGGCGATGTGATTGGCGCGCAAGGCGTCGCGAGCGTCGTCGCTCAATTTGCGCGCCGGGTGCGCATGCGGACGGCCGAAGAAATAGCCCTGCCCGCAGCCGATCCCCATGTCGCGCACGACGATCAGATCCGCCTCGTTCTCGATGCCCTCGGCCACCAGTTGCGCGCCGCTCGCGTTGGCGAAATGCTGCATGGCGCGCACGGCTTCGAACTTGAGCGGGTCGCAGGCAATCTCGTGGATGAAGAAGCGGTCGATCTTCACGACGTCCGGTTGCAGACGCACCCACAGATTCATGCTGGCGTTGGCGGTGCCGTAGTCGTCGAGCGCGAATTGCGCGCCGGCCGCGCGCAGCGTCGATATCACCGGCAGGAAGCTGCCGATGTCGGGAATCGAACTCTGTTCGGTCAGCTCGATCACGAGCCGCCGCGGATCGACACCGCGGTGCCGTAGCAGTGCGAGCGTGTCGTCGCGCGCGTCGGTGAGTTGACGCATCGCGCCTGCGCTGAAATTCAGGAACAGCTTGCCGTCGAAATCGAGCTTGGCGAAGGCTTCGACGCAAGTGCGCGCAGCGGCCTGTTCCAGCGCGATCGCGCAGCCTTCGGCGAGCGCTTGCGAGAACAGCGCGAACGGCGTTTCGAGCGGCGTGCCTGCCGGACCGCGAATCAAACCTTCGTAGCCGAGGATCGCGCCGTCTTCGAAATCGACGATCGGCTGAAATACCGCGAAAAGATCACGCCGGGCGATCAACTCCTCGATGCGCGGCGTGGCGGACCGGGAGGGCGAGCGAAGTTGCATGGCAGTAGGCGTAGCAGGAGACGATCGGCTTATCGGCCCGGTCGGTGCAGAGTTAAGTGAATTTTTAGTGACGCGACGCACTGGTGTGGTGCGTGTCCTGGATGCCGGGACGAGCCGGACTTTAGGCCCGCCCAGGACTCGGCTTATGCCATCTGGCTGAGGCGACAGCGCGGGCGTTTGCGCGTGAAATAACAAAAAAGCCGCACGAGGCGGCTTTCTTCGAATCACGCTCAGGGAGGGCGCTTATGAATGTCCTGTTTGCATTGCGCGCGTATTTACCGTCGGACCATGGCGGCGGCGGATCCTTCGCGCGCGGCAGCGCGCTTTTCGCCGCTGGTGTCGCGAGCGCCCCAGCGCTGCGCGAGCGCGGCGCACACCATCAGCTGGATCTGGTGGAACAGCATGAGCGGCAACACCACGGCGCCCACCGCGTGCGAGGAAAAGATCACCTTGGCCATCGGCACACCGGCCGCGAGGCTCTTCTTCGAGCCGCAGAAGATGATGGTGATCTGGTCGGCGCGGTTAAAGCCGAGCCGCTTGCTGACGAAGATCGTCACGGCCAGCGCGAGCGCGAGCAGTACCACGTTGATCAGCAGCAACCCGCCGAGCGCGGAGAGCGGAATCTGATGCCACAGGCCTTCGTTCACCGCTTCGCTGAAGGCGCCGTACACCACCAGCAGGATCGAACCCTGGTCGACGAATTTCAGCACACCGCGATGGCGCTCGATCCACTTGCCGATCAGCGGGCGCAGCAACTGCCCGGCCACGAACGGCACCAGCAGTTGCAGCACGATATTGCCCACCGTGTGCCACGGCGAACTGCCGCCCGCGGCCTGATTGGTGACTACGACGCTGACGAGTGCGGGCGTGATGAAGATGCCGAGCAGGCTCGAGGCCGACGCGCTACACACAGCGGCCGGCACATTGCCTTTGGCGATGGACGTGAACGCAATCGACGACTGAACTGTAGAAGGCAGCGTGCAGAGGAAGAGGACCCCCGCATAGAGCGCCGGCGTGACAAGTGGCGAAAGCAGCGGCTTCAACGCGAGGCCGAGGAGCGGAAACAGCGCGAACGTGCTGAGCAGCACGACCAGATGAAGCCGCCAATGCGTCGCGCCCGCAATAATCGCTTCGCGTGACAGCTTCGCGCCGTGCAGGAAGAACAGCAGGCCGACCGCCACGTTCGTCAGCCAGTTGAAGCCGACGGCGGCCTGCCCGTGAACCGGCAGCAAGCTGGCAAGGATCACCGTGCCGACGAGACATAAGGTGAAGTTGTCGGGAAGCAGTTTCGGGCGAGCCATGGCGGAATCTCAATTCGGTGATGCGGATGCGGACAATGCGCGAGAGGCGCGCGCGAAGGCCGCCTCCGGTCGTGGCAAAAGGCTATTGTTATTTTATATCGATTAAAAATGCAAATTCATTTGCCGAATCGATTAATGAGAAAGGCGCATCAACACGACGGAGCGGTGAGTGGCAGGCCGACGTTAGCCATCACGTTTCCAGTATTGGCGACGCACCCGGTTTGGTCCATGCGGTTTTAACGATCGGGCCCAAAAAAAGGGCGCCGATTCGTCATACGCATATCTGCTCCGGGCCTGCGGCAAAGCCTTATGAACAAGCGGTTTCAGGGCCGCGGCGCAAGGGTTGTGTCGTAGAAAAACGTCGCAGTAACAAGGTGTTACATCCGCGGCGGAGGCCTAACACTTTTTGGCTCGACACCCTTTGCCGCCACCCATAAATTACGGTTCAAAGGCCGTCGGGATGCGTCGCGCTGCGCTAGAAACGCAGCGCTCGCGCCAGTCCCCAAACCAGTCCATCGCAGCTCGAACGGTGGGCTCCAGGCAAGTCTTCGGGCGTGTGAGTCATCAGGTGGACGGGTTGTCGAGAACGAAGCACTGGGCGTTGGGCGCGGTTATCGCCGCGCTGTGCTCGTTCGCCTATGCGAAAGCGCCGGGCGTGCCGCACTTCGGCGGCGGTGGTGGCGGCGGTTATTCGCATGTCGCCGCGAATCGCGTCATGCGCGGCGACGTGCGCGGCGGTGGCCGCGACTACGGTATGCCGGCCGCAAGACCTGCTCCTGTCCGTAATCTCGCGGTCGATCGCAACGCAGGCCTGCCGCAAGGCGGTGCAGCCTACGCCGGCGGCAATGGCGGCAACAACGGCTTCGGCGCGTATCACCCGGGCATGCATCGCGTCACCGGCCCGAGCGGGTATCCCGGCGACAGCCGCGGCGGCATGCAGTACGCCGGAGCCATTACGCCGGTCAGCGCCGAATCGCGTGGGGTGCCTCGGCCGCCGGCCAATGCGCCGGTTCGCGCGGGTTCGATTCGCGCCGACGTGGCCCGCTACAACGAAGAGCGCGGATCGGGGCGCGGCATGCCGCGCCAGGGCGAGGATCAGCGTCAGCCGGAAGGCTCGCCCTACCGCAACTAGCCGCCCGCTGGTCGTCGCTTCGGATTCGACCGCGCAGCGCTCGGCCGCGCCTACTTGGTTCAACACCCTTCAGTGCCTGTCGGCTAATACGCCATTGCGTCGGCCACGATCGTTTCCGCCGGCTTTCAAGTCGCCTGCTTTATCTCTGCGTCCCATCCCCGTCCATTAAGCCGCTGTCAATGTGACGTTTCGACGCCACACTTTTTTGAAAACACCGGGCGGTCATCCTCCTGATGTCGTCAAATTTCGTCGTTGCTGCGGCACTGCGTCATCCACAAGTCATTTGATGCGTTATCACCCCTTCGGACGTGGTGTTGGCCATGCTTTGCGCGTCGCAGCAAAACGGGTGACGGCAGTGCGTGGACGTTAATCGGCACGGCTTTATCAGGCCGATATTCGACAAAACTAACCAGACCGATATACCGGCAATAACCAGCGATATTTTTGTCCATAAAAATGGTCCGCAAAGATGGTCCCGCCCAGATTGGCTCGACGATCGAACGGACAACAAAAAATGGTTCGCGCGAGCTCCCCCTTTCGCACAGCCACACCCTTTTGACAAAGACAGGAGAACCCATGAATACAAGCATCAGCAGTGCGCTGAAGACCACCCTCAAGGCCACTGCGTGCGCCGCTTTGCTGGCCAGCGCATCGGCTGCCTTTGCGCAGTCGAGCGTGCAGCTTTACGGTCAGGTCGACGAATGGGTCGGCTCGCAGAAATTCCCGAATGGCAAGAGCGCCGCCGAAGTGTCCGGCGGCGGCATGTCGACGTCGTACTGGGGTTTGAAGGGGGCGGAAGATCTGGGCAACGGCTACAAGGCGATCTTCACGATCGAAGGCTTCTTCCTCGCACAGAACGGCCAGTACGGCCGCTTCACCGGCGACACGATGTTTTCGCGTAACGCGTATGTGGGTATCGAATCGCCGTACGGCACGATCACGGCCGGCCGTCTGACGACGCCGCTGTTCGTCTCGACGATTCTGTTCAATCCGTTCGTCGACTCGTACGAATTCTCGCCGATGGTGTGGCACACGTACCTCGGCCTCGGCACGTTCCCGACCTACAACACCGACCAGGGCGTGACTGGCGATTCCGGCTGGAGCAACGCGGTGTCGTATTCGTCGCCGAACTTCAACGGCCTGAGCGCGACGGCCATGTACGCGCTCGGCAACACGACCGAGAACGGCGCGAAGAAGTGGAGCGGCCAGGTGCTGTATTTCCACGGCCCGTTCGCGGCGACGGCGGTGTACCAGTACGTGAACTTCAACAACGTGCCGAGCGACCTCGGCAGCTTCGCCGCGTCGGGCGTGCCCGGCCTCAAGAGCCAGAGCGTCGCGCAAGTGGGCGCTTCGTACGACCTGAAGTTCGTGAAATTCTTCGGCCAGTACATGTACACGTACAACGATCAGCAAATCACGAGCTGGCACGTGAACACGGCGCAGGGCGGTGCTTCTATTCCGGTCGGCCCGGGTACGGTGATGGCGTCGTACGCGTATTCGCGCGACGGCGGCGGTCTCGACCAGACCCGTCAGACGGCTGCACTCGGCTACGACTACCCGCTGTCCAAGCGTACGGACGTGTACGCCGCGTACATGTACGACCACATCACCAATCAGTCGAGCGGCAACACGTACGGCGTCGGTCTGCGCGCGAAGTTCTAAGCGCGTTGCGTTGCCGGGCGATCCGCGCGGCGCGTCGACGCAGTACGGACCGCCGCGTGACGTCGTAGACCGGTGGCATCGGCAAAGCCCGCTTTCTTCGGAAAGCGGGCTTTTTCGTTTCTGGCGAGGCGCGCACGGCGATGACGGCAACGTCTTTGCTCACCAGTTTTTTATAAACCCGGCAGAATGGCGTCGATTGATTCCTCAAGCGAGCGATTGAGATGGATACCCTCGTCAGCATGAAAGTGTTCCGCCATGTGGTGGAGGTCGGTAGCTTTGTCGGCGCGGCGGAACGGATGGAGATGTCGGCGGCGATGGCCAGCAAGCATGTGATGCACCTCGAGCAGCAGCTCGGCGCGCGTCTGCTGAACCGCACCACGCGGCGCGTCGCACCCACGGAGGCCGGCCGCGAATACTACGAGCGCCTGAGCCAGGTGCTTACCGAACTGGAGGAAGCCGAGCAAGTGGTCGGCGCGGCGAGTGTCGTGCCGCAAGGGCGCTTGCGGGTGTCGTCGCTATCGGCGTTCGGTTTGAGCCATGTGATGGCTGCGGTGGCGGACTATGCCGCGCAGTATCCGCAGGTTACCGTCGATATCACCTTGTCCGACCGCGTGGTCGAATTGATCGACGAAGGTTTCGACGTCGCGATCCGGGCCTCGCCGAGCGGGCTGAAATCGTCGTCGCTGATCGCGCGGCAGATTGCCACCGCGCATCTCGTGCTGTGCGCGTCGCCCGCTTATCTGAAGCGGCACGGCACGCCGAAGACGGCCGCCGAACTGGCGCGCCACAATTATCTGCAGTACGCAGGCGTCTCGACGCTCGAACTCGCGACTGCTTCCGGCGACGCGTCGCCGCGCGTGCGTTTGTCGGGCAATCTGATCGTCAACCATCTGGAGGCGCAGCGCGTGATCGTGCTGCAAGGGGCGGGCATTGCGATGCTCGGCACCGAGGTGATCGGCGACGATCTCGCCACCGGGCGGCTGGTGCCCTTGCTGGTCGACGAAATGCCGCCGCGCGAACTGCCGATCCACGTGGTCTACGCGAGCCGGCGGCATCTGTCGGCCAAGGTGCGATCGTTCGTCGACTTTCTGGCCGAGCGGTTCGCGAATGAGTCGTTGTGGCCAAGCCTCGAGCAGATCAAGGCGATGGCGGTGCGCTGATTCGCCGTGCCGCCCGGCGGCGGATGAAGCGATTAGCGCGCGATGCCCAGCCGCGCCTTCGCGTCGTCGTATTCCTTCGACAGGCGCTGCACCAGTTCGGCGACGCTCGGCACGTCGTCCATCAGGCCGACGCCCTGGCCTGCGCCCCAGATGTCCTTCCACGCCTTCGCCTTGTCGCTGGCGAAGTTCATCGCGGTCTTGTCCGACTCCGGCAGCGCGTCCGGGTCGAGCCCTGCGTTGACGATACTTTCGCGGATGTAGTTACCGTGCACGCCGGTGAACAGATTCGTGTAGATGATGTCCGACGCGGTGGAGTTGACGATGGCCTGCTTATAGCTCTCGACCGCGTGCGCCTCTTTGGTCGCGATGAAGCGCGTGCCCATGTACGCGAGGTCCGCGCCCATCGCCTGAGCGGCGAGGATCGAGCCGCCGTTCGCGATCGAGCCCGACAGAATGATCGGGCCGTCGAACATGCGCCGCACTTCGCCGACCAGCGCGAACGGCGAAGTCGTGCCCGCATGGCCGCCGGCGCCAGAGGCCACCAGGATCAGACCGTCGACGCCCGCTTCGAGCGCCTTCTGCGCATGACGCAGATTGATCACGTCATGCAGCACGATACCGCCGTAGCTATGCACCGCGTCGACGATTTCACGCGACGGCGCACGCAGGCTCGTGATGAAGATCGGAATCTTGTGGTCCACGCACACGCGCACGTCGTGCTCGAGCCGAGTATTCGATTGATGAACGATCTGGTTGACGGCGATCGGCCCGATGATCGCATCCGGATTCGCTGCCTTGTGCTCGGCGAGCTGCGTCTGAATCTGCGTGAGCCACTCGTCGAGTAATTCGGCCGGCCGCGCGTTCAACGCGGGAAACGAACCGACGATACCGGCCTTACATTGAGCCAACACCAGTTCGGGATAGCTGACGATAAACATCGGTGAGGCAACGACGGGCAGCGCGAGTTTTTGCAGAACGGCGGGTAATGCCATGATGCGAGTCTCCATTTTTGATCGGACCGGTACGGCGTTGGCGTGTCCGGCGTGTACGAGTTTAGCGGCACATGACGCGCATTGCGCCGAGGTATGCGCGAGTCGACACGTTCCGCCCGGCAATTAAAGAACGATCGTTCGATTATAGGCGACGTGTGTCGATCGAGTCATGCAGGTCTGTTTAGAACGGTTGGAAGGAGAGTTCAGGTTCTACGCTTGCGTGGGCTAGCCCACCTCGCGTGGACACATTGGCCTCCTACAATGCGTTGACTCGCAATGACAAGGAGACGCCATGGCCTTCGAGAATTTCACGCCCTTTCGCGTCGCCGTGGGCGATGTCGATATTTTCGGAGTGAAGGGCGGAGCGGGGCCGCCTCTTCTGTTGCTGCACGGCCATCCGCAATCGCATCTGATCTGGGCGCGTTGCGCCGAGCAACTGGCGGAGCACTTCACCGTGATCGCCACCGACCTGCGCGGCTATGGCGCATCCGCAAAGCCGCCGAGCGACGCGACTCACTCACCGTATTCCAAACGCACAATGGCAGCCGATCAGGTCGCCGTGATGCGGCATTTCGGTTTCGAACGTTTTCTGGTGTGTGCGCATGATCGTGGCGCGCGGGTCGCGCATCGAATGGCGCTGGATCATGCCGACGCGGTCGAGCGTTTGATGCTGCTCGACATTGCGCCGACGCTCGCCATGTACGAGGCGACGGATCGCACGTTTGCGACGCTTTACTTCCACTGGTTTTTTCTGATTCAGCCGGAGCCGTTGCCCGAGACTTTGATCGGTGCCGATCCGGCCGCGTATGTCGATGCGGTGATGGGCAGCCGTCATGCGGGGCTGGCGGCGTTTGATCCTGCTTCGCTCGATGCTTATCGTGCGGCGCTCGCGCAGCCTGGTGCCGTGCATGCCATGTGCGAGGATTATCGGGCGTCGGCGAGTGTCGATCTCGAGCATGATCGCGCCGATGTCGAGCGCGGGCATAAGATCGGGTGTCCGCTGCGCGTGCTCTGGGGCGATAAGGGCGTCATCGAGAAGTGCTTCGACGCGCTCGGCGAGTGGCGGCACGTGGCGCGGGACGTCAGCGGCAGGGCGCTTTCCTGTGGGCACTATATTCCCGAGGAAGCCTCGGACGAGCTCGTTGCCGAGATGCTTTCCTTCTTTGAGGCGGTCGAGCAGTGAGTTGTTTGGCCCATTGCTCCGCACCAGCATGAAATGCAAAACCGTCGTCACCCAAGCGGCGGCAACCGCCTGGCAACAGTCGTAGCCTTGACGATCGCAGTACTGGTCTCCGCCCGCTCAGTGACCTTCGCCAGGATCCCATCGAGCTGTTCGATCGAATGCAGATACAAGCGACAAATAAAGCAATCATCCCCCGTCACCTTGTCGCATTCGACGAACTCCGGAATCCGCCGAATCACCTCCTCGACCAGATGCAACTGACCCGGTAACGGCTTCACCCGCACAATCGCCTGCAACGTGTAGCCAAGAGCACGTGGATCGATCTGCACGGTGAAGCGTTCAATCACCCCCTGCGCCTCGAGCCTGCGCACGCGTTCCGCCGTGCTCGGCGCTGACAGACCAATCAGACGAGCCAGTTCACTAACCGGCTGGCGAGCGTCTTCGGCAAGCGCGGTAAGCAGCGCGCGATCCGTATCATCGAGCGGAGCCGGCGCGGACGACGAAAGGCGTTTCGACATAATCATCTTCGATTATTAGGTTTCATCGCAGCAGGTCTTTAGTTTAGCCATGTATTCAGCCAATCAGATTAATTACACTGCTTGGCATGCAGGTATCCATAGAAATTCGAGGATCGAATCATGGCGTCAAACGAAATCCGCCGCGGAGCCGCGGAGATGACGATGGCAATGCTGATGTCCGGCACCATCGGCTGGCTGGTGGTGTCGTCGCAGCAGAATCCGTTCAACGTGGTGTTCTTCCGCTGCATCTTCGGCGGCGCGACGCTCGCCCTCGTGTGCGCGGTACTCGGTCTCTTCAGGCGCCCACTCTTTTCGTGGAAGATGCTCGCGCTCGCGTTGCTCGGCGGCGCGGCGATCGTTATCAACTGGGTGTTGCTGTTCGCGGCGTATTCGCGCGCGTCGATCTCGATGGCAACCGCCGTCTATAACACCCAGCCGTTCATGCTGGTCGCGCTAGGCGCGCTGGTGTTCCGCGAACGTATCAGCGCGTCGACCGTCGCGTGGCTGGTGATCGCGTTCATCGGCCTCGTCTTCGTCGTGAAAGTCGAGCCGGCGGTGCTGGCCGTACCCGGGCAATACCTGACCGGCGTCGCGTACGCGGTCGGCGCGGCGGCCATGTACGCGGTGTCGTCGATCATCACGAAGCGGTTGAAGGGCACGCCACCGCATCTGATCGCGCTGATTCAGGTGTCGCTCGGTGTGCTGATGCTCGCCCCGTTCGTGCATTTCGACGCGCTGCCGGCTCGCGGCGTGCAGTGGCTCGAACTGATCGTGCTCGGCATTGTGAACACGGGCCTCATGTACGTGCTGCTGTACGGCGCGATCCAGAAGCTGCCGACTTCGATGACCGGCGCGCTGTCCTTCATCTATCCGGTGGTCGCGATCATCGTCGATCGGGTGGCGTTCGGGCAGACGCTCGCGTGGATTCAGGTGCTCGGTGCGGTGCTGATTCTGCTGGCGGCGGCAGGCGTCAATCTGGGGTGGCGGATCGTGCCGCAGAAACGTTTGTCGTCGACCTGATGGATGTCGCGGCGGAAAATATCCTCGATGCTACGGATTCCAGATTAAGCGTTTAGCCTGATTATTCATATCGACAGGCTAATCCGTGCTAACGCCGTTGACTACGGAGCCTCGTAACGCCGCGCGTATGCCGCTTTAAAAGGAGACGTCAAACTTCTGTAGGGAAATCACCGATGCGGTCAAAAATCCGCCGCGCGTATCATTGACCCAGACGCTGATCACGTCCGACAGAATTTCCGCCGCTCGCCTTGTTGTTCAGGTCGAGCGGTTTTCTTTTTGTGGCGCCGATTTTGAGTCCCGCGCAAAGATCCGCTCGCCCGCCACCGCAAGCGGCCCATTCTTCGCCGCAAGCTCCCCGACGATTCCGCTCAGCAACGCGGTCCATTCGCCACTCGGCGCAAGCATCGCCGCCGCCGCGCGCATCACCTCGGCGCTATCCACCATCCGCACCAGCGCGTCGAAGCTCATCTCCCGGACTTCAAGCAGCTTGAACACGATCAACACCTTCAGCGCATTCCTCGCGTTGCGCGTGGGATCGGCACGCAACCACGCGACGCGCGAAAACGCGCGTTCAAGCGCCTGTTCGACATTCGTGAACGGCGCACCGTGGCCCGGAATCACGACACGCACGTCGAGTTTGGCAATCGTTTCGAGCACCGCCTGTTCCTCGGCGAATCCGCTTTCGCCTTCCAGCTCTGGAAAGATCACGCCGAAGCCGTTCTCCCACAACGCGTCCGCGCTGATCAGGAGGCGCTCGTCCGCGCAATACAACATCAGCGAATGCGGATCGTGACCGGGCGCGCCGAGCACCTCCCAGTCGAGCGCGCCGAGCTGCAGCCGCGCGCCGGCCGTCGTCGTGCCGGTGAAATCGAAGCGCTCGCAGGTCTGGCCCGTGGCGCGAAACGTCAGACGGCTTTCGTCCCAGTCACGCACGACATCGGCTTCGGAAGCCGGAATAACGGTGCGGCACGGCCACGCCGCCTGCAACCGCGCGTTGCCGCCGCAGTGGTCCGAGTGCAGGTGCGTGTTGACGATCAGATCGAGCGGCCGGGTGCCGAGCGCTTGCCGCACGAGTGCGACCGTTTGCGGTGCGTGGCTGGCATAACCCGTATCGACGAGCGCGGCGCACGCGTCGTCGACCAGCAGCACGTTATTCGACGACAACCAGCCGCGTTCGAAAACCCGCATCGATTCCGGTAGCGTGATCATGAGTTGCCCGTGTTGGTGGAGCCATCCGCTTCGGGTTTCGGCATCACGAGAATGGTGGACGTGCCGAGCACCATCACGTCGCCGCGCTGATTTACGACCTTGCCGTCGAGATGCGTCAGATCGCCGTTCAGGCTCGCTTTCCAGTAGGCGTCGCGCACGCACCAGGTGATCGTGAGCGTATCGGTCGCGCGGACGGCCTTCTTCAGCTTGATATCGAACTCGAGGCCGAGCGGCTGGGCGTAACTCGAAAAATGCGTCGCCAGCAAGGCCATGAAATGCGCGGTCGGTTGCGTGCCGGACGCGATCAGCCCGCCGAAGCGGCTCTGCGCGGCATACGCGTCGTCGTGATGCAGCGGGTTGAAATCGTTGACGAGCGCGGCGAACGATTTCACCGATTGCGCCGACAGTTCGAGCGTCGCGCTGAACGTCTCGCCGATCGTGACGATACGCGGCGCGGGCTTCACCGCCGCTCCTTCGCGTGCTTCGCCATGAACTCCGCGTGCCGTACTTCGATCGTGCGCCAGACCGCGCGTTTCGCGTCGTCGTCGAACAGCGACCAGCCTGCGATTTCGTCGATGGTGCGCAGGCAGCCTTCGCACCAACCGGTCGACTCGTCCATGCGGCACACGCTGATGCACGGCGACATCACGCTGCCGTCCTCGTCTTCGATATCGTTGCCGGCCGTCATCGCGTCACGCGGTCTCGCGCAGCGCCACGTCGACCACCGGCGCGCCCGTCAGCGCGACCAACTCCTGCGCGGTCAGGTTGAACACCGCATGCGGATGTCCCGCCGCCGCCCACAGGCTGTCGAGTTCGAGCAGATCGGCGTCGATCAGCGTGACCGGCTTGACCGCGTGGCCGATCGGGCAGACGCCGCCGATCGCATAACCGGTTTGCTCGCGGACGAATTTCGCGTCCGCGCGGCCGATCTCGCCGACTTGCGCGGCGACTTTCTGTTCATCGACGCGATTCGCGCCGCTGGCGACCACCAGCACCGGCGCGTCGTCTTTACGGCGGCGAAACAGGATCGATTTGGCGATCTGTGCGACCGAGCAGCCGAGTCCCGCGGCGGCTTCGGCGGAAGTCTTGCCGGTTTCGGGCAGCATCACGATCCGGCCCGCGTGGCCGCGTTCGCGCAGCAGCAGTGCAACACGTCGTGCGGATTCCGGCAGCGCGGCGAGATCGTCGGCGTCGAAGGAAGCGTGGTCCGTCATCGTTTCAAGTCCTGATAGATGAGCAAAGGTGAGTGACGAATAGTGGCGACGACGATCAGACGCAATTGCCCGCTTCGCTGCGCGCCTTGGCGAGCAGGGCTTTACCGGCGCGCGACACGTTCGGCTTGCCGGTCGCCGTCGAGATGAAATCGCCGATCGCCACGACTTGCGCGAGGTCGATACCGGTCTCGATGCCGAGGCCGTTCATCAGATACAGCACGTCTTCGGTCGCGACGTTGCCGGTCGCGCCCTTCGCGTACGGACAACCGCCGAGCCCCGCCACCGACGCGTGATAGATCTCGATACCTTCCTGCAGTGCGGCGTAGATATTCGCGAGCGCCTGGCCGTAGGTATCGTGGAAGTGGCCGGACAGACGTTCGCGCGGAAACACGCGAGTCACGGCCTCGAACACTTCGCGCGTGCGTTTGGGCGTGCCGACGCCGATCGTGTCGGCGATATCGATTTCGTCGCAGCCCAGCGCCGCGAAGCGTTCGACCACATCGACCACCGAGGCCACCGGCACCTCGCCCTGATACGGGCAGCCGAGCGCGCACGACACGCTGCCGCGAATCCGCAGGCCGTGTTCCTTCGCCGCCTGCGCGACCGGCGCGAAACGGTCGATGCTTTCCGCGATGCTGCAATTGATGTTCTTCTGCGAGAACGCTTCGCTGGCGGCGCCGAAGATCACGATTTCGTCGGCGTGTGCCGCGAGCGCGCCTTCGAAGCCGCGCAGGTTCGGCGTGAGTACCGAGTAGATCGTGCCCGGGTGGCGCGCGATGCCGGCCATCACGTCGGCGCCGTCGGCCATTTGCGGCACCCATTTCGGCGACACGAACGAGGCCGCTTCGACATTGCGGAAACCCGCCGCCGACAACCGGTTGATCAGCTCGATCTTGGTTGCGGTGGGGACGAATTCCTTTTCGTTCTGCAGTCCGTCACGCGGACCGACTTCGACGATTTTGACTTGCTGGGGTAAGGCCATGATTGTCTCCTTTCGACCCGAGCTTGCGGCTTGGCGCTGGCTCGGATTCCATGCCATTGAGTTGCGAGCCGCGCGAGGCGGCGCTCCAACGATTGATTCAGTCGCGTCGGATTCAATATCCGCGTTCGATATTCACCACCCCGCCGACCGTGTCGCCGCGCATCAGCGCTTTGATCTTGCGTGCGACCTGCTCGACGCTTTCCGAGCGTAACGTCAGCGCGGAGACGTGCGGCGTGATCGTGATACGCGGTTCACGCCAGAACAGATGATCGGCCGGTAGCGGTTCCTCGCGGAACACGTCGAGCGTCGCGGCGGTCAGTTGACCGCTGGCCAGCGCGTCGAGCAGATCCTGTTCGACCAGATGGCCGCCGCGCGCGACGTTGATCAGATACGCGCCGCGCGCGAGCTTCGAGAAAGTGCGCGTGTTCAGTAAGTCGCCGGTTTCAGGCGTGTGGGGCAGCAGATTCACCAGCACTTTGACGCCATCGAGAAACGCGTCGAACTGCGCATCGCCGGCGAAGGTCGTGATGCCGTCGATCTGCCGCGCACTGCGGCTATAACCACGCACCGGTAAGCCGAAGCCCGCGAGCGTTTGCGCGACATGCGAGCCGAGCACGCCCAAGCCCAGCACGCCGACCGTAAACGTCTCACGCGCATGCGGCTCGAGCACTTGCCAGCGGCGATCGCCCTGCAACATCTGATACTCGTCGAAACGACGCAGGTAGCGCAGCACCGCGTGCGTCACGTACTCGGCCATTTGCAGCGCCATGCCGGAATCTTCGAGCCGGATCAATTGCGCCTTGCGCGGCAGCGTGCCGGGTTGCGCGTGTTCGAGTCCGAGGATCGCGTCGACGCCCGCGCCGAGATTGAAAATCGCGCGCAGATCGTCGCGGCCGGCCAGCATCTCGCGCGGCGGTCGCCACACGACCGCGAAGTCGGCCGGTGCGGTGTCGCCCGGCTGCCACTCGCGCAGATCCGCTTCGGGCAGCGCGCGGGCGAAGTCGTGCAGCCACTCGGCGGCGTCGGCATGCGTCATGTAGAAGAGGACTTTCATACGGTCGGGCAGGTCCCTGCGTAGTCGGATCGATTGACGGCGAAGGCCCGGCCGCGCGGCGGCACGACGCGCGGCGCATCGGTCGACGCTCGTGGCATGGGGGCCTCCTCCTTTTATGGGTAGGCTTCATTCTACTTTTTCGGGGCGAAACGCGCGCGTTTGCGTACGGGCGTACGGTTTCGGCCGCGCGGGCGTGCCCGGATGCCACAATCCGCGGCATGCGTGACCATGCCGTTGTGCCTGCCTTCACCCGCGCCTTCACCCCGGCCTTTACTCGATAACCAAAGCACAAAATCTTGGTTCACCCACAGCGGACCGGGCGGGACAATACTTTCCCGGATTCCCGCTGCGAGGGACAGACATGCTTTCATGCATCAAATCGACGTGGCCGCCGCGGCTCGTGACCGTGCCCGGCCTGCACGGCAGCGAAGGCGCGCACTGGCAAACCTGGCTCGAACGGCAGTTTGCGCGCTCGTTGCGCGTCGAGCAGGCCGACTGGGAAGCACCGAACGTCTCGCGTTGGGCGCAGTCGCTGCGCGATCTGCTGGCGCGCGAGCGCGGGCCGTTCGTGCTCGCCGCGCACAGCTTCGGTTGCCTTGCGACTGCACACGCGTTGCAGCAGGCGTCGTATGCGAACGATGTGGTCGGTGTGCTGTTCGTCGCGCCCGCCAGCCCGGAGAAATTCGCCTTCGCGGGCCCGTTCGACGCGCGCCGTCTCGGCGTGCCCTCCATTCTGATCGGCAGCGAAACCGATCCGTGGATGTCGCTTGCCGGTTCGCGCGAGCTCGCGCAGCGTTTCGGCAGCGCGTTCGTCAACCTCGGCGATGCCGGACATATCAACACTGCGGCCGGCTTCGGTCCGTGGCCGCGCGCCAAGTATTTCGTCGACACGCTGGTGCATTGCGCGGCGCCGCTGCGCTTTCGCGAGGAGACCTTCGAGGCCGCGCAGCACGCGTTCGTCTGAACGCGGCGGTGGCGCTCGGCGCCGCCGCTTTACGTCGGAATTCGGTCCGACCTCGGTCCGAACGAGCCAGTAAGCAATCCGTTAGAATCCCGCTTCACGCCGCGCGCTCGTGCGGCCACAGGTTTTCATCATCGATAGGCGGGGACAAGATGGCAGGCAACACGGGGACATCGCGCTGGCTCGCAGCCGGCATGACGGCAATCACGCTCGCGATGGGCGGCATCTCGACGGCGCACGCCGACACGTCGCTGCTCAACGTGTCGTACGACGTGACACGCGAGTTGTACAAAGACATCAACGCCAGCTTTATCGCGGCGTACAAGCAGAAGAGCGGCGAGACCGTGTCGGTGCGCCAGTCGCACGGCGCGTCGAGCGCGCAGGCACTGTCGGTCCTGCAAGGCCTGCAGGCCGACGTGGTCACCATGAACCAGCCGAACGACATCGACCTGCTCGCCGAGAAGGGCCAACTGGTGCCGGCCAACTGGCGCGCGCGGCTGCCGGACGACAGCGCACCGTACACCACCACGATGGTGTTCCTCGTGCGTAAGGGCAACCCGAAGCACATCAAGGACTGGGACGATCTCGCGAAGCCGGGCGTGCAAGTGGTGATCGCGAATCCGAAGACCTCGGGCAACGGGCGCTATTCGTATCTCGCCGCATGGGGTTATCGCAAGCAGCACGGCGGCACGGATGCGCAGGCGCTCGACTTCGAAAAGGCGATCTTCAAGAATGTGCCGGTGCTCGATACAGGCGGCCGGGGCGCGACGACCACCTTCACGCAGCGCGGCATCGGCGACGTGCTGGTGACGTTCGAAAACGAAGTGTCGTTGATCGACACCGGCGTGGGCGCGGGCAATTTCGAAGCGGTGTATCCGTCGGTGAGCTTGCTGGCGGCGCCGCCTGTGTCGATCGTCGACAAGGTGGTCGACAAGCGCGGCACGCGCAAGGAAGCGCAGGCGTATCTCGACTACCTGTGGTCGCCGGCCGCGCAGGAAATCATCGCGCAGCATCATCTGCGTCCGCGTGACAAGGACGTGCTGGCGAAGCACGCTGCAGAGTTCAAGCCGATCAAAACCTTCACCGTCGAAGAGATGTTCGGCAGCTGGCAGAAAGCGCAGCAAACCCACTTCTCGGATGGCGGCACGTTCGATCAGATCATCGTCGACAAGAAGTAAGCGGCCGTTCTGGAAACGCAAAGGGCGCCTCGATATGAATCGAGGCGCCCTTTTTTAACGCACGCGGTTTATCGCGCGCGTTCCATCAACTCACCCGCTTCAACACCGCTCAGTTCGGCGCGGCATGCTTGTCGCAAGCATGCTCGCAGCCGCTCTGATCCGCCGGCATTTGCTGCGAGGCCTCGGCGCTAATGCCCAGACGTTGCAGCAGCTTGCGGTCGGCTTCAGCTTGCGGATTGCTCGTGGTCAGCAATTGATCGCCGTAGAAAATCGAGTTCGCGCCTGCGAGGAAGCACAGCGCCTGCAACGCCTCATCCATCTGCTCACGGCCGGCCGACAAACGCACCATCGCCTTCGGCATCGTGATACGCGCCACCGCGATCGTGCGCACGAATTCGAACGGGTCGATCGGTTCGGTGCCGGTCAGCGGCGTGCCTTCCACCTGCACCAGATTGTTGATAGGCACCGATTCCGGATACGGCTCCATGTTCGCCAGTTGCGTGATCAGCCCGGCGCGTTCGCGGCGCGATTCGCCCAGCCCGACGATGCCGCCGCAACACACGTTGATGCCCGCGTCGCGCACGCGTTCGAGCGTGTCGAGACGGTCCTGATACGTGCGCGTCGAAATGATCTGGCCGTAGAACTCCGGCGACGTATCGAGGTTGTGGTTGTAGTAGTCGAGGCCCGCGTCGCGCAGCGCTTGCGCCTGGTGCGTTTCGAGCATGCCGAGCGTCACGCAGGTTTCGAGGCCCATCGCCTTCACACCGCGGATCATGTCCTTGATCGGTTCGAGGTGACGGTCCTTCGGGTTACGCCACGCCGCGCCCATGCAGAAACGTGTCGCGCCGTTGTCCTTGGCGACCTTCGCGGCGGCGAGCACTTCGTCGACCGGCATCAGCTTGTCGGCCTGCAGGCCCGTGTCGTGATGCACCGACTGCGGACAGTACGCGCAATCTTCTTCGCAACCGCCGGTCTTGATCGACAGCAGCGTCGACAGTTGCACGGTGTTGGCGTCGAAAAGCTCGCGATGCGTTTGCTGCGCGCGGAACATCAGGTCGTTGAACGGCAGTTCGTACAGCGCGACGATGTCGGCGACGCGCCAGCGCGCCAGTTGTTTGGCGCCTTCGGCGGCGTTGTTGTTGGCGGCGGCCGTGTCGGCTGGCGTCGAAGCGATGTTCAGTTGCGTCATGTCGTCAATCCTCGTGGATGGATGTGTGTGGGGATCAGCGCTGCGTGTGACGCAGCGTCTGCAAAAGTCGGTCGATGTCGAGCTGGTCCGCCGCGAGTTCGGGCGAAGCCGGGCTCAGATGCGGCACGATGCCGAGCAGGGGGGCGTCGTACGTGCGAGCAAGCTGCTCGCGAATCGAGGCAATGTTTTCGTCGGGGAACGTCATGTCCGGATCGACGCGATTCGCGACCCAGCCCGCGAGCGTGAGCCCGCGTGCGGCGATCGCTTCGGCGGTGAGCAGCGTATGGCTGATGCAGCCGAGACGCATGCCGACCACCAGCACGACCGGCAGATTCAGCGCGACGGCGAGATCGGCGGTGTCCTCGGTGGCGGTCAGCGGCACACGAAAACCACCGACGCCTTCCACCACGACGATCTCCGCGCGCTGCAACGCCTGCGCATGACACGCGACGATGTGGCCGAGATCGAACGTGACGTTTTGCAGCGCAGCGGCAATGTGCGGCGCGGCCGGTTCCTTCAGCAGATACGGCGTGCGCATCTCGGGCGGTAGCAGCACGTTCGACGCGGCGTCGAGTTGATCCGCGTCTTCGTTGTGCAGCACGCCGTTCACTTCGAACGCGCCGGCGGCGATCGGCTTCATCGCGGCGGCTTGCAGTCCCGCGCGCACGAAACCACGCAACAGTGCGGATGAAACGAAGGTCTTGCCGATTTCCGTATCGGTACCGGTGACGAACAGCGACAGCGCGTTGTGATCGAGGCTGGTCATGCCGCTTTTGCTCCGAGCTGTTGCAAGCCAACGTCGAGCCGGTCCAGATCCGCCATCGAGTGCGCGGCCGACAGCGAAATGCGCAGGCGCGACGTGCCGACCGGCACGGTCGGCGGACGGATCGCCGGCACCCACAGGCCGGCGCGGTCGAGCGTGGCCGCGATATCGAGCGTCGCGTCGTTCTCGCCGATGATCAGCGGTTGCACGGCGGTGTGCGAATCGACGGGCGTCCACGGCGTTGCCTTCAGCATGGCGCGCGTGCGTTTGATCAGTTGCTGGAGATGCGCGCGTCGCGCGTCGCCTTCTTCGCCGCCGATAATGCGCAGGCTCGCCGACACCGCATGCGCGGCCGCCGGCACCGATGCCGTGGTGAAAATGTACGGACGCGCGCGCTGCACGAGCCATTCGATCACGGTTTCATGCGCGACGACGAACGCGCCCGAGACGCCCGCCGCCTTGCCGAGCGTGCCGATCGAAATCAGATTCGGCGAGCGCAGCGCCGCTTGCGCGACCGCGCCGCGGCCTTGCGGACCGAGCACGCCGAAGCCGTGCGCGTCGTCGACGATCAGCCAGGCGCCGTGCTGTTCCGCGAGCGCGAGCAGACGCGTGAGTGGCGCGATGTCGCCGTCCATGCTGAAGACGGTGTCCGACACGATCACCTTGATCGCGGCGGTCGACGCTTCGAGCAACGCGCCCAACTCATTCATATCGCAGTGCGGATAGATCTGCACGTCGGCGCGCGACAGCCGCGCCCCGTCGATCAGCGACGCGTGATTCAGTTCATCGGAGAACAGCGTCGCGCCGCGGCCCGCGAGCGCGGTGAGCGTGGCGAGGTTCGCCATGTAGCCGGTGCTGAAGTAGAGCGCGCGCGCATTGTCGACGAAGCCGCCGACGAATGCCGCGAGGTCGTCTTCGAGTTGCGCATGCGCGCGCGAGTGGCCGCCCAGCAGATGCGAGCCGCCGCTGCCCGCGCCGTAGCGCTGCGCGCCTTCGGCGATGGCCGCGATCAACTGCGGATGCGCGGCGAGGCCGAGATAGTCGTTACTGGCGAAGCCGATCATTGCGCGGCCGTCGACGGTCATGTGTGCCGCGCATGCCGTGTCGGCGGTGCGGCGGCGGCGGCGCAGACCGTGGTCGTCGATGTCCTGCAGGCCTGCTTTGAGTGTGTCGAGCAGATGCATTAGCGGGCCTCCGTGAGCGTGGCTTCGAAGGTTTCGCGCGTGCGCGATGCGAGCAGCGCGAGTTCTTCGTCGTCGAGGATGTAAGGGGGCATCAGATACACCGTGGTCGAGATCGGGCGCAGCAGGAGTTCGCGCTGCAACGCGTTGTCGAAGAAACGGCGTGAGAAGGTGCGGGCTTGCTGCGGGTCGTCGATCACGGCGTCGAACGCGAAGATCGTGCCGCACTGGCGCAGATTGCGTACGTGGCTGTGTTCGGCGAGCGGCGCGAGCGCGGCCTTCAGCGTCGCGGATTTTTGCGCGTTGGCGGCGAGCACGTTGTCGCTGACGAACAGGTCGAGCGTGGCGAGCGCCGCGCGGCAGGCGAGCGGATTGCCGGTGTACGAGTGCGAGTGCAGGAAGCCGCGCGCGGTGTCGTCGTGATAGAAGGCCGCGTAGATTTCGTCGCGCGACAGCACGATCGAGAGTGGCAGGTAGCCGCCGCTGATGCCTTTCGACAAACACAGAAAGTCCGGCCACATGCCGGCCTGTTCGCAAGCGAAGAACGTACCGGTGCGTCCACAACCAACGGCGATTTCATCGGCGATCAGATGGACGCCGTACTGGTCGCACAGGGCGCGCAGTCCCGTGAGATACGACGCGTCGTGCATGGCCATGCCGGCGGCGCATTGCACGAGCGGCTCGACGATCAGCGCGGCGATTTTGCCGGCGCGCGCTTCGAACAGCGAGCGTACGTGATCGAGCGCCCGACGCGCGACATCGGCGGCGGTTTCGCCGGGTTGCGCGAGACGCGCGTCGGGCGATGCCACGACGTGAGCGTGACGGATCAGCGGATCGTAGGCGTCCTTGAAGAGCGCGACGTCGGTGACACCAAGCGCACCGATGGTTTCGCCGTGGTAGCTATTGGCGACGCAGACGAATTCCTGCTTGTCGGCGAAGCCGCGATTACGCCACGAATGAAAGCTCATTTTCAGCGCGATTTCGACGGCGGACGCGCCGTCCGATGCGAAGAACGCGTGACCGAGCGTATTGTCGGTGAGGGCGCTGAGGCGTTCCGCGAGTTCGATGGCCGGCTCGTGCGTGCAGCCGGCGAGCATGGCGTGTTCGAGGGTGTCGAGCTGGTCTTTCAGGGCCGCGTTGATGCGCGGGTTGGCGTGACCGAACAGGTTGACCCACCAGGAGCTGATCGCATCCAGATAACGATGGTTGGCGCGGTCGTAGAGCCACGCGCCTTGACCCCGTGCGACGGGGACGAGCGGTAGGCGCTCGTGGTGCTTCATCTGGGTGCAGGGGTGCCAGACGGCACGCAGGCTGCGGGCGACCCAGTCGTCAGGGTTTGCGGTGGTGGGTTCTGCGGTCTTGTTCAATGCGGTGCTCCGGGTGCTGGTTTGCTGCTGGGTTTGCGCTGCGCGTTTGGCGGTTTGAGCTGACGCGCGGGGTCGAGATTAGCGGTTTCTTTCGTGCTGTGCACTAGGGGCGGTGGGGGTGTTTTTGCCCGTGGCGCGGGGGTTTGGCGACGTTTGCGACAGGTCGGTTGGTTTGCTTTGAAAAGGTCGCTAATCGGCGGAGTTGGCGACGGCAAAGTAGTGGGACCTTGTGGGCGGGAATTTGGTTTGTGTGTGATTTTTTTTGGGCCTTTCCTTGAGGTCGTGGTGGTCTATTAGCGTTGCCCCTGTGCGGGGGGGCACCTACTTTTCTTTGCATGCGGTGTGTGTCAAGGTAGTTGTCGCCTGAACCGTTACGCGGCCTGCCTATACATTTCGGCTGAGGCCTGGGTTCGCTCCGGATTCAGATAGACC
>NZ_QLTK01000038.1 GCF_003269035.1 Paraburkholderia bryophila | reverse complement strand
TGAACCAGTTTGCTATCCTGTTTGGCGAGCGCTTCACGCTCGCACGTGGCTAGAAATCTTTAAACCGCCTCGCACACAAAAATGCGGACAGGTTCTCTGGAATCCGTGCTCTCGCGCACTCCGCGCCAGTGACACAGCAGTCATTCTTCCGGCGGCGCTGCGCGCGCCCCCGCGGTCGTTCACGTCGGGCCCCTGCTAAGCGGGGGCCTCGCGCAGTTGCGGTAGTGGTGCATCTGGAATCCGTGCCCTCGCACACTCCGCGTCCCTGACACAGCAGTCATTCTTCCGCGGCGCTGCGCGCGCCTCGCGGTCGTTCAGGCACGCTCGCTGCCATGCGGGTTCCGACGGTCGGTCACCAACCATTTGTGAGCGCCGGGGAGATTTCGGCGCCCCGCCGAGGCGAAGCCGACGGCCCCCGCCGCGCACACGAAAACCACTGGTTCGGGGCGCACCGCGCCGACGAGCGCATCGCGCGAGGCGGGATGAATGACGCCCTTGTCACGAACGCGGAGTGTGCGAGGGCACGGATTCCAGATGCACCACTACCCACACTGTGCGAGGGCCCCACTTAAGAATTAGCGGTGTGAGCCGCTTTCTTTTGCCTACTTTTCTTTGCGGCAGGCAAAGAAAAGTAGGTGCCCCCCGCACAGGGGGATCGCTAATAGACCACTAACAAAGCAAGGAAAGGCCAACACCATAAAGAGCCCACCCCAAACGCCGCAAAAAGGCAAAAAACCAACCCTCACCCAATATCCCGCCCAGCAGTCTCCCCCACAAACGGCAACGCCGCCAAAGAAACCACCCCACACCCAATCAAATACCACGCCGGCGCCAGATTACTCCCAGAAACCTGAATCAACCAGGTAGCAAAAAACTGCGCAAACCCACCAAAGATAGAAACCCCGAGACAATAAACAACCGACATCCCGGTAGCCCGAATCTCGCGAGGAAACATCTCCGGCAGCATCACGATATTAGGCACGGCGGTAAACGCGACCAGCACCGCCAACCCCGCGACAACCGCCAGCAAAACCGTCACGGAAGGCACCGCATTAATCACCATAAACGCCGGATACACGGCCAGAATCAGCAGCACCCGCGACACCCCCAACACCCACTTGCGTCCCACCCGATCCGACAACGCGCCCGCAAGCGGCGAACAGATCACCGTGACAACCGCGGCAGTCCACGCAGCCCACAATGCCGACGACATCGGCAGATGCAAAATCCGGATCGCGTAGGTCGACAGATAAAACAGCACGATATAGTTCGCCGCCGTCCCGCCAATGGTTGTCACCACACCCGTCGTAATCACCCGCGAATGCTCGCGGAACAGTTTGCGCACCGGCTGCGAAGCCGGCACCGTCGAAGCCGACCGATCACCCGCCTGCGCACCCGCACCCTCCTCGACACCCGGCAACGTCTCATCCAGATGACGCCGGATATAAATCCCGACCGGCCCCATCGCCATGCCGATCACAAACGGCACGCGCCAGCCCCAGCTTTCCAGCGCGGCAGTCGACAGCGCCGCCGCCAATGCCACGCCAAGCAACGACCCGCACACCGTATTCAACCCCTGGCTCACGAACTGCCAGCTGCCATAAAACCCGCGTGTCCTGTCGCCACCGTACTCCAGCAACAGCGAGGTCGACGCGCCAATCTCACCGCCCAACGCAAACCCCTGCACCAGCCGCGCGAGAATCACCAGCAACGGCGCGGCGATGCCGATCGCCGCATACGTCGGCGCGAACGCGATCATCGCGGAGCCGAGCGTCATCAGCCATAACGTGAGGCTCATCGCCGCCTTGCGGCCGGCGCGATCCGCGTACGCGCCGAGTACGATGCCGCCCACCGGACGCATGATGAACCCCACGCCGAACGTCCCGACCGCCAGCATCAATTGCGCAAGCTGTCCCTCCACCGGGAAATACAATTTGCCGATGATCGTCGCGAAGAAGCTGTAGATCGTGAAGTCGAAAAACTCGAGGCCGTTGCCCAGCGTGATCGCCGCAATCGCCTTCGCGTGGCTCTTGCGTTTGGCAGGTTGCGCGGCCGCCATGTCCGGCATGGCGAGCGCGTCGGTGCCGGCGGATTGCGGTGGGGCGGAATAGTCCATCTGTGTCTCCGTGATGTCCTTGCTACTGAGTGGAGGCGCACGTCGAGACGCACGTCAAGGCGCACGTCGAGGCACACGTCAAAGCGCCCACGCGGGCTCGATGCGGCCCGTTACGTCCAGCCTCAAACGAGAAACGTCTGCGCGAGTCTCACCCAGTAAGCGGCGCCGGTCGCGAGGCAGTCGTCGTTGAAGTCGTAGCCGGGGTTGTGCACCATGCAGCCGCCCTCGCCGTCGCCATTGCCGATGATCAGGTAACTGCCGGGGCAACGCTCCAGCAGGAACGCGAAATCCTCACTACCGGTCAGCGGTTGCATGCCGGCGATCAGACCGTCTTCGCCGAGCCAGTCGAGCGCCACCTGCCGCGCGAGGCCGGTCATCTCCGCATCGTTGACGAGCACCGGATAGCGGCGCTGGTAATCCACCTGCGCGCTGGCGCCGAACACCTCTGCGGTGCCGCACGCCACGGCGGTGATCCGTTCCTGCAAGTAATCGCGCACCTCGGGTTTCAACGCGCGCACCGAGAGACGCATCTCGGCCGTCTCGGGAATCACGTTGGGCGCCTCGCCCGCGTGAATCGCACCGACCGTGATGATCGCCATGTCGAGCGGCGCGACGTTGCGCGACACGATCGACTGCAACGCCAGCACCATTTGCGCACACACCACCACGGGATCGACCGCCTTATGCGGCACGGCGCCATGACCGCCGCGCCCCGTCACGGTGATGATCACCGTGTCCGACGACGCCATGAAGGAGCCCGGCAGAAAGCCGAATTTGCCGGTCGGAAAGCCCGGCATGTTGTGCATCGCGAACACCGCGTCGCAAGGAAAGGTGTCGAACAGGCCGTCTTCCAGCATCTTTTTCGCACCGGCCTGACCTTCTTCCGCCGGCTGGAAAATCACGTTCACCGTGCCGTCGAAATTCCTCTCACGCGCCAGATGTTTGGCGGCGGCGAGCAAGATCGCGGTATGGCCGTCGTGACCACACGCGTGCATCTTGCCCGGCGCCTTGCTCGCGTAAGGCAAGCCGGTCGTTTCGTGAATCGGCAACGCGTCCATGTCGGCGCGCAGGCCCAGCTTGCGCGTGCCGCTGCCTACTTTCAGTTGCCCTACGACACCGGTTCGACCGAGCCCGCGATGCACCGTATAGCCCCACTCCTGCAAGCGTTCGGCCACCAGGTCGCCGGTGGCGAACTCTTCGTACGCCAGCTCCGGCTGCGCATGAATGCGGCGGCGCAGCGCGATCATTTCGTCTTCGAGTTCGGCGATGCCCGCCGGAATGGCCATGGTGTTCACGTGTCGTCTCCGTCAATGAAAAGCGTGACCCAGCATAGCGACGCCGATTTTCCAGCGGCAGGCGTAGAATCGTTGCACCAGCAACTTCTGGTTGCCACCCTTTCCCCGATTCGACAGATGAAACTTCATCAGCTCAGTACGTTAGCGGCGATTGCGGATACCGGCAGTATCCGGGCCGCAGCGCGTTCGTTAGGTCTTTCGCCCGCCGCGGTCACCAAGGCAGTGCGCGAACTGGAAGCGGATATGCAGGCGCCGCTGGTGATCCGCAGCGCGAGCGGCGTCGCGTTTACCGAGTTCGGCCGGACGCTGGTCGTGCATGCAAGAGTGGTGTTGGGGCAACTGCAACGCGCGCAGGCGGAGATCGACGCATTGCGCGGCGCGGCGGCCGGCAAACTGTCGATCGGCGTCACGCCGTGGGTCGCATTGACGTTTCTGCCGCCCACGGTGCGGCGCTTCCGGCAACGCATGCCGGAAGTTCAGCTGGAGTTTTTCGAGGGGCTGCTCGCGGTCGTGCAACCGCGTCTGCGAGACGGCAGCCTGGATTTTTCGATCGGTCGGCCGCCGCCCGCGTCGCCGCAATCGGAGTTTCACAACGTGCCGCTTTTTTCGACGCATTCGGCCGTGGTGGCACGGCGCGATCACCCGAAAGCCGGCTGCCGCTCGCTGCTCGAACTGGAAGACGCGGAATGGGTGCTGAACTGGGATCCGGCCAGCCGCGAGTCGATCTCGGACAACCTGTTCCGCAAGCGCGGCATGCGGGTACCGCACACCATTCATCTGGCGCACTCGCTGGCCGTGGTATTGGGGCTGCTCGCACACACGGACATGCTCAGCATTTTTCCGTGGCCGCTCGCGGAAGTGACGCTCGCGAAGGAAAATCTGTGGGCCTTGCCGCTGCGCGAAACCGTGGATGAAACCATCGTCAGCATCACGTCACGCCGCGGCGCGCCGACGAGTCCGGCGGCCGCGTGTTTTCTCGACTGTCTGCGTGAAGTGATCGACGAAGCGGCGCGCTCGCAGGAACCCGAGCAACGCCGCCTGTTTCATTCGATCGAATTACTGCTTTAGCGATTCCTGAAGGGCGTGAGCGTGAGTGCAGCGTAACCGCAGCCCGGGCTCACCCCTCGTAGCCCACCACGCCCTTGATCTCCAGAAAGTCTTCAAGCCCGAACTCACCGTACTCGCGACCGTTGCCCGATTGCTTGAAGCCGCCGAACGGCGCATCGGGGTTGTAGTCCGCGTAGTTCAGATAGATCGTGCCGGTACGCAGACGCCGGGCCACCTCACGCGCATGCTCGATCGAACCGGACTGGATGTAGCCGGCAAGACCGTAGAGGCTATCGTTAGCCATGGCGATCGCGTCGTCTTCGGAATCGTAGGCGAGGATCGACAGCACCGGTCCGAAGATTTCTTCACGCGCGATCGTCATGTCCGGCGTGACCTTGCCGAATACCGTCGGGCGAACGAAATAGCCGTCTTTCAGGCCATCGGGACGGCCCGCGCCACCCGCCACCAGCGTGGCACCCTCTTCGATGCCGACGCCGATCAGACGCTGGATCTTGTCGAACTGCCCTTCGCTGATCACCGGGCCGAGGTCGATGCCCTCCGCACTCGCGGGGCCGACCTTTAGCGCTTCGGCCGCTTCCTTCGCATACGTCAGCGCTTCGGCCTCGCGCGCACGCGGCACGAACATGCGCGTGGGCGCATCGCACGACTGACCGCTGTTGTCGAAACAGGCCCGCGCGCCGCGCATCACCGCCTGCTTCAAGTCGGCGTCTTCGAGAATCAGGTTGGCCGATTTGCCGCCCAGTTCCTGATGCACCCGCTTGACGGTATCCGCTGCAGCCTTCGCGACCTGCACGCCCGCGCGCGTCGAGCCGGTGAACGACATCATGTCGATATCCGGATGACACGACATCGCCTCGCCCACCGTGCGGCCCTCGCCGTTCACGAGATTGAACACGCCGGCCGGCACGCCCGCCTCGTGGAGAATCTCCGCGAAGATCAGGCCGGACAGCGGCGCCAGTTCCGAAGGCTTGAGCACCATCGTGCAGCCGGCCGCGAGCGCCGGCGCAACCTTGGTGGTGATCTGCAAGGCCGGCCAGTTCCACGGCGTGATCAGCCCGCACACGCCGACCGCTTCCTTGCGGATCAGAATGCCGTTCTTCATGGACTCGAACTCGAAGGTATCGAGCGTGCGGATCATCGTTTCCAGATGCGCGACGCCGGTCCACGCCTGCGCGTCGTTCGCGTATTGCAGCGGCGCGCCCATCTCGCGGCTGATCGCGTGCACCATGTCGTCGTAACGCTTGCGGTACACGTCGAGAATCGCCTGCAGCAGATCGATACGCTGCGCGATCGTGGTCTCGCTGTACGCGGGAAACGCGCGCCTCGCGGCGGCGACCGCGCGATCGACGTCCGCCGCGCTACCGAGCGCAATTTTCTCGAACGCGCTGGCGGTGGACGGATCGATCACGTCGAGCGTGTTTGCCTCGCCCTGATCGAGCGGATCGACCCATTGACCGTCGATGTAAAACTGTCTGGTGTGTAGCATGGGCTTGTCCTTTACATGAAATGTGGTGGGTCAGATCCCGGGCGCGTGGATCGCACCCGTGGCGGCGTCACCCGCTTTACATCGACGCCGCTCAATCTGAATGTCTTCAAATCGAAATTCACCGCTACGCCGCTTTGGCTCAGACTCCGGTTCAGCTTCGATCCCTGCATCGAATCGTCGAATTCAGGAACGTCGACACCCGACGTTCAAATCAATTAACCAGGAGAGCCTCATGAGCAACATCACCTTCACCCGCATCGACGCTAAAGGCCCCGGCGCTAGCGGCCTGAACCCGGCCCTGCACGATCCGGCCGATGTCATTCTCGACGGCGCCAAGGCCCCGCACGCGCTCAACGCCTATTCCGACGCGACCAACATGCTCTCCGCGGGCGTCTGGCAATGCGACGCAGGCACGCTGAAACTGGCCGACCTGCCGATTCACGAAGTGTGCGTGCTGATCGAAGGCGAAGTCGTGATCACCAGCAACGACGGCCGCAGCGAACACTATGCCGCCGGCGACGCCTTCATTCTGCACAAGGGCTTCTCGGGCACGTGGCATATGCCGGTCGCGACCAAGAAATACAGCATCGTGTACTGCGGCTGATTCGTACGCTTCACTGAAAACCGCACCCGCCAAGGTGCGGTTTTTTTATTCCGGCGGCAAGCACAAAACGACAAAACGCCGCCGCCATTCGATCGCTACATCGGAAAACCCAGCGCCTTGATCGAATTGATCCACAGACGCCGCCAACCGCCGCGATCGTCGGCGCCGTCGAACGCGTTGAAGGTAATTTTCGCGGCGATCCAGCGCAGCGGTTCCGGCGGAATATACGAGGGCCCCTTGCGCGAAATATCGAGCGACGTAATCAACGTCTCGCGATTCCACAGCATATCGAGGCCCATCTTCGCGCCGAAGCGACTGCCCGCCACGCCAAAGCCCGTGTAACCGGCTACGAACACGCTTTTGCCGCCGTGATAACGCCGCGCGAACACCGCGCCACGCGAGCAGTAGTCGATCGGACCGCCCCATGCATGCGTGAAACGCGCGTCGTCGAGTTGCGGGAAGGTGCGATAAAACGCCTCGGCGAGCTTGTAATAGGTGCTCTCGTCGCGATCCGCGGCGGGATTCGGATCGCCGCCGAAGTGATAGCTCACCCGGCCGCCGAAGATGATGCGGTTGTCTTTCGTGAGCCGGAAATAGTTGAGCTGGGTGCGCGTGTCGTAAATGCCCTGGCGATTTTTCCAGCCGATGCGCGCCATCTGTTCATCGCTCAACGGCGCGGTCGCGACAATGTGATCGCGCACCTGCATCACGCGGCGCTTGATGTCGGTCACGCCGACATCCGCGGTACCGGTGCCGAGCAGCACGCGCGGCGTGACGATGCTGCCCGCCTGCGTGTGGACGACCATCGTCGCGCCCTGATCCTCGAGGCGAGTGATCGGCGAATGTTCATGCAGCCGCACGCCGAGCTTCAGCGCAGCGGCCTTCAGCCCCCATGCGAGCTTCGCCGGGTGAATCGTGCCGCTGCGATTGCGCGACCACATGGCGCCGGCGAACAGCGGCGAATCGAGTTGCTCGCGGGCGCGCTCGCTGTCGAGCAGCACCACGTCGTGACCATGCGCCACATGCAGTTCGTAGTCACCCTTCAGATGATCGAGGTGGCCCGGATCGACCGCCACCGTCATCTCGCCGTTCCATTCGACGTCGGCTTCAATGTCGTAACGCGTCAATGAAGCCTTGAAACCGTCGAGATTTTCCTGGCCCAGCTTTTCCAGTACATCGAGGTCTTGCGGAAACACCCGCGTCGCGTTCGGCAAGCCGTGCATGACGGACGTCGAAATGATCCCGCCCGGGCGGCCCGATGCGCCGTACGCGACCTTGCCCGCTTCGACCAGCACGACGTCGAGCGACGGGTCGGCCTCTTTCGCCTGAATCGCGGCCCACAGACCGGTGAAGCCGCCGCCCACCACGACCAGATCCGCCGAAGTCGGACCGATCAATTCCCGTTCGACAGCCGGTGCGCGCGGATTGTCCAGCCAGAACGGAAACAGCTTTACTCCATCAAACGCGCGCTTTACTGACTCGCTCATCTTGTTTGCCTGCTCTACTTGAATGCTTGTTGCCTGATGCTTTATCGGTCCGGTTGCGCGGAAACCATACGTCAACCGGCGTCCTGCGTATCCAGCGTCTCTTCGTGTTCACGACCCGCTCGCACCGCACGACGCGGTTGCGTTGGAGTTTGCGTTCGCGCCTGCGGTTGCGCACGCGCCGCCGCTACTTTCAGCTTAGTCGCCGGCACCACCGGTTGCACGCCCGCATTGCCGACCGATCCACCTCGCAGCCAGCGCCGTCCAAGCGGGCCATACACGCCGTCCGGTTCGGGAAAGCACTGCAGCAACGCGATATACAACGTGCAGGCGAGCGTCAGCGAAACCGGCATGCTGATGTCGAGGCCGCCGGCAAGCTGACCCAGCGGGCCGACGAATTGATCCGGTAGATTGACGAAGCACAGACCGATCGCCGCGCTCGGAAGCCACGCGCCCATCGCGCGCCAGTTCCAGCCATGCGTGAACCAGTAGTGACCGCCACGGCCGCCGCGATTGAATACCTGCAAATCGTCCGACAGATAGAACCCTCGCCGCGTGACGAAGCCGATGATCATGATCATCATCCACGGGCAACTGCAGGTGTTGATCAGCACCGAGAACGTCGACACGCTTTCGACGAGATTGAACGCGAAGCGGCCGAGAAAAATGAAGCCGATCGCGAGGCTGCCGATCAGCAGCGTGGCGCGCACGCGGTTCAACAGTTTCGGGAACATGCTCGACATGTCGAGCCCGGTGCCGTACAGCGCGGTAGTGCCGGTCGACATGCCACCGATGATCGCGATCAGGCACACCGGCAGAAAGAACCAGTTCGGCGAGATCGCCAGCAAACCGCCCACGTAGTTATTCGACGCGATGAAATCCGGTGCCTTGCCGGCAATGATCGTCGCCGTCGCGAGGCCGAAGAAAAACGGCACGAAGGTGGCGAGTTGCGCGAGTATGACCGCGAGGATCGTGCGTTTTCTCGGCGTGTTCTGCGGAATATAGCGAGCCCAGTCGCCGAGCGTCGACGCGAACGACACGGGGTTGCTCATCGCGACCAGCACGGCGCTGACGAAGGCCGGCCAGAACCCGACCGAACCGAGCGCGACCTTGCCGGCGTATGCGCTGTCGAACGGCCCGGCGAAGGCGGCGATACCCACCACGAACAGCAGGCTCGCGGCCCACACGGCGATCTTGTTGACCCACAGCATGAAGCGGAAACCGTAGATGCACACCGTCAGCACCAGCACCGCGAACAGGCCGTACGCGGCGCTCAGCGTCATCCAGTTGACCGGCAGGCCGAGCAGATGATTCGCGCCGCCCACCAGCGCGTCGCCCGAACTCCACACTGCCAGCGAAAAGAACGCGACCGAGGTCAGCAACGCGAGAAACGAGCCGACGATCCGGCCGTGAATACCGAAATGCGCGCCGGACGAAACCGGATCGCTGGTGCCGTTACGCGGACCGAACAGGCTCATCGGCGCAAGAATGCACGAACCGATCAGCACGCCGAGCACGATCGAATAGACGCCGGCCTTGAACGATAGACCGAGCAGCACGGGAAAGCTGCCCAGCACCGAGGTCGAAAAAGTATTGCAACCGCCGAACAGCAAGCGGAACAGATCGATCGGCCGCGCGTAACGCGAGCGATCCGGAATGCGTTCGAAACCGAATGTTTCGACTTGGGTGATGCCGTTGCTGCTCATTGTCTCCGACTCCTGTCACGGCCAGGTCATTCACGATGGCTCGCCGCGAGGAGGCGGCGTCCACTTTTTTTGGGATGTCTGGACGCCACTGTAAAGACAATCGGCGCAGGCAAAAATACCGACCGCCCAACCTTTACTTCGATCTCGGGCGATGTAACAGGAAACGGCCGTTATATAAGGCTTTCCGAGCTATCAGCGACACCGCGCGACGACTCGCAAAAGGCTTTGGCCGCCGCTAACGTCGATACGAATCGCGAGAATCCGAAGCGCGCGCGAACATGACGAAATTGTCATGTTCCGCTCATCCTGCTATGGGCCACGCGCTCATACGATGGGTATTCCTTGCCTCGGGACGTAATTCATGCGACGCACAAGGCCCACGCGCGATAGCGCAACACGCATTCCGACTACCAGCGAAGTTGCGTCGCTACGGCGCTTCTTCAGACGCCGGGGCGAGACGCTGTCGCTCGCCGGCGGACTGGTCTCGATTGTGATCGGCTCGCTGGCGTTCTGGCTCAACCAGCCCGCGCATCTGTTCGACGGCGCGGCGGCACAACGCGAGGTTACGACCTTCTGGTCGAGTCAGGCCTGCGGCGAGCCTCCGCTCGCACGAGGTCTGCTATCGCTGGAACTGGCGACCCACCTTCAACGCGACGTTCCGACGCGCCCCCACGGTTGTGGCGTCGAAGCCGCCAGGCGCTGCGCGCTGCCGAATTTGCTGGCTGCGGCAACGCAGCGGGAAGCTTGCCGAGCCGGCGTTTAAACCCTCGTACGCCGATGTGTTCAACGGGTGGACCGCGCGACCCGCCTCACCCTCATGGTCGCTCCACCGAGCGCAACCGGCCGCCTTCGCCGTTGTCGACACGGCAGCCCATTCCTGTGGCGGCGTGGTATAAGTAGAGAACATGCTAAGGATACCGTTATAAATTTCTCTACCCAAAAAAGAAATTCAATCGTCTCAAAAAACTCTTCTTATCGTCGTGTCGTCTGCACATCCAGCGACACGAAAGGGCCTTGAATATAGCCACTTTCGCCGGCCGTGCTGCCCGCAGCCCCTGCCCCTCAGGCGCTCGCCTCCGGCACCGTTCACCACGCCGAGCTCAACCTCAACCGCCCTGCATCGCCACGCCGCCGTCATCGCGCGGCGCAGCGCGGCGGGCGTCAACAGGAGAAAGACCATGCGAATTCTGATCGTCGACAACGAAGCGAAAAACGGCAGCTATCTTCGGAAGGGTCTGACAGAAGCGGGGTATGTCGCCGACTGGGTGCAGGACGGCGTGACCGGTCAGCATCTCGCGCTGACCGAAGACTACGACATGATCATCCTCGACGTCGTGCTGCCCGGCCTTGACGGTTGGACCTTGCTGCGCAATCTGCGCCTGACCCACTCCACACCCGTGCTCCTGCTCACCGCCTGCGACGATCTGAACGACAAGGTGCGCGGCCTCGAAATGGGTGGCGACGACTGTCTGGTCAAACCGGTCGATTTCGCCGAGTTGCTGGCGCGCGTGCGCTCGATTTTCCGGCGCGGCGCCACGCTTAGCCCGGTGCGGGACGCCGCGTCGCTCCATGTGGCGGATCTCGCGCTCGATCTGACGCGCCGCAAGGCCACGCGCCAAGGCGACCAGATTCTGCTGACCGCGAAGGAATTCTCGCTGCTGTGGCTGCTCATGCGTCGGCGCGGGGAAATCCTTGCGCGCTCAACCATCGCGTCGCAGGTCTGGGACATGAATTTCGACAGCGATACCAACGTGGTCGACGCCGCGATCCGCCGCGTGCGCGCGAAGGTCGACGATAACTACGAGCCCAAACTGATCCACACGGTGCGCGGCATGGGCTACGTGCTCGAAGAGCGCCGCCCGCCGGCGGAGTGAGACGGGGCAGCGCCGCTCGCCTCAGTCCAGAAACTCTGCGGCCCGCTGGCGCAGCACCGCGCCGAAATCGTCCAGCCAGCCGATCGACAGCCGCCAGCTCTGCCAGTAAAGATCCACGTCGATATGCTTGCCCGGCGCGATCTCCACCAGCTCACCGTTGGCCAGGTGCGTGGCGATCATCCGCTCCGGGCACATGCCCCAGCCGAGCCCCATCACGCACGCGCGCAAAAATCCGGCCACATGCGGAATCCAGTGCAACGGCGGATCGACCTCCGCCCGCGTGATCCGGCGCATGAAGCGCTTCTGCAACTGATCCTTCGGATTGAAGTCGACGCAAGGCGTGCGCCGCAAACTCTCGCGCGTCACGCCGTCGGCGAAATGGCGCGCCTGAAACTCGGGCGAACACACGGCCAGATAACGCATGCGCCCAAGGCGCGTGGAGCGGCAGCCCTGCACCGGCTCGGCCTGCGTAGTGACGGCGCCTTGCACGCTGCCGTCGCGAATCCGTTGCGCGGTGTGATCCTGATCGTCGACCACCAGATCGAGCAGCATTTCCCGTTCGACGCAGAACGGCGCCACCGCGTCGATAAACCAGGTGCCGACGCTGTCGTCGTTGACGGCCACGCGCAGCGCCGGCCACGGCTCGACCAGCGCGCCGGGCAGCGCCGGCAGGCGGCCGGTCAGTTCCGCCTCCAGCAATTGCACGCGCTCGGTATGACGGCACAGCAGCGCGCCCGAGGTGGTCGCCACGCACGGCTGGCCGCGTTTGACCAGCACGCTGCCGACGCGCTCCTCCAGCAGCTTGACCCGCTGCGAGACCGCGGACGGCGTCACGTTCAGTTCGCTGGCCGCACGGTCGAACGAGCCGTGCCGCACCACGGCGGCGAGCGCATCGAGCAAAGCGTAATCGAGCATTAGCGTTCCTTAATCCACATTACGTAAATTAGCTTCTCTTATGATGAGAGAAACCGCAGACTAGCCCTGTTCGCTTTTCCCGTCTACTGGATCGATTCATGAACTGGCTGTCTTTTTCCCACGGCGCCGCCCTGTGCGCCTCGCTGATCGTGACGATCGGCGCCCAGAACGCCTTCGTGCTGCGTCAGGGCATCATGCGTTCGCACGTCGGCAAGATCGTCGCGCTGTGCACGCTGTCGGACTTCATTCTGATCGGTGCGGGCGTCGGCGGCGCTTCCGTGCTGGTGGAACGCTTTCCGGTTTTCGTCCACACCATGCTGTATGTCGGGCTCGCGTATCTGGCGTGGTTCGGCTTCAACGCGCTGCGCCGTGCGGTGCGGCCCGACCATGCGGCCTTGCAGGCCGAAGCGAGCGGCGCGGCGCCCGTGCAGCGCGCGCTGCCGATCGTACTGATGACACTCGCCTTCACGTGGCTGAATCCGCACGTGTACCTGGATACGTTTTTGCTGATCGGCACCGCCGGCGCGCGTGAACCGGAAGGCGCACGGGTCGCGTTCGCGCTCGGCGCGATGGCAGTGAGCGGGATCTGGTTTGTCGGTCTGGGTTACGGTGCGCGGGCCATGGCGCCGCTGTTTCGGCGCGCTACGGCGTGGCGCGTGCTGGACGGTGCGATTGGGAGCATGGTGTTGCTGATTGCGGTGACGCAGTTGCGGTAGCCTCGCCGAACGCGGTAGTCGTCGAGATCGCGTTTTGTATCGCTCGGCGACTGCGCGCCATCCGCCGAATCCCAAATACATGCCTATCACAGCGTTACGAAATACCGAATTTACACGGTTAGCGCAATCCGCGAGTATGGTGAGATTCAGATGAACGGGCCGTCAGCACGCCCGCGACTCTGGCCGTCACTCGTGGAGACATTGATGCTGGACATAAAGCGGGAAAAGCTTGAACTGAATGTTCGCGGCGTGGACTTGAACATTTCATCGCTGCACAGATTGGGCAATGGCGAGCCGATTGTCTTTCTTCACGGCTTTGGCTTCACGAAAGAAGACTATGCCGATATCGCCCGACTACCCGCGTTCTCCGGTCGTCCGTTTGTTGTCTACGACGCGCCGGGCTGCGGCGAGAGCGACTGCGCCAACCTGTCCGCGCTATCTATCCCCTTTCTCGTCGACACGGCACGCGCCGTGTTAAACCGTCTGGACATCCAGCGATTTCATCTGGTCGGACATTCAATGGGTGGCTTGACGTCATTGATGCTCGCTCATGAAGAGCGCGAGCGCGTGTTGAGCTTTATCGACATAGAAGGCAACGTGGCGCCCGAGGACTGCTTTCTCAGCCGGCAAATCGTGAGTCATCCCTCTGACGATCCGCAGCAGTTCTTTGCCGATTTCATCGACCGTAACTGGGGCGCGCCCGACTTCTCGAGTTCGCTATACGCGGCGAGCCTGCGGCACAAAGTGCGCGCGGGGGCCGTGCATGGCATCTTTACGTCGATGGTTCATCTCTCCGACCACGGCGATCTGTTGACCCGATTTATCGACCTCCCGTGCCGGCAGATGTTTATGTTCGGTCAGCAGAACGCCGGCCTCTCCTATCTGCCGCATTTACAGGAATCGGGCGTGACGCTGGCCTCCATAACGCACTCGGGTCACTTCCCGATGTACTCCAATCCGGTTGAAATGTGGAAACGGATTGCATGCTTTGTCGGCAATGTGGCACGCGGGTAAGACAGTGCCCGCGACGCATGCCCATCAGTCGCCAGACGCCTGGGCATTCTTTTTCGGCTTTCGGGCAGCGTTTTCTTTCGCCCACGACACCACGGCGTCGACCATCGGATGATGCCGGTTCGCATTCCACGCGAGCGCGGCCGTCACGACCATGACACGCTCCTTCAGCGGGCGAATCACCACGTTTTCCGAAGCCAGTTTTCGCATCGACGACGGCACGAGCGCGATGCCCTGACCGCATCCCACGTAGGCGATTTGCGACGTCACGGAGCGGACTTCATGCAAGACGCGTGGCGCGAAACCGTGCGACTGGCAGACGGCGGTCAGAAAATCGAAGTAAGCCGGGCTGATCTGTCGCGATGACATGACGAGGGATTCGTCGGCGAGCGAGCGCAAACGCACGCGAGAAAGCGCCGCCAGCGGATGGTCACGAGGCACCGCAACCGCGAGCCGATCTTCGGCGATTGGCAGCGTCGCGATTGCGTGTCCGACGTTGCCGTCAAGTCTCACAAACGCGACATCGAGTTCGCCCGCCTCTAGCGCCGGGATCGCCTCGACGCTATCGATCTCCCGAATGAACACCTTCAGGTTCGGATAGCCGCGCTTCAATTCGTTCAACACGGCGGGCACCGTTTCAAGCATGGCCGATGTAATCGCGCCCACCTGAAGGACGCCGGTCTGACCGGCTGCGACTTCCCTCACGACACGCTCAAGGCGCTCCACCTGGTCGGCGAACTGCCGGACCGCCGGCAGAATCGCGGCGCCGGACGCGCTCAGTTGAGTGCCTCGGCGAGAGCGTTCGAACAGCGTCAGCTTCAGCGATTGCTCAAGCACCTTGATCTGTTCGGTTAGAGGCGGCTGCGACATGTTCAACCGTTCTGCTGCGCGCCCAAAGTGCTTTTCTTCGGCGACGGCAAGGAACATCCAGAGTTGACGGATGAGGCGAAAATCAATGGTAGCCATGTGAATGTCCCTTGGCATTAGAGCGATGGTCGGATGGGGGCCGATCGGTCAGTCTTTATCCCAGCAAACGGCTGCACCGTTTCATCCGTAAATCGTATCAGAGAGATATCAACCGGCGAATTTACATATCAGGCGAGCAAGTCGACGATTGCGTCACTGCCCAACCGGATACCCATCATGAATCCCGCTCCCACGCTCCACCGGCTTGCTTTGCTCGACACCAACACGATCTCCGATACGCTCGATTTTCTCGGCATTCAAGGCGCGACGTATGGCCTTCGCCCGCTGTGGGACTGTCCGAAGATCGTCGGCCGAGCCAGCACCATTCAGCTTGGCCCCAAAACCGATGCGGCGCCGACAGCCCATTTGATTACACCGGTCGTCGATTCGATCACGACCGACGACCGCGTTCTCGTCATCGCTGGCGGACTTGAAGGTATCTCCTGCTGGGGCGACATTCTGGCGAACGCGGCGGTGGCGAAACAGATTCGTGGCTCGATAATCGATGGCGTCAGCCGCGATATTGAAGGAAGCGAGTCCATCGCCTACCCGGTCTATGGCCGCGGCATCACGATGATTAGCGCAAGAAACCGGGTCGTTCAGATCGACTCGGGAAAACCGGTGCAGATTGCCGGCGTGACCGTGCGCGAGGATGACTACGTGGTGGCCGACCGCTGCGGCACGGTGTTCGTGCCCGCGTCGCGTATCGATGAGGTGCTGGAACTCGGCGAAAGAATTACGCGCCGCCAGGACGGTATGGTCGCCGCTGTCCGTGCGGGGCGCTCCGTCGCCGAGGTCATGCACGACAAAGAGTTCGAAGCAATCCGCGCTCAATAACTTTCTCGAGTAATGCACATGACGAATCCCAGGAAAGCGCACGCGGAAGACGAGGCAATGGTTGCGCTCTTCACCGGCCTCGATACGCCCAGCGTCTCCGACGCGATGGACAGACTTGGTCTGCATGGTCAGGCGCTCGGCATCGCGCCGCTCGCCGACTATGCCCATCCCGTCGTGGGACCGGCCTTCACCGTTAAATACGCTCCCGCCACCGTGCCCCCGGGCACCGTCGGCGACTTTATCGACGATGTCGCCGAGGGTGACGACGTCGTGATCGATAACGACGGTCGAACCGACTGTACCGTGTGGGGCGACATCATGACCCGGTATGCGGGTCTGCGCCGCATCGCCGCCACGGTCATCGACGGCGTTTGTCGTGACGTCAGCCAGGCGCTCGGCGATGGCTACCCCCTCTTCACGGCCGGTCGCTTCATGCGAACGGGCAAGGACCGTGTGCAGGTCGAGTCGGTCAACGCCACCATCGCGATAGGCACAGTGCGGGTCGCCTCGCGCGACATGGTGGTTGCGGACGCAAACGGCGTGGTGATCGTGCCGCGTGCGCGGGCGCATGAAGTCGCCGAGACCGCACGGCAGATCGAAGCCGTCGAATGTGCCATCCGCGAGCGCATTGCAACGGGCGCGACGATTCGCGAAGCGCGTGCCGAACTTGGTTATCACACACTCCAACGGAGAGCATGATGACGAACGTCGCAATGAACTACGACGATGCCGCGCTCGAACTGGCTCGCCGACTCGGCACGTCGACGTTGTATGAAGCATCGGGCCAGTCGACCACTTCTGTCGATCCCGCTATCCGGACAGTCTGGACAGGAGCGTGTGTCGCCGGCCCGGCCTACCCGGTGGAATGCGCACCGGGCGACAATCTGGCGATTCACATCGCCATGGAACGCGTGCCGCGAGGCAGTGTTCTTGTCGTCTCGGCATGCGGCTTTGTCGCGGGGTATTGGGGCGAGGTACTCACTGTTGCGGCAGAGGCGGCAGGCGTGGTGGGTTTGGTGGTCGACGGTGGCGTGCGAGATATTGCGGCGATGACCGCCCGGCGTTTTCCTGTTTTTGCGCGGGGCATCTCGGTTCGCGGCACGTTGAAGAACAGCGCGCCCTCCGTTGGTTTGCCGTTCAGCCTGGCCGGTACGCCGGTCACTGCGGGCGACCTTGTCGTTGCGGATGACGATGGCGTCGTCATCATTCCCGCCGCGAGTGTCGAGACAACACTCGCTGGCGGCAAAACTCGCGCGGACAAAGAAGCGAAGATGATGGACGCGCTCGGCAAGGGTTGCACCACGCTCGATCTTCTCGGATTGTCGAAGTGGAGACAAATCTGATGGCAGCCAGTGTTAGCGAACTCAATCGATTTCTGGCGGCGGCCCGCCCTTCAGCAACCTACGGTGTAATGGACCGGGTCGCCGCCCGGCGCGCGCAAGGTGCGGGCGTGATATCGCTGAGCGCCGGTGAGCCGAACTTCAATACCCCGGCGCATGTGAGGGAAGCAGGTATAGCCGCCATTCGGCATGGACATACTCGCTATACCCAGGTCGCTGGAATGCGGGCTTTGCGCGAGGCGGTGGCGGATAAATTCCGGCGCGAGAATGGACTCGATACCGACTGGCGTCAGACCATTGTTTGCAATGGGGGAAAGCAGGTCATTTTTAATGCCATTGCCGCGACGCTCAATGAAGGTGACGAGGTCGTCATTCCTGCACCGTATTGGGTGAGTTATCCGGAGATCGTGCAACTGTGCGGCGGGAAATCCGTCGTTGTCGAATGTGGTGTGACGAGTGGGTTCAAGATTACGCCCGCTTTGCTGGAGCTCGCGATTACGACGCGCACGCGATGGTTGATTCTCAACTCGCCGTCCAACCCTACGGGCGCTGTGTACAGTCGCGCGGAATTGCTGGCTTTGGCTGAGGTACTGCTTTCACATCCACACGTGATGGTACTGTCGGATGATATTTACGAGCACCTCATTTTTGATGGGCTGACGTTCTTCACGCTGGCTCAGGTCGAGCCGCGTTTGCGTGAGCGTGTGCTGACAATGAATGGAGTATCGAAAGCGTATGCAATGACCGGTTGGCGGATTGGCTTTGGAACCGGGCCGGCGTGGCTTATTGATGCGATGGAGAAGTTGCAAGGGCAACAGACTTCGGGGGCGTCGACTATTTCGCAGCATGCTGCATTGGCTGCGTTAAACGGTCCGCAACAGTTTGTGTGGGAGTCGCGGTCGGTTTTTCAGCATCGGCGCGATCATCTGGTGCGGGCGATTAATGCTATTGAAGGCTTGCGTTGTGAGGTTCCGCAGGGAGCGTTCTATGCGTTTGCTTCGTGCGAAGGGTTGCTTGGGAGGGTCACGGCTGAAGGGAGGCGGCTGCTGTCGGATGAGGATGTGGTGAATGCACTGCTGGATGAAGCGGGCGTGGCGACCGTGCATGGCAGTGCTTTTGGGCTTGGGCCGTATGTGCGGATCGCGTACGCGCTGGATAGTGCGGCATTGCAGCGGGCGTGTGAGGGGATCGCGCGGTTTTGTGAGGGGGTTTCCGGGTAGCGGGAGGCTGCCTGGATCGCACGATGGTAAATACTTCTTCCCCCAAGACGCAACGCTGAAAAACGGGTTAGGCTTTACGCTCGAATTCCCAGAGGGCTGGTTGCGGACGCACAGCACCGCGCCCATCCGGCGCGAAAATCTCAGGCATGCGGTCCCCCTTCTGCACCAGCACGCCCGGGACATTGTGGCCAACTGCGCTCCAAATACCTGTTTCGGGGCAGATCTGGCCGGTGCGAACAGTCAGCGGTCTGACACCCGCTTCTGTGGACTGGGGTCGTTGTTGCGCCTCGAATTCACGCGCGAAGTCCACCAAATCCTTTGGATATAGAAGATGGTCACGAAACGAGGTGTCGTCGAGTTCGATGAGGTAGGCGGCGGCGGCGGCTTCAATGGCCCAATAACCGACGTAGGCCCCGCCATCTGTGGTATTGGCTTTCAAGTGACTGTCGTGCCACGAAGCAGCACCCATGGCCGGATACCATTTATCCAGATACGAACGCACCAGCGAGACGCCAAGCTCATCAGTGTCGCTGTACATGCTGTTGATAAGGTCGCGATAAAGTTCGTGAAACCACACGTCGACATCAACCCGGCCATCCATCCCGTACGCCAGCAAATCTTCATAAAGAGTGTCCCTCGCCCGATAGAACGGGTCGAGCATGGCCGCCACCCTTGGAAGCAGTTCACGCCTGTGAAGCAGATGGCACAGGCCGATGAGCTGAACCGCAGACTCGTAATCTTGAATTTCGCCGAACATTAACGGCGGATAGGAGTCGTTCTTTTCCGCTTTTCGTTGAGCGACCGTATACGCCTCGAGACTCGTGACCACGGCGTCCAATTCGGTGCGCAGCAGGCGCAGATCTGCACCGGCCGTGTATTGCAGAAGAAACTGTCGGTACGTCTCATTTGCGACGTACCACGCCCCCATCGCTTTCCTGGCGTCCTCCCCATTTCCGGTAGGTGGGACGTTGTGAGTCCAGTGCTCTATCTCTTCCCTGATGATGGATGAAAGCCACGTGAAATACGCTTCGCTCAAAAAGCGTTGACGTCTTTTGCTATCGAAATCTGACATTCGCGTTTTCCCTTCGTACACAGACTATTGCAGCCGGACTTTCTTTCGTTGCACAGCTTGCTCGACCTCTGCGTCGTGATAGTGATGTGTTGGAGGAAGCTGATGGTCCTTGTGCCCGTGCTCATCTCCCTTCATGAGCGCAGCTTCGTGCTCAACGGCCGACGGCAGATAGAACGGCACGTACAAGATATGCCTCGAATAGCCTTCCCGTCGGATGCTCTGCAGTATTTTTGCTCCGACCGCATCTTGCAGGTTCTGGCGAATCCATTCGTCGCTCATCTGCACAACTTTACCCGAAGGCGCATTGGCGGTTTGCGCCGAGGAAGCATCCGATTGCCTGCACGATGGTTGGATACTTCTTCCCCCAAGACGCAACGCTGAAAAACGGGTTAGGCTTTACGCTCGAATTCCCAGAGGGCTGGTTGCGGACGCACAGCACCGCGCCCATCCGGCGCGAAAATCTCAGGCATGCGGTCCCCCTTCTGCACCAGCACGCCCGGGACATTGTGGCCAACTGCGCTCCAAATACCTGTTTCGGGGCAGATCTGGCCGGTGCGAACAGTCAGCGGTCTGACACCCGCTTCTGTGGACTGGGGTCGTTGTTGCGCCTCGAATTCACGCGCGAAGTCCGTCAAATCCTTCGGATATAGGAGGTCGTTACGAAACGAAGTATCGTCCAGTTCAAGAAGATATGCGGCGGCGGCAGCCTCGATGGCCCAATAGCCAACGTACGCGCCGCCTTCATGCTCGTTAGCTTTGACATGACTATCGTGCCAGGGGGCCATCTTCATGGCTGGGTACCAGGCATCAAGATATGCCTCGAGGTCGACGACACTTTCCTCCAGGCTGTCCCGATACATGCTATTGATAAGATGCTTATAGGGCTTATCGTGAAACCACTTGTCTACATCAAACCGCCCGTCCAGGCCGTAGGCTAGCAAGTCCTCATAAAGCGTGTCTTGCGCACGATAGAAAGGGTCGAGCATATCCGCAATGCGCTGGAGCAGTTCGGTGCGATGCAACAGATGGCAAAGACTGATGAGTTGCATAGCTCTCTCATACTCGTCAATCTCACCGAACATCAGCGGTGGGTACCCGTTGTCCTTGAGCGAGGCACGCCGTAGCGCGGTGTATTGCTCCAGTGATTCGACAACTAGAGTCAACTCATCGCGCAACATGGCCAAGCTTGAACCGGCCGTAAACCGCAATAAAAATCGACGATGCACGTACGACGAGCGAAGTCTTGCCGCGAGCGCCTTCCGCTCAATTTCAGTTGAGCCGTTGGGGGATTCATGAGAGGACCAATATTCGATTTCGTCGGTCAATTGCGGCAGCAGCCAGTCGTAGTACTGCTTGCTCAAGAATCGTTGGCGTCTGGTTGATTCAAATTCATCCATATTCGTCATCGCTTAGACCCGTTGTCGTAGCCTGCCGAGTTTTTTCTGTACCGCTGCTTCCACTTCCGTATCGTGGTAGTGATGTGTTGGAGGTAAGGCGTGGTCTGTATGACCATGCTCGTCACCCTTCATCAAAGCCGCCTCATGCTCGACGGCAGCCGGTAAATAGAAAGGCACGTACAAGAGGTGCCGCGAGTATCCAGACCTCTGGATTTTCGAGGCAAGCTGTTCCGTGACGGCCCCGCCAAGGTTCTGCTCTACCCACTCATGGCTCATTTGTACAATCTTGCCAGTGCTTTGTTGAGGTGCAGCCCGGCCCTCAGTGCCGTCCGTTGGAGGCGCCTGCTTTTGAGGTCGTCTGCGACCACCACCAGGTTTGCCTCCCGTACCCGACGGTGCCTGTGCCGCACCCGGAGCCGCTGCGCTGGGCGGCTCAATCAGTTCATCCGCGGATGGTCGGACCGCATCCTTGATACGCGATGCCAGCCCAAGCTTCGGGGCCATACCTCGTTTCGCTTCGGGGTCCGCCATTGGCTTATCGACTTTCGACGACTTCGCTTCGACGATGGCAAACGGCTTGCCCTCGTTCGTTGCCGGATTCGCCCGCCATACACCGTCAATGCCGTGCCCTCGCGGCCGCAAGTCGAACAGTTTGTTGAGTTTGCCCCGGTCGTTCAGCTTCCCGGGCACCTCAGCCCCTGGCTCCCGTGACCATCGCCCCATCAAGCCCTGGTCGTGTGCCTCCCAGCCACTGCCCCAGCCTAGTTTCTCATAGCAGTAATAGTCTGCGATATGCTCGCCGAGAATGCCTGTGACTCCTGTCGTGATGTCGGCAACCGCGAGCTTCGCATTGACCACGCCCGGACTTGACGACTTGGACGGACGGTTATGCCCCTCCTCCGCCTCGACGCCGACCTTGCCGGGCTTGTCCGTCTCTTTCCGCCGCTCGAGCGTCGTCTCCGCCGATGAATTCGGCTGCTTCTTCTTCCAGTGAAGAAGCTTGCGCTCGAGGAACTGCGTCAGCCAGTACGGCAGATTTGTCTCCACCCACACGAGCGCCTGCCTGAACGTAGCCTGCGCTGCAACCGGCATTTCCTTGAACAACCATGATTTCTCAATGTGTTCACGCGCACCGGTCAGCACGGTCTTGAGGCCCGAAGCGTCGAACAGCTTGTCGACCAGTTCCTCCGGGCTCGTGTGAACCCCGGCGCGCTGCAGTACCAGCCGGAGAATATCGAAGAGAAGCGGTCCATAAATGTCGGACTTGTGGTTGACGAGACGAAATGTCCGCTTCACCCCGGCGCCCACGACAGGAACCCATCCGACCACGGCAAACACGAAGTCAATACCTGCCTCGACTTTAACCATCTCGTCGGTGCTGTCCCGGCTATTCCACACCGTCCAGACACTCTCGCTTGTGTCGTACACGTTCTGAGCGACGTAGAAGAGCGGAAAGGCATTCGAAGCCATCGAAAGGCCAATCTGCTCAACCGCGTCCTCGATCGCCTGTTGGTCGTTGTCGCTCATTGCACGTCCGGCCGGCCCGAAAAACGGTTAAAGAGACTTGCGAGATTGTCCTGGGTAATTCCGTCATGGCCCGCCGCGTGAAGTTCTTTCAGAACGTCGTCCGGCGCAAGGTCTTTTGCGGCGGGAAGCGGTGCCCGGGTGAAGGGACGCGCATCTTCACCGAAGAATGCTTTCACGGGGCCGGGCGGTACGTCGTGCAGCACCGCATAGCCGTTCGCATCGAGCTTGCCGGACATCACCCCACCGTTTTCAAACATAACCTTGTACGGCGCATTCGGTATGGGTTTCAGCGAATCATCGGCGAGATTCAGCTCAAGCTTGTTGTGTAGCTCACCGGCAGGCAGCGCAGGCAGGTCATACGGTTGGCTGGCCGGGCCGTTGAACGAGTGCTGGCTACCCTTGATGTCAATCGTACCCGGCGCATGAATCTCGATATTGCCGCCGGAGATGCGGATATACGCGCCACCGGAGGTTAGAAGAACCTCCTGTCTGGCCGCAGCCTCGATGTTTTGCGTGGCAGAAAGAAGCTTGAGGGTCTTCTGCGCAGTTACCTCGATATTGTCCGAGTGCGCGCGCACTTCAACCTTACCCTTCGCGGCGAAGAGCTTCATGCCTGCGTTCTGCACGAACAGGCTAAGGCTTTGCGCGACGCTCGCGATAAGCGACTTTCCCGCGGCGATGTGGGTGTTCTGCCCGCTCACGATATTGAGTTGCTCATCGGCCCCGAGATGCGTCGACTTCTGCGTCGAGAGCGCGATACCAGCCGAACTGGTAAGAAGTATCACCGGTTCCTTGAACATGTTCGCCTTTCCGGTGCCGCCGCCAGCAGTACGACCGCCTGAGCTATTGCTCGCCACACCGCGGGTGGAATCTTCGGCACTCGCGTTCGCGGCAACCCTCAGATGCGCACCATCCACGCTGGACTGGGTGGCATCGTTGAACGCCTTGAGCGCATCCCTGCCGTCATTCAGACTGGCCGCCTGATGCGTTTCGCTTGCCGTCGAGAGCGACTCCAGGACGCTTTCGGCACCTGCAAGCTGCTGACTCGCAGATGTCGCGTCGAGCGGCTCACGTGCAGCAGGTTGCGTGGTGAGCATCAACCCGCGCGCGGCACGCACGGAACCGTACGCGTCGCTCTTCAAGTCAAAGCCGCTGCCAAGGTAATTCCCGCGCGTGTTACCCGTTTGGGCGATGAGATAACCCAGATGAAGGTGTGCGCCGGTGCTCGACGAATAAAGATGCACGCGATTCTGGCCGGTCGAGTCGTCCATCACGAGGTGGTTGAATCCGCTTCCGCCGTACTCTTTGGACCGGAATCCGGAAAGCAAGCCATTCGAATGCCACTGCGGAGCATTCGCGCCGTTGTACACGCGCCCCGTGACGATCGGCCGGTCACAATCCCCGCCTACCCAGTCGACGACGACCTCTTCACCAATCCTGGGAACATGCACGGCACCGTATCCGCCGCCCGTGTCTGACTGTGCGACACGCATCCAGCACGAAGCCCGCTCGTCGCCCTGATTCAGGCGGTCCCAGTGCATGCGTACCTTGATACGGTTCAAGGTGTCGGTGTACACCTCTTCGTTGGCAGGACCCGCTACGGTCCCGGTCTGCAGGTGCATCGCGGGTTTGACATGTTCGAACGGGCTACGAAACGCCACCGAGCGGCGCTGTGCCTCGAGCTGAACCAGGAAGAATCCTTCGCTGCCATCGGCGTGCGGGACAGAAAACACATTTCTCGCGGCCGTCGTCAGTCGTTGGACGTTGCCCCTTGTTACCTGACCGTCTGCGGTGCCAGTGCTGACATTGGCCTGCCTGATTTCGTCGATTTGCGACTTCAGGCTGTGCGGAAAGTCTGGAGCGTTGCTGGAGACAGGCAGATTGTTCTCAATGAACTACACCGCCTCTATCACGGCGAACTCGCGGCTCGGCGCGTCGCCCTGGTCGTGCACCGGATGGTTGGCGAGGGTGAACCAGCCGCCTGCGTCCATGCCGCGCACGGCGCCGGAGCCGTGAAACCGTTTCGCGCGGGATTCCCATTCTTCCATCCGGATGGTGGAAAGACGGTCGCCGTGCGTCTGCTCTTTCCAGGAATAGGCACCCGTGTATTCGTAGACTTCAGCCTGCTGCGGCAGGTCGCCGTGGCTCTCTAAGGTCGGAACGTTTGTCGCCTTCGGGTTCGTGACCGAGGGAGACTTGTAATCAAAGGTCCGGGTGGTAAGCGAAGTGCTGTGGAGCGTACGCGTGCCTGACCACTGCACGAGCGCGTTCGTCTCGCTGCCGGTACCTGCGCGGTAAAAATCGACGGGCTGTCCGTCGAGCCTGGCGAGTGGCGACAACGACGCCAGATCGTCAGTGACGACAAGGGTGTGGGCGTTGCCATTGTCGGCCTGCTCGAACCAGAAGAAGAGTCCCTCGCTCTCCATGACCCGATGGCAGAAGTTCCAGTCGTCTTCGTATTGCACGCAAAACGAGCGCTGCGGCAGAGGCGCTTTCAGGGCAAACCGGAACGCGCCCTGAGCCTGCGGATGCTGATTGAATACGTCGGTGAGAATCTCGTCGGCAGGTTTGTCCTGCCAGATTCGCGCGTCCTTGCGAAAGCGCAGGAAATGCATCCAGGAGGAAAACGCGAGCTGATAGCTTGTCGTCGAACCGTTTGAACCAAGTCGCCGCGCAGTATTCACATAGCCATGATGGGCCGCGTAGGAGCGGTCGGCCTGCTGAATCCAGAGGGTGACCGGTTGTGCAATCAGTGACTTGAGTTCAATGTCACCGGATGTGGACACGAGGTCGACCGTGAAGTCGAAGTTACGGCCAATGCGTGAACGACCGAAAACACGCTGTGGCAGCAACGTATTTGCGGCCAGCGGCGTGTCGAATTTCAGAAGCCGGTCCTGCTGGGCGAGGCCTCCGGTTATCCCGCCAATAAGTGCCTGTACGCTCATTGCACAAGCCTCCCTCCATCACGCAAACGTTCACCGAGCGCGAATTTTACAAAAGGTCGTATGAAATATCTATCGGACAACTGTTAAATCTACAACTCAAATTGTTTTGATTAAAAAAATAAAATTAATTCGCATCAAGAGAGGTTCGGCACTTTTCTGTTTTTTTATGGGCAATGGATCAGCGTCGCACCGGTTACAAAAAACGACGCTGAAAATGGTTTCAGCGCCGTGATGAGTAATTTGGTTGTTTCGTTTCGCGGTGTAAAGCTCCGCAGCTACCGAGGCTCTATAAAGGAAATTCTCTCGCAGTCACGAAAAATAAAGACCATCGCAACCGCCCCCTCACTCCACCGTCACCGACTTCGCCAGATTCCTCGGCTTATCCACATCCGTCCCCCGAGCACAAGCCGTGTGATAAGCCAGCAACTGCAGCGGCACCACATGCAGAATCGGCGACAACGGCCCATAGTGTTCCGGCATCCGGATCACATGAATCCCCGCCTCGCTGCTAATCCGCGTATCCGCATCGGCAAACACATAAAGCTCCCCGCCTCGCGCTTTCACTTCCTGCAGATTCGACTTCAGCTTCTCCAGCAGCGCGTCATTTGGCGCAATCGTCACCACCGGCATCGCGTCGGTAACCAACGCGAGCGGTCCATGCTTAAGCTCCCCAGCCGGATAAGCCTCGGCATGAATATAGGAGATCTCCTTGAGCTTCAGCGCCCCTTCCAACGCAATCGGATAATGCACGCCGCGGCCAAGAAACAGCGCACTTTCCTTCGCGGCAAACTTCTCCGCCCACCCGATAATCTGCGGCTCCAGCGCCAGCACCGCATTCAACGCCGCCGGCAGATGACGCAACTGACGCACGTAATCGGCTTCATCGCTCGCGCTCACCGCACCGCGAATCTTCCCCAACGTCACAGCCAGAACGAACAGGCCCACCAGTTGGGTAGTAAACGCCTTGGTCGACGCCACCCCGATCTCACGCCCCGCGTGCGTATGAAACGACAACGACGTCAGCCGCACCATCGCACTCGTCGCCACATTGCACACCGACAACGTGTGCGTATGTCCAAGCGACTGCGCGTGCTTCAACGCAGCCAGCGTATCCGCGGTCTCACCGGATTGCGAAATCACCACCACCAGCGCCTTCGGATTCGGCACCGATTCGCGGTAGCGGTATTCGCTGGCAATCTCGACCTGCGTCGGAATCTTCGCAATCAACTCCAGCCAGTATTTCGCCGTCAGTCCCGAGTAATAGCTCGTACCGCAAGCCAGAATCAACAAACTGTCGATACCGGCAAACTCCGCCGCCGCCCGCTCGCCAAATAGCGCCGCATCGAACGAATCGCCTTGCGGCACCGTGTCGGCAATCGCGCGCGGCTGCTCGAAGATTTCCTTCTGCATGAAGTGACGGTACGGGCCGAGCTCGACCCCACCGCCATACGCCGTCACCACGCGCACTTCGCGCTGCGCATCGGCGCCATCGCGACCGATAATCCGCACCCCCGCCAGCGTCAGCTCACAGACATCGCCCTCTTCGAGGAAGATGAAACGCTCGGTCGTCCCGGCCAGCGCCAGCGCATCGGAGGCAAGGAAATTTTCGCCGTCGCCCAGCCCGACCACCAGCGGCGAACCCTGCCGCGCACCGACCACGAGCGACGGATGATCCTTATGCTCCACCGCAATCGCATAAGCGCCTTCCAGCTGCTTCACCGCCTCGCGAACCGCCGCGAACAGATTGCCGCGATAAAGACTGTGCACGAGATGCGCGACCACTTCCGTATCGGTCTGCGACACGAAAACATAGCCCTTCCCACGCAACATCTCGCGCAACGGCTCATAGTTTTCGATGATGCCGTTATGCACCAGCGCCAACTCGTCCTTCGAGAAAATCGGATGCGCGTTGTCGGTCACCGGCGCACCGTGCGTCGCCCAGCGCGTATGCGCCACACCCGTGCCGCCTTCGAGCCGCGTGTCGAGCGTTTGCGTTTCGAGGTCGGCGACGCGCGCCGTGCTGCGCGCGCGGCGCGGACCGGCGTCGGCCAGCACGGCGACACCGCAGGAGTCGTAGCCGCGATATTCGAGGCGTCGCAGTCCTTCGATCAGGACGGGAACGATGTTACGTTGCGCTACCGCGCCGACAATGCCGCACATAGTGTTTGCTTTCCTACTTCGTGATGATGGGGATGAAGCGAACCGCTTCGAATCGATTCGGGTTTCAGGCGTAACCGGCGGGATTGGTCGATTGCCAGCGCCAATGGTCGGCGCACATGCGTTCGATACCGTACTGTGCGCGCCAGCCGAGCAACCGTTCGGCCGCGCCCGGATTGGCGAAACAGGAGGCGACGTCGCCCGGACGGCGCGCCACGATCTCGTAGGGCACCGGCTTGCCGGAGGCCTTTTCGAACGAGCGCACCACGTCCAGCACGCTATAGCCCTGCCCCGTGCCGAGGTTCACCACAAAGCTCGCGTCGCGCTGCACGAGCGCGTCGAGCGCCGCCAGGTGTCCGCGTGCCAGGTCGACCACGTGGATGTAGTCGCGCACGCCGGTGCCGTCCGCCGTATCGTAGTCGCCACCGAATACGCGCAGCTTCTCCAGCTTGCCGACCGCGACCTGCGCGACGTACGGCATCAGGTTGTTCGGAATGCCGCCCGGGTCTTCGCCGATCAGCCCGCTTTCGTGCGCACCAACCGGGTTGAAGTAACGCAGCGTGGCGATCCGCCACGACGCATCCGCGAGCTGAAGATCGCGCAGCACCTGTTCGGCGATCAGCTTCGACTGGCCGTACGGATTGGTGGCCGAGAGCGGGAACGATTCATCGATCGGCGAGGTTTCCGGCACGCCGTACACCGTGGCCGACGAGCTGAACACGAACTGCTTCACGTTGCGGTCTCGCATCACGCCGAGCAGAGTAAGCAGGCTGCCGAGGTTGTTGTCGTAGTACTCGAGCGGCTTGCCGACCGATTCGCCCACCGCCTTCAGCGCCGCGAAGTGAATCGCCCCCGTGATCGGATACGTGTCGAAAATGCGCTCCAGCACGGCCTTGTCGCGCGAATCGTTCTCGTAGAACGCGACGCGCTTGCCGGTGATCTTCTCGACCCGCGCGAGCGACTCGCGGTGACTGTTGACGAGGTTGTCGACCACCACCACGTCGTAGCCGCCGTTCAGCAATTCCACGCACGTATGCGAGCCGATAAAGCCCGCGCCGCCGGTTACCAGAATCGTGCCCTTCAAGACCATGTCCCACTCCCCGTTTCAGATGATTTGAATGACCGGCCAGCGCGCGCCTGGCGCCCGCTCACTGCTGCCCGGACGGGCCCACGCCAATCGTGGCGAGATCGCCGTCGGTGACGTACGGCACGATTCCGTCCGCTGCGATCCGCGCCGCCGTGGCGGGTCCGCAGGCGGTGTCGGCGGGATCGCAATAGTCGATCGACAACACCGGCAGCCGGTATTGATCGCGGATCGTGGCGGCCTTTCCGAGCAGCCAGTCGCGATCGGCTTGCGGCACCTCGGTGTAAGCCTGCTTGCTCGCATCCCAGCCGCGATACAGCGATTCGAACGCGACCACATAGGCGAGATCGTGGACCTGCGGCAAGATCTCGAAACCGCGATTGAAAATCAGCCGGGCCTTCGGGTAACGCGACTTGATCGCGCGGATCACGCGGATCATGCCGGCTTCCTGCGCGGCGCGCGCGGTGTCGGTTTTGGCGATCAGTTGATAGGAGTCGAGCGTGTCGAGGAAAAAGCCGCGGTAGCCTTTTTTCCACAACGGCGCGATCACCTTCTCCACGAAAAACGCGGGCCACTCGGGCGCCGTCTGGTCGACCACGTGCGAAGCCCAGGCCTCGTTGGTCCCGGGCAGCCACGCCTGCGGCATCGCGCTGAAATAGCTGCGATGCGGGTTCACTTCGCCGACGCTGACGTAGGCGAACCACGCGGGATGCGTCTTCGGATGAGCGCGCGGATCGAAGCGCGCATCGGGCTCGACCACCACCACGTCGAAGCGCGCCAGCTCGTCGACCGGCGGATTCGCGCCATAGAACAGCGCGATCGAAGGCCCCGCCGGCGTGCTCACCGCGTCCTGCGCGTGCGCCACCGACGCCAGCGCGCCGAACGCGGCCATGCGCGCGAAGCGGCTGACCAGGCTGAGTAAGTGGCGCAACGAAAAGCGCCGGTCGTCATCGTGCTGAGCCAAACCCCGTTCCTTTTTAGATATTGTTCGAGCGAAGCCGCTCGCCATGCGCGCCTTGCCGCATCAGCTACCGGACGTCAGAAACGACCACCAGCAAATACTATCCAGCGACGCGATCGAAATCGACGGACTGAAGCCCGCCTGCCGCGCCGCCGTCCAGGCAGTCTGCGCGCTCGAGGTCGCCGTGCACGACGACGCATAGTCGAGCGAGCCGACGAAAAAGCCGCTGCGCCCGAGGTTTTGCTCCGCGCTTTGCCACGACTGCAACTGCTGCACGAGCGAGGTACTCACCGACGGCAAATAGACCTGCTCCGCAAGCACACCGTCGATCAACCACGGAAACGCCACCCCGCCGCTGCTCCCGCCGATGGTTTGCACCGGCGCCGCGTTCGGCACCAATGCAAGATTCGGGAAACTGTCGCGCAGTTGCTTGACGAGATCGAGGCCGCCTTGCGCGCAGGTGGCGTCGCACGGGCCGGCCGTCGTATTGGTGCCATGCCCGACGATCTCGAAGTTGTCGAGCATGAAGCCGTCCACGCCGGTGGCCGCGAGACGCGGCGCGACGTAGTTCACGAGCAGATTCTGATAGTCGGCGTTGGCGGGATTCATCCAGTATTCCTGGAATCCCGAATATTTACCGAGTTGCGCCGCGGTGTTCGCGCCGCACGACACGAACCCGGACGGCACGGTGTTCCAGTAGCTGCGCGATTTCTCGCAGGCGCCCAAATTCAGGTAGCTCAACACTTTCGCGCCGTTCGCCTTCAATGCCGCGATCTGCGAGGCGGAGAACGCCGGGGTGCCGGTGCCGGGGTCCGCGTCGATCACGATCAGCTTGAAGGTCGACGCCACCTGGCTGAGGGTGAGCCCGCTGGCATTGCCGTAATATACGGCCCAAACCGGCGTGACCGGCAACGCACGCGCCGCCGAAATCACGGGCGCGGGAGTGACCGGCGGCGTGGTCTTGGCGGGCGTTGCCGGAGTCGAGGTAGTACCGCCGGCCGGCGTCGCCGAGCCCGAGGTCGAGGTCGAGGCGCCCGACGTGCCGCCGCCAGAGCCACCACCACCACCACCACCACCGCCGCCGCACGCGGCCAGCAAACCCGCTGCAACGACGACAACCGCACCGCGCCAACGCAACGGATGACAAACCGCGCGGCGAAGCTCGATGGCAAGACACGCACGGGCGGCCCGGCGCAAAGGGCCGAGGAAAAGCTGAAACATATTGGAATCCGGGTCGAACGATATGAGGGCAAGGCGCAGGCACGCCGCTTCGATTCACACAACGCGCCAGGCTCTCACCGTATGAACGGCAAGCCAGCCACGATCTTGAACCGAAAAACGGCAGCGCCGCTCCTTCAACCCCGCAACATATACGTTTCGTATTCCAATGACATGAATTTTCTATCGAGCACTTTCACGGACGCCACTACGACAACCAGCAACGCCAGTGCGAAACCATAGCCGTAGTAGTCCGGGCCGAGCCTGAGCGTGATACCGGTAAACAGCCCGTTCAGCAGCACGAAACCGGCGGTCAGCCGCAGCACCATGCGCCGTCCGTCCAGATAGAAGAACACGTTGAGCAGCCCCAGCAACAGCACCTGCAGGCTCGCCGACACGACGTCGACCACGAGCAGCGGCAGATACAGCGGCGAAATACCGAGCGAAGCCAGCACGTGCTCGCCGAAAGCGACGATCAGCAACAGCACGATGGTCTGCACCTTGATGATTTCGTACAGGCCGGCGCGTACGCTGCCCACCATCATGTCGCGCATTTCGTTGATGTGACGCAGCGTGGCGCCGCTGCGCACCGCGTTGTAAAACGCGTCGTAATACTCGACGAAATCCGCTTCGATGCGCACGAGGAAGGTCGCCATGCCCGGCATCACGCACACATACGCGATAAAAATCGGAATGTCGTAAATCACCGACGCATGCAGCGGCCCGATCACGCTGGTGCCCGTGCCGGGCGAATACCAGAACATGAACTTGTCGAGCCACACGCCGATATTGAACAGCAGCCCAACCAGCGCCAGACTCGGATAGGCGAAACGCCGCTCGAACACTTCGAACGAAATGAACCGCTCGGAACGGTAGTTGCGATAGATCAGCCCCGACAAGCCGGCCAGCAGCACGATATGGCCCGCGACAAACCCGCCGAGCAAGCCAACCAGCCCATAGCCGTTCAACGCCAGCGCAAGACACACCACGCACGCATAGCCGACGAAGAACACCACCAGAATCTGCCGGTACTGCTTCACGCTCGACAGAAAAATGACGGCGATCCAGATATTGCTGACCACCACGAAGCCCGTGATCATCAACAGACGGTAGATCACCGGCTCGCCGCGAAACCCCACCAGCGTCGCAATGACGGCCACCACGGCCGCCAGCAGCGACGACACCAGCACCACGCCGTTATAGTTCGACAGCACCAGATCGTCGCGCTTCTCGAACAGCCGGTCCGAAATGAAACGCGTGAACGACAGTTGCAACGGCCCGGTCAGGATCAGGCTCAACGCGATCAGATAGGTGACCGAGACCTGGAACTGCACGATCGCGAACGTCGGTATCACCGAGGTGAGACTGATCAGCCCGATAATCAGAATGCCGAAGATCGACAGAATCAGCGGCCCTGAGCTGATCAAGCCCGCGTAAGCATAAGCGCGCGCCACGCCCATCAGCGTGTCGCGGCGCATGATCTTGCGCAATTCGAAGCCAATCCCCGCCATTAGCGTGTCTCCTGCGATGGAACGGACGCCGCGGTCTGCGCACGCGCGCCCGCTCCGTTCGTTTGAGTGCCATGGTTCACCGGGCAGCGCGCGGCGTCGCCGCCCGCAGCGTTGGCTTGACGATCCGGCAGCGCGGCCAGCCGCTCGTACAGAACCCGATAGCGGTCGATCATCTGCGTCTTCGTGTAGTAGCGGCGCACGCGCGCGAGGCCCGCCTGCTGCGCGGCCAGCCAGCGCGCCTCGTCGGCGAGCAGCGACTGCACCGCGTGGGCGAACGCAGCCGGGTCCGCGAGTTGCACCACCATGCCGGCCGAGCCGAGCGCGCGGTCTTCTTCGTCGACGCCTTCGATCAGCTGCCGGCACGAACCCACGTCGGTCGTGATGGCGGGCACGCCGGCCGCGAAGCCCTCCAGCACCACCAGCGGCAGCGCCTCGCTGATCGAGGTCAGCGCAATCACGTCGACCTGCGGCAGCATCTCGTCGATACGCTGGAAGCCGAGGAATTTCACATGCCGGCCGAGCCCGAGACTCTCCACCAACGCACGGCATTCGAGCGCATAGGCGGGATCTTCCTCTTCCGGCCCGATGATCCAACCTTCCAGATCGGGTAGATTGCGCGAGGCGATAAAGATCGAACGGATGAAGGTCTTGATGTCCTTGATAGGCACCACCCGGCCGATCAGCGCCACCACGCGGTGCGCGCGCGGCTTGCGCAGCGCCACCAGCGGCGCCAGACCGTCGACGTCGATACCGTTCGGTATGCATTGCGTGCGCTCGGCACGCGCGCCGTCGGTAATCTGGCGCTGGCGGTTCGTCTCGTACAACGCGACGATATCGTCGGCGGCGTCGTAAGCGAGCTTGCCGATCGCCTCGAAGAAGCGCACCCACAACTCACGGAAATAGCTGACGCGCGAGATATCGCGCTCGAACACGCCGCGGTTGTCGCGAATCCACTGGCTTTGCAGCAAGTCGATCTTGCGTTCTTTCGTATAGATGCCGTGTTCCGAGATCAGCAACGGCCGGCCGGTGCGGTAGTGCATCAGCGCGCCGAGGAAGCCGCCGTAACCGGTCGACACCGTGTGGTACACCCGCGCCGGCAGCAGCTTTTCGGCCACGCGCGCGAGTTGCCACAGCGGCTTGTGCATGATCCGCACGGTCCAGAAATAGTCGGTGAACGACGGATCGGTGCAGTACTTCTGATACTGATCGACGATCGTGTCCCACGCCGCGCGGCTCGACAGAAACTCCGCCTCGTTCAGCGCGCCGTTCTCGCCCAGCATCGGAATCATGCTGGCCATCAACGCGCCGGCGTCCACGCCGCTGCGCGTGTCGCGCAACGCATCGTGTAATTCCTGCGAGCGCGCGAAGGCCGCGGCGTCGCCGGCGACCGCGCGCGGTTGCGGCAGGTCGGCCGACACCGACTCGTACAGAAAGTGCGTTTCGATATGCACCACGTTATCCGGCAACGCGTACGCCACGCCCGTATAGTCCGCGAGGCGGCTGCCGATGAACACGATCGCGAAACGGGTCGTCGGATAGGCGCGGATCATTTCGTTGACCCAGCTCGACACCCCGCCGCGCACGAACGGGAACGTGCCTTCGAGCAGCAGGCAGACATCGGCGTCGGCGGCGCGACGTACAGGAAGTTCTTTGATCATGACCAGTACTTCACCACCGGTTTGAGTGTGGGCAACGCGGCCGCGTTACCCAGCGAGCCGAGCAGTTGCGACACGCTGGCATAGTCGCCGCGCAGGAAATCCGCCTCCGCCAGCCACGGCACCAGACGTTCGCGCGGAAAGCCCAGTTCCAGCGCCCGCGCAATGTGTTCGTGGGCGGCATCCGGCAGACCGTTGGCCAGCGCGAGACGGCCGCGAATCAGCCACAGCGCCGCATCGCTCTGATCGGTTTCGAGCGCTGCCTGCGCGTAGCGGTCGGCCTGTTGCAGCGTGTGCCGGTAGACCGCGCCCTGCACCAGGTTCTGGTACACGAGTTCGAAATAGAGCTCCGCCAGCAGACGGTTGAGCGAGTGGCGCTCGGCGTCGCTGCCGGTTGCTTCCAGCGCTTTGCCGGTGCGGAATATCTTCTGCATGATTTCGTTCTCGGCGTGATCCAGCGTGCCGTACGCAATCAAACGAATGTCTTCCAGCGGATCGGCGAGCAGTTCGCGCAACAAGGTGCCGGTGGTACGGGTCGGCATGCTCTGGATCGCTACCAGCGCCGACAAACGGTCGGTGGCCGACACCTGGGTATTCGCAAGGCGCGCCTGCAGGCGCGCACCGCCGCCGTGCGACACCCGCGACACCAGATAGGTAACGAATTCTGGGCGTGGCACGTCGGTAAGCTGATCGCTCTCCTTGCGGCCGGGGAACAGCGCGGCCCAGATGCAACTGACCAGCACCACGACGCCGCCGAACAGCGGCACGAACGTGCAGGCCGCCCACAGGAACAGCAACGACATCGCCCGAGGTTCGCGATAGCGCGGCGGCAACCAGCCGCGCAAGGCGATGGCCTCGGCGAGGCCCGCCACGGCCTGCAGCGCGAGAAAGCGCAGCAGCGGGTCGAACGCGCCGGCCGGCGCCAGCAGGCTCGCGACCGCCAGATACTGGACGACCACGGCCACCAGCGCCGCCAGCACGCTCACGAGAAGAGACAGGGGCTTAGACATCGAGGCCGCTTCGTTTGAGAAGACGCAGCAACGCCGCGCCCGGCTCGTCGCCCTCGAGGTGCAGCGTATGAACGCCCACCCGCGCGTGTTCCAGGTCGGTGTTGAACTGGGCCGTGAGGCTCGCTTCGATCCGCGCCAGATAACCCTCGATCCCGGTCGTGTCGGTGGCCGGCATCAGGTTCACCAGCACCGATTGTTTCGCGGTCTGCACCGGCCACATCACGTCGAGCGAACGACGGCGACGCATCACGTGTTCGAACAGCGAATCGCCCTCTTCGTCGCGCGGGAACGCCAGCGCCACCAGCGACGACGCCACGCCCGCCTTCTGCTGCAGGCGCGTCAGGCGGCTCAGGTCGAGCGCGAATTCGTACGGGCAATCCGGCACGCTGTCGAGAATGCGCTGCACGAACGCGGAATGCTCGACGCCGTCGGCGTAGTAACCGAGCAGCACCAGCAGCAGTTGCAGGTTGTCGAAATTGAGCGACAGGAACGGCATGCGCTTGACGATCAGCAGCGCGCGCAATTCGCCGTCGGCCGACACCAGCGGCGCGCAAACCAGATACTGGCTGACCGGCACCACCGTGTCTTCGTTCTTCAGATGCGCGACGCTCAGCGTGGCGAGCGCGTGCATCACGAGTTCGTCGTTCGCTTCGAGTTCGAAGGCGTCGCCGATCTGCGCGATCGCCTGGGTGCCGAGCTTGCCGTCACGCACCGGGTACAGGGCCGCCACTTCGATCTGGCAGGCCTGCGCGACGAATTCGAGCAAGCCGCTCGCACCGGTCAACGTGCCGCCTGGCGCGGCAGCGGCCGGCACGGCCAGCGCCGTGTCCGTCGCCACCGACAGCCGGCGCAGTTCGGTGATCGAATCGCGCAGCGTGGTCGGGCGGGACAACAGGTCTTTCTCGAGCCGCTCGTGCGAGAGGCGCATCAGATAGTGACTGTTGGTCAGCGCGACGAGCCGGTCGTTCAGGTAATCGTTCAGCGACGACGCACGCTCGGCGCGGCTGCCCCACGTGTCGCCGAAATGCCCGGCGAGAATGGTCTGGATCAGGCCGCCCGCGAAAAACATCGCGGGAAACGCGTTGCCGTGCGGATAAAAGAAGGACCATGCGCCCAGCATGATCACGCCGGACAGCAGACCGAGCAGGCTGCCGTAGCGCAGCGCCACCAGCAGCGACACCAGCCACACCCACGGGTAGCCGGCGTGCAGCAGGAGCGGGTCCTCGGGATGAAGCCAGCGCGTCAGGGCCAGCACGGCCACCACGAGCGCGATGGTTTCCACGATCGCGAACGGCCGCGCCACCGCGGGCGCCAGAAAGCGGCGCACGCGTCCGAGATTGCCGAACGGATGCGCATGGCGCGGCTTCGAGGCGCCCGGGTTGTTTTCCACGGCTGCGGTATTCACGGCCATTTCCTTTTCACTTGTCGTATCGGGTTCCGGTGCGCGGTCCGCGCTTCACGCGCCAGCCGGCCACCCGGGGATAAGCTTACTGACGCGCCTGCAACGGCGACAGCACCTTGGCGATCAGCGAGCTGGCCACGCTCGACAGACCCGAGCGGCTCCAGCCGGTACGCGTACCGGTCGCGCTCCACACCACGGCGCCGTTCGACACGTCGATCAGTTCGAACGTCACGCCGACCACCGGCTCGCCGTCCACGCCGGTCTTGTAACGCCATTCCTCGACGGCGCCCGACAACACGTAACGGGCATTCTGCGAGCGCGCCCAGTCGAGCGCCTTGTCGCCGTCGGCGCGTTGCGTCGTGTCGAACATCGCGTTGCGGCTGGCATCGGCCGGTGCAATACGCACGTCCGAAATGCCGCCGGCGCGCAGCGTGTTCGCCGCGATCGATTCGGCGCTATGACCCGCGTCGGGCGTTTCAGTGTAGTTGGCGATCGACACCACCGCCACTTTGTCGCCGCGCGAGAGCGTCGGAGCCGAGGTTTGACGCACCGTGCCGCAAGCGCTCACGATCAGGGCCAGCGTGGTTGCCGCGACACACCAGGCGCTGGTTCGAGCCAATTGTTTGATGCCGTACATGAAGAATTCTCCTTGGATGGATTCGAAACCGGGATTCAGTAAAACCAGCTATACCGCGCGCCGATCTGGGTCACAGGCGTGCCCAGACGCGACACACGCTGATGTGAGAAAAACAGTGCCGCATGGTCGCCGCCGAACACCGTGCCCGCGAGACCGAGGCTGACTTCCGGCCCCCAGCCCTGGAGCGTGTCGTGCAGCATGCCGACGTCGAGAAACGGCCGCCACGCACGCGTGTACTGCTCGAGCAGATCGTTGCCGAAACCGAAGAAAAGCCCGTATTGCGAGTACGTCTGCGGGACGAACGACGCTGCGGTGGCGGGACCCGCGGCCACCGGAATCAGCCGCGAAATCAGGCCGTCGGCCGCGCCGCTGGCGCTGTAGTCGCCGTGCGCGCCGATCAGCCGTATCGTGTAGTCGGGGTAGTTGGTGCGGATCCGATAGCCGATCTCGCCCGTCGACAGCACACCGCTGCCCAGGTAGTGACGCGCCTGGCTATAGAAGCGATCGGCTTCGACCGTGCCGGTTGCATACAGGTGCTGCGTTGCGTGATAAGTGACCGTGCCGATCACGTTGTCCTTCACGCCACCGATCTGCAGCGCCTGCGATTCCAGCGCCGTCTGGTTACGGCCGGCCTTGAGCTCGAACGACAGCGGCGAGTTTCTGCCCCACTCCGCGGCCACCGCGACGGTGTAGAAGCTGTCGAGCGCCTCGCGGCGACCCGCGCTCACCTGGAAGGCGGTGTCGTAGGTTTGCCGGCGGGCGAAAAACTCCACCGAGCGATCGATCGCTGGGACCTCGGTGAGCTGCGAGGTATCGGTCGAATGCTGGAAGCGCTGAACCCCGGTCACGCCGACCATGTACAGATCGGCAACCTTGATGCTGCCCGCGAGCGTTTGCTCGATGTAGTCGAGCGGATGCTCGACATAGCTCGTGACCGTGGCGTCGAGCGATTGCGGCCAGCCCAGCGCGGTCTCCTGCAAGCGGCTATGCATTTCCGGATCGTCAGGGGCGCCTTCGAGTCCCTGGAACGAGAGCTCTTCGGCCGCGCCCGGACGGTCGACCTCGATCGACGCATCGATCCGGTTGTAGAGCGGCAAGTGCGAGCCTTGTTGATCCAGCAGACGCTCCATGGCGGGCTTGTCGTCGTCGGCGAGCGCGATCGCGATCAGTTGCTCCGAAGGCTGCAGCAGCACGGACGCGTACTGGCGCGCCAGCCAGCGCTTCGCCAGCGGATTCGCTTCACGCGACATGGCCCAGGCCAGCGCCACGTCGCGCGCCACCGACGAAGTCAGACGCGCCTGATCCGGCGCCGCCGTGGCTTTGGTCGGCTTGAGTTGCGCGGGCGGCAGGCCCGGCGTATCGCCGAGCAGCGTGCGGCGCACCTCCGTGTGGTCGTTGCGACCGGCGTCGGTCGCGAGCAGATCCGTCAGGAACGCCTTCGACACATCCCCGTTGGCGAAGATCGAGGCAAGCGTTACGCGGCGGCCGAGCAACTGCTCACGCACGTCCGCGCCCTGCGACGTCCGCGTGCGCAACGCAACCTGCCCTGCCGCGTTGTTGGCGCGGATGTCGGCCCCGTCCTTCTGCATCTGGCGCCAGACGTTGCGCCGGATCGACCAGGCGAGATCGGTGCGACCGGCCATCTCCTGCGCTTCCGCGTAGGTCAGTTGCCAGAGCGGATCGCGCGACATGGAGGCCGACTGCAGGCGCAGATACCTGAGCGCCGCTTCCGGACGGTTCAGACGCATCTGCGCGGCGGCCAGCGGCCCCCACAAGGCGGGTGCCTGGGCGGGCGCGTCGCGCCACTGGGCCACCGCGTCGCGCAATTGCGCTCCGTTGCCGTAGTCGACCAGCGTCCACAGCAACGCGGCGCGCAACTCAAGCGAGGCGCCAGGCAGCTTCACGGCGGCCTGCAGGTCGTGCAGCGCGTCGTATGGACGGTCGACCTCGAGATAATATTCGGCCCGTGCCTGCAGGAAAGCCGGATCGCGTTCGGCCGCGCTCACTTGCGCGGGCGACAGGCTTGCCAGCAACTGCGCGACGCGATCGAACTGCTCCGCGATGGTGTAATAGTGAATCGCCGCCTGCAGCGCGAGTGGCGACTGGTCGCGACGGAATTGCAGCTCGGACGTGCGAGCCGCATCGACCGGATACGCGTCGTAGAAGTACGTCATCGCGCTCAGGTCTTCGGGTGTCGCCTGATTGCTTGCCAACAGATGCTTGTACGCGTCGTTCGCCATGTCGTCGCGTTGCAGCAGACGGGCGAGTTGCGCGGCATTGCGCCAGAACAGCACGTCGTCGTCTTTCGCGCCCTTGCGTGCCGCGAGGAGTGCGTCGAGCGCACCCTTGTAGTCGCCGTGACGATACAACATGCTCGCCGTGTGCAGCGCGTATTGCGTATTGTCCGGATAGAGCTGGTTCAGCTTGCGGTAGTACGTCAGTGCTTCGTCGTCGTGACCGGAGCGCTCGGCGAGCAACCCCAGCCGGGAATCGATCGCTTCGGCCGGAGAATTGTGTTGACGGCCGCGCAGGAAAGCCAGCGCGTCGTCAGGACGACCGAGACGTTCATAGGTCGCGACCACGGAATCGAGCAGCTTGAGATCGCCGGGCGCCGCATTGGACGCCTGAATCAACGCCGCCAGATAGGCGTTGTCGTCGTTCAGCATCGGCGCGAGACGCATCACGTTTTTCCAGCCGTCCGGATCCTGCGTGAGCTGCGAATAGGCGAGCCACATCTGCAAGGCGAGCGGCGACGCATGATTCCATTCGGCGACCTGAGCGAGACGTTTGGCCCAGACCGCCGAGCCCGGATTCTTCTGGACCTGTTCGGTCGCCACGCGCTGCGCGTTCGGCAAATCGTTCGATTCGAGGAAAGACTGATACAGCAAGCCCTGGACGTCGGTCCCCGACGCGGCGGCTGCCGGAGCAGCGGATGCCGCGCTCGCGCCCGATGCCGCCGCAACGGACGCAGCACCGGTCGCATTCACCGCCGCAGCCACCCGCACGACGTGCACATCGCCCCGGCCGTGCGTACCGATCCGCATCACCGCGCCGGAACCGGCTTGCGGACCGTCCATATATGCGTACGGCCGCTGCGAGCCGTCCCGCTGCTCGCGCTCGCGGATAAACGCGACCAGCCGCAGCGCACCGCCGTCGTCCGGCCGAGCCTGCGCATAGCCGGCCAGCGCCTTCGCGTAACGATCGACCAGGTCCGGACGATGCGCCGCGCGCGCCAGATTCAGCAAAACGATCAGCGTCTCGTGATCGTGGGCAAAAGCCGCGCCGTGGCGATCAGCGGCGGCGAGCGCGTCGTCGAGCAGATTGCCGCTTTGCAGCGCCCGGATGCCTTCGATAAAGCACTGGCGCTGCGCGTCGAACGTCGCGGCGCCTGCCTGCAGACGGAACCAGCCGTCGGCCGCGCCGCGATAGTCGCCGCCGTACATCGCGAAGCGCACTACCTCGCGATTCCAGCGCGTTTGCTGCGCCGGGTCCTGGACCGCGAGGCGCGCATACAGTTGCTCCGCGAGTTGTTGCGCATTCACCGATGCAGCCATCTCCGCCAACATTTGCAGGTCGGCGGTCGACCACGACAGCGCGGCCGCATTCGCGAGCTGCGCGCGCAGACGCACCAGCGCGGCATCGCGCTCCGGGTCGTCGACGGGCAACGCAAAGATCTCGCGCGTATCGACGGTCAGATGCAGCAACAGCCCCGCGCGGTGCATCGCGTCGGACGGCATGGCCTCCATGCGCACGGCGATCCGCCGTGCGTCTTCGTTGCGGCCCAGCTGCACGTATTGCGTGCCGAGCACCTGCAGGAACTCGGTGTTGTCGGGCTGCACGCGCAGCCACGCTTCCAGATAGGCGATGCTCAGGTCGCTGGGCGCGTCGGTCGAGGTCATCCGGCTGCGCAGACCACCGCGCGGATGCACGACGTACAGCGTCATCAGCACGACACCCGCGAGCAGCAGGACGAGCCAGGTCGGCGCGATGCGAGGGCGGGTATCAACCACAGGCGGCCTCGACTGACAGATAGTTCAGTTTCGTGCCGATATCGGCTGGCGTGTCGAAACGCAGGAACTCGCCGTCGCGACGCGCCGCGACCGGCTGGTTGTTGATGCTGATCCGGCACGACTGCGCGTTCGCCAGCTTGACGAACGGCAAGTAATGGCCGGCAAATTCAAAATGCATACCCTGTGGTGTACGACGGAAATTGCGCACGAAACCGTTGGCTTCGGCGATATACGGCACGCTCGCCGCTCCACCCAGCGCGAAGCGCGCATTGCCGTCGTCGATGTGGATATAGGTGCCGTCCGGACCGTTGGAGAAACCGGTCACACCCTGCGCCGTGTCGAGCGACGGTCTGGCGGTCTGCGGCCAATGCAGTTCGCGCACCGAGCCGTCGCCACGCACCACCCAGCCGCCTTGCGGGCCCACCTCTTTCGCCACGGCAAACGTGCGCCAGTCCAGCACCTTGCGGATGTACTCGGTCACATACACCGGCATGACGGGCTGCTTGAGCACCGTCGAGAAGATCTGGTCGAGCGCGCGCAAAGACGCCACCTTGGTGCCGCTGTACATGTGGTAGTAGACGTCGATCGGCTTGAAACGCAGCGGACGGTCAGTCATCGCGTACGTTTCGAGTACGCGCGAAAAGCCATAGAACGGGCCTTGCCAGTCGTTCGTGTAGACGTTCTCGTCCTGGTTCGGTGCATAGACCTGATAAGCGCCCGGACCTTTGTCGACGCCGATCGGCGCGATATTGGTCCAGCTGTTGGCCGACTTCGTGATAACGGTGTCGCCGCCGTTGAAGTTATAGACGCCGGCTTCGTACACCTTGCGCACGACGAACGCGGGCGGCTGGCAATCGCCGGACCATTGCAGCATCACGGTCTTCTTGCCGGGGGGCGCGAGGCGCGAGTTGATGTAGTCGATCGACCCGGTGATCTCACGGTCGATATTGAATTTATAGCCCGGAATATTCAGCGAGAATGCCGCATCGCCGCCGCCCACGTCTACCTGGGCGCCAGTCTTGTTGTCGACATGTTCCCATTGGAAAGGATGCGAATACGTGTGCGTGCCGATCTCCACGTTCGGCAGCGCGAACATCTTGCGGGCGATTTCCTCGAGACGCGGCGAGATGTCCGCATGCAGTCCCTTCGCACCGACCTCGCCTTCAATCACCGACAGCGTCATCGGCACTTTATAGCGGCTGAAAATCTGCTGGTACAGCGCCTCGCCCGAATAATCGGGACCCGGAAATTCGGCACGCGACGCGAAGCCGTCACCGTCCACATGCGACATGAACAGACGGCGGCCGTTTTCGGTCGTAACGCTCGGCGACGGCAGGTCTTGCAGATGCAGCGCGGCTTTCATGAAAGCCATCGGCTGAATCGCCCAGCGTTCCTGCTCGATGCTGTCGAGCGAAGCCACGGTGTACGGGCTCAGCGCATAGCCGCCCCACGGGGTAAGCGCGATCTGGTCGACCAGCACGCCATTGGCCGAGATGCGCAGCAGCGACTGGCTGCGAGATCCGACGCGCACACCCAGTAAATCGCGCGGCTCGGGTTTCGGATTGATTTCAAAGCCGACCATGGGATCGCTCTTGACCACCGAGACCGGTGCGGCCAGCGTGCCGCTCACGTCTTGCAGATCGAGCGCAGCGCCGCCCGAACCGGCGGCGTCGAAACCGAACTGGCCGAGAAACGCGATCGGCACATGGTCCGTGATACGGGCAGCGACCCAGCGTTGCCAGGCTTCGGGATCGGGCGCCGCGCCGCGCTGGATCCACGCGACCACGCCGGCATAACGATCCGGCGAAATGTTGTCCGGCAGACGCGACGAGAAATCGGCGTACTCGACGTCGTAACCCATGTAATTGAGCGGCGTGGCCAGATCGCGCACACCGGCGCTCAAGTCGAGCGGTTCCCTGGTGTCGCGGTCCTGAACGACGAGAATCTTGCGCGGCAACACTTCGATCCGGCCGATGCCGATCACGTCGCGCGCGCGGCTGGTCACGTACGGCAGCATGCCGGCCGCCACCACGCGGGCCGCCGTTTCGCGGGCGCACTGACGATCGTTGCGTGCGCAGTACTCGACCGAGACGACCGGCACACCGGTCTGCTGGGTAAAGGCGCGCGCCTTCGCGAGGCGCTCCGCGCGCTGCGCTTCGGGCACCTCGTTCGGCCGGCCGCTATCGCCCAGTCCGCGGACGAGCGACTCTCCGACCACCGCGTACAGCGATGTCGCATACGGCAGTGCGGCCTGCGTGACGTCGGCGCCGCCGGCGACCAGTCGCGCATCCGGATGCATCTCGCGAATGCGCGGGGCCGCGGCGATCGCGACCGGCGTTTCAAGCAGGAATCCACGATAGCCGCGCCGCCACAACGGCTCGACCTGACTGGTGATAAACGCTTCGGCGGTGTCACCGGACTGGCCGGCGGTAGTGCGCGCGATCCACGTTGTGTGGCGCAGCGGATGAGCGAGCGGCTCGAATCCCGTGGCGGGGTCGACCACGACGGCGTCGAACGCCTGCAGTTCGCCGACCGGCGGATTGGCCGCGTAGAAGAAAGCGAGATTGGGCGGGGCCGTGGCAACGCCAGTGGCGGCCGCTGCCGACGGCAATGGCGCGGCCTGGAGGTGAACGCCAAGCGGGGCAACGACGCACGACCCAAGCAGTACTGCAATCAAGGTGCGCCGGAGAAACCGTTCGCCGGTTCGTTCAGCTACCTTGCGAGAATTCCCGCCGGCCCGTGTCCCGGTCCGCTTCTTCATAGCCAAAATCTTTTCCCCGTTCTCTACTGACTGAACACGAGCGGCGATATCTCCACAGGGAGAAAATTACCGCTTGCTGATTTTTGAGCCGGCCTGTTTGGCATTAATTACGTAACCCAATCCGGCGTTGCGCCGGATGCAAAACCGGCCTGTTGTATTTGTTTCTTGTTAAGGCCGTGGAAGATAGCACATGACTTGAGTCGTCTCAAGCTAGCTTCAGCCATTGTTGACAATCCCGCGTCTGAATACAACGCAATGCATCTGCTTGAATCTCAAGGCAAACGATTGCGCGTCGAAGGCGCTGTCCGGCCAAGCCTGGTTTATGTGTTGGGAATACGCCGCACTCAACCCGAGTCACCATGAAAACGTTCAATTGGTCATATCAATAAATCGGGGGAAACTGCACTATCGTTCTTTTTTCTAATCGGCTTTACCGATTTTTTAACATCTTTTTACAAAAGCTAATTCGCCTCGATTTGCAAAAGGCGAACTTCGTCGACTGCCGAGCCCGGCAAGTCAAAAGTCGTCATTCCCGGCGGAAATCGATTTCATCCATCGCACTCCCCAGCCGCCGATAAAAAATGCCGAATGAATCGGGAAGACCCTGAGTACGGTCGCGCCGCCAAGCCCGGCGGCGTGTCCGCAGACACGATCGGCGCGGCGGCTTCTCATGCTTGATGATTTATCCGCCGGCTCCCTAAAGGAATCGGCCGCATTGCCGTTAGCGCAGTTGGCAAACCCGGAGTGATCCGGCGACGCAAAGCTATAGGGACTTCCTTGGGGGAGTTTGCCAGTTGCCCGCCGTAACCGCGGCGGGCCAATCGACAACGGTCATCGACAGACCGGGTCAGGAGGCAAGATGAAAAGAATCCAGAAGTTGGGCACGCTCGGCGTTGCTGTTCAGGAATCCAACGCAACGAACCGCCGCGCGACACGCGCCGGCAAGGCGCTGACACGCGCCACGCTGATAGCCTGCATGCTGGCCGGTTGTCTGCACGGCACGGCGTTCGCGGGCACCACCGCCGCGCTCGGTCTGGTGGTGCCGTCCTACTTCAACGCGACAAAAAGCGTGGCCGACTGGAACAGCATGGTCACCTCGGCTCATCAGGTTTCGACCACCGCCATCCTGAATCCGGACAACGGCCCCGGCGCCACCACGGATCCGAACTACGCGGCCGCGACGGCCAGGGTTCGCGCGGCGGGCGGCAAGGTGGTCGGCTATGTGCACACGTCGTATGGCAAGCGTTCGCTCTCCACGGTCGTCGCCGAGATCAATGCGTATGTGGCGCTGTACAAGGTCGATGGCTTCTTTATCGACGAGATGTCGAACGACAGCAAAATCGCTCACATCCAGTACTACCAATCGCTCTACAACTACATCAAAGGCCTGAACGCGAGCTACTCGGTGACCGCCAATCCGGGTACCAACATTCCGGAACTTTACGCCAGCTTGCCGACGGCGGATACGTTCGTCGTGTTCGAAAGCACCGCCAAGGCTTACGCGAAATACGAGCCGTTGAGCTGGCAGGCGGCGTATCCGAAGAGCCGCTTCGTGCACATGGTGTACAGCGCCACCGCCGCTCAAATGCCGGGCATCGTGCAATACGCGAGCACGCACGGCGCGGGCGGCGTGTACGTGACCTCGCTGGGCGGCTCCAATCCTTATAAGGCGTTGCCGCCCTACTGGAGCGCCGAAGTCACGAACGCAATCGCGCCCTGACCGCGCGAGCGGCCGGTCGCTATCGTGACGCATCTGCCGCGCCGGCAACGACGCCGGTCGCGGCGGATTTGCCCGCTGATTTGCCGACTGAAAGAGCGGCTTGCATCCACGATGCCCGCCGCTCCTTTTCGTCGCGCCGCCGCGCGATCTAGAACACACCCATCAACGCGGACAACCGCGACACATATTCGCCATAGCGCGGATCGCTCTTGACCTGCTCCGGCTGGCGCGGGCGCGGCAAATCGATCCTGACGTCGTGGATCACCCGGCCCGGGCGCTCCGACATGACCAGCACACGATCCGACAGAAACACCGCCTCGTGGATGCTGTGCGTGACCAGCAACACGGTGAGCGTGCTCTGCTGCCAGATTCTCAGCAACTCGACATTCAGGCGGTCACGGGTCAGCGCATCCAGCGCCCCGAACGGTTCGTCCATCAGCATCACGCGCGGCTGCAGCAACAGAATCTGGCCGATTGCCGCGCGCTGCCGCATGCCGCCCGACAACTCGTGCGGATAGCGGTCGGCGAAGGCCGTCAGACCCAGCGTCTCCAGCAGCGCGGGCAAGCGCGCCTCGACCTGCGCGCGCGGCAGATCGCGCAGCTTCGCGCCCAGCCGGATGTTGGCTCCGACCGTCAGCCAGGGCAGCAGATTGCTGGTCTGAAACACCACGCCGATATCCGGCACCGGTTGGTGAATCGGCTCGTCGCCGAGCAGAATCCGCCCGGTGTCGCACGCCACGAGGCCGGCCACCATGCGCAGCAAGGTGCTTTTGCCGCAACCGCTCGGTCCGAGGATCGACACGAACTCGCCCTGGCGAATCTGCATCGAGACGTCGTCGAGCGCGCTGAAGGCTTGTGCGCCGCCGCGCGCGGCGAAGCGCTTGCCCACCTGCTCCACCGCGATCAGCGCGGGCGCCGTGCCGTCGCGCGGCAAGGTTTGAACCGACGCGCCGCTTGCCGGGGCGCGCTCCACGATACGCAACTTGTCGACCATCGCCATCAGACTGTCACTCCTCTCCACCACACGCCGCGCGACACCAGTTCGACGGCCCAGTAAAACAGCATGGCCAGCCCGGTCACCATCAGGATCGCCGCGAACGACAACGCCGTCTGCGCATTCGACGTCGCGAATACGATCAGATGGCCGAGCCCCGACTCCGAGCCGATGAATTCGCCGACGATCGCGCCGATCACCGCCAGCGGCATCGCGATCTTCAAACCGTCGATCAGCGCCGGCAGCGCGGCCGGCAAACGCAGGTGCCAGAAGGTTTTCGCCGGCGACGCGCCGAGCGCGCGGAAATGCTCGTCGAGGTTGCGCGGCACGCCCGCGAGTCCGCCCATGGTCGCGATCACGATCGGGAAGAACGCGAACAGCACGGCCGCCGCCAGCTTCGACGCGAAGCCGTAGCCGAACCAGACGATCAGCAGCGGCGCGAGCGCGATCTTCGGCATGCTTTGCAAGGCGGTGACGAGCGGAAACAGCGTGCGCCGCGCGATGCTCGACATGCTGGCGAGCAGACCGATCGCGAGACCGCCGACCAGCGCCAGCGCGAAACCGGCGAGCACCTCCCACGCGGTCGCGAGCGTGTCCGACAGCAACTGCCCGCGCATTTCCCAGCCGGCCGCGAACACCTGCGAAAGCGCCGGCAGCACGTAGTCGCGCGTGCCGCTCCAGCGCACGCCGAATTCCCAGATCAGGCCGATCACGACCCAGAACGAGACGGTTTCGATCAATCGCTTCATGAGGGTTCCGAAGGGTGTCGAATTACGGGTGAGCGGACGGATCGCCGGAGGGTTCGGCGGCGGGGTCCGACGAGGCGTCCTGCGTCGACTCTTGCGCCGGCTTCTGCGCCGATGTTTGCGCCTGCTTCTGCGCCACCAGATGCGGCGGCGGCGGTACGACGAACCGCTCGAAGCGATACTGATCGAACGATTCGATCGTGCGCTCCCACACCTGCGGTTCGTGCGCGTCGCGTTCGCCGATCTGCGTCATCTCGCAGTACACCTCGACGTTATTGCCGTCCGGATCCTTGAACACGAGGAACAGGTTATTACCCGGACCATGCCGGCCGATGCCGCGCACGATCTCCACGCCATGCTCCTGCAACACCTTCACCGAGCGCTCCATTTCCTCGTAACTGTCGATCAGATACGAGAAGTGCTCCAGACCCGGCCGCGAGTAACGCGGCAGATCGTCGAAGTCGGCGGAATCTTTCGGTAGCTGGGCGAGCGCGAGATCGTGGTGATCGCTGCCGGCGCGCAGAAACACCATCTGATCGCCGATCCAGTCGGACACCTTGAGGCCCAGCACGTCGGTATAAAATCGCGCGGATTTCTGGATGTCGCGCACCATCAGCACCATGTGTCCAAGCCGCTTCGGACGCAAACTGTTCATTGCCTGTCTCCTCTTTGCCCACGGCTCGCGCAGGCGGGTTGGAGAATGTGCCTCATCCTGCGACGAGGCCCATTCTCCCGATCGGGTTCATTCGACGAATCGGTTCGTATAAAGATCGGCCGCCTTCACTTTCGCGCCGGTGCCGAACGCACGCGACACGAAAGCCGCCGTCGACTCCATGCGCGCCGGACGCAGCCAGCCGGTCTTGTGGTCGGCGGGGTTGTCGCTAATCAGGCCATTGGTCTCGACGATCTGTTGCAGCAGGATCGTCTTGTCGAGCACCGGATATTGCGCGGCGATGGCATCCGCCGCTTCCTGCGGATGCTCGCGCATCAGCGCATAGCCGCGATAGGTGGCCGCGACGAAACGCTTGACCACATCGGGATGCTGGGCCACGAAGGTATCGGTGGTCACGAGGCCGTTGCCCATCATATCCAGACCAAAATCACGGTAGAACACGCGGCCGAGTTGCTGGCCGGCGCGCTTCGCGAGCGCCGCCTGCACCGGCAGGCTCGCGCCCTCCCAGCACTCCGACAGGTCGATACGCTTTTGCAGCAGCGCCGTGTTGATGACGGCGGGGTCGAGGCGCACGGTCTTGATGGCGTCGGGCGCGAGACCGTTCTGTTTGAGCCACGCCGGCATGATGTTCTGTACCGGCGACGCCCCGCCGCCGCCGAGCGTCAGACCCGCCAGATCCTTCGGCGAAGTCACCTTGAAGCCGGGCCGTTCGAGATAGCACATCGCCCCCGGCCAGCGCGTGTTGATCGCGCCGACCATCACGGCATGGCCGCCATGCGCGCGGTTCAGCATCACGCTGACCGGATCGCCGTAGCCGAATTCGAACAGACCGCCATCCACTTCATTGACGGTGCGCTGGCCGCCGTAGCCGCGCATCACGCTGACGTCGAGCCCCGCCTCGCGGTAGTAGCCCTTCGATTGCGCGAGCAGAATGCCGCCGGTGCTGCCCTGCGGCAGCCACGCGAGATTCACGCGCACGGCGTCGGCGGCTTGCGCATGCGCGCTTGCGAACAGCGCGACGGCGGCGAGTGCCGCCGCGCCCGCTGCGATGCGCCGTGCGGGTGAGGCGGCGGGTTGCACGAGCCGCGCCGGGGTGCACTGCGCGACGGGTCGCGATATCTGATTCGCTATTGGCGGCAATATCTGCTGCGATACCTGCAGCACAAGCTTCGGCATAAACGGCCGCATGAGCAGTTGCATGGGCCGCTGCATGATCCGCTGCAAAAACGCGTGCCGTATCGGCTGCGACATGTCGTGTCCCCATTCGTGAGTGGAGTGAAAAAACGCGCCGGGCGTGACGACGCTCAGCCCGCCACCAGCGGATTTTCGATCGAACCGATGCCGTCGATCGACGCGACCATCACGTCGCCCGCCTTCAGATAAATGCCGCGTCCCATGCCGACGCCGGTCGGCGTGCCCGTGGCGATCAGATCGCCGGGTTGCAGCGTGAGGATCGTCGATAAATATTCGATCTGCTCGGCGATGTTGAAAATCATCCCGGACGTATTGCCGTCCTGCATCGTCTCGCCGTTCACCGCGAGACGCATGCGCAGATTCTGCGGTTCGGCGATGCACGCGCGCGGCACGAACCACGGCCCGAGCGGACCAAAGGTATCGAAACTCTTGCCGCGAAACCAGTCGTGTTTGAACGGATAGTCGGTGCGCCGATTCAGGTCGCGCGCGCTGACGTCGTTCAGAATCGTGTACCCGGCAACGTAGTCGTACGCGTCCCGCTGCGCGATATGGCGACCGGCCTTGCCGATCACCACCGCCAGCTCCACCTCCCAATCGACCCGCTCCGCGTGCGGCGGAATCACCACGCTGGCGAGCGTCGGCACCACGCTGGTTTCCGCCTTCATGAACATGTACGGCGTGCTTTCCTCGCGCGGCGCCAGTTCCGTACCCATCTCCAGCGCGTGCTCGTAATAGTTCGACGCCGCCGCGAAAATCCGCCGCGGCTGGTACGGCACGCACAGCGTGTGGCCAGCCAGCGGTTCGAGATCGAGCGTGCCGGCTTCAATCGCGCGGGCTGCGTCGCCGAACCGTTCGACAATGGCCGCGCCGTCGCTTTCCCATCCGGCGATCAGACTGCCGACATCGTCGATCTCCGCGCCGGACGCGTTCGGCGCGCTTTGCGTCAACGCGGCCCGCGCGTCGTACAGCGCGTCGCCGACCGCCAGGCCAGTGGCGCGGCGGCCATTCGATTCATAAGTTGCGATACCAAACCAGGTCACGTGTTGCCTCGCTTTTTTGCGTTTGTGGGGAATCGTTCAGTTGTCGGGAGCGTTATCCGCGCACTGCACAGTTCGTATACATTCAGTCACCCATGTATTTTTATTAAAATCATCGTATACACTTATCGGGGCGTAAACACGTTCGCGCGTACACTGCATGGGCTTGCACTGGCCGGATATGCGCGGTGGCGATTGAGGCGGTTGGGCCGCTGGCGCATAATGAGGGCCGCCTGCCCACGGTTTCGCTCAACCCACGACCATCACGATGACCACGCTCTCTTCCAAGATTTACCGCCTGCTGTGCGACGAGATCATCGACGGCACGCTCGAACCGGGCCAGAAGCTCGAGGAAGCGGCGCTCGCCGAACGCTTCAACGCGTCGCGCACACCGATCCGCGAAGCGCTGCGCGAACTCGCCGCGCGCGGCATGGTCGAGCTGACGCCGCGCAAAGGCGTGGTGGTCGCGCAGTTCAGCATCGACGAGCTGGCCGACATGCTCGAGGCGATGTGCGAACTCGAAGCGCTGTGCTGCCGTCTGAGCGCGCAGCGTATGAGCCTCGTCGAGAAGAAGCAGCTCGAGGAGCTGCAAACCGAAATGAACGCCGCGATCGCGCGCGGCGATGAAGCGGAGTACTTCGAACTCAATCGCGACTTCCACGAACTGATCTGCAAAGGCGCGCAAAGCAAGTCGCTGGCGTCGATCATGGCGGTACAGCGGCAGCGGCTGGCAGGCTTTCGCGCCGCGCAGCCGGCTTCGCCGTCGCGCTTCGAAGCGGCTACAGACGAGCATCGCGAGATCGTCTCGGCGATTCTCAACTCCGAACCGGAACGCGCGTACAACGCCATGCGCGACCACACCGCGCGGCTGTCTATCGTGGTGCTGGGCCGGCTCAAACGGCAACGCGCGGAGCGCGAGAGCGCGTGAAGTCAGGCCCGACGCGCTGGCCGGCTTAAGCGGGAACACGCGGAACAACTGCCCCATCATGCTCACGCGGCCACCGCCGCGAGCGCGGCCATCGACGGCATCGACAACCCCAACGCTTCCAACTGCTGCAATAGCGCGCCGGAATGCGCCGGGTTCATCGGCGTAAGCGGCGGGCGCACGCGATTCCATGCGGCATCGTTCGCGTAGTGCGCGACGATGCTTTTCAGCGCGGGGATCATCGGTTGTGCCTGCACGGCGAGCCGCACCGTCGCCACCTTGCCTTCCCATTGCGTTCGCTTTTCCGGTGTCGCCGCGTTCAGCAGACGCGCAATCGCGTGCGGCTGAATATTCGCGGTCGCCGAAATGCAGCCGGCCGCGCCGAGCGGCAGCGCTTTACCGAGCAAAGCCTCGGAGGCGGGAAACACCGCGAAGCCGGGAAACTTCTCCAGCATGGCCGCCGTGTTGGCCCAATCGCCCGAACTGTCCTTGATCCCCACTACCGTGCGCGGATACGCGGCGATCAGCCGTTCGATCAGCGTATGCGTGATCGGCACGCCCGTGAACTGTGGGATGTGATACAGCAGCACGCGCAAGCGCTCGGAGCCGACCGCTTCGATCACGTCGGCGTAGTACGCGAACAGACCGTCGTCGCTGACGCCCTGGTAGAAAAACGGCGGCAGCATCAATGCGCCCGCGCAACCGGCATCGTTCGCGTGACGCGTCAATGCGATCGCATCGGGCAGCGCGCATGCGCCAGTGCCCGGCAACATCTGCGCGGGGTCGATGCCGGCGTCGACCACGTCGTCCAGCAACGCGTGCCGTTCGGCGAGACTCAGCGAGTTGGCCTCGCTATTGGTGCCGAATAACGCGAGTCCCGCGCCCTGCCCGACCAGCCAGCGACAGAACGCGACGAAGCGCGGCGCGTCGACGGTCGAGTCCGCCGTGAAGGGCGTGATAACCGGGGCGAAAACGCGGGGGGTCGCGAATGGGGATGCGGATGCGGATGCGTCGTTCGGGGACATGGTGCGGGACATGCGGGTCTCCTTGCTGGTCATGCGGACAGTGACGGCGGTCGGCGCGGTGAAGCGCGTCGCTTGGGCGGGTCGGTTAAGACGGTCGATTACGTGAGTCGATTTACGTGAGTCGATTTACGTGGGTCGAAGACGCGGGTCGATTACGCCGGTCGATTACGCCGGTCAACGACGCCAACGAGTGGCGTGGATCGACTCGGCTCGTCAACTACCCACCGAAAAAATCGAGCATCGCGTCCCCCAGCAACGTCTCGCCCGAATCGAAATGCGCCACCACCGACGTATGGTTGTGCCGCGGCATCTGCACGAAACGCGGTGCGCGTTTCGCTCGCGCGTTACTGGCGCGTTGACGCGCCAGCAGCACGCGCTCGAAAAAAGCCGCGCCGTAGGCATCCAGATAAGGGTTCTCGTATTCGGCGACCACCACCATCAGCGGCGTGTCGAAGTGGTCGGCGTGCGTCAGCGGCGAGCGCGCCGCATGGCGTGATTCGTCCGCGCCGAAATAAGCGCGTACGCCGGCGGCATTCGGGTTATCCGGGAAGACATCGGCGGCGAGCCGCGCGCTGATCAGCACGGCGCCCGCGACGCCCGGCGCGTTTTCATCCTCACGCCGCGCGGCAAACAGCGGATCGCAGAGATAACTGGCGACATGCGCGCCGCCCGCCGAATGACCGACTAAAAAGATCCGGCGCGGATCGCCGCCGAACCCGGCGGCATGCGCATGCGCCCATGCCAATGCGGCGGCGACATCGTCGGCGCCAGCGGGATACGACGCTTGCGGCGCGAGGCGGTATTCGACATTGAGCGCCACGCAGCCCTGCCGCGCGAACCAGCGCGCAACGTTGTCGTAGATGAGTCCGTTGAAACTTTTGCTGCCGCGCAGAAAAGCGCCGCCGTGGACGAACAGCACGACGTCGGCGTTGCCCTTGCGGCGCGTCTCGTCCGACACGAATACATCGAGCCGCTGCCGCGCATGACTGCCGTACGGAACGTCGCGCGCCGCTTCGAACGATGCGCCCGCATCGCGCGCCGCCGCCACCAACGGCGAATACGCGTCGATCACCAGATCGCGGTGCGCATTGATATCGCTCGCCCACAGCGGGCCGATCTGCGCGAAGCGCTGCCTGAGGGCGGCGGACAGACTGCCTAAGGGTTCCTGCGAGGTCTGCATCGGTGGTCCTTCATACATCGCGGTGATTCAACGGACTGTTGAAGCGTGCTGCTGAAGCGGGCGCTACAAGCCGGGCTCCCAAGCGAAATCGCCAGAGCGCAGCGCGTCCCGATCAGCGTATGAAGGCCATTCTGGTATATCAATTTGTTTTTGTGTATACATTTGTTATACGTAGTATACCTGGTGAAGTTGGGGACACACATGCTTCACAGTCACGACAACCCTCCCTTCGCCTGCGGGCGATTCATCGTCAGGACAACCCAAGGACATCTCATGGACAAGCTCCGTCATATCGCGCTCTCGGTGGAAGATCCCGAAGCGGCCGCGCAATTCTTCGAGCAGGCGTTCGGCATGCGTCGCGCGGGCAACGCGATGCGCGGCATCTATATGACCGACGGCACGATGAACGTGGCGCTGCTCAACTTCAAGGACGAAACCGTGCCCGGCTATGCGGGCCTGAAGGACGTGCGCGGCGTGATCCACTTCGGCATGTGGGTGGATAACGTCGACGACACCGCGGCGCGCGTGGTCGCGGCCGGCGGCACCTATCTGACGGGACGCCACGAAAAAGATCCGAACGTGTTCTACGAAGTGAAGTACCGCATGCCCGACGGCACCGTGTTCGATATCACCGAAAACGGCTGGAAAGGCGCGGTGAAAGAAGTGGCGCCGACGGTGGGTTCGTCCGCCGCGCCGTCCGTCGATCCGCAATGAGCGCGGGCCTAAGCACGGGCACGGGCACGTACACGGGCGTGAGCACTGGCACAAGCCCGAGCGGCACGCATGTGCTGACGCTGATCCCGCTGCCCGATGCGACGCTCGATGCGCTGCGGCGCAATTACACGCTGCACCACCATCCGGATGGTTTGAGCGCCGAGGCGTTGTCGTCGCGCATTGAACTGGCGAACGTGCGCGCGGTGGTGACCAACGGCTCGACCGGTTTGTCGGACGCGCAGATGGCCGCGCTGCCCGCGCTCGACATCGTCAGCGCGTTCGGTGCGGGCTATGAGAATGTCGATGTCGCCGCCGCCACGCGACGCGGCATCGCCGTGACGCATGCACCGGGTGCGAATGCGGCGACCGTCGCCGATCATGCAATCGGTCTGCTGCTCGCGCTCGCGCGCGGCTACGCGCCGCTCACCGACGCGGTGCGCGCCGACAACTGGCACAACTCGCGCGCCGAACGGCCGACGCTGACGGGCGCACGCCTGGGTCTCGTCGGCATGGGCCGGATCGGCCGGCTGATCGCCGCGCGCGCGCAGGGTTTCGACGTGACGCTCGGTTATCACACACGCCGGGCGCATGCCGACGCGCCCGGGCGCCACTACGACAGCCTCGTCGAACTCGCGCGGGACAGCGAGTTTCTGGTGATTGCCTGCAACGGCGGACCGGCCACGAAACATCTGATCGATCGCGACGTGCTGCGCGCGCTCGGGCCGCACGGCTACGTGGTGAACGTGTCGCGCGGTTCGGTGCTGGACACGCAGGCGCTGATCGACGCGCTCGCCGACGGCGCGCTCGCGGGTGCGGGGCTCGACGTGATCGATAGCGAACCCGAGGTGCCGCGCGCGCTGCTCGACCATCCCGGCGTGCTGATCACGCCGCATATCGCGGGCCGTTCGCCCGCTTCGTGGATCGCGCAGCGCGACGCGTTGCTCGCCAGTCTGTCGCAGCACTTCGCTCGCGCACCGATCGAATTTGCGGTGCCCACCGCCTGAAACAGGGTGGCGCCGCATCGCGCCGCCCGCTCCGATGTCCGCTGTTCCCGCTGTTCCCGCTGTCCCCAACCGCTCAAAAGAGGATCCGCCATGAACGTTCGATCGTTGGGCGCGCTCGCGCTCATTTGCGTCACTGCGTGGGGGCTCGCGTCGCGCGTGGTCCATGCGCAGACGTCTGTCACGCTGTACGGCCTCGTCGGCCTGGATATCGCCGACACCAAACGCAGCAACGGGCCGCCTGCCGCGATCGCCGAGCAAAGCCCGGGGCTCACCGCGCCGTACTGGGGTATCCGCGTCAACGAGGAACTCGGCGCCGGCTATCGCGCGATTGCCGTGCTCGAAAGCTTCTTCCAGCCAACCAACGGCGGCGTCGGCCGCACGTCCGCCGATCCGTTCTGGGGACGCAATTCATACGCTGGCATTGCCGGCCCGTTCGGCCGCGTCACGCTCGGGCGGCACACCAACCTGCTCTACCTCGCCGAACAGGCGGTCAATCCGTTTCAGGCGTCGATCCTGTTTTCGCCGCTGGTGATGCAGACCTTCACCGCGCCCTACGGCGGCAGCATCGCGGGAGACACCGTGTGGAACAACGGCATCCAGTACACCAGCCCGAATCTGAACGGCCTCACCACCACGGCCGTGTATGCGCCCGGCGGCTTCGCGGGCTCGAACGGCGTCTACAACGCCGCGTTATCCACCACCTATGCCGGCGGTTCGCTCACCGCTGTCGCGACCGTGCAACGCACTCGGGTGGTGGCCGGTGTCGCATCGCCGACACAGAACGCGTACCTCGTCGGCGGTGCGTACGATTTTTCGCTGTTCAAACTGTACGGCGCATTGCAAGGACTGCGCACCGACTCGACCGGCATCGGCGCACACACGGTCGAAGCGGGCCTGTTCGTGCCGCTCACGGCTCAGCTCAGCGCGCTCGCCGAATGGGCCTACACGCGCCGCAGCGCGCCGAAAAACGCCGTCAGCGGGCGCAATACGGGCTCGGCCGGCCTCGACTACTTCCTCTCCAAGCGCACCGATCTGTATCTGCTGACCGTCTACGACCGGCTTTCCGGCTACGGCACGGCGATGACCTATGCGACCGGAATCCGGCATCTGTTTTGACGCGCTATGCCATTCGGGTCAACCCGCTATAACTAAACCGCTGTTTTGTATAAAAAAATAAAGCTCGGAATCCAAATTTTGCCATGGGTATAATTTTTTCCAGTTTGTGTATACACGACAGAAAAGGATGGAACCGCGGCTGTCGCGCGCGACGACAGCACTCTCAACAACACGAAAAGAACGACGATTTGTTTGGAGATGGAATGAAAAAGAAGACTCTCGTGTCAGGCGCCATGCTGCTTGCGTGCGCCGGGGCACATGCTCAGTCGAGCGTCTGGCTGTCCGGTTATGTCGACCTGAACATCGAACATCTGATCTCTTCCGGCTCGGGCGGCAACGTCACGCGCATGTCGAGCGGCGGGCTGAACAACTCGCGCTTCAACCTGAGCGGCGTCGAGGATCTGGGCGGCGGCAACAAGGCCGTGTTCACCGTCGAGCCGATGTTCTCCGCGAACAACGGCGTGCAGTCGACGCAGTTCCGCCAGTCGTTCGTCGGTCTCAAGGGCAATTGGGGTGAAGTGACGATGGGGCGTCAGTTCACGCCGTCGTACTGGATTGCGGGCTACGCCGATCCGAGCTGGGCGGCCGATTTCAGCATGGTCAACAACATGGAGTTCTTCTACGCGTCGTATCGCGTGGATAACGCGATCCAGTACAAGACGCCGAGCTTCTACGGTTTCACCGGCCGCATCATGGCCACGACCGGCGTGGGCGACAGCACCCGCGCGGGGCGTTTTCTGAGCACCAGCCTCGACTATCGCCACGGGCCGATTTTCCTCGGCGCGGTGAGCGAGTTGCAGTACACGCGAGACATCTTCAAGTCGTCGCAGATTCATTCGTCGCGCGATAACTACTTTGCCGCCGTCTACAAGTTCGGCGGTTTCGAGCCGACCCTGATCTATCACACGTACAACGGCTATTACGCTTACCCGCCGTATGTCGCGTTCAATTCGCAGGGCTGGGACGCGCAGGTCGGCGCGCGCTGGAATATCGACGGACGCAGCCGTGTGTACGTCAGCGTGGTGCATCGTCACGACGACAACAACAAGAGCATTTCCAGCGCAACCGGCGGCGTGATCGGCTACCTGTACGGTTTGTCGAAACGCACCGACCTGTATGCAACGTTTGCTCACGTCAAGAGCCAGAACAACGTGCCGGTCGCGTATCCGGTGACGTTCCAGGTCTATCCGAACGCGGGACAGAATCCGAGCGGCTTCCAGTTCGGTATTCGTCACGCGTTCTAATATAAAAAGGAGGAAGCCCATGCTTCGTACAAGCCATCTGAAATCAACTCTCGCAACCGGCGCGCTGCTGGCGTTCATGTCGGCCGCCGCGTACGCGAGCGGCGACGCAGCGCAACCTGCGGCGGCTGCATCGGACGCGACGGCCGCAACCGCTGCGGCTGCATCGGCGACGCCCGGCACGCCCGCGGTCAAGGACCCGTACCTCGCCGCGTGGCTGCGCCTGACGCCGAATCGCCCGCCCCTGCCGCTGAAGCCCGGCGTCGACTACGGCATGGACCCGGCGACCGGTCAGTTCGTGTGGCCGAAGGCGACGCCCGAAGTCCACCAGGGCCAACGCTTCCCCGGCGAAATGACCACGTGGGACAAGAAGAGCTACGCGAAGGACGTGAAGGTGCTGGCCTTCTATCCGCTCGTCGATTCGCCCTTTCACGCCTGGAACAATATCGCCGACTTCGACGGCAAGCGTTACCTCTACATTCACGACCGCGACTATCTGCGGATCATGGACGTGACCGATCCCGCCCACGGCAAGGTGGTGTTTTCGGAAGGCGGCACGTGGGGCCCGAAAGGACCGACCGAGCACTTCGATCCGAACAACGTCCACAACTACCTGGGCGGCGCCACCATCGTGTGGAGCAGGAAGCTCGGCAAGCCGGTGCTGGTGGCATCGTTTGAAATTGGCCGCTATGGGCTGATGACGGACAAGAGCGAACAACCGGACAAGGTCGAGGCGCAGCGTCACTACAACTCGCTGAAGGGTTTCAAGGTCTTCGAAATGGACGGCCCACTGCCGAGCCAATGGAAGCTGATCGCGACGCGTACCACCGACTACAAGCATCCCGATGCGCCGATCGGCCAGCAGCAGGGTTCGGGTTCGCTCGATGCGCCGGAGTACTACGGCGGCAAGTACATGATTCTGTCGGCCGCGCCGGACGACAGCTATGCGTTGACCGAGTACCCGAACTATCTGTATTCGCCCGGCTATCAGGTGTGGGACATGTCGGACCCCGCCGATCCGAAGTTTGTTTCGCAGATCTCGGTGCCGGGCCAGATTCTTGGCAACGAAGCGCACGAGCAGGCTTATCTGCAGAATCCGCGCGCGGGGAATCGGACTTCGTGGATGGGGTCGCGGATTCCAATCTTTTTGCCGAAGCCGTTGGAACAAGGCGGCAAGATCGGCTTCGGCGCGATGGGTGGGCTGGGTTTGTACTCGTTCGATCTGTCGAATCCGGCGAAGCCGAAGGTGCTCGGCAATGTGAATACGGCGCCGAGTTTTGCCGGCACCGAGTACGACAATGCCGATGTCAGCCAGTACGAACGCACGGGCTTCGTGCTGACGAGCGGTTATCCGATGAATCGCGATTGCTATGAGCCGTATAAGGACATCTTTGTCGTCGATGCGCGCGATCCTTCGCATCTGAAGGTCGCGGGTAAATTGCCGCAGCCCACGCCGCCGGAAGGTGCGCCGTTCACCAGTTTCTGCCAGCGCGGCGGGAACTTTGGGCCTAAGCGGTCGAATGCGATCGGGCAGCCTGGTGGCGCGCGGCAAGGGGTGATTCCGTACTCGTTCTATAACGCCGGCGTGCAGATTTTCGATGTGCGCAATCCGGAGAAACCGACTATTGCCGGGTACTTCGTGCCTGCGCTGGCCGATGAGAGCGAGTTGCCGAGTTATACGCTTGGCAAAGGTGTGCTGGCGATCTATACCGAGTACGACCGCAATATCATTTGGGCCTTTACCGAGAATGGCGCGTATGCGTTGTCGACGCCGTTGCTCGGGAAGCCTGTGATTGGGGCGCCGGCCAAGCCCTGGCCGCCGCGGTGAGCGGTCTGGTTTTTTGTTGTTCCATGCAGTTGGTTTGAGCGCTTTGCTTTTGCCCTGCCGGCGGTTTCGTTCGGCGGGGCTTTTTTGTTTTCCTTCTGGAGTGCGATTGTGAAATGGATTGGGGGGTTTCTGGTTCTCGTGGGTGTGGCTGGGGGAACGCCTGGTGCTGGAGCCCTTGCTGCCACGGCAGCCGGGGATGCCGCGAATGCCGCACACTCGAGCTCGGCAAGCGAACAGACCTGCCGGGCTTGTCATTCTATCGATACCACTAAAGTCGGGCCGCCTTTTCGGGCTATCTCCGAGCGGTATCAGGGAGATCCTGATGCAGTGGCCAAGCTTAAGAAGAGCATGCTCGAAGGGAGTTCTGGGAAGTGGAATACTGGCGCTCAAATGCCGCCGAATCCTATCTCTCCGGCTGATGCGGAACGGTTTTCTCACTGGATTCTTGGGATTAAATAGTGGGGATTTTGTCTGCCCGGTTTTTTACAACGAGTCCCTTAAAACAGTCCTACGCTGGTTGCGTCTCGACGACTGAGGGCACAGGCTGCGTCTCAGTGAAAAGACCTGCGTCGGTTGTCGATGTCAACCCGAAGACGCGCAAACCTATTTGTCTTTTTTCTGTTAAGCGGCCTGCATGATCTCAGGCATCGTGCCGGGCCGCCCTACATCCATTCCTACACTTCCTGCGCACCCTCCGACACACGAACCGGATGCGGCTGATTGTCGATACAAATTCTGCGTTTTATCCTCGTTATCTTTACAGTCCGGTACAAACAGACGCGCCTCCTTCTGGTCAAAATGTCGAAGGGATTCGCACATTGTCGGTCAACTACTCCGTTGAATGAGACAGGTCAATGGATACACATCGAATGCCAACGGATCCCCCTTCAAATCGCGATACGGTCGATGTCGGCGGTCTGCTCGCAATAGCCGATTCAGACTTCGCCGAGCGCCGTATGGAAGCCGCGAAGGATGCTTATCAACAAGTATTGGCCGTACGCACACACGACATCCACGCGCGTCATCGCATCGCTCTAGCATGCGTGCATATCAATATGATCGACGAGGCGGCTCGACATATCAGTCTCGCTCTGCAGGACGCACCAGATCAAGCTGAACTGTGGGAGCACGCAGGTCTGATTGCAGCGCTTCAGGGCGAACATCACCGTGCCGAGGCGTTCTATCGCCGAGCCATCAGCATCGCAGGAAGTACGGCGACGTTGCATCGGAATCTGGCCGACTGCCTTCGATTGTCGGGACGTCTGCTCGAAGCCAAAATTCAATACAGAAAAGCCGTCGAAATAGAGCCCCGCTTGCACCATGCAATTCGCGCTATCGCCCGCATCAGTACAGAGCTGGGTGATATAGACGATGCGGCAGACTTCTGGTCAAAGACCTGTGCGATCGATGCGTCAAATCCTAACGATGGGATTGAACTGGTCGCAGCACTTTCGAAGGCACGGCGCACCGCACAACTCGTTGGCGCGATCGAACAGATCACAACCCGATTTTCAGACAATGCGGAGGTACTCGAACGGCTGTCTTTCGTGCTCGTCAAAGGCGACAGGTTTGGCGAAGCTTTGAGTGTTGCCAAGCAGGGACTTGCCGTCAATCCGCAACGCGCTGCGTTGCATCACTATGCGGCAGTTGCGCTCAACATACGCGGGAGAACGACCGAAAGTTTGCCGCATAGCAGGGAAGCCGCGCGCCTCATGCCTGACAATCCGGCGATGCAATATCAGCTCGCACAGGTTCAACTCGTTCGGGGAGAGTTCGCTGAAGGTTGGGCCCGACTTAGGGCATTCTATTCGCTTCCGGATATAACGCTCGCTGTTCCTGGCTTTCCGCGATGGGACGGCGAACCGGTGACAGGGCAGACGTTCCTGATTGTCGGTGAGCAGGGGTGCGGTGATGAGATTCAGTTTATCCGGTTTGCCGCTTGGCTGAGTCAGCGCGGAGCAGTGGTCGATGTACTGGTCAACCGACGTATCGCACGTATTGCGGCGAGCATCTCGAGTATAAGAACCGTGTTTACGGCGATGCCTCCCGGTCCATACGATTACTGGAGCTACATGCTGAGGATGCCCGAGCATATGAAGCTTGACCTGCCAATGCTACCGATCGTCATGCCTTACCTCGCACCGGAGCCCGACACACTCGATTTCTGGCGCAAGCGTATAAAAGCCATCGCACCCGCAGCGGACGGCGACAGACGCAAACGCATCGGCGTTGTGTGGGCAGGCGGTCCCGACAGTTCACTCGACCGGTTTCGATCGATCAGCGTTCAAACCATGGTGCCGCTGTTCGCCTTACCCGGTACGACATGGTTCTCCATTCAGAAAGGCAACCATGAGCGCGATAGCGAAATCCTCGCCGGGACATTTGACATTCATACGTTGGGACCGGCCATTGTCGATTTTGCGGACACGCTTGCCATCCTTCACACGCTTGATCTACTCATCACGGTCGACACATCCGTCGCTCATCTTGCCGGTGCCGCTAATCTTCCTGTATGGGTTCTTGTACCGGGGTATTCGGAATGGCGCTGGATGCAAGACCGCACTGATAGCCCCTGGTATCCGTCCATGCGGCTGTTCCGCCAACGTGAGTTGGGCAATTGGCCGCCGGTCATCGAAGAAGTAAAGACGGCGCTGTGTCAGATGTTGAAGACGGCAACGAAAAGCGAAGCTGCCTGACGAACGGTCTATCTGTAGTCCACCGCACGGCCTGCCGCGCCAGCGAGTCACCGGTCTGTTTTTCGCAAACCGCGTTTCTCCTCGCCGCCCCCCCTGCTTCGAACATTTTCTTGCAAATAGGCCTGGTTTTCGTTTACGGGAGTGGAATAAAACGGTCGAAGGATGTGTTTAGCCACCTGTAGCCCATCCTGCGGCGCTGACCGAACGACGAACAACGTGCTGGTGTACGTAGGGATGGATCCCGGGCCCCTAAGTGCGAAATCGATGCCGGTCATGACATGCGGAACATTCTGATCATTGAAGACAACCTGTGTGTCGCACGGGAAATCGTGAACCTGTCCGCATTTTTGTGTGCGAGGCGGTTTAAAGATTTCTAGCCACGTGCGAGCGTGAAGCGCTCGCCAAACAGGATAGCAAACTGGTTCA
>NZ_QLTK01000037.1 GCF_003269035.1 Paraburkholderia bryophila | reverse complement strand
TTGGGTTCAGCGGAAAATACGTTGTTTCAATTGCTTGGTGACAAGCGACTCTCCGAGATCGCGCACGACGTGACGTCGTCAAAGTCGCGCAAAACGACTAGGTAATCTCGCGGCGCAACGGGATGGGTGGCGATGGAGGCAAGCATCAAGCAACTGGCCGATAGCGATTTGCGGCATGAACGTGTGTCAGCTTCCAGCCCGCAAGCGGCCGTCGGCTTGCGTGCTGTCAATGCCTCTTGTTGGCCGGCTTGAGCCTGATGCAATTCACATGCGCAGCGTGAACCTCGTAAGGCTGCGATCGGTGGCACGCGACCCATCTCGGCCCATCGGGTCAAGCGCGGCCCAGCGGCCGCTCCCAAGCTATCAGCGACGTTCGAGCGCGGTGCGCTGTCAGCGACTTTTCGGGCCTGCCCGACAGGCGTTCCACCCGGACGCAAAACGTTGGGCAAATTTGAAGCTCCGCATTGCCGTCGATAGAAGCGTAGCCCCAGCGCCGGTAACAAATCCCGACGCCTATGTTGGAGCGACCTCCGTCTTGGGCGCCCGCTGTCCGTTAAGTCATTTTTCGCCGAAAACCTATCCTTTGGCAGCCGAAAAGCCCGCGTGGGCGGCGTCACTAATCTTCCAGTCGTGCAGAAACTTATCGCAGTGCTTCGACTGACGCGATCGCTCGCGGCCCCCTGCCATGAGCCCCCGGGGGCGCGAAGGCACGACTCCAATCCTTTACAACTTATTTGTATCCGCGTCCGCCAATTGGCCTCAAAGGGTGAACCCTGGTTGCGCAAACATCGAGGCGCGCCTATCTTTCTACATCATACGTATGACTTAGAGAGAAACTCGTGGCAACGCTACACAGGCAGGTCCTGAATCAACTCGGTGAGCAGATCTGTTCAGGCAAATTCATGCCCGGCGACATCCTGCCGGCCGAACCGGTTCTGGCCGAACAGATGCGGGTGAGCCGCATCACCATCCGCGAGACGATGAAGTCGCTCTCGGCAAAGGGCATGCTGCAGGTGCGTCGCCGTTACGGCACTATTGTGCTGCCGCGCGCGCAATGGCAACTGTTCGACCCCGACGTGATCACCTGGCGTGCGCGCGCCGGCGCGATTGAACCAGGTCTCATCGAAGATCTGATGGAGTTGCGCCTGATCATTGAGCCGAACGCGGCCAAACTCGCCGCGAAACGCGCAACGCCTGAAGATCGTATCGCCGTGCGACGAGCGTTCAAGGCGATGGAGCGCGCGGTGGCTGGCCACGGCGAATATGTCCCCGCCGACCTCGCATTTCACGGCGCGATCCTTGCCGCCTGTCACAACCAGTTCGTCCAGCAGATGCAGAACGCGCTGTCGGCGATCCTGCGCACGAGCTTTGAACTCAGTTCCGAAATCGCGGGCGGTCCGGCCCGTTCGCTGCCGATGCACGAGGCGCTGTGCGTCTCGATCGAGCAGGGCGATCCGGAAGCCGCCGAACAGGCCGTGCTGACGCTGATCAAGCGCGCCGAGCAGGATTTCGAGGACCGCGCTGCACTGAACCACACCGCCAACAATCAGCCGGCCTGACGCAGTCCTGCTTCGCCAACAGCAGATCTAACCCACTTGGAAACGCGACGCGCGCAGCCGTCGCGACGGGCGGATTTGCGCCTTTTTCTGAACGTATCAAGGACCCAGCATGACCCATCTATTCGATCTGAGCGGCCGCACGGCGCTTGTCACCGGCTCGGCACGCGGTATTGGCTACTCGTTGGCCGAGGGACTGGCGGCGGCGGGTGCCAGCGTCGTGCTGAACGGCACGCGTGCAGATACGGTGGCTGAATCGGTCGGCAAGCTGGCCAGCGCGGGCTATCTGGCGCAGGGCCGTGCTTTCGACGTCACTGACGAAGCGGCCGTGGCCGAGGCCTTCGCGCAGTGGGACAGGAACGGCGTCCAGATCGACATCGTCGTGAATAACGCCGGCATCCAATTCCGAAAGCCGCTTGTTGATCTCGAACTAACCGACTGGCAGCGCGTAATCGACACGAACCTGACCAGCGCGTTCATCGTCGCGAAGCAGGCCGCGCGTCGCATGATCGCGCGCGGCACGGGCGGCAAGATCATCAACATCGGCTCGCTGACGAGCGAAGCAGCGCGAGCGACTGTTGGCGCGTACACGGCGGCAAAGGGCGGTATCAAGATGCTGACGCGCGCAATGAGCGCCGAATGGGCGGCGTCGAACATCCAGGCGAACGCGATTGGTCCGGGCTACATCCTGACCGACATGAACAAGCCGCTGATCGAGAATGCGGCCTTCGATGCGTGGGTGAAAAGCAGCAACCCATCGCAGCGCTGGGGCACACCGGATGAACTCGTCGGCACGGCGGTGTATCTCGCGTCGCCCGCGTCGAGCTATGTGAACGGTCAGATTATTTACGTGGACGGCGGCTGGCTCGCCGTACTTTGAAGCCGATTTGAGTGCGGGTCCACGCGAGGACAGCAGAAATATAAACAGACTCGCGCTAGTCAATCGTTGTATGCGCCGTACCGATCCGGAGACATCATGGAAAGCGTCAAGCCCGTAGCACCCCAAAGATGGTGGTATCTGATGCCCATCATCTTCATCACCTACAGCCTCGCCTATCTCGACCGCGCGAACTACGGCTTTGCCGCCGCGGCCGGGATCGACAGGGACCTCGGCATCACGCACGGCACGTCGTCGCTGATCGGCTCGCTGTTCTTTCTCGGCTACTGCCTGTTTCAGGTGCCCGGAGCGATCTACGCGCAGCGCAATAGCGTCAAGAAACTGATCTTCTTCAGCCTGATTCTGTGGGGGCTGTGCGCCGCGGCCACGGGCATGGTCAGCAACATTCCGATGCTGATGGCGCTGCGATTCATCTTGGGTGTGGTGGAGGCCGCAGTGATGCCGTCGATGCTGATGTACATCAGCCGATGGTTCACGCGCAGCGAGCGTTCGCGCGCCAACACGTTCCTGATTCTCGGCAACCCGGTAACGGTGCTGTGGATGTCGGTGGTGTCGGGCTATCTGGTGCACAGTTTCGGCTGGCGCGAGATGTTCGTCTTCGAAGGTGCACCGGCGCTCGTCTGGGCAGTGGTGTGGTGGTTCACCGTCAAAGATCGTCCGGCCGATGCCCCCTGGATGAGCGACGCGGAAAAGATCGAACTCGACGCACGTCTGAAGGCGGAGCAGGCGCATATTGCCCCGGTGCGCGACTACAAGTCGGCGTTCCGTTCGTCGATCGTGATGAAGTTCTGCGCGATTCACGCGCTGTGGAGCATCGGCGTGTATGGCTTCATCATGTGGCTGCCGTCGATTCTCAAGGCCGCGTCGACGATCGATATCGTCTCGGTCGGCTGGCTCGCAGCGGTGCCGTATCTCGGCGCGATCATCCTGATGCTGCTCGCGTCGTGGCTCTCGGACAAGACACGCAACCGCAAGCTGTTCGTCTGGCCATTGCTGCTCGTCGGGACCATCGCGTTCGTCGCCTCATACCTAATCGGCGGCTCGTATTTCTGGATCTCGTTCGCGCTGCTGGTCGTGGCAGGCGCAAGTATGTACGCGCCGTATGGCCCGTTCTTCGCACTGGTGCCCGAGCTGATTCCGAGCAACGTGCTGGGCGGTGCGATTGGCCTGATCAATGCATGTGGTGCGTTGGGTGCGTTTGCGGGTTCATGGGTGGTGGGTTATCTGAACGGCGTGACCGGCAGCCCGGCGGCTTCGTACATCTTTATGGCGAGCGGCCTGCTGCTCTCCGTGATCCTGATGATAACCGTGCCCGCGCATTCCGATCAGCGTACGAAGCGGGAAGTGCCGCTATCGCCGCATCGCGCGTGAAGCTCCACTCGAGCAGCAGCTTTGTTTCCCTTGATTCGTTTTTGGCAGGCTGAAAATGGCAACCATGATTACCGATGTAAAGGTCATCCTGACCGCGCCGGAAGGCATCAACCTGATCGTCGTGAAGGTGGAGACGAACCAGCCTGGTCTCGTCGGCCTCGGATGCGCGACGTTCGCCTACCGGCACGTCGCGGTGAAGTGCCTCATCGAGGAGTATCTGCGGCCGCTGCTGATCGGCCGCGATGCCGAGGCAATCGAGGAGCTATGGCAACTGATGCACCAGAACGCGTACTGGCGTAACGGGCCGATCGAGAACAATGCAATTTCCGGCGTCGACATGGCGCTGTGGGATATCAAGGGCAAGCAGGCGAACATGCCGTTGTATGAGTTGTTCGGCGGCAAGTGCCGTGAAGGAGTGCCGATTTACCGGCATGCCGATGGCCGCGATCTCAACGAGCTTTGTGAGAACATCCAGAAGTACCGCGAGCAGGGTATCACGCATATTCGCTGCCAGAGCGGAGGGTATGGCGGGGGCGGCTATGGCAGGGCGCCGTCGGACGCGCCTTCCGGTTCTGCGGACGGCGTGTATCTCGACAGCAGGAAGTACATGCGCGAAACGCTCAAGCTGTTCGACGGCATTCGCAGCAAGATCGGCTTCGACGTCGCCTTGTGTCACGATGTGCACGAACGTCTGAAGCCAGTTGAAGCGATCCGCTTCGCGTGCGAGCTGGAACCGTACGACCTGTTCTTCCTCGAAGACGCGATTCCGTTGGAGGATGGCGAATGGATACGTCAGTTGCGTGCGAAGACGACAACGCCGTTAGCTCAGGGCGAGCTCTTCAACAATCCGTACGAATGGCGCTTCCTGATCACCGAACGACTGGTCGACTACATCCGCGTGCACTTGAGTCAGATCGGCGGCATCACGGCAGGTCGAAAGCTGCAGATATTCGCCGAGCAGTTCGGTGTGAGGACGGCGTGGCATGGACCAGGCGACATGTCGCCGATGGCCCATGCGGCGAACATCCACATCGATCTGGCCTCCCGGAATTTCGGTGTGCAGGAGTGGTCAGGCACCGAGCCTCCCAACTTTGTGATCCAGGCTCTAAAAGGTCCGAGAGCCGCGTTGCTCGACGTATTCCCGGGACTTCCTGAGTTTCGGCATGGCTACGTCTACGCCAATGAAAAGCCGGGGTTGGGCGTGGAAATTGACGAAACCGAGGCGGCCAAATATCCGTGTGATAACACTGTCACGACGTGGACCCAGACGAGGTTGAAGGACGGGACGTTACAAACGCCGTGATTTTCTGCGTGCCGTGCGCGGCGTTGTCTTCGTCTTCCCGCACGGCCCAGCATACTGAAGAAGGACCCATTCAGTTATGGCCATCCCATGCCTAACTGCGATCAATTCTTTCACGGCTGTAGCGACGCTTTATCCATTACTTGGTGCACGTAATCACCACATTCCGGTATCGAATGGACGCACTAAGTGACCTTCACCGTTGCGGTCTGTCTGCCATCAGCAAGTCCGCGGCCTCGTCGCGCGGTGGCTGGTCCGAAGCAGTGAGCGTTCATGTCGACGTCGATGCGCAGCCGAATGGCTTTGGCCGACGAAGCAACGTTCATCGTTGCGATTGAATGACTGCTTGCAAGGGAGAATCCGACGTCTGACTGTCCGAGCAAAGGTGCCCGCGAATGACACTTCCTGGCCGAACCCGGTCCAATGCTGATTGCATACGGCTCTCGCCAGACATCGACTCGCTTCGGACCGTGGTCGACCCGATATAGATAGTCCGTCGCCACCCTCCAAAGCGGCTAGGGGTCGTAACCTTCAACGTGGTGACTTAATTCTTGCGTAGGGTATTTGCTTTTTTCTGTCGAGCGATGTTCGTCAGCATAAGAGCAAAGGTCCTCACGGACGAAACCGGCGTCTACACTGAGATCCCGCCGCTACTGGCTGCGACGGGCGTCCTCGAACCGCTGATTGATTATTTCCTGCATAGAAGCCACGATCGCAGCCTGGAATGGATGCGCAAGGTGACGCGATCCGTGCGGCTCTTTCTTGAGTATATTCAGATCAACCCAGCGGAGCGCGATCCGCTGGACTTCACAGATAGACCCTCGCGCGCATTTACTTGACATCTAAACTATCTACGCCTAAATTATCTCCAAGCGGAATCCAACTTGGAGAACAAGCATGCGCATCGTCTGCATCGGCGGCGGCCCGGCCGGGTTGTACTTTGGCCTGTTGATGAAGGGCCGGAACCCGGCCCATGAAGTCACCGTCGTGGAGCGCAACCGCCCGTACGACACTTTCGGCTGGGGCGTCGTGTTCTCCGACCAGACACTCGGCAACCTGCGTGCGGCAGACGCACCCAGCGCCGAAGCGATCCTCGACGCGTTCAATCATTGGGACGACATCGAGATCAACTTTCGCGGCGAGCAGATCCGCTCGTCGGGCCATGGCTTCTGCGGTATCGGCCGTAAGCGTCTGTTGAATATCCTGCAGGCGCGCTGCGAAGCGCTCGGCGTCAAACTGGTGTTCGAAACCCAGGTCACCGACGACACCGTCTACGAAGCCGACTTGATCGTCGCCTGCGACGGCGCCAACAGCGCGGTCCGTCAAAAGTACGCGGCCACTTACCAGCCCGCCATCGACATGCGCGATTGCCGCTTCGTCTGGCTCGGCACCAAAAAACTGTTCGACGCCTTCACCTTCGCGTTCGAGGAAACCGAATTCGGCTGGTTCCAGGCCCACGCGTATCGCTTCGACGATCAGACCTCCACCTTCATCGTCGAAACGCCGGAGCGCGTGTGGCGCGCCGCCGGTCTCGACGAAATGAGCAAGGAAGACAGCATCGCCTTCTGCGAGAAGCTGTTCGCCAGGTATCTGGACGGCAACCCGCTGCTGTCGAACGCCACGCATTTGCGTGGGTCGTCGCAGTGGATCCGCTTTCCGCGCGTCGTCAACAAAGAATGGGTTCATTGGCGCGACAACGCAGACGGCTCGCAAACGCCGGTCGTGCTGATGGGCGACGCCGCGCACACCGCGCACTTTTCGATCGGCTCGGGCACCAAGCTCGCGCTCGAAGATTCGATCGAACTCGCCAACAGCATCGGCGCGCATCCCGGCGACCTGGCCGCCGCGTTGCAGCACTACACCGACGTGCGCAGCATCGACGTTCTGCGAATTCAGAATGCCGCGCGCAATTCGACCGAATGGTTCGAGCATGTAGACCGCTACACCGCGTTCGAGCCGCAACAGTTCGCCTATTCACTGCTCACGCGCTCGCAGCGCATCTCGCACGAAAATCTGCGCGAACGCGACGCGGGTTATCTGTCGGGATTTGAAGACTGGCTCGCCGAACGTTCCGGCGTAGAACGCGCGCCCGAAAAGCATTCCGTGCCGCCGATGTTCACGCCGTTCACGCTACGCGGCGTGACGCTGAAAAACCGCGTGGTGGTGTCGCCGATGGCGCAGTATTCGGCCGTCGACGGTATTGCCGGCGACTATCACCTGATGCACCTCGGCGCGCGCGCCATGGGCGGCGCTGCGCTGGTCATGACGGAAATGACCTGCGTGTCGCCCGAAGCGCGCATCACGCCCGCCTGTCCCGGCATGTACGCGCCCGAACATCTGAGCGCGTGGCAGCGCATTGTCGATCTCGTGCACAGCCAGTCGGATGCGAAGATCGGCATTCAGCTCGGCCATTCCGGCGCGAAAGGCTCCACTCGTGTCGCGTGGGCAGGCATCGATCAACCGCTCGCCGACGGCAACTGGCCGCTCGTCTCGGCGTCGCCGCAACAGTATCTGCCAGGCGTCAGTCAGCATTCGCACGAAGCCACGCCTGAAGAACTGCGCGAGATCGAAGCGCAATTCGTCCGCGCTACGCAAATGTCCGCCGAAGCCGGTTTCGATTGGCTCGAATTGCACTGCGCACACGGCTACTTTCTGTCGAGTTTCCTGTCGCCGTTGACCAACCAGCGTACCGACGAATACGGCGGCTCGCTTGAAAACCGCCTGCGCTATCCGCTGCAAATTTTCAAGGCGATCCGCGCGGTGTGGCCGCAAGACAAGCCGATTTCCGTGCGGATTTCCGCGAACGATTGGGTCGAAGGCGGCACGACACCGGACGACGCCGTGCAAATCGCCCGCGCCTTCAAAGCCGCCGGCGCCGACATGATCGACGTTTCGTCGGGTCAGGTCAGCAAAGCGGAAAAACCCGTCTACGGCCGCATGTTCCAGACGCCGTTCTCCGACCGCGTGCGTAACGAAGCCGGCATCGCAACGATCGCGGTCGGCGCGATCTCCGAAGCGGATCACGTCAACAGCATCATCGCGGCGGGCCGTGCGGATCTGTGCGCGATAGCGCGCCCGCACCTGGCGAATCCGGCGTGGACGCTGAACGAGGCTGCAAAAATAGGCTATTTCGATGTGATGTGGCCGAAGCCCTACACGGCAGCGAAGTCCCAACTCGAACGCAACCTGGAACGCGAGCGCGCTCAGGCCGCGGCGAACGCCGGGCTCTCGCCGCAAGAACGCGCGCAACGCGCGGAGGGCACCACGTGAATACGGCCACGCTCACCTCGACAACGCTCGCCGGTCAACATGCGGTAGTGACCGGCGGCGGCAGCGGTATCGGCGCGGCTGTCGCGCAAACGCTGCTGCGCGCCGGCGCGCGCGTCACGCTGATGGGCCGCAACGCGGAACGGCTCGCGGCACAGCGGGAACAATGCCAGGCACTCGGCGACGTGACCTGCATCACCGTGGATGTCACGCAGGAAGAATCCGTCGCCAATGCGTTCGCACAAGCCGGCGCGGTGGATATCCTCGTCAACAACGCCGGTCAGGCGCAAGCCGCACCGTTCACGCACACCGACATGGCGCTGTGGCAGCGCATGCTCGACGTGAACCTCACCGGCGTCTTTCTCGGCACGCGCGCGGTGCTGCCCGGCATGCTCGAACGCGGCCATGGGCGCATCGTCAATGTGGCCAGTACGGCGGGACAAATCGGCTACGCGTACGTGGCCGCCTATTGCGCTGCAAAACACGGCGTGATCGGCCTGACCCGCTCGCTCGCGCTCGAAGTCGCGACCAAAGGCATTACCGTCAACGCCGTTTGCCCCGGTTACACGGAAACCGAACTGCTGCACGCATCGCTCGAACAGATCACCAGCAAGACCTCGCGCACCGAACAGCAGGCGCGCGAGACCTTGCTGCGCTCGAATCCACAACGTCGCTTCGTGAGTCCGCAACAAGTTGCCGACGCCGTGCTCTGGCTGTGCCAGCCCGGTTCGGACGCGATCACGGGGCAATCCCTTTCCATCTCCGGTGGAGAAGTCATGTGACCAAGTCAACCAATCTCAAGAAAACCGCGGCGAGCGAGTCGAAACCGCCGCGCAAAGGCGTCGCCAAACCCGCGGAGAACGTCGTGGACCTCGAAATGAGTACGGGCGCCGATAGCCACATGGGTCTGCGTTTGTGGCTGCGCATGCTGACCACCACCAACCTGGTGCAGGCCGAACTGCGCAAGCGCTTGCGCAACGAATTCGACACCACGTTGCCGCGTTTCGACCTGATGGCGCAACTCGAGCGTCATCCCGAAGGCCTGAAGATGACCGAGCTGTCGCGCCGTTTGATGGTGACGGGCGGCAACGTGACCGGCATTACGGACCAGCTCGAAAAAGAAGGGCTCGTTTCGCGCGACAACGATCCGAACGATCGCCGCTCGATCAGCGTGTGCCTGACGCCCGCCGGTCGCAAAGCATTCGACCGGATGGCGGTCGCGCACGAACGGTGGGTAGTCGAACTGTTCGGCGGCCTGAGCCTCGACGAAAAATCGCGGACCCATCAACGTCTCGGCAAGCTCAAGCAACACTTGCTCGACACGCTGAAAGACTGACCCGCACCGCCGACCCTGGAGACACCCATGACACGATCCAACGCCGACGCACTGCTGGCCGGCAACCGCCTGACGCTCGCCGGTTACGAGGCGCGGCACTTCGGCTGGCACGTCGCCGACAAGGTCGCGACGATCACGCTGAACCGTCCCGAACGCAAGAACCCGCTGACCTTCGAGTCGTATGCGGAGTTGCGCGATCTGTTCCGCCAACTGAGCTACGCGACCGACGTCAAGGCCGTGGTGATTCACGGCGCGGGCGACAACTTCTGCTCCGGCGGCGACGTCCACGACATCATCGCACCGCTGATCGATCTGCCGATGCCGGAATTGCTGCTCTTCACGCGCATGACCGGCGACCTCGTCAAAGCCATGCGCCATTGTCCGCAGCCGATCATCGCCGCCGTCGACGGCGTCTGCGCCGGCGCGGGCGCGATTCTCGCGATGTCGTCCGACCTGCGCCTGGGCACCGCGCGCAGCAAGCTCGCGTTTCTGTTCTCGCGCGTCGGCCTGGCCGGCTGCGACATGGGCGCCTGCGCGATCCTGCCGCGCATCATCGGTCAGGGGCGCGCCGCCGAATTGCTGTTCACGGGCCGCTCGGCAAGCGGTGAAGAAGGTCATGCGTGGGGTTTCTACAACCGCCTGTGCGAGCCCGCCGCGCTGCTCGAAGACGCGCACAAACTCGCCGCCGATCTGGTCGCCGGCCCGACCTTCGCGCACGGCATCACGAAGAAGATGCTGCACCAGGAATGGAGCATGAGCATCGACGAGGCGATCGAATCCGAGGCGCAAGCGCAGGCCATCTGCATGAGCACGCGAGACTTCGAGCGTGCGTACAGCGCGTTTGCCGCGAAATCGCGTCCGGTGTTCGAAGGAGATTGAATTGAGCGCCGACAACCACACGGATCTGCACAGCGCGTTGGCGTGGCCGTTCTTCGAGCCGCGTCACCGCGAGCTGGCCACGGGTATCGAAGCGTGGTGCGAGGCGAATCTCGGTCATGAATCGCACGACGACGTCGATGCCACCTGCCGCCGCCTGGTGCGTGAACTGGGCGCAGCCGGCTGGCTGAAATACGGCGTGGGCGGCGTGGCCTATGGCGGCCAGGGCGATACGATCGACACGCGCGCCGTCTGCCTGCTGCGCGAAACGCTCGCCAGACATTCGGGTCTCGCGGACTTCGCGTTGGCCATGCAAGGCCTCGGTTCGGGCGCCATTTCGCTCGGCGGCACGCATGAACAGAAAGCCCGCTACTTGCCGCGCGTCGCCAACGGCACGGCGCTCGCCGCGTTCGCGTTATCGGAGCCCGAGGCGGGATCGGACGTCGCCGCGATGGCGCTCTCCGCGCGCCAGGACGGCGACGCTTACGTGCTAGACGGCGACAAGACGTGGATCTCGAACGGCGGCATCGCGGATTTCTACGTGGTGTTTGCGAGAACCGGCGAAGCGGCGGGCGCGCGCGGCATCACCGCGTTTATCGTCGATGCGGATACGCCTGGGCTTGAAATCGCTGAACGGATCGACGTGATCGCGCCGCATCCGCTCGCGCGTCTGCATTTCGCGGGCGCACGCGTGCCGCGCAGCCAGATGCTCGGCGCGCCCGGCGAGGGTTTCAAACTCGCCATGCGCACGCTGGATATTTTCCGCACGTCGGTGGCGGCCGCGTCACTAGGATTCGCGCGTCATGCCATGGCGGAAGGTATTGCACGCGCCGCATCGCGCAAGATGTTCGGGCAGACGCTCGGCGATTTCCAACTGACGCAGGCCAGGCTCGCGCAGATGGCGTTGACGATCGACAGTAGCGCGCTGCTCGTCTACCGCGCCGCCTGGTTGCGCGACCAGGGCGAAAACGTCACGCGCGAAGCCGCCATGGCGAAGTGGCACGCAAGCGAAGGTGCGCAGCAGGTGATCGACGCGGCCGTGCAGCTCTTTGGCGGCATGGGCGTGCAGAGCGGCACCGCCGTCGAGATGCTGTATCGCGAGATTCGCGCGCTGCGCATTTACGAAGGCGCCACCGAGGTGCAGCAGTTGATCATCGGTCGCGATCTGTTGAAAGCGCATGCCGCTGAAGCCGCGAAGGGAAGCGCGAAATGAATGCGTGCTTCGAACGCCCCGTGCGTATCCGCTTCTCGCACTGCGATCCGGCGGGCATCGTGTTTTTTCCGCAGTATCTGGTGATGACCAATGCGCTGGTCGAAGACTGGTTCAACGAAGGCTTGCATGTCGACTACGCACAGATGATCGGTCAGCGGCGCGTCGGCCTGCCGATCGTCAAGCTCGACTGCGAGTTTTCGCGGCCGAGCCAGATGGGCGAAACGATCACGCTGACGCTGAACGTCGCGGCAATCGGCCGGCGTTCGATCTCGATCGAGATCGTCGGCCATTGCAACGGCGAAACCCGTTTCCGCGCGAAACAGGTGCTGGTGACGACCTCGCTCGATCGCAACGTTTCTATCGATATTCCCCCGGACATCGCGAGCGCACTCGCGGCGTTCGCCCCTCAGCCCGACTCCATCGAGGCGCATCGCTCATGAAAAAAGCTCTTCTTCCCGCCGGCTGGATCAAACCACGCGGCTATGCGAACGGCGTCGCGGCCACCGGCACGCAGGTGTTCATTGCCGGCCAGATCGGCTGGGACGAACAGGCGCGTTTCCAGACCAGCGACTTCGCCGCGCAAGCCATCCAGGCGCTCAGGAACGTCGTGGCGGTGCTGCACGAAGCGGGCGGCACGCCAGCGCACCTGGTGCGAATGACGTGGTACGTCACGGACAAACGCGAGTATCTCGCCGCGCTGAAAGACATTGGCCGCGCGTTTCGCGAGCTGATCGGCGACTACGACATCGCGATGAGCGCGGTACAGGTCGTCGCGCTGATCGAAGACGAAGCCAAGGTCGAGATCGAAGCGACCGCGGTGATTCCGCAGTAACGCCGTACCAAAGCCATACCCGAACGCAACACGCAAACGCAGCACGAGAAAGCCCACCCAGCCCACCGAAGCGCATTCAGCCGGCACACCGCCCCGGAGACCATGATGGAACCGTCAGCACACGTCGATACCTTCGCGCGCGACAATCTTCCGCCGCAGGATCAATGGCCTGTCTTTCTGCTGGACAACCCGGACGTGGCCTACCCCGCGCGGCTGAACTGCGCGACGGAACTGCTCGATACGAGCATCGAAGCGGGCCATGCCGACCATCCGGCGATCTGGTCGGAAGTGGACGGCAAGCCGCACGCCACCACGTATGGCGAATTGCTGGCGCGGGTGAATCGCAGCGCGCACGTGCTGGTCGATGAAATGGGTTTGCAGCCCGGCAACCGGGTGCTGCTGCGCGGCCCCAACTCGTTGCATATGGCAATCACCGCGCTCGCGGCGCTGAAGGCCGGGCTGGTCCTGGTGCCGACCATGCCGTTGCTGCGCGCCAAGGAACTGAAACAGATCATTGAAAAGGCGCAGGTCGGCGCGGCATTGTGCGATGCGCGCCTGACTCAGGAACTGGCGCGCTGCACCGATCCTCAGGACGAGTTCTACTGCGCGGGCCTGAAACAGACGCGCCTGTTTCACGACGACGCCGCCGATTCGCTCGACACACTCGCCATCGGCAAGCCCGACGATTTCACCGCCTGCGATACCGCCGCCGACGACGTCTGCCTGATCGCCTTCACCAGCGGCACGACCGGCGCGCCGAAGGGCTGCATGCATTTCCATCGCGACGTCGTGGCCATGTGCGATCTGTTTCCGCGACACGTGCTCAAGCCCACATCGAGCGATATCTTCTGCGGCACGCCGCCGCTCGCGTTCACGTTCGGCCTGGGTGGGCTGTTGTGCTTTCCGCTGCGCGTGGGCGCATCCACGGTGCTGATCGAAAAGCTGACGCCGGAAACGTTGCTGCAAACCGTCGAACGTTTTCATGCGACCGTGATGTTTACCGCGCCGACGTTCTACCGGCAGATGGCGCCGCTCGTCGCGCATCACGACATGTCGACGCTCAGGAAAACCGTCTCGGCGGGCGAGGCTTTGCCCGATTCGACGCGGCGTTTGTGGCACGACGCCACCGGCATCGAGATGATCGACGGCATTGGCGGCACCGAGCTGATCCACATTTTCATTTCCGCGCAGGGCGACACGATCCGCCCGCATGCGATCGGCCGCGCGATACCGGGCTACGTCGTGCAAGCCGTCGACGACGACATGCAACCGGTCGCGCCCGGCACGATCGGCAAACTCGCGGTGCGTGGCCCGACCGGCTGCCGCTATCTCGCCGACGAGCGGCAGCAGAAGTTCGTACGCGACGGCTGGAATCTGCCGGGCGATTCGGTCTATCTCGACGAAGACGGCTACGTGTTCTACCAGGCGCGCGCCGACGACATGATCGTCTCCGCCGGTTACAACATCTCGGGTCCGGAAGTGGAGAGCGTGCTGTTGCAACATGAAGCCGTAGCCGAATGCGGCGTGATCGGCGTGCCCGACGAAACGCGTGGGCAGATCGTCAAGGCGTTCGTGGTGCTCAATCCCGGTTACGAACCCGACGCCGACATGATTGCCCGGCTGCAGGATTTCGTGAAAAACAGCGTGGCGCCGTATAAATACCCGCGCGTGATCAGCTTCGTCGGCGCGTTGCCGCGCACCGAAACTGGCAAGCTCAAACGCTTCGAGTTGCGCTCGATGGCCTGAGTCACGCACGGAGGCGGCGGACCCGGCGGCGTAACTAGAGCCCCGCCTCTGCGCAACACCCCTATGATGTGACACTCCACTGGCTACCGTCCCTCGACCCATGCTGACTGTCCATCATCTGAACAACTCCCGCTCGCAACGCGTGTTGTGGCTGCTCGAAGAACTCGGCGTTCCGTACGAGATCAAGCGTTACCAGCGCGACCCGAAAACCATGCTGGCGCCGCCGGAGTTGCGCGCGGTGCATCCGCTCGGCAAGTCGCCCGTTATTACCGACGACGGCCAGACCGTCGCCGAGTCGGGCGCGATCATCGAATATCTGATCGGTAAATATGGCCAGGGCCGCTTTGCGCCGGCGCCGGGCACGCCCCAGCATCTGCGCTACACGTACTGGCTGCACTACGCGGAAGGCTCGGTCATGCCGCCGCTGCTGTTGAAGCTGGTGGCGCTGCGCATTGCCGGCGCGCCGATGCCGTTCTTCGCCAGGCCGATTGCCCGCAAGATTGCCGCGACGCTGCAATCGACCTTTATCGACCCGCAGTTGAAGTTGCATCTCGGCTATATCGACGAGGCGTTGAGCACGACCGGCTGGTTCGTCGGCAACGACTTCACGGCCGCCGACGTGCAGATGAGCTTCCCCCTCGAAGCCGCTACCGCGCGCGGCGGCATGGAAGGCCAGATTCCCGCGATCACCGGCTTCCTGAAACGCATTCACGCGCGGCCGGCTTACCAGCGCGCGCTGGAGCGTGGCGGCAAGTACGAAATCGTCGGCGGCGACTGATCCGCGTAGCACCCAGAAACTCGTAGTTGTGGCGCGAAAGAGGCGGGTGCTAGACTAAATTTTCTATTGTCATCAACGGTTTGCCGGCGTTTCGTGGTGCACGGCGGCCAATCCGTTATCCGCGCGAACCGGCCGGGTTGCATCCCCCGGGAAATCGGTCGGCAGCGGTACAGGAGTTCCCCGCATGACCCATTCCCTTCACGGCAGGCAACGCTGGCTGGCGCTCATCGTGCTCTGCCTCGGCACGCTGATGATCGTGCTCGACACCACGATCGTGAACGTCGCGTTGCCGTCCATCGCGGCGGATCTCGGTTTTAGCGAAACGTCGCTCGTCTGGGTGGTCAACGCATACATGCTGACCTTCGGCGGGTGCCTGCTGCTCGGCGGGCGACTCGGCGATCTGTACGGCCACCGCAAACTGTTCCTCGGCGGCATTACGCTGTTCACGCTGGCGTCGCTTGCCTGTGGCACGGCGAATTCGCAAGTGCTGCTGGTTTTTGCGCGCGCCGTGCAGGGAGTGGGCGGCGCGGTCGTCTCGGCGGTGTCGCTCTCGCTCATCATGAATCTGTTCACGGAACCCGGCGAGCGCGCCAAAGCCATGGGCGTGTACGGCTTCGTGTGCGCGGGCGGCGGCAGTATCGGCGTGTTGCTCGGCGGGCTGCTGACCAATCTGCTCAGTTGGCATTGGATCTTTCTCGTCAATCTGCCGATCGGCATTGCGGTCTACGCGCTGTGCGTCGCGTTGCTGCCGTCCGCGCCCGGTCATGCCCACGGCGAACGGCTCGACGTGGCGGGCGCGGTGTCGGTGACGGCGTCGCTGATGCTCGCTGTCTATGCCGTGGTGAACGGCAACGAAGCCGGCTGGACCTCGTTGCAAACGCTTGGCCTGCTGTTCGCGGCGCTGGCGTTGCTCGCCGCGTTCCTCGCGATCGAAGCGCGCGTCCAGCATCCGTTGATGCCGCTCGGGCTGTTCCGCTTGCGCAATGTCGCGACCGCGAATGTCGTCGGCGTGTTGTGGGCGGCCGCCATGTTCGCGTGGTTCTTCATCTCGGCGCTGTATCTGCAACGCGTGCTCGGCTATCGGCCATTACAGGTCGGCCTCGCTTTTCTGCCCGCCAATCTGATCATGGCCTTCTTTTCGCTGGGCCTGTCGGCGCGGGTGGTGATGCGCTTCGGTCTGCGTCTGCCGCTTGCCGTGGGTCTGCTGGTCGCCGCCTGCGGCCTCGCGTTGTTCGCGCGTGCGCCGGTAGACGGCAGTTTCGTGCTCGACGTGATGCCGGGCATGCTCCTGCTCGGCTTCGGCGCCGGCATCGCGTTCAATCCCATGCTGCTGGCTGCCATGAGCGACGTCGATCCGAGCGATTCGGGTCTGGCGTCCGGTATCGTCAATACGTCGTTCATGATGGGCGGCGCGCTCGGTCTCGCGGTGCTGGCAAGTCTCGCCGCGGCACGCAGCGACGCGATGCAGGCGTCGCAAGATGCCGTGGCGGCGCTCAACAGCGGCTATCACCTGGCGTTTCTGTGCGGCGCGATTTTTGCGGCGCTGGCGGGTGTGCTGGGTGGTTTGCTGCTGCGTCCGGGTCAGCAAGCTGCCGCGAACGCAACCCAAGGACACGATGCCGCGCCGTCAGCGCATTCATCCGTGCCGGAGCGCAATGCGGCGGCGCAGAACCCGTGAATTCGACCGGCTGAACGGTTGCAACAGCGCAATCCCGATCAAACGGGTCCGTCCGCGCCTGGCTAAGCTGGCTTCATGCTGATGTGAGCGCCGATATGGACCCGGTTGGAAAAGCACTCTGGTTTATCGAAAGTCACTTTGCCGGCGAGTTGACGCTCGACGACATTGCCGATTGCGCCTGCGTATCGCGTTTTCATATGGCGCGTGCTTTTGAAGCAGCCACCGGGCTGTCGGTCATGCGCTACGTTCGCGCCCGTCGTCTAAGCGAAGCCGCGCGGCGTCTTGCCGGCGGTGCGCGCGAGATTCTGGCGGTCGCGATCGAGGCCGGCTACGGCTCCCACGAAGCATTCACGCGTGCGTTTCGCGAGCAATTCGGCGTCACCCCCGAAGCGTTGCGCGCGCAAGGTCATCTCGACAACCTTGCACTCGTGGAGCCGATCAAAATGAACGAAACTCTTCTCACTCACCTGGAAGCGCCGCGCTTCGTGGACGGCGAGCCGCTACTCGTCGCCGGTTTGGGCGAGCGCTATACATGCGAAACCAGCACCGCGATTCCGTCGCAGTGGCAGCGCTTCAACGCTTATTTCGGCAAGGTGCCGGGACAGGTGGGCGGCGTCGCCTACGGCGTCGCCTACAACGCCGACGAAGCCGGCAATTTCGATTATCTGTGCGGCGTCGAGGTCAGCGACTTTTCGACCTTGCCCGCGGAGTTCAGCCGCGTGCGGATTCCCGCGCAACGATATGCGGTGTTCAGCCATCGCGAGCATGTATCGACGATTCGCCGCACCATGAATACGATCTGGAATCAATGGCTGCCGGCGTCGGGCCACACACCGGCGGATGCGCCGCATTTCGAGCGCTACGACGAGAAATTCGATCCCGTTAGCGGCATGGGTGGGTTGGAAATCTGGTTGCCGTTGAAGCGCTGATGGATAGGCTGTAGTGGAACGCTTCGGCATCGGTTTCCTCGCGCTCGCAGCTCGATGGCAATGTCTTATCATGTCAGCTCCTGGACCCTGACGCCCACAAGGCAGATCGCGATGACCGACCACGGCAACCCGCTGTTGCAAGACTGGCAAACTCCCTACCAACTGCCGCCCTTCACGCAGATCAAACCGGAACACTTCGCGCCGGCCTTCGCCGTCGTATTCGCGGCGCATCTCGCGGAAATCGACGCGCTGGCCACCGACCCGTCCGCCCCCACGTTCCACAACACCGCCGTCGCGTTCGACGCTGCCGGCGCGGGGCTGAATCGCGTGCGTCTGGCCTTTGAAAATCTGTGCTCGTCGGAATCGTCGCCCGCGTTGCAGGCGGTGGAGCGCGACATGGCGCCGCTGCTGGCCGCGCACGACAGCCAGGTGTCCCTGCATGCCGGCTTCTTTGCCAGACTGAACGCGGTGTACCAGCAAGCCGCAACGCTGGAATTGAACGAAGAACAGCAACGCCTGCTGCAACGACTGCATACCGATTTTGTTCGCTCGGGCGCCACGCTGGAAGGCGCCGCCCGTGAGCGCTTCGCCGCGATCGCGGAACGGCTCGCCGAGCTGTACACCCGCTTCGCACAAAACGTCCTCGCCGACGAATCCCGTTACCAGTTGCCGCTGACCACCGAAGCCGAGCTCGCCGGTCTGCCTGATTTCCTGCGCCAGTCCGCACGGAGTGCGGCGCAGGAACGCGGCGTCGAAGGCTACGTCATCACGCTTTCGCGTTCGCTGGTGCAGCCGTTTCTCACCTGGTCCACGCGTCGCGATTTGCGCGAAGCCGCATGGCGCGCATGGACCGGCCGTGGTGAAACGCCCGAGCGGGACAACCGCCCGGTGGCACGCGAAATCCTGGTATTGCGTGCGGAACAGGCACGTCTGCTCGGCTACGACAACTATGCGGCGTATGCGCTGACCGACCGCATGGCGGGCGAGCCCGCCGCCGTGTATGAGCTGTTCAGCCAGGTTTGGGAACCGGCCAAGGCGAGCGCCGAGCGGGAACGTCAGGCGCTGATCGCGCAGGCCGCCGCGCTCGGCGAACCCACCGACATCGAACCGTGGGACTGGTACTACCTCGCAGAGAAAGTGCGTGTGGCCCGCTACGCGCTGGACGACGCGGAAGTGAAGCCGTACTTCAGCCTCGACGCCATGCTGAACGCCATGTTCGATTGCGCCAGCCGCCTGTTCGGGGTTCGCTTCGTCGAGCAGACCGGCGTGCCGCTCTATCACGCGGACGTGCGCCTGTGGGAGGTGCGGCGCGGCGACGAGTTGGTCGGCGTCTTCCTCGGCGATAACTTTGCGCGGCCGAACAAGCAGGGCGGCGCATGGATGAGCGTCTATCGGACCCAGACGCGCAACGGCGGCAAAGCGATTCCGCTCGTGGTGAACAACAACAATTTCGCGCACGGCGGCGCGGGCCCCACGCTGCTCAGTTTCGACGACGTCCGCACGCTGTTCCACGAATTCGGTCATGGTCTGCATGGCTTGCTGTCCGATGTGAAGTATGGACGCCTGGCCTGCACCAGCGTGCCGCGAGACTACGTCGAACTGCCGTCGCAGCTCATGGAAAACTGGGCCACGGTGCCGGAAGTGCTGGCAAAACACGCGCGTCACGTGACGACCGGCGCGCCGATTCCCGCTGCGTTGATAGAACGTATTCGTGCTTCGCAGATTTTCAACCAGGGGTTTCAGACGGTGGCCTACACATCGTCGGCTCTGGTCGATATGGCGCTGCATCTGCACGAAGACCCCGCGAGTATCGACCTTGCCGATTTCGAAGCGCGGGAGTGCGAGCGCCTCGGCGTGCCGCGCGAGGTGGGCATGCGTCACCGGCTGCCTCACTTCGGCCACGTTTTCGGCGGTGCGTACTATGCCGCCGGGTACTACGTCTACATGTGGGCGGAAGTGCTGGAAGCCGAGGCGTTCAACGCATTCGAAGAAACCGGCGACGCCTTTGAACCGGTGTTGGCCGACAAGCTGCAACGCTACGTTTATAGCGCCGGGGATAGCCGCGAACAGCGTACCGCGTTCCGCGCGTTCCTTGGGCGTGATCCAAAGGCGGCGCCGATGTTGCGTAAGCGGGGATTGCTGGCGTAGTGAGTGCGAGGCATCGCTGAAATAAGGGCGACGGATTTTTAATCCGGTGACGTTAAAGAAAGATATCGACCCGCAGCGAGACGAGCCATGCCAGAGAGAAGGACCATGCCGGGCCTGCCAAAAACAACCCGGCAAAAGGGAATGTCTCGCGTGCTCGTCGCAGCGGGATTCGTATCGATACTCGGCGCATGCGGCTCGGCGCCCCCCTCGGCGTCGACATCGGCGCCGGTACCCGCGCCCGAGCCGGCGAACCCGCAATCCCCATTCCCCGGCGCCGACTGGACTCAGGCAGCACCCGCCACGCAGGGTTTCTCGCAAGACGGCATCGACCGCGCTGTCGCCTACGCGAAACAGCAAGGTTCGACGTCCGGCATGATCGTCCACAACGGCGTAGTCGTTGCCGAATGGGGCGACGTGTCGAGACGATCCAACCTCTATTCGGCGCGCAAGAGCTTCATGAGCGCGCTGATCGGCATCGCAGTCGGCCGTGGCCAGATACACCTGGACGACACGCTCGCGCAACTCGGCGTCGACGACGACGAACCGGCGCTTTCGTCAACCGAGAAGCAGGCAACCGTGCGCATGCTGCTGCAGGCGCGCTCCGGCGTCTATCACCCGTCGGTGTACGAAACGACGGGGATGCAAGCCGCCAAACCGCCGCGCTACAGCCATCCGCCGGGTACGTTCTGGTACTACAACAACTGGGACTTCAATACGGTCGGTGCGATCTACGCGAAAGCCAGCGGCCAGGACATTTTCCAGGCGCTTAACACGGACATCGCAACCCCTATCGGTATGCAGGACTACCGGCCGTCAGACGGCCACTATGTGTCCGGTGGTATTGCCACGCGCTACCCCGCCTATCTGATCGACATGAGCGCCCGCGATCTTGCCCGTTTCGCGCTGCTGTATCTGCACGAGGGCCGTTGGCGCGACCGGCAGATCGTGCCGGCGCAATGGGTCGCCGAATCAACGCAGTCGTATTCGGACACGACGACCGGCGGTTACGGCTACATGTGGTGGACGAGCGTACCGGCAAGCCGGCCTCGCGGCCCGAAAGCGGCGCTGCTAAGGCCGACTTTCTGGGCGGATGGTCACCTGGGTCAGTATGCCGTCGTCGTGCCGTCGCTCGATCTGGTGGTAGTGAACCGGATCGATTCGCGACTCACGTCGAAACGCATGGGGCAACTGAAAATGGAGAAGCTGGTGTGGTTGACCGAGTCCGCGCAAAACGCGAGCGGGATCGGCCCAGAACCCGCCAACTAGAGCAAAACAAAAGCTTCCCGCTATGCGCTCAGTTCACGATGCAACGCGCGATATTCCTGCGAAAGCTTATGCCCCGGATCGAGATGAATGACGGGCTTCGCCTGCTGATGCGACTCGCGAATCTTCACCGACGAGGACAACCGCGAAGCCAGCACCGGCAGACCTTCGGCAACCAGCTCGTCGACCAGTTGCTGCGGCAGGCTCGCCCGCGGTTGAAACTGGTTGATGACGATGCCTTCCACTGCCAGCGCGTCGTTGTGATCCTGCTGAATCTCCTTCACGTTTTCCAGCAACGTGTACAGCGCGCGACGGGAGAAGTCGTCACAGTCGAACGGAATCAGACAACGTTCGACGGCGATCAGCGCGGAGCGCGTATAGAAGTTCAGCGCCGGCGGCGTGTCGATATAAATCGCGTCGTACATATCGAGCTCGTTGAGCGCATCGCGCAACTTGTAGATCTTGTAGCGCGATTCCAGCTTGCCGTGCAACGCGTCCAGGTCGGCATGAGCCGGCATGACGTCGAGATTCTCGAACGGCGTTGGATGAATGAACGACGTGATTTCCACGGGTTTGAAACTGAAGGTCAACGCCGTTTCGAAGAAGCCGGCAACAGTGGGATGCGCCTCGCCGGTCCTGGCGCCGAGCAGATATTGACTGGAGTTCGCCTGCGCATCGAGATCGATCACCAGCGTGCGCAAACCTTCGCTGGCGCTGATGGCCGCCAGGTTGCACACGATCGTCGATTTACCTACGCCACCTTTCTGATTGAATACGACGCGCCGCATATTCTCCCCTTGCACGGAAGCTAACCCGAAGACCCCAGCATACCTGAGTCATGGGTCTCGGGAGGCGGTACCGCCTGCGATGCCAGTTGCTGATCGGCAAACTCCACGCGATTGCGGCCACCGCGTTTCGCCTTGTACAACGCGGAATCGGCTAACCCGTATGCCGTATCGAAGTCGGTTCGAATCGCATTCGCGCTAACGCCGAAGCTGGCGGTAATGCGACGATTCACGGGCGCCGCGAACACATGACTCCCGATCGCAGCGCGCATTTTCTCCGCTAGGTGCAGCGCGTCGGCAAGATCGTGCCCCGGCAACAGCACCGTAAACTCTTCGCCGCCAACCCGGCCGATGACACCCCGATCGCCGACAATGCGCCGCAGGCAATCGACGATACCGAGAATCACAGCGTCGCCGATCGGGTGGCCGAAATCGTCGTTCACCTTCTTGAACTCGTCGATATCGAGCAGGATCATCACGGCGCGATCCACGCGCAACGCCTTGATGGTCCGCTCGATCACCGCACTGCGGTTCAGCACGTCGGTCAACGCGTCATGAGTGGCGCGATATTGCAACTGCTGGGTCAGCGCATGCATTTCACGCTCGGCGCGGTCGCTGCGTCCGATCAGGCGGCGCGTTTCGCGCATCAGGCGCTCGAAATGCCCGATCAGTTCAGCCAGCGCCAGGCGCGACTGTTCGGCGTCCGCGTCGGCATTCGCGTGGATCGCGCGGGCCTTCTCCAGCGCCTCGCTCTCGCTCCGGAACAGGTCCGGCGCGTCGTTCGAAGGTGTGTCCGAAGAGGAAGTTGACACCACCGTAACCGTCCTTATGTCGCAACCGGGCAATCGGCAAACTGGATCGCCGTGAAATCGGCCTGCAATTCTTCACCGAATTCGAGAATGGTTTCGTCTTCGGCGTCGCGGAACCAGCGCACGAGCACCTGATTGCCCGCCGAAGCCGCCTGATCCAGCGCATCGAACACGCTGAACAGCATTTTCGTGCTCGAACTGTTGAAGTACGTGAGCGTGACCTCGACCGTGATCGTGGCGTCGTGACACGCCGCCAGGTAGGCGCGAAGCTGCTCGATGATCGGGGCATAGAACGCGGCCGCATTCTCGGGATACGACTCGCCCCGGAACGTCAGCATGTTCTGATCGAATTGAAAATCGACTTCCGGCGACGTCGTCGTGGCCGCAATATAAAGATTATCCATGGCGCGTACTCGTCACTGGGTCAGATGATGGTCTTAAGGCAAAACAGCGTGGTTTCCGGGGCATCCCCACGCGGATAAAAGGCAAACTCCAGCGGCGCGCTCGCGTCGCGTGCCATGGTCAGGAAGCCGAGCCCCGCGCCCTTGCTTTCCTCCGGCGTATCCGCGCGCAGCGTCAGCTTATACGCCTGCTTGATTTCTTCGAGCGACATGTTGCGCAACGGTTCGAGCCGTTCGCGCAGTTGACTCACCGCCGAGGTCGCAATCGGATTCATGCACAGCATGAGATGACGCTCGCCCTCGGTGCTGATGCACACCGCGCCTTCGCGAATGGCGCCGCCCTCGCCGCCGCCCTCGACGAGCGAGTCCGACGAATAGTGGACGATATTCTGCGCGAGTTCGATAAAGGACGAAAACAATTTGCGCCGGGTCGGTCCGCTGACCCCCGCCACTTCCAGTTGCAGTTTCACGACCTCGCTCATTGCCGCGACGATGCTGTGCGAGAAGTAGCCTTTATGATAAAAAATCAGGTTGCGCCGCTGAGCGAGTTCGAAGAATGCGGCATCCTGTTCCAGGAGTTCAAACATGTTCATGGACTACCCTAAACGCGTGCAAAAAATAGCGTGACGTCATCGCGGCGCGCCTGGGCGCCCTGCCAGTCGGCCAAAGCGCGCTGCAGCCCTTCGCAGATGGCGGATAACGGTTGAACGCGGTTCTCGACAATGAGGCCGAGCGCCCGACGCTTCCCAAAAGCGATTTTTCGCGGACCGCCGATCTGGTCGATCAGTCCGTCTGTCGAAACGAACAGCAGGCTGCCCGGCGCGAGCTCAATGGTGTTCAGCGCCCACGCGTAGTCCGCCTGGCTGTCCACGTAACCCACGCCCATGCGCTCGCCGGCGATGCTGTCGAACGCCTCGGCATCCGGCCGCAAAACGTGCAGCGCAATGCGTGCGCCGGAAAAATGCAGTTGCCGCGATTGCGCGTCGAACCAGAAGAACGCGGCGTCGAGGCCGTCGTTCGATTGCGGCGACTCGCCCGCCCCATGCTCCTGACCGAGCAAGCTCTTGACGTTGCGGTTGACCGCCGCCAGCAGCGCAGCCGGGTCGCGCGGCCCGATCCGTTCGAGCGCCTGCGACAACGATGCCGATGCAAGCAGCGTCATGAAAGCGCCGGGCACGCCGTGGCCGGTACAGTCGGCGACGGCGCAAAACCATCCATCGGGAAACGACGCGAAATGATAGAAGTCGCCGCCCACTACGTCGCGCGGCTCCCAGACCAGTGCGGCATCGGCCAGCATGGACGACAGCGCGTCGCGCGAGGCACGCAGCATGGCTTGCTGGATCACGCTCGCATATTCGATGCTCTGCATGATCTGGCGGTTCTTTTCCGCCTGCACTTCGGCCACGGCACCCAATAGCTGGAAGCCGCTCGCCAGTCCGACGAAGCGGCCCTGCCGCGTCACGATGAAGCCGTCGGACAGCGCCTTGTTGCCCGCCTCGACCGTTTTGAACGTCAGCGCCTCGATGCTCATGTCGGCGTCGACGATGAGCGGCTCCTTGTCCATGAAGGCAATACAGCTTTTCTTGTCGTAGAGCTCGCGGTGAAACGGCTTGCTCATTTGCGACAGGAAAATATCGCGGTTAATCAGTCCGATCGGGCGATCGCCTTCCACCACGGCCAAACTCCCCATATCACGCCGCGCATAGAAAATCTCCATGGCGAGGGAATTTGAATCGGCGGCATCGACTGCGGGAAATTCCTGACACAAATCGCCGGCGCAACGCGGGCTTGCGGTGACTCCGGGGCGACGAAACTGCGCAAGCGCGGGGTGCATTTCGAGACTACCCGATGAACAAGAAATGAGCACGCTAATGCGTCTATATGTCAGTTTCGTTACGGCCAATCATTAAAGAAAGCATCCTCCAAAGTGAAAAGGAAGGTCGATCCGCTGAAAGGCCTGTTGCAAACGTTTTCCTTATTGTTATTAACTTTTTTCGATTATTTGAGCGTGCGTGGCGTCTCGACGACGACTGGCCTGCGGGGCTTCGCAAACAGACAACCGCACGAAAATAGCGCTCGAGCCGGGCCTACCGACCGCCCTATACGCCGTTCGCGACCGCTTGTTCCTCGCGCGCGTACTGCGCCGGCGGGCGGCCCACGTGCCGCGTGAACGCGACGCTGAAGGTGCTGGCCGAGCTGTAGCCGACGCGCTGCGCCACTTCGGCGACGCGGCCTTCGTTGCGACGCAGCAGGTCTTTGGCGAGCGCCATGCGCCACGCGAGCAGATATTCCATCGGCGCAACGCCGACCGCGCGGCTGAAGCGCTCGAAAAAAGTCGAACGCGACAGCGCGGCCTGTTTCGCGAGTTCGGCCACCGTCCACGCGTGCGTGGGGCGTTCGTGCATGCCGCGGATCGCCTCCGCGAGTCGGCTGTCGGCGAGTCCGCGTACCAGACCCGGCGATGCATTCGTTCCCGCCGTCGAGCGCAGTGCCTCGATCAACAGCACTTCCAGCAGGCGCGACAGCACGACCTCGCGCGCGGGCCGCTGTGCGAGCGATTCCTCGCGCACCAGTTGCACGAGCGTAGCCAGCCGATGTTCGCCGCGCACATGCACGATTTGCGGCAGCAGCGAAACCAGCAACGACGCATCCGGCGAGCCGAAGCGGCAATGGCCCGCCATCATGCGCGTGTCGATCGGGCGGTCCGGCGAGCCGATCAGGTATTCGCCGTTGCCGAGCGCGACCGGAACCGACGCCTCGACGTCCGGCAGCGGCGGCTCAAGGCTGGAAATCGCGACGCCATACGCCGCCGGAATCAGGACGAAATCGCCGGACAGCAGGTCGAGCGGCGCGTGTCCGTCGATCGTGATGCGGCAACCGCCTTCGAGAATCGCGCAGTAGAACGGCTCGCCCGCATCCGAACGACTGACGTGCCAGGGGCTCGCGCTGTGGACGAGTTTGGAGAACCGCGCACTGGGTTGCAGCAAGGTCACGACTTCGGCCAAGGGATCGATCATTGCCGGACTCCTGCAAATGAAATTCGCATTGTCGATTGTAGCGAGTACGGCCTCGGCGATCTATCGTATGAGCACTCCCCAACCCAATCTTCGGAGTTTCCATGAAAACCGTGCTCATTACCGGCTGCTCGTCCGGCTTCGGACTGGAGATCGCCCGCTACTTTCTGGCGCGCGACTGGCAGGTCATCGCGACGATGCGCACGCCGCGTACCGATCTGCTGCCGCCTTCGGACCACCTGCGCGTACTGACGCTCGACGTCACGAATCCGGACAGCATTCGCGAGGCCGTCGAGGCCGCAGGTCCGATCGACGTGCTGGTCAACAACGCAGGGTTCGGCGCGGCTTCCCCGGCCGAACTCGTGCCGCTCACAACGGTGCGCGAGGTCTTCGAGACCAATACCTTCGGCACGATCGCGTTGACGCAGGCCGTGTTGCCGCAGTTTCGGGAGCGCCGGGCCGGCGTTGTCGTGAATGTCACGTCGAGCGTGACGCTGAAAGCGTTGCCGCTGCTCGGCGCGTATCGCGCGAGCAAGGTCGCGGTGAACGCCTTCACCGAGTCGATGGCGCTGGAGCTCGAACAGTTCGGCGTGCGGGTGCGCCTGGTGCTGCCGGGACGCGCGCCCGACACGCGTTTCGGCGATAACGCGCGCGCTCACATGCATGGTTTCGACCATGAGGCTTATGCCGGACTCGTCAACAGTGTCCTCGCGCGCCTGCAAGATGCGTCGGCCCCGATCACTCACGCCGAGGACGTCGCGCAGGCGGTGTGGCGCGCGGCAACCGATCCGTCTTCGCCGTTCCGAATTCCGGCTGGCGCGGATGCCGAACAGTGGGCGGCCGAAGCAGGCTGACCGAATGACGCGCGGCTCGTCTGCTTCGAGACGCGCACCACGACAAGGAGATTCTCATGCAGGACAAACCTATCGCCCTGGTGACCGGGGCTAATCAAGGCATCGGCCTTCAGATCGCCAAGGATCTCGCGGCGCACGGTTTCACGGTGCTGGTCGGCTCGCGCGATTTCGAGCGCGGCCAGGTAGCGGCCACGGAAGTGGGCGCGGACGCCCGCGCACTGCAACTCGACGTGACGAACCCCGCTTCGATCGCGGCCGCGACGGAACGGATTCGCGCGGAACTGGGCCGGCTCGACGTGCTCATCAACAACGCCGCCATTTCGAATACGAACAAGCGGCCCGGCCAGTCCGTCGAGGAGTATGCGAAGACGACCCGCCCGAGCAATGTATCGCTCGATGAAATGCGCGCGGTGTGGGACACCAACGTGTTCGGTGTGCTCGCCGTCTATCAGGCGATGCTGCCGCTGCTGCGGCAGGCGCCGGCTGCTCGGATCGTCAACGTGTCGAGCGGCGTCGGGTCGCTGACGACGAACTCGGACCCCGCCTTCCCGTACCGTGCAATTTTTGGCCCTGTCTATCCGGCGTCCAAAACTGCGCTCAACGCGTTGACCCTGGCCATGGCTCTCGAACTGGAGCCCGAAGGGATCAAGGTCAATGCCGTTTCTCCGGGCTTCACCAAAACGAATCTCAATGGCTATGCCGGCACGGAGACCGTCGAGGAAGGCGCTCGCGAGGCGGTACGCGTTGCGCTGCTGGGCGCGGACGGCCCAACCGGTAAATTCACGCGATGGGAGAACCAGACGATTCCGTGGTGACGTGTTTTCCGCGCTGAAGCCGAAGGGCGTCTTGCGTGTGTGTCCCCTATGATGTGAGGATTTCGATTTCGCCTGAGGGCGTTTTCAGGTGTCACTTTTGCTACTTAGGTCATTGCTGCTTTCGTCGGTCGAGGAGGAGTAGCAATGGAAACGAATCTTCATACTACCGCGAGCGGGTTGTCGATGCCTTCCGTCGACGCCCGCTTGGCTCTTTCACAGCATTCACAGCTCAACCGGCGAGACAAGCTGCGGGCGCTTCTGCTGCTGTTTCTGGTTCTCGTACTCTTCCACTGGTTCAGCGCGGCACTTGCGCAGCAACAGACGGAGCCCGTCGATATCACGCATGCGAACCATAAGGCCGCGAACAACGCGCCGCTCGATCGCTCCGGTAAAGCCCGCAAAGGCAAGGCTTCTTACTACGGAAAGAAGTTCTACTCGAAAGAAATGGCCGACGGCACGCGAATGAATCCGCAGTCCAATGTCGCCGCAAGCAAGACGCTGCCGATCGGCACCAAAGCCAAGGTCACGAATCTGGACACCGGCGCCAGTGCGGTGGTGGTGATCAAGGATCGCGGCCCCTATGTCAAAGACAGAATAGTCGATGTGTCGCCCAAGACCGCCGACAAGCTCGGCTTGAAAGAGAATGGCACCGCGCCCGTGGAAGTGAAGCCGGTTGAAGTGCCGCAGTCTGACGGTAGCGTGAAGCCGGGCGCAGGCGCGGTTCAAACACCGGGTGGGAAGTAGGAAGTAAGCGCCCGGCTGTTTGGACCGCACTGCGCCGGCAGATTGCCGATACACTGGCGCAGCACCTCGCAACCCGCGAGCGACCCGCATGCTATCCATGTGCGGCATGTCGATGGCCAGGATCGCGACGCGTGGCTCGACAACTTTCACGACTTTACGATTCCAACCGCTAGACATCCTCGCATGCAGCCCACCATCGACGAACTCCTCGCGCTTGATTTACTTACGCTACGCGATCACACGGAACTGGCCGGCGATGTCTTCGATATAGATCAGCAACGCTTGCGCTTGCAACAGTCCCTGGCGGATAGCGAGCTCTGCTCGGTGCGACGCGACGGCGAGCTGGTCGCCTACGCCATGCTTCGACCGGAGTCGGAGCGCTGCTGGTTCGTGGGCGCGTTCAGTACGCATCCTTTGCACCGTACCTTCGCGGTTGTGTCCGAGCTGCTTGCAAGGGTCGCGAGGCTCGCACGCGAACGGGGCATTGCCGAGCTTAGAAGTCACGTCTATAAGACCAACCGCCTGTCTATCGCTTTTCATCGCAAACTCGGTTTTCAGGTCACACGCGAAAACGAGAAGGCGATCGAGTTCTTCACGTCAGTGTCGAAGCTCGGCGAGCGCCCGGCAATTCGACGTGCGACTGGCGCCGACGCTTAAACGGCTGCTATGCCCCTTGCATGACTTAAACCGGCGCCCAACCGGAAGCGATCGCGCTTCGCGCATGACTGCAACGCCCCTCCGTATGCAAAGTCGCGATGCAGCTTGTAAAGGAACAACGCGTTGCCTATGTTCCTACGTGGGTCGCCGAACACGCATTTGAAATCTGCCTCGCCGACCCTCCGCGTGAACGATCGCTGCATTCCGGAGAGCTTCCATCATGGTCGAGAAGAAAGGGATTCGTGCCGCGCTCCTTATCGCGGTGGCCGCAGCGATCGCCGCGATTGCACCGGCGTGTCCGGCGGAAAACACCACCGACTGGCTGGCGAACACCTATGGCACCCTCGCTGCCCACGTGGGTAACACCGCGCGCTCCATGTGGGTCGCGCCCGAAGGCGTCATCTATACGGCTTCCATGTGGGACGAGTACGATGGGGGCGTCGCTTTCTACCAGGCCGGTAAGAGCCTCGGCTCGATCGGCGCGCACGGCGAGTTCCAGGGCAGCGCGATCACCGGCAACGCGACGTCGATCTTCGTGGCGCTGCAGCCGGGCGGAACATACGGAACCGGTGCCGTGGGGCGGTACAACCGCACCACGAAGGCTCGCGATCTTCTGATTCAGGTGAGCGCGTTCAACAACCTGCCGCGTGTCGACGTCGTGACTGGACTGGCCACGGCGGGCTCGCTCCTCTACGCGAGCGACTTCTACGGCAATCGCGTCCGGATCTTCACGACTGCCGGTGTCTGGCAGCGAGACATCACTATCACGGGACCGGGCGCACTTGCGGTGGATGGCGCAGGCAACGTCTGGGTCGCACAGAAGAGTGACGGCTCGATCGTTGAGTTCAGTCCAGGCGGCGCACTGTTGAATACGATCCGGATGCCAGAAGGGTCGCAACCCTCGGCCCTCTATTTCGATGCGTCGTCGGGGCAGTTCATGGTCGGGGACCAGGGCCCCGACATGAACATCAAGCGCTACACCCTCTCGGGCACACCAGCGCTGGCCGGAACATTCGGCATTCAGGGCGGATATCTCGACACCACGACGGGCATCAAAGGTCAAGTCGGCGACAAGCGTTTCACGCGCGTCACCGGCATCGGCAAAGACACTGCCGGCAACCTGTATGTGCTCAATAACCCGTGGGGCGGAAGTTGGGACCTCGGCCGCGACGGCGGCACGGATATTCACGCTTACAGCAGTGCCGGTCGCCTGCAATGGAAACTGCAGTCTCTCAACTTCGAGGGGATCGCGGCTCCGGATCCGGGTACTGATGGCCTCTACTTTTATGGCGGCACCAACATCTACAGCGGCACGGCTGGAGGAACCTTCGTAGCCAACACGGTCGATCCGATCGCCTATCCGTCCGATCCGCGTATCAACCTCAACGATCGCTCGCGGGACGAACACTTCGGCATGCTCGCCAGCGTCGGCGCAAACCGGATTCTCGTGGCGACGGGCCAGAATCCCGATACCTACTACTTCTTCCATTTCAATGCGGCGAACGGCTACATCGCCATACCGGACGCCACGCTACCCGGTCCGGCGTTCAAGGCAACGGCGTCCGTCAGGGACGGGTTCTGCATCGACAGCAAGGGAGGCGTGTGGGCCGGCCTGGATAAAACGGGGTACATCTACCACTATCCGCTGATCGGCTTCGACGCCAGCGGCAAGCCAACGTGGGGACCCGGTGTCGCCATTCCTGTGCCCGAAAGCGTCAAGCCGTTGACGCGCATTGTCTACATCGCGGACAGCGACACGATGATTCTCGGACAGGGCGTTGTTGGAGGAACGGACTGGACAGCGATAGGCACGCGGATCGAGGTGTATCACGGCTGGAGCGCGGGCAACACGACGAAGCCCAATCCGGTGATTACCCTGCCGCACGTTGGCGCCAAATCGATTGACGCGGCTGGGGGCTATCTATTCGTCGGCTACTGGTTCGGTAGCGGCGAAGCGTTACCGAATATCGACGCTTTTAGTCTCGCGACAGGCAACCTCGCCACCACGCTGGTCAATACGAGCACCGGCACCGTCGACGCCAGCAGCGCCATCGATTCGATGTACGGCGTCAGGGCGTATCTTCGATCGACGGGCGAATATGTCGTCACGAAGAACAACGTCAAGGGGTCGAGTATCACGGTGTACAGGTGGACGCCTTGAGCGCGGCGTCATGCATGGGCTTCATCCAATTCCAATGACCCAAGGTCGACCTTGGATTCAACCGATCCATGCTTGCCGATAGACTTCGATCAACCATGAACAGTCTGTCGACAGACGAGCATGAATTGACGACAATCCAGCTCAACCGTCGGCGCTATCCGCTGATTGCCACAACGCAAGTTTTCGCATCATTAGCACGGGACCGCTTTATATGCATGATTTGAACCTCTGCGATCAATCCTTCGACACCCTGATTGTCGGCGCAGGCTCGGTAGGGATGGCCGCGGGATATCACCTGAGCAAGGCAGGAAACAAGGTGTTGTTGCTCGATGCCGACGACCCACCTCATTTGACCGGTTCGCACCATGGCGGTACGCGCCTCATCCGTCACGCCTATGGCGAGGGCGCGGCGTATGTCCCGCTCGCATTGCGGGCGCAGCAGCTCTGGTTGGAACTGGAACAGGAAGCCAGCGCGAGCATCTTCGAACGCACCGGTATCGTCAACATCGGACCGCAGGGCGCCCCTTTCATGCAAGAGGTGCAACGCAGCGCATCACAGTATGGGTTGCCCATGGAATTTCTCGACGGTGCCGAAGCCAGCCGACGGTGGCCTGCATGGCGATTGTCGAAAGAGCAGATCGTGAGTTTCGAACCCGACGCTGGCGTGCTGTACTGCGAGCAGGCAGTAAAGAGCTATCGACACCTCGCGAGTTCCCTGGGTGCAACGCTACGAACGAACACGTTGGTCACGGGCATCGAGCTGCACGGCCAGGGCGGCGTCAGCGTCGTCACGGACAAAGGCGAGCGCTTTGGCGGCCGGGATCTGATCGTGTGCGCCGGCAAATGGAGCCGCACTTTGCTGGAGCCCCTCGGGATACGGATTCCGGTGACTCGCGTCCGCAAGACATTCGCATGGTTCGACGTTGCCCCGAGCCTGTTTGAACCCAACGTCTTTCCTGGCTTCACCATCGCCTCCGAAATGGGCCAATACTATGGATTCCCCAGTCTCGACGGCGCAGGCCTGAAAGTCGGACGCCACGATGGCGGCCAGCCTGTTGCCGCCGACGCGTCGCTTGTCCCTTTCGGGCAGGAGCCGACCGACCTATCGGAACTCGAAAACTTCCTGCGTAAGCATCTGCCGGAATCTGGAAAGCTGCGTATGGGCAAAACCTGCGAGTACGACGTGACGCCGGACGAACATTTCATCATCGACCAATTGCCGGCCTGCTCGCACGTCTACATGGCAACCGGTTTCTCGGGACATGGCTTCAAATTCGCGAGTGCGGTCGGCGAGGCGCTGGCCGAGCGGATCACGCAAGGTACCAGCCGTTTTGATCTTTCGCCTTTCGCACTTGGACGCTTTGCCGGACAACATGAAGACCGTCAACGCTGATCGCATCACGGGATAAACGTCGTGGAATGTCATGCCGGCTTTCGGCGATTTGCAGGCAGGCCGATGGGGGTGGCGACGACCGGAGGCCGTCGTCGTCCGTATCATGTCTTACAGCGCTCTGCCCGTAACCGATTGCACGATGTCGCGATTGCGCTGCTCAAGCGCCTCACCATGAAGGTCTGACGGATTACCGTTCGGAACGTGGTTGCCAACGCTCGCTGAATTACCGCTCGGTGACGCTTGCGAGTGAACGCTGGCGCATGCCGCACAAGCGCCGCTTAATACCAGAGTGGCGAGCGCCTTCAAAAAGGCTGCCGTATGACTGCGTTTCATTTCAAATATCCTCAACCGGAGAAAGTGGTGAGATGACGTGCTTGTGCGGGCGAGGGTGACACCTGGTGCGGGGTTGGCTTTATGCGATACCAGATGGCGTAGAGAGCGGGCAGGAACAGCAGCGTAATCACCGTGCCAACAGCAGTACCTCCGATCAGTGTGAAAGCCATCGATCCCCAGAACACCGAAAAGGTCAAAGGAATAAACGCGAGCACCGCCGCCATCGCGGTCAGTACGACGGGCCGCGCTCGCTGAACGGTTGCTTCGACTACCGCATGAAAAGGATCAAGACCAGTTTGTTCGTTGGTATGGATCTGCCCGATCAGGATTAGCGTGTTGCGCATCAAGATGCCCGACAGCCCGATGAGCCCCAAAATCGCGTTGAAACCAAACGGCTGGTGAAAGATCAGCAAAGTCGGCACAGTGCCGATGATTCCCAACGGAGCGGTGAGAAACACCATTGCCATCGCGGAGAACGAACGCACCTGGATGATAATGACCGTGAGTGTCAGCAAAATCATGACCGGAAAGATTGGCGCGAGTGCGGCATTCGCCTTGCCGGCTTCTTCAATGGAACCTGCGGTCTCGATACGATAGCCGGACGGCAAGGACGCAATGACCGGCGCAATCGCTCGCTCTATTTCATGGGAAACATCCGGCGGTTGAAGCGATTCGTCGATATCTCCTCTGACGGTAATGGTGGGCGTTCGATCTCTGCGCTTCAGAATGGGGGCCTCGTAGCGCGTCTCCATATGACCTATCTGAGAGAGCGGGATAAGGTGTCCGTCACTGCCGGTCAGGTTCAGATCGCCCACGCGAGATGGATCAAGCCGTTCAGGCCCGGCGCTGCGCGCAACGACGTCGACGGTGCGAATGTCCTCGCGGAACTGGGTCACGGGAACGCCCGTCAGCAGAAATTGCAATTGCTGTGCCGCATCGGCGGATGTGAGACCAATAGCGCGGAGACGGTCTTGATCGAGTATGAAATGAATGGTCGGAGTGCGTTCGCTCCAGTCCTCGTTAACCTGACGCATGTGCGGATTGGCGCGCATGATTTGCGCCACTCGTCTGGCAATGACGCCAACCTGATCGACGTCGGGTCCCATTACCCGGAAAGCAACGGGGAAAGGCGAATAAGGACCGAACACCAGTTGCGTCGCCCGGATTCGTGCCTCGGGAACAAGCCCGTTCGCAACGCTTGCGCGCAAGCGAACCTTGAGGTTGTCACGCGCTCCCTCGTCGGACGTCAGGACGACGATCTTCGCAAAAGAAGGGTCCGGCAACTCCGGGTTGTATGAGAAGAAAAAGCGCGGAGCACCCTGGCCAATATAGCTGGTCACGACCTTCGCTTCGGGTTGTTGCTTGAGCCACTCTTCAACCTTGGCGGTTGCGGCGCTCGTCGCCTCGATGCTGGAGCCCTCGGGCATTTGCACTTCGATCAGCACTTCAGGCCGGTCCGACGTGGGGAAGAACTGCTGTTTCACCACCGCCATGCCGGACCCGACCATCAGGAAGGCCAAAAACACGGCGCCCGCTACCCAGAACTTGCGACGTACCGCCCACGTCACCAACGAGCGAAATTTTTCGTATCGCGGGGTGGCGTAGATCGCCGCGTGACCTCCTTGAATGGGCTTGATATTCGGCAGCAACTTCACCCCGAGGTAAGGCGTGAAGGTCACGGCGACCACCCATGACGCAATCAACGCATAACCGACGATCCAGAAGATATTGCCCGCGTATTCGCCGGCGGTGGACCGTGCGAACCCCACCGGCGTAAATCCGATAATGGTCACCAGCGTACCAGCGAGCATGGGAGCCGCCGTGTGGCTCCACGCATAGGACGCCGCCTTGACTCTCTCGACACCCTCCTCGAGCTTGACCACCATCATCTCGATGGAGATGATCGCGTCGTCGACAAGAAGTCCAAGCGAGATGATGAGTGCGCCCAGTGTGATGCGGTCGAAAACCCGGCCTGTCATGAGCATGATGACGAAGACTGCGCCAAGCGTGAGCGGCACCGCAGCCGCCACGACGATTCCCACGCGCCATCCGAGGCTAACGAGGCTGACAAACATCACGACGCCGAGCGCGACGAAAAACTTCAGCATGAATTCGTCGACCGCTTCATGGATATTGACCGCTTGGTCCGTGATCTTTTTGAAGCCGAAGCCAATCGGCAATTCAGCCGATATCTGCTTTTCCTCCGCTTCGAGAGCCCGCCCGAGATCGAGTCCGTTCCAACCGTCCTGCATGACGACGCTCAACACCTGAGCGTTCTGGCCGTTGTGCTTGATCAGGAATGTGGCGGGGTCCTCGTATCCTCGCGTAACGTCGGCGACATCCGACAGCCTGAACATATGTCCGTTGGAGACGATGGGCATCTCCTTGATCTGCTGGAGATCGTCGAACGCGCCGTCAAGCCGGATAAAAACTTGCGGACCGTTGGCGTCGATCGATCCCGCTGCAGTCAGGGCATTCTGGCGCTGCAGCGAATCGAAAATGTCATGTGCATTGATGCCCAGGTTGGCGAGTTTTGCATAAGAGAACGCAACGAAAATGCGCTCCGGCCGCTCACCCAGAATATCAACCTTCTTGACACCGGCGACGTGCAGCAGGCGCTGCCTCAGAGACTCTGCCTCTCTCGTCAGAAGTCGCGGCGGCAGTCCGGCCGCTTCCACCGAATACAGCGCGAAACTGACATCCGAGTACTCGTCGTTGACGAAAGGGCCCAAGGCTCCGCTCGGAAGTTTATGGCCTTCGTCCCCCAGTTTTTTGCGTGCCTGATAGAACTGTTCCTGTACTTCCGCGGGAGGCGTACTGTCTTTCAACGTGAGCGTGAGGAGCGCCAGGCCGGGTCGTGTGATCGTTTCGGTCCGGTCGTACCAGGTCAGTTCTTGAAGACGCTTTTCAAGGGGCTCTGCGACCAGATCCTGCATCTGTTTAGCGGTTGCACCCGGCCAGACAGCGGATACGGTCAGTACTTTAATGGTGAATGCGGGATCCTCCGCGCGGCCGAGTTTCAGGAACGCGAAGATACCCGACAAACTGATTGCGATGATCAGGAACAGAACCACAGCCCGCTCCCGGACCGCGAGCGCAGAAAGATTGAATCTGTTCATTTCGCGTCCCCATCAGAAGACGCAAGCATGCGCGGCTGATTGATCGGTGCGACTCGCACTTTCTCGCGATCGTGAAGCAGGTGCGCGCCGAGCGCCACGACTTGATCGCCAGGTTGGAGGCCGCTCACGATGTGCGCTTCCTCTTCACCCACCGCACCGACCTTGACGGGGCGAAATCCGATCGTCGAGGTTTTTGTATCCAGCAGCCAGACGCCCGGCCCAGTTCCGGCGTCGTAAAGTGCGGATACCGGCAGAGTGAGTTGCCCCGCGGTGCTGTTGTCAGCGAGGCGCACCGTCACCGTAGCGCCCAGCGGTGCCTTGTTATCCGGGACTTCCAGAACAAAACGGGCGGCATACGTGCGCGTCTGCACGTTGGCGGAGCTGGAAAGCTCCCTTAACCTCGCAGTGACGGGCCCCTGATCGACGCCATACACGGAAGCGGCTGCCGCGGTGCCTAATGCTGGCCGCACGTTTTCCGGAAGGTCGACGGCCGCTTCGCGCAGTCCATCACGTGCGATCGCAACGACGGTTTGCCCCGCGGTAACGACTCGTCCCGGGTCCGCGAATGTATTGGTCACGATGCCGTCCACGTCGGATACAAGTACGGTGTACCGATCCGCATTCCTGGCGACACCCTCCTGTGCTAACGCCGCGCTGAGCTGCGCACTGGCACTTTTCTGCACGGCGACGGCCTGGTCGTATTGCTGTGCCGACACGGCGCCTTGCTCGACGAGTCCAGCGAGCCTCTTCAGATCCGCGTTCGCCTGGACGGACTTCGCCCTGACTGCCTCGACTTCATTCTGCTGCGCTGCGGACCCTAGCGCGAGATCCGCCGGGTCCAGCCGCATCAGCACCTGACCGCGCACGACGTGCTCGCCGGTGTCGACTAGCCGCTGTATGACTTTCCCACCGACACGAAAACCGATATCGCTTTCGAAGCGGGCGGCGACAACGCCCGTGAAACTGCGCTGCATGTCGGCGGCCGCGGCGACCGTCGCAATCGCGACGAGCGGCGCTTCTGTGCGCGGGTCTTGCGGTGCGGGCTTGCTGCACGCCGTGAGCGACAGCGCAGCCACTAAGCCGATCAACGGCGGGGACCAGATTTGACGAACTCGCATCGGAACTCCTGTGTGTGGCCGGATTATGATTTTTAGTTACGTTTTCGTCAATACGTTACTTATTGATTTTCGCTAACGACCCGATTGGCTCTTGCGCGAGCGTCAAGATCTCAATTTTTCCTTCTAAACCACTGTTTATAGGGCACTTATCTATGAACTCACCACGGAGCCAGCAACTTGTCTCTGCTCGTCAATCGATGGACGTTGACTTCAAGTAACGATAATATACACTCGTAACCTCCCCTAAAGTCGAGTCTACGCATGTCAGCCCTCCCAGTGAAACGTCAATCTCTTCGCGCTCTACTGCTGTGTGTCTTCGCGCTGGCCGGCTGCGCCGTCGGTCCCGATTACGCGCCTCCCAGCGTCCAGATGTCGTCGGCGTTTAAAGGCGCACCGGCGATCAACGATCGTGCAGGCGCGCCAACGCCAGAGTTGGCGCGATGGTGGACAGGATTCAACGATCCAGTGCTGAATCGCGTGGTCGCAACGGCGCTCGCGCAGAACCTCACGCTTGCGCAGGCAACTGCACGAGTTGCGCAGGCACGAGCGACAACGCGTGCCGCTCGCGCCGCCTTGCTGCCTACGGGACAACTGAACGTTCAGGCAGCAGAAGCCCATCAGTCGTTGGAGGACCCGTTGGGAAGGGTTGAAAATTCGCAGCCTGGCTTTGATCGCAACTCGCGGCTCTACCAGGCAAGCGCGGGCTCCAGTTGGGAAATCGACGTGTTCGGAGGGCTTCGGCGAAACGCCGAGGCCGCACAGGCCGACTACGAGGCGGCCCAGGCAGCAAGCGACGCGGCGCGGCTATCTGTTATTGCGGAAACGGCCGACACCTACGTGCTGGTCCGTACGGTGCAAGCACGTCTTGCTCTCGCCCGCGAGCAAACGGCGACGCAAAACAGACGCGTCGATCTGGCGCAGCTTCGATATTCGCGAGGCGTCGCACCAGAGTTGGAATTGCGTCAGGCGCAAGGAGAACTTGCCACGACCGCCGCCAACGTTCCCGCTCTCGAAGCGGCGCTCGTATCCGCACGTAATGGGCTCGACATTCTGATGGGCATCGAGCCCGGCACTGCAGACGAAGCCCTGGATTCGCCCCGATCGATTCCACAGGCGCCGGGAATCCAGACCGCAGAAGGTCCGCCGTCGCTGTTGCGCCGACGACCGGACGTCATCGTCGCCGAGCGGCACCTGGCTGCGTCGAACGCGCGAATCGGGCAAGCCCTGTCCGAGTACTATCCGAAGCTTTCCTTGTCCGCGCTCGTTGGCTCCGCGACGACGGTTGCCGGCAATTTCTTTACCGGCGACGCCGCGCTGGCGCAAGGAGTCGCCGGACTGCGGTGGAGATTGTTCGACTTCGGCACCGTGGATGCCGAGGTTCAGGCGGCCAAGGGGAAAAACGCGGAAGCACTCGCCGCTTATCGTTTGAGCATCCTTCAGGCCACCGCCGACGTCGAAGATGCCTTCTCCCTGGTGGTCAAACGCGAGGCTCAGGAGCAGCAACTGGCTCTCGGCGAAACGGCGCTACGGCGTGCTCGCGCGTCGGCCCTTGCGGCCTATCAGGCCGGGTCCGAGAATTATTTGCAGGTGCTGGATGCGGACGACCGATTGCAGCGGGTTCAGGACGCGAGAATTGTGGCTCAATCGGACGCCGCACGCGCCGTCGTCGCCTCGTTCCTGGCCTTGGGAGGCGGTTGGGATGAGTGAAGATATCAGCGGGTGCCCTGCCGAGACCGGACCGAAGCTAGAATCGGCTTTGGATTGGATTCGAGGCGGGGCTGCCTCTTTGCAGGAGGTAAAATCTGCTTCGGTGCCTCGAAGCGGCTCCTTTTTCAGCTTCTCGCACGAACAGAATCGGACTGATCGGGAAGGCAACTTGCGACAGAGCTTCTCGACCCAAGTGATGAAACCGTTGAAGGTGAGTGACGTGTCCAGATGCGGACGTCGCATACCGCGAGCCTGAAGGGTACTTGAGAGGAGCGAACGGCGCGGTTGGACGCTCGTGTTCACAGTCGCATCCGGTCGCATTCGTCGATCAATTGCACGGAACGCACGGCGCGCCTTTCAAATTGGGCGACCACCTCTCTTAATGCATTGCCACCCGGCAAATGAAGGATATGGCAGAGTTTATCGAAACCACTGATGGCGTCCCAACCGGTCAACGAGGCCCAGCAGAGCATGAGCGGCGCGCTCAGATTCTCAAGGCGGCTGACGAACACTTTCGTCACTATGGCTACTCGAAGACAAGCGTCGCCGCTCTTGGACGTGCAATCGGTGTATCTGCCGCCTATATCTATCGCTTTTTCGACTCCAAGCAGGCCATCGGCGAAGCCGTAGTTGCGCAGGTGTTGAGCGAAATGGATGCCGGTCTGCACGAGATTGCCGCTGGCCCCGAACTGGCCACCGCTCGCTTGCGTCGATTGCTCCTCTCAATGATGCAATGTAGTTGCGACCGGTTTCTGAAGGATCAGAAGGTCCACGAAATCGTTGTGGTCGCGATGGAAAACAATTGGTGCGCCACGGTCGACCATCAACATGCCGTCGAGAAAGCGATCCGTCAGGTCATTATCGATGGCCGGGAGTCTGGAGAGTTCGAGAGGAAATCACCGCTGGACGAAATATGCAGCGCAATCGTAGCGGCGTCGTTGTGTTTCTCGCATCCGAAATTACTTGAATCGGAGTCGAACGAAGAACTCGATCGCCGCCTGACGATTGTGACGAGCCTGGTGTTGCGCAGCCTCGCTCCCTGAGGCAGCGTCATCTGAGCGGCCTCCCGCAGCAGCGGCCAATAGCTCTACTGCAACGCTTTGCCGTGACGGAGCCCGATCGTTGAGAGAACTCAACCGCTCATGGCGCCCAATACGCCCATGATTTCTTCAGCGAGTAGCAGGCTCGCAAGGCCGTGCCCGTGTTTCTCGCGGCGAACGAGGGAAAGGGTGTTTTTACTGAACGCCCGGTCGCGAATCTGCCGATAGGTGAGAAGCTCCTGGCGATGCTCCTCCGCGATATCGAACTTGCTGAGAAAGGCAATGCTCTCGCTGCCGGCGGCAAGGCGCTTCATCGTCTCGATCGAATTCGTCCGAAAGGCCGGCTCGACGTTCAGTCCCGCTTCCTGAAAAGTATCGGCAACGATGCCGTGCATCAGCATGGATCGGTCAGCGAAGATCAGCGGGTAAGACGTGCAGAAGGCAAGCGGTATCGACTCCATACGCGCCAATGCATGCGTTGGCGCGATCACAGCCCCGAGGCTCGTGTCCATCTCCCACAGGCTTTCCAATTGCGGTGAAGGCGGCAGGTTGAAGCCGAGACCCAGATCGGCTTCGCCATTACTAAGCGCATCCGCGATTTCGCGCGTGAACATAACCCTGATCGAAATCTGGATGTGAGGGTGGCTCGCGCAGAAACTCGTCGCGGCCGTGGAGGCGATTCCGCTAGCCAGGCCTGTCACGGTCGCGATGATGACCTCGCCTTTCTGCAGCGTCTTGAGATCGCGTATCTCCGCTTCGACCTGGCGGTATTCGAGGATGGTTTTGCGCACATGGGCAAGGAGGATCTCTCCGGCCGGCGTGGGCCGCAGTCCGCGCGGCAAGCGCTCGAACAGCGGTTCGCCGATCTCCTCTTCGAGAAGCAGAAGATGTTTGTTGATGGCCGACGGAGCAATGTGCAGCTTTTCGCCGGCAGCACGGATAGAGCCGGAACGCGCGACCTCGTCGATGTACCGCAGCAACCGTGAATGAAGCATGTCCGTCTGTCCCCCAAGGTGGCTTCAGCGTACTCGAAAAGTGCACGCTCCGTACAAAAAACGCTTCTTTTTATAAACGCTCCGATCGGTCCTAATGACACCAGCCGCGACCGTAGGCGCCTGGAAGTGGCAAGGTATCGCCTGTTCCAGGCGGCCTTTTCGACACCTGGATCGACTCAAGGGTGTTCGTTGCAGCGCGGCAAAGATACGTCCGAACTAATTTAGGAAGAGAGACAATCATGTATCAAGAAGTCAGCGAGAGAAGCGTCACGGCAGCGGGACCGCATGGCGAGGTCAATGCACACTACGATCAGGTCAAAGCGATCTTTGAGGTGCTCAACGGCAGGAAGGAGGCCGACCTTCTCCTGAAGAATCTGAACATCCTCGATGTCCACAGCGAATCGGTTTATCAAGGGTCCATTCTCGTTTACAACAAGCGCATCGTCGCCTTGAATCCCGACGAAACGGCTATCAAGGTCCGCGAGGTTTTCGACGGCGAAGGCCTTTACGCCATTCCGGGTCTGATCGACGCTCACGTTCACTTCGAAGCCCAGTTGGCCCATCCGGCCGCGTTTGCCGAAGCGATTGTTCCTTGCGGCACGACCACCATTTTCTCTGAATGCCTCGACTTCGTGAGCGCGGCAGGCGCAGACGCGGTGCAGGCCACCGAGCAGCTTTTTAAAGACCACGAGCGCCTGCCGTACCGCGTATTTGCGTTTGCACCGGGCAAGAAAACCTCGGTCGAAGTCACCGATGCCTTGCTGAAAATGGACCCCGTCATCGGTCTCGGCGAACTCGCGCACCTGACCTATAGCGTGGGCAATGACGACGACTTCCGGAAATCGGCGCTGGGGCGCGCCAAGGGCGGCTTCATGAACACGCACTGGGGCGTGACCACACTGTCGGACATGATGTTGAACTACATGCCCGCGATCGGCGCTTTCGCTAACCATGATGTGTGGAAAGAGGACGACATCGAGAAAAGCGTGCGCTATGGCCTGCAGACGCAAATCAAGTTCGGCGTTGGCAGCCCCGAAGTGATCAAGATCATGCTGCGCGCCATCGTCAAACGGAAATGGCCGGCCGAAAATTTCCAGCTGTGCGCCGACAACATTTCGGTAGACCGGCTGTTGACGAAGGGCCACATGGACTGGATCGTCTCGCTGTGTGCCGAAATGGGCGTCGAGCCGATCAAGGCGATCAAGATGGCCACGCTTTACACGGCGCGCGCGTTCCGGATGGACAACAAGTTCGGTTCGCTGACGCCGGGCCGCTTCGCCGATATCGTGCTGACTGACAGCCTCTCGAAGATCAACCCGCGCTTTGTCTTCAAAGACGGCGAGTTGGTGGCCAAAGATCGCAAGCTGCTGAAGCAGGCCGACATCGATTATTCCGGCATGGTCAGAACAGCAGTGCCGGGTCTCCAGGACCTGACGCCGGAACAGTTGGACCTGGTACCGCTGGAAATCTCCGCGGATGGTCAGCAGGCCAAGGTGTATCTGTTCGACGTCTATGGCCGAGGCCACGAAAAGTTCTACCAGGAAGTGTGGGTGCCATTCCGGGACGGCAAGGTCGTCGCTGAGTTTGGGGGTACCAGACTCAACCGGATCTCGGTTGTGCAGCGTTATGCCAACGGCAAGCGCCACGTGGTCAATGGTCTGTTCAAAGGCGTGTATATCGATCGCGGCGCCGTGGCGACGTTCTGGCCGGCGCCCAAAGCCTACTTCGTGGCGGTGGGTCAGGATAGCGCGGAAATGTGCCATTGCCTTCGGGAAGTCGACGGCTATGCAGGGGGTTGCGTCGTCACCGAGAATAGACAGGTGAAAGCCGTACTGCCCCTGGAGATCTACGGTGTCCAGGCCAACATGAACCTGACGCAGTTGGTCGCGGCAACCCGCGAGATCGACGCGGCCCTGGCGGCAATGGGCAACCGCAACGAGGGCGAGCCCGTGGTGAACAAGCTACTAACGTTGTTCATCTCCCTCGACCGTTTCGGCTTCATGGCCTGACGTAGACCGACAGTAGCAGCAGGCCGCAGGAGGCTTGAGTCTTCGGCGGCCTGAGGAGCGAAGGTGGAACCGGCGCGGTCGAGCGGGCACGCCGCAGGATACCCCCACAATAGCCTGGCGTACCGTCGTTGATAGGGGCGTACGGCAACGCACGAAGCAGGCAGACAACGAAGGGACAGTCATGGCGCACCATGCAAGGGAAGCTGAAGTCATCGATACCGGCAGGCTGACACGGCGTTGGTTCACCTACGTCGTCGGCATTTACATATTGACCATGGGGATCAGTCTGGCAATCAGGGCAGGCATAGGTATTTCGCCGCAAAGCAGTCTGACCCGCACCATGACACTGGTGTACCCGCGTCTGAGCCAGGGAACGTACAACTTCATGCTCGAGTTGTTCATGTTGTTTCTCACATATCTGGTTGCGCGCAAGGACTTCACACTGAAGAACTTTGCCTCGTTGATTCCGGCATTCGTGCTGGCGACGTGCTTGGATCTGAACCTGATGCTGACCCGGTCGATCGGCTTCCAGGACTATTTCATGAAGTTCCTCTTGCTGGCGTTCGCTGATGCGTTGCTCGCGTTTGGCCTGTTCCTGATGATCCGCGCGAATCTCGTACTCATGCCGATCGACATGTTCGTCAATACGCTTTTCAAGCGAACCGGCTTCAGATGGGGGGACATCAAGACGAGTTTCGATTGCACACTTCTAATTATCAGCGCTGCAATCGGCTTCGCGCTTCTCGGCGGTCCCAGATTTATTCGCGAAGGCACGTTCATGAACGCGATTCTGGTGGGACAGTACATCAAACTCTATTTCTTTCTGTTCCGGAAAATTCAAACGACGATTTTGTCCTATCAGCGAAGATCGCTGGAACATCGAACTTACTGATTCCACGTAACGGATTATTGAAGTGCGTCGTCGTGTGATCGCCTGCGGTTCGCTTCCGGCGCCCAGCCGGATCTAATCAGTAACCGCAGGGCGAACACCGAATCCAGTCGCACCCGCCCGTTGCTGCTTCCGCTATGACTCCGATTTCGAGACGCCGATCATGACGTCGGCATTCACTCGACCTTTGAATAGAGAAGAGAACACACTATGCTCACGGAACGCGCTCGCATTATCACGCCGAAAAGCATTTTTCGAATTGCCGTGACCGTCGTTTCCATAACAATAGGTACGCCGGCACATGCACAATCGAGCGTACAGCTATATGGAATCGTCGATACCTGGGTCGGGATTCAGAAGTACCCGAGCAAATCCGTCAGTTGGCAGGAAGGCGGTGGCGGCTTGTCGACTTCCTTCTGGGGGTTCGGCGGCAAGGAGGATCTGAGTGGCGGTTACAAGGTCATTTTCGCTATCGAGGGCTTCTTCCGCCCGCAGAACGGCGCGTATGGTTCTTTCAACGGCGATCCGCTCTTCTCGCGCAACGCTTACGTCGGACTCTCGACACCTGCGGGTACGATCACGCTGGGACGTCAGAGCAGTCTGCTGTATTTGCAGGCCTGTCAGTTCAATCCCTTCTACGCGTCTTTCACGTTCTCGCCGACCATTGTCCAGATGTACGCCGGGCTGGGTACCTATCCCGCGTACAAGACGGATCAGGGAATCGTCGGCGGCACCGCCTGGAGCAATGCGATCCAGTACGCCACGCCCGAGTTGCACGGTTTGAGCGGACACGCCATGTACGCATTCGGCGACAGCAGCACGGGCAATGGGAGCAAGCAATATTCAGTACAGGCGTCCTATCGCAATGGTAATTTTGCGGCTGGAGCCGTCTATCAATACGCGAACTTCAACTCGACGGCCGGCGATCTGAACGCCCTACTCAAGGGATTTCATAGCCAGTCGGCAGCACAGTTGGCTGCCTCCTATGAATTCTCCATCGCCAAGCTCTATGGCGAATACACCTATACGAACAACAACGTGATCAACAGGAATTTTCACGTCAATATGCTCGAAGCCGGGCTGACGGTTGCTGTCGGCATCGGCAGAATTCTCGCTTCCTACGCCTATTCGCGCGATTCCGGTGGACTCAACCAGACTCGCCAGACTGCGTCGCTGGGATACGATTACCCGCTTTCCAAGCGAACCGACCTCTACACGGTGTATATGTCCGATCGCTTTGCCGGAATGTCGTCAGGTGAGACTGCCGGAGTCGGGATTCGCTCCCGGTTCTAGACCTATCCGCGCACATCGGTGAAATTCCAGCGGTGCGGCCCGATCGCATCTCGCCCTCAGGCCGCAGCGCCGACGCTTATTGCAACCGCGCCTTCAACTCATTTGCGAGCTGCCGGGTAGCCGCCTTAGTCGGTGCATCGTTCGCCAACGCATTCAGCAAACCGAAATCATGAATCGTGCCGTCGTAACGCACGGTTGTCGCCTCATCACCGGCCGCGTCGAGTTTGCGACCATAAGCCTCGCCTTCGTCACGCAAGACATCGTTCTGCGCCACCTGAATCAGTGCAGGCGGCAGCCCTTTCAACTGATCCACCGAGGCGCGCAACGGTGACGCATAGATCTCATTACGCTGGTTTTGATCCTTCGTGTATGCGTCCCAGAACCACTTCATCATCGGGCGCGTCAGGAAGTGGCCTTCCGGAAAGGCGTTATACGATCCATTGTTGAAGTTGTTATCCGTGACGGGCCACATCAAACCCTGGAACCGGATGCTCGGGCCGTGCTTGTCTTTCGCCATCAAGCTGACCACCGCCGCCATGTTGCCGCCCACGCTATTGCCGACCACAGCGAGCCGATTGCCGTCCACACCGATCTCGCTGCCATGTGCGGCCACCCACTTTGTAGCGGCGTACGCCTGGTTGATTGCAACCGGATAGCGCGCCTCGGGCGACGGGGTGTAGTTCACGAAGACAGCGACCGCGCCGGACTGCACCACGAGGTCACGCACCAGTCGCTCGTGTGTCGGGAAGTCGCCGAGAATCCAGCCACCGCCGTGGAAAAACATGAACACCGGCAACGTACCCGTCGCGCCCTGCGGCTTGACGATCGTAATCGGCACGCTGATGCCGTCCTGCTCGATCGTCTTGCTGGACACATCGATACCGGAGAGGTCCACTTTCACGCTGCTCTGCGCACCGACCAGTACCTCACGCGCCTTTGCCGGCGACAGCGTGTTGATTGCCGGCCCGGTGCCACTGTTAAGCGCGGCGAGGAACTGGCTGGTGACGGCGTCGGGCGTTGCCGGATTCGCCGCTGCGGCGAAACTTGTGTTGGCGGCGAGAACGGCGGCGGCAAGAATGAGGGGCTTGAGGGTCTTCATGGTCGGCTACTTCCAGTTGATTAGTTGAGTTTGTTTAAAAGCAGGAGGGAATGCAGCCGCTCAAACGAGCGTGAGCGTCACGTCGATATTTCCGCGAGTAGCGTTCGAGTAAGGGCAGACGACATGCGCCTTGTCGACAAGTGCCTGAGCTGCGTCGCGCTCCATGCCCGGCAGCGAAATCTTCAGCTCCACTTCGATACCGAAGCCGTTCGGGATCGCCCCGATGCCGACGCTCCCGTCGATCGCGACATCCTTCGGAATGGCGATCTTGTCGCGCGCCGCGACGAACTTCATTGCGCCGAGAAAACACGCGCTGTAACCCGCGGCGAACAATTGCTCGGGATTGGCACCTTCGCCACCCGCACCGCCCAGTTCACGGGGCGTAACGAGCTTGAAGTCGAGCTTGCCTTCGGGCACCACGGCGCGGCCGTCGCGGCCCCCAGTGGCGTGAGCGTGAGCGCGGTAGAGAACGTTTTCAATCGACATGATGAGACTCCTGAAAGTTAGAAATATCAATCTACTACTAGGTAGATTTTCAGTTACAAAAAAGACCACGATCTAACGTTTAGGCCGCGTTGCTTATCTATATGTAGATAGACAAACAGACCCAATAAAGAGGTGGCTGCCCACCTCCTTGCATTGCAATTACCTGACAACCTTCACCGTGGTCTCGACGTCTTCAAGACGAGCCTTGGTCTTAAACAAACGGCTTGCCAGCACACTACCCTGATAAGCGGCGAAAAGCGCACGCGCGGCGTTTTCGGGCTTGCCATTGACCGCCAGTGTGCCTTCCTCGACGCCTTGCGTTAGCACCTTGGTGAGCCACCGCTCATTGGCCTTGAAAAAAGCCTGCACCGCCTGCCTGATGTCGTCCGGCAGCGATTCGATATCCGCTGCCAGCATGCCGCACAGGCAGATCTGATCGCCGTCGCCCAAGGTCTTGCCGAACAGCTTGGTGTACTTGCTGAGCTTGGCGTCCGCGGGCAATGTGTCGCCAATCGCGTTCATCGAACTCAGCACTTCGTCACTGTACGAACTGACTGCTTCCAATACCAGATCGTCTTTCGACGGAAAGTAGTAGTGGATGCTCGCCGTCTTGATTCCAACCAGGTTGGACAGGTCCCGGTAGCTGAAACCGTTGTAGCCGCGCAGCATGATGAGCGTGACTGCGTGGTCCAGGATCTGCGAGCGTACGGGCGATGGCGTGTTCATGGACTGAACTTTATCTACCTGCAGATAGATAGTCAACAGTTTTTTTCGCCCGTGCGTGACACGGGCGCTCGTGGGTTCAAAACGGTCTGGGTCGACCTATGCGCTGGCCTTCACTTTGACCCCGGCGTGGGCACCCACCTTGCTCAACTCAAACGGCGTGTCCCGCAACCGCTGCCCCGTCAACCCGAACACCGCATTCGCCACCGCCGGCGCGACCGAAGGGCTCGACAACTCCCCGACCCCGCCCGGTTTCGCCGGATCGCCCTGCACGATCTGAATATCGATCTCGGGCATATCGGTCATGCGCATCACGCGATAGGTATCGAAGTTCTTCTGCTCGACCTGCCCGTGACGAATATCGATGCGATCGCCAGTAGCATGTCCCAAGCCCCACATCAGCCCGCCATACAACTGTTCCTCGACACCACCTGGCGACACGGCCAGGCCGCAATCCGCGACGCAGGTGAGTTTTTCGATCACGACGCCGTCTCCGTTACGCTTCACTCGCGCAACCACGGCCACATAGCTGCTATAGGCCTGATTCGTCGCAACACCTAGCGCCGTGCCGGGCGGCAACGGCTTACCCCAGCCCGCGCGTGCCGCAGCTTCACGCAAAACAGCCCGATGACGCGGGTCCTTCATATGCGCGAGCCGAAAGTCGACCGGATCGCGCTTGCCCGCGTGAGCGGCCTCATCCATGAACGACTCGACGGCGAACACGTTCGGGATATAACTCACCGCGCGATACCATCCGGTCGGCACGCCCGTTTCATGACGCACCCAGCCAATATCGACATGCGGCGCGTCATAAGCGAACTCATACTTGCTGATCGCTTCCGTGGTGCTGTAATCCATCCGGTCAGCACGATCGAAGTAACCCGGCTCCCACTGTTCCGGCGAAGCAGGCATCACCGCGCGCAATTGCAGCGTGCTGAGATTGCCGTGTGTATCGAGCACGGCCTTCCCTCGGTGATAGCTCGCCGAGTGATAGTAAAGCGCGCGCATTTCATCCTCGCGGCTGTTCATCAGCTTGACCGGCTTGCCGACCTTCAGCGCGAGCCACGTCACTTCGAAGAGCCAGTACTTCGATTCGCGCGAGCCGAAGCTTCCGCCCGACACGAGCTCATGCAACACAACGCGATCCGCGGGAATAGCGCCGATCACTTCGGCCGCCTCCTGTACCGTCGAGGGCACTTGCAATCCACCCCAGTACTCGATGCCGCCGTCTTTCGTCCACGCAGTGACGTTGATCGGCTCCAAAGGATTCTGCGCTTTATAGGGCATCGAATACGCCGCCTCGATCACGCGTGCGCCGTGCGGCCATGCGGTGCCCGCATCGCCGTGCTGAATCGTCGGTACGACGCGCGCAGCGGGATCGTCCAGCCATTTAGCCTGCTGCGCGGCAAGCGTGCTGCTGTCGAACGTCTCGAGCGGACTGTCGTCCCACTCCACCCGCAGCGCTGCTTGCCCCTTATGCGCCGACCAGTAGTCATCGGCCAACACAGCGACACCTGCCTGATTGCCACCGAGAATATCCGGCCGCCCAGGGATCTGCACGATCTGCCGCACACCCGGCACGGCCAACGCGTCTTTGGCATCGACGCTGCGCACACGCGCGTTGATCACCGGCGCGCGCGTGACCACCGCCACGAGCAATCCCGGCAACGACACGTCGATGCTGTACGGAAACGCGCCCATCGCCTTCTGCGCGGCGCCGCGTTTCTTCTGCAATTTGCCGATGTATCTGAACTGGGACGGATCTTTCAACGCGACGTCTTTCGGCGCCGGCAATTGCGCGGCGGCACTCGCCAGCGAACCATAGTTCGCGCGCTTGCCGCTCGCTGCATCGACCACGAAGCCGTTGTCCGTCGTCAACGCCGACGGCGCCACATTCCATTGCTTCGCGGCGGAAGCAATCAACATCGCCCGCGCGGTCGCGCCCGCACGTCGCAAGCGATCGTATTCGAGCGACACGCTGGTGCTGCCGCCCGTCGAAAACACTTTCCACAGCGGATGAATGTACTCGCCAAAGAACGGATTCTCCGGCGTGATCACGTCCACACGAAACGGATCGACGTCCAGCTCTTCCGCCACCACCGCAGCCAACGCGGTGCGCGTACCGGTGCCGGAGTCATGCTTGTGGACCACCAGTTTGATCGTATCGTCGGGCAGCACCCGGACCCACGCGTTCGGTTCGAATTCGCCGGCTAACGGCTGCGGATCGCCGCTGACGTTTTCCCCCTTCGCCAGCGCTTGCGGCAATTGAAAACCAATCGCAAGCCCCGAGGCCAACAGCGCCGAGCTCTGCTTGATAAACCGACGGCGCGCCGCGCCGCGCGGGTTTGAAAGCGCTTCGTTATCGTGGCCCATTCAAGCCTCCTCAGCCGTAGCGCGAGACGCGCATGCCGCCGTGCATGCGGGCATCACCACCTCGGCCAGCGCCGGATCGCCCGACGCGGCCCGCTTGATCGCCTTGCGAATCCGCGAGTAGGTTCCGCAGCGACAGATGTTCCCCGACATCGCCGTCGAGATGGTTTCGTCGTTGACGGTCGGCTTGTCCTTGAGAAACGCGGCCGCCTGCATCAACTGCCCGGACTGACAGTAACCGCACTGCGGCACATCCTCCGCAACCCACGCCAGTTGCAGTGGATGCCGGCCGTCTTTCGACAGACCCTCTATCGTCGTAATGTTCTTACCGGCCACCGCCACCGCCGGCAGCAAGCACGAGCGCACCGCCTCACCTTCCAGATGGACGGTACACGCGCCGCAAAACCCACCGCCACAGCCGAACTTCGTGCCGGTCAGCCTGAGCCGGTCGCGCAACACCCACAGCAGGGGCATGTCTTCCGGTACATTGTCGAGCGAGTGCCGCGTGTCGTTGACCACGATCTCGATCATGTGCTGTCTCCTGAATGTCGTTGTGCGACGCGGCGAGTGCGAGGGCCGCACGGGCCGCGTGCTTGCGGCCATTATTGAAAGCCGTTAAACCCGGCGCCAGCGACGATTTCTTCCATCACCCGTAAGTCCGGCTAACACCATGTTGAAGCGCTACCCGTCCATTCAGTCGATGCAGGCGTTCCTGCAGGCCGCACGCGTCGGCAGTTTTTCGAGCGCGGCGCGCCAGTTGTCGCTCACGCATAGCGCGATCAGCCAGCAGATCCGCACACTCGAAGAGTTCGTCGGCCAGCCGCTGTTCGTGCGCGAAAGCGGCCGCGTGGTGTTGACGGACGCGGGTGTGCTGTTCGCGAATCAACTGGCGGATGGCTTCGAGCAGATCGATCGGGCGTTGTCGTCGGTCAAGGAGCGCACGGTCAAGCAGTCGATCACGCTCGAGGTCGACCCCGAACTCGCTCAAAGCTGGCTGGTCGCCCGTTTGCCCGCTTTGCTCGGCAACTTGAGCGGCACGTCGTTGACGCTGCTGTCCACGCCGCGTCACGAGCGTAGTGCGTTCGAACGCGTGGATATCGCGCTGCGATACGGGTATGGAGAATGGAACGGTTTCGAGAACGCGCTGATCGGCACTGACCGGTTGACGGCGGTCGGCTCGCGTTCGTTGCTGCAGGCACGCGGCCTCGACACGCCGCTCACACCCGAGCAATTGCTGGAATTACCGTTGCTCGGCTACACGAAACGGTCATGGATTCCCTGGCTTGCGGCGGCCGGTATGCCCGCTGTCGAACCGGACGCGGTCGCCGTCTTCGATAACGCCGCGGGATTGATCGCGGCAGCCAGTGCAGGCGTCGGCGCGGGCCTCGCGCGCGGCCTGCTGGCCGCTGACGCAATCCGCAACGGCACGCTGATCGAACTCACGCAAGTGGAAATTCCGACGCACTACAACCTGTACGCCGTGTGGCCGCGCGACAAAGCAGAGCGTGTCGCGCCGTTGATCGACGCGATACGCGAACTGGTCGCGCAAACGGTCAGCTCACGCTAGCCGCGACCTCTCGCACGGTCTCCAGAAACAACGCCAGCACCGGCGAGGGCGCCTCGGCGCGATAACGCGCGTGCAGCGACACCTCTGGACGCGGCGCGGCCACCGGCACGAACGCCACGCCGCCCGTGGACAATTGCCGCGTGGACGAAGGCAGCAACGCCACGCCGAGCCCTTCGCGCACGAGGCACAGCAGCGTATGCACCTCGACCACCTCCTGTTCGATCCGCGGCGTAAACCCTGCTTCGACGCAGCAGTCCTGTAAGAAGCGCGCAAGCTGCGACTGCCGCAAGCCGAACGACACGAAACGCTCCGCCTCCAACTCGCGCAACGCCAGTTCCTCGCGCGCGGCGAGCCGGTGACCCAATGGCAGTGCCACCACGGCGGTTTCCCGCATCACCACTTCGCTGCGAATCTCCGGATCTTCATGCGAGACACGGAAGAAGCACACGTCGAGACGCCGCTCCTTCAGCGCGAGAATCTGCGCGGCCGGCGTCATCTCATGCAGCGTCCAGTGCACTTGCGGATGCTTCTCCGCGAAAACCCGCAGCGCACGCGGAATCGGCTCGACCATCGCGGAACTGATGATGCCGATCTCGAGACTCCCCACTTCGCCGCGCCCCGCGCAACGCGTCAGATCGATCGCACGTTCGAACTGCGCGAAGATCAACGGCACCTGCTCCTTAAGTGTTTTCCCTGCATCGGTGAGTTCGACACGGTGTTGCGAGCGCGTAAACAACGCGGTGCCCATCTCCTCTTCGAGGAGCCGAATCTGCTGACTGAGAGGCGGCTGCGAAATGTGCAGGCGTGCGGCTGCCCGGCCGAAATGCAGTTCGTCGGCAAGCACCGCGAAGTAACGCAACAGCCGGATGTCCATATCGCAAACGTATCAAGATGGTGGTTAAAAAATATTGTACAGAGCGTTTTTCTCTTGTGAGACTGCATCGCAAGCAGCAGTGCACGTCAGTGTGACACTCGATGCCGGCGAGGGGAAGGCGCACAAAAATGCGCCTTGCAAAGGGCCGCATGGGTCAGCCCAATGGGCTGAGTCCATCGATGCGCCTGCCCGCGATCCGGCAACTGGATACACCAGTTCCTCTCAAGGAGATCGAGTACATGATCATCGACACCAGCTGTTATCCGACCAACCTGGTCGACCTCGCGTGGCGCCATGACGGCGAGCCATTTTCCGGCGAGCGTCTGATCGAGGTGATGGACGGGCCGTACTTCATCAACGGCAAACCTCGTCGCATCGACAAGGCGTTCATTCAACCGCCGCAAGGCAACACCATTTATACGTGGACCGACGGCGACCGCTCGGGCCGCGAGTCGATCGACGACTACATGGCTTATACCGTGGAAATGGTTCAGAAGTACCCGGACCGTCTGCTCGGCTGTTTCGTCTACAACCCGCGCTGCGGTCCCGAGAACGGCGCGGAAGCGATCGAGTTCTACGCGAAAGAACACGGCTTCAAGATGGTGCAGTTGCAGGCCAACATGCATGCGTACCGCCCCGACCGCGCGCTCGACTGGTTGCGCCCCGCGTTGCGCAAATGCGCGGATCTCGGCCTGCTGGTGAAGCTGCATACCGGCGACGGCCCGTACAGCATTCCGAGCGAGTGGTATCCGCTGATCCGCGAATTCCCGTCGGTGAATTTCATCATGGCGCACTTCGGGGTGCAGACCGGCGGCGTGTATTGCTTCGAGCCGTATCAGATGGCGCTCGACACGCCGAACGTGTATTGCGAGTCGAGCTGGTGCCTGCAATCGCGAATCGTCGAATTCGCAAAAGTACTGCCTACGCACAAGATTCTCTACGGCTCCGACACGCCGCCGAACGAACCGGGCATGTGGCTGCGCCTGCTCGAAGTGTTGTGTCACGAGCCGCCGCAAGGCCTCAACCTCGACGAAGACACGCTCGAGGATTACCTCGGCAACAACCTCGCCCGCATGATCGGACTTGAACCGAGCGCACCGCCGCGAAGCGTCGAGGAAGCGCAAGCCTATCTGAAACAACATGCCGGCGCCGCCAAAAAGCAACACGCCGGCCAGGCCGCCTACGCAGGAGCCCGCTGATGATCATCGATACCCATCTGCACCCCACCAATCTCGTGGACGAAGCGTGGCGCCATACCGGCGAGCCATTCACCGGCGAACGTCTGCTGAAGATGATGGACGGTCCGTACATCATCAACGGCAAGCCGCGTCGTATCGACATGGGTTTCATTCAGCCGCCGCCCGGCAACACCGGCTATCGCGACGGCAATCGGCGCGGCCGTGAAGGTATTCGCGACTACATGTCGTATATCGCCGAACTCACGCAGAAGTACCCCGATCGCTTTATCGGCAACTTCACGTACAACCCGCGTTGGGGTCCGGAAAATGGCGCGGCCGAACTCGAATTCCACGTGAAGGAGTACGGCTTCAAGATGCTCAAGCTGCACGCGAACATGCACGGCTACCGGCCGGATCGCGCGCTCGACTGGTTGCGCCCGGCCATGAAGAAATGCGCGGAGCTCGGCGTGGTGGTGCTGATTCATACCGGCGACGGACCGTACACGATCCCGACGCAGTTTTATCCGATCATCCGCGAATTCCCGATGGTGAATTTCATCATCGGTCACTTCGGGATTCAGACGGGCGGCAACTATTCGTTCGAGGCCTTCTGGATGGCGATGGATACGCCGAACGTGTATTGCGAATCGGGCTGGTGCTATCAGTCGCGCATCGTCGAGTTTGCTCGCGAATTGCCGCGCAACAAGATCGTGTTCGGTACGGACTCGCCGCCGAATGAGCCGGGCATGTGGCTGCGCGAACTGGAAATGCTCTGCGGTCCCGCGCCGCAAGGCATGAATCTGGACGAAGACGGTCTCGAAGACTATATGGGCAACAACATTGCCCGTCTGGTCGGCATCGAACCGACCAAACCGCCGAAGGACCTCGCCGAAGCGGAAAAACGTTTGAAAGCGACGTATGTGAACGACGTCACGCAGCCGGCCTAAGGCTCGTCGACGCAGCGAGGCGGGCGCGATTTTCGCCACGCCCGTCTCGCGCACCGCGTCCGTGTCTGCTTTCGCTTTCGTTATTGCTTGAGTCTTAGCTTTTGCTTTGGACGGAGTTCACTATGGCGGACAACCTCTTCCGCGACACGCAGGACTTTCATCGCTTTGCGCTTGCGTATCGCGAGCAGTATCCCGACGACGTATTGACGCTCTCGCAGCCGCTTTCCGCCGATCAGGACGTCACCGCCGTGGTCGCGGAACTCGCGGCACGCGGACAGCACCCCATGCTGATCTGCGACCAGGTCGACGGCATCGCAACGCCGCTGGTCACGAATTTCTTCGCTTCACGCACACGCATTGGACGGCTGTTCGATGTCGACGCATCCGGTTTATTCGACGCGTATCAGCAACGTGCGAATGCGCCGATTGCACCAGTTTATGTTTCTAGTGGTCCCGTTCTCGATCAGGTCATGGAAGGCGACGCCGTGGATCTCACGCAGTTGCCGATGATCCGCCACTTCGATACCGACCGTGGCCCGTACGTCACCAACGCGGTGATCGTCGCCGAAGACCCGGTAACGGGCGTGGCCAATCTCAGCTATCACCGTTCGATGCGGCACGCGCGCAATGCCCTCGCCACCAGCCTGCATTCGCGTGGCCACCTCTGGCGCATGTTGCAAATCGCCAAGGCACGCGGCGACACGTTGAAGGTCGCGATGGTGATCGGCGCCCATCCGTTGTTCATGCTGGCGGCCGCCGCGCGCCTGCCGTTCGGCACGGATGAGCGTGCCATTGCGGGTGGTCTGTTCGGCGCACCGCTGGAGTTGGTGCGCACGCCGCGCTACGGCATTGGTGTACCTGCATCGGCCGAGTTCGTGCTGGAAGGCACGATCGATCCCGACGCGCATGCCGAAGAAGGCCCATTTGGTGAATTCACCGGCTATTCGTCGGACCGCTCGACCAACAATGTGCTGCGCGTCGATACGATGATGAGACGCGACGACGCGTGGCTCGTCGACGTAGTCGGTGGCCCCTACGCCGAGCATCTCACGCTGGCCCGCCTGCCGCGCGAAGCGGAGATGAGCGAAAAGCTCAAAGCACGCTTTCCCTCCGTCACCGCGCTGCATTACCCGAATTCAGGCACGCACTTTCACTGCTACGTCGCACTGAATCAGACACGCGACGGCGAAGCGCGTCAGATCATGCTCGCGCTGCTCGGCTGGGACCCGTACCTGAAAAACGTCGTCGCGGTGGACAGCGATATCGACATCACCAACGACTCACAGGTGCTGTGGGCCATCGCGACGCACTTCCAGCCGCACCAGGACGTGTTTATCGTCGACGGCTTGCCGGGCAGTCCACTCGATCCTTCTTCGTCGGCGGCGGGCACGACGTCGCGCATGGGGATCGACGCCACGCGCGGCTCGCAGTTCGACGGCATCCGCGCACAGATCAGCGAACATGCGTCGCAACGCGCCGTGGACATCCTGGCCCGCGCCGCGGGAGCACAACGATGAACACGCGGCGGCTGGTAGTCGGCATTAGCGGCGCGTCCGGGTTTATCTACGGCGTGCGCCTGCTGCAATTGCTGCGCGAACTCGATATCGAAACGCATCTGACGGTCTCGCGCAGCGCGTTACTCACGATGACGCACGAAACCGACTACAAGCTCGCCGACGTAACCGCACTTGCCGGCGTCACCTATCGGTGCGACGACATGGCCGCCGCCATCTCCAGCGGCTCGTTCCGCTCGATGGGCATGATCGTCGCGCCGTGTTCGATGAAGACGCTGGCCGAAATCGCCAGCGGCATGTCGTCGACACTGATCTCCCGCGCCGCCGACGTCACGTTGAAAGAGCGCCGCCCGCTCGTGCTGCTGGCGCGCGAAACGCCGTACACGCTGGCCCATCTGCGCAACATGACGGCCGTCACCGAAATGGGCGCGATCGTCGCGCCACCCGTACCGGCGTTTTACGCGCGCCCGGCTTCACTCGACCAGATGATCGACCACACGCTGGGCCGTGTGCTGGATCTGTTCGGTCTCGAAGCGGGCACCGTCAAACGCTGGCGAGAAACTGAAATACCCGCGAACGCACCCGCACCCGCACCGCAACCCGCCTGATAGCCGAACCGCAGCACGAACGATGAAACGGAGAAGAGCCATGAATCACATTCACACGACCCACAACGACATCGAGAAAATCCCCGTCACGGTGCTGACGGGCTTTCTCGGCGCCGGCAAGACCACCCTGCTCAACTACATCCTGCGCGAAAAACACGGCCGCAAGATCGCGGTGATCGAAAACGAGTTTGGCGAGATCGGGATAGACGGTGGCCTCGTGCTCGAATCCACCGAAGAGATCTACGAGATGACCAACGGTTGTGTGTGCTGCGTCGGCGCGGTACGCGAGGATCTGGTGCGAATCGTGCGGATGCTGGTGGAAAGGCCGGACCGGCTCGATCACATCATCGTCGAAACGAGCGGGCTTGCCGATCCGTACCCGGTCGCGCAAACCTTCTTTCTCGACGATCCCATCGCGAAGCAGGTGACGCTGGACGCCGTCGTCACGATGGTCGACGCAAAGCATATCGCCGCGCATCTGGACGATCTGGTGCTGGACGGCAGCGACAACCAGGCGGTCGATCAGATCGTGTGCGCGGATCGGATCGTGATCAACAAGGTGGATCTGGTCGGCCCCGACGATATTGCCTCGCTGACACAGCGCATTCGCGGACTCAACGCGACGGCGCAGATCGTCGAATCGAGCTACGCGCAGATCGATCTGGACAGGATTCTCGGTGTGGGCGCGAACGAGTTCTCGCAGATTCTGGTCGAGTCCGACGGTCTGCACGAAGAAGAGCACACGCACGACACACACCAGGCGCACGCAGACCACCACGAACACGAAGACGAAGACGAACACGACCACCATCAGCACGCAGACCACGCCGACCACCAGCACGACGAAAGCGTCTCCTCGGTGGGCATTGAAGTCGATGCCGACATCGACCTCGACGCGCTGCAAACCTGGCTCGCCGAACTGCGCGACACCGACGCCGCCAACCTGTTCCGGATGAAAGGCATTCTCGCCGTACAAGGCCAGTCGCACCGCTATGTACTGCAAGGCGTGCACAACGTCATCGAACTGCGTGCGGCGCAAGTGTGGGGCAGTGAACCGCGCTCGTGCCGCATCGTATTCATCGGCCGCGATCTCGATCGCGCCGCACTGACCGACCGCTTCCACGCCTGTCTTGCCGTGCCGGTTGCGGCCTGACGGGAGATCCGACCGACGCGTGAACTACGACTGCACGGCCCGCGCCGTGCGGCCTGACCTCGCGCGCCGATCGATAACCACAATCGCAGCAACCCTCTTGCATGGGAGACACGCCATGAACACCGCCCTACACCCTGTCGATCGCATCCTGCCGAAGCGTCAGATGATCACGCTGGGTCTGCAGCACATGCTGGTGGCTTATATCGGCGCCATCGCCGTGCCGCTGATCGTTGCATCGGCCTTGAAGATGTCGCCGGCCGACACGACCGTGCTGATCAGCACGGCCCTGTTTTGCTCGGGCATTTCGACGATTCTGCAAACTGTCGGCTTCTGGAAGTTCGGCGTGCGTCTGCCGATCCTGCAGGGCGTCGCATTCAGCAGCGTCGGTCCGGTGATCGCGATCGGCACGAGTCCCGGTGTCGGCTTTGCCGGCGTATGCGGCGCGGTGATCGGCGCGGGTCTATTCACGATGTTCGCCGCGCCATTGGTGGGACGCTTACGAAGATTTTTCCCGCCAGTGGTCACCGGCTGCATCGTGACCGTGATCGGTTTGCAGTTGTTCCCCGTCGCGTATCAATGGGCGGGCGGCGGCGAGGCCGCGCAGCAGCAGTTCGGCGCATTGCCCTTTCTCAGCGTCACGCTGTTCGTCGCGCTCGTGATTCTCGGCATCAATCGCTTCGCCGGTCCATTCCTGCGCAATCTCTCGGTGCTGATCGGATTGATCGCGGGCGGCATTCTGGCGTGTTCGCTCGGCATGGGCAACTTCGCGAGCGTCGGCGCCGCTCCGTGGTTCACGATGCCGCTGCCGTTTCATTTCGGCACGCCCGTGTTCTCGCTGGTCCCGGTGCTGACGATGATCGTCGTCATGGTCGTGCAGATGGTCGAATCGATGGGCCTGTTCGTCGCGATCGGCGATATCGTCGACAAGGAAGTCAGCGAAGACGATGTCGTGCGAGGCATGCGCGCCAACGGTCTGGCGAGTGCAATTGCGGGCATGTTCGCGGCCTTTCCGTTTATCGCGTTCATGGAGAACGTCGGCCTCGTCATTCTGACCGGCGTGCGCAGTCGCTGGGTGGTGGCGATCAGCGGCCTGCTGATGTGCGTCGTGGCGCTGGTGCCGAAGATCGGCGCGGTGGTGGCCTCGACGCCGTCGGCGGCGCTCGGCGGCGCCGGTATCGCGATGTTCGGCGTGGTGGTCGCGGCCGGCGTGCAAACGCTCGCGAAGGTGGACTTCGAACGCAATCGCTACAACGTGCTGATCGTCGGTTTCACGATCGCGACCGCGCTGATTCCGGTCATGGCGCCGCAAGTCTTCAAACATATGCCCGACTGGACGCAACCGTTTCTGCACAGCGGCGTGGTGCTGGCGTGCCTCGTCTCCGTCGTGCTGAACGCGGTGCTCAACGGCGCGCATGAAGAAGAAGTCGTGCCCGCCCACCACATGGTCCGCGAATAGGCGATCGACCTCCGCGCGGCGCTCGCGCGGCTTTTCATGCGCGGCAAAACATGCGCGGCCGCTTCGCGCTAACTGAAAGGACATTGAATCGTGAGCATGCAAACTGAAGCGTTGCTGATCAAGAACCCTGTCGCGGTGATGAGCGGCATGACCGGAGACCGCGCGCGCCTGGGCCAGGTCGATCTGCGCATTCGCAACGGGAAGATCGAGAGCATCGGGCCGAATCTCACGCCCAGAGCCGACGAGCGCGTGATCGACGCGCGTTCCTGCGTCGTCTATCCGGGCTGGGTGAATACCCACCACCACCTGTTCCAGAACCTGCTGAAGGCGGTGCCGTCCGGCATCAATGCGGACTTGCAGGAATGGCTCGCCGCCGTGCCGTATCCCCGCCTCGCGCGCTTCACGCCGGACCTGGCGCGCGTCGCCGCGCGGCTGGGCATGGCCGAACTGCTGCTCTCCGGCGTGACGACTTGCGCCGATCATCACTACCTGTATCACGCGGAGGGCAGCACGGAAACCGGCGACCTTCTGTTCGACGAAGCGGCGTCGTTCGGCATGCGCTTCGTGTTGTGCCGCGGCGGCGCACTACAGGCAGCAGGCGATCACCCCGGTTTTTCCAAGCTCGCGCTCAAGCCGGAAACGCTCGATCAGATGCTGGCCGACATTGAACGGTTGAAGGCGCGATATCACGATGCGGGCGATGCATCGATGCGCCGCGTCGTCGTCGCGCCCACCACGCCGACCTTCTCCCTGCCGCCTGAATTGCTGCCGGAAGTCGCGCGGGCGGCGCGTCGGATGGGCCTGAGGTTGCACACGCATCTATCGGAAACGACCCGCTATGTCGACTTCTGCAAGGAGCGCTTCGACAAGCTGCCCGTCGAGTTCGTCGCGGATCACGAATGGCTCGGCCCGGACGTATGGTTCGCGCATCTCGTGCATCTGCAGCCGAGCGAAATCGCCCTGCTCGCCGAAACCGGCAGCGGTTGCTCGCACTGTCCGGTGAGCAACGCGCGACTCGGCAGCGGCATTGCCCCCGCTCCGCAAATGGCCGCGGCCGGTGTGCCGATGTCGCTGGCCGTGGACGGCGTGGCGTCGAACGAATCCGGCAGCATGACCAACGAAGCGCATTTCGCCTGGCTGGTGCATCGCGCGGCGCAGGGCGCAGCGGCAACCACCGTCGAAGAAACCATTCATTGGGGCAGCGCGGGCGGCGCGGGCGTGCTCGGTCTCGACGCGGTCGGCACGCTCGACGTGGGCATGGCGGCGGACCTCGTACTCTATGACGTCGGCGATTTGCGCTTCAACGGCTTTCACGATCTGGCGGTGGCGCCGGTGACTGCGGGCGAACCGGCGCGTGTGCGCTACAACGCGGTGAACGGCCGCGTGGTGGTGGACAACGGTGTGATTCCGGGCCTCGATCTCGACGCGCTTCGCCATGAAGCCGCCGAAGGCGTGAAGCAACTGCTTGCCGACTAAACGACCCACCGCCATGCAAAGCAGACGAATCCGACTCGGCATATTGACGCCGTCGTCGAACACGGCGCTCGAGCCGATCACCGCCGCGATGTTGAGCGATTTGCCGCAGGTCAGCGCGCATTTCGCGCGCTTCACCGTCACGGAGATCGCGCTGTCGGAGCCGGCGCTCGGTCAGTTCGACGCGGGCCGGATTCTGGCGGCCGCGCATCAACTGGCCGACGCGCGCGTCGACGTGATTGGCTGGAGCGGCACGTCGGCGGGCTGGTTGGGGTTCGAGCGCGACCGGGCGCTGTGCCGTCAGATTACCGAGGCGACGGGCATTCCCGCCACGACCTCGGTTCTCGCGCTCAACGAAATCTTCGACACCACGGGCGCGCGGCGCTTCGGCCTGGTCTCGCCGTATCTCGACGAAGTACAGCAGCGGATCGTGCGCAACTATGAGAAGCTCGGCATGGAATGCGTAGCGGAACGGCACCTCGGCTTACAGGACAATTTCCGTTTTGCCGAGGTGCCGGATACGCAACTCGCGATCATGATGCGCGAGGCCGCCTTCGCGCGGCCCGATGCGGTCACGACCTTCTGCACGAATCTGCACGCGGCGCATCTGGTACGCGCCTTTGAAATGGCCACCGATATTCCCGCCTACGACACGGTCGCCACCGTCATATGGAAAGCACTGCGGATGCTGGACATCGATACCGCGCCGCTTGCCCGCTGGGGACGCCTGTTCACCGACGTGACGTAAGGTCGAGCGACATCGCACCCTGCGTTATTCAAAGAGCATAGACCGATCGAATTTCTGCAATTACGCGTTCTTAAATAATAAATCTGGCCTATCTTATTCCGTGACGTGTCTTTCAAAACCCACGTCATGGGATATCACCCGCCCATCGGCACATCCCTCGTCGGACCCAAGGCTTTTTACTTAATACATGCGCCGAATCGGCATGGGCACGGTCGTCCCGCTTCCGCGATGGCGGCGGGTCCGCGCTGTCGCCGTTCCCTTGTCCGCGATCGGAGCGACATTCCGAGGATAACCATCACCATGAACGACATCGAACAACTCGAAGCGCAACTCGCCCGACACCACACGGCGCTCGCCCATCACCCGGTCTTCCACGCGATCGAAACCGTCCACGGCTTGCGCACCTTCATGGAATGGCACGTGTTCGCCGTGTGGGATTTCATGTCGCTCGTCAAACGGTTGCAGGCCGATCTCACGACCGTCACGCTGCCGTGGATCGCGCCGCGCAACGCGAGCGCCGCGCGGCTGATCAATCAGATCGTCCTCGGCGAGGAATGCGACGAAACGCCGAAGGGTCCCATGAGTCACTTCGATCTGTACCTGCATGCCATGCGCGACGTCGGTGCAAGCACCGAGCGGATCGAGCGGATGATCGGCTTACTGGCCGACGGCGCGAGCGTGCAAAGCGCAATGAGCGCGGTCGACGCGCCCGCGCCGGTGATCCGCTTCGTCAACTCGACCTTCGCGACCTGCTACGAGGGCGCGACGCATCAAGTGCTCGGCAACTTCTTCTACGGCCGCGAGAACGTGATTCCGGACATGTTCCGCACGCTGCTCGCGAGTTGGAGCATCGACCGCGCCGGCGTGCCGCTGCTCAGCTACTACCTCGATCGTCATATCGAAGTGGATTCGGGCGAACACGGTCCCGCCGCACGAGCGATGATCGCGGAGGCCGCGGAGGGCGACCCGTGCAAATTGCGCGAGGCACTGGAAGCGGGCCTGATGGCGATCGATGAACGCATGTGCCTGTGGGACGGACTGCACGCGCATCTGATCCGTCAGCGAGACGCGATCGCCGTCTGAAGCCGCGCGTGGCGCGTGGCGAGTTCGATGCATCTCGCCACGCGCCACGCTGGTCCGCTCGCGAGACACTCACGGTTTTGCATCGACGTCCCGGCGCGACCCATGCTTTCTGTTACTGCCGCGCCGCCACTTCCGCCGCAGGGCGCTTGAACATTTGCGCGACGATCACACCGACGAGCGCCGTCCCGCCACCGAGCAGGTGATACGGATGCAAGGTTTCACCGAGCATCGCAATGGCGATCAGCGCGGTCGCGATAGGCAGCACGTTCATGAACAACGCGCAGCGGTTCGGGCCGAGGTGTTTGACGCCTTGCATCCACAGGAACGGCAACACTACCGAAGCCAGCACGCCCGCGTACAGGATCAGCGGCACGCTCGCGCGAGTCGGCACGGCTTCGGCGGCCGGCAGGCGCAACAGCATCGGCAGCATGAACAGCAACGCGAACAACGCCTGCAGGTAGGTGGATTGCCACGACGGCAAGCCGACATGCCAGCGCTTGAGCAGCACGCCGTACAACGCGTAGGCGAGTGCGGCGAAGATCATCAGCAGATCGCCGAGATGCGCGCCATTGTCGAGCAGCATCGCGGGATTGCCCTGCGTGATCAGATACACCACGCCGACCAGCGACAGCACACCGCCGCCCACCATGCCGCTGGTGGGCGCCTCGCCGAGCAATGCCGTGCTCGCGACCATCGTCATCAGCGGCACCAGCGCGGTGATGATCGACATGTTGGTCGCCGTGGTGGTTTTGGCCGCTTCGTACGAGAGACTCTGGAACAGCGCCATCGCGAGAAAGCCGAGCACGGCCAGCTTCGGCAGTTGCGGGACGATCGCCGCGCGGTTGCGCCAGGCCGGCTTCAGCGTGAACAGGCTCATTAGCGCGACCGCCAGCAGTAGGCGGTAGAACGTGATCGCCGACGGGTCGATGGTATGGGCGGACAGCTTCGAGACGATCACGTTGCCGGCCCACAGCAGGATTGCCACAAAAGGAAACAGGAAATACGATCTCTTCATAGCGCGCTCGGTGACTGTCGTTGGGATGAAAAGGGGCTTCGAAGTGAACCGGAATAATGAGCCCGCGCGCCAGGTCCGTCTCGCGCGAAAAAGTCTTTACTTGTCGCAGAACGGTCAACCTTTCGGCCAATGGCAAAAACACGCATGAATGCACGCACCGCCCACGTCACCCTCGCTGCGCAAAAGCGCACCGAGACGCCGACCGCGCCCGGCGCGCACGTGCCGTTCGAAAGCACACCCATGCCGGTGTCGGCCATGGCTGCGTGGTATCCGCACGGCACGCTGATCGCGGCGCACCGGCATCGGCGCGCGCAGCTGCTGTATGCGATCGAAGGCGTCATGATGATCGAGTCCGCCACGGGTTCGTGGGTCGTGCCGCCCACGCGCGGCGTGTGGCTCGAACCGGGCGTCGACCATTCGGTGCAGATGAGCGGCGACGTGAAGATGCGCACCGTGTTCGTCGAGCCCGGCGCGGCCGCGCAGTTGCCCACGCGCAGTTGCGTGGTCGAAGTGCATGCATTGCTGCGCGAGTTGATCCTCGCGGCGATCGAGGTGCCGCAGGACTACACCGCCGGCTCGCGCGACGATCATCTGATGCAGTTGCTGCTGGCGGAGTTGAATGCGGTGCCGCTGCTGCCGCTGTATCTGCCGTGGCCGACCGACGCCCGTTTGCGCGCGGTGTGCGACAGCGTGGTTGCCACGCCTGACGACAACCGCACCATCGCCGCATGGGCGGCGACGCTGGAGGTATCGGAGAAGACGTTTCATCGCTGGTTCCAGCGCGAAACCGGGTTGACGTTCGGGCGTTGGCGGCAGCAGGCTCGCTTACTCCTCGCGTTGAAGCGGCTCGCGCACGGCGAGAAGATCATTGCCGTCGCCATGGACCACGGCTATACGAGCCAAAGCGCGTTCGCGGCGATGTTCAAGCGGCACTTCGGCGTGGTGCCATCGGCGTTTTACGCGTAGGTTCTTCGCGGGTTGCGTTAAAGGCACGCGTACCGCGAGAGGAACGCACGAGAACGCACGAGAACGCGCGCTCGTCGCGCCCTTGTGCGAACACGGCATGGGTATCAGCGTCTCGATGGCATCGCGGGTGGCTGCGCGGCGAGCCTCAAATGCGCGACGCCGTCCGACAGCGGCGAGGTCGCTTGCTGCCCGTCGCGCTGACGGATGCTGATCGTCCGGTCACGCTCGTCGCGCGAACCGACCACCACCAGAAGCGGCACCTGCTTTTCGCGGGCGTCGACGATCTTCTTCTCCAGCCGCTCGGGCCGGCTGTCGACCAGTGCCCGGATGCCCGCGTCGTCGAGCGCTTGCAGAACCTCCTGCGCATAGGGCGCATTCGCCTCGCTGATCGTGGCGACGACAACCTGCTCCGGCGCGAGCCACACGGGCAACCATCCCTCGTGATGTTCGAGCAGCATCGCGATAAAGCGCTCCATGCTGCCCAGCACCGCGTGATGGATCATCACCGGCCGCTCGCGTTCGTTGCGCTCGTTGACGAACTCCGCGTCGAGCCGCTCGGGCAACACGAAGTCAAGCTGGATAGTGCCGCATTGCCAGCTTCGTCCGCGACTGTCCGTGAGATGAAACTCCAGTTTGGGCCCGTAAAAAGCGCCCTCGCCTTCGAGCAGATCGAACGCCAGGCCCGCCGCGCGCGCGGCATTCGCCAGCGCGCTTTCCGCGTGATCCCACGTGGCTTCGCTGCCCGAGCGCGCCGCCGGCCGCGTCGCCAACGCGACCTTGAAGGCGGGAAAGCCGAGATCGGCATACACCGCGCGCAGCAGCGAGCAGAAGCGCCCCACTTCCGCCTCGATATGCGACTCCGCGCAGAACACATGCGCGTCGTCCTGCACGAAAGCGCGCGTGCGCTTCAGGCCTTCGAGCGAGCCCGACGGTTCGTCGCGATGACACGCGCCGAACTCGCTATACCGAACCGGCAACTCGCGATAAGAACGCACGCGCTGATTGAAGACCTGCACGTGGCACGGACAACTCATGGGTTTCAGACACAGCGCGCGCCCTTCTTCCGCGTCGGCGAGCGAGTACATCGCCGCGCCGAACTTCTCCCAATGGCCGCTCTTTTCCGAGCTTGTGTGAAAACGCGCTGATCGCCTAAACTGGATTAACTCATTCAGCATGGGTGACCGGATGAAGCGATTCATAGAAGGTGAAGATCGCA
>NZ_QLTK01000036.1 GCF_003269035.1 Paraburkholderia bryophila | reverse complement strand
GGCACGTTCCCGGACTTCAGCAGAAAATTTGTTCGACTTGTTCATGGCTCCATTTTCTCAAGAGTTGGAGCCTCCACCAAATCCGGGGCGGTTCACCATCACTTAGACGGTTTTCAAGAATGCGTAGCACATTAATCGCAAATGTATGCCTTAGATGATGAAACGTAGCATCGCTCCCGATGCTGCGCGCTCCTCTTCTAAACACTCGGCTCAAACAGCCCCGGTCTATTGCTGTGCCTCGGACTCCAAGAAAGATTTGGTCTGCGTTCTCAACTACTGGCGCGGGACGCTCGGTAAGCACGTACCACCGCGTTTCTTCGATAAGCTGCACTGGTACGTAGACTGTGACGTCGCGCCTCCCCTTGCGCAGTACATTAATGCGCGCGAAACTGTCATTGGACAGAGCAATTTGTTCTGGCGACGGAAGTTGTTCAATCAATAGATTGCAAATTTCAAACCGTCTTAGTCCCGTCAAAAGGGCCCATTTAAATATAAGTCTGTATGGAGGCGGTGTTACCTGAAATAATCGGCGGATCTCATCACGCGACAGTATTTTTGGTAGACGAGATATCACAGCAGGGGCTAACGAGTGCTGGCGCAAATAGCGTCTTGGTATTTCTAGGTGTCCGTATATGCGGCGCTCGGCCTCTCTGCCGCTAAGAAACCCACCTAACGGCGTATGCAATATGCCACGTCTTTCGGCCCATAAGTAGAAACTGGAAACAACGGAAATACGATGATTCGCAGTTGCACTTTTCCAAACACGGTTGTTGGCGAGAGACGGTCGATGCACCGCATGAACGCGAAATTGGGCAAAATCATCTTCTGTTGCCGTCCTAAACTGGATGTTAGATTCAGCAAGGAACGAGAACCATGTTAGAAGCGCTTCAGAATACGAGCGAACCGTGTCGCCGATGGAGCTCCTACCTCTCATTGAGAGGTTAGCTAGATAAAGCGTCGGCTCCCATACCGGCAGTCCGCCAGCATCAACAACAACCGATATTAAGGGTACGTCGAAGTATCTCGGATTTAAGTTAGGTATTTCATCCAAACCGCTCAGTCGAAAGACTTGGAGAAGTGTTTCAAAATCCTTGCGGGGCCGGATATACACAGCCCTGAACTTCATATCCACAGACATATAGCCCCCCTTGCTTACCTCAGCGACGAGACTACTTGCAAACTGATACCCAGTCACCATACAGACGAAGTCTTTCACCTAATGCCTGAATTCGACCGTCATGTGTTGGAGACGCTGCGCGAGCCGCTCGAAGCCGGCCGTATCACCATTTCGCGCGCCGCCTTGCAGGCGGATTTTCCGGCCGCCTGCCAGCTGATCGCCGCGATGAACCCGTGTCCGTGCGGTTGGCGCGGCGACCCGGGAGGGCGTTGCCGCTGCACGCCGGAGATCGCGGCGCGCTATCTGCGCAAGCTGTCAGGACCGTTGCTCGACCGGATCGACATCCAGATCGAGATTCCGGCGCTCACGTCGGCGGAACTGTCGGCCCGTTCGAGCGCGACCGGCGAAGCCAGTGCGGCCATCGCTCAACGGGTAGCTGCGGCACGCGAAAGGCAGTTGCAGCGGCAGGGCAAAACCAACCGCGAACTCTCAGGACGGGAAGTGGACGATGTCTGCCGCCCCGACGCCGCCGGCGAAACCCTGCTGCGCGAAGCCGGCGAGCGCTTCGGCTGGTCGGCGCGCGCTTATTACCGGGTTCTGAAGGTCGCGCGGACCATTGCGGACCTCGCAGGCGCGGCCATGCCGAGTGTCGCGCAGGTGGGTGAGGCGATTCAGTACCGCCGTGCCTTCGGCTCGCTATGAGGCGAAAAATATGCTGTCAAGACTTGACTTATGCACATACGGGCGTTCCAAACAGATTTGGATACAACTGAAAGGTCCGCCGCGAGCCACGTCAAGAGTTCGTTGATTTTATTGAGTATTTTTAATCAAACGGCACAGGCCGAATCTGACAGAGTGCCCACCAGATGGGCATCCGCGACAATTTTCGGCGAGTTCTCAACAGAGTTATCCACAGGACCTGTGGGTAATGGAAAAACTTCAACGTAAACCGGGAATTAGCGCTCGATGCTACGAAGGAACTTTCACTGCGCCGTTCGCTCTATGGCGCGCCGAATCGGCCCAAAATACCCGTTTTAATACAGCTGAAACGACGAAAAAAACTGGTCGATCTGTTCCTGCGGCAGCGGTTTGGACGCAATGATCGCCGCCTGGTAGACGTGACGCCCGCGCGCCACCAGCCGCGCGTACACCGTGCGCGTTTCGTGTTGCGAACCGGCTTCGCCGCTCAGCTTCATCTCCAGCCCCAGCACCTGGCCGCCTGCGGCTAGCGGGATCTGGACCGCCCGCGCGTCCGGCGCGGCGCCCACGTTACGCGCGAGGCCCGTGCGCAGAAAGTCCAGCGCGGCGCGCCGGGTCGCTTCGTTGTCGTCCGGCAGCATGATCGTGCCGACGGCAAACAGCGCGTCGCCGGCCTCGGCGGTTTGCATCGCCATCGGCATCGAGGTGCCGCCGATCTGCACCGCCCGCTGATCGTGGCCAGGCTTGGCCGGCAGGTCGACGGTGTAGCCGTTGTCGTTATTCATGATGGTGCGCCAGTCGAAAGTCGGCGAGCAGGCGCTTAGCGCGGTACCCAGCGCCAGCATGCACGCCGCGGTGCTGAGGAGCGCCCATACGCGTGGCGCACGCACGGCACCAGACGCGCCGAGCGGCCGCAAATTGCCGCGCGAACCCGCCGCGACTCGGCTGAGAAAGGAAGGACGACGCGCAATTCGAGCGAAGAAGAAACCGGCGCGATGCAAAACATCAAAAGCAGTTCGGAACATGGGGACGGAAGATCTGACTGACGGGAACGTAAAACGCTATTATCCGCTGCCGGCCGGCGCCCTGCCCCACCACGCGAATGGCGCTACAATAGCGACGCTAAACAGTCCCGGGCCTCAGGCCCAAACCGGCGCACTGTCCCGCGCGTTCCGCGCGACTCTCGAGGTTCCGTTCATGAGCTCCACTCCGTCCACCGCCAGCAAGCGCGCGAATCCGCTTCGCTACGTGATCATTGCCGTTGTCGCCGTGGCAATCGCCGTCGCGGGTTATTTCGCGTTTGCCGGTCAGCAGCGCGTGCCGGATGCCACCTTCACGCTGCTGTCGGGCCAGAAAGTGTCGACCGCGGATTTGAAGGGCAAGGTCTATCTGGTCAACTTCTGGGCGACCAGTTGCGACACCTGCATGAAAGAAATGCCGCAGATGGTCCAGACCTATAACCGCTTCAAGGGCAAGGGTCTCGAATTCGTCGCCGTCGCCATGAACTACGACGCGCCGATGTACGTGACCAACTACTCGCAAACGCGCCAGTTGCCGTTCAAGGTCGCCATGGACGACGGTTCGGCCGCCAGGCAGTTCGGCAACGTGCAACTCACGCCGACCACGTTCCTCGTCGATAAAGACGGCAAGATTCTGAAGCGCTACGTCGGCGAGCCGCAGTTCGCGGAACTCGACAAGCTGCTGGAAAAGGCGCTGAACGCGGCGTAAGTTTTACCCCGCCCCGCAGATCGCAACAGATTCAAACACGCCGGCCTCGTACTCCGAGGCCGGCGTTTTCATTTCTAGCGCTCCCCTTCGCCTTTGGCCGCCAGGCCATATCGCTTGATCTTCTCGTAGAGCGTTGCCTTGCCGAGTTGCAGTCTGTCGGCCGCGACCGCCACGACGCCGCCGGTCTGCTCCAGCGCTTCCGCAATCACCGCCCGTTCGAATTGCTCGACGCGTTCCTTCAATGGTTGGGCGGCCGCGCTGTCGTCGGTGAACGACACCACCGGATCGTCGGCAACGCCGAGCACGAAACGGTCGGCGGCATTGCGCAGTTCCCGCACGTTGCCCGGCCAGTCGCGCTGCATCAGGCTGGCGCGCTGCCGGTCGGTGAGGATCGGCGCGGGACGCTGGTAACGCACTGCCGCGTCCAGCAGGAAATGCTCGAACAACGGCACGATGTCTTCGCGCCGCTCGCCCAACGGCGGCAGCGCGATCGTCACCACGTTCAGCCGGTACAGCAGATCGCGCCGGAACGACCCGTCCGCGACATGCTCGGCCATGTCGCCCTTGGCGGCGGCGACGACCCGGCAGTTCACGCGGATCGGCTGATTCGAGCCGAGCCGTTCCAGCACGCCGTCCTGCAACACACGCAGCAGCTTGACCTGCAACGCGAGCGGCATGCTTTCGATTTCGTCGAGAAACAGCGTGCCGCCCGACGCGTGTTCGAGCTTGCCGATCCGGCGTTTCGCCGCGCCGGTGAAGGCGCCCGGCTCGTAGCCGAACATTTCCGACTCGAACATCGGCTCCGGCAACGCGCCGCAGTTCACCGCGATAAACGGCCGGTCACGCCGCGGCGACAACTCGTGCAGACTGCGCGCGATCAACTCCTTGCCCGCGCCGGTGTCGCCGTTGATCAGCACGGACGCATCCGTCGGGGCGACATTGGCGATCAGCCGGCGCACCTGTTCGATTGCCGGACTGCGGCCGATGATTCGCGGCGCCACCGAATTCTGTTCCGCCAACTCACGACGCAGCGCGATGTTCTCGAGCACCAGCTTGCGGCGCTCCAACGCACGCCGCACGGTTTCGATGAGGCGCTCCGACGCGAACGGTTTTTCGATGAAGTCGTACGCGCCATCGCGCATGGCCTGCACGGCCATCGAGATATCGCCGTGGCCGGTAACCAGAATCACCGGCACGTCGGGCGCGCGCTCGTGCCACTGCGCGAGCAGATCGAGGCCGCTCGCGCCCGGCAAGCGGATGTCGCTCACCACCACACCGTAGAAATCCGCGCGGATCATCTTCGCCGCGGATTCCGCCGATGCATGGCCGATCACCTCGAAGCCCGCCAGTTGCAAACTCTGCACGCTCGCGCGCCGCACCAGTTCGTCGTCTTCGATATACAGCACTTGCAGGCCGTGGTTCAGCATGGCGTTTTCCGTCTGATTCATGAACCCGTGGTCAACGGGTCCGGGGTGTGGCTCGTCTGTACGCGCGCGCGGCGCAGCGTCAGAACGAAGAGTGCGCCGCCGTCGGCCGCGTTGCGCGCCACCAGCGTGCCGCCGCAATCGCGCGCGATCGACGACGAGATCGCCAGTCCGAGGCCCAGCCCCTGCCCCATTTCCTTGGTCGTGAAGAACGGCTCGAATAGCCGTGGCAGGACGTCGTCGGGAATGCCGGGGCCGTTGTCGCTGACCGCGAACGAAAGGTTGGTGGCCGACACCTCGATCTCGATCGTGATGCGCGGCGGATTCAGGCCGGCGGTGGCGTCGAGCGCGTTGCCGAGCAGATTGATCAACACCTGTTCGAGCCGCAAGTCGTCGCAATGCGCAATCAGGTCGGGACGGTCGTCGGCGAGACTGAACGGCGTGCGCGTGGCGCTGTCGGCGTTCGCGTCGGTATCGACGTCGACCAGCACGTACTCGACTTCCACGCCTTGCAAACGTTTTTGCAGCAGCGCGACGACGTTGCGCAACGCCCGCACGATCGGCGCGCGCGCACTGCGCGGCCTCGCGCGTCCAACGAACAGCTTCAACTGATTGGTGATCTTGCCCATGCGCTCGGTGAGCGCCGCGATCGCTTCGAGATTCTCGCGCGCCGACGCCTGGTCGCCGCGCTCCAGCAGCACTCGCGTGTTGTCCGAGAAACCGCGCAACGCGGCAAGCGGCTGATTCAATTCATGCGTAATACCGGCCGCCATCTGACCCAGCGCGGCGAGCTTGCTCGCCTGGATCAGCTCGTCGTGCGCGGCGCGCAATTCCTGCTCGGCGCGCGTGCGTTCGGCCACTTCCTTGTGCAACTGCTCGTTCGCTTCGGAGAGGTCGGCGGTGCGTTCGGCCACGCGCCGGTTCAATTCCGCGTACGCCTTTTGCAGCATCGCGCGGCTGCGCATCACTTCGCGCACGCGCGCGCGGCGCATGCGCCAGTAGAACGCGAACAACACGAGCGACACGTAGCCGAAAGCCGTCACGATGGTCGCATTGCGCGCGTCGGCATCGACTGGATCGACGGGCGACATGGTGATCAGATGCCAGTCCGGCTCGCCCATGCCGCGTCGCGACGCGAGATAGCGCGGCGCATAACGGCCGCCGCCAATGCGCACGATCTGCGCATTGCCTTCCAGCGTGCGTTCGATCGTGACGGGCAGCGGTGCGATGGGCTGTTGCGCGTATTGGCGCGCCTGGTAGATCGAATCGGCGACCTGACCGGACAGCGGCCGGATCGTGTGATATTTCCATGCGGGCATCGACGAGAGAAAGATCACGCCGTGATCGTCGGCGACGACGAGCGGTTCGGACGCATCCGCACCCTGGAACCATTCGAGATCGAGTTTGACGACCGCCACGCCGACGATCTTCCCGTCGCGTCGCACCGGCTGCGAGATGTAATAACCGGGCGCCTGCGAGATCGTACCGATGCCGAAAAAGCGGCCCACGCCGCCCTTCACCGCGTCGAGAAAGTACGGCCGGAATTGATAACCCGCGCCGATAAAGCTTTGCGGTCCGTGCCAGTTGCTCGCGGCGACGCAATAACCATCCAGTGGAATGATGTAGGTAACCGTGGCGCGCGCGTGGCGGTTGAGGTCTTCCAGATACAGATTGGCGCGCTGCACATTGGCCGGCGTCGGATCGACCAGCACGTCCTGCACGATGGGATGTTCGGCCAGCAGATACGGCAGCGACTCGTAGCGCTCGAGCGTGCTCTTCAGCGCGTTGGCGGTGCGATCCACGCGCACCGCGGCGTTACGCCGCAAATTGTCGATACCGCGTTGCCACGCAATGCTGTACGTGAGCCCGCACGCCGCCACGAGCCCGACGACGAGCGCGAAGAGGATCAGCAGGCGGCGCGTCACGTTGGCAATATCCGATCGATTAGGATCGTTTATTGTGGCATAAGGCGAAGCGCCGCCGGCGCGAGTTTCGTCGGCCGGCGGCGCGGGGATTGGGCGCACGGCCACCCGTTTCATGTGCGGGCGGCCGTGGAGGTGGAAGCGAAAAGCGCAGTGAACGTCGGAACCGGAGCCAAGGCCCGGCTTAAGCGCCGGCCGGCTCTTTGACCGCCACCTCGCCGCGCAACGCGGCATTCAGCTTGTTACGGTCCAGTTCCTTTTCCCATGCCGACACCACCACCGTCGCCACACCATTGCCGACGATATTGGTCAACGCACGGCATTCGCTCATGAAGCGGTCGATGCCGAGAATCAGCACCATGCCCGACAGCGGAATGGTCGGCACCACGGCCAGTGTCGCGGCCAGCGTGATGAAGCCCGCGCCCGTCACGCCGCTGGCGCCCTTGGAGGTCAGCATTGTCACCGCCAGCAGCGTGAGCTGCTGCGTCCACGTGAGGTCGATGTTGGTCGCCTGGGCGATGAACAGCACGGCCATCGTCATGTAGATGTTGGTGCCGTCGAGATTGAACGAGTAACCGGTCGGCACCACGAGGCCCACCACCGAGCGTGAGCAGCCGAGCTTTTCGAGCTTCAGCATCAGTTGCGGCAGCGCGGCTTCCGACGAACTCGTGCCCAGCACGATCAGCATCTCTTCCTTGATGTACGCGACGAAGCGCAGGATATTGAAGCCCACCGCGCGCGCGATGAGGCCGAGCACGACCACCACGAACACGATCGAGGTCAGATAGAACGTGCCGATCAGCTTGAGCATGGGCAGCAGCGAGCCGATGCCGTACTTGCCGATCGTGAAGGCCATCGCGCCGAACGCGCCGATCGGCGCCAGCTTCGTGATGATGCGCACGATGCCGAACAGCACATGCGAAAGACCGTCGATGAAGTTCGTGACGACCTTGCCCTTCTCACCGGCCGTCGCGAGCACCGCGCCGAACAGCAACGCGATCAGCAGGATCTGCAGGATTTCGCCTTGCGCGAACGCCGACGACAGCGTGTCCGGGATGATGTGCATCAGGAAGTCCACGGTCGTCTGGCCGTGCGCCTTCGCGGCGTACGACGCGACGGCTTTGCCGTCGAGCGTGGCCGGGTCGATGTTGAAGCCGACGCCCGGCTTGAGTACGTGCGTCGCAATCAGCCCGAGCACCAGCGCAAAGCTGGAGACGATTTCAAAGTACAGCAGCGCCTTGCCGCCCACGCGCCCGACCTTCTTCATATCTTCCATGCCGGCGATACCCGTCACCACCGTGCAGAAGATGATCGGCCCGATCACCATCTTGATCAGCTTGATGAAACCGTCGCCGAGCGGCTTCATGTCGACGGCGAGATTCGGGTAGTAATGTCCGAGCGCGATGCCGATGATGATCGCCACGATCACCTGGACGTACAGCACTTTATGGATAGGTTTTTTCACGATATTTCCTGCGATATGGATGAGCTCATGGCCTGCCACGCCGCGCATCATGCGAACGAATGCGAAAGCTCGTCACGCTTGAGCACGGCACTCGGCCGCGACAAGACGACGAATTCAGAAATACCGGGAAGGGAAATCAGACATCGTTGTCTCCTTGCTTTAGTTGTCGGACCGTTGCGGCCGCGTGATCTAAATTGCAAGGTCGATGCCAGCTCGATGCCGGACTCGGTGCGTTGATTTTTATGGTTTTTTTGAGACGCGAGGCGATAAGCCGTCCGGGATTCCGGAAATCCAGACGAGAGGTGTCGGGGAATCCGGAATGCATCGCGACGCGGGCCTCGGGAAAACCCCGAGGCTCTAAACCGCGCCCTCTTCCAGCACCAGCAGATTGTCGTGCGAGAAACCCAGCGACACCGGTTGGCCGCGTTCGGGTAAACCGCGATTCGGGTCGTTGAACACGTCGAGCGAAATCACCGCATCTTTCACACGCGTTCTAATGCGCACCACCGCGCCGAGGAAATTCACTTCCTCGACGGTCGCATTCAGCGTGTTGCGGCCCGGCGCGGCCGGCTCCAGCACGATGGCTTCCGGCCGCAGCGCGAGCAGACGTTGCTTGCCCGCGTCGTCCGACGGCAGCGCCTGCGTGGTGGTCAACTCCTGACCGTCCACCGCCATCCGGCCCGTCGCCGGATCGACCACCTGCCCCGCCAGAATATTCAGCGTGCCCACGAACGACGCCACGAAGCGCGTGCGCGGATAGTTATAAATCTCGGACGGCGTGCCGATCTGTTCCACACGCCCTTCGTTCATCACGACGATACGGTCGGAAATGGACAGCGCCTCTTCCTGATCGTGCGTGACGAAAATCGACGTGATGCCCAGCTCGCGCTGCAACGCGCGAATGTCCTGGCGCAGCGAAATGCGGATCTTTGCGTCGAGCGCGGAGAGCGGCTCGTCGAGCAGCAGCACTTGCGGCTTGCCGGCCAGCGCGCGCGCCAGCGCGACGCGCTGCTGCTGACCGCCCGACAGTTGCCACGGATAACGCTCGCCGAGGTGCGGCAGCTTGATCAGTTGCAGCATCTCGTCGACGCGCTGCCTGATCTCCGCCTGCGGCCGATGATTGATCTTCAGCCCAAAGCCGATGTTGTCCGCCACCGTCATGTTCGGAAACAGCGCGTACGACTGGAACACCATGCCGACCTTGCGCTGACGCGTGCGCAGATGCGTGACGTCTTTATTGTCGAGCCGGATGATGCCGCGCGTCGGCGTTTCGAAGCCGGCGATCATCCTTAGCACCGTGGTCTTGCCACAGCCCGACGGTCCGAGAAAAGTAATGAACTCGCCGCGCTCAATCTTCATGTCGAAGTGGTGCAGCGCCGTGTTCGCCCCAAAGGACTTGTGCAGATTTTCGATCTCAAGGAATGCCATGATTCGCCGCCTCAGTGCGTCAAACTCTCATTAACGTCGACTCAACGTCAAACTAACGTCAAACTTTCTGGCCGCTCAACGCGCGGGCCGAACCGAATACCTGAATCAATCCCATTGAAGCCCACGTGATCACGAATGCAATGATCGCGAGCGCGGACGGCTCGTACGCGCGATTCGCGCCGATCAGTTGCAGATACGGACCGAACGCCGGCCGGTCGAGCAGGCTCGCGAACGTGAACTCGCCGATCACCACCGCAAAGGTAAGAAATGCACCGGACAGAATGCCCGAGCGGATATTCGGAAAGATCACCTTGAACAGAATGGTCGGCCAGTTCGCGCCGAGGCATTCAGCCGCTTCGGTGAGCGAGCGCACGTCGACGGCGCGCAGGCCGGCGTCGACCGAGCGGTACATGTACGGCAGCGACAGCGTCACGTAGCCGAACACCAGCAGCAGGTCGGTAGCGCGCTCGTTGCCGGTGAGCGGCAGGATCGAGCTGCTGTTATAGATGCGCAGATAGCCGAACACGATCACGATAGCCGGCACCACCAGCGGCAACAGCGTGATGAATTCGACGAGCGGACGCAGCTTGGGCAGCCGCAATTGCACCCAATACGCGGTCGGCACCACCAGCAGCACGCCCACGACAATCGTCAGCAACGCCATCAGGATCGAATAGCCGAACGAGGCCTGAAAGCGCGGATCGCTCAGCACGACGTGGTACGCCTCGAAGCTATAGACGCCGCGCTTCATCCGCATGCTGAACTCGAAAGTTGCGATCAGCGGAATCAGAAAATACAGCGAGCCGACGATCATCGCCGTCCACGCGCCTACACGCGATTGGCTTTTCATCGACGCCCCCTTTCGGCACGCGAGCGCAGCCAGATATAGCCGCCGTTCGACAGGCCGGTCACGAGCACCATGCCGAGCGCGAGCGCGTAGCCGAGGTTCTGGTTGTGCATCACGTCGCCGCGAATTTGCGCATACAGCAGGATCGTGACGATGTTCAGCGAGCTGCCGGTCAGCGCGTAGGCCGTGGCGACCGCGCCGAACGAATTGGCGAACAGCAGCAACGCCGCACCGAGCACGCTCGGCCACAGCACGGGCAGAGCGACGTAGCGCCAGTATTGATACGAGGTGCCGCCCAGGCAGTCGCAGGCTTCGCGCCATTCGCGCTTCAGGCCGTCGAGCGCGGGCGTGACGATCAGCACCATCAACGGAATCTGGAAATACAGATAGGTCAGCGTCAGTCCGGAAAAGCTCAGAATGCTGAAGCCGGTGGAGTAAAGGTTGAAGCCAAGATACTTTTTCAGCAGCACGGTGACGAGGCCGACACGTCCCAATGTGCAGATGAAAGCAAACGCGAGCGGCACGCCGGCAAAATTCGACGCCACGCCGGAAAACGTCATCAGCGTCGGGCGAATCCAGCCGGGCAGTTTGCCCTGCACCGCGGCCCACGCGAGCAGCGAGCCGATCACCGCGCCGCCGAGCGACGAGGCGGCGCTCACCTTGAAGCTGATCCAGTACGCGTCCAGCACGGTGGGCTGCAGCAAATCACGGAAATTGCCGAGCGTGAAATGACCTTGCGCGTCCTGGAATGCGCCGACCATCAGAAAGCCGGTCGGCAGGATCAGGAACAACAGCGCGAAGGTAAAAAACGGCACCACGCCGATCCAGGCAAGAAACTGCGACGCACGGCCCGGACCGTCGACGCGAGGCGTTGGCGTGGGCACAGGCGGAACCAGCAGTTCCGGCTGCACCGCTCCAGCATCCGATGAAGCGCTCATAGCTCACCTTTGAGACTGTCTGGCAAAACGCCAGGCGTGCCGCCCAACTCGAGCAGCACGCCGACGGCAATACTTCGGATTACGCTTCGGCGCCACGGCGAGGAATCTGCCACGCCGCGCGCCGACCCGCGTCGCTTACTTGACGTTCGCGCCGACCGCCTGGTCCCACTGCTTGGTGATGGTGTCCTTATAGGCGTCCTGTTGGGACAGCGTCGGGAACACCACATTCTTGTACGACGACGGCGGCGGCAGCTTGTCGAGCAGCGCTTGCGGCACCTTCTTGCCCGCCACCAGTTCGTTGTAGCGCATCGGGTGGCAGTAACCTGCCAGCCAGCCGATCTGGCCTTCGTCCGAGTACAGGTATTCCATCCACAGCTTGGCAGCGTTCGGATGTGGCGCGTAAGCGCTGATCGCCTGAACGTACACGCCGGCGACGACGCCCGTCTTCGGAATCACCACCTGCACCTTCGGGTTGCCCTTCAGCGTGTCGCGGTCGGCCAGCGCGTTGTAGTCCCAACGCACGACGATCGGCGTGGTGCCTTGCGCGAGCGAAGCGGCCTTGCCGATCACCGGCACGAAGTTGCCGTTCTTGTTCAGATCGGCAAAGTACTTCAGACCTGCTGCGCCGGCCTTGCTCGCGTCGCCCTTGCTTTGCGACAGACCCGCCGCGAAGACAGCCTGGATGGCCTGGTTGGCGGTACGCGGATCGCCCGCGAGCGACACGGCGTTCTTGTAGTCGGGTTTGAGCAGATCGCTCCAATCGGCCGGCGCCTTGTCGATCATGTCGGCGTTCACTTCGAACGACAGCACGCCGTAGTAGTCGCCATACCAGTAACCGTCGGCGTCTTTCGACTCTTTCGGGATCGAGTTCCACGTCGCGACCTTATACGGTTGCAGCAGGCCTTCGGCCTTCGCGGTCGGACCGAACGAGAGACCCACGTCGATCACGTCCGGCGCTTGCGGGCCCTTGTTGCCCTTGTTCGCCTTGATCGCTTCGACTTCGTCGCCCGAACCCGCATCCGGATTCAATTCGTTGATCTTGATGCCGTACTTCTTCTGGAAGCCGGCCACCAGTTCGCCGTAGTTGCACCAGTCGTGCGGCAACGCGATCACGGTGAGCTGGCCTTCCTGCTTCGCGGCGGCGATCAGGGTGTCGAGCGGCGCGGCGCAAGCCATGCTGCTGGCGCCGGCGGCGACGCCCGCCGCTGCCGACATGGAAAGTAAACGGACTAACGCGGTGCGGTTCATGGTCTTCCTCATCCTCTGCCGAAATTGCTACGTTTGGAAAATTTCTGGTTCGAGCTTCAGGGCGTGCGCCGATGCGCAGCAACGCGCGCGCTTCGACATGTTCAGACCGACGTGGAGAACATGTCGTGATGCAGTGTATCGATGCGATCTGTACAAATCATGTCGACGCCCCATTGCGCAAGCAGTTGCGCACGCGCCGCGTCGTTCACGGTGTAGGCCAGCACGCGCAGCCCGGCCGCACGAATCTCGGCGACCAGCGGCTCGCTCAGATAACGGTGGCTCGCATGAAGCGACACGCAGTCGAGTTCACGCACGATTTGCAGCCAATCCGTGGGCACTTCCTCGAACAGCATGCCGCGCTGTAGCGCCGGCGCCGCTTCGCGCGCGGCCGCCAACGCCTCGAACGAAAACGACGACAGCAACGGCGGCGTTTGCCCTTGCCACAATGTCAACGCACCGCTTGCCACCAGCGCGCCGGTGATGCCGTCACGCCCTGGACACGGTTTGATCTCGATGTTCGCGGCGATGCCCTCGCGCGCGCAGCGCCCGGCCGCCTCGGCAAGCGTGGGCAGATGGGTGCCGGCGAATTGCGCGCGGTCGCCGTACCATGCGCCGGCGTCCAGCGTGCTCAGTTGCGCCCACGTGTGATCGGCGGCGGCGCCGTGACCATTCGTGGTGCGCTCGAGCGTGTCGTCATGCATTAGAAAGAGCTGGTTGTCGGCGGACAGCTTGGCGTCGAATTCGACCATGCGGTAGCCGTAACGCACGCAGGCGTCGAACCCGGCCAAAGTGTTTTCCGGCGCCAGCGTGCCGCCGCAGCGATGCGCAACCAGTCGTGGATACGGCCAGTCTGCGCTCAAGGTGCGGCTCATCTCATGATTCCCGTTTGCCACGTCTCGTTACCTTCCCGATAGAGCGGGTTAAATATGCTCTCGACGCGTTACCGGCCGTGACCGCCACGACGGCACATGCCTGCTTCCGGCGGCCTTCACACGCGAGCTCCGCGCGTAGTATCGCGCCAAGCCAGGCGGCGCGATAGCTGGCCGAACGGCCTATGCAAGATCCCCGCGAATCGTATGAAGCGTTGCCGTATCATTGTCAGGATCACGAATCGTGCTGCATCCGGCCGCGCCGGACACCACCGACAATTCGCTCAGCCAGCCGACCCCAAGTTTCATTATGGCAACGGCTTGGGTCAATCAGATTGCCAAAAAACGCCGCAAAATGCTCGAAATCGGACATTTCACTTCCTTTTCGAACATTTGATGTTCGAAACAGCCGTAACGCTTCGATTTGCGAAGGCTAAGGTGAAATACACAAACTTGCAAGCTGCCAAAAAAATACAACACAATCCGACTAAAGTACTACGCTTGACATAGTTTGGACACACATTCGTGTCCACGATATCGCTCTTAAAACCAGGCTGCGTGAACGCGCGTGGGCATTCAAGGAAAAATGCATGTGGCAGGAAGACCGTCATCAGAGAATTCGTGCGCTGCTGTCCACGCTGCAGCGCGTGTCGACCGAACGGATCATGGCGGACCTGGGGGTATCGCGCGAAACAGTGCGGCGCGATCTGCTCGACCTCGAAGCACTCGGAGAACTGCGGCGAGTTCATGGCGGAGCGATCAAACCCGCTGACGAAGCCCCCATCGCCGAACGCGCGCATATGCGCGTCAAATCCAAAACGGCCATCGCGAAAGCCGCGACCGGTTTGATCGCGAGCGGCCAGACGCTGTTCATCGACGCGGGCACCACGACCGCGGCGCTCGCCGAAGAACTGGCGAAGCTGGCGAATCTGACCATCGTCACCAACTCGATCGACGTCGCGCTGAAAATGCGCGGCGGCGTCGAGCAAACCGACGCCGCCAACGAAGTGATTCTGCTCGGCGGCTCGATCAGCGACCGCGCAATGGCGACCACCGGCGCCACCACCGTGCTCGATATCCAACGCTATCGCGCGGACCTCGCGCTGCTGTCGCCGGTCGGCGTCGATCACCGGCATGGCGCGACCAATTACGATCACGCCGAAACCGAAGTAGCGCGCGCAATGGTCGCCAACGCGGACCGCGTGGTGATCCTCGCGGACTACAGCAAGATCGGCCAGCGCAGCCGAATTTCGTACTGCCCGGTCGAGCGGATCGACGTGCTCGTCACCAATAAAAAAGCGGCCGAAGCCGCCGAGTTCACCGCGCTGAAAAAGAAGCTGGAAGAGATCGTTCTGGCTTAAGGTTCAGCGCTTCGGATTGCCGGAACACGTTGCTATTCCTTCACATGCATCGTATCGAGCGCGCGCTTGCGCAAGCGCGTGTCGTGCAGCGCGCCGGCGGCGTCGAGCACCGGATAGGCGGTCGAACAGAACAGTGAGTTGAGCCGCTTCATGTCGCTGATCAGATCCAGGTGGAGCGCGCTGGTTTCGATGCTGCGTAGTGTTTGTCCGGCCAGCCGGTCCAGATGCTTGTACGAATACGCGCGCTCCAGATCGCGAAAACGCTCTTTCTCCGCCAGCAGACGCTCGGCGCATCGCAGGTCGTTATTCAGAAACACCGAGAGCCCCAGTTGCAGGTTGCTGACGAGCCGCGCCTGCAGGTCGTCGAGTTCACCCAGTCCTTCTTCCGAAAACGACAGACGGTGCGCGATCTTCTTTTCCTCGATATCCCTGACGATCCGCTCGATGATGTCGCCTGCATGCTCCAGGTTGATCGTTAAAGAAATGATGTCGGTCCAGCGGCGGCTGTCCGCTTCGTCGAGCTGCTCGCGCGAGATCAGCGTCAGATACGTTTTGACGGCCGCGTAGAGTTCGTCGACGTCGTCGTCCATGCGGACCGTTTCACGGGCTTTGTCCAGACTGTTGTGATGGATCAGGTCCGCGACGTTGTCGAGCATGGTGCGTACGATGTCGCCGATCCGCAGCACCTCGCGCGCGGCATGGGCGAGCGCGAGCGTGGGCGTGGACAGCGCGGCGGTGTCCAGATGCAGCGGCCGCAACTCGCCGTTCGGCAGCGGCCGGTCCGGCAGCACGCGCACGCAAATACGTGCGACCGGATCGATCAGCGACAGACACGCACAACACCGCAGCGTGTTGTAGATCAGGTGAAAACCCACCGTTGCCTCGCGCGGATTTGCGATCAACACCGGCAAGCCGCGCGCCAGCAACGGCGCGAACGGCAGGATCAGCAGCGCGCCGGCCAGCTTGAACGCGAAGCTGCCCAACGCGAGCCGTCGCGCCGCCGCGTTCTGCGCCACGGTGCCGAGCAGCGCCAGCAAGCCGCTGCCGAGGTTCGCGCCAATCACCAGACATAGCGCGACCTTCAGCGAAATCACGCCGGACGACGCCAGCGTCGCGGTCAACAACACCGCCGCGAGACTCGAGTACGACAGCATCGCGAACGCGGCGCCGACCAGGGCGTCGAGCATGGTGTCGCCGGTCAATGCGCCGAACATCACGCGCACGCCGGCGCCTTGCATCATCGGCTGGGCGGCTTCGACGATCAGGTGCAATGCCAGCAGGATCAGCCCGAGCCCGATCAGCGTGCGGCCGGTCTGGCCGATTCGGTCCTGCTTGCGCGACAGGAACAGCGGCACGCCGACCAGAATCAGTATCGGCGAGAGCCACGACAGATCGAGCGTGAGGATTCGCGCCATCAGCGCGGTGCCGACGTCGGCGCCGAGCATGATCGCGAGACCGCTGGTAAGCGGCAGCAGTCCCTGCGCCGCGAACGACGTGACGATCACCGCGGTGGCATTGCTGCTCTGTACCAGACTCGTGACGCCGACACCCGCGAAAAACGCCCGCGAGCGGCTGGCGGTGCTGCGGCCGAGCACGCTGCGCAGATCGGCGCCGAGGACCCGCAGGATGCCGGTACGAACAATGTGAGAGCCCCACACGAGGAGCGCTACACCCGCGAGAAGGTTAAGGAGAATCAACATAAGGTGCTGCCCGTTGCTGCTGCCGTGACCCAACCGCATGCCGCCCTGACGCGTTATGCGAAGCGTATGTGACAGTAGTGTTGCACATTTTTGCCTTATTGTAATTTTGTGCTTTTGACTATACGCTCGTGGCAAACTGTGGATTGCTGTGTGCCGGCTGATGCGCATCGGCCACGCAGTTGATTCGACCCATTAAATAGAAAGGACTCTGGATGAGCCGCAATCTTGCGCTGTTCGACCTGGATCACACGCTGCTGCCGCTCGATAGCGATCAGGCGTGGGCCCACTTCATTGCTGGCTTGGGAATTGAAGGCGCGGCGCGGCACGCCGAGGAAATCGACGGTTACTACCGCCAGTACGTGGCCGGCACGCTCGATATGGCGGCTTACCTGAACTACACGCTAGCGCCGCTGGCCCGTCACTCGCGCGCGCAGCTCGACGCGTGGCACGCGCAGTTCATGCGCGACGTGATCACGCCGGCCATCTTGCCGGCCGCACGCGAACTCGTGCAGCGTCATATCGCGGCGGGCGACCTGTGCTGCATCGTCACCGCCACCAACGTGTTCATCACGACACCGATCGGCAAGGCGCTCGGCTTCGATCATCTGCTGGGAATCGATCTGGGTACCGAAGGCGACGATCCGTCGGCGCGCTTCACGGGCAAGGCCGTCGGGGTGCCGACTTTCCGCGAAGGCAAAATCACGCGCACCGAACATTGGCTGGCGTCGCTCGGGTACCGTCTGCAGGATTTTCCCCAAAGCTGGTTCTATAGCGATTCCATCAACGACGTGCCCTTGCTGGAGCGCGTCACCGATCCCGTCGCGACGAACCCCGATCCGCGTTTGCGCGCCATCGCTAATGATCGTGGCTGGCGAGTGATCGAACTGTTTGGTTGAGCGGTGTCGCGCGGCGCGGTTTGCGGCGGGAACGCTTACACCCGCCCCTTCCACGGCACCAGCCGCCGCTCCAGCGCGCGCATGCCGAGATCGAACAACCACGCGATCAGACCGATCAGTACGATGCCCATCACCACCACGTCGGTACGCAAGAAGCTCGACGCATTGAGCACCATCTGACCCAGCCCTGCGGTGGCCGCGACCATTTCGGCGGCGACCAGCGTGGTCCAGCCGAAGCCGATCGCGATACGCAGTCCCGTCAATATCTCCGGCAACGCCGCGGGCAACACCACGTGGCGCACGACCTGCGAAAAACGACCGCCCAGCGAATACGCCGCGTGAATCTGCTCGACGGTCGCACTGCGCGCGCCGGCGCGTGCCGCCATTGCGATCGGCGCAAAGCACGCGAGATAGATCACGACGATCTTCGCGGTTTCGTCGATACCGAACCAGATCACCACGAGCGGCAGATAAGCGAGCGGCGGTAACGGCCGGTAGAACTCGAGCGGCGGATCGAGCAGGCCGCGCGCAACCCGGCTTACGCCCATCAGAATGCCCATCGGCACCGCCGTGACCGCCGCCAGCGCGAACGCGCCGAATACCCGCAGCGCGCTCCAGGCAAGATGCTCGGAGAGCGGCAAGCCGCCTTGAATGCGACCGTGCCACGCGTCGAGGAAAGCCGCCCAGACGGCTTCCGGCGTCGGCAGAAATAATGGCGGCAACCAATGCAAATGAGTGGCGAACCACCAGAGCGCGGCGAGCGTCGCAACCGAGACCGCGCTCAGTGCAGCAGTCGGTCCTTCGCCCGGCAGGCGCCAGCCTTTGGTGGGTCGCGCCTTGCCTGCGGCGGGTTCGTTTTTCCGGCTCACAGGCACCGTGCTCAATGATTCGCGTGAAGCCGTCACGACACCACCTCTTCCTGATTGCGCTCATGCAGGCAACGCACCAGCCGCTCCCGCCATTCGATGAAATCTGGCGACGACTTCACCGCACGCGCGTCGCGCGTCTCGAGAAAACGGCGCGCGAACGGTAGATCGTAGCTCTCGGCGATGCGTCCCGGACCCGGCGTCATGACCACGAGACGTGTCGCGAGAAACAGCGCCTCTTCAACGCTATGGGTGATGAAAAACACTGTCTTGCGCGTGCGGCCCCACACGTCGAGCACGAGTTCCTGCATCGACTCGCGCGTCATCGAATCGAGCGCGCCCATTGGTTCGTCCATTAGCAGCACCTGTGGGTCGCTCGCCAGCGCGCGCGCAATGCCCACGCGTTGCTGCATGCCGCCCGAGAGTGCATAGACCCGCGAACGTGCATGCTTTTCGAGCCCCACCAGCGCCAGCATCTCGCGCGCGATGCGCTCGCGCTCCGCCTTCGGCACGCGCTGAAACCGCAAGCCGAGCGCGACGTTGTCGAGTACGTCGAGCCAGGGCATTAGCGCGTACTTCTGAAACACCACGCCGCGATCCGCGCCGGGGCCGTGCACGAGTTCGCCGTTCAGGCGCACCTCGCCTGCGGTCGGCGTGATGAAACCGGCGATGCAGTTGAGCAAGGTCGTCTTGCCGCAGCCCGACGCGCCCAACGCAACGACGAACTCACCGGCGCCGATCTGCAGATCGACGTCCGCGAGCGCGACGTGGGGCGCCGCGCCGCGTGCGCTTTCATAAGCGACGTGCAATCGCCGGATTTCAAGACCGCTCATGGCTCGACCTCATACTGCGGATGTGAAACAACCTGCATCGATCAATGCGCCGCACGCTGCACGAACTGCGGATCGACGCCGCTCGAATAATCGGCGAGCACGTTCTGAATCGTACCTTGTGTCTTCAGAAACGCGGCAGTCGCCGCCAGCGACTTCGCCGCGCCCGATTGCGCTCCGCCTCCCAGCCACGCATTCGACGCTTGCTGCGCAGGTGTCGGGAAGGCGTAGAGCGCAAGGCTTGCCGGTACGTCTTGCGCGTTGGCGCCGGATTCCTTCGCGACGGCTTCCACCTGCGGCGACGCCGCACTCCACGCGGACGTGTGATCGCGATAGCTCGCGTCGGTCGAAGCCAGCACCTTCACGAAACGGGCGACAAACTCGGCGTTCTGACTCGCGAACTTACGATCGACGACAAAGCCGTCGAAGGTCGCTTTGCCGGTTTGCTGCGCAACCTGGCCCGACGTGATCAGCACCTTGCCGTTCTTCTTGACCTTAGCCAGCACCGGGTCCCAGATATAAGTCGCGTCGATGTCGCCGCGCGCCCACGCCGCCGCGATTTCAGGCGGCCGCAGGTTGACGATCTTCACGTCGGCCGGATTCACGCCGGCACTCTGCAACGCGACCAGCGTATGGAAGTGCGAGGTCGACACGAACGGCACGCCGATCTTCTTGCCTTTCAATCCGGCTACGCTCGTCACGTCGGCGCCGTCGCGCGCGACCAGCGCTTCGGCGTCGTTGATATTGTCCAGAATCCAGAACAGCGAAATATCGACCCCTTGCGACAACCCCGCCGCGATCGGGCTCGACCCGGCTTCGCCGAGCTGCACTGACCCGGAGGCGAGCGCACGGATCACGTCGGCGCCGCTGCCGAGCTTGCGATACGTCACCTTGTAGCCCGTGGCTTTCTCGACTTCGCCAGTGGCCTGCGCGTAACGCCACGGCACCACCATGTCCTGATACGCGATCACGACTTCTTTGGTGTCGGCGTGCGCCGCGGAAACAAACGTCGCGGACAGGGCGAGCAGCGTGGCGAACGCCGCCAGCGGACGGTGAAAGCGCTTCATCGGGAAACCTCGTGAGTGGAGAGTGTCTGGGAGGATTCCGACTATAGGGAGTTTGTTCACTGACGGTTCTATTTAATCCGCAATTGCTAATGACGCCGTTCAAGCATTGCTTTTCGCGCTCGGTTGGTTACGAGCGACTGCTGCGGCGGGCAGTGAGCCGGTTCCAGCGAATGATGAGGCTTGCCATGCTCGCACGCAAGCTGGCCGTTCGGCATATTGATCGTGCGTTGGTGACTGCGGGATGATTGGCGGATCGTTTTCACCGTCTGGTCCCATGATCGATTTTCTTAGCCGTCTTAGCTGGTTGTTCTTCAATGTCGGTGTGCCGATACTCGCGCCGATCGCGCTGCTGCCTTTGCTCGGTTTCTCGCGCTTCTACCGGCGGGCGTCGAAAGGCATTGCCATACGTTCGGTGCAAGGCGGCCAGCTTCTGTGGGTTGGCATTTCGATGTGCGCGAGCGCGTGTTACGAGATCGGCGGCGCGCTGGGCAATGCGCCGTCTGATGGCGCGCGTGCCTTGCTGTTCGCCGGCTTGGTCTGGCATGGCATGTTCATCGTCACGTCGTCCATCATTGTCTCGTTCGGCACGGCCGATTCGATGCCCCGCGCCGCCGGCGAAAATAGTGAGAAGGTCTCCGAGCGGCTGCTGATGTGGGCATCACTGGTCATCACGACACTCGTCGCAGCCTCCTATTCGATATCCCATTATTCGTTAACCTAACTAAATTAAATTCGCTGCGCTATAATTTCGTCACCGCTACACACAGGGGAGCCAGATGCCCAATCTGATCGACTACGTCATCGAAAATCAAGCTATGCGTCACCGATTCATCGCAGCCATGATTCCCTTCACGATCGTCGGCACCACGATTTCATCGGTTTGCATGGTGCTTGCGCGCTACTATCGCTAGCATGGGTGAGTCGGCCTCAAAAGTCGGCCCACCAAAAACAAAGCCCGCATCGAGTGCGGGCTTTTTTTAATACGGACAGCGAGCTAAAACGCTCAGACCACGCCAGCTCCATGCGCCTGCAAATCGGCGTGATAGCTCGAACGAACCATCGCACCCACCGCGGCATGCGTGAAGCCCATCTTGTACGCCTCTTCCTCGTACATCTTGAACGTGTCCGGGTGCACGTACGAGCGTACCGGCAGGTGGTGTTCCGACGGTTGCAGGTACTGGCCGATCGTCAGCATGTCCACGTTGTGTTCGCGCAGGTCGTGCATCACTTGCAGAATTTCTTCTTCGGTTTCGCCGAGGCCGACCATCAAACCCGACTTGGTGGCAACGTCCGGATGCAACGCCTTGAAGTCTTTCAGCAGCTTCAGCGAATGCGCGTAATCCGAACCCGGGCGCGCCTCCTTGTACAAACGCGGCACCGTTTCGAGGTTGTGGTTCATCACGTCGGGCGGAGCCGCGTTCAGAATGCCGATCGCGCGATCCAGACGGCCGCGGAAGTCCGGCGTCAGAATTTCGATGCGCGTTTCCGGCGAGAGCTCGCGCGTCTGGCGGATACATTCCACGAAGTGAGCTGCGCCACCGTCGCGCAAGTCGTCGCGGTCCACACTGGTGATCACCACGTACTTCAGCTTCAAGGCCGCGATGGTGCGCGCCAGATTGCCGGGTTCCTCGACATCGAGCGGATCCGGACGGCCATGGCCGACGTCGCAGAACGGGCAACGGCGCGTGCACTTGTCGCCCATGATCATGAACGTGGCGGTGCCCTTGCCGAAGCATTCGCCGATATTCGGGCAGCTCGCCTCTTCGCACACGGTGTGCAGGTTGTGCTCGCGCAGAATCTGCTTGATTTCGTAAAAGCGTGAATTGCCGGTCGCCGCCTTGACGCGAATCCAGTCAGGCTTCTTCAGCTTTTCGATCGGAACGATCTTGATGGGGATACGGGCGGTCTTGGCTTGCGCCTTCTGCTTCGCGGTCGCGTCATAAGCAGCGGCGGAAGCCGGCACGGTGTCGGAAGCGGGAGAAGTTGCGAGGTTCGCGGTAACGTCAGTCATTCGTTCGGTCCAGTCAGGCGGTGAGCGCACCGGCCTGCGGTTGGGCGACGGCCGCGGGACTGCCGTCGAGGTTTGCGGTGAGGCGTTCTGCAAAGGTACGGGCCACGTGGTTCCAGTCCGCCGTGACGCCCAGCGTTGCCATGTCGACTGTTTCGAGCCCCGCGTAGCCGCACGGATTGATGGCCAGAAACGGCCGCAAGTCCATGTTTACGTTCAGGCTCACGCCGTGATAGCTGCAGCCGTTGCGGATTTTCAGACCCAGCGCGGCGATCTTCGCACCGGCGTGCAGTCCGGCGTGCAGTTCCGCATCTGACCCGGCGCCCACATAGATACCGGGGGCGCCCGCCTTGCGTTCTCCGGCAAGATTATACGCCGCGAGGGTATCGATCACGGCCTGCTCGATTCGCGTGACCATCTCGCGCACCATCAGCTTGCGGCGTCGCAGGTCGAGCAGCAGGTAGGCGACAATCTGGCCGGGGCCGTGGTAGGTGATCTGACCGCCGCGATCCACCTTGACCAGCGGAATGCCGCTGTCGGCGGCCAGCAGGTGCGCCGGGTCGCCGGCCTGACCGAGCGTGAAAACGGGAGGGTGTTCGACTAGCCAGATTTCGTCGGGAGTATCCGCCGTGCGGGCGTCGGTGAACGCGCGCATGGCTTCGAAACTGGCTTCGTAGGGTTCGCTGCCCAGCCAGCGCAGCGTGAGCTGCGCCGTGGCGGGCAAGGGAGACGGGGAAACCGGGGTGGCGCACATAATCTCGCCAGTTTACCGAAATCTGGGAATCCCCGTTGAACAAGGAAACATGAACCGTGCCGGGCGCAACCGCGTGGCGGCTCGTGCTTCGCTCAAACCGTGCGCCAGCCGCCGCGCATACGGGCCGTAAGGCGTTCGCCGATCCGCGCAAACCAGTTCAGCGCGCGCTGATCGCAGCGCGTCGGCACGGAAAACGTCACCTTCGCCTGCGCGCCGCCCTCGGCGCTCAGCCACAGCCGCTCGCCACAGCGCAGGCGGAGCGTATGGCCGGGCTGCAGCCAGTAGTCTTCGGTATCGTCGCTACGTGTGACCCAGACCGCGCCGCCCTGCACGACCAGCCGGGTGCTGCGTGCTACCTTCATGGGAATGGTTTCGCCGCTACGGATTTCAAACGCGATGCTAGAGGAAATTTCTCGCATGATGCCCTCGCCAAAAATCGTTTCATGGCTACAATCGTAGGCGTAGCAAGGGTTTACGCAAAACGATCAATTTTCACCTCTATGTGAGAAATATTGCGATGGACCTCCGGCAACTCCCCGCACTGAACGCGATCAAGGCGTTCGAAGCCGCCGCCCGCCACGAAAGCTTCTCGCGCGCCGCGGACGAACTCTTCGTCACGCACGGCGCCGTCAGCCATCAGATCCGCGCGCTGGAGGCCGAACTGGGCGTCTCGCTGTTCGCCCGCGACGGCAAACGCGTGCGGCTTACCGACACCGGCCGGCGCTACGCCACGCACGTGCGCGGCGCGCTGATGGCGCTCGCCGACGCCACCCGCGAAATCCGCGCTGGCGACCGCGAGCGGCGCCTGGTGGTGTCGATGTTGTCGTCGTTCGCGGCGCGCTGGGTGACGCCGCGCATCGGCAGCTTTATCGAGGCGCATCCGCAATGGGACCTCGAACTGCTGTCCACCAATGCCCTCACGGACTTCGCACGCGACGACGTCGACGTGGCGATCCGTTTCGGCTTCGGCAAATATTCGGGGTTACACGCGGAGCTGCTGCTGGAGGAGATTTTCTTTCCGGCCTGCGCGCCGGGCTTCAACGGCGGCAAGCTGCCGCAGACACCGGCCGATCTCGCCAAAGTCCCGCTGCTGCGCTCCGACGACGAATTGTGGCGCCCATGGTTCGACGCCGCCGGTCTCACGGATTGGCCGGAGCCGAAACGCGGGGTGCTGTATCAGGATTCGTCGAATCTGCTGCAGGCGGCGATAGACGGTCAGGGCGTCGCGCTCACGCGCCGCTCGCTCGCCATGCACGAAATCGCGGCGGGGCGCCTTGTGCGGCTATTCGATGTGGATGGGCCGAGCCCGTGGCAGTACTACTTCATCTGTCCGCCGCAAATGCTCGAGACCGCGCGGGTCAAGGCGTTTCGCGACTGGGTTTTTGCAGAGGTGGGGCGCTTCAGGCAGCTATTCGAACAGGCCTGCGAGGTGGGGCCCGGCACTGACAGCGACGCTGTTCAGCCGGCGGACGCGTTGCGCGTCACGCCGTAACGACGTCAAACGAACCGCGTGCGAATAACTCGAGCGATGCGAAATCTCAAAGCACCACTTTAACCATCGGATGCCCGGTCAGCGCACGATAGATATCGTCGAGCTGTTCCTGGCTGGTAGCGCGCACGGTGACCGTCAGACCGGTGTAGTTGCCGCCGCTCGATGGCCGCGTTTCGAGGCGCGACGTGTCGACGCCGCTATCGAACTTCCGGACCACCGCGACGATCGTGTCGGCGAACTCCGGATGCGTTTTTCCCATGATCTTGATCGGGAAATCGCAGGGAAACTCAAGCAGTGATGTTTTCTCGGGATTCATTCTCTACTCCTTGCTGCTCTTCTAGTGCGTGTTGCGCGTATTGCGCTTCCTTGGCTTTGGCTCGCTGGTAGCCTGCGTGCAGTGCCGCAAAGACCTCGCCTGGCCGGCCTTCTCCAACCGGCCGGCCGTCGAGCTGCGTGACGGGCAGCACTTCCTTGGTGGCCGAGCTCACGATGATCTCGTCGGCGGCCCGCAATTCGGCCTCGCCGATCTCACGCGCCTCGAAGCGGATGCCGCACTCTTGCGCGAGCGTTTCGACCAGCCCGTAGCGAATCCCTTCGAGAATCTTGTGACTGCGCGGCGGCGCGGCCAGTACGCCGTCCTTCACCACCCACACATTCGACGACGACCCTTCGGTCAGCACGCCGTCACGCAACTGGATCGTTTCGAACGCGTCGTTTTCGGCGGCGTATTGCGCCATCAACACATTGCCGAGCAGCGAAACCGACTTGATGTCGCAATTCAGCCACCGGCGATCTTCCGCCGTCACGCAACGCACACCTAGCGCACGCTGCGTTTCTGACGGCAGATTCAGCGGCGTGACCATGACGAACACGGTAGGTTGAATGCCAGCCGGAAACGCATGACCGCGCTTTGCGACACCGCGTGTCACCTGAATATAGGCAATCGCGTCCTGATCGGCGCGCAAACCGGCATGCGCCTCGTTAGCCGCGACCACGCGCGAAATCAGCGCACGCCAGCCGGCGTCGTCGAACGGATTGGCGATGCCGATCTTGCCGACCGAGCGGGCAAGCCGCGCCAGATGCTGCGCGAAACGAAACGGCGTGCGACGCCCGGCGGGGCCGGCATACAGCGGCGCGACTTCGTAAATGCCGTCGCCGAAAATAAATCCGCGGTCGAGAACCGGCACACGCGCTTCGGACAACGGCACCAGCTCGCCGTTCAGATAAACGATCGGGTCGTGCGAGACTTCTTCGACAGCGGTCATTGCGGGCAAGCTCTTACTTCTTCTTGTTGAACATCAGCATCAGCGAATCCCACACGCGGCCGACCACGCCGGCTTGCGGCACAGCCTGCAGCGCGACGATCGGGAATTGCGCCAGCACCTTGCCGTCGGCGACCAGCTTGGCCGTGCCGACCTGCTGACCGTTCGCGATCGGCGCGATCAGCGGATCGTTCTGCTCGATCTGCGGCTTCACCTTGTCGCCCATGCCCTTCGGCACGGTGATGTACTGATCGCCCTTCACGCCGATCTGCACCGTGTCCTGCGCACCCTTGTAGACACGCGGCGTGCCGACCACCTGGTTCGCCTTGTACAGACGCACCGTGTCGTACGCGGTGTAGCCGTAGCTCAGCATTTTCAGGCTGTCCTGCACCCGGTCGTGCTCTTTGGTTTCGCCCATCATGACCGTGACGAGACGGCGCGAGCCGTCGGTCGTGCCCGGCAGCGGACGCTTCGCGCTCGCGATCAGGCAATAGCCGGCCGCTTGCGTATGGCCGGTCTTCAGACCGTCGACGGTCGGATCGATCCACAGCAGACGGTTGCGGTTCGGCTGCTTGATCTTGTTGTACGTGAATTCCTTGACCGAGAAGATGTTGTAGTAGTCGGGGAAATCGCGGATCAGACGCGCCGACAGCACCGCGAGGTCGCCCGCCGTGGTGTAGTGCTGCGGATCGGGCATGCCGTTCACGTCGGCAAAATGGGTGTGCTTCATGCCCAGCTTTGCCGCTTCGTTGTTCATCATGTTGACGAACTGCGACTCGCTGCCGCCGACCAGTTCGGCCAGCGCGATCGCCGCGTCGTTACCCGACTGAATGATCATGCCGTACACCAGATCGTGCACGGTTACCGGCTTGTTCGCCTCGATGAACATGCGCGATTCGTCGGTTTTCACCCGGCGCACCGCTTCGCTCGGCATCACCGTCTGGTCCATCGTGATCTTTTTCGCCTGCAGTGCCTCGAAGACGAGGTACGCGGTCATCAGCTTGGTCAGCGACGCCGGTTCCACGCGCTCGTCGGCATTGCCCGACGCGAGCACCTGATTGCTGGTGGCGTCGACCAGAACCCACGAACGGGCATTCACCGCGGGCGGCGGCACTTGCGCGAACGCGGTGCTGGCCACGAGCGTGGCCGGCAGCACGACGCCGAGCGTCACGGCACGACTAAGCGAAGAAGGAACGAAGGAAGCAACTGACGGGAAGGACGTGCGGCCGGAAGTGGAGAAACGCATAGGGTCGATTCGTGCAGAAAAATACATCGCGCGCAGGGCGCATAGTTTGGAAGAGCCGGTCGGCGAGCGTCTGGCCGCAAAAACGGCGCGGCGCCCGTTGGACTTCCGGCTACGCGATCGGTTCGCGCAGCACGCCCTGCATCCGGCACCGCTGCGCGCGCAACAACGAGGAGACAACCACGAAACAACCAGGTTACGCGTCGCGCGAACTGCCGGATGGGCGGCGCTGCGCCCAAAAAAGAGCGCTCATTATACGCGCGCTAACCTGGTAACTTTGCGCAAACGGGGACGATTAATTTGCGTTTGTGCGTACCTGTACCCCGGAAAACGCGGCGCGACGCACTGCTTAACGCCACGCGTCGACGATGATCCGCTTGAGCACATGCAGCTTGCGATGCAGAAAATGTTCCGCCCCCGGAATCACGACCACCGGTAATTCCTGCGGCCGCGCCCAGTCGTACACCGATTGAATGGGTACCGTGTCGTCGGTCTCGCCGTGAATCACCAGCGTGTTCTCCGGCACGGGCGCCACCTCCCAGCGGCTCGCCGCGGTCCCTACGAAAACGATCCGCTCGATCGCCTGCTGTTCTTCGCGCAACTTCGCGGCGACGTGCGACAGCACGAACGTGCCGAACGAAAACCCCGCGAGCACGAGGGGTAGATCGGCCTGCCCTGCTTCGGCGCGCATATGATCCAGCACCGCGCGCAGATCGTCGCGCTCGCCGATGCCGGCATCGTGTTCGCCTTGCGTCTCGCCGACGCCGCGAAAATTCGAGCGGTACGTCACGTAGTTCAACTGCACCAGGGTGCGGGCGAGCGTTTGCGCGACCTTGTTGTCCATCGTGCCGCCGAACAACGGATGCGGATGCGCGACCAGCGCGATGCCGCGCGGCGCGGTGCCGTTCTCGCGCACCTCGTCGGGCAGATCCAGCGCGACCTCGATCTTGCCGACCGGGCCGTCGATCAGATATTTCTTCGTGTGTACGTTCATGGCGATGCTTATTGATCGATTTTCAGACGCTCGACAACCTTGCCGTTCACCAGGTGCGAATCGACGATTTCGTCGATGTCGCTCTCATCCACATACGTGTACCAGATGCCTTCCGGATAGACGACGAGCGCCGGTCCGAGCTCGCAACGCTCGAGGCAACCGGCCTTGTTGATGCGCACCTGGCCGGGGCCCGCGAGACCGAGTTGCTTCACGCGTTTTTTCGCGTGCTCCTGCATGGCCTGGGCGTTGCAATTCGCGCAACTCGGACGCTCAGCGCCGGGATCGCGCTGATTCAGACAGAAGAAGACGTGGTACTTGTAGAAGGAGTCCATGATGTCCGGGGACGAAACTGTAAGAGTGGGGAATGGCGTTGTAAGCGCGGCAGTGCGCCGTTTGTGCGAACGATTATAGCGAGCGAGGCCGGCGATCGCCGACGCTGACGGCGCGGCGGCGACACCTCACAGCCGCCTCATGCCCGCTTCGCGCGTCGCTTGAGCCACGCCTGCTCGACGACGAACGCGAGCCACACCAGCGCCGCATACGGCCAGCTCCATGCCAGCCAATGCGCCAAGCCGTTGAAGTGCAGATAACGCCCTTGCCGCCAGTCCGCAAGCACGACGTCGAAATAGGGATTCACCGGCAGCAGATTGACCAGCACCAGCGAAACGACCAGCGCGCCGGCGGCGAGCGCCGCACGCGATCTGCGCCGCAGACGCAGCGCCAGCAGCGCCAGCGCCGCGCCACCTGCCAGCCCCACCAGCGCGCCCGGCGTCGCCCAATTGAACGCAAGCCCCGACTGCGATTGCAGAAACGTCGCGCCGACTTTCACGCACAACGTCGCGACGACAAACACCAGCAGCAGACGCACCAGCGGCGCATGCCGACGCACCGGCAGCGACGCCAGCGCGAGGGCGGCAAACAGGTTGAGCGCGGCGATCAGCGCTTCCCATGTATCGTCGGGCAACCTCGCGGCGAGCAAGGCGGGCCATGCGCCGACGTGCCAGCCGGAGGGCGCCCATGCGAGCAACGCGTCCTGCGTCGTCGAATCGAAACGCAGCCACAGGGTACGCGGCCAGTTGCCGAGACCGAACAGGCGCGGCGCGGGATACATCGTCGCGAACGGCCACGCCGCGACGAGGCAGACGAGCGCCGCGCTATCGCGCTCGAACCACAGCAACCGCAAGCGCCTCAGCAAGCCGCGATCGAGCAGCGCGCCGGTGGCGGGCGACATGATCGCCGCGCCGAGCAGCGCACCGAGCGCATTGGCGGCCAGATCGAGATTGGAGGCGACGCGCGTCGGCAGATAGGTCTGCACGGCTTCCATCGTGCCCGACAGCAAGCCGCCCAGCACGAAGGCCAGCGCCACGGCCAGCGTGCCCCGCCAGCGCGGGTAGACCGCCAGCACCATCAGCGCGCCGAACGGCATATAGCCGAGCACGTTCGTGACGACGTCGAACGCCGTCAGGTACTGCGGCATGGGATCGAACAGATAGGCAAACGGAGCAAGGCCGAGCGAACGCCAGCCGGAAAACGGATACCACGAACCGTACACGATCAGCGCGGCATACAGCAGCAACGCCTGCCGGGCGAGCGCCGAGGGACGGCGCTGCCAGGGTTTCACGCTCATGCAGCGCTCCGTTGCGCGCGCTGCTTGCGTGTCACTGCGCGGCGACCAGCGCCTGCACGCCGAGCCACGCGCCGATCTGCGAGACCAGGTCGTCGCTGGCGACGGCAAGCGCCTGGGCGCCGCCGGCGGCGTCCGCCGAACTGGACGGCGCCCGCGCGATAAACGTGCGCTGGCCGATCACCTTGCCGCTCTGCGTCAGCGTGACACGCGCGGTCACGGCTGCGTGACTCTCGGACTGGCTGTCGAAAACCTGCTCGAACTCGCTCAGATCGACCTTCAGGACCGGCGCGGCGACGCCGTCGGCGCCCGTCAGCACGGTGCCGCGCGAACTGAGCGCGCCGCGCAGACGTTGCGTCAACAGTTGCGCGGGCGTCATGGTCCAGTGGCTGTTCGCATAAGCCGCGGTCTGCTGCGCGTCGGCGTAGCTGAGGCGGTAGATCAGCTTGTCGGACTCGAGCATGTCGGGCGCGCTCACTTCGAGCACCTTCACGGCCGGCGACGTGCCCGCCGACGCCGCCGGATTCGGCGGCCCGAAGTCGTAGCGAATGTCGGCGAGCGCGGCCGGATTGCCGGCGCAGCCCGCGGCTAGCACGCCGAACGCGAGCAACACCGCCAGCGCGGCGCTCGAGGACAACAATCGGTGGGTCAAGCGTGACATGACAATCTTCCTTTCTTCAAACCTGCACATTCGTTAATTCATTTGGCGGCCGCGGCAGTGGGCGCAGCGGCATGCCCGGCGGGCCAGGTGAAACCGGCCTCGCCCGGACCCGGCGCTGCCCGCGGCGAGCCGCCGAACAGCAAACCGCTCGGATTGGTGCTGAACGTGTCGGCGGCACGATCCACCGAGCGGGCCGCGGAGCGCACGTCTTCGGCGAGCGAATTGACGCGCGGCAAGGTGTCGTAACCGACCCGCGACGACAGCTCCTGCAATGAGCCGTTCATCTGTGTCAGCGCGTCGCCGGCCTGCTGGGCCGCCGTGCCGACCTTGTTCAGATTGGTCTCGAACGGGCCGTCCACGCGATTCAGGCTGGTGATCAGCTGATTGGTCGACGCCAGCGTGCGATCCAGCTGGTCGATCGTGCCGGGCAACTTGCCGGCTGCCGGCGCAAATTGCTGGGTCAGCGTGGCGACGCCGTCGGCGGCTTTCTGGATGCTGGCCGCGGTGCCGTGCAACTGCGCGACCATCTCCGGTGACAGCAGATTGTCGACATCTTCCGTGACTTTTTCGAGTTTGCGCAGCAGCACGTCGCCGCGTTGCTGCAGTTGATCGAGCAGGCCCGGACGCATCGGCAACTGCGCGACCTCTTTCGCCGACGACGGCAGCGGCGACGGATCGCGCCCGTTGTCGTCGAGCTGGATGAAAGCGATCCCGGTCACGCCCTGAAAACCCAAACTGCCGAAGGTCGAGCGGGTAATCGGCGCGTGCGTGTCGACCAGAATGCGAATCAGGATTTGCCCCGGATGATCGCGGTCGAATTTGATCGACTGCACCTTGCCGACGTCGAGCCCGCGATAGCGCACCGCCGCGTCGGTATAGAGCCCCGTCACGTTGGTGCGCGCGATCAGATCGTACGGCACCCGCACGGAGCGGTCGACGTTGAACAAAAAAGCCGCCACTGCGATGGCCGCCAGCAGGACTACCGTGAACAGCCCCGCCCAGAAGGCATGTGATTTGTTTTCCATTCTCAGGTTCCCTGGTTCACAGCGGCAATTCGGACGACGCCGGCTCGAGCGCCGCGCGCGGCAGCTTCGCGCGACGTTCGGGCGGCAGCGCCTGCAACGCGCGACGTCCGCGCAGGCCGAGGAAATATTCGCGGATGAACGGATGGTCGACGCCCGCCGCCTCTTCGACCGGCGCGGCCGCCACCACTTTGCGGTCCGCCAGCACGGCGACGCGGGTGGACAGCGCGATCATGGTGTCGAGGTCGTGCGTAACCATCACCACCGTCAGTCCCAGCGCGCGATGCAGCGCGGAAATCAGTTCGACAAATTCATCGGACGCCTGCGGATCGAGCCCGGCGGTCGGTTCGTCGAGAAACAGCAGTTCGGGTTCGAGCGCGATCGCGCGGGCAATGCCGACCCGCTTGATCATGCCGCCCGACAGCGCCGACGGCATTTTCGACGCATGCTTGCACGGTAGCCCGACCATCTCGAGCTTGAGCATCACGATGTCGCGCAGCAGGTCTTCCGGCACCTTGCCGAGTTCGCGCACCGGCTGCGCGATGTTGTCGAACACCGACAGCGACGAGAACAGCGCGCCGCGCTGAAACAGCATGCCGGAGCGGCTGCGCATCAGCAGCGCGGTTTCCGGCGAGATCGTCGCGAGATCCTCGCCGAACAGCTTGATGGTGCCGGACGAGGGTTTCTCCAGCCCGAGAATCTGCCGCACCAGCGTGGTCTTGCCCGAGCCCGATCCGCCGACGATCGACATGATCTCGCCGCGCTTCACCTCCAGATTCAGATGCTGATGGACGATGTTGCGGCCATAACGCTTGGTGATGTCGATCACCTCGATCACCGGCTCGGCGATCGACGGCGCAGGCTGGCCGCGCACGGCCTGGGTGAGTGGCGCGATCATCCGAGCCCCACGTTCTGGAAGAGAATCGCGAACACCGCGTCCGCGAGAATCACGATGGTGATCGAAGTCACCACCGAGGTCGTCGTGCCTTCGCCGAGACTCTGCGAATTCGCCTTGATACGGAAGCCGAAATGACAGCCGACGATCGCGATCAGCATGCCGAACGCGACGCCCTTGCCAAGCCCGATCCACAGATTGGCGACTGGCACCACGCCCGGCAACGCGCGCGCGAAGTAGCTCATGTCGATGCCGAGCACGATCTTGGCGGCCAGCGCGCCGCCGGTCAGCGCGATGATATTGGTCCACATGACGAGCAGCGGCATCGCGAGACCGAGCGCGACCACCCGTGGCAGGATCAGCCGCAGGCCGTGCGGAATGCCCATCACGCGCATGGCGTCGAGCTCCTCGGTCACGCGCATCACGCCGATCTGCGCGGTGATCGCCGAGCCCGAACGCCCCGCCACCAGGATCGCCGACAACACCGGCCCCAGTTCGCGAATCACCGACAAGCCGAGAATATTGACGATGTACTGATTGGCGCCGAACAGCCGCAGTTGCTGCGCGGACAGATAGCTCAACACGATACCGATCAGGAACGCGACCAGCGCGGTGATCGGCAGCGCTCTCGCGCCGGCGTTATAGACGTTCGCGGAAATTTCGGTCCACGGCGCGAGCTTCGGCTTGCGCAGGATCGCCAACAGATCGAGCACGACCCGCCCGAGCATGCCGACGCCGCCGTACAGATGTTCGAAGAACGAGAAGATCGACACGCCCAGCCGCGTGAACGGATCGAGTTTGACCACCGGCTCGGCCGTGTCGCGCACCGTGTCGAGCAACGCAATGCGCTCGAAGATGTCGCGCTGCGTGTCGGTCAACGTGGTGTCCGGCGGCATCTTGTGGCCCCAGAAGCGCCACAGCGCCTGGCCGCCGACGTGGTCCATCCGGTCGATGCGCGATAGGTCCCACTCGCGGATGCCCTCGGCTCCGAGCAGCGAGCGCAACAGCGGGATCACATGGCCGGTCGCCCGGTCGCGGGCAAGCGCGAGCGCCGTCCACTGGCCCGAGAGCCGGACGATCTTGCCCTGGCTGCCGGCCGCGACTTCGAGGCCGGGCGGAGTGTCGTAGTTCAAGGATCGCGAGAATCTGGTTATCGGATTAGGGGCCATTGTAACGAAGGCGCGGCGGATCGGCCCCGCCGGCGGCCCCATCGGGTGCGCTGTCGCTACAATATGAGGCATGAACGCCTCCAAGACTCCCCCCCAAGCCGCCGCGACCGATTGGCGCATCGACCGCGAACGCGCCGTCGCGCTGTTCGGGCCGCAGGCGCACGACTGGCCGATCGAAATCGTCGAGGAAACCGGCTCGACCAACGCCGACCTGATGACTCGCATCAAAGCGTTGCCGCATAGAAGCAATGCGCTGCCGCGGCCGCTCGTCCGGGTCGCCTATCTGCAGACCGCCGGGCGCGGCCGGCGCGGTCGTCCGTGGTATGCGGAGCCGGGCAATGCGCTGCTGTTTTCGGTGGCGTGCGTGCTGCCGCGTCCGCTGGAAGAGCTCGCCGGCTTGAGCCTCGCGGTCGGTGTCGCACTGGTCGACGGACTGCGTTCGCTGCCGGTCGCCGGTCCCGGCCAGATCGCGTTGAAATGGCCGAACGACGTGCTGCTGGAAGGCGACAAGCTGGCCGGCATCCTGATCGAGACCGCATGGAGCACCGACTACGCCAGCGCGGTCGTGATCGGCATCGGTACCAACGTCAAGGGTGCGGACGAACTCGCCGCCAAGGTCGGCGCGCTGAACGCCGGCGTGCCGCCGCAGGCGCGCGGCACGGTGCCGACCGCACTACAGCGCGCGTTGCCCAACGCCAATCTCACCGACACGCTGGCCGCTGAGTTGAACGCGCTCGAACCCGCATTGCAGCGCTTCGGCGCGGACGGCTTCGCGCCGTTCCAGGCGCGCTGGAACGCGATGCATGCGTACGCGGGACGCGAAGTCGTGCTGCTGGAACAGGGCCAGGAAATCACGCGCGGCGTGGCGGCGGGCGTCGACGAACGCGGCCAGTTGCTGCTCGACACGGCGACCGGCCGCCAAACCATTTCAACCGGCGACGTCTCGCTGCGTCTGGCCGACGGTGCGGCATGACGAGCGGTGCACCTTATCTGCTGATCGACGCGGGCAATAGCCGCATCAAGTGGACGCTGGTGACACCCAACGGCGCGCAAATCGCGGCCGGCGCGTTGGCGCACGACGATGTGGATGAGCCATCCTGGTCGAATCTGCCGGCGCCCGGCGGCGCATGGCTCTCGAATGTCGCGGGCGAAGCGGTGGCGGCGCGGATCACCGCATTGCTCGACGCCCATTGGCCAGGTTTGCCGCGCACGACGATCCGCGCCTGCGCCACGCAATGCGGCGTGACCAATAGCTACACCACGCCGCACGCGCTCGGCAGCGATCGCTGGGCCGGCATGATCGGCGCGCACGCCGCGTTTCCGGGCGAACATCTGCTGATCGCGACGTTCGGCACGGCGACCACGCTGGAAGCGTTGCGCGCGGACGGCAACTTTGTCGGCGGTCTGATCGCGCCGGGCTGGACGCTGATGATGCGCTCGCTCGGCGAGCACACCGCACAACTGCCGACCCTCGACGCCAGCGCCGCACGTGGCCTGCTGGATGCCACCGAGGCTCGTCGTGGCCCGTTCTTCGCGACGGACACGCCGCGTTCGCTCTCCGCCGGCTGCACGCTGGCACAGGCCGGCCTGATCGAGCGGATGTGGCGCGATCTGCAGGATGAATGGCAGGTGCCGGTGCGGCTCGTGGTCAGCGGCGGCGCCGTGGACGAAGTGGCGAGCGCGCTGAAAGTGCCGCATACTCGCCACGATTCGCTCGTGCTGTCCGGCCTCGCGCTGATAGCCGCCGAGCGTGCAGTGGCACGCGGCGCGTGACTCGCGGCCATCAGATCGGAATCAAGGCGGCTCAACACTTTCTGGACGGGGAAAACCAATAATGCTGCGCTGGCTGATCGCCATCTTGTTTCTTGCCAACCTGCTGGCATTCGTCGCGGTGCGCGGCGTTTTCGGCCCGACGCCCACGGCCGGCGGGCGCGAACCTAATCATCTGAATCGCCAGATTCATCAGGAATGGTTGAGGGTGCAACCGGTTACGGCCGCTGAGGCCGCCGATCAGGCGGTGGTGGGCGGCCCGGCGCCGGCGGCGCCGATCGCCGCGTCGGCGTTGCCGCAGTGGCCGTCAACTCTGCGTGCGGACTTTCTTCAACAGCGCCGTGGTCGAGCGGTCATGCTCGAACGGAATCGCCAGCGCTTGGCCGCCCCATCCGCGCACAATGGCCGACTCCGGCAACACGTCCATGTCGTAGTCGCCGCCCTTGACGAGCACGTCCGGCCGTAGCGCCGAAATCAGCTCGACCGGCGTCTTCTCGCCGAAGCACACCACGTAGTCGACGCTTTCCAGCGCCGCCAGCAACGCCATGCGATCCGACTCGTTGTTGATCGGCCGGTCGTCGCCCTTGCCGAGCATGCGGACCGACGCGTCGCTATTCACGCCGACGATCAGGCATGCGCCGAGCGCCTTCGCATCGGCCAGATAAGTCACATGCCCGCGATGCAGGATATCGAACACGCCGTTGGTAAACACCACCGGCGCGTTGAGCGTGGGACGCAGCGTCACGAGGGTCTCTCGCGTCAGCATCTTGCGTTCAAAAGTAGCAGCCATGACGGAATCGGAAAGAGAATAAAGAAGTGCCGTCACGATACACGCTGGACGGCATGAAGCAAAACGGCCCGGCAAGCTCACGCTTGCCGGGCCGTTCCTGAAACCGTAAAACCAGATTCGTGGCGCGGGCGGTTAACCTAGGATAAAGCCTGGCATAAAGCCCGGCATGAACCCGCTGACGCGGATCACATGCCTAAGCGCCATCAAGCAGGCTGTTCCGACGACTTCTGCTCTGCCTGCAGGCGCATGACCACTTCCTTGCGGTAGCGGTTCAGTTCCTGCGCGGTGTTGAACGTGCGTTCGAACAGAATGGACAGGTTGTGCAAAATCCGCTCCACGACCTTCTTTTCCCAACCGTCGTCGAAACAGATCTGTTCGTCGAGCCAGCGCTCGAGCCACTCCGGGTCCGGCAGACGCGACTGAATCGTGTCGCGCGGGAACAGCGCCTGATTCACGTGCAGGTTGGTGGGATGCAGCGGCTTTTCGGTGCGACGCGCCGACGCCATCAGCACGCCGATCTTGGCGAACGCAGCACGCGCGATGTCGCCCGTTTGCACCATTGCTTTTTTCATGTAGCGCAGATACGCGCCGCCATGGCGCGCTTCGTCGCGTGAGATGGTTTCGTAGATCTGCTTGATCACCGGCTCGGTATGCCATTCAGCCGCCCGGCGATACCAGTGGTTCAGGCGGATTTCGCCGCAGAAGTGCAGCATCAGCGTTTCGAGCGGCGGCGCCGGGTCGAATTCGAAGCGCACCGCGTGCAGTTCTTCTTCGGTCGGGCACAGCTCAGGCTTGAAGCGGCGCAGATATTCCATCAGCACCAGCGAATGTTTCTGTTCTTCGAAGAACCACACGCTCATGAATGCGGAGAAATCGCTGTCGTGATGGTTGTCACGCAGAAACATTTCCGTGGCGGGCAAGGCCGACCATTCGGTGATCGCGTTCATCTTGATCGTCGCGGCCTGCTCGTCGGTCAATAGCGATGCATCGAACTTGTCCCAGGGAATGTCTTTCTCCATGTCCCATCGAACGGATTCGAGCGATTTATAAAGTTCCGGATAAAGCATGGTGTTCATAGTCCCACCCCTGTTCTGCGCATACTGTGTGTGTCTGCTGCTACGTGTAGCACTCTCGCTGACGACGAACGGATCACGCCGTGCGTCGGCCAACATTCAATTTTACGCGGTAATCAGCCGCCTAGATGCACCTGACAGCAAAGAAGTCGGGCGTTTGCGCGGGCACGCCCTATCTAAGCTACGCGCTGCGCGGCCAACCGTGGGTGAGGGATACCCTATGCCTGAGGTCGAGCCGGTCTGCGGTGAAACCGCACCGTCCAGCCCTGCGCCGGTCTTACCGGCGGCAAATGAAGCAAGGGCGGCACGTTTGGTTGTTTTTGCACACGCCCAAAAATCAACAAAAGCTTACACAATGATAGCACGCTGACTTTACGGAATTCGCACGGTAGCAGACGCCGCGGCACCGTCCGCTTGACCTCTCTCAACAAAGCGCGCGATCCGCGGAGTGTGGCTGAGATTCGAGGTCAAACGCATGACAGACGGCGAACCGCCCCGTATCGCCGGCGCACCGTGTGGTCTTTTTGCCGATGACGGGCGGGTTCACGTCCTCATCGGTCATTCCCAGCTTCAGGTCGACTTTTTCGCCGTGCGCGGTGCGGCGCTCGCGCTAGCCGTGCGTTTCGCAGCGGACGGCGGCCGTTTCGCAGCCGGTCGTCGGGCAGCCGACTCCGCATCTGGCGGCGGCGCTTGCGACGCATCAGCCGCGGCTTCGCCGCCCGATGCCGGCGATGCGTCCGGCGTGGCGTCGCCCGGCGCGGCGGCCGGCTGCGTCATTGCAAACTGGGCGATCTGATTGAACTGCGACTGCAGCAGGTTCCACCATGCGGACGCGTCGAACGGAGGCGTCGACGGCGTTTCCTCGTTGTCAGCGGCGCCGGACGGTTCTTCCGCTGCGGCGGACGCAGCCGCGCCACTGGCCGAAGCCGTTTGCTGCGGATGCGGCCAGCCCGTCGCCGACGCGGGACTCGGTGCTGCGGATGCCGCCGGCTGCGCCATCGACGATTGCGCGAACGCGCCGAACGCACGCAACGTCGCAAGCGTGGCGCGCTGCACTTCGAGCGCCTGAATCGCGGACTGCAGCATGCTCAGATTCAGCTTGAGCCATTGCTCGACGGCCCGCATGTCGGTGATGCGCTTGTCGAGTTCCTCGACATTGGTGAGCGGCGCCATCATGTCGGACATCATCGACAGCGACGGTCCCATGCCTCCGGCCGGCTGCGCGCCGGAGAACGCGGAGCCGAACGGCGACAGCCGCATCATGCCCCACATGCGTTCGAGCATTTCAGCGGGCGGAAAGCCGGGGAAGCCGGGAAACGGCGGCGTGGAATCGGGTGTATCGGTCATGCTTGTCGCCTCGCTGCATAAGTGTAGGAATGCGCGCCGGCCCGCACGCGTCGGAGTCGATCATACCGTGCGGGGGCCGCGCGTCAGGCGCGTTTGAAGAAGGGGACTTGCGTCACCTCATTCACGTCATTTCGCTTCGCCGCGCCACGGGTCCGCACCGCCGAAATCCGGCGCGCGCCGCTCACGCAGCGAATTCACGCCTTCGCGCACGTCCGGTCCGGCGAAGCCCATGAATTCCAGCGCCAGCGACGTATCGAACGCAGGTCCCGCCGAGCGCAGCCAGTTGTTCAACGCGTACTTGGTCCAGCGAATCGCGGTCTGTGAACCGTTGGCAAGTTTGCGCGCCACCTCGAATGCCTTGGGCAGCAGGTCGTTTTCGTCGACGGCGAGCGAGACGAGGCCGATACGCTCCGCCTCTTCGCCGCTCACCGGCTCGCACAGCATCAGGTAGTACTTCGCCTTCGCCATGCCGCACAGCAGCGGCCAGACGATCGCCGCGTGATCGCCCGCCGCAACGCCGAGCCGCGTATGACCGTCGATAATCCGTGCGGTCTTCGCCGCGATCGAGATATCCGCAAGCAGCCCCGCCACCAGGCCCGCACCGACTGCCGGGCCATGCATGGCCGAGACGATCGGCTTGCTGCAATTGATCACGTTGTAGACGAGGTCGCGCGCCTCGCGCCACACCCGCGCGCGCACGTCGAAATCGGTTGCCATGTCTTCGACCAGTTGCAGGTCGCCGCCCGCGGAAAAGCCCTTACCTTCGCCGCGAATGATCGCCACGCGCGTCTGCGGATCGCGGTCGATATCGCGCCAGATTTCGGCGAGTTCGTAATGCATCCGCGCGTTGGCCGTGGCGAGGCCGCTTTTGTTGGCGCCCTCGCCGCTCATCACGACTTCGAGCACGCCGTCGGGATGGCGCGTCAACTGAAGCGACTGGTAATGCGCGTAGAACGCGTCGTTGGTGTGTGAGGTCTGAGACATGGCGAGCAATCCGTGACTTGCGTGAGGTACAGTCAAAAAGCGTTCAAAACGTGTTCAACGATGTTTGCAACGATCCATCCGGCTAGCGCGCGCCGGCAGCAAGCCAACGCGCGGCCTCTTATCTTCACCGCGGCTGATAAACCCACTTCCCGTTCATGATCTCGACCATCACGCGTGCCCGTTGATCGAGCCCGAGGTGATCTGTCGCGCTCATGTTGACGACGCCATTGGTATCTGCCAGACCGCGTGTCGCTTCGAGCGCGTCGCGCAGCGCGCGACGGAATTCCGGCGTGCCGGGCGCGCCCGCTTTCAATGCGACCGGCACGGCGTTGTTGAGCAGCATGCCGGCGTCCCACGTGTACGAGCCAAATGCCGACACGCTGTTCGGACCGCGCAGCGCTTCGAAGCGCTTGATGTAATCCAGCGCGAGACGTTTGGCCGGATGATCCGCCGGCAATTGCGCGGCCACCAGCACCGGACTCGCCGGCAGGAACGTACCGTTGCAATCGGCGCCGCACACGCGCAGGAAGTCGTTATTGCCGACTCCATGATTGTGATAGATCAACCCTTTATAGCCGCGTTCTCGCAACGTTTTCGGCGGCAGCGCGGCAGGCGTGCCGGCCGCGCCGACCACCACCGCGTCGGGATGCGTCGCGAGGATTTTGAGGACCTGGCCGGTCACGCTCGGATCGGTGCGATTGAAACGCTCGCTCGCCACCATGTCCATGTGATGCAACTGCGCGAACTTGGCGACTTCGGCGTAGAAGGTCTCGCCGAGCGCGTCGGCCTGGCCGATGAACGCCACGGTTTTGACGCCGTGCGCGCTCGCGTGCTCGGTAATGGCCGACGCCATCATCGCGTCGGTCTGCGGCGTCTTGAAGACCCAGTGGCGTTTCGCATCGACGGGTTCGATGATTTTCGCCGACGACGCCAGCGAGATCATGGGCGTTTCACCTTCGGCGACCACGTCGATCATGGCAAGCGAATTCGGCGTGATCGACGAACCGATGATCGCGTCGACGTGATTCTCCGAGATCAGCTTCTTGGTGTCCTGCACGGCCTGCGTGGTGTCGGAAGCGTCGTCGAGCACGATGTACTCGACCGGCTGACCGCCGATCTGTTTCGGCAGCAACGTGGCGGTGTCGCGTGCGGGTATCCCGAGCGACGCGGCCGGTCCGGTCAGCGACAGCACGAGGCCGATCTTGACCTGCGCGAATGCCCCGGTGGGTAGCGCAGCGACGCAGGCGAGCGCGGCGCATAGCGCCGTAGCGCGAAATACACGGCCACCTCGCGTGGGACTCACGCGCGCGCCGGAGGTTGTTTCAACCGTTTCGCTACGCCGGGCTCCAGGTTTGATGGATGCGAATCGCGGCATGCTGTCTCCTCACGTTGGTTTTCGTTTTTGTCTTGTTGAACCGGCAGGCCGCCACCCCGGGCGCGCCGCCGCGCCAGTCAGTGTAGCCGCGCGCTGGGGCGGCGGCATCGGGCGAAACCCTTTCGAAAACGCTTTGCAAAACCACCCATCAATCCAGCGGCGCGATGCCCTGATCGATCGAACCGAAAATCGACTTGCCCGCTTCGTCGAACATTTCGATCTTCACGGTGTCGCCGTACTTCATGAATTCGGTTTGCGGCGCACCGTGCTCGATCGTTTCCAGGCAGCGTTTCTCGGCGATACAGCAATAGCCGCGCTTCGCGTCCTTGTTCGAGATCGTGCCCGAACCCACGATCGCACCCGCGCGCAGATTGCGGGTTTTCGCCGCATGCGCGATCAACTGGCCGAAGTGAAACACCATGTCGGTGCCGGCGTCCGGTTGACCGACTTTTTTGTTGTTCCAATGAACGATCATCGGCCGGTGCACGCGGCCGTCGCGCCAATGTTCGCCGAGTTCGTCCGGCGTGACCGCGACCGGCGCGAACGACGTGGCCGGCTTGCTCTGGAAAAAGCCGAAGCCCTTCGCGAGTTCGGCGGGAATCAGATTGCGCAGCGAGACGTCGTTGACGAGCGTGATCAGGCGCACGCTTCTGAGCGCCTGATCGGGCGTGGCGCCCATCGGCACGTCGGTGGTAATCGCGGCGACTTCCGCTTCGAAGTCGATGCCGAATGCCTCCGACGCGCACAGCACGTCGTCTTTCGGACCGATGAAATCGTCGCTGCCGCCTTGATACATCAAAGGATCGGTCCAGAACTCCGGCGGCATCTCGGCGCCGCGGGCGCGCCGCACCAACTCGACATGATTCACGTACGACGAACCGTCGGCCCACTGGAACGCGCGTGGCAGCGGCGCCATGCAGTCTTTGGCGTCGAACGCGAAGCTGTTGCGCGCGCGGCCCTGATTGAGCGCGTCGTACAGATCGTGCAGTTGCGGCGCGTAGAAGGTCCAGTCGTCGAGCACGCGCTGCATGGTGGGCGCGATCGCATCGGCAATCGCCGCGGTGTGCAGGTCGCGGGACACGACGATCAATTGGCCGTCGCGCGTGCCGTCCTTCAGCGTGGCAAGTTTCATAGGGGAATGAGCCGTGTTAGTGACGATAGAAGGAATCTATTCTACGATGGTGAATCGGCGCGGCCCAAGTGCCTGCGGCTTTCCTCCTTTCACACCTCTTCTGAACGCGCTCGTGGCGCCCCGCTCATGCCTCCAACCGCCCGCTCCGGCGCAATCCGTAACGACCAGGGCACGACTGAACCGCTCGATGCCGCCTCCGAACTCACCGACATCGACGAAGAAAGCGGTGAAACCGGGGACGGCGGCGAAGAAAAACTGCGCTCGGGCATCCAGTCGATCGAAGTCGGATTCCGCCTGCTCGACGTGCTGACCCACGAAACCCGCGCGATGATGCTGCGCGACCTCGCGCAGCGCGCCGGCATGAGTCCGGCGAAGGCGCACCGCTATCTGGTGAGTTTTCTGCGCCTGGGCGTGGTGTCGCAAGACCCGCTGTCGGGCCGCTACGAGCTGGGCGGCTTCGCGTTGCAACTTGGGCTCGCGCGGCTTGCGCGGGTCGACGGCGTGAAGCTTGCGCGTATAGCGCTCGCTGAATTGCGTGACCGGCTCGATCTGACGGTCGGCATTGCGGTCTGGGGCAATCAGGGGCCGACCATGGTCCACTGGATGGAATCGAGTCATCCGGCGAAGGCGTCACTGAAACTCGGCGACGTGATGCCGCTACTCAGTTCGGCCACTGGCCTGCTGTTCGCCGCGTATCTGCCGGTTAGCAAGACCGCCGCGATGCTCGAACGCGAACTGGCCGACGCGCGCCGCGCCGCGCACTTGGGCGGACCACGTACCCGCGACGAAGTCGAACAGACGCTCGCGCAAGTGCGGCAACATCAGGCGGCGCGCGTGGAAGGCATGTTGTTGCCCACCATTCACGCGTTCTGCATGCCGGTATTCGACTCGACGGGCGACCTCGCGCTCGGCCTGATCGCGTTGGGCCACGAAGGCGTGTTCGATATCCGGTGGGGCGGCGAGATCGATCTGGCGCTGCGCGACTGCGCGCAAAAGCTGTCGTACGAGCTAGGGTATAGTGCGACGCCCCGCGACGCGCGGAATTGATGTGGCCGCTTTAGTGAACTCGCTTCGCGCGCGTGGGCCTATACATTCCTGGCTCGCACACCTTTAACCGCCGATGGCTTTATCCTCCGTCACGCAACGTTCCGATCGCACGCCGCCTGGCGTACCGCGCGTCGCGCTGCGCGTGGGCCGATGGATCGCCGTGCTGCTGGTCGTGGCGGTTCTGCACTGGATCGCCGCCCAGTGGGTCGAGCGCAACGGCGCCACGCTGAATCCGCCGGACCAGGAGCGTGTCCCCGTGCAGGTGGCGCTGCTGACACCGGAGCGTATCGAACGCAACCCAGTCGCCGCCGCGCCGCCTACGCCCGCACCGGCGCCCGCGCAACGGGCCGCCGCGCGCAAACCGCGCGAGCATGTGCTGACCGCGTTGCAACCGGCGAAGCAGGCGCCACTGGCAGCGGCAGCGTCGGACACCGTCGCGAGCGCAACCGGGGCCACAAGCGCTTCCAGTACGACGACCGCGAACGCCTCCGCGGGAAAGGCTGCCGGCACGGCCAGCGCCCCCGCTGCCGCAAGCGCTTCGCAAGCGGCGCCAGGCGTGAAGTTTTCGGTCCCGCCCTCCGGCGAGTTGCAATACGACACGTTCTACAACGGCGTGCGCAACCAGCCCGGCACAATCCACTGGACCAGCGACGCGCAAAGCTACGCAATGGTGGTGTCGGTGCCCTTGCCGTTCGTCGGCACATTCGTGTATTCGAGCCACGGGCGGATCGACGCATTCGGCCTCGCGCCGGATCAATACATCGAAAAGCGCGGCCGCCGCGCGGAAGACATCGCCATCTTCAATCGCAGCGACAAGAAAATCGCCTTCACCCGCACGCCGGCCAGCTTGCCGCTGCCCGACGGCGCACAGGACCGCTTCAGCATGGTGATGCAGCTCGCCAGCCTCGTGCGCGGCGACCCGGCCGCGTATAAGCCCGGCGTGACGCGGCAATTCTTCGTGGTCGACAACGACAGCGGCGAGAACTGGCCCATCGAGACGATCGGCGACGAGACCATCCGCACGGCGCAAGGCTTCATCGACACGCGTCACTTCAAACGCCTGCCGCGCCACGACGGCGACTTGCGTCGCATCGACGTATGGCTCGCGCCGTCGCTCGGCTGGCTGCCCGCGCGTATCGTTCAGACGGAACCGAACGGCACGCAATTCGAACTGGTGTGGCGCGGCAAGCTCAATCTCGACAATGCCGACGACAACCCTGGCGCTTCACCTGGCCCATCGGCGGCAACGCCCGACGCCGCGCCGTCCCAATCGTCAAATCCTGCCGATCCCGGCAGCCCGCCCGGCATCATCAGGCCCTGACACGCCGGTCTCGAGCGAAGTCTCGATGAATCCGCGAAACTTCTTCGACGCTGCCAACTCGCAACACACTGCTGCAACCATTCGCGCGGATGCTGCGTATATTGTTGAGCCATCAGGTCGATGGCTGGTCGAGGCTGTGCAGCGCGCGTCAATGGATCCTTCCACTGCGATCCCTTCAAGGAGCCCGCATGCAAGTGAACATCAACGGAATCGAGACGCGCTATGTGCTGAGCAACGAGGGCGGCGGCCCGTGGCTCACGTTCATTCATCAGCTCGGTGGCGACCTCTCGGTGTGGGACCAGCTCGCCGGCTATTTCCGCGACGACTACACCGTGCTGCGCTACGACCTGCGCGGCCACGGCAAGACGGCGTTGTCGCGTGAGGCTTTCGGCATGGCCGACCTGTCGCACGATCTCGCCACCTTGCTCGATGCGCTCGGCGCGCCCAGCACGCACGTGGTCGGCATGTCGATGGGCGGCATGATCGCGCAGCAGTTCGCGCTCGACCACCCGTTACGCGTCGACACCCTCACGTTGGCCAATACGTTCGGCGGCACACGGCCCGAAAGCCGCGCACTGTGGGAGCAACGCGCCGCGAGCGTCCGCGAGGGCGGCATGGCGTCGCTGGTACCGTCCACCATGGATCGCTGGCTGACACCTGACTTTCAACGCGAACATCCCGAAGCCGTCGAGCCGATTCGCGAGGTGTTCGGCCATACGTTGTCAGAAGGCTACGCCATGGCGTGCGAAGCGGTGCGCGATTTCGATGTACGCAGTAAGCTGGGAACCATCCGTTGCCCAACATTGACCGTGGCGGGCCGGCACGACACGGGCACGCCGCCTGCTGATACGCAGGCAATTGCAGACGCCATCGAAGGCGCACGTTTCGAACTGCTCGATGCCGCTCATCTCGCGCCCATCGAACAATCTCACCGTTTTGCTGCACTGCTTGAAACGTTTCTTGAAAGGCCGGTCTAACCGGTAGGTTCGGAACTTTTACAAGCGTCAATCCGGACCCACCCCTTGAATTCCACCCTCACGCTCCAACCTATGGCGCAGGAATGGCCAGGAGCCAACGGAAATAAGGAGTGTCGCCATGCAAATGATCTACAACAGCCCCAACTATTGCGTCGTCGAGTTTCCGCCGCAGGAAGGTCCGCTGGCCATGAAGTCGGGTGGCTACGAGATCGTGGACAAAAACATGCAGCGGGAGATCTACATTGATGGCGCAATGGCGGCGCGGTTTCGCGAGCACGTGCAGAAGCTGATCGAAGAGGAACCGTCGCTGGACGAGGTAGACGAATTCCTCGGGCAGTTCGACAGCCTCATGCATCAACCGGTGATCCTTCACTAAGCACAAGCTTCGAATCAACGTTTTTGGCGACCTATCTTCGACCGCGCCGTCCGGCTTAGCAGTCGGCCCACCCGGCGGCCCTTTCAAGGCGGTCAGCAGTTCATGAAGCGGTCCATCAGGCTTTTGGCTTGTTGGGCCGTTTTCTTTTCCGACGGCGAGATCGCCTGTGCGGCCCGCGCCCGGCGTGTGCGCCCGGCAGCGGCTACAATGACAGGTTTCCCGCCAAACCCGGCGCAAGCCCTCGTCCGCCATGAACCAGCCTGCTCAAACCGCCACGCCAGTCCGCTCCGAAGCCGCCTATACGCGCGGTGCGGCGCTGCCCGCGCTGCTCCAGTCGCGCATCCTGATCCTGGACGGCGCAATGGGCACGATGATCCAGCGCTACAAGCTCGACGAAGCCCGTTATCGCGGCGAGCGCTTCAAGGACTACGGTCGCGACATCAAAGGCAACAACGAGTTGCTCTCGATCACGCAGCCGCAGATCATCCGCGAGATTCATGAGCAATACCTCGCGGCGGGGGCGGACATCATCGAGACCAACACGTTCGGTGCGACCACGGTGGCCCAGGCCGACTACGGCATGGAAGAGCTCGCCATCGAAATGAATCTCGAATCGGCCAGGCTGGCGCGCGCCGCCTGCGACAAATATTCGACGCCTGACAAGCCGCGCTTCGTCGCCGGCGCGATCGGACCGACGCCGAAGACCGCGAGCATTTCGCCGGACGTGAACGATCCGGGCGCGCGCAACGTGACCTTCGACGAATTGCGCGCGGCTTATTACGAGCAGGCCAAGGCGTTGCTCGACGGCGGCTGCGATCTGTTCCTGGTCGAGACGATCTTCGATACGCTAAACGCGAAGGCCGCACTGTTCGCGCTGGACGAACTGTTCGAGGACACCGGCGAGCGTCTGCCGATCATGATCTCGGGCACGGTCACCGACGCATCGGGCCGCATTCTGTCGGGGCAAACCGTCGAGGCGTTCTGGAACTCGCTGCGTCACGCGAAGCCGCTCACCTTTGGTTTGAACTGCGCGTTGGGCGCGGCGCTGATGCGCCCGTACATCGCCGAACTGGCGAAGCTGTGCGACACCTATGTGTCGTGCTATCCGAACGCCGGCTTGCCGAATCCAATGAGCGATACGGGCTTCGACGAATTGCCGGCGGATACGTCGGGTTTGTTGAAGGAGTTCGCGCAGGCGGGGCTAGTGAATATCGCGGGCGGGTGCTGTGGGACGACGCCGGAGCATATTGCGGCGATCGCTCAGGCACTGGCTGAAATCAAGCCGCGCAAATGGCCGACCCAATACCGCGACGCAGCGTGAAAGCAGCGGCCTGAGCTTCGGCCGCCTCTCTTCGCCACCGCAACAGAAGCAACTCGCAGACGCACCTTAACCGCACGCAATCGACTCGCACACACGCCATGACCGATCACACCATGCGCCTTTCCGGCCTCGAGCCGTTCAACGTCACGTCCGGCACGCTCTTCATCAACGTCGGCGAGCGCACCAACGTGACCGGCTCGAAAGCCTTCGCGCGAATGATCCTGAACGATCAGTTCGACGACGCCATCGCGGTCGCGCGCCAGCAGGTCGAAAACGGCGCGCAGGTGATCGACGTCAACATGGACGAAGCGATGCTCGATTCGAAAGCGGCCATGGTGCGCTTCATGAATCTGATCGCGTCGGAGCCGGACATCGCACGCGTGCCGATCATGATCGACTCGTCGAAATGGGAGGTGATCGAAGCGGGCCTGAAGTGCGTGCAAGGCAAGGCGATCGTCAACTCGATCTCGCTGAAAGAAGGCGAAGAGGCCTTCCGCCACCACGCGAACCTGATTCGCCGCTACGGCGCGGCCGCCGTCGTGATGGCGTTCGACGAACAAGGCCAGGCCGACACCTACGAGCGCAAGACGCAAATCTGCAAGCGCTCGTACGACTTCCTGGTGAACGAAGTCGGCTTCCCGCCGGAAGACATCGTCTTCGATCCGAACATCTTCGCGATCGCCACCGGTATCGAAGAGCACAACAACTACGCGGTCGACTTCATCAACGCGACGCGCTGGATCAAGGAAAACCTGCCGTACGCGAAGGTGAGCGGCGGCGTGTCGAACGTGTCGTTCTCGTTCCGCGGCAACGACCCGGTGCGCGAAGCGATCCACACCGTGTTCCTCTACCACGCGATTCAGGCCGGCATGGACATGGGCATCGTCAACGCGGGCCAGCTCGGCGTGTATGCCGACCTCGACCCGGAGTTGCGCGAACGTGTCGAAGACGTGGTGCTGAACCGCCGTGAAGACGGCACCGACCGGCTGCTCGAAATCGCCGACAAGTTCAAGACCGGCGCCGCGAAGAAAGAAGAGAACCTCGAGTGGCGCAACCAGCCGGTCGAGAAGCGTCTCGCGCATGCGCTGGTGCTCGGTATCACCAACTTCATCGTCGAAGATACCGAAGAAGTGCGCGCGAAGATCGCGGCCACCGGCGGTCGCCCGATCAACGTGATCGAAGGCCCGTTGATGGACGGCATGAACATCGTCGGCGACCTGTTCGGTCAGGGCAAGATGTTCCTGCCGCAAGTCGTCAAGTCGGCGCGCGTGATGAAGCAGGCGGTCGCGCACCTGATCCCGTTCATCGAGGAAGAAAAACGCCTGCTCGCGGAGGCCGGCGGCGACGTGCGCGCGAAGGGCAAGATCGTCATCGCGACCGTCAAGGGCGACGTCCACGACATCGGCAAGAACATCGTTTCCGTGGTGCTTCAGTGCAATAACTTCGAAGTGGTCAACATGGGCGTGATGGTCTCGTGCAACGACATTCTCGCCAGGGCGAAGGTCGAAGGCGCGGACATCATCGGGCTCTCGGGGCTGATCACGCCGAGCCTCGAGGAAATGGCTTATGTCGCCTCGGAAATGCAGCGCGACGACTACTTCCGCATCAAGAAGATTCCGCTGCTGATCGGCGGTGCGACCACCTCGCGCGTGCACACCGCGGTGAAGATCGCACCGCATTACGAAGGGCCGGTGGTGTACGTGCCGGACGCATCGCGCTCGGTGTCGGTGGCGTCGAGCCTGCTGTCCGATGAAGGCGCGGCGAAGTACCTCGACGAGCTCAAAACCGACTACGACCGCATCCGCCTGCAGCACGCCAACCGCAAAGCCACGCCGATGGTCACGCTCGCCGAAGCCCGCGCGAACAAGACCAAGGTCGACTGGGCGAGCTACCAGCCGGTCAAGCCGAAGTTCATCGGCCGCCGTGTGTTCAAAAACTTCGACCTGAGCGAACTCGCGAACTATATCGACTGGGGTCCTTTCTTCCAGACCTGGGACCTGGCCGGCCCCTACCCGGCGATCCTGAACGACGAGATCGTCGGCGAATCGGCGCGGCGCGTGTTTTCGGACGGCAAGTCGATGCTCTCGCGCCTGATCCAGGGCCGCTGGCTGCAGGCCAACGGCGTGATCGCGCTACTGCCCGCCAATACGGTGAACGACGACGACATCGAAATCTACACGGACGAATCGCGCTCGGAAGTCGCGCTGACCTGGCGCAATCTGCGCCAGCAGAGTGTGCGCCCGGTGGTGGACGGTGTGATGCGGCCGAACCGCTCGCTCGCCGACTTCATCGCGCCGAAAGAATCGGGCGTGGCCGACTACATCGGCATGTTCGCGGTCACGGCGGGGCTCGGCGTCGACGTGAAGGAAAAGCAGTTCGAAAAGGATCACGACGACTACAGCGCGATTATGCTGAAGGCGCTCGCGGACCGTTTCGCCGAAGCCTTCGCCGAAGCGATGCATGCGCGCGTGCGGCGCGATCTGTGGGGCTATGCGAACACCGAAACCCTGTCGAACGACGACCTGATCGCCGAGAAGTATCACGGCATCCGTCCGGCGCCCGGCTATCCGGCCTGCCCGGACCATCTGGTCAAGCGCGACATGTTCGACGTGCTGCAAGCCACCGAAATCGGCATGAGCGTGACCGAATCGCTGGCCATGCTGCCGGCGGCGAGCGTCTCGGGTTTCTATCTCGCGCATCCCGACAGCACCTACTTCTCGGTCGGCAAGATCGGTCAGGACCAACTGGAGGATTACGCAATCCGCATGGCGTTGTCGAAAACGGATGCGGAGCGCGCTCTGGCGCCTTTGCTGTAAGCCTTTTGCATAGCGTGGCGGGAAACCCACTATATCGGGTCTGAAAGGCTGAATATTTGCGGCAGTGTAATTTTCGGCTTTGTAGACTGAATTGGGTTTACCCAGCCAGACGCGGCCAAAACGCGTCGGCTTATCTAATTGCAATCGTCGACGGAGAGAATCGTATGAAGAAGCTGACGCTGTTGTTGACTGCTGTTTCGCTGGCCGTGGGTGCTTCGGCGGCGCTGGCGCAGCCCGCCGCTCCGGCGGGCTCGAGCGCGGTGAGCTCGTATTCGCCGCCCACCGTGAAACACGTCAAGAAACCGAAGAAAAAGAAAGTGAAGAAGGGTGCGTCGGCTCCGGAAGCGGCTCCGGCAGACGCCGCCAGCCAGTAAGCGCTGCGCGACAGGAGCCGGCTAACGCTGGCCTTGAATGACAAAGAGCCCGCTTCGAGCGGGCTCTTTTCTACAGACCCCAGACGATATCCGCGTTTTCCTTCTGCGCCGCGCGCAGCATGTCGAGGAACGGATACGCGCGTTGCGCGAGGCCCGGCGGAATCTCGTGATGCTCGTGACCGTCTTCGCCTTCATGGAAATGGCCGTCGTGTTCGGCGCGTTCCTGCTTGTCGACGTTGATGGCGGCTTCGAGTTTGCCGATGGCCAAACCGAGTTCGTCGTGCGTAATGACGCCGCGTTCACCCAGGCGTTTGCCGACGATACCGACCAGATACTGTGCAAGATTCTCCAGCATCATGACGTCTGGCGCGGCGCGGCATTTGAAAGTAATCAGCATGACTGTTCCCTTTTCTGGTTATGTTGGATTGACGTGCCGGCGGCTCGAAAGCGGCGCCGGCGCGCGTTACGTTGACTCGCCAGGCAGGCGCGGCGGCCACGGCCCTTGCTGGGCATCTCATTGAACATATTAGCACCTGCTAAAATCCGTCTGAACGGAAAAGCGCGCCGCCTCTGGCCGTGCACGGCCAGGCAGGGCGAACGTGGCGCGATCGCTCACCAGGCTGCCGCGCCGGTCGACCGCCGCGAGCCGCTGTGCATCATGCCTGACTGTTGCAGGCAACGTGCCTGACCGCGCGATCGTTGCGAGCGAATTGCCGCAATGGGCGCCGCGCCGCTTTCCACGCTTCTGACGGACCGGCTGCGCCTGCTGCACGGGCACGGCCGACGCCTCTTCCGCATCACCGGATTGCCTCACTGGACTCGCAACAAGCATGCTGCCTGCACACAAACAGACCCTCGAAACCCTGCTCGCCGACACGGTAAAGCAGGTCGCTGAAGCCTCGCAAGGCGCGACCGAAGCCGCTTTCGTCTCGCCCACCATCACGCTGGAACGCCCCAAGGTCGCCGCGCACGGCGACGTCGCGTGCAACGTGGCCATGCAGCTCGCCAAACCGCTGCGCGCGAATCCGCGCCAGCTCGCACAACAGATCGTCGACGCACTGCTCGCGCAGCCGCTCGCCCAAGGTCTCGTCGAAGCCGCTGAAGTGGCCGGCCCCGGCTTCATCAACCTGCGTCTGGCCGCCGCCGCGAAGCAGGCGGTCATCGCCGCCGTGTTCGCCGAGCAGAGCGCGTTCGGCCGCTCGCAGCGCGACGCCGGCAAACACGTCCTGATCGAATTCGTGTCGGCCAACCCGACCGGCCCGCTGCACGTCGGCCACGGCCGTCAGGCGGCGCTCGGCGATGCGCTGTCCAACGTGCTGGCCTCGCAAGGCTGGGACGTGCACCGCGAGTTCTACTACAACGACGCTGGCGTGCAGATCCAGACGCTCGCGCTGTCCACCCAGGCGCGCGCGCGCGGCATCGCCCCCGGCGACGCGGGCTGGCCGGCGTCGGCCTACAACGGCGAGTACATCGCCGAAATCGCCAAAGACTATCTGGCCGGCGCCACGGTCGCCGCGAGCGACGGCGAGCCGGTAACCGGCGCGCGCGACGTCGAGGATTTCGAAGCGATCCGCCGTTTCGCGGTGGCGTATCTGCGCCGCGAGCAGGACATGGACTTGCAGGCATTCGGCGTGAAGTTCGACCAGTACTACCTGGAGTCGTCGCTGTACACGGAAGGCCGGGTCGAAAAGACGGTCGAGGCGCTGGTCGCCGCCGGCAAGACCTACGAGCAGGAAGGCGCGCTGTGGCTGCGCACCACAGACGACGGCGACGACAAAGACCGCGTGATGCGCAAGACCGACGGCACCTACACGTACTTCGTGCCGGACGTCGCCTATCACGTCGCCAAGTGGGAACGCGGCTTCACCAAGGTCATCAACATTCAGGGTTCGGACCACCACGGCACGATCGCGCGCGTACGCGCCGGCTTGCAAGGCTTGGGCATCGGCATTCCGAAGGGCTATCCCGACTACATCCTGCACAAGATGGTCACGGTCATGCGCAACGGCGAAGAGGTGAAGATCTCCAAGCGCGCCGGCAGCTACGTGACGGTGCGCGACCTGATCGAATGGTCGGGCGGCGCGACGCCGGGCTCGGAAACCGCCGTCGACCTGATCGACGAGGAAACGATTCGCCGCGGCCGCGACGCCGTGCGGTTCTTCCTGATCTCGCGCAAGGCGGATACGGAATTCGTGTTCGACATCGACCTTGCGCTCAAGCAGAACGACGAAAACCCCGTGCATTACGTGCAGTACGCACACGCGCGCATCTGCTCGGTGCTCGCCGAATGCAAGTCGCGCTACAACACGGACGAAACCACGCTCGCCTCGGTGGACGTGTCCCCGCTCACCAGCGAACGCGCCATGGCGCTGTTGAACAAGCTCGCCGAATTCCCGGACATGCTGCAACACGCCGCCGACGAACTCGCGCCGCACGCGGTCGCGTTCTATCTGCGCGACCTCGCCGGGGAATTCCACTCGTTCTACAATGACCGGGCCGAGCGCGTGCTGGTCGACGACGCGGCCGAGCGCAACGCCCGCGTCGCGCTGCTCGCGGCCACGCGTCAAGTGCTGGCCAACGGTCTCGCCGTGATTGGCGTCTCCGCTCCCGTCAAGATGTAAGTCCTCCGCCGTAACATGCATGCGGCCGTCGTTATAATCGGCGGCCGTTCCAGGATTCTTTTTGCAGGTGATTCATACGATGGCAAAACCACGCCGCACAACAAAGCAATCGAAACAAACCGGGGGCACTTTTCTCGGCATCGTGCTGGGCCTGATCGTCGGCCTTGCGATCGCGGTAGTGGTGGCGCTGTATATCACCCGTGCGCCTACGCCGTTCGTCTCGAAGGTGGCGCCGCCCGCGGCGTCCGACTCCAGCGCGAGCCAGGCGCAATACGATCCGAACCGTCCGCTGCAAGGCAAGACGCCGGGCCAACCGGTGCCGCAAGCCGCGCAACCGGCGCCGCCGAATACCGCGCCGGGCCAGACCAATTCGCAGACGCAGTCGGGCATGCTGGAAGAGCCGCAGATCGTCGAAGTGCCGCCGGCTAACAGCACGAACGGCACCAACGGCACGAACGCCAACCCGAACGGCGTGGCGGTCGCACCGAAGCCCGCGCAGGACAACGGCAACGGCGCGCCCACCGCACCGGCGAAGAAGCCGCAGGCGTCCAGCGCACCGGCACCCGGCACGGCAACCGCCAACAACGCCAAGCCGGGTTCCAGCGCGACGGCGGCGCCAGCTCCGGGCGACGCGAACACCGGCTACTTCCTGCAAGTGGGCGCGTACAAGACCTCGGCCGACGCCGAACAGCAACGCGCGCGTCTCGCCTTCCAGGGCTTCGAGTCGAAGGTCACGCAGCGCGATGCGGGCGGGGTGACGTACTATCGCGTGCGGATCGGGCCGTTCTCGAAGTTCGAGGACATGAATTCGAGCCGTCAGCGTCTATCCGACGCAGGCGTCGACACCGCCGTGATCCGTTTTACGAAGCAATAAGCCAACCATAAAGACACGGTGATTTGCCGGAACGCGCCGCCGCCGAACCATCGGCGTGCGGCGCGTGTCACAAACACGACGGACGTTTGAAAACGTCCCAACGCCGACAATGAAAAGCGGTGACGGGCATTTGCGTGGCGCCGCCGCTTTACCGCCTACTCTGGGTCAACACGACATGAAAAAACTGCTGAGCATTCTGTTCCTCTCGCTGGGCCTCGTTGCCGCCACAGCTCAAGCGGCGCCGGCCGCACCGGTGTCCGGCAAGGACTACACCGTGCTGGCCACGCCGCAACCGACCGACGAACCGGCCGGCAAGATCGAAGTGACCGAATTCTTCTGGTACGGCTGCCCGCACTGCAACGAATTCAACCCGTACCTCGAAGCATGGGTAAAGAAGCAAGGCCCGGACGTCGTGTTCAAGCGCGTGCCGGTCGCCTTCCGCGACGACTTCGTGCCGCATTCGAAGATGTATCACGCACTCGACGCGCTCGGCCTCGCGCAACAGCTCACGCCGAAGGTCTTCAACGAAATCCACGTCAACAAAGACTATCTGCTGACGCCGGAAGATCAGGCCAAATTCCTCGCGAAGAACGGCGTCGATCCGAAGAAGTACATGGACGCGTACAACTCGTTCTCGACGCAAAGCGCGTTGCAGAAAGACACGAAGCTGATGAACGACTACAAGATCGACGGCGTGCCGACGTTGGCCGTTCAGGGCAAGTATGAAACCGGCCCGGCTCAGACCAACAGCCTGCCGGGCACGATCCAGGTGCTGGACTACCTGGTCGCGCAAATCCGCGCCAAGAAGATGTAAAGGCGAGGCGCCGGAATGAGTTCACCGCTGAAGGTTTTCATTACCGGCGCCTCGAGTGGCATCGGCCTCGCCCTCGCTGCCGAATATGCGCAGCGCGGCGCGATTCTCGGCCTGGTCGCCCGTCGCGGCGACGCCCTCGCCGCGTTCCAGCAGTCCCATCCAAAGAATGCCGTCGCGGTCTATGCCGTCGACGTGCGCGACGCCGAAGCGCTCGCCGAAGCGGCCGCGCAATTCATTGCGCAATACGGCCTACCGGATGTCGTGATCGCCAATGCCGGCATCAGCCGCGGTGCGGTCACCGGACACGGCGATCTGCGCACCTTCCGCGAAGTGATGGACATCAATTACTTCGGCATGGTCGCCACGTTCGAGCCGTTCGCCGCCGCCATGGTCGCCGCGAAGAAAGGGACCCTGGTCGGGATTGCCAGCGTCGCCAGCGTGCGGGGTTTACCGGGCTCCGGCGCGTATAGCGCGTCGAAGTCGGCCGCGCTCAAGTATCTGGAAGCATTGCGCGTCGAGATGCGGCCGCAGGGCGTCGGCGTCGTCACCATCGCGCCCGGCTACATCCGCACGCCGATGACCGACCACAATCCGTACACCATGCCGTTCCTGATGGACGCCGACCGTTTCGCGGTGAAGGTAGCGAACGCGGTCGAACGTCAAACGGCGTTTGCGGTGTTCCCGTGGCAGATGCGTATCGTCGCGATGCTGCTGCATGTCATGCCGCGCTGGCTCTACGACCGCGCGTTCGAGCGCGCGCCGCGCAAGCCGCGCGCCGCTACCGAGTAAGACCGATCACCCCGTGCGGCCGATGCAACCGGCGCCGCACGCTTCCCTTCTGCAATGTCGCTCAAGAGCCCTGGCTCGTGGGCGTCGTCATATCTCGCCACGCCCCGCCGCACGCCTTAGGGCGCCCTCGCACGCGCATTGCGCCGCACGGCTAAACCCCCAGCGCAGCGCCCGCTCCATATGGATATGCGGATTAAGTTGTTGTCGCCGCAACCACCCTTCGATAAGCTTTCGCGCAGGCTCACCCGCGCATGGGCGGCATTATCTGCGTCATGCGCCAGCGCCGGAAACGTATCACAATAAAGACGGCGGCTACGCCGGCCACCCTCGTCAACGGAACATAACCACACAACCAGACGCACTGCCTGACTGCGCTTGTTATGGGAGATCCTATGCGCTTCAAACTGCTCGCTGCCGCCGTACTGTTCACGGCGCCCGCGCTCGTGCTCGCCAAACCGCTGACCGTCTGCACCGAGTCGAGCCCCGACGGCTTCGACGTCGTGCAGTTCAACTCGCTCGTCACGACCAATGCGTCGGCCGACGTGATTTTCAACTCACTGGTCTCGTACGACGAGGCCACGAAGAAGGTGGAGCCGTCGCTAGCCGACAAGTGGGACGTGAGCGCCGACGGCCTCACCTACACGTTCCATCTGCGCCCGAACGTGCAGTTCCAGACCACCGACTACTTCAAGCCCACCCGCGCGCTGAATGCCGACGACGTCGTCTTCACATTCGACCGCATGCTCAACGACAGCAATCCGTGGCATAAGGTGGCGGGCGCGAGCGGCTTCCCGCATGCGCAGTCGATGGGCCTGCCGAAGCTGATCAAGTCGGTCAGCAAGGTCGACGACAACACCGTCAAATTCGAACTGAACGCGCCGGACGCGACCTTCGTGTCGATCCTGACAATGGGTTTCGCGTCGATCTATTCGGCTGAATACGCCGACCAGTTGCTCAAGGCCGGCAAGCAGGCCGATCTGAACGCGAAGCCGATCGGCACCGGCCCGTTCGAGTTGAAGAGCTACACGAAAGACGCGGTGATCCGTTACGACGTCAACCCGACCTACTGGGGGCCGAAGCCGAAGATCGACCGCCTGATCTACGCGATCACGCCGGACGCCACGGTGCGGGCGCAGAAAGTGAAAGCGGGCGAATGCCAGATCGCGCTGTCGCCGAAGCCGCAGGATCTCGCCGACGCGAAGACCGACAAGTCGCTCGCCATCGTGCAAACGCCCGCGTTCATGACGGCGTTCGTCGCGTTGAACACGCAGAAGAAGCCGCTCGACAACCAGAAGGTGCGCGCCGCACTGAACATGGCGTTCGACCGCACCACGTATCTGAAGACGGTATTCGACAACACCGCGACGCCGGCCGTAAACCCGTATCCGCCGAACACGTGGAGCTACGACAAGGCCGTGAAGCCGTGGCCGTACGACCCGGTCAAGGCCAAGAAACTGCTCGCCGACGCGGGCTATCCGAACGGCTTCGAAACGACGATCTGGGTACGTCCGAACGGCAGCGTGCTGAATCCGAACCCGAAGGCCGGCGCCGAACTGCTGCAGGCGGACTTCGCGAAGATCGGCGTGAAGGCGGAGGTGAAGGTGATCGAATGGGGCGAGTTGATCAAGCAGGCCAAACAAGGCCAGCATGATTCGCTGTTCATGGGCTGGGCCGGCGACAACGGCGACCCGGACAACTACCTGTCGCCGCTCTTTAGCTGCAATGCGGTGAAGTCGGGCATCAACTTCGCGCGCTTCTGCGATCAGGACCTGGACAAGCTGATCGCCGACGGCAAGTCGACGCCGGATAAGGCGAAACGCGCGAAAGCGTATGAACAGGCGCAGCAGATCATTCACGATCAGGCGCTGTGGATTCCGCTCGGATATCCGACTGCGTCGGCGATTACGCGCACGAACGTGAGCGGCTATCACGTGAGTCCGTTTGGACGGCAGAACTTTGGGACGGTGGCGGTGCAGTAAGGCTGCTGGTTTTCAGAGGCGAATAAAAGCAAAGCCCGGTTGCGTTCGAAACGCACCGGGCTTTTTTGTCGACTCACTATCGCCTTTAGACCGGCGAAAACCGGATCACCCCATCCCCACCCTGCTCTCGCTTCAACTCGCCCGCGAGCCACAGCAGATGCAAATGCGCGAGCGCCTCGCCCATTGCAAACGTCATCTGGTGGATATCCAACTGGCGCTTGAACATGAGCGGTACGATGTCCGCGGCGCTTTGCGGCTTCTCCGCGCAAGCCTCGCGCACTTCCGTCAGGCGCGCGTCGTGATGCTCGCGCAACTGCTGGATACGCGTGCGCACGCCGCGAAACGGCTTGCCATGCGACGGCAACACCAGCGTGTCTTCCGGCATCGTCTCGTAGCGGCCGAGCGATTCCAGGTACAACGCGAGCGGCGTCCCCTCCGGTTCGATATCGAACACCGACACATTGGTCGAAATTCGCGGCAGCACCATGTCGCCGGAAATCAGCACACCAGTCTCTTCGCAGTACAGCGCGCAGTGTTCCGGCGAATGACCGAAACCCGTCACCACATGCCACGTCTTACCGCCGATCTTCACGCCATCGGCTTCACGCAAGCGCCGATACTGCCCCGGAATCGCCGGCACCAGACTCGCGTAATAGCTTTTGCGGTTGCGCAGTTTGTCGAGCGACTCTTCATCGGTCACGCCGTGTCGCGCGAAGTGCCGTGCCGCGCCGTCGCCGCCCGCGTTGGAGCCGTCGCCGGCCGCCATTACGCGTGCCTGCATGTATTCGCCGAGGGTCATCCACAGCCGCACGTCCCAGCGTTGCTTGTCGCCGCCCGTGCAAATCCAGTGCGCGAGACCGATGTGGTCCGGATGGCAATGCGTGACGATCACGCGCAACACCGGCAGGCCGTCGAGCACCGTGTCGAACACTGTCTCCCAGTTCGCCTTGATCGTGTCCGACGTAATGCCGCAGTCCACCACCGTCCAGCCCTGCTGACCGTCGATCTCGTCGCGCAGCAGCCAGAGGTTGATGTGGTCCAGCGCGAACGGCAGCGGCATGCGTAGCCAGAACACGCCGGGCGCGACTTCCAGCGCGTGGCCGGGGTCCGGCAGCGTGTCGTTGAACGGGTAGTCGAGTTGATGTTCGAGTGCATTCATTGGGGGTGTCTTCCTCCGTCGGTCGTCCAGCATGGCGAGGTGTGCGATGCCGGGCGGCGTGGTTGCGGCACGCTCGTGCCGTAGTGCGCCGTGTTTGCTGCGGGTTATTGCCAGGTTACTGCGGGGTTTCTACCAGGTTTTTACAGGTGTTGCGTTCATCTCAAGTTGACGATAACGTAAACGTCGATTCTATCGTCCAATCCGATTTTCTGCCCGGCCACGGGATGCCCCGATGAACACGCAATTCACGATCACCGAGCTCGCCCGGGAATTCGACGTCACGCCGCGCGCGATCCGCTTTTACGAAGACCAGGGTTTACTCTCGCCGAGCCGTGAAGGATCGAGCGGTCTGCGGCGCGTCTACTCGGCGCGCGACCGCACGCGCCTGAAGCTCACACTGCGCGGCAAACGGCTCGGCTTCACGCTGTCGGAGATTCGCGATCTGCTCGACGTGTACGAATCGCCCACCGACACCGTGCCGCAATTGCACGCGTTTCTCGCCACGGTGGCGCGGCATCGCGACGTGCTCGAACGTCAGCTGGAAGATCTGAACGCAACGCTCGAAGACCTTGCGCAATACGAAGCGCAGGCGCGCGTGCTGCTGGAAAACGGCACACGCGCAACCAGCCGCGCATGAGTGTGGCGATGTATTGCGGGCCCACCCGGTCGAAGTCATCCCGGGTGTCTTCACGACATGAGACGAATGCACGGTCGACATGAATCACTTCCCCAAATTGCTGTCGTCGCAAATCGGCTTTGACGTTGCGCAGACCATGCTCGAAGGATTCGACCGGCACTATCGGATCTTTCGCGACGCCGCGATCCACGCCAAGACGCTGTTCGAAAACGCAGACTGGCATGGCCTGCAAACGCTCGCACGAGAACGCATTACCTCGTACGACGAGCGTGTGGAGGAATGCGTCGAGCTGCTCGAAGACGAGTACGACGCCGAGAACATCGACGACGAAGTGTGGCAGCAGATCAAGCTGCACTACATCGGCCTGCTGACCACGCACCGCCAGCCCGAGTGCGCGGAAACCTTCTTTAATTCCGTGTGCTGCAAGATCCTGCACCGCTCGTACTTCAATAACGACTTCATCTTCGTGCGCCCGGCGATTTCGACCGAATACATCGAGAACGACGAACCGGCCGCGAAGCCCACTTATCGCGCGTACTACCCCGGCAAGGACGGCCTCGCCGCCACGCTCGAACGCGTCGTCACGAATTTCCAGCTGGAGCCGCCGTTCGAAGACCTGAAGCGCGACGTGAGTTGCGTGATGCAGACCATCCACGACGCGTTCGGCGTGTTCGACGAAGCGCCCAATTTCCAGATTCACGTGCTGTCGTCGCTGTTCTACCGAAACAAGTCGGCGTATATCGTCGGGCGGATCATCAACGGCGATCTGCTGCTGCCGTTCGCGGTGCCTTTGCGCCATGTGAAGCCCGGCGTGCTTGCGCTCGACACCGTGCTGCTCAAGCGCGACCAGTTGCTGATCATCTTCAGCTTTTCGCATTCGTACTTTCTGGTCGATATGGAAGTGCCATCCGCGTACGTGGCGTTTCTCGGCACGATCATGCCGGGCAAGCCGAAGGCGGAAATCTACACGTCGGTGGGTCTGCAAAAGCAGGGCAAGAATCTGTTCTATCGCGATCTGCTGCATCACCTGTCGCATTCGAGCGATCAGTTCATCATCGCGCCCGGCATCAAGGGGCTCGTGATGCTGGTGTTCACGCTGCCGTCGTTTCCGTATGTGTTCAAGCTGATCAAAGACCACTTCCCGCCGCCGAAGGAAACCACTCGCGCGAAGATCAAGGAAAAGTATCAGCTCGTCAAACGGCACGATCGTCTGGGCCGCATGGCCGACACGCTCGAATATTCGAGCGTCGCGTTGCCGCGTTCGCGGCTCGACGAAGCACTCGTGCGCGAACTCGAAAAGGAAGTGCCGTCGCTGATCGAATACGACGGCGACAACCTCGTGATCCGCCATATGTATATCGAGCGCCGCATGGTGCCGCTCAACCTGTTCCTGCAGAACGGCACGGACCAGGACGTCGAGCACGGCATCAAGGAGTACGGCAATGCGATCAAGGAACTGATGCAGGCCAACATCTTTCCCGGCGACATGCTGTACAAGAACTTCGGCGTGACGCGTCACGGCCGGGTCGTGTTTTACGACTATGACGAAATCGAATATCTGACCGACTGCAACGTGCGCGCGGTGCCGCCGCCACGTTACGAAGAGGACGAAATGTCGGGCGAGCCGTGGTACTCGGTCGGCCCGCACGACATTTTTCCGGAAACATACGGCACGTTCCTGCTCGGCGACCCACGCGTGCGCCGCTCCTTCATGCAGCATCACGCGGATTTCTTCGAGCCCACGTTGTGGCAACGGCACAAGGATCATCTACTGAAAGGCGAACTGCCCGACTTTTTCCCGTACGAAGGCAGCGAGCGCTTCTGCGTCCGCTATCCGGAGCGCTTCGCCGAGGCGGCCTCGTTCGCACCGGATGCTTCAGCCGACGAACCCAGCGTACGCGTCGCGTAAAACGCACGCGCTGAACGTCGCACCGAATGCCTCGTCCTGATTTCACGCAACGACACCGGCCGGTCCATCGGTCGAGCAAACGCCCAGACACACCATGAACACGAAAGCCAATCCGTCTTCCCACCCGCTCGCGCATCTGTTCGACAACAACGACGCGTGGGTCACCCGCAAGCTGTCCGAAGACCCCGAGTATTTCTCGCGTCTCGCGCATCAGCAAACGCCTGAATACCTGTGGATCGGCTGCTCCGATTCACGCGTGCCCGCCAACCAGATCATCGGCCTGCCGCCGGGTGAAGTGTTCGTGCACAGAAACATCGCCAACGTGGTGGTGCACACCGATCTGAACTGTCTGTCGGTAATCCAGTTCGCCGTCGATCTGCTCAAGGTCAAGCACATCATGGTGGTCGGCCACTACGGCTGCTCGGGCGTCGGCGCGGCGCTGCACGGCCGGCGCGTGGGTCTCGCGGACAACTGGTTGCATCACGTGCAGGACGTGCGCAGCAAGCATGCGGCGCTACTCGAAGACTGGCCGCTCGGCGAGGCGCGCCACCGTCGTCTGGTCGAACTGAACACGATCGAACAGGTGATGAACGTGTGCCGCACCACCATCGTCAACGACGCGTGGGCGCGCGGCCAGGAACTCACCGTGCACGGCTGGGTGTATGGCGTGCACGACGGCAAGGTACGCAACCTCGGCATGGCGATCGGCGACGCAGCCACGCTCGAGGCGACCTACAAGGATTGCATCGCGGCCGTCGCGGCCGGCGGTGCGTACAAGGAAGACAACGACGCGGCCCGGCACGGCGACGTACCGGCGATCGTCGAAGGTGTGATCAAGGAGCTTAAACATGAGTGAGGCAAGCATGAGCGAGACAAATATGAACCCGACGCAGAACGATCCGATCGTCATCGTGGGCGTAGCCCGCACGCCGATGGCGGCTTTCCAGGGCGACTTCGCGTCGCTCACCGCACCGCAACTCGGTTCGATCGCCATCGAAGCCGCGGTGCAGCGCGCGGGACTCAAGCCCGAGCAGATCGACGAAGTGGTGATGGGCTGTGTGCTGCCCGCCGGCCTCGGCCAGGCGCCGGCACGGCAAGCCGCGTTGGGCGCGCACTTGCCGCTGAGCACCGGCAGCACGACTGTCAACAAGATGTGCGGCTCCGGCATGCGCGCGGCGATGTTCGCGCACGACATGCTGGCCGCCGGTTCCGTCGACGTGATCGTGGCGGGCGGCATGGAGAGCATGACGAACGCGCCGTATCTGTTGCCCAAGGCGCGCGGCGGCATGCGCATGGGTCACGGCCAGGTGATCGATCACATGTTCTACGACGGCCTCGAAGACGCCTACGAAAAAGGCCGTCTGATGGGCACCTTCGCCGAGGAATGCGCGGCGTCGTTCGACTTCACGCGCGAAGCGCAGGACGCGTTCGCGATCGAGTCGCTCAACCGGGCGAAGCGCGCGAACGAAGACGGTTCGTTCGACTGGGAAATCGCGCCGGTGAAACTGGAAAGCCGCAAAGGCGAAGTGACCGTCGACCACGACGAACAGCCGTTCAAAGCGAACCTCGACAAGATTCCGACGCTCAAGCCCGCGTTCAGCAAAACCGGCACGGTGACGGCGGCGAATTCGTCGTCGATTTCCGACGGCGCCGCCGCGCTCGTGATGATGCGCGAGTCGACCGCGAAGCGCCTCGGCGTCGAACCGATCGCGCGCGTGGTCGGCCACTCGACCTTCGCGCAGGAACCGGCGAAGTTCACCACCGCGCCGGTCGGCGCGATCCGCAAGCTGTTCGAGAAGAACGGCTGGCGCGCGGAAGAAGTCGATCTGTTCGAAGTCAACGAAGCGTTCGCCGTGGTGACGATGGCCGCCATGAAGGAGCACCATCTGCCGCACGAGAAGGTCAACGTGAACGGCGGCGCCTGCGCGCTGGGCCATCCGATCGGCGCATCTGGCGCGCGGATTCTGGTAACGCTGATCGGCGCGTTGAAGAAGCGCGGTTTGAAGCGTGGCGTGGCGACGCTGTGCATCGGCGGCGGCGAAGCGACCGCGATGGGCGTTGAACTGGTTTAACGCGTGGCTTGCCGCATTCGCTGCGGCATTCGCTGCGGCATTCGCTGCGGCATTCATTGCGGCATTCATTGCGGCATTCATTGCGGCATTCGAAGAATCGAGGTGAGTCGATGAAATCAGTGTTGATCGTCGGTGCGTCGCGCGGCATCGGCCAGGAGTTTGTCCGGCAGTACAAAAAGAGCGGCTGGCGCGTGCTCGCCACCGCGCGCGACGGCGCCGCGCTCGACGCATTGAACGCGCTCGGCGCCGAGACTTTTTCCGTCGACATCACCTCGGAAGAAGACATCGCCGAGCTCGGCGCGCAGCTCGACGGAGAACGACTCGATGCGGCCATCGTGGTGTCGGGCGTGTACGGCCCGAACACCGAAGGCATCGAAGCAATCTCCGCCAAAGACTTCGACCATGTGATGCATACCAACGTGCGTGGTCCGATGCAATTGATGCCGCTGCTGCTACCGCTCGTCGAGGACGCCGGCGGCGTGTTCGCGGTGATCTCCAGCAAGATGGGCAGCATCGGCGACGCGAGCGGTACGGCCGGCTGGCTGTATCGCGCGAGCAAGGCGGCCTTGAACGACGCGCTGAAACTCGCGTCGCTCGAAGCGCGCCGCGCGACCTGCGTCTCGTTGCATCCGGGCTGGGTGCGCACCGACATGGGCGGCGCTCAGGCCGCGATCGAGCCGGCGCGCAGCGTCACCGGTATGCGCGAAGTGCTCGCGCAGGCCGCGGCCATGCACGAAGAGTTCAACGGCCGTTTCTATCAATACGACGGCACACCGCTCGACTGGTGAAGGGACAGATTCATGATGCTGCGGATCAGGTTGAAAGTCTGATGAATAAATCATTGTTGCCGACGCAACGACCGCTCGACTGCCCTTGCGGGGGCACCGCTCCCGATCAAGGCAGCGGCGCCAAAGCGCCCCGCTTCGCGCAGTGCTGCGGTCGCTATATCGACGCTGGCGAAGCAGCGCCGCGCGCGCTCGAACTGATGCGCTCGCGCTATAGCGCGTATGTTGTGGGCGCAACGGATTATCTGCGCGCCACCTGGGCGCCGCAGACCTGCCCCGCCGACCTCGACGTCGACCCGGCCGCGCCCGACGCCCCGCGCTGGCTCGGACTGCAGATCAAGGCGTTCGCCGAGACTGACAACGGTCATGCCACCGTCGAATTCACTGCACGATACAAGGTGAATGGGCGCGCGCATCGGCTACACGAACTGAGCCGCTTTGTCCGTGGCGAGGATAGCCGTTGGCGCTATGTCGACGGCGACGTGAGCGAATAGTCCGTAACCTTTCAGCGCCTTACGCGGCGCAGCAGCGCAGTTTTCACCGTGTTCACATAGGGCCCTGTATGAGGGCCCTTTTTTTTCGTGTTGGCTCAGCACGACAACATACATGACGACTCGGATTGCTTCGCACAGCCAGACACCCGCAAGGACTGCGTTTCGCGGCATCTGGCAGCCCGATTGGCGGGCGGCAATTTTTTCGTCGCGGGTTCTCCTTGATTGCACAAAACAAAATTGTCGTGCCAGGATGAGGTCGTAGCTTCATGACGTCACGTTGCGAGAGAGGATTCATACCACTCCGCAAAATGCGCAGGGCGCTCTGCCGGGCACCAGATAGTGTGGGTCCGGCGGCAGTCTCGGCAGCAACCGTGGCGCTCATCATCGGCGCGTGGGGTCGCGTCGGCCGTTTGGGTTCATCCCGTGCGATCTCGATTAGCGTGCGTGCGCCTGGCGCATAACGTACGCGAGTGTATTTTTGTGTGTCGAAACAAGCTGAAAGGAAACTGTCAGCGGTCAATTCGATAGACAAACACCACGGTGTTCAGGGCAGGATTTTGAGGCAGGTGCGTCAATGGTGTTCGGCAAGATTCTGACGAAGTGTGCGGTGATGTGTGCAACGGCCACGTGCGCGGTTGCACTCGCGCATGCCGACCCGCTCGCCGACACCCAGGCTGGCCCCTTGACCCGCGCGCACGTGCCGCGCATTGCCCTCGACGACGACGTCTATCTGCCCACCGCGGGACTGAACGAACAGATCATTCGCGTACCGGTCGACGCTGCCGGCTCGGTCACGCTCGAAACGACGATTTACAAACCGGACGGCGCAGGTCCGTTTCCGATGATCGTCTTCAACCACGGCAAGATTCCCGGCGATCCGCGCACGCAGGAACGCAGCGACCCGCTGCCGTTCGCGCGCGAGTTCGTGCGTCGCGGCTACGTGGTGGTGGCGCCGAACCGCCAGGGCTTTGGCCATTCGGACGGCGTGTATCAACAGGACGGTTGCGATGTCGAGCGCAACGGCGTTGGCCAGGCCGGCGATGTCGCCGCGACGATCGATTTCATGTCGAAGCAACCGTACGTGGATGCGTCGCATATCGTGGTGGCGGGCACGTCGCATGGCGGCCTGGCGACGATGGCTTACGGCCCCGAGGCCGCGCCGGGCGTGCGGGCGTTGATCAATTTCTCGGGTGGCTTGCGGCAGGATGCATGCAAGGACTGGCAGGGCAATCTGACGCGGGCGTTCGGCGCGTACGGCGAGAAGACCCACGTGCCGTCGCTGTGGATGTACGGCGATAACGATTCGGTGTGGAATGCGCCGCTGGTGGCGGGCATGTATGCCGCGTACGGCGCGCATGGCGCGAGCGCGAAGATGGTGGATTTCGGCAACTACAAGAACGACGCGCATCGACTGGTTGGCGATCGTGACGGCGTGCATGTGTGGTGGCCGGCGGTCGAGGCGTTCCTTGCGCAGGTCGGAATGCCGACGGGGGTGCAATATCGGGTCGAGGATCCTTCTGCGCCTAAGGCGAGTGGGTTTGCTGCGGTCGATGCGGTCGATGCCGTGCCGTATGTCGATGAAGCCGGGCGGAATGGGTATCGGAATTTCTTGCGTCAGTATCCGAGTCGGGCGTTTGCTGTTTCTGATTCTGGGGCGTGGTCGTGGGCTGAAGGTGGGGATGATCCTGATTCGGTTGCTGTGGCTAATTGTCAGAAGCAGAGCGTCGCGCCTTGTCGGTTGTATGCGGTCGATAACTCTGTTGTTTGGGGGGATCGGTCTTCGCAGACGGCTAGTGGGGGTGAGGGTTCCGGTTCCGGGGCGGGGGCGGCTTCTGGCGCTGAGGTGCGGCGGGCTATTGCTAGTCGGGAGTGAGAGCGGTGCCTGCTTGGTGCTTTTTGGTTGGTTGGTCTGACTTGTTGGCCTTTCCTTGATGTCACGGTGGTCTATTAGCGTTGCCCCTGTGCGGGGCGGCACTCACTTTCTTTGCGGCCCTCCATGTCAGGCTAGTTGTCGCCTCAGCCGAACCGATTAGTGTAAAGATGGAGGGCGGACAGCGAATGGAAGATGAAACGCTATTCAGCGG
>NZ_QLTK01000035.1 GCF_003269035.1 Paraburkholderia bryophila | reverse complement strand
GACCCAGACACCCACCGAATAACCCGCAAAGCTGGTCCAACGGGTGGGTCAGAATTCAATGCAAATCCCGGGTCAGGATTCCGTGCAAATCAACACGTTGGGCACCGCAGCGCGGCATCCCACGTCTACACGGACGTGCCGCTCTTCCACTTCAGCGCCCGGTCACCGCTCTATTCGCGACCCATTGCCTCCGCCCCCCATCACGCCTCATCATCGCCATCAACCGGCGCCACGTTACGTGCGCGCACACGCCGACGAATCTCCGAATCCAGAATCAGCCGCCCGCGCAACTTTCCCTTCATCCGCTTCACGTAGCGTGGCGCTTCAGTCATGTGGATCACCATCAACTCACGAACCTTCTCCGCGTCACGCTCACGCGCTGCTTTCGTAATCGCCTTGTGAATTTTTACGTTCGCCTGTCCAAACCGCTCGTGCTCGGACTGCGGCGTGTCGTTTCTAAACTCGATCAACTGTCGGATCATTTCGTTGATCAGCTCGCAACTGAAACGCAAAAACGGATTCGGATTCGCTGCGGCCAGAATGTCATGAAAGTTCACGTCTTCCTGACGCTGCCGCACGATATCTTTCCCGCCGTGCGACGAAGCCGGCCGATCGCAACACGCAATGCTCGCTTCGAGTGCGTCGAAATCCTGTTCCGTCAGATGCGGTACCGCCCCAGCCGCAAGTTCAGGCTCCAGCAATTTGCGGACGGTGTAAATGTCGTCGATGGAGACGTCCTTGAAGAACAGATAGTTCTGCAAAAGCTGCAACGTGCGATCCAGCGGCACCTCCACCACCATGCCGCCGCCGGTCGGCCCCGTGGTCACCTTGATGAGTCCCTGCACCTCGAGAGACTTCAGTGCTTCGCGGATCGTACTTTTGCTCACTGAAAAGAGCTGCTGCAACTCCACCTCACGCGGCAGCCGATCACCCGGCTTCAGGTCCTTCTCGGTGATGAGCCGTTTGATTTCCTCCGCGACCAGATCGCCGCGCTTCTGCTGCTTGATCTCAATCGCGGCGCCAGCCTTGGCGCGATCCATGGCCATATTCGATGCTCCCAGTTTGTCCTGCGCAATCCCCGATCGGTCCACCGCTCTCACAACGGTTGGCGAGGCCGCCTCGACGCTGCCAGGAATTTTGCCTTATTGACACCCGAATTTATTGTACATACGATCAAGTCCAACCTATTTATCATGATAAATAGAACAAAGCCGGTGTGGTGGAAAACTTCACGGCAGCCAGCAGGTTCAAGCAGTCTCGTGCAGTCGTTCGCGCAATGCGTGCAGTTTCGTAGTCGGTCAGTGCGTGTCTCTTTCCTAAGGAGCGTCATTTTGAATCGCCGAAATATGTTGAAGCTGGCCGCGTTGTCGGCCGTTCCGGGGACGTTGGGCTCGCTGGTCGCGCGTAGCGCGTTCGCGCAGGCCACTACCTTGCAATTTGCCTGTCCGGTGCCGATGTCGGGTCCGTTCGCCGCAAACGGTAAATACGCCGACCTCGGTATGAAGCTTGCGATCGAACAGTACGGCAAGGTGCTCGGCGAACCGCTTGCATATACGGTGCTCGACACGGAAGGTAAGCCTGCAACAGCGGTGCGTCGCGTGCAGGAAATCGCGCAGCAGAAGAACGCGCGTTTCTTCGCAGGCGGTATTCTGTCATCCGAAGCATTGGCAATGGGCAAGGAAGTGCAGAAAGCCGGCGGTGTTTTCATCACTACGGCCGGCGCGGACGAGATCACCGGCAAGGACTGCAATGACGCCACGTTCCGCTGGTCTGTGCCGACCTATGGCGCGATCGAGCAGACCGTATGTCCGCTGATCCAGATGCTGCCGAAAGCAAAACGCTGGTATACGATCACACCGCAATACGTGTTCGGCGACGGTTTATTGTCTGCCGCGAAAGCGATCTTCAAAGAGAAGAACATCGAGCATGTGGGCAACAGCTATCACTCGCTCAACGAGAAAGAATTCAGCGGTTATCTGACGAACGCGGTCGCGGCAAAGCCCGATGTATTGCTGATTCTGAACTTCGGCTCGCAATCGTCCGACACGCTGCGCCAGGCCGTGAGCTTCGGCATGAAGAACAACTGCACGATTCTGATGGCGTGGGCATCGGGCCTTGAGCAATTCGAATCGCTCGGCGCCGACCTGTGCGAAGGCGTCTATTTCGGCGCGCAGTACTGGCACGGCATCGACTCGCCGCTCAATCGCGATCTCGTCAAACGCGCCAACACCGCATTCAAAGCGAACCCCAACTATAGCCTTGCGGGCTCTTACATCTGTACGAAGATTCTGCTCGACGGCATCGTGAAAGCAGGCAATGTCGATCCGAAGAAAGTGGTCGCCGCACTCGAGGGCATGAAATACGACGGTTTGACCGGCCCTGAAGAAATCCGCAAAGGCGACCATCAGGTGCTGAAGAACTACTATCTGTTGAAAGGCAAGGCGAAGAACAAAATGAAAAACGCCGACGACTACGCAGATATCGTGAGCTCGGGCCAGTCGTTCCTGCCGCTAGATAAAACCGGCTGCAAGATGACCTGATGCAGAGATGCGGTGCGCTCGCGTGCCGCAATTTTTTTGCATCAAGGCATTAAGGCATTAAGGCATTAAGGCATTAAGGCATTAAGGCATTAAGGCATTAAGGCATTAAGGCATTAAGGCATTAAGGCATTGAGGCATCAAGTATGACGGTCACGCACCCCCCCGACCACCTGAACCACCAGTATCGCGCGTCAACCCGTGTGTGCCCTCCACGGTCATCTTTCGCCCCAACCTCCAGACGGACGCCATGAACGTTTATCTTCTGCAGATCGTCAACGGAATCGGAGTGGGAATGTTGTATTTCCTGCTCGCGGTCGGTTTGTCGATCGTGTTCGGCCTGTTGCGCTTCGTGAACTTCGCGCACGGCGCGTTCTATCTGCTCGGCGCCTACTTCTGCTATCAGGCCATGCAGTGGTCGATGAGTTTCTGGACCGCACTGGTGGTCGTGCCGATCGTCGTCGGTGCGCTTGCGTGGATCGTCGAGAAGCTGATCTTGCGGCACGTCTACGCACAGCAGCACGAGTTTCATATTCTCGTGACGGTCGGCCTCGCGCTCGTCGTACAGGAGTGCGCGATCCTGATCTGGGGGCCGATCGGTGACAACGTGCCGGTTCCGGACATGCTTAATGGCGTGGTGATATGGGGCAGTTTCGTCTATCCGAAATACCGGCTGTTCGTGATCGGTTTCACGGCCGTGCTGGCGGCGTTGCTGTGGTGGGTGCTGGAAGGCACGCGGCTCGGCAGTGCGGTGCGCGCGGGTAGCGAATCGACGGAAATGGTGTCGCTGCTGGGCATCAACGTGTTGCGTGTTTTCAGCCTGGTATTCGCGCTCGGTGCGGCAACGGCCGCGTTGGCGGGGGTACTTGCCGCACCGATTCGCGGAGTCGATCCATTCATGGGCATCGAGGCGCTCAGCGTTGCCTTCGTCGTGGTCGTGGTCGGCGGGATGGGTAATTTCCTCGGCGCGCTCGTGGGCGGATTACTGGTGGGCATTGTGCAGAGCGTGATGAGCACGTTGTGGCCGGAAGGCGCGCGATTGATGATCTACGTCGCAATGGCCGCTGTCCTATTACTGCGTCCAAACGGTTTGCTTGGGAGGGCGGCATGATCGATACCCCGAAATCCGGCACAACAAATGTTGCGTCGGCAACGACCCGGTATGGCGCACAACGCGCACTGCGTCGCTATCGTTTCCTGCTGCTTGCGCTATTAGTGGTATGCGTCTTGCCGCTAACACTGCGGTCCGGATCGCTGGCCACGGAGGTGCTGGTGTTCGCGCTCGCCGCACTTGGCTGCAATCTGCTGCTCGGCCACACGGGTTTGCTTTCATTTGGGCAGGGCATTTTCTTCGGGCTCGGCAGTTACTGTGCCGGCCTGGTTCTCACCAAAACGGCCTTGCCGGTTCCCGTCGCATTGCTCGCGTCGATCCTGATCGGTGCGGCGGCCGCCGCATTGGTCGGGTGGTTTTCGATTCGCCAGCGCGGTACCTACTTCGTCATGTTGACGCTTGCGTTTGGGCAACTATTTTATTTTCTGGCCTACACCACGCCCGATCTGACCGGCGGCGATAACGGCTTGCTCGACATTCCGCGCCCGGCGCTCGGCCTGTTTGGAAAGACGCTCGTGCCGTTGACATCGCCGTGGCAATACTACGGTTTCGTCGGCGTGCTTTTCGTCGCGGTGTTCTGGCTGTTGATGCGCGTGTCCCATTCGGTTTTTGGCCGCACGCTACTGGCGATTCGCGACAACGAGGCGCGCGCGGCGGCGGTTGGCTACGACGTCAAACGTTTCAAGCTGATGGCGTTCGTGATCTCCGGCGCGGTCACCGGTCTGGCCGGCGCGCTGCACGCGTTGATGACCGGCATCGCGCCGCTCTCCAACATCGACTATCACACGAGCGAGATGATCCTCGTGATGACGGTGATCGGCGGCACGGGCAATCTGTTCGCCTCGGTATTGGGCGCGGCGTTTTACGTGCTGTTTGCCGACTGGCTTTCGACACTGTGGCCGCGCTGGTTGTTATTGCTGGGCGTTGTGCTGATCGCGGTGAGCCTGTTCATGCAGCGCGGCTTGTGGGGGTTGGGTGAACGAATCTGGCAGGCATTGCGCCGCAACGCGAACAAAGACATGCAAGGCCGGCAAGACGGGAAAGACAACGACGTCACCCAGGAGCCCGTATGAGCGAAGCCATTCTACGAGCTAGCGGCATCGTCAAGCGCTACGGAAAATTCACCGCGCTTTCCGACGTCAATCTGAACATCCTGCCGCGTACGGTGCATTCGGTCATCGGGCCGAACGGCGCGGGCAAAACAACGCTGTTCCACGTCTTGACCGGCACACTTCCCATCACCGAAGGAAAGATCGTTTTCGACGGTCACGACGTTACGCGTGAGCCGGATCACAAGCGGGTGCGCCGCGGCGTCGCGCGTTCGTTTCAGGTGACGAGCCTGTTTGCCAATCTGAGCGTACGAGAAAATCTGCGCCTCGCCGCGCAAGGGGTCGATGCCGTGCGTGCATTCAATCCATGGACCCCGCCGCAAGGCGCGCTCACGCATGCGGAGACTGTCGACGGTGTGCTGGAACGGCTCGCGTTACAGCGTTTCAGCGAAGTGCCGGCGAACGCGCTGTCACATGGTCAGCAGCGCCGGCTCGAAGTCGGCATGGCGATCGCAGCGCGGCCCAAGGCGATCTTTCTCGACGAGCCGACCTCAGGCATGGGCATCGACGATCTCGACGATATGAAGCAGTTGATTCGCGGACTGCGCGACGACTACACCGTGGTGCTGATCGAGCACAACATGGGGATCGTGATGGACATCTCCGACACGATTACCGTCATGCAGCAAGGGCGTGTGCTGGTTGAAGGCCGTCCCGACGAAATCCGCGGCGACGAGCGCGTGCGCAGCGCCTATCTCGGCAACATGATCACCGGAGGTCGCGCATGATTCTCGATGTTCAGGACATTCACGGTTTCTACGGCAAGAGTCACATTCTGCAAGGCGTGACGCTACAGTTCGCCGAGGGCGAGACCGTCACGCTGTTAGGCCGCAACGGCGCGGGCAAATCCACCACGCTCAAGGCGATTGCCGGCGTCGTCGCGCCGCAGCGCGGCACCGTGACCTTCAACGGTGCGAAGCTCGGCGGCCTGCCTTCGCACAAGATCGCCTCGCGCGGCGTGTGCTTCGTGCCCGAGCATCGCGGCATCTTTCGTTTGCTGACTGTCGAAGAGAACCTGAGACTCGGCGCGCGCAAGGATTCTCCGTGGCAACTCGACGACATCTACCGCATTTTCCCGCGGCTGAAAGAGCGGCGCACGAACGGAGGCGCGCAACTGTCCGGTGGCGAACAGCAGATGCTCGCGATCGGTCGCGCGCTGATGAATCACCCAAGGCTGTTAATGCTCGATGAGCCGGTGGAAGGTCTCGCACCGGTGATCGTCGAAGAGATCGTCGCGCAGCTCAAACTGATCCGCCAAGCCGGCGTGGCGATTCTACTGGTCGAGCAAAACCTCGAAGTCTGCACGCAACTGGCGGACCGCCACTACATCATCGAACAGGGCGTGATCGTCTATTCGGGCGATAACGCGTCGTTCGCTGCAGACGAGTCGATCAAGGACCGTTATCTCGGCGTCGGCGTCGTCTAACGCGCAATCTGTCTTCAACACGAGGAAGCATTGATGCAAGTTCACGAATCAACATCCGTGGCGACGTCCGCGGATTTGCGAGTCGACGGCGCTCGGCTCTGGGACAGTCTCATGCAACTCGCGCGGCTCGGCGCAACCGACAAAGGCGGTGTATGCCGGCTCGCGTTGACGGAGCTGGACCGCGAGGCGCGCGACCTGTTCATCGCATGGGCGAAGGAGATCGGCTGCACCGTGCGGATCGACGCGATCGGCAATATCTTCGCGCGGCGCGCGGGCTTGCGTGACGACCTGGCGCCGGTGATGACCGGCAGCCATATCGACACGCAGCCCACCGGTGGCAAGTTCGACGGGAATTACGGCGTACTCGCGGGCCTCGAGGTGCTGCGCACGCTCGCGGATGCCGGTGTGCGGACTCAGGCGCCGCTGGAAGTCGCGGTGTGGACCAACGAGGAGGGTTCGCGTTTCGTGCCCGTGATGATGGGCTCCGGTGTGTTTGCTGGCGCGTTTACGCTGGAGCACGCGCTCGAACAGCGCGACCGCGAAGGCATCTCGGTGCGCGACGCGCTAACGGCGATCGGCTATGCAGGCGAGCACAAAACACCGCATGCAGTCGGCGCGTACTTCGAAGCGCACATCGAACAAGGCCCTGTTCTGGAAGCACATGACACGACCATCGGCGTGGTACAGGGCGCACTCGGTCAACGCTGGTACGACGTCACGGTGCACGGTATGGAAGCGCATGCGGGTCCGACGCCGATGGAACTGCGTCGCGACGCCTTGCTGGTTGCGGCGGATCTGATTCATGCGGTCAACCGCATTGCGCTCGATCATGCACCGCATGGACGCGGCACCGTGGGCTGGCTGGACGTGCATCCGAACTCGCGTAACGTGATTCCGGGCCGCGTGACGCTCACGGTGGATCTGCGCGCGGCCGACGACACCACGCTCACCGCAATGGACAACGCATTAAGAGCCGCCTGTGCGCAGGCGGATGCCAGAACCGGGATCGCGATCGACGTCGAACAGGTCGTCTATTTCCCGCCCCAGCCTTTCGCTGCGGAATTGGTGGCCGCCGTTAAGCAAGGTGCGGAACGACTGGGCTTGACGTCGATGGACGTGATCAGCGGCGCCGGTCACGATGCCGTCTATCTGGCGCGAGTCGCACCGGCCGCGATGATCTTCGTGCCGTGCAAGGACGGCATCAGTCACAACGAAATCGAAGACGCACGCGCGGACCATCTGGAAGCCGGCTGCAACGTGCTGCTCCAGGCCATGCTGAACGCGGCGCAATCGACCCAGCGAACGCCGGGCGAACCGGGGAGTACCGGCGCATGAAGATCCTGATCGCCCGCATGAACCACGAGACCAATACCTTCTCGCCGGTCGCCACACCGCTGGCCGCGTTCGGCCGCAGCGGGCCCAGTTACGGCATGGACGCATTCAACGAGAACAAGGGCATGCAGACGGCGATGGCCGCCTTCATCGACGCTGCCGAGCGCGAGCGAGCGGAGATCGTGACGCCGGTATCCGCGTCGGCGAATCCGAGCGGGCCGGTCGCCGCCGCCGCGTATGACGCGATCTGCGACGCGATCGTTGCAGCCGCAACCGGCTGCGACGCCGTGATGCTCGATCTGCATGGCGCGATGGTCGCCGAAAATTCGAAGGATGGTGAAGGCGATCTGCTCGAACGCGTGCGCGCAGCGTTACCGCATGCGCCAATTGCAGTCGCTCTGGATTTGCACGGCAACGTCACGCAAAAGATGATCGACAACGCCGACGTGATCGTCAGCTTCAAAACCTATCCGCACGTCGACATGTACGAGACCGGCGCACACGCGGCGCGACTGATGTTCGACCAGGTACACGGCAACGCGAAGCCGCTGATCGCGTGGCGGCAGCCGCCGTTGCTCACGCACACCCTGCGTAGCGCGACCGCCGAAGGCGCGATGAAACGCGCTGTAGACGCCGCGCGCGCGGCTGAAACCGACGGTCTCCTCGCGGTCTCGGTGTTGTCGGGATTCTCGCTGGCCGATATCGCCGCGCCTTGTATCAGCGTGGTCGTGGTGAGCAATGGCGACCACGCACTGGCTGAAGCAACCGCGGAGCGTATCGCCCGGCAGATCTGGGCGGAGCGCGACGATTTCGTTTATCGCAGCGCGCCGCTCGCCGATTCGGTCGCGCAAGCGGCAGCGTTCGCGCAAGGCGCCGATAAACCCGTGTTGCTGCTCGATCATGGCGACAACTGCATGTCGGGCGGCACCTGCGACACCATGGACCTGTTCGAGGAAGCACTGAAGCAGAACCTCGAAGGCATCGTCAGCGGGCCGTTGTGCGATCCGAAGGCGGTTGCGGCGCTGATGGCGGCCGGTGTCGGCAGTACCGTGACCGTGACGATCGGCAACAAGGCGGCGGGCAGCGCGGTGACACCACGGCCGCCGGTCGCCGTCACGGGCGTGGTGCGTGCGCTGACCGATGGCGAGTACGTGATCAGCGGGCCGACTTACACGGGCCAACGCGCCTTCATGGGACGCGCCGCGGTACTCGACACCGGCACCGTGAAGCTCGTGCTCACCGAGCGCACACATGAGCCGTGGGATCTGGGCGTGTTCGAGAGCGTCGGCATCGATCCGCGCCGCGCGCGTTTCCTGTTGCTCAAATCGCGCATGTACTGCCGGCCGGTTTTCGTGCCGATTGGCGCGGCGCTGGTGGAATGCGACAGCCGCGGCGTGACGAGTTCGGACTACAGTCTCTTCGAGTTCAAGCACGTGAAGCGCCCCGTTTATCCACTGGACGCCGGGGCCGAATGGGCGTTCGCTCAGTGAATCGACTCACATGTAGTCATTTCGTGCGAGACGGGGCTTGTGCAACGCACGCGGAGTCTCTATAATTCGCGCCTCTAAAGGCTCGTAGCTCAGTTGGTTAGAGCACCACCTTGACATGGTGGGGGTCGTTGGTTCGAATCCAATCGAGCCTACCAACGCATCAGTGACGTAGACGAAAGCGGCTCCGCTTTCGTCTACGGTCCTGTCAAAAGTATCACCCAATGCCCGCGAATCGCGCGTGCAGTCCGTCGTAGTCACTCCCTCCGTTATACCCAATCCATCGCAGCAACCGTCGTGCTTTCGCGCATGCAAAGCTCACGTACCACGTCGTCCGTCGCCAATGCGCGGTACAGTTAGGCCTCGCCGTTTCGCCACTGAATAAACTGCCGTGTTCGCCACGCAGCGCCGGCAGCTTTGAAAAGGAAGCTGACGCATGAAGAAGCTGATCAACGACGTCTCCGCGATTGTCCCGGACATGCTCGACGGACTCGCGGCGCTCAATCCCAATCTCTCCCTGCTGCACGGTGGCTCGATCGTCGTGCGCGCCGACGCCGAATCCGCTGCCGCGCGCGGCGAGGTCGCGTTGATCTCAGGCGGCGGCTCGGGCCACGAACCGGCGCACGGCGGCTATGTCGGCGCAGGCATGTTGAGCGCTGCGGTGGCGGGCGAAATCTTTACGTCGCCTTCAACGGACTCCGTGCTCGACGCGATACGCGCGGTAGCCGGCCATGCGGGCGTGTTGCTGATCGTGAAGAACTACACGGGCGACCGCTTCAATTTCGGCCTCGCTGCCGAGATCGCGCGCGCCGAGGGCATTCCCACAGAGATGGTGATCGTCGCCGACGACGTCGCGCTGACGGCAAGCGGCGACCATGCCGGCCGTCGCGGACTCGCGGGGACCGTGCTGGTCCATAAGATCGCGGGCGCGGCGGCAGCAGCGGGGCGGAGCTTGCCGGAAGTCGCGCGAATCGCGCAGGAGGTGGCAGGCGGGCTCGGCACCATGGGCGTTGCGTTGACGCCGTGTACGGTGCCGGCGGCCGGCAAACCTGGCTTCGAACTGGCCGGCAATGAAATCGAATGGGGACTCGGCATTCACGGCGAACCCGGCGTGGAGCGCGGTGCGATGGAGTCGGCCGAGGTTATCGTCGGCAAACTGCTGACGAAGATCGTCGGCGACCTGTCGTTGCAGGCCGAAGAGCGCGTGGCTTTGCTGGTGAACAACCTGGGCGGCACGCCATCGAGCGAATTGAACGTCGTGGCAGGGTCCGCGCTGCGTTACCTGGCCAGCAAAGGTATCAAGGTCGAGCGGGCGTGGGCCGGTACATTCCTCAGCGCACTGGAAATGGCGGGCGTTTCGCTGTCGCTGCTGCGCGTGGACGACGAACGCCTGCGCTGGCTCGACGCCGCGTCGCACACCAGCGCGTGGCCCGCATTGAGCGGGCGCGTTGCACAGGTTTCCGTACGGCCAGCGCCGGCTAAACCCGAGAGCGTGACGGGTCCGACGCTTTCGCGCGAAGCGCCGTTGCGCCGCGCGATCGAAGCCGTTTGCGCCTGCCTGCTGGAAGCCGAACCGACGCTGACCGAAATGGACCAGCGCGTCGGCGACGGCGATCTCGGCATCAGTCTGTCACGCGGCGCACGCGCGATTCTCGGCGAGATCGATACCTATCCCGCCGAATCGACACCGGGCGCCGTATTGCGAAGTATCTCCGCGACGGTAAGGCGCGTGGTCGGCGGGACATCGGGGCCGCTCTATGCGGTGATGCTGGTGCGCGCGGCGGTTACGCTCGAGCAGTCGAGCGGACCCTCGGCTACTGCTAGCGCGAAGGCTTGGGCCGCCGCATTCAGCGCGGGCGTAACGGGCTTGATGGAACTCGGCGGAGCGCACCCAGGCGACCGCACGATGGTCGATGCGCTCGAACCCTCCGCCGACGCATTGCAATCCGCGCTAGCGAGTTCGAAAGAAACGGGCGTTGCATTGAAGGCGGCCGTCGATGCGGCCACCGAAGGCGCCGCGCGAACCGCGTCGATGCATCCACGGCGAGGGCGGTCGAGTTATGTCGGCGACCGCGCGCTCGGCCATGTCGATCCGGGCGCGCATGCCGTGGCGTTATGGCTCGCGGCGATCGCCGGCGCTTACAGGTAACACTCGCCGTCGAAGTAGGCTTTACACCAGTTGGTGATCGTCACACGCTCGAACAGGTCGACCTGTGAAAACGGGTCGGCCGCTATAAACCGTTCGGCTTCTTCGCGCGTGTTCAGGTCAACCACGTACACGCCGCCGCCCGCGCCGCTGCTGTCGTCGTTCAGCTTTGCGCCGCAGGCGAGCAGCAGCGCCTTGTTCTGCTCGAGAAACGCCAGGTGCGTTTCGCGTTCCCGCACGCGGACGTGTGCGTGCCCGGGCCTGTCGAATGTTTCGATGATGTACGGCATGCGCGCTCCGCGTCAGTTCGGCACGATCGCCGACGGATGTTGCGCGAGCGGCGTGACGTTCAACACCATGTAAGGGAACAGCGGCAACGAACTGAGCAACGTGTGAAGCTCGTCGTTCGATTCGACGTCGAGCACGCTGTAGTTCGCGTACTGTCCGGCCACGCGCCACAGATGCCGCCATTTGCCTTCATGCTGCAGCTTTTGCGAGAACGCCTTTTCTTCCGCCTTCAGGCGATCGATCAGCGCCGTGTCGGCGTCGGCAGGAATCTGAACCTGCATATGAACCATATACAACATCTTGTTTCCTCCATCGGATAGGCCGCGCATGGCGGCTGCTTTGCGTTTGGTGTTCATGCCTGCGCGCTCGGGTTGATCACATGCATGCATCAGGAAGGCGCACGCGAGGCCGCGTTCGTGCAAGGCTGATCGCGGTACCTTGCCGACTTGAAGAAAGAAGTCCCGTGTGGACGTCTTCTGCCGTTAAGGGCGAAACAGATCGTACCCGGCCAACGCGACAACGCCGCTGACCACGATCATCGCGACCGAGTGTTGTCCGAAGTAAAGCAGGCCCGCGGCGGACCAGCTCGTCAGGGCGAATGCAGCGATATGTTTCATACGTTAAAACCTCAACGCGACGGCAAGCAGGCCGCTCACCACACCACACACCACGACCGCCAACGCAACCACCGTCAGCACGCGACGCGGAAACGAGCGCCCGAGCATGGCCATGGACGGCACGCTGATCAGCGGCAACGTCATCAGCAACGCACCGGCAGGACCGGCCGCCATGCCGAAGGACAGCATGGCCTGGATGATCGGCACTTCGCCCGCGGTCGGGATCACGAACAAGGTGCCGGCAATCGCCAGCGCGACGATCCACAGCAGACTGTTGTCGATATCCGGTCCGATGTGCGGGAACAGCCACGCGCGAGCCGCGCCGAGAATCAGCACGAGCACGATGTATTCGGGAATCAGCCGCAGCGTCATCGTGCCGAGAATTTTGACCCAGCGCGTGAACGCGGTGCCGGGTTCGTCGAGCGTGACCAGTTGGGCCATGGCTTCGCGCGACGCTTCGGCTTCTTTCGGCGTGACCATGCGGTTCACCATGTAGCCGAGGCCGAACACCATCACGATGCCGAGAACGAGCCGCAGGCCCATCCACTGCCAGCCGAGTACGAAGCCCATGAAGATCAGCGTGGCCGGATTCAATGCGGTATTGCCGAGCCAGAATGCGATCGCCGCACCGGGCGCGGCCTGACGCGCGCGCAATCCAGCGACGACCGGCGCCGCGCAGCAGGTGCACATCATGCCGGGCAACGACATCAGGCCGCCTTTCACGACACTGCTGAAGTCGCTGCGGCCGAGCGCACGCGCGACCCATTGCGGCGGAATCAACGCCTGCACCGCCGACCCCAGCAGCAGGCCGAGCACCATGGCTTGCCAGATCGCCTTGCCATAAGCGAACGCGTAATCGACGGCGGCCTGCCACGATGCCGCGGGCGCGCTGGCCGAGGCGCCCATCAGGATCGACTTGCCGATCGAATGCTGGCTCGCCGCGACGAACGCGCGGTTGTAGTACGGGAACCACTTCACATAGAAGAGGCCGACGACGGCGATCAGCAGGAACACGATCCAGCCCAACGCGACGCGAGGCTGACGGAGAGTTGATTGCATGATGGTGTTAAACGTAAGTTTTAATCGGGTAATCAGGTAACAACGAGTGTGTGGCTGTCGAGTCGCGCCAATAGTGCCTTCGCCTGGTCGACGACATCGGCATCATTGGGGCGGAAAAGCAGGGGCAACGCACGCGGCAATTGCACGAAATGCTGATGGCTGCTGCGCGCATACGCCGGGTCGTAGTGCCGTTCGATCAACTCGCGGGCGAGCTCGGCGCGCGCATTGCTGTCCACCAGATGTTGCCAGCCGGCGACGCGCTCGCGACTGTGCAAGCCGATCATTCTTTGCAGTTGCCCTTTCAGCGACTCGGGGTCGTCGAACAGATGCGCGTAGTCGTGCAGCAGGAACGCCGCGCGATCTTCGCGGCTCGACTGCACTTCGACGCAGGCGCCTTGATGGAACGTGTCGAGCAGCGCGAGCGGCAGCGTAATCGAACCGATGCGGCGGCTCTCCGCTTCGACGAATACCGGCCGGGCGGGATCGAAAGTGCGTAGGGCCGTGGCGAGCAACGTGTCAAAACGCTTTTGCGATGGTTGCGGCACGCCGGCCCACGCGCCGAGCAGCGAGCCGCGATGCGAGGCCAGCGCTTCGAGATCCAGCGTTTGCGCGCCCGCCTGATTCAGCGCGGTGAGCAGGCGCGTCTTGCCGCTGCCGGTGGGACCGACCAGCGCGATGTAAGTGAAGCGGGTCGGCAACGTGCCGAGTGTCTCGAGCGTGGCGCGCCGGTAGCTCTTGTAGCCGCCGTCGAGCTGGCGTGCCTGCCAGCCGATCATGTTGAACAGCGTCGTGACCGAGCCCGAGCGTTTGCCGCCGCGCCAGCAATAGATCAGCGGTCGCCAGTGGCGCGGCCGGTCCGCGAAGGTCGTTTCCAGGTGATGCGCGATGTTGCGCGCGACCAGCGCCGCGCCGATTCGCGTGCCTTCGAACGGCGACACCTGTTTGTAAGTCGAGCCGACCAGTACACGTTCCTCGTTGCTGAGCACGGGGGCATTGGTCGCGCCCGGGATATGGTCTTCCGCGAACTCGAGAGGCGTGCGTACGTCGATGATTTCGTCGAAATCACCGGCTTTTTCGAGGCTGACGAGAAGATTTTTCAAGGGGAACGGACAGGGTGGCGCGGCGGAAGGCTGAAATTATCGCATGCGCCGCCAAAGCTGGCAGGCGGCCGATCAGGCCTGCGTCCAGGACTCGTCTGGGGATCTTCAGTCGATTGACCCTTGCGCCGCGCTATCGCGTGTGCCGGCCGCCGGCCTTAAACGATTTCGACGCGGCCTTCGCCGCCCACCATCTCACCGATCGCGCGCGCGTCGCTGAAACCGTCGGCGCGGAACAGCGCGAGCACCTCGTCGACGCTTTCCGGTGCGCACGACACCAGCAACCCACCCGAGGTTTGCGGATCGGTCAGCAAGGTGCGCGCCGTTGCCGGCAACGAGGACGGCAACACGACGTTTTGCCCATACGCGTCCCAATTGCGACCCGAGGCGCCGGTAAAAATGCCGGCTTCCGCGAATGTAAGCACGTCCGGCAACCACGGCAGATCGGCGTAGCGCACGCGAGCCGTCAGCCGCGAGCCGCGTGCCAATTCCAGCGTGTGGCCGAGCAGGCCGAAGCCGGTGATGTCCGTCAGCGCATGCACACCGTCCAGCTTCGCCAGTTCGGCGCCCGGGCGATTGAGTTTGGTGGTGGCGCCGATCATCGCGGCGTAACCGGCGGCATCGAGCCGGTCTTTTTTCAGCGCCGCCGAGAGAATGCCGACGCCCAATGGTTTGCCCAGAATCAGCACGTCGCCGGCCTGCGCGCCGGCATTGCGCTTGACGCGCTTCGGATCGACCACGCCCAGCGCGACGAGTCCGTAGATCGGCTCGACCGAATCGATCGAATGGCCGCCGGCGAGCGGAATGCCGGCTTCGGCGCAGACCGACTCGCCGCCTTTCAGCACGGCCGCGATCACGTCGTGCGGCAACACGTTGATCGGCATGCCGACGATGGCCAGCGCCATGATCGGCTTGCCGCCCATCGCGTAGACGTCGGACAGCGCATTGGTGGCGGCGATCCGGCCGAAGTCGAACGGGTCGTCGACGATCGGCATGAAGAAGTCTGTGGTCGCGACGATCGCCTGCTCGTCGTTGAGCTTGTAGACGGCGGCGTCGTCGGCGGTATCGTTGCCGACCAGCAGGTCCGGGAAGAACGGCAGCGGTGCGCTGCGCTTGAGCAGGTCGGCGAGCAGGCCGGGGGCGATCTTGCAGCCGCAGCCGCCGCCGTGCGACAGGCTGGTCAAGCGGGGCGACTGGGTTGCGGGCGTGGCGTTATCGGTCATGGCGGTGCTGAAACTCGGACTGGGAATGACCGCATTATGCGGGTAGTTCGGGCGCAGGGTCTTGAGCGTGGCCAGCAGCACGGCAGCGTTATCGTTTCATTGAATCGGCTATGTGGTTTCATATTTGACAATGTATTCAATCGGGCAAGATATGAAGCACGACGCTATTTCCGCCCCTATAATCAACTCAGGATCCCAAAAAGAGCCGAGGCCGATACATGCCCCACATGTCCCGGCGACAATTCCTGAAGGTGTCCGCCACCACGCTAGCCGGATCGAGTCTTGCCCTGTTGGGCTTCTCGCCCGCACCCGCGTTGGCGGAAGTCCGTCAGTACAAGTTGTCGCGTACCACTGAAACCCGCAACACCTGCCCGTATTGCTCGGTAGGTTGCGGCATCCTGATGTACGGACTCGGCGACGGCGCCAAGAACGCCAGGTCCAGCATCATTCATATCGAAGGCGATCCCGATCATCCGGTCAATCGCGGCACGTTGTGCCCGAAGGGCGCGAGTCTGATCGACTTCATTCATAGTCCCAGCCGTCTGAAGTATCCCGAGTATCGTGCGGCCGGCGCGAATGAGTGGACGCGTATTTCCTGGGAAGACGCGCTCGATCGCATCGCGAAACTGATGAAGCAAGACCGCGACGCCAACTTCGTCGAAACGACGGAAGACGGCAAGAAGGTCAACCGATGGTTGACCACCGGCATGCTTGCGGCCTCTGCCGGCAGCAATGAAGTGGGTTATCTGACGCACAAGACTGCCCGCAGTCTCGGCATGCTGGCGTTCGACAATCAGGCGCGTGTCTGACACGGCCCGACGGTGGCAGGTCTTGCCCCGACGTTTGGCCGTGGAGCGATGACGAACCATTGGGTCGACATCAAGAACGCGGACGTGATTCTCGTGATGGGCGGCAATGCGGCCGAGGCGCACCCGTGCGGTTTCAAGTGGGTCACTGAAGCGAAGGCGCACCGCAAGGCCAGACTGATCGTGGTCGATCCGCGCTTTACGCGCACGGCTTCGGTCGCGGACTATTACGCGCAGATTCGAACCGGCTCGGACATCGTGTTCCTCGGCGGGGTGATCAACTATCTGCTCACGAACGACAAGATCCAGCACGAGTACGTGAAGAATTACACGGACATGTCGTTCATCGTTCGTGAAGATTTTTCGTTTGCAGACGGACTGTATTCCGGCTACGACGCCGACAAGCGCAAATACGACCAGAGTTCGTGGGACTACGAACGCGGCGACGACGGCTTCGCCAAAGTCGATCCGACCTTGCAAAACCCGCGCTGCGTTTATCAGTTGCTAAAGCAGCACTACGCGCGCTATACACCGGAGCAGGTGGAGAGTACTTGCGGCACGCCGAAGGACAAGTTCCTCAAGGTGTGCGAGATGCTGGCCTCCACAGCCGTGCCGGGACGCGCCGGCACCGTGCTGTATGCGCTCGGCTGGACGCATCATTCGGTCGGCGCGCAGATCATTCGCACCGGCGCAATGGTGCAATTGCTGCTGGGCAACATCGGCATTGCGGGCGGCGGCATGAACGCGCTGCGCGGGCATTCGAACATTCAGGGGTTGACCGACCTCGGCCTGATGTCGAACCTGTTGCCGGGCTATATGACGTTGCCGATGGAAGACGAGCAGGACTTCGACGCGTTCATCGCCAAGCGCGCCACCCAGCCGTTGCGGCCGAATCAGTTGAGCTACTGGCGCAACTATCGCGCGTTTCACGTCAGTTTCATGAAGTCCTGGTGGGGCGATAATGCAACCGCCGAGAATCATTTCGGCTTCGACTATCTGCCTAAGCTCGACAAATCGTACGACCTGCTGCAAGCCTTCGAACTGATGAATCAAGGCAAGATGAACGGCTACGTGGCGCAGGGCTTCAACCCGCTCGCCGCGGCGCCGAACAAGGCAAAGATCGGCGCGAGTCTGGCCAAACTGAAGTGGCTCGTCGTGATGGATCCGCTTGCGACTGAAACGTCGGAGTTCTGGAAGAACTTCGGCGAATTCAACGACGTGGACCCGAAGTCGATTCAAACGGAAGTATTCCGTTTGCCGACCACCTGTTTCGCGGAAGAGCGCGGCTCGCTGGTAAGTTCGAGCCGCGTGCTGCAATGGCATTGGCAAGGCGCGGACGGGCCGGGCGAAGCGAAGAGCGACCTTGAGATCATGTCCGGGCTGTGGCTGCGCATGCGCGAGGCCTATCGAAAGGACGGCGGCAAGTATCCCGATCCGATCCTGAAGATGAGTTGGCCTTATGCCAACCCGGAAAGCCCGACGCCGGACGAGATCGCCATGGAGTTCAGCGGCAAGGCGCTCGCCGACCTCACCGATCCCAAAGACCCCACCAAGCTACTCGTCAGGAAAGGCGAGCAGTTGTCGGGCTTCGCGCAGTTGCGCGACGACGGCAGCACCGCGAGCGGTTGCTGGATTTTCTGCGGCGCATGGACCCAGGCGGGCAATCAGATGGGCCGGCGCGACAACTCCGACCCGACGGGAATAGGCAACACGCTGAACTGGGCATGGGCGTGGCCGGCCAACCGGCGGATTCTGTACAACCGCGCTTCGTGCGACGTCAGCGGCAAGCCGTTCGATCCCACCCGCAAGTTGATCGCGTGGAACGGCACGGTGTGGACGGGGCCCGACATTCCCGACTTCAAGGCGGACGAGCCGCCGGAGAACGGCATGAACCCGTTCATCATGAATCCGGAGGGCGTGGCGCGTTTCTTCTCGCGCGACGGTCTGGTGGAAGGTCCGTTCCCCGAGCACTACGAGCCGTTCGAAACGCCGCTCGGCTACAACCCGCTGCACCCGCAGAACAAAGCGGTGGTCAGCAATCCGGCGGCACGTGTATTCCCGGACGACCGCGCCGCGTTCGGCTCGCACGAGAACTTCCCGCATACGGCGACCACATATCGTCTGACTGAACACTTTCACTATTGGACCAAGCACGCGCGCTTGAATGCGATCGTGCAGCCGCAGCAGTTCGTGGAGATCGGCGAAGATCTGGCGAAAGAGGTCGGCGTAGTCGCGGGCGATCGCGTCAAGGTGTCGTCCAACCGCGGTTACATCATTGCCGTGGCGCTCGTTACCAAGCGGATCAAACCGCTGATGATCGAAGGCAAGAAAGTCCAGACCGTCGGCCTGCCGCTGCACTGGGGCTTTAAGGGCCTCGCGAAACCGGGCTATCTCGTCAATACGCTGACGCCTTCCGTAGGCGATGGGAATTCGCAAACACCTGAATTCAAGTCGTTCCTCGTCAAGGTCGAAAAGGCATAAGGATCAGAGATGGCACTTCAATCCCTCGATATCAAACGCCTGTCGGCCACGACCTTGCCCGAACCGCAAGCGCGTGTACCGGTGACGGGCACGGTCGCCAAGCTCATCGATGTGTCGAAGTGCATTGGCTGCAAGGCGTGTCAGACGGCCTGCATGGAATGGAACGATCTGCGCGACGAGATCGGCATTACCACCGGTGTCTACGATAACCCGCGCGATCTGAGCGAGCATTCGTGGACCGTCATGCGGTTCTCCGAATACGAAAACGAGGCAGGCGATCTCTCGTGGCTGATCCGCAAGGACGGCTGCATGCATTGCGAGGATCCCGGCTGTCTGAAGGCGTGTCCGTCGCCGGGTGCGATCGTGCAGTACACGAACGGCATTGTGGATTTCCACGAGGAGAACTGCATTGGCTGCGGGTATTGCGTGACCGGTTGCCCATTCAACGTGCCTCGTATCTCGAAGCAGGACAATCGGGCGTACAAGTGCACGCTATGTTCGGATCGCGTGGCGGTCGGTCAGGAACCGGCGTGTGTGAAGACGTGCCCGACCGGCGCGATCATGTTCGGCACCAAAGAAGACATGAAACAGCAGGCCTCGGATCGTATCGAGGATCTGAAAGAGCGCGGTTTTCAGAACGCCGGTCTGTACGATCCCGCCGGTGTGGGCGGTACGCATGTGATGTACGTGCTGCATCATGCCGACAAGCCGACGCTGTATCACGGCCTGCCGCTCAACCCGAAGATCAGCGTGATGGTTTACCTGTGGAAGGGGCTCGCGAAGCCGCTGGCGTTGGCCGGCATTGCGTTCGCGGCGCTGGCCGGCTTCTTCCACTACACGCGGATCGGTCCGAACGAGGTGTCCGAGGCGGACGAAGCCGAGGCCCAGCACGAAGCCGACGAAGCACGCCGTTCTCAGGAGGCGCCCGATGAAACACGGTGAGCAAGGCGAGTTGAGGGACGTCAAAGGCCACAGCCTGATCGAACGCTATACGCCGAATGAGAGGACGAATCACTGGATCACCGCGATCAGCTTCGTGCTGCTCGCCCTCTCCGGGCTGGCGATGTTTCATCCGGCCATGTCCTGGCTGTACGCGATTTTCGGTGGCGGGCAGTGGACGCGGATTCTGCATCCGTTCGTGGGCTGCGTGATGTTTCTGTCGTTCCTGATTCTTGCGCTGCGCTTCTGGCATCACAACTATCTCGACCGCGCCGACATTCAATGGATGAGGCAGATCGGCGACGTGCTGAACAATCGCGAAGAAAAGCTCCCCGCCATCGGTAAGTACAACGCGGGCCAAAAGCTGCTATTTTTCACCATGGTGATGTGCCTGCTGCTGTTGCTGGCAAGCGGCATCGTGATCTGGCGGCGCTATTTCTCGTTCTACTTCCCGATCGAGATCATTCGCCTCGCGGCGCTGGTGCATGCGGCCGCGGCGTTCGTGCTGATCGTCGGGATCGTCGTGCATATCTATGCGGCGCTGTGGATCAAAGGATCGATCGGTGCGATGACGCGCGGCACGGTAACGTATGGTTGGGCGAGAAAGCATCATCCGAACTGGTTCAAGGACATCATCGGCAAGTCGGATTGAAGCAAGCCGCGCGGGTTGTTGCGCGCCGCACGCCGGGCCGTCGCTTGGGTTCCTATGAACGGCGGCGGCTTTTCAGTTTTTAGAGGTCGACACTGTGGTCCAACGTATTCTCGAAGCCGGCGACATTGAAGCGCTCGATCACACTGCGATTCCGCGTATTCGTACGCCGGAGCGGCTCGCGGTGTTCGCTGCGCGCGCTGCTCGTCTTCGCCAACTGGCGGCGCGGAGCAATCCGATTGCCGGTTATTTGCGCCTGATGGCCGTGCTGGCCGACGCGCAGCAAACCGTGATGACGGGCTTCAAGGCGCGGCCGCCAAGCCCCGAGTCGATTGCGAGCGCGCAGCAGCATTCCATGCCGCTGATTCCGGCGCTCTCCGGCGTACGCGACCCGGCATGGCATGACGTGCTGCGCCAGTTGCTCGACAAGGTGGCAGGCGCGGGTCCGCTAACGCCGCCGCTCGCGGCGCTGATCGGCAAGTTGCGCACACTCGAACCCGTCACGCTCGACGCGCAGGCCGATGCGATCTTCGCGCAGCGTTTCGGCGAAGTCGATCCGGCAAGCGCGCCGTTCATCATGGCCGCGCTGCAGGTGGTATGGACCGATCTCGCCGCCGACATCGACAGGCGCGCGGTGCCGTACCTCGATATCCTGGGTCTCTGCCCTGTTTGCGGATCGCATCCGGTCGCGAGTCTCGTGCGCGTGGGCGGCGCGTATGACAATTACCGTTATCTGCAATGCGGCCTGTGCGCGACCGAGTGGCACATGGTCCGCACGAAATGCTCGAATTGCGATTCGACCAAGGGTATTGCCTATCACGCGGTGGGTTCGCCCGAGGCCGACGAAGCCGAGCGCGAAGCCGCGACCCGAAATGCCGCCCTGAAGGCGGAATCCTGCGACGAATGCCATACTTATCGCAAGATCGGCATTCAGTCGAAAGACTACGATTTCGAACCGTTCGCGGACGATCTCGCCAGCCTCACGCTGGATCTGCTGATGGGTGCCGAGGGCTACCGGCGCGCGTCGCCGCATCCGTGGCTGTGGCCCGAACAGGCCGACCACGCGGACGAGTCTTCCAGCAAGCCGGATTAGAACGACCAGAAGGGGATTGCTTCGTGAGTGATGTCAGCGGCTCCGAATTGCGGGCGCTCATGGCGCGCGTGCCGTCGGTCGAGAAGGTCATGGCGTCGCCGGAGTTCGCGGCGCTGCTGGACGCGTATGGCCGCAGCCAGGTAGTGGCGGCGTTGCGCGACGCGCTCGACCACTGGCGTGCGAGTGCGCAATCGGGCGCTGCGTCGGTGAGCGCACTCGACGTCGCGCGTTTGCAGGCCGTGGTCGATACCTCGCTGCGGCGGCGCAACCGCTCGCGTTTGCAGAGTGTGTTCAATCTGACCGGTACGGTGCTGCATACCAATCTCGGCCGTGCGCTGCTGCCGGATGAAGCGGTGCAGTCCGTCATGAAAGCGCTCACCCAGCCCGCCAACCTCGAATTCGATCTCGACTCGGGCAAGCGTGGCGATCGCGACGATCTGGTCGACGAACTCATCGGCGAATTGACCGGCGCCGAGGCGGCGACCGTGGTCAATAACAATGCGGCCGCGGTGCTGCTCACGCTCTCTGCGTTGGCGTCGAGGAAAGAAGTGATCGTGTCGCGCGGCGAGCTCGTCGAGATTGGCGGCGCGTTCCGGATTCCCGACATCATGAGTCGTGCGGGCGCGAGGCTGCGCGAAGTCGGCACGACGAACCGCACGCATCTGAAAGATTACGAGGAAGCCATCGGCCCGCGCACCGCGCTGCTGATGAAAGTCCACGCGAGCAATTACGCGATCAGCGGATTCACCAAAGAGGTCGGCGTCGACGCGATCGCGTCGCTGGCGCATGCGCGCGGCCTGCCGGTCGCGGTGGATCTGGGCAGCGGCACGCTGGTCGATCTGGGGCAATGGGGCTTGCCGCGAGAGACGACCGTGCGCGAAACCGTCGAAGCGGGCGCGGATCTCGTCACGTTCAGCGGAGACAAATTGCTGGGTGGGCCGCAGGCGGGGTTGATCGTCGGCCGGCGCGATCTGATCGCGAAGATCAAGAAGCATCCGCTCAAGCGTGCGCTGCGTGTCGGCAAGCTGACGCTTGCTGCGTTGGAGCCGGTTTTGCAGCTGTATCGCGCGCCGGAGAAACTCGCCGAGCGGCTCACCACGTTGCGCTTACTCACGCGTGTCGCCGACGATATCCGGCTCGCCGCGGAGCGTGTGCAGCCCGTCTTGCAGCGCGCGATCGGCGAGCGCTATGCGGTGCTGGCCGAGCCGATGTTCAGCCAGATCGGTAGCGGCGCTTTGCCGGTCGACGTGCTACCGAGCTACGGCCTCGTGATCAGAACCGCTGACGGCAAGCGCGGCGGCCGTCAGTTGCTCGCATTGGAAAAACTGCTGCGCGAGATGGCGCGGCCGGTGATCGGCCGTATCGCGGATGACGCATTGCGTCTCGATCTGCGCTGTCTCGAAGCCGCCGACGAACGGGAATTGATCGGGCAACTTATCGAACAACCGAAGAGCGCGCCCGCATGATCGTCGGTACGGCAGGGCATATCGACCACGGCAAGACGAGTCTGGTGAAGGCGCTGTCGGGCGTAGATACGGATCGTCTGAAGGAAGAGAAAGCGCGCGGCATTTCAATCGAGTTGGGCTACGCCTATGTGCCGCTCGAAAACGGTGAAGTGCTCGGTCTGATCGACGTGCCGGGCCACGAGAAGCTCGTGCATACCATGGCCGCCGGGGCGAGCGGTATCGACTTTGCGCTGCTCGTGATCGCTGCCGACGACGGTGTCATGCCGCAGACGCGCGAGCATCTGGCGATTATCGAATTGCTCGGCATTCAACGCGGTGCGGTTGCGTTGACCAAGATCGATCGCGTCGATGAGCCGCGTCTACGCGAAGTGCGAGATGAAGTGACCGCGTTGCTGAGCGATAGCGTACTGCGGGACGCGCCCATATTCGAAACCTGCGCGACGCGGCCCGACGATATCGGCGTGGCCGCGTTGAACGCGCATTTACATGCGGCCGCCGCAGCGTGGCAGATGAAACGCGACGACGGTCTGTTTCGTCTCGCGGTGGATCGCGTCTTCACGTTGGTCGGGCAAGGCACGATCGTGACGGGGACGGTGGCGTCGGGCAGCGTGAGCGTCGGCGATACGATGCTGCTGGCGCCGAGGAATCAGCCGGTGCGTGTGCGGAGTATTCACGCGCAGAATCGCCCGGTACAACGCGGACGAGCGGGCGAACGTTGTGCGTTGAATCTCGCTGGCATTGAGAAAAGTGCGATAGAACGGGGTGACTGGATTGTCGATCCGCGTTTGTCGCAAGCGTCGGAGCGGGTCGACGTCATGTTGAATCTGCTCGCCGATGCTTCGTGCAGTCTGGCGCATTGGGCGCCGCTGCATGTTCATCTTGGCACGCAGCATCAGGTTGCACATGTTGCGTTGCTCGATGGCGAAACACTCGGCGCGGGTCAACAGGCGCGCGTGCAACTCGTGTTCGACCGGCCGGTATGTGCGCTGCCGGGTGATCGGTTCGTGGTGCGCAACGCGCAGGCCAGTCGCACGGTGGGCGGTGGACGGGTGCTCGATCCGTTTGCGCCGTCGCGTAAGCGTCGTTCGGTTGAGCGGCTGGCGTGGCTCGATGCCATTCAAAACATGCTCGATACCGGCACGCTCGACGCGCTGTTTGCAAGAGCGCCATATGGGTTGTCGCGCTCGCTGCTGGAGCGGTTGACGGGGCGGCCTGCGGCCGCGCTTGCCTCTGCGTGGCCGCGCGACACTCGCGCTGTCGAGCTTCATGGCGACGATGCCTTGCTGGTAGCTGAGGCGTCCTGGCGGGCGCTGGCGAACCGGCTGATCACATCGCTCGGTCAGTACCATGAGCGTTCGCCGGACGAATTCGGTCCGGACGTATCGCGTTTGCGGCGTATCGCTGCGCCATTGGTTGACGATGCGCTGTGGCGGGCCTTGGTCGACGATGCGGCTGCACGCGGGGACATTGTCAAACGCGGGCCATGGTTGCATCTGCCGGGTCATGCAGTGACGCTCGACGACGCCGATCAAACGCTCGCCGCAGCGGTGCTGCCTGTGGTGAAAGCGGGGCGCTTCGATCCTCCGTGGGTGCGCGATCTGGCAACGATGCATGGCGTTTCAGAAGAACGTATGCGACTACTGATGCGCAAGCTCGCGCGGCAAGGCGAACTGTTTCAGGTCGTGCGTGATCTGTTTTATCACCAGGACGTTATCCGTGAACTGGCCGCGATTGCGGCCGTTGAAGCTGGAAAGAATGGCGGTACGGTAGCCGCTGCGCCGTTTCGCGATGTCACCGGGCTGGGGCGAAAACGCGCGATCCAGCTTTTGGAGTTCTTCGATCGCGTTGGCTATACTCGCTTCCACCGTGGCCTGCATCTGATGCGCGCGGAGAGTCGTTGGCTCGATCTGCTTTGAAAAAGTAGCACGTGGTTCGCGTGGTTCAATCACCGTAGGAAGGCATTCGCATCCGGTGGTGCGGCTGGGCTTCAAACCCAGTTGAGGGTGTCAGACACGCTCAGGTCGGTTCGACTCCGGCTGCCTTCCGCCAGCCATGGCGTCCGGGCCGTTCCGATATCCTCCGAAAACGCCTTCCAGATCGCTGATTTCAGCGCGGTTTTTGGGTAACGACGTACTCGCTGCTTCCATCAACGTTCCGCACAATGTCCGCACGAAGTTTGAGTAGCGAAATGGGTTTTGTGTGGGAAGAGAGAGCAATATGGCAGGACGACAGTTGCACCGGCACTGTCAGGTTGATCGGGAGGCGGCGGTAGAATGAAATGATGAAGAAGACGAAATCGCTTTATCACGGTCACCGCAGGAAAGCGTTTGCGTAATAGCGCAATCTGCAACTTGTCATCTCAACATTTCTACGCGACAGCCTCAGTAACTCGACAAAGCCGGTTCGAGCGCCTTGAGCGGAATTTACCCAGATACTTCACGCAGCATAAAGTCAGATGCCGCAAATGCTGCCAGTACCAGGCCACGAAGTCGTAGAATGCCAGAAAGCTCTCCCGGTCCTTCTTCGGTGTTTCGTTCGCCTTCGTACATCCTGGTAGCCAACCAACTGGCGGTTTTCTGGCTACCGGTGGCGATGGTGCGCGCGCTCCAGAAAGGCAAACGCAAATGTCATGGTATAGCTTGCGCGCCAACGGGTGCGGCTAGTTGCAAGGGCTAGTCGCGGTGCCCGTTGCGGTGAGTCATCGGACGGCATCGTGCCGATCCTCCTCTTCACAAAGCTCTCGACACCCATGAAAAGAATCGAAACGGTCGTGCTGGCGGCCGACCTTGCGGGCACCGTTGTGTTCGGGCTGGAAGGCGCGTTCGCCGCTATGCAAGGTGGTCTCGACCTGCTCGGCGTGATGGTGCTGTCATTCGTCGTCGCGCTGGGCGGCGGCGTGATCCGCGATCTTCTGATCGGCGCAACGCCGCCGAACGCGGTACGCGACTGGCGCTATCCCGTGCTCGCGTTTGTGACGGGACTGCTGACCTTCGTCTTTCACGGCGCGGCGCGCGAGCTGCCTCCGATGGTCGTCACGACGCTCGACGCGGCGGGGCTCGCGCTGTTCGCGTGCGCAGGCACGCAGAAGGCGCTCAACTATGGGATCGGACCATTTATCGCAACGCTTATGGGTACGGTAACTGGTGTGGGCGGCGGCGTCATTCGCGACCTGCTGCTCGCGCGCGTGCCGCTAATCCTGGTCGCCGATATCTATGCGAGTGCGGCATTCGTCGGCGGTGTTGCGCTCGTGGCCGCGCGACGCTTTGGTGTGCCACCGGTCGCGGCTGCGCTGCTCGGCGGGGCGGTCTGCTTCGTGCTGCGGATGCTTGCCGTCACGCACGGCTGGCAACTGCCGAAGGCCACAATGAGGTGATTGGCCAGGAGTCGCGCGGCGCATCTGTGCGAGCCGTCAACCGCGTCCGAGACGCTCCGAACATCGATCCAGTTACGCACAGGGGATGCAACTCGATGAGCGAGCCGGTTTCGCGAGGCGTGCACCGCCAACCTCAGTTCCAACTCGCTGAATCCTGACCGCCATGCGTCGGTGGACATCATGTTCTGCGAGGCAATCGACTTCGGCGGCGGATTGCACCCGCAGATGCACAGGTCATCGCTTTCGTGCGCGACATTTGTGCCGTTCAGTTCAATCGTGGTCGCCGTAGTCCGGATCGTCCCATTCGCCGTCGTTCGGTCGCCGTTCAAGATCGGATATCGTTGAGTAGTTGAGTCGACGGCTCTACCAATGACTGAGGGGGGGCGTCGTGCCCGTTATCGAGCGACGTCCTGTTTTTTCTTCAAGACTTCGGCGGATGATTTGCCTCCACCTGCGTAGCGAATCCGCATCCATCGAGTATTCTGCTGGCCGATCACGATAACCCGGTCGCCTGGGATCAGATGGTCGTGCCTGATAATCCAGGAGGCGTTCGCCTTCATGCGAGCAAAGGAAGTGACCCGGACATAACGTTGCTCGATCAGCCAACGGATTAGGTCGCCCAGGATCGGTAGCGCATGCCCCACGGAACGCGTTGCGCCGACACAGGCGTGAAGGCGTTGCGGGTCACACGTCCCTGTCTGGACTGTGGGATGGCCGGTCATAGACGGCAGCCGCGGCGGGAGCAGCGCGCGCTGACTGAATTGTCAGATCAATGGATTGGCCCATTCGTGTCTGCGGCGCGCAGGACCGCTGCATGGCTACATATTGCAGGGCCGGTATGCGTTATGACAGCTGACGCCGCCACCATGTTCTATCCACGCCTTCGTCGAGGGAAGCGCACGCTGCATCCGTTCTACCTCAGCCCACGTATAAGAGCTTTACCGTCCCGCCGCAGTGCCTATCGTTGCACTTGAGACAACGGCGTCGCGATGGCTTCCTGAGGAGACAATCCATGAAACGGTTCGTTGGCATCCTGTCGGCCGCGGCAGCACTGGTGGCGCTCACTGCTTGTGGCGGCGGCAATGATCTCAGTCCGCCGGTGGTTCAGCATCCCGAGAATCAGGCGATCTGGTCCGCACTCGGGGGTGACTCGGCTGCCCCCGCGGCCGTGGCCGGCGTCGTGAACGCGGCAGTCACGGGTCTTTTGGCCGATCCGGTCGAGGCGCCGTATTTTGCAGCGGTAACTGGCAATACCAGCAAAAGCAGTGCGGCGCATGACACCCCCGCCCGCCTGGAAGCATGTTTGACGCTGCAGTTCGAATCGCTCCTCGGCGGTCCGTACACCTATCCGGGACCGGTGAAAGTTGCCGGCGATGTCGACGCCCAACCCGAGATGTGTCAGGACATGACGACCGCACACAACGACGTCGGCGTTCCTGGCTGCGTGTTCGATCAGTTCATGGTGGATCTGGTCGCGACGTTCCAAAGCAAGCTGCCCGCCGCGGACTTCGCCGCCTTGACCTCGACGACCAATGGAACGTATCCGCTTACCATGACCAATTCCGCTGGCATTCCGGTTGGCACAAAGTTCCAATACAGTGCGGTGCCAACGCTGTTCAACCTGCGCGGCACCATCACGACCGCTACGCCGGGTGGCCCGCTTTATCTGCCTCCTACGGTTGCGACATCATGCTCCGGCTAACGGCGGCGCGAGGCACGCGCATCATGGCTGGCCTCGTTGCAGCGATGTGCGTGAGCATCGCTGCGATCGGCTGGATGCACACGTCGCAGGGGCGGCAGCTTCTAGCCAGACTCGGCGTTTCATGCCCGGTCGATACGGTCGATTCACAGGTCGTCCTCTCCATGCGGAACAACGCCATTTCGAGGGAGCGAGGCTCGCTTGCGGCGCCGGACCGTCCGGCGCTCGGGCTCCAGCTCGATCGCAGTACGGAGATGGACGTGGCCGGACAGATGGCACGCGACAACGTGCATTGCGACGAGATTTCACGTGGTTTTCGCTATCTGCGCTGTCGCGGCGTACCGGCGCAACTGCTTCGCACAAACGGCCCGCCTGTTAGCGAAATATGGTTCAGCTTTAAACCGGACCGCACACTCATGGCGATCAATCTTTACCGCCGGGGCATGACTGAATCCGAGACCAGGCAGAGCTGGCGGATTGCCCTGGAAAATCTGCGCGAAGCCCTTGGAGCGCCGACAGCGACGACCGGCGATGCCACCTTGACCTCTCTAATGGAAAAACCCGTGGCGGTGGCAAGGGTGGAATATTCGTATTCAGACTATGTTGCGACGGTGACAGCGTCTCACTTGCCTTATGGAGGCCTGGCAGTGCGAGAACAGTACATGTCGGCAAAGGCGGCGCACTAAAGATGGATGCATAAAGGGCGCACCCGACAACATCACGTCGGGTCTTCCTCGAGCGTGCCGGATGAAGAGCGTCCGGCGCGGAAACTCGCCGCGCTCGATGCTCTCGTCAAGATCGCGGCCATGCGTCTCGCGGTCGTTGCGCGCGAGATTTTCGGCTTCGCAATTTGAAGTCGGACTGGGCGCGGACGAGAGCCGCCGCCACTACCCGGTTGCTCGCGGGCGTTGAATTCGGCGTTGAACGCCTAGTCTGTGTACGCGCTGCCACAAAGCTTCGCCACGGTTGCGAGGACGACTTTGACAGCCGCCGGCTTTCGCAGGCAGACGTCGTAGCATTCGGCCTCCTCAGCGGCTGCCGGGGCGGCCGTGTGAACAAGCACGGGGATGCGCGACAATTCCGGATGCGATCTGATATGGCGGCAGAGTTCCCCCCCATCTACCAAGGGCATCATCCAGTCGGTGATGATAAGGTCCGGCCGCCAATCGTCCAGAAACTGGAGTGCCTCGGCCCCGTTCGCGGCGCAACGCACCTCATACCCTTCTTCAACCAGAATCAGGTGCCAAGCCGTCAAAATATCCGGCTCGTCATCAACAAGCAGAATGGAGTGCATGCGACGTCTGCCTGTGTATGTTGATTAAGCATATGCATGCGCTAGCAATTCGCGTTCCCCGAAAACGCGGTACCCTTTATCCAGGCGTTCATGGCTGCTGTTTGGCGATCCCTGAGCATCGATTTGATCACGAGAAACTTGGCTCATCCGGCGTCAAGCACCAGGAAGATTATTTTGGGATTCTCAGGTTTGTGTTGCCGCTATCACGTGACGTTGGGCGCCGGTGTGCGCGCAGCACATGAAAACCGCTCCGGGCCATCGGGACGTTTTAAGTCCAATGATTGGGCCGTACCCATGCGATCTACGCGTGCAACGCTGGCGCGTATGCGATTCTCATAGCGGGCTGTCGTCTGGCCTCGCGTGCTCTTTCAGAATTAATGAAATCGCGCAAAAGTCCGTCATGTTGGCTATTGGCGGATGCCGGTGGCATAACAAGCTTGTTATTCCTTTCCAGGACAAATCGGTACTTGGGAATTTATGGATCGATAGTGTGTACGAATCTAATGCTGCCGCCACATACGAGACACGTATTTCGGATGACCACCATTAGCCTGTTTCTCTAACGGTCCAGGCTATTCCACGCTACTCATCCAGTTTCCGGATTGGACGGACCTTCCAGAGCGCCCGCGATTGCATCCAGCAGCAGGGACGGGGGGTATGGTTTGTCGAGGACGGCAGCAAAGAGTTGCGAATGTTCGCGGGCCGTTGCGCCTTGCGCTGCACTCGCGAGAATAATCGGAATGTGTGCAAGCGCCTCGTCGGCCTTGAGCGCGAGTGCAAGCTCCAACCCTGACATTGCTGGCATCATGAAGTCGGTAATGACGATATCAGGTGTGACTGTGGCGATAACGTCCAGCCCCGCGTTGCCGTCACGCGCAACATGCACGGAATACCCCGCTTCTCTCAGGAAGAACGAGAGGAAGTCGGTAATCAGGTATTCGTCGTCCACCACAACAATTGTCGTCATGCCTCGCCGTCCGTGCTTTTTCCCACGCGTTTCTTGTTACGCATGTCGTTAGGAACGCGGCGCGTGCCCAGCATTATCGGGCTCGTGCTTGCCCGGATCGGACAAGATCACACCTGTCGTCGAGTTAGGGATGATCAGCTTTGTGACGGTGGGCGCGAACGCGCTGTCTCTGATTTTGACGACTTTCATGCCGTGGAAAATCATGCCGTCCACTTCGTCGAGTTGCATTCCAATGACGTTGTCGAAGAGGCTGAGCACTTCGGGCGACGATGCATTGAGCGCGGGTGCGGACAACCCGCGCGTTTCCCATGTACAAAGCGTGGTGACGTTCAGGGTGCGCAACTGGTTGGTCAGTGCCGCGAGAAACTCGATAACCCGGTGACTGTCAACCGCAGCGCGCTCGAAACCTGCCAGGCCATCGATCACCAGTCGCGACACGCGACGGGTCTCGACGGCTTCCAGAAGCTGATAAGCCAGACCATCGATGACGTTCTCGGTCAGTGGATTCCACAGAAGGGAAAGTGCTCCGGCAGTAACCAGTTCGTCGATGTCGATGTCGAGCGCGTGCGCCTTGCTCGCGAGCCGCGCGGGCGTTTCGTAGAAACCAAAGTGCAACGCAGGTTGCTCGGGGGTTGCAAGACGCAAAAAGTTCAGACCAAAACTCGTTTTGCCACTACCGCCGGGCCCGACTACTGCGGTGGCGGAGAACTCAGGTAAGCCGCCGCCGATGCGGCCGTCAAGATCGTCAATGCCACTTGGAACCCGATTCGTTGGCGCGTGATCCGTGTTGGAAGGGTGATGGAGATGCGCTTCAAGGCGAGGATAGACAACGATTCCGCTATCGCAGATCTGGTAGTGGTGCAAGCCGCCGAGCGCCTTGCTGCCGCGCGACTTCGTGACCCGCATGCGGCGCACTGTGCGTGAACCAAACAGTTCTTCATCGAGCTGCAGCACGCCATCTACCATGGTGTGCTCCGGACTCGAGTCGTCAATCCTGGCGCTCGTCAGGAAAAGAACCGTGCAACCACTAAATGCCGCATGCCCCTGGAGTTCCGACACAAACGCTTTTACGTCAAGATTGCTTTGTCCGCTCTCCCGCGCATTAAGCAGTCCGTCGAGGATGAGCATGGTTGAACCCTGACGGGCGAGCTCCTTGCGCAACAGGTCGACCAGAGCGGTCAGGCCTTCCGTGCGCAAGGTGCGGAACAGGCTCAGATAAGTCAGATCTTTGCCAACCCGGTTTGCTTCATAAAAACGCAGGGTTGAAAGCGACTGGAAAAGCCGGTCGTGCGACTCGGCCAGAAGGGTAATGTAAAGTACCTTGCCACCCTGTCGTGCCTGAGCGAAAGCAATCTGGTTGGCAAGGATAGTTTTGCCCGCGCCCGGACGTCCTTGAAGAATATAGGAAGAACCTGCAAGCAGGCCGCCTCCCAGGATCGTGTCGAAACCGGGGACCTGACTGGTCAACCGCTTTATGCTCTGTGCCATCGCCTGAAGGTATTCGATAAGATGTTTGGCTGGCCATTGACTGCCTTGATGTAGGAACAGTCGGGCAATGGTCTCTCGGCTGATGAGCCGACGCAGCAAGCTTTATTTTCTCATTTTTGTGGGGGAAATTGTATGCAGGCCGAACGTACAATTTTGTGGCTGCAGCGCTTCGGCGTTTCACTGAATCAGTTCGAAAAGCACCTCAAAGAGGTACGCTCTTACGAGCTGTAGCTTGCTGGGACGGATGCCTGGCGAAGCTGTTGCAGCGGCGGCATGGTGGGTAGGGTACAACATAGTGCTCTTCGAGAGCGTAACCACATTGAAGCGCATGGGAAAAAATTCAGCAGAAGGAGCAGACGCATCCGGATTGTCGGAGGTGGCGCCGGTCATTGTCTTTGGCGAGACTTTGCGAGTCGTTACGCCGCCTGTGGGCGCGGGCGGTGATGTGCCTCGAGACACACACGTGCTCGACGTTCCCAAACTGCTCGGATTTCCAGACTGGTTGCCCGATCCGGCTGCGTTGCAGGCAATGCTCGAAGAGGTGCTTGCCAGCGGAAGTCCACGGGTCTTCCCTTGTCGGGAGCCGTCTGCTGGCTCGCCTCATCTGACGGTTTTCCCTCGTCGGGATGGAGCCGGATCCCGAATACTTGTCTGCCAGGCCGAGCCTCCAGTCGAGCGACTGGATGACGCGCAGAACACGGCACCGACAACCAGTAGACATCAAACTCCCTGGTTCAGGCGGAAAGCGGGGACTACCGCACATCGCTTTCTGCTTGAAACGCTTAGCCGATTGAAATCAGCGGTCGATGCAGCCGAAATCGGAACGTTTTACGTGCCGCTGCCAATGGGGTTGATCTATTGGAACGCAAAATGTGCTGAACATTTCTGGTTGACGAAGTCACATCTCGTCATTGACTTTGATTTTTTCTATTCCCGGCTGCATCCGGATGATCGCGCAAGGACACGTGCGGCAGTCGACGCCGCAGTCGTGAACGGCCAGAGCTACGACATTGAATACCGGTCGCTGTCGGAAAACGGAGAAGTCAGGTGGATCCGGGCGAAGGGCGGGGTGCGCCGGGACGACCGCGGAACGCCGGTGCGTTTCGATGGCATCACCATCGACGTTTCAACGCAGAAGCGGCTGGAGCAGGATCGCGCGCAGCTATTGCAGAGCGAACGCCTTCAGCGCATTGCGGCCGAACAGGACAGCCAGATGAAGGACACCTTCATTGCAACGGCATCTCACGAGCTTCGCACGCCTCTTACAGCAATTCTGGGGTGGACCGAACTGCTCCAGCGAAAACCGGAGGAGGAAGGGTTTGTCCGGCGGTGCGCAGAGGTTATCAGACGTAACGCGATGGCCCAGGCGCGTCTCGTCGACGATCTGCTTGACGCGTCCAGGGTCGCCGCGGGCAAACTGCACATGGAATCTGACGCCGTCGATCTGGCGCAAGCGTTGGACGCCGAGTTGCTCGCCATCGAGCCTCTCGCCCAGCGCAAGCGAGTGGCACTGGCGCGCTCGTTTGGATCGGTTGCTCCGGTCATTGGAGACGCGGCTCGTCTGAGGCAGGTCTTTTCAAACATTCTGGGTAATGCATTAAGGCACACGCCCGCGGGAGGGGAAATCCGGGTGACGCTGGCTGCGGATGCCGGCGGTGCCCGAATTACAGTCAAAGACAGCGGAGAGGGAATACCACCGGATTTTCTTGAAACGATCTTCGCCTCGTTCGCGCAGGTTGATGGGTCCACGACGCGCAAGCATGGAGGGCTAGGCCTCGGTCTGGCGATCTCGCGTAAGCTGGTCGCGATGCACGGCGGCAAAATCGCCGCGTTCAGTGACGGACTGGGGAAAGGGGCAACGTTCGTGATCACTTTGCCGCATCATTCGGAACAACTCGGCGCGCCAAAAAGGCTGACCGCCGGTGAGTCCCTCTCCGCTGAAGCGTCGAACCTGCGTCTGGACGGAATCGAAGTCCTCCTTGTTGAAGATGATGCCGATTCCCTGGAGGCTCTGTGCGAGATGCTGATTTCTTATGGCGTCATCGTCCATTCCGCCAGCTCAGCCGCCAGGGCCAGTGAAATACTTTCCAGCAACGACGTCGACTGCGTCTTTTCAGATATCTGCATGCCTGATGAAGATGGCTATTCGTTTATTTCTAAAGCGCGGGCATCGGGATTCAGCAAGCCTGCCTTCGCAGTGACGGCGTTGGCGCGCGCGGGCGATATAGACCGCGCCTTGGCCGCAGGTTTCACCGGCCACCTGCCAAAGCCTGTGAGTGCTGCGGCGTTAGTGTCACTGCTGCATGAACACACCGTGCGTCGTAGCAACGGGACATGACGCTTTGGTCTGGACTCTTTGCCGCCGGCAGACGGCAGGAATTGCTTTAATCCCGCCTGGTAGCGGCTGTGTGAAAGGGCCGCCGGCTACCTCGAGGCGAGACGCTCGCCCAGCATGCGGCCGCTTAGCCACGCACCCTCGACTCTGCCGCCATTGAGCCAGTCGCCGCACATTGCCAGGCCGCTGGCTTCGTCCCAGACGTATCCGGGCGCCGGTTCGTCGTTCGGCGCGGTGTCGGCGAAGCGCCAGCGGTGCGCCGTCCATTCGCTGGATCGTTGGCCACCGTGCAGCGCAAACGCCTCGAGCAGGCAATGCGCAACGCGTTCCGCGCTGGCGTCCATATAAAGCTCGCTCCACTCCGCGTTCGCGTGCAACAGCCATGTTTCGGGACCGTTGCGGCCCGGCTTGCTGCTATCGCTCGCGATCCAGCGCAGGAGCCCCTGATTGATAAAGGCGGCATCGAACGGCACCGGCAAGCGCTCAGGTACACGCACCATGAGTGCCCAACATGGGCGCATCGTCGTTTTGCTTGCGAACGCCGCGAGTCCGGTCGCGGCTTCCCGCAGTAAGTCCGCCGCCTGCGGTGCGGGCATGGCGAGGACCACGACGTCGAAACGCTCCGTCAGCGTGCCCTGTTCGGCGGACTCGAGGCGCCAGTGTCGCCCATGCGGATGCAACGCCGTGACCGTGCAACCCAAGGTCACCGACTGAGCGGCAGCCAGATACTTCGCGGGCGCGTTCATAGACGGCGTACCGACGAAGCGGTCTTGCGGGCTCGCCCATGCGATCTGGGCGGAGCCATCGAGCACCGCGATCCGTGCAGGCCAGATCGCCGCGACGCCCGCGTTTTGCCAACGCGCCACTTCCGCCAGGAAGAGTGGGTCGCGCGCGGTGAAGTACTGGGCCCCATGGTCGCACTGCCAGTTGCCCTCGCGACGGGTGCTCATCCGCCCGGCCGGCCCGCGGCTCTTGTCGAACACGTTGACCTCGAAACCGGAGCGGCGCAGGACCGTCGCGCATGACAAGCCGGCGATCCCCGCACCGACGACGGCTATTCGTGGGCCTTTCCGCTTGATAGGCATGACTGCTCTCTCCTGGGTTCAGGAACTCGCCGTGAGCCACTAGCAAAGACTATTGCTCGCCGATATGAGTCACCATGACTTGTTATTTAGAGTAAAGATGACAAATTGTGACAGAAAATCTTCGATATGTCGCCGATATCCAGAATTTTGACTCGCAATAAGGATTCACATTGACTCGAAACGGGCATATGATCCAGACTCATGCAACGCTAGAGGAATGGCCATGCCGCTAACCTCCGCCGAAGACACGTCGCTGCCGCGCCATTACCGGAGCGGGGAGGCCGCGCGGCTCGCCCGGATGCCGGTCACGAGGCTAAGGCTTTGGGAGCGTCGCTATGAAGTGGTGGGCCCGGCTAAAAGTGAGGCGGGACAGCGCCTCTATTCCGATGACGACGTGCGCCGGCTGGTGCTGATCAATGCGCTGGTGCAACGCGGTCACGCGATTGGAGCGATTGCGCGTCTGGAGCGCGAACAACTCGAGTTTCTTGCCGCCGGAAATTCGTCAACCGGCGGAGCGCGCCCGGCCAAAACGCTTTCCGAGCTCAGGTTCCGGCTCACGCTGGTGGGCGAGACGCTCGCCCGGCGCCTGGCCGAAACGGGTATCGATCTGCGGCGCTACGGCGTTGGCAAGCTCGCAGAGTATGCGGATATGGCAGCGGCGCGCGAACACGCGTCACTGGAAGGGGAAGAGGCGAACCTCCTGCTGTTGCGTGTTCCTTCTCTGCACGAGGACGCCGCCGCCGAGGTTCTCGCGCTCGCCGACGCCTGCGGTGCGGCGGCGGTCGCCGTGGTGTACGGCTTCGGTACGGGGCGCGCGGCAGAAGCGTTGCGCCTCGCCGGTGTGCGGCTGTATCGGGAGCCCGACAGCAGAACTGAACTTCGCCAGATGCTCGGCGATCTTTTCCAGCGCGCTCAACTGACGCATGAGTCCGGCGATGCATCCACCTGGTCGCGCTCCCCACGTCGGTATGACGACGCCGAGCTCGAAGCCATCGCGGCCCGCTCGTCGACGATCGCGTGCGAGTGTCCCCGGCACCTCGCTGAACTGGTGATGCAGTTGGCCACGTTCGAATCCTATAGCGACGCATGTACGTCGCGCTCGGCGCAAGACGTTGCTTTACACCGGCATCTCGGCGACGTCGCCAATCGCGCGCGCGTGCTGATCGAGTCGGCGCTCGAACGTGTGGTGCGCGAAGAAGGCGGGTCGCCGCAACCGCATGAGGCGGAGTGAGACCCGGCTTCGCGAGTCGAGGACACAGCGCACATTACATGGCGCAGGCAACGCGTACGAATTGACACATTGACGTTGGGAGAAAAAGTCTCATGGAATCAGTAGCGCAGGACTTACGCCAAGGCCTGGAGTTGGGCGAAGGTGTACCGCTGTCGCAGCGGATCAGATGTCGGCTTCTGAGTGCGGGAGCCAGATTTCACGCGAACGACAACATCGCCGACTATCTTCGCGAGGGAGAACTGGAGCTGCTGCAAAGGGAAGTCGCGGACAAGCTTCAAGGCGTTTTACGCTCGCTCGTCATCGACGTCGACAACGATCACAACACGCACGAAACCGCGCAACGCGTGGCGAAAATGTTCGTGCGCGAGGTCTTTGCCGGACGATACGACACCGCGCCGGTTGTCACCGAATTTCCGAATGTCGAGCGGCTCAACGAGTTGATGATCGTGGGTCCGCTACGGGTGCGTAGCGCCTGCTCCCATCACCTGTGCCCGATCATGGGTCGAGTCTGGGTTGGAGTGATGCCCAACGAGAATTCGAACCTCATTGGTCTGTCCAAATACGGACGCCTGATCAACTGGATCATGACCCGGCCGCAGATCCAGGAAGAGGCCGTCAAGCAGATCGCGGATCTGCTCGAAGAGCGCATCCAGCCCGACGGGCTTGCCGTGGTGCTGGAGGCCGACCACTTCTGCATGCATTGGCGCGGCACGAAAGACGACGACGCAAAAATGGTCAACAGCGTGATGCGCGGTTCGTTTCTTCGGGATCCCGCACTGCGCCGGGAGTTTCTGGATCTTCTGCCGGGTCGGAATTGACTGGCGGGGCAAAGAGTGTGGCGCGGTGCTCGGTATTGCGTGGCTGAACGTAACGCCTTCCTGTCGGGAGTGAGGCAATGGCTGCGATCTGGATTCGGGTGAATTGCGTTCATCATGTGTCGGCGGTCCGGCATCGAGGTAACAAAGCTTCGTTGCCGGTCAAGCTATGCGTCGTTTGCGGCTTACCCATGAGCTGGCGTCGTCGCTGGGCGAGGAACTGGTCTGACGTGAAATATTGCTCGGACGCGTGCAGGCGGGGCAAGGTGCGCCATGGCTAATCTGCGCTCCCTGATTATCGTGCTGGGTGACCAGCTCGACCTCGACGCGTCCGCGTTCGACGGATTCGACCCGCAACAGGATTCGGTCTGGATGGCCGAAGTCGCCGAGGAGTCGACCCATGTATGGTCCAGCAAGCAGCGCACGGCGCTGTTTCTGTCCGCTATGCGCCATTTCGCGCTGAGTGTGCAGGAGGCGGGCCGGGACCTCGTCTACACGCGGCTCGATGCCGCCAACAACGCCGGCAGTCTCGGCGCGCAACTGCACGCCGACCTGGTGCGACTCAGGCCTGCCCGCCTGATCATGACAGCCCCGGGCGACTGGCGCGTGCTGCAGGCGATCAAGACCGTTGCTGCGGCTAGCTCGATACCGCTGGACGTGCGGGTGGACCGCCACTTTTTTACCAGCGTGCGTGAGTTTGCGGCGCATGTCAAAAGCCGGAAAGTTCTGCGGATGGAGTACTTCTATCGGGAGCAGCGTAAGCGCCATCAGGTGCTGATGGAAAGCGGCGGTTCGTCTGACGAGCCGCTCGGTGGCCGGTGGAACTTCGACAGCCTCAATCGCGAAACCTTTGGTGCCGACGGGCCCGGGTTCGTGCCGCCGCGCGTCTGTTTTGAACCCGACGATACGACGCGCGAGGTGATCGCACTGGTCAATGCCCGCTTCAGCGGGCACCCCGGGCGGCTCGACGACTTTTGCTGGCCCGTCACACGCCCTCAGGCGCTGCAATCGCTGCGCACTTTTATCGAAGACAGGCTGCCGCTGTTTGGACGCTATCAGGATGCCCTGTGGCCGGACGATCCCTGGCTCTACCATGCCCACATTTCTGCTGCGCTCAATCTGAAGCTGCTGAACCCGCGCGAGGTGGTCGTAGCTGCTGAACTTGCCTATCAGAACGGTCGGGCTCCGCTGGCCAGCGTTGAAGGCTTCATTCGCCAGATCCTTGGCTGGCGCGAATACGTGCGGGGCATCTACTGGACGCAGATGCCCGCGTATGGCGAGCGCAACATGCTGGATGCCCAACAGGACCTGCCGGAGTGGTATTGGACCGGAGCCACGGATCTCGCGTGCCTGCGTGATGCTTTGGCACAGACACTCAGACATGGCTACGCCAATCACATCCAGCGCCTCATGGTGACCGGCCTCTATGCTCTGATGCTGGGCGTTCAACCACAGAAGGTGCATTCCTGGTATCTTGCGGTGTACGTCGATGCGGTTGAATGGGTCGAGCTACCCAATACTCTCGGCATGAGCCAGTACGCCGATGGCGGAATGATGGGCAGCAAGCCCTATGTGGCGACCGGCAAGTACATTCAGCGTATGAGTCCCCACTGCGGGAACTGCCGCTACGACCCTGGCGAGAAGGCGGGTGAGCGTGCCTGCCCCTTCACGACGTTGTACTGGGAGTTCCTGATGCGCCATCAGGCCTTGCTTGCCAGAAATCCACGAATGGCATTGCAGGTGAAAAACCTTGCCCGTCTGAGCGCGGCTGACAGGCAGGCCGTGAGCGAGCGCGCAGCGGCAATCCGCCGGAATGAGGTTGGCTGTGTCCAGAAGGCATAAACCCGCAGCGTCCGACGAAGTAGGGTTGGCGGATGACCTGATTGCGGACGCCGATCTGGGTGCGCCTGAACCCACTCTGGCGGCAGCCCGTGCGCGCATTTCCGCCGTACGACCCGCCGCGTACGCCCGCACCCGCAATGCTCTGGACGGCGCCGTCAGCGGCCTGTCGCCCTATATCACACATGGATTCATCACGTTGGCCGAGGTGGTAGCGGGCGTGTGTGCGAGCCATACGCTCGATGTGCAGCACAAGTTCATCTATGAGCTCGGCTGGCGCGAGTTTTTCCGTCATGTCTGGCAGCACCGGGGAGACGCGATTTTCCGGTCTCTTCACGAAGGACCGCTGCCGCAGGAGGCGTATGCGAAGGCGTTGCCTGCCGACATCCGCCAAGGTGCCACCGGCGTGCCAGTCGTCGATATGGCGGTTCGCGAGCTCTACGCTACCGGCACGCTGCACAACCATGCGCGCATGTGGCTGGCCAGCTATGTGGTGCACCTGCGTAAGGTGCACTGGCGTGCCGGCGCCGATTGGCTGTACGCCCATCTGTTGGACGGCGATCTCGCAAGCAACCACCTGAGCTGGCAGTGGGTGGCGGGCACCGGAAGTAGCAAGCCTTACGTGTTCAACGCAGAGAACGTTGCCCGCTATGCCCCGCCCGCGTGGCACAGTTCAGGCAGTGTGATCGACGCCTCGTACGAATCCCTCGACCGCATGGCTCGTGCGGTCGACGTTCCGGCATTGATCGAGCGGGATGGAATTGATCAACTTCAGCGTGTTGAAGAGCCGGTGCTGTTGAGCGTGCCTCCCGATGAGTTGGGCGCTACGGCGCCGGGGTCGATAGAGGTCGCCGGACGCGACGTCTGGCTGGTCCATCCATGGAGCCTGGGCGAGTTGCCGGCCGATCTGCCGGCCGACACGGTGGTGATTGGCTTGTTGCTGTCGGACTTTCATCAGGCATGGCCCTGGAACGAAAGGCGCTGGCGCTTCGTAGGCTCGCGCATGCGCGAGATCACGGACACTTGCTGGTACGCTGATTCGGTTTCCGTGGGCCAGGTTTTAGCGAACGCGCGTCGGATCCGCAGCGTGGCCAATCTTCATTTTGCGCCTTATCAGGAGCAATGGGCGGAGTGTGCTCCCGCGCCATTACTGTTTCCTGCGAATGACAAGCTGCTTCCCTCTTTCTCGAAGTGGTGGACTCGGGTTTCACGCGACTTTCGTACCACAGCCGACTTGCTGGCGGTCAACGCAGTTTAACGAAACGCCAACAAGTTGATTTTTACGCGTCTTTCAACCACGGCATTTCCACCGGCGATACCACCAACTGCCGGAGCTCGCGTTTCAGTTCGAAGATGAACCCTACCAGGATCATCGAGTCGGCGTACGGGATCGGGAATACAAGCGGATTTTCCGCCGTGCGCAAGGGGCGTGTGGGCGTGTCCGCTGTCGTCGCGGCGTTCGCGCGGACGCTTTCCAATTCGTCGACCATTGCTTGCCCGCTTACTTTCAGGACGCGGTTACGCAGGTCGCTGAACGGTTCGATACGCGCCCCGTCTTCGTGGTATTCGGGCACTTCATAGATGAACCAGGACATTTGCTGCTCCTAAGAAAAGGTCCGTCATTCTAGCAGCGGGCAAATCGATGCGACCGCGCATGCAGCACCAGAGCGCACGCCGCGCGGCCCAAACCAGCCCGTCACGGAAATAACGGCACACCGTTGAATTCGCTCCCATCGCGCGCGTGCCATCGTTCGACGACCTGCTTCAGGTTGGCCACGGTCACACTCTGCGGCGTGCTCGACAACGGCTTTGTCTATCAGAGTTCGAGCGGCAGCAATTCGGCGGAACGTGCGGTGCCCGGCGGACTGTAAGAACTGCATGCTCTTGAGGAACAGCGTCGAGTTGTGTTCAGCGTCGATAGGGTGTCCGGCAGGGTGGTGAACATTGGTCTCGGCTGCGGTTTCATTGCAGACCAGCATTGCTTTTGTGAAGTAAGGCGAGGGAGTGGAGGAAAATAGCAAAGCCCAACGCCTCGCCACCAAACGCCCGGTTCTGGAGAACCCATGACAAGCCCCGATCTCACGACGCGCCCTTCACTGCAGTTCTGGTTCGATTTTGGCAGCACGTACAGCTACCTCAGCATGATGCGCATCGAAGCATTGGCGCAGCAACGCGACATCGCGATCGAATGGCGTCCGTTCCTGTTAGGGGCGATCTTCAAGTCGTTTGGCTGGGACAACTCGCCGTTCGTCTCGCAGAAAGAGAAAGGCGCTTATATGTGGCGCGATATGGCTCGCCAGTGTGAGAAATACGGCCTGCCCTGGACTCAGCCCAGCGAGTTTCCGCGCCGGGCGCTGCTTCCTCTGCGCGTCGCGCTGGTGGGTGCGCAGCAGCATTGGATCGGAGCGTTCTGCAAGCGGATGATGCAGATCAACTTCGTCGAAGACAGGAATATCGACGATCCGGACCTCGTTGCACGGGCACTGAGCGAACTCGATTTGCCGGCGGAAGCGATCATCGCTGCCGCACTGTCCGAGCAAAACAGGAGCGATATGCGCGCACAAACGGACGAAGCGGTGCGGCGCGGTATTTTCGGCGCGCCTACGTTCTTTGTCGGAGAAGAAATGTTCTGGGGCAACGATCGTTTGGAGGACGCGCTATTGCTAGCCGCTCGATAACGAGCGACACAAAGGCACACCGCGCGCACAGCGCACGTCCGCCTTGTTACGCGCCAACGAACAGCGCGATCAACTTAGTGAGTCGGTACGTGCTTCAAGCGCCCGGACCACCGCAATCATGTCGTCCTTGTCGTACCCCAATGCATGGGTTTCGCCGAATAGCGAATAGCACACGTCCAGCAGTGGCGATGCCACTTTGGCTTCTCGCGCGGCTTCAGCAATGAGTCGATTGTTCTTCAGAACATCGGTGATCGACGCTTGAACCGCGAAATCGCGAGTCACCAGCTTGTGCGATTTGACGCGGGAGATACTGCTGGCCATTTGCCCCGCATCGACCACCGCGCGGAATTGCTGCATGTCCAGACCATGATGGTCGGCAAAGTGAGCGGCCTCGACGAGTCCGGTCATCGACGTAATCAGAAAGATATTGACCGCCAGCTTCATCAGCAAGGCATTCGGCACCGGTCCACAGACAAAGGTCTCGCGGCAGACGGGCTTGAGCAGCATGCGGACTGCTTCGATCACGTTGGCGTCGCCGGCCAGCATGGCCACGAGTTCTCCCGCTTCGGCGGGTTTTCTCGAACCGGAAACCGGTGCTTCTACATAAAAGCCGCCCGCTGCGCGAATATCGGCGTCGAGCGCACGCGAGTACTCGGGCGAGGTCGTGCCCATATGCACGATCGTGTGCCGGGCGACATTGGCCTCGAATTCAGGTGTGCCGCGGCCGAGTACCGAGTCGATGGCGTCGCCGTGAGCGAGCATCAGAATGACGACCGAGGTTCGCCTGAACAAGTCGGCAGGGCTGGCCGCCACCGTTGCACCCAATGCGCGCAACGGCTCGACGCTGTCGAACGACCGATTCCAGACGGTCAGCGGCGTGCCCGCCCGGATCAGATTGAGCGCCATGGGCTGGCCCATGACACCGATACCGATGAAACCCAGATCCATGCTTATCTCCGTTGCCGGTGCGCAACCGGGTTCGGAATGCGAGATCATCCGGCGCTTATCGAAAGAATCATGTCAGGTACAGCATGCGGCGGCAAAGGAAAATTTTTTGACGACAGATGAGGCGCACTCACCTCATTCCCCGCAATGAAGGCTTACCGCGGATTGCACTGCCGCCGTCCAGGCGCCGCTTCGCATTCGTTTGATATGGATAGCTAGATCGTTGCCATCGCTATCGGCTATCCTTACTGCCGCATTGGACCGGGCGAGATCGAGATGTTCTCGTTGATGCTGTTCCGGGGTTCCGGCCACTGCAAGACACCACCGCAAGACGCTTACAACAACATAAACAACAACATACCGCGAGTACCTGGACCGACCATGCTACGCCACACCTTCCCGAGATCCCAGCGCGCTTTCGCCTGCCTCATGCTGGCTGCGATTGCCGGCGGGCTCACCGCTTGCAGTGACGGAATGTCGGATACCGACATCGCCTTCGTGACCGCCGGTATGCCGGCCCAATTTCAGTCAATCCGGATGTACGGCGCCGTGCCGGAGAACCTGGCCCCGGGCGCCGGCAATACGAAAACCACCGGCCGGTTGCGCCAGGCGTGTCAGGCGATCATCCGCGCGGAAGGCCGTGACGTGCGGGAGACGGTGATTCTCGAAGACGAGCCGGGCGAGTCATTCGATCTCGACGCCACCCGTACCGCCGACGGCTGGACCGTGACCTCCGACGGACTTCGGCCGCCAAGCGTCGATCCGGTCGGTTTCCGCACACGCTTCACCACCTGCGTGAACGCGATCCGCGACAAGTACGCGGCCGAGCCGGAAAAGGCGCCCTTCAAATAAGCCCGTCGGACAGCAGAATCTGCTGTCCGACTACTCCCGTACGAAACCGGCTGCCGCTGGCACCCTTCACTTCGGCTACCCCTGCTGCCACGCGTCAATACACTGTGAGTTCATTCTGTGAACCCACAAGAGGACCTGGCATGAATCTCACCGACTTCAATACGCTGACGTTCGACTGTTACGGAACGTTGATCGACTGGGAAACCGGCATTTTCGAGGGACTGCGACCGCTTCTGGAACGTGTGAAGCAACCGCTGACACGCGATCAGGTGCTGGAGGCGCACGCGCGGCACGAATCGTCGCAACAGAAGTACACGCCGGCCAGACGCTATCGGGACCTGCTGCCGATCGTCTACAAACGGCTCGCCGAGGAATGGCACGTGCCGTTCACGCTCGCCGATTGCGTCGCGTACGGCCAGTCGGTGCGGAACTGGCCGGCGTTCGACGACTCGGCCGCCGCATTGCAGTACCTGAAGAAGTACTACAAGCTCGTGATTCTGTCGAACGTGGACAATGAAAGCTTCGCGCATAGCAACGCGAAGTTGCAGGTCGAGTTCGATGCGGTCTTCACCGCCGAAGACGTGGGTTCGTACAAGCCGTCGCCACGCAATTTCGACTACATGCTGGAGAAGCTCGGCGAGCGCGGCATTGCGAAAGACAAGATTTTGCATACGGCCGAAAGTCTGTTCCACGATCACAAGCCGGCAAACGAGTTGGGTCTCGCGTCGTGCTGGATTTATCGCCGGCACGGGAAAGAGGGATTTGGTGCGACCATGAATCCGGGCTTGCAGCCGAAGGTGGATTTCCGCTTCGACAGCATGGCCGATCTGGTCAAGGCGCATCAGGACGCTTTGCTGCAAAAGTAATGGCGACCACTTTGGGGGAGGCTGCGATGCGACTCACGGATTTCAAAGCGCTTACCTTCGATTGCTACGGTACGCTGATCGACTGGGAGCGCGGCATCACGGCCGCGCTCGCGCCGTTGGTCGAGCGTGCCGGCAAGCCGTTGACGCGCGACGAGGTGCTCGAAGCGCACGCGCGTCATGAATCGCAGCAGCAGCGCTATACGCCGGAGATGCCGTACAGCGATCTGCTTGCCGTGGTGTTCAGGCGGTTGGCGGAAGAATGGGGTGTCCACGCCACGGCGAACGAAGCCGCAGCGTACGGGCAATCGGTGAAGCAATGGCCCGCGTTTCCCGACTCCGCGAGCACGCTGCAATACCTGAAAAAGTACTTCAAGCTGGTGGTGTTGTCGAATGTCGACAACGAGAGCTTCGCGCATAGCAACGCGAAGTTGCAGGTCGAGTTCGACGCGGTGATCACCGCCGAAGACGTGGGCTCCTATAAACCGGCGCGGCGCAATTTCGATTACATGCTCGATCTTCTGCCGTCGCTCGGCGTGCGCCGCGACGAAGTGCTGCATGTCGCGGACAGTCACTTTCACGATCATCAACCGTGCAGTGAACTCGGACTCCGATCGTGCTGGATCTACCGACGCTTCGAGCAGCGCGGGTTTGGCGCGACGGTGGGTACGGTGGGAGAACCCGTGGTCGAGTTCAAGTGGACGAGCATGGCGCAACTGGTGAAGGCGCACCATGAAGAACTCAGCAAAGGCTGAGCGGATCACGCAGCCAGCAGAACCAGCCGACGCGAGAGCACGACATGACCATTCGACAAAAACTGGACAGGATCGACATCAAGATCCTGGCGGAACTGCAAAAGAACGGCAACATCACGAACGCGAATCTGGCGAATGCGGTGGGACTTTCGGCGAGTCCGTGTCTGCAGCGTGTTAAACGGCTCGAGGCGTCCGGTGTGATCTCGGGGTACGGCGCGCATATCAACCTCTCGAAACTGACGAACACGGTGACGGTATTCACCGAGGTGATGCTGAAGGACCATCGCCGCGAAGACTTCATCCGCTTCGAGGCGAACGTGCATGAAATCGACGAGATCACCGAATGTCATCTAGTCAGCGGCGGCTACGATTACCTGCTGAAGTTTCTGGTGGGCAATATCGGTCACTATCAGGAGGTGGTCGAGAAGCTGCTGGATCTGAACCTTGGCATCGAGAAGTACTTCAGCTATATCGTCATTCGTTCGCCGTTCGTGAAGCATGCCGCGCCGCTTGAACGGTTGTTGTCGGATGAGACGTGACGCCGGCCGCCCGCGTTTGCCGTTTGAGCGGACCGCCGGTACGCACCGTGTCCGGTAGCGCCCTTTCAATCGGATTAAAAAATGCTGATTGATAGGTTTGCATTTTGGATTTTTTCAAAAAATGAATCAGTAGAATAATTACTCGACATGGCGATAATGCATCGCTTTCCCCTGAAAATCGCATGAAAACATGGCGTTTTATAAACGCAAATATCGTTATATCGAAAAATTATTTAGGTTTTTTTCCGGGGAAAAGTTAGGCTTGCTGCATTGAATATCGGTCATTCAGTTCCGATCAAGCCTGATTTTTAACCTGCGACCGCCGGGCCGATAAATAATCCTATCGCCTAGCGTGATCCGCCTCTTCGGAGTGTGGATCGGCGCCGGCTGGTCATCTCCGGGAATTCCATGCATTTATTCTCTAATACAAAGAAGGCCATCCAGATCAGCAATAACTTCTGGGATGTCACCACCCAGGCTGGATTGGCCAATATCGTCTCGCGCAATCTGAACGACGGCGTGCATGAAGCGATTGCGACCGGCAAATCGTTTCTCAACATGTCGTCGTATTCGTACCTTGGATTGGATTCTCATCCGGCTATCCTGCGTGCAGCGGCCGATGCCGTGCTGGAAACCGGTTCTCTGAATACGTCCATTTCCAGAATACGGGTGCAGTTCGATATTTTGCAGCGCGCGGAAGAAGCGCTGGCGGAGCTGGTCGAAGCCGATGTGCTGACCACGCCCTCGTGCGCCGCGGCCGCCGCGGCGAGCTTGCCCTTGCTGGCCTCCGGCGCCTTGACCGACGACGTCGCGCCGCTAATGGTGTTCGACAAGAACGCGCATTTCTGCCTGAACCTGATGAAGCCGATTTGCGCCGACGAGGCGGAAGTCGTCACCATCCGGCACAACGATCTCCAGGCGCTGGAGGACCTTTGCAAGACCCGGCCGCGCGTGGCTTACGTCGCGGACGGCGTCTACAGCACCGGCGGCCAGGCGCCGGTCAAGGAACTGCTGCAATTGCAGGACAAATACGGCCTGTTCCTGTTCTTCGACGAGGCGCACGGTTTCTCGACCTTGGGGCGCCATGGGCGTGGACTGGTGCTGGAAGAGATGGGCGCGATCAATGACCGGACCCTGATCGTCACCTCGTTGAACAAAGGCTTCGGCGCGTCGGGCGGAGCGATCTTTCTCGGGCCGCGTCACAACCTGCAGCGCCATAACCTGGCGACGCGTTTCGGCGGCCCGATCACCTGGTCGCAGCGTATCAACACCGCGGGTCTGGGTGCGATCATCGCATCCACCGCGATTCACCGGTCGGACGCGTTGCCCCAACTGCAAAACCGCTTGCAGGACAACGTCCGCTATTTCGACGAACTGATCGAATCCGATAGCCGCGGTGACGGATTGCCGATCCGTTTCATTTCCATCGGCTCCGAAGACAACACGATTTTCTTCGCGAAGAGTCTGCTGGAGCAAGGCTTCTACACGTCGCCGATTTTCTTCCCCGTGATTGCGAAGGGTCGTGCCGGACTGCGGATCATGATCCGGGCAAATATGCGGCAGGAAGATATCGGGCGCTTTGCCGCGAGCCTCAACCAGCTCAAGGCCGATCATGAGTGACAAGCCGGTTGCCGCTGCCGACGCACCGCTGGAAAACGCCGCCTCGGCGTTTCGCGCGATGGCGTTGGCGTGCTTGATCGTCTTCATGGCGCAGATGGCGACGACGGTGTATCTGCCGTCTTTGCCGATCGTCATGCGCGAGTTGAAGATGACGCAGAGTGCCGTCGAGTTGTCGATCTCCGCCTATGTGATCGGCGCAGCACTGCCGGTTTTGTTCTGGGGGGCCGCCGCGGAGCGCTGGGGACGGCGCGGGCCTTTGCTGATTTCGCTGCTGCTGTTCGTGACCAGCAGTCTGCTGCTCGCAAGCTGTACGTCCGCACTGGCGTTGCTGGTGTTGCGCGCCATCCAGGGCATCGCGGGCGGCGGCGCCGCGATCATCGCCCGCATCATCGTGCGGGATAACTGGCGTGGTGACGAACTGGCGCGGCGGCTTTCCGTGTTGTCGATCGCCTTCATCACGGCGCTGGGCGGCGGGCAGTTCATCGGCGGATTGATCGGCCAGTACAGCCGTTGGCAAGCGGGTTTCGTGTTGATGGCCGTGACCGCCGCACTGGCGATCGGCTTGTCGTATTCGTTGCCCTTGAAGACGGGACGCCGCACAGCCGCCACCTCGGGCATGGCCGCGACCTACTGGGCCGTGCTGCGACGCCCCGGGTTCCTGTGGCCGGCCTGCGCGGGCGGCCTGGGATTCGCCACGACCGTGACCTTGCAGGAAGTGAGTCCGTTCGTGTTCCAGGCGCATTTTCGACTGCCCGTGACGGGCTTCGGCAGCATCGGACTGCTGATCGGCGTCGCCTATTTCAGTGGCGCAATGCTGGTCAATCGCATGGTGAGCCGGTTCGGCGGCGCGCGTCTCATGCATGCCGGCGCGACGCTGATCGCGCTCGCGACCACGCTGATGCTGGTGTCCTGGCTGGGCGGTCTGCTGAATCATTTCGCCGGGCTGTGGATTTTCATCGCGCTGTATTGCCTGACGATTTTCGGCCAGGCGGTGCTGTTTCCCAACAGCATGGCGACCGCCGTCAGCGAGGCCCACGATTACGGCGCGCATGCGATGGCCTTGTGCGGCTTCCTGCAGCAGGGATTGGCGGGTATCGCCGCGACGGCCTCGGTGCTATTGCATCACGACGGCACGTGGACGCTCGCCGTGTTCGCGCTCGGCGCGCTGACCCTGCTCCAGGTGAAGTTGAAAGTAAGAATCCGCTAGCTTCGATGCGCCGGCGTCGTCCGGATGAGCGGCCGGCCCATCAAAACAGGAATACTTATCATGTCACGTATTGAATCACGCATCCCGGCGTCGGGAGAGGCGTTTATCAGGAACATGGCCGCCTTTGGCGCGTTGCGCGAACAGATCGACGCCGTGCGCGAAGCAGCCGTACTCGGCGGCGGCAAGGAAGCCCAGGCTCGCCAGCGAGCCAAGGGCAAACTGGCGCCCCGGCAACGCATTTCGTTGCTGCTCGATCCCGGCACGCCGTTCATGGAGATCGGCCAACTGGCGGCCCATGACGTCTACGATCACGCGGTGCCGTGCGCCGGCATTGTCACGGGTATCGGGATCGTCGAGGGACACGCGGTGGCGATTTTTGCCAACGATGCTTCGGTGAAGGGCGGTACTTACTATCCGCTGACCCTGCGCAAGCATTTGCGCACCCAGCAGATCGCGCGGGAGCAGGGCTTGCCGTGCCTGTATCTGGTCGATTCCGGCGGTGTCTATCTGCCGTTGCAGGAAGAGATCTTTCCGGACGAACATCACTTCGGAAAGATCTTTCGCAATATTGCTGAAATGTCCGCGCTGGGCCTGCCGCAAATTTCGGCGGTGATGGGTTCGTGCACCGCGGGCGGTGCGTATATCCCGGCCATGAGCGACGAAACGATCATCGTGCGCGGCAACGGCTCGATTTTCCTCGGCGGCCCGCAACTGGTCCGCGCCGCAACCGGCGTGATCGTCGATGCGGAAACGCTGGGCGGCGCCGACGTGCATACCCGCGATAGCGGCGTCGCCGATCATTACGCCAACAGCGACGAACATGCCATTCTGCTGATGCGCGAAATCGTGTCGCGGCGGGGTCGCGGCAAACTGGCGCCGCCGCCGCAAGCACCGTTGCCGCCGCGGCACGATCCCGCCGAATTGCCCGGCATCGTCAGCGCCAATCCGCGCGAACACATACCGGCCCGGGAAATTCTGTCGCGCCTGCTCGACGACAGCGAATTCGCGGAATACCGCGCGAGGTTCGGCACCACCATCGTTTGCGGCACCGGGCATATCGGCGGTTATCCGGTCGGGGTGCTGATCAACGACGGGGTGTTGTTCTCGGAGAGCGCGCAAAAGGCCACCAACTTCATCGAGCTGTGTTCGCAGCGTCGGATTCCGTTGCTGTTCCTGCACAACATCAATGGCTTCATGGTGGGCGCCGACTATGAAGCGGGCGGCATCGCCAAGCATGGCGCGAAGATGGTCAACGCGGCCTCGTGTGCGCGCGTGCCGAAGTTCAGCATCCTGATCGGCGGCAGTTACGGCGCGGGCAATCTCGCGATGTGCGGCCGTTCCATCGGCCCGCAATTGATGGCGATGTGGCCCAACGCCAAGACCTCGGTAGTGGGCGGCGAACAGGCTGCCACCGTATTGGCGTTGATCCGCGCGGAACAGGCGGCGAAACAGGGCACGTCGTTCACGCCGGAAGAGGAAGAGGCGTTCAAGCGCCCGATTCGCGACGCCTATGAACGCCAGGGGCAAGCGCTCTACGTTGCCGCGCGAATGTGGGTGGACGCCATTGTCGACCCCGCCCAGACCCGCGAGTGGCTCACCTTGAGTCTGGCCCTCGCCGCGGCAGCACCCTCCCAGGAAACCCGCTTCGGCGTCTTCAGGATGTAACTCATGTTCAAACGAATATTGATTGCGAACCGCGGTGAAATAGCACGCCGTATCGCTCGAACCTGCCGGCGCCTGGAGGTGGAATACGTCTCGGTTTATTCGGCGGCGGACCGCAACGCGGCCCATCTCGAGGGCGCGGTCGAGCGCGAGCCGATCGGCGAGGCACCCGCGAGCAGCAGCTATCTGAACGCCGAAGCGATCATTGCCGCGGCGCTTCGCACCGGCTGCGAAGCGATTCATCCCGGTTACGGCTTTCTGTCGGAAAACGCCGCGTTCGCGGCGGCGGTCGAGCAGGCCGGGTTGGTCTTTATCGGGCCGGACGCGCGGACTATCGACAGTATGGGCAACAAGGCAACGGCCAAAAAAATGTTGGCCCGCGCCGATGTGCCGGTGGTGCCCGGTTCGAGGGAAGCGACCGAATCGCACGGCCTGATTCGCGAAACCTGCGAGGAGATCGGTTACCCGGTCATTCTCAAGCCGGTGGCGGGCGGCGGCGGCAAAGGCATGCAGGTGGTCACAGAGAGTCGCGAACTGGACGCGGCGATCGATGCGGCGATCCGTATCGGCAAGGCGAATTTCGGCGACGGCCGTTTGCTGGTGGAGCGCTATATCGCCACGCCGAGGCATCTGGAAGTGCAGATATTCGGCGATAGCCACGGTAACGTGGTGCATCTGTTCGAGCGCGAGTGCTCGCTGCAACGACGTCACCAGAAAATCGTCGAGGAAGCGCCCGCCAGCAATCTGCCGGCGGATGTGCGCGCCAGGTTGCTGGCCGCGGCGGTGCGTGGCGCGCAAGCGATCGGCTACGTCAACGCCGGCACCTTCGAGTTCATTCTCGCGCCGGACGATCAGTTTTATTTTCTGGAGGTCAATACCCGCCTTCAGGTCGAACATCCCGTGACCGAGGCGATTACCGGTCTCGACCTGGTCGAGTGGCAATTGCGGATCGCGGCGGGCGAAGTGTTGCCGTTGCAGCAGGACGCGATCCGCTTTGCCGGCCACGCGATCGAATGCCGGGTCTACGCCGAAGATCCGGATCAGGGTTTCTGCCCGATGCCCGGCGAAGCGTTGCGGGTGCAATGGCCGGATAGTTGCCGCGTGGATGCGGCGTTTGACCGGCAGGAACCGGTGCCGTCGTTCTACGACCCGATGGTCGCCAAGCTGATCGCGCATGGCGCGAATCGGCCGGAGAGTTTGCGGCGGCTGCAGGCCGCCATCGCGGAGACGACTCTGCTCGGCTTGACGAGCAACCTTGGGTTTGCCCAACGCTTGCTGCAGGACCCGCGCGTCCAGGCAGGTCAGGTCGATACGCATCTGGTGGATGACTTCATCGGGCGTGCCGCGCCGCTGTCCGCGATCGAGCCGGCCGCCGCGTGCGCGGCATTCGTGGACAGCGCAGAAGCAATCGCGGCCGCCGGCCACGAAACGCGTTCGCCTTGGGCCGGCAGTCTCGGTCCGTTGGACCGGATTGCGCTGGACCCCGACGCGCCTTTGGGCCGGCTGACCTATCAGTGCCAGGGGCAGCCCTTGCAAGCCGGCTTGCTCCGGCATGACCGCGACGGCGTGGAGGTCGAGGTAGCGCAGCAGCGTTTCGCGGTGAGCGGAACGCAATCCGGCGGTTTATGGAAAGGCCGCGTCGGCGAACTGGCTTGGGCCGCCGCCAGGTTCGGCGATGTTCTGGAAGTGAGCGTGGCGGGGACCCGGGTTCAATTGCTGACTCGCCAGGATCTGGCGGGCGAGCTAGACAAAGCGAACGGCGGCGAGGTCGTCACGCGCATGCCCGGCGCCGTGGTTGCGCTGCCCGTCGAGATCGGCGCCCGGGTCGAGCAGGACGATGTGATCGCGATCGTGGAAGCGATGAAGATGGAGAATCGCATCTATGCGCCGGCTGCCGGCACGCTAAGCGCGCTGCACTGCCGCCTGGGCGACATCGTGGCGGCGGGGCAAACGCTGGCCAGCATCGCAACCGGTACGGCGTAGTGTTAATGGCCCGGGGTCCGCTCGCCTGCGTCGCTCACCGAGGTCCATGACGCCGCCACTGTTCTAAAGATCGAGCACCACCGGGCCGGATTCCACAGTGTCCGGCCTGCCCACACACAGCAATGCGCAACCCGGCTCGATATCCGCCGCGACCTCGCCCTGATACGCAACCCGGCCTTTTTGCAGACGTGTCGAACAGGTGCCGCATTCGCCGATCCGGCAACTCGATTCGACCGGTATGCCGTTGGCTTCGGCCAACTCCAGCAACGTGCCGCTTTGCGCGGACCATTGCACCGTGCGTTGCGAGCGCGCGAAGATCACTTCGGCGGTGTGCGCCGGTACGGTCGAAGCGGCGTGCGCCGAGGCGGCGGAAGCCGGCGGCGTGCGCTTCACGCTGGCGGGCCCGAACGCTTCGAAGCGAATGCGTTCGTCCGGTACGTTCAACGCCCGCAGACCGTGGTAGAGGTCGCTCATGAACGAGGCGGGGCCGCACAGATAGAAGTCGTAATCGTCGAATGGCAGCAGCCGTTTCACCATGCCGATTTCGACGCGGCCGGCGCGTGTCCCATCCGGCGCGACAACGGACGAATCGCCCGCGCTGTTCAGAAGATGCACGGCGATATGCGGATGCGCCGACGCGATCTGCTGCAACACGTTCGCGAAAGGGCGATCCTGCGAAGTGCGCGCGCCGTGAATGAAGTACACCGGCCGGGTTGACCGTGCCGCGATCAGGCTGTGCAGAATCGCCGTCATCGGCGTAATGCCGATACCCGCCGACAGCAAGACGGCGGGCCGCGTGCTCGCGGCGTCGAAGGTAAAAGCGCCGCGCGGCGTGCGTGCCTGAAGCTGCGTGCCGACCGTGGCGTGCTCGTGCAGCCATGTCGACGCAACGCCCTCACGCTTCACCGAAATCCGGTAACGCAAACCGTCGCTCGCAGCGGACAGCGTGTAGGTACGCACCAGCGGCTGATCGCTGCCCGCCACGGGAATCCGGATCGGCAAATACTGGCCCGGCTCGAACGCGGGTAGCGTACGGCCGTCCGCTGGCTGCAGATAGAACGAGCGAATAGCCGGGGTTTCTTCCTGCACGTCGACCACGTTGAACGTGTGCCATACGCTCGCGGGATTCTCGGTTTTCACCGCCGCAGGCTCGCTGCGCATCGACGCGAATTGCGACGCGTACTGTACCGGCGACCAGCGAAACGGCAACACACCCGGCGTGCGCCGCACTTCGCGCACATGAAAGCGCATCAGCCGTTCCGCACCGGCAACCTTCGCGACTTCTGCGCCTTCCCAGACGATTTCCGCATCGGCCGCGATATAGACGAGGTCGCCGCTCGCGAAATCGACGAACAGCAAGCCGGCGCGCGGATCGTGCACTAGGTTGCCGAGCGTGTTGAAAAACCGGTTGCCGCTGAAGTCGGGCACGGTCAGCGTGCCGGCTGCGTCGATCTGCACGAAGCCCGGCATGCCGCCGCGATGCGACACGTCCACGCCGCGCGCCGAACCGGCATCGTCCGCACTATTGGCGCTCGCAATGAAAAACGTGTCCGCGTTTTGCAGCAGGACGCGGTCGGCCTCGCTCAAGGCGGTCGAGCGGCTCGGCGGCAGCCTCGGCTCGGCCGCAGCGCGCGCGATAAAACTCGGTGTACGGCTCTGGATGTACTTCGGACAGTTGCCGAAACTCTGGCTGACCTTCAGCGTGAGCGCATCGTCGTCGAGCGAGGTGATCACGCCGTTCACGCGATTGCGGCGGCGCGTTTCGGGTTGCACGCCGAGCCCGCCGATCATCGAGCCGACTCGCCAACTACCCGCCAGCGGATCGCCGGGCAGCGCGCTGCCGGCAATGCGCAGCGTGCGCGCGTCGAGCGCCGACACGAAACCCGGCGTGCCGACGCGCAGCGTCGCCCACGGCTGACCCGCAGCGTCGATTCCGCCTAGCACCATGAACGGCCGTTCCGCGAAAAACAGTTGATGTTGCTCCGGCATTTCGGTGCGAATGCTGCGACGCCCCACGGAGTTCGCGAAGTCGACCACACCGGCGCGCGCCTGCACCGCCAGCTCGCCTGCGTGAAACGGCGAACCCCCTGAGGAAAGATCGGCAAGAGGAATGAAGACATCGGACATGAGAGCCTCCACGCGGCGCGGCGAAAATCGTGTGAGTAGACGGTGGGTTTCAGTGCATCACGCTTCGGCGAGCAACCCCGCCTTGCTCGCCGGCATCGCGACGAAACCGGGCAGCGCCTCGACCCGACGCAGCCACGCACGCAGATTGGGATACGGATCCAGCGAGACGCCGCCTTCCGGTGCATGCGCAATGTAAGCGTGTGCGGCGATATCGGCGATGGTCGGTTGGTCGCCGGCCGCGAAGCGCTTGTGGGCGAATTCCGTTTCGATCACGTTGAACAGATTTACCGCGATCGACTTGGCGGTTTCGTGATCGTAGGGCGCGCCGAACACGGTCACGAGCCGCGCGCGGCACGGGCCGTAAGCGATCTGGCCAGAGGCGAGCGATAACCACCGTTGCACGGCGGCCGCGCCCAGCGGATCGGTCGGCAGCCAGGAGGCGTCGCCGTAGCGCTTGGCCAGATAGACGAGGATCGCGGTCGAATCGAACAGCACGACGTCGCCGTCTTCGATCACCGGCACCTGACCGAACGGGCTGATGGCGAGAAATTCGGGGCGACGGTTGTCGCCGGCTTTCATGTCGATCGGCACGATCTCGAACGGCAGACCCAGCATCGTGAGAAATTGCCTGACGCGATGACCGTGACCCGACAGTAGCGTCGTGTGGAGGCGGATGGGGGCGGCGGGTTGCGTGGTAGGCATGATGGGATCCAGAAAAGTTGAGATGGGCTGGCGTCGAAACATGCTGATTCGATGCTTGACCTGAAGAGTAGTCAGTGCCGATAGGTTCCGTAAGGGGGATAATGGGCGAAACATAATCCCCTGATAATGGACAATCGCTCATGGCTGACGTACGCGATGTGAATCTCAACCGGCTGGCGGTGTTCGTGGCGGTGGTGGAGGCCGGCTCGCTGACCGGCGCCGGCGAGCGGCTCGGCCTGGCGAAAACCATGGTCAGCAAACACATGCAGCGGCTGGAGGCGGAGGTGGGTGCCAGCCTGCTGGTGCGCACCACGCGGCGGCTCAACGTGACCGAAGCGGGCCGCACCTTCTACGACGCCAGTTGTCTGGCGCTGCGAGCGGCTGAAGAGGGTTTGTCGGCGATCGCGGGCGAGGTCGGGCCACTGCGCGGCACGCTGCGGGTGAATGCGCCGATCGACTACGGCTCGCTGTTCGTTGCGCCGGCGCTAGTGCAGATGCGGTGCGCGCATCCGGAGTTGGAGGTCGACCTGCAATGCGTCGACCAATTCGTCGACCTGGTGGGCGAGGGGATCGACGTGGCGATCCGCTTGGGGCGGCTCGCCGATTCGAACTACCGCGCGGTAAAAATCGGCGAGTTCGTCAAGTGGATGGTGGCGAGTCCGGCGGTGGCCGGCGCCGACGGCGAGCACACGGAGCTGGCCACGCTCGCCGGCATGCCGTATGTGGCGGTGGCCACGTTGCCGCGGCCTTTGTCGGTGGCGCTGGAGCATCGCGATGGACGCAAGGACAGCTTGCGCTACCCAACCGCGTTTCTGACCAATACCGCCACCGCGTGCCGGGCGGCGACGCTGGCGGGCGGCGGCGTCGCGCTGCTCACGGACTTCTCGATCGCGCACGACGTCGCGGCGGGCCGCCTGGTACGCCTGCTCGACGGCTGGACGACGGCGCCGGCGAGCATTCAGGCGATTTTTCCCGCGACGAAGTTTCCGTCGCGCAAGGTCAGGGCGCTGATCGATGCGGTCAGGACGCAGTGGGAGGCGACCGCCGGGGCGCGTCTGGAGGTGATTTAGACGAGCGTGATCGTGAAGTCCACATTGCCGCGCGTGGCCTTGGAATACGGGCAGGTTTGATGCGCCTGGTCGACCACGGCCTGAGCCACGTCGTGGGCGAGACCGGGCAGGCTCACGTTCAGGCGCGCCTGGATGAAATACGCGCCTTCGGTGGTGCCCAGATCCACCTCGGCATCGACATGCGTGTCGGGCGGCAGCGTCACTTTCAACGCGCGGGCGGCAAAACCCATCGCGCCGATAAAGCAGGCCGACCAGCCGGCCGCGAACAGTTGCTCCGGGTTCGTGCCGGCGCCCGAGGAACCGGGCGACGAGAGTTTGATGTCGAGCCGGTTGTCCGAACTGCGCGCGACGCCGTCGCGTCCGCCGGTCGTGTGGGTCTTCGCGGTGTACAGCACGTTTTCGATGCGGGTCATGAGGGTTTGCTCCTGTTGAATGGGTGGGGCGGGCTCAGCGGCCGGTCCGCGCACTGCGCGTCCGAGGCCGAGACCGCCGTATGACTTACTGGCCGAAATAAACCGGCTTCAAACCGTCGAAAGCTTTTGCGTGCGAAGTGGACCGCGCGCCGGATTCCGACGAACTGCTGTGCGTACCGCCCACCGCCGTGTCCGCACCATTCTGTGCGGCGACGCGTGCTTCGGCGGCGAGGATGTCGGCGGGATAGGTCGTGTCCGAACTGCGGGAAGGGTTGTAGCCGGCCTGTTCCAGTTGCACCAGTTCCGCGCGAACCTGAGCGCGGGTGACGGGTTGATTCGACTGGGCGAACGAAGCGAGCGGAGCGGCGAGCGCGACGGCGACGAGGGCGGCTTGAGCGACCTGAGCGAACGATTTCATGATGAATACCTCGAGAGTTGAATAGGGCCTGCCTGGAACTTGCAGTGCTTGCGGGTCTGTTGTGTCCGGGCATGCATCTGTGTTCGGCATGGGTGTATTTGAACGTCTGGAGGTATCTGGCTTGTGTCCGGTCGAGGGTGTTTTGAATCGGTGTGTGTCTGTGTTTTCGCGGGATACAGTGCGATACAAACTCATGAGATGGTGAATCGGCAGAGCGAGGGAACATGGCGCGGACAGCGACGCTCCGCGCCATGTTTTTATCCGCTACGTGCGCAGCGGCCTTAAGCCCGCACGCACCTCTTCGGCAAAAATCCGCGGCTGTTCCCACGCCGCGAAGTGGCCGCCTTTCTCGGGGCGGTTGTAATAGATCAGGTTGTGATACGCCCGCTCCGACCAGCTCTTCGGCGCCTGATAGTTCTCGCCGGGAAAGGCGCTCACGGCGGCGGGAACGGAGACGTCGGCGGCGGCGTAAAAGTTGAAGTGCGACTCCCAATAGAAGCGCGCGGCGGAAACGCCCGTATTCGTCAACCAGTAGAGCGTGATGTCGTCGAGCACATCGTTCAGGGTCAGGTCACCCGAGGCGTGTCCGTTGACCGTGTGCCCGAGCACGGCCGACGTGAGCGCCGCCGCGGGCTGCCCATGACCGTCGGGGTGGTCGAGCAGCCAGCTTGCCAATGCGATAGGTGAATCGGCCAGACCGTAGAGCGTTTGTGGACGCGTGCCCTGCTCCAGTGCGTACGCGCGTCGCTTTGATAAGGCGCTTAGCTGGACGTAGGCGAGCCTTTCGTCGGCGGAGAGACTGGCGGGCGGCGGATCGTTGACCAGAAGCGCCTTGGCGATGTCCGGTGGAATCGTCGCGGGGAAGTTGACGTGAATGCCCATTAATTCCGGCGGCGCCTGCTTCGCCATCACGTTCGCCACGATCCCGCCCAGGTCGCCGCCTTGCGCGGCGAATTTCGCGTAGCCGAGGCGCTTCATGAGTAGCACCCACGCGCGCGCGGTGCGCTCCGGACCCCAGCCGATCGTGGTGGGTTTGCCGGAAAAGCCGTAGCCCGGCAGCGACGGAATGACCAGATGAAACGCGTCCGAAGCGCTTGCGCCATGCGCGGTCGGATTGGTCAGCGGATCGATGATCTTGAGCTGTTCGATCACCGAGCCGGGCCAGCCATGCGTGACGATCAGCGGCAGCGCGTTTTCATGTTTCGAACGGACGTGGATGAAGTGAATGTTGAGCCCGTCGATTTCGGTAACGAAATTCGGCAGCGCGTTCAGTTTCGCCTCGCATTGGCGCCAGTCGTAGTCGGTGGCCCAATGTTGCGCGAGCGTCTGAATCGTGGCGAGAGGCACGCCTTGCGAATCGTCGTTGACGATCTCGCGGTCCGGCCAACGCGTCGCCTTGATGCGTCGCCGCAGGTCGCTGAGTTGCGATTCCGGTGCGTGGATACGAAGCGGACGAATCGTGCTTTTGTCGCCGGCCGCCGGCGCTGCGAGGCCGGTAATGGACGGGTTGCCGTCGGCAAACGCGAGCTGACTCAGCGAACCTGCGGCAACGGCCGCCGCCGCGACGCCGACAAAGCGGCGGCGTGACGGCGATTCGGGAAGGGTGGTGTTGGGCATACGGTTTCCGATTGGAGGAAAGGCAGGTCGTCGCCAGGAACCTCGTCGCTGAAAGCGCTGCAATGGGTGAACGCTGAACGCCGAACGGGTGAAGACCACCTGCCACGCGGAGTACGCTCCGCGTGGGCGTATTGGAACGCGCCGATGTATCCCGCTTGTTTCCGTGAAGTGCGGTTTCTGCAAGCGCGTGTATCGACCTACCCAATAGATACGTTGCGATACAAAGGGGCAAGCATGCGGCCGAGGCCTACGCGCGTTCGTTGTCGTCAGGCTCTGCGAACATGTTCATGCGACGCAAGATCCACTCGAGCAGTTCGTGCGCGGCGGCCACCAGCGGCCGGCCGGCTTTGACGAGCACGCGCGCCTTGGCGCCGCGAAACAGGGGATGGTCGATCGGCACGATAGTCAGCTCGCCGGCCGCGATCTCGCGATACGCGGCGAACTCGCCGACCAGGGTCACGAAATTATCGGACGCGACGAGCCGCTTGAGCGCGGTCAGCGAGTTCGTGGTGAGCGCGGCGCGTATTTCAATGTTCTCGGCGAACTCCAGCATCTTCGCCGCATGGCCGATGCCGAAGGTGGTCGGCATCAAGGCCAGCGGATAGGCCAGCACCTCGTGAATGCTGGCCGCGCCCCCTCGCACCGCCAGCGGGTGCGTGGGCCGCACCAGCAGCACCACGGGTTGCGCCGAACTGGCCCGATACTCGACGCGCGGATCGGGCGGCGGATTGTAGGCGAGGCCGATATGTGCGCGGCTTTCCGCCACTTCGTTCAGCAGGTCGTCGACGGGCAGCATCTGCACGCCGATCTCCAGCTTCGGGTAGCGCGCGCAGAACGGCGTGAGCACTTCGTCGACCAGCATGTCGACATGGCCTTCGCTGATCGCCAGTTGCACATTCCCCTGTTGCAGGCCCTTCAACGCATGAAGCCGGTCTTCGAGCTTTTCCTGTTGCGACCGGTAGCCGCGCCAGAATTCGAGCAGATGCGCCGCCGCCTCGGTGGGCTTGACGCCGCGCGCCTGACGCTCGAACAGCGTCGCGCCGAGTTCGTCTTCCAGCAGCCTGATTTGCCGCGTAATCACGGACGGCGACGTGTTGAGACTGTCCGCCGCGCCGCGAATCGTGCCGTGCGTCAGCACTTCATGGAAATACCGCAGGCGTTGCTGATTGATTTCGCGCATGGTCGGGCGTTCCGCTTCCGTTGGGCCGAGGCTAGTGTTGCTCTGTGGGCAACGATACGTGAACTTAGTTGCTGTTGCTAGTTGCATTGGGCGTTGCCAAACTGGTTGCACACGATGAGCCGGAAACAACGTTGAAACGGAGACTGGAATGGCCGCAACTCAGACCGCACTCGCAGGCGACGAAGTGTCCGCCCTCTATGACCGGCTCAACTGGCGCTTGCTGCCGTTTCTGCTGGTCTGCTATCTGTTCGCTTATCTGGATCGCGTCAACGTCGGCTTCGCGAAGTTGCAGATGCAAAGCGACCTCGGTTTTTCCGACGCCGCTTACGGTGTCGGCGCCGGCATCTTCTTTCTCGGCTACGTGCTGTTCGAGTTGCCGAGCAACCTGATGTTGCCGAAGATCGGTGCGCGTAAAACGTTTTTCCGCATCCTCGTGTTATGGGGCATCACGTCGGCCTGCATGCTGTTCGTCCGCAACGTGCCGATGTTTTACGGCATGCGCTTTCTGCTCGGTATTTTCGAAGCCGGTTTCGCGCCGGGCATGATCTTCTATCTGTCGCGCTGGTACGGTCCCACCCGCATGGCGCGGGCGATCGCGATCGTGTTTCTTGCGGGGCCGCTTGGCGGAATTGTCGGCGGGCCGTTGTCGGCCTGGCTGATGACGCGCCTCGCCGGCAACGCGGGTCTGGCCGGCTGGCAGTGGATGTTCCTCGCCGAAGGTTTGCCCTGCATCGCGATGGGCGTGCTGACGCTGTTTGTCCTGTCGGATCGGCCTGCCGAGGCCAACTGGCTGAGCGACGACGAAAAGCGTCTGCTCGCGGTCGAACTGGGTCCGGTTTCGGAAGGCCATCATGCCTTCAAGGACGTAGCGCGCAACCCGAAGATCTACCTGCTGGCTTGTGCCTATTTCTGCATCATCGCGTCGATCTACGCGATGAGCTTCTGGCTGCCCACCATCGTCAAATCTCAGGGTGTGGACGACACGATCCGGCTCGGCTGGTATGCGGCGATTCCTTACGTCGGCGCCGCGTTCGGCATGGTCTATATCGGCCGTCGCTCGGATGCGTGTGGCGAACGGCGTTACCACAGTTCGGTCCCGGCGCTGCTCGCGGCGGTGCTGCTGTGTGCGTGCGTGCTCAGCGACGGCCACCTGGTCATCACGCTCGCGTTGCTCACATTCGCCACGACAGCGCTCTGGATGGCCTATACCGTGTTCTGGGCGGTTCCGTCCGAACACATCAAGGGAGACGCAGCGGCGGGCGGGATCGCGCTGATCAATACGATCGGCCTGTCCGGCGGATTCTGGGGGCCAGCCATTATCGGCTGGGCCAGGACGGCGACCGGCAATCTGCATGTCGGTCTGTTGATCGTGGCGGCGCTCGCTTTGTGCGGTGCGGGGTTGTTGTATGTATTGCTGGCCGCGCACCGATCGCCGTCGACTTAACGCCATGTGCGGACATGAACAGGGCCAATTAACCCGCATCCTCGGCAACCCAACGTGCCGCGTTCCACCTGGAAACGGCGAAGCGGAGAACCTCACATGCTTTTACATCTGTCGACCTGGGCCGAAGTCGGCCAATACCTGACACGCAGCCGCTCGATCGTCGTACCGATCGGCTCGAACGAACAGCATGGTCCCACCGGCTTGCTGGGCACGGACTGGTTGTGCCCGCAGATCATCGCGCATGAAGCCGAGAAGCGCGCGGATCTGCTGATCGCGCCGACCTTCAACATCGGCATGGCGCAGCATCACCTCGCGTTTGCCGGCACCATTTCGCTGCGACCGTCGACCTTCATCGCCGCCATCGGCGATTGGACCCGATCGCTCGCATTGCACGGCTTCGAGAAAATCCTGTTCCTGAACGGTCATGGCGGCAACATCGCGTCGATCGAAGCCGCATTCTCCGAGCTATATGCCGAGGCGAGTTTTGCGCGGCGGCGCGCAGGCTTCGCGCTGAAGCTGTGCAACTGGTGGGACCTCGAAGGCGTCGGCGACCTGGCGCGCGAGCAGTTCCCGACCGGCCACGGCGCGCACGCCACGCCGTCCGAGATCGCGATTACGCAATGGGCGCTGCCTGAGTCGATCAAATCAGCGGCCTATAGCCCTCAGATTGCGCCATCGGGACCGATTCGCGAAGCGCTCGATTTCCGCGCGCGCTTTGCCGATGGACGGATGGGCTCCGACCCGGCGCAAGCCTCGCGGGAACGAGGCGGCGCGCTGGTCGAACTGGCCGCGCGAAGCCTGATCCGCGAGATGGAGGCGTTCAGCCACGAGAGCGTGCCGGACTGAAGAAGCCGTGTGTATCGCACTGTATCCGCGGCGTCGTACGGTACATAAGGATTCACCGGAGTACTTTCCCGACATAGCGGGATACGTACGCGGCGTCTAATGGTTTAGGGGTTTTAAGGGAATCAAGGCCCGTTCGTTTTCTTCAGCCACGTGCGCGCCTTTCGAGGCGCAACTACATCAGGGAAGTTAATCATGTCGGATCAGATCAATACCCGGCGCCGTCGTTTGCTCGGCACGACGGTTGCGGGCCTCAGCCTGCTCGAATTGGGCCTGAGCGGAATCGCCAATGCACAGTCCAACGCTGCGCCGGCGGGGTCGCGCCTCGTGTCGTTCGACAACATCAAGCAGGTCGACATCGGCACGCTTAGCATGGGCTATGCGGAAGCGGGTCCGCACCATGGGCCGGTGGTGATTCTTCTGCACGGTTGGCCCTACGACATCTACAGTTTCGCTGAAGTGACGCCGTTGCTTGCGGCGGCCGGCTATCGCGTCATCGTGCCGTATCTGCGCGGCTACGGCACCACGCGCTTTTTGTCCGCGCAGACGCCGCGCAATGGACAGCAGGCGGTGGTCGCCGTGGACATCATCGCGCTGATGGACGCGCTGAAGATCGACAAGGCGATTTTCGGCGGCTTCGACTGGGGCGCGCGCACGGTGAACATCATCGCGGCGCTGTGGCCGGAGCGTTGCAAGGGCATGGTGTCGGTGAGCGGCTATCTGATCGGGAGTCAGGAAGCGAACCGCGCGCCGTTGCCGCCGAAAGCGGAACTAGCGTGGTGGTATCAGTTCTATTTCGCTACGGAACGCGGCTATGCGGGTTACGAAGCGAACCGCCACGACTTCAACAAGCTGATCTGGCACACCGCCTCGCCGAAATGGAATTTCGACGAGGCGACATTCGATCGTTCGGCCGAGTCGTTCAACAATCCGGATCATGTCGCGGTGGTGATTCACAACTATCGCTGGCGTTTGGGGCTGGTCAAGGGCGAGCCGCAATACGAAGAACTGGAGATGCGTCTGGCCACGGCGCCGACGATTGCCGTGCCGACCATCACCATGGAAGGCGACGCTAACGGTGCGCCGCATCCTGATCCGGCCGCGTACGCGAAGAAGTTCACCGGCAAGTACGCGCATCGCAACATTGGCGGTGGGATCGGCCATAACCTGCCGCAGGAAGCGCCGAAAGCATTCGCCGATGCGGTGATCGACGTCGCCCATTTTTAAACGGAAGCAGTGAGCGACTCTGACGAGTCGCTCGTAAAAAGACGGGCCGGAGCGATAAAACTATCGCTGCGGCCCGTTTGACCGTTTGCGCGTTAATCTTTCTGGGCAAGCAGTGCCTGAATGGCCGTTTCGGTCCTGGCGTAGTCGCCTTCGCCGAAGTGCGTGTAGACCACCTGGCCTTTCCTGTCGATCAGATAGAACGCGGGCCAGTACTGGTTGTTGTAAGCGCTCCACGTTGCATACTGGTTGTCCTGCGCAACCGGATAGGTAATGCCGAAACGTTCGATGGCGGTTTTGACGTTATCCGTATCGCGCTCGAACGGGTACTCGGGAGTGTGGACGCCGATTACCGTGAGGCCCTGATCCTTGTACTTCTGATTCCAGCTCTTTACGTACGGCAGCGTGTTGATGCAGTTGACGCAGGTGTAGGTCCAGAAATCGACCAGTACGACCTTGCCGCGCAGTTTCTGGATCGTGAGCGGATCGCTGTTCAGCCATGTGCCGATGCCGGTGAACTCCGGCGCGCGAGGACCCGTCTTGAGCGGGTCCGCGATGGCGGCCGTACCGGTGACCGCAGTGGCGGCGAATGCGGCGGTCATGGCCAGCGTTTTCAGTCGATTGAGGTTGAGCATGTCGTAGTCCTTTCAGGGCGGCTGGTAAACGGTGAATGCAGGCGCGGTCGGGCAAACCTGCTTGCGGATCGAACGGCGTAGCGGAGAAGAACTGCATGACCGTCGTGCCGTCGATCGCACGGCCCTATTGGAACGTTCGCGGGTATCTGGCTTGTGTCGCCCGGTACGTCCCGGTGCAATGTTTTGTGTCTGACGACGAGGCAGATACATTGCGACACAAATCGTCCGGTGAGCCGCGCTATAAAGCAGTCGTTGCCTATTCACGGAGAGTTTCATGAGCGCCACGGTACTGAAAGGGTCCTGCCACTGCGGGGCCGTCAAATTCGAAATTCGTGCCCCGATCGAACCCGCCGGGCGCTGCAATTGCAGCCTGTGCCGGCGCAAGGGCGCGCTGATGACGCCGCTATTTCCCGCGGATGAATTGACGATTCTGCAGGGCGAAGAAGATCTCACGCTGTACCAGTTCAACACGCGGGTGGCGAAGCATTATTTCTGCCGCCATTGCGGTATTTACCCGTTTCATCAGACGCGTAAAGACCCGCTGCGGTGGCGCGCCAATATCGGTTGCCTTGAAGGGATCGACCCGTATACGCTGGAAGCCGGTGTTGCCGACGGCGCCAGCCTGTCCGTTCTGGAGGACGCATGAGGCGGCTGCTGTCGATCATGGCCTTCGTGGCAGGCGGGCTGGCCGCTGAATGGGCGCACCCGGTGCAGTGTTCGTTGCTGAATTCGAGCTGGGTGCAGGTGAAACGTCAAAAGAGATGATGCAGTGATGGACACGACCGACCACGTACTAATCGTCGACGACGATCGCGGCATTCGCGAACTGATTGCCGGCTATCTCGAGAAGCACGGCATGCGCGTCACGCTCGCGGCCAACGGGCGGCAGATGCATGCCGCGCTGGAGCACGGCGCGCCGGATCTGATCGTGCTCGATCTGATGATGCCGGGCGAAGACGGCCTCGTGCTGTGCCGCGAACTGCGGGCCGGCAAATTCCGTTCGGTGCCCGTGCTGATGCTGACGGCGCGCAACGAAGAAGCCGACCGTATTCTCGGGCTGGAAATGGGCGCGGACGACTACCTGCCCAAGCCGTTTGCCGTGCGCGAACTGCTCGCGCGAATTCGCGCGGTGCTGCGCCGCGCGCGCATGCTGCCGCCCGGCATGCAGGTCTCGGAGTCCGCGCAGATGCTCGGATTCGGCGACTGGCGGCTCGATACGACCGCCCGCCATCTGCTCGACGCGGAGGGCACCATGGTCGCGCTGAGCGGTGCCGAGTACCGGTTGCTGCGGGTGTTTCTCGATCATCCGCAGCGCGTGTTGACGCGCGATCAATTGCTCAATCTGACCCAGGGCCGGCAAGCCGATCAGTTCGACCGCTCGATCGATCTGATGGTGAGCCGCTTGCGTCAGCGTTTGCGCGACGAGGCTCGCGAGCCTCGTTACATCAAGACGCTGCGTAGCGAGGGCTATGTGTTTTCCGCGGCCGTCAACGTGATCGGGGACGAGCCATGAACGCGAGTGCCTGGTTGCATTGGCCACGCTCGTTGTTCGCGCGGCTGACGGTGATTCTGTTCATTGGCCTGGCGTCGGCGCAGGCGTTGTCGTTCTGGCTCACCATGACCGAACGCGACCAGACCATGACGAACATCATGACGGGTTATATCGAACGCGAAGTGACGAGCTCGGTCGCGTTGCTCGATCACCTGCCGGCGAATGAACGCGCGCAATGGCTGCCGCGTCTCGCGCGGCGCAGCTACGAATTTATTCTCGGCCCCGGCGTGAGCGGCGGCCCGGTGGATGCGCATTTGTCGGAGCGGATCGCGCAGTCCATCTCGGCAGGGATCGGCACCAACTATCCGCTCACGGTGAATGCCGTACCGGGCGACCGCGAACGCCTGCAGGTTCATCTGAAACTTTCGGACGGCGCGCCGTTGACGATCGATCTACGCCCCATGCCGAGTGCGCCGCTCTCAGGTTGGCTGTTGCTCGGCTTGCTGCTGCAATTGATCGTGCTGATTGCGTGCTGCTGGCTGGCGGTGCGATTGGCGACACGTCCGCTGCATGAGTTGGCTGTGGCCGCCGATACACTCGGCCCCGACCTGAAGGCGGCGCGGTTGTCGGAGAAGGGACCGTCCGAAGTGGCGCGCGCGGCGCGAGCGTTCAACGCCATGCAGGACCGTATCTCGGTGTACATGACCGAGCGCATGCAGATTCTCGCGGCAATCTCGCACGACCTGCAAACGCCGATCACCCGTATGCGATTGCGCGTCGATGTGATGGAAGGCGAACCTGAAGGCGCGAAACTGCGCCAGGATTTGCAGGAAATGGAAGCGTTGGTGAAAGAGGGCGTAACGTACGCGCGGACTTTGCACGGCGCGACGGAGGTGCGCTGCCGTATCGATCCCGACGCGCTATTCGACAGTCTGGTGTGCGACTACGTCGACGCTGGACAGTCGGTGTCGTTGCAGGGATCGTTCGGCACGCCGATCATGACGCGCCCTCAGGCGCTGCGTCGCATTGTCGGCAATCTGGTGGACAACGCATTGAAGTTCAGCGGCGCCGCCGAGATCAGGGTCAGCGCGTTGCACGATGGGCAGGCCACGATCACCGTGTCGGACCGCGGCCCCGGCATTCCCACCGAGTCGCTGGAAGCCGTGTTCGAGCCGTTCTTCCGGCTCGAAGCATCGCGCAACCGCAATACGGGGGGAACCGGTTTGGGTCTCGCCATCGCAAGACAACTCGCGCTCGCGATGGACGCGACGCTCTCCTTGCACAATCGCGAGGGCGGTGGACTGGAAGCGAGACTCGCATTGAAGAACTTGAGTGAGACGGCGAAAAGGGCGTGAAAAAAATATTTCGCAAATAGGGTTGACCAATGAAATCTCAGTCTGCATAATTCGCCTCCCGTTAGATGACGGACGCGAAGAAAGCAGAGCTTCTGAGCAAAATGATCTTTAAAAATTAACAGCCGATAAGTGTGGGCGCTTGATGCGAGACGCGAGGCGGATTCTCCGGAATCTGCCGTAAAGCGAAAGTATCAAGTC
>NZ_QLTK01000034.1 GCF_003269035.1 Paraburkholderia bryophila | reverse complement strand
CCGCTGTTCGTGATTGCCCGCACGGCCGGCTGGAGCGCGCACATCATCGAGCAACGGATCGACAACAAGATCATCCGCCCGAGCGCGAATTACACCGGTCCGGACGATCTGCCGTTCGTGCCGCTCGCGAAGCGCGTGTAACACCGTCTGCGTTTTCTCCTCCATTGCGTCCCTAGAGCGCGATGCAATGAAGTTAGGCCTTGGCTCGCTGGAACCCCGAGCCAAGGTCGTTTTTTGCAGCGGCATGAAACGGCGCGTTTACCCGGCCACCAGCAAACCAGCGAGCCACAGCGAGCTAAACTACTCACACTGTCCGACTGATCCGCCGGCCGAGCGCCGCTAACGAGGATCAGCGGATGGCGACCGGCACCAGCCGTCGTCCCCGGATCATTACTGTTCGTCCCCTACGCCATGAATACTGCCAACCGCAAACGCCTTCCCGGCACCCAACTGGACTTCTTCGACACGCGCGCCGCAGTCGATGCGATCCAGCCCGGCGCTTACGACACCTTGCCGTACACCTCGCGCGTGCTGGCCGAAAACCTGGTGCGGCGCTGCGATCCGGTCACGCTGGTCGCGTCGCTGAAACAGATCATCGAACGCAAACGCGAGCTGGATTTCCCGTGGTTTCCGGCGCGCGTGGTGTGTCACGACATTCTCGGCCAGACCGCGCTGGTCGACCTCGCGGGCTTGCGCGATGCGATTGCCGCGCAAGGCGGCGATCCTGCGCTGGTCAACCCGGTGGTGCCGACGCAACTCGTGGTGGACCATTCGCTGGCCGTCGAATGCGGGGGTTTCGATCCTGACGCGTTCGCGAAGAACCGCGCGATCGAAGACCGTCGTAACGAAGACCGCTTCGACTTCATCAACTGGACCAAGCGCGCGTTCAAGAACGTCGACGTGATTCCGCCGGGCAACGGCATCCTGCACCAGATCAATCTCGAACGGATGAGCCCGGTGGTGCAGGTGAAAGACGGCGTGGCGTTTCCCGACACGCTGGTCGGCACGGATTCCCATACGCCGATGGTGGACGCGCTCGGCGTGATCGCGATCGGCGTGGGCGGACTCGAGGCGGAGAGCGTCATGTTGGGCCGCGCTTCATATATGCGGCTGCCGGATATCGTCGGTGTGGAACTGACGGGCAAGCCGGCCGAAGGCATCACCGCGACCGACGTGGTGCTCTCGCTGACCGAATTCCTGCGCAAGGAAAAAGTGGTCGGCGCTTACCTCGAATTTTATGGTGCGGGTACGGCAAGTCTGACGCTCGGCGACCGCGCGACGATCGCCAACATGGCGCCGGAATTCGGCGCAACGGCGGCGATGTTTTATATCGACGAACAAACCATCAAGTATCTGAAGCTCACCGGCCGCGACGACGAACTCGTCAAGCTGGTTGAGACGTATGCGAAGGAAACCGGCCTGTGGGCCGATAGCCTGAAGCACGCCGAATACGAACGCGTGCTCAGGTTCGATCTGTCGACGGTGGTTCGCACGTTGGCCGGTCCGTCGAATCCGCACCGTCGTTTGCCGGTGTCGGAACTGGCGTCGCGCGGCATCAGCGGCAAGGTCGAGAACGAGCCGGGGTTGATGCCGGACGGCGCAGTGATCATCGCCGCGATCACCAGTTGCACGAACACCAATAATCCGCGCAACATGATCGCCGCGGGCCTGCTCGCGCGTAATGCGAACCGGCGCGGCCTGACCCGCAAGCCGTGGGCGAAGACGTCGCTCGCGCCGGGGTCGAAAGCGGTGACGTTGTATCTGGAAGAGGCCGGCTTGCTGCCGGAACTGGAGCAACTCGGCTTCGGCGTGGTCGCGTATGCGTGTACGTCGTGCAATGGGATGTCAGGTGCGCTGGACCCGGTGATTCAGAAGGAAGTGGTCGAGCGCGATCTGTATGCGACCGCCGTGCTGTCGGGTAACCGGAATTTCGATGGCCGGATTCATCCGTACGCGAAGCAGGCGTTTCTCGCTTCGCCGCCGTTGGTGGTGGCGTATGCAATTGCAGGCACGATCCGTTTCGATATCGAGAAAGATGTGCTCGGTGTCGATGCCGACGGTCACGCGGTCACGCTGAAGGATATCTGGCCGACCGACGCGGAGATCGACGCGATCGTTGCTTCGAGCGTGAAGCCGGAGCAATTCCGCAAGGTGTACGAGCCGATGTTCGCGGTGTCGGTGGATACGGGCGAGCCGGCGAATCCGCTGTACGACTGGCGTGAGATGAGTACTTACATTCGACGTCCGCCGTATTGGGAAGGCGCGCTTGCGGGTGAGCGCACGCTCAGCGGCATGCGACCGCTCGCCGTGCTGGGCGACAACATCACAACGGATCACCTGTCGCCTTCCAACGCGATTCTGCCGGATAGCGCGTCGGGCGAATACCTCGCGAAAATGGGCTTGCCGGAAGAGGACTTCAATTCGTACGCAACGCATCGCGGCGATCATCTGACCGCACAGCGCGCCACCTTTGCGAATCCGACGCTGAAGAACGAGATGGTGGTCGAGGACGGCAAGGTGAAGGCCGGTTCGTTGGCGCGTATCGAGCCTGACGGCAAGGTCACGCGCATGTGGGAAGCCATCGAAACGTATATGGAGCGCAAGCAGCCGTTGATCGTGATTGCCGGGGCGGATTATGGCCAGGGGTCGTCGCGCGACTGGGCTGCCAAGGGTGTGCGGCTTGCCGGTGCGGAAGCGATCGTGGCGGAGGGCTTCGAACGGATTCACCGCACGAACCTCGTCGGCATGGGCGTGCTGCCGCTGGAGTTCAAGCCGGGTGTGAACCGGCTTACGCTGTCTATCGACGGTACTGAAACGTTCGACGTGATTGGTGAGCGCAAGCCGCGCGCGGATTTGACGCTGGTGATTCATCGCAAGAACGGCGAGCGTGTCGACGTGCCGGTGACATGCCGGCTCGATACCGCGGAAGAGGTGTCGATTTACGAAGCCGGCGGTGTGTTGCAACGCTTCGCGCAGGACTTTCTGGAATCGTCGAAGGCGGCGGCGTAAGGCTGCTTGATTAGTCTTTCGGTTGGATCGGTTGGATTGGTTGGATTAGTTGCGCCGCCGGCACTGCATTGAAGGGGTTTTATCGCTTCATGCGGCGCCTGGCGGCAAACGTAACGCAGGTGCGAGCGGTGCCGGTTGTTAGGGCCGCTCGCCCATATCAGGACACTTTCATGGCCCACCCCCCCCAGATCAAGATTCCGGCTACCTATATGCGTGGCGGCACCAGCAAAGGTGTGTTCTTTCGCCTGCAGGATTTGCCCGAGTCGGCGCAAGTACCGGGCGCCGCGCGCGATGCATTGCTGATGCGCGTGATCGGCAGTCCCGATCCGTATGGCAAACAGATCGACGGTATGGGCGGCGCGACGTCGAGCACGAGCAAGACGGTGATCATTGCCAGAAGCAGCAAGCCCGATCACGACGTGGATTACCTGTTCGGGCAGGTGTCGATCGATCAGGCTTTTGTCGACTGGAGCGGGAATTGCGGCAATCTTTCCGCCGCGGTCGGCCCGTTCGCGATTAGCGCGGGTCTGGTCGATCCGAGCCGGATTCCGCGCGACGGTGTGGCTATCGTAAGGATCTGGCAGGCCAATATCGGTAAGACGATCATCGGCCATGTGCCGATGACGGATGGCGCTGTGCAGGAAACCGGCGATTTCGAACTGGACGGCGTGACCTTTCCGGCGGCCGAGGTTCAGCTTGAATTCATGGACCCGGCGGCGGAAGAGGAAGGCGGCGGCGGGTCGATGTTCCCGACCGGCAATCTGGTGGATGACCTTGAAGTGCCGGGCCTCGGCACGTTGAAGGCGACCATGATCAATGCGGGTATTCCGACGATTTTTATCGAGGCGGAAGCGATCGGGTACCAAGGCACGGAGTTGCAGGACGCGATTAATAGCGACGAGAAAGCACTCGCGATGTTCGAGACGATTCGTGCGCACGGCGCGCTGCGAATGGGTCTGATCAGGCAACTCGATGAGATCGCGACGCGGCAGCATACGCCGAAGGTGGCGTTTGTCGCGAAACCGGCTGGGTACGTAGCGTCGAGTGGCAAACGCATTGCAGCGGGAGACGTCGATTTGCTGGTACGGGCAATGTCGATGGGCAAGCTGCATCACGCAATGATGGGCACGGCGGCGGTGGCGATCGGCACGGCGGCGGCGATCCCGGGCACGCTGGTGAACCTGGCGGCGGGTGGGGGCGCGCGCGAGGCGGTGCGATTCGGGCATCCGTCGGGCACGTTGCGCGTGGGGGCGGAGGCGCGGGAGCACGGCGGGGAGTGGACCGTGACCAAGGCCATCATGAGTCGCAGTGCACGGGTGTTGATGGAAGGGTGGGTGCGGGTGCCGCGCGTGGAGATCGAGTGAGGGTTTCCGTTGCGCTCTTTCTTTGATCGAAGGACGTCGAGATGCGGATAGACCCGGTCAGGCTCAAGTTGAAGGAACTGCTGGATGCGAATGCCCGGTTTGATCTGGCGGCCAGAGGAACGACTAACCATTGTCCGATGGCGCTTTTAGCCTTGGCCGAAATGGGGGCGTCCGCGGAAAGATTGCAGGCTTTCTTCGATAGATGGGAGCGGGAGTACGCGTTGCGCGCTCCGCCGGTCGACGTGGTCATTGCTCGCGAAGATTGGTCCGAGCACTTGGGCAACGCCGCAGCGTTCGGTGCTTTGCGTGTATTTTTTCTGGAATGGATCACTGAAGTCGGATCTGTTCCGGTCATCGTGGCCGTGCTGAACGACGTGCCGTTCGCACCGGCCACGCAGGCCTTTCATGCGCTGATCAGGCTGGCGTATGGCATTGAGGCGGCCCATTCTGGCGAGATCGCATCGGGCCTCGCGGCGTTGGTTTGCTCGCATCTGCCCGTTGATTTGCAGTTTGACCCAAGTCGTGCGGCGGAAAGCGTTGAGGCGGGGTTTGAACACGTCATCGACGCGATGGGCGGCGGCGCTGTCGAAGGGAGTTCGATTACGTCGCGCTTGCGCGTTGTGGCAAGCGACGTGCGATTCAGGCAGGCCGTTCTTGCACCGCCGGCCTCGACCTGTTTACTCGACGATCTGGCGCGAGCGACGATTGCCGCTTACTGGCGCTCACGAAATTTCACGATACTCCATACGGTGACCGCTACCCACGCGGCGCGGATTCTTTTCGCGCAATTGCCGGGGGAGATGGCGAAGCGATTGTTGCCTGGGTTGTGGGGGGCGATGTGCGCGGCTTATGTCACGGTGGGCAGGCAGGTGGGCGTGGGAATGGATGTGGTGCCCGAGTCCGAAGTGAGTTGGAGCGACGTGCGGCGATTAGCCGTGGCCGCGGACGACGATCATGTGATCAAGATGGCGTACACGTGTCTTTGTGAATACCGTCGGCAGCCATCGGCGGTTTATCTTGCGACGGCGGCGCGGCTGGTGGGGTTGGATCTGGGGCAGCGATAGAGGCGGGGCGGCAGGTCGTGCGCCGACGCCAACGTGTGCCCGCGCACTGGAACGCAAGATTCATTTAAGACGCGCGTGAGGCTGTCGCGCCTCCTCTTCTTCGCGACCTTAAACGCAGAGCCTGAAGCGCGAGCAAACCGGGCAGCGCACCTAACGATCATGTGAGATCCACGGTACGCACGAACTTCAGCAGTTGGTCGCTGACCTCGTCGGCGGCCTCATGTTGAACCCAATGCCCAACGTTATCGAGTTCGATTCCTCCTGCAAGGCCCGGTAAGCCAGCGCGAAGGTCGTTCAGGTTAAGCGGATATAACTCTCTCAAACCGTCCGCTTTACCCCAGATAAAAAACGACGGTTGAACGACTTTCGCGCCTTTCCACGGAGCGGACAGGACGAAATACGGCTCTGCCGCGCGGTAGTAATTCAGTCCCCCGTGGAAGCCGGTGCGCTGAAATTCGGCGATGTTATGCGTGACATAGTCCGGGGACGCCCACGCAGGCAACGCTACGGGAGCCGCACGATAAAGGCTCCGGGCCGGATCCATGGGGCTCCACTGCTGGCCGGTTGGCGCAGTACCCGATGCCCAATACAGAATGCCGGGAATGGTCACCGCGGCGTCGGCCCAGACTTCGTCGGCGTCGGCCCGAATCTGCTCGAACATATAGAACTTGTCTTGATGCCCCGCCTTTCGCATTCTGTCGAAAACACTGACGTCTCCGCGCGGCACGAACGGGACACTGAGGCAGAATACCGCCGCGAATCGGTCCGGGCGCATCAGCGCCGCGTTCCACGCGTGCGTTGCGCCCCAGTCATGACCGACAAGAATGGCGCGGGGAATCGCTAGCGCATCGAGTAGACCGATCAGGTCGCCTGTCGTGTGCAACGGCGTGTACAGGTTGGCGTCGGCCGGAGCCGAGCTTCGCCCGTAACCACGCATGTCTGGGGCAATGGCCCGATAACCTGCCTTCGCCATATTTTTCATCTGCGCGCGCCACGTGTAGGCGGTGTCCGGAAAGCCGTGGCAGAACAGCACGGCGGGCCCCTCTCCCTGCTCCGTCACATGCAAGGTAATGCCATTGGTTTCAATGTCGTATTGCTTGATGCCGTGGTTGTTCGAGGCGCTCATTTCATTTAACTCCTTGGATCGACGTTCAGGATTCGATGCGGGTCAGCATGTTGACGTGATGGCTACGACAGTCCCTTCGCCTTGAGCCAGGCGCGGATTGCCCGGACGAGCTCGGCCTTGTGTTCGAGCGGCAGCCAATGCCCTGCGTCCAGCGTGGCCACAGACAGATCGGTGCAGGCGTTTCGCATGGGGTCGCCGAGAGCGCTGCGGGTGATGTCGCAGATGCCATCGAATTCGCCGTTCACGAACAGCACAGGTTGGCTCAGGCGACCGCTGTCGGGCGCAGTTCCAGCGTAGGCGAGGTTGGCGTCATCGTTCAGATACCAACTGTTACCCGGACGAAAACCGGTCACACGGAACGCTTCAACCAGCGCGTCGAAATCGGCGGATGGCCAGAGCGCCGCGTCCGGCGCTACCGTTGGCGCGCGATGTGCCGTCCCGAACCAGCCTCCGTTGCGCGAAACCGTCGCAGACCGATAGATCTGTCCCACCGACTTCGGGGTTCCAGACCGATAGATCGCTGCCAGTGACGACGCAATCTCGGCATTGAAGTCGGTCACGGTCTGATCGAAATGCGTGGGATAGAAGCGGTAGTAGTCCCATTGCCCGTCCGGATACTGGTCGGCGGGGTAGAGCGCCCGATCGACCAGCGGCAGCAGACTGCGCAACCCGAAGCCCTCGGGCATATACGGAACGGAGACGAATACGACCGCACGGCAGCGCGCCGCGTGATGCGCAGCGAGCGCACCGGCCACCGGGCTGCCGAGGTCGTGGCCGACCCATATTGCCGGCCTTGCGCCCAGGTGGTCATGAAGTTCGACCATGTCGTCAACGATCTCTTTGAGCGCATAGGCATCGGGCGCGCCTGGTGTCGACGAACCGCCGTACCCGCGCATGTCCGGTGCAATGCAGCGCCAGCCCGCCGACGCGAACGCTTCGATCTGCGCGCGCCACATCAGACCGATCCCGGGCCAGCCGTGAAGGAAGATCATCAATGGCCCCTCGGTGGGTCCAGCCTCCCAGTAGCGTGTGGAATGACGGGGTGAGGCGAAGGTGTGAGCGATCATGGCGAAACATTCTCCGTTGAAGGGTCGCCCGGAAAGGACGCCGTCTTCGATTTTCATGTGCAGCGTGCGTTTGCGGACGCAGCTTAACGCCGTTGGCACATGCGTCGAGCGCGACATTCTGCAAAAGACTAGGGCGAAACTATCATCAATCGCCACTCAGGATTACGACTATACTCCAGTTCAGATCCGGTGGCCGAGGTGTTCGTCACCGTCCCATTTAATGAATTGAACGGAGCTTTCAAATGGCTTTGGGTAAATTTTTTGTCGCAGGTGCGACTGGCGACACGGGCGGAGCAGCGACAACTGCCCTTCTGGCTGCAGGCGAACAGGTCCGAACCCTGGTGCGACGCGAGGACGCCCGTTCAGAGCGGCTGCGCGCGCAGGGTGTCGAGGTGCTGGTTGGCGATCTCTCGAATATCGACGACGTCGCGCTCGCCCTTGAAGGCATCTCATCGGCCTATTTCGTTTATCCGATCGAATCGGGAGGGATAGCGGCCAGCGCTTCTTTCGCGCAGGCCGCCCGCGAAACCGGTATCGAATCCATTGTGAACATGTCGCAGATTTCGGCTCGCCGTGAAGCGAAAAGCCATGCCGCGCGAGACCACTGGATATCGGAGCAGGTGTTCGACTGGGCTGGCACGCCGGTCACGCATCTCCGCCCTACGTTCTTCGCTCAATGGCTGACTTATCCGGGGCAGGTCGCGAGCATCAAAAACGACGGAGTGTTACGTCTGCCTTTCGGAGATGGGCGTCATGCGCCGATTGCCGCCGAGGATCAGGGGCGCGTGATTGCCGCCATCCTTCGCGATCCGGCACCGCATGCGGGCAAGGTGTATCCGCTGTACGGACCAGTCGAAATGAATCACCACGAGATTGCGGCAGAGATAAGCAAGGCGTTGGATAGGACGGTGACGTATCAGCCGGTCGATCTGGATCTGTTCAAAAAACGCCTCGACACCGATGCAAAATTTAGCGACACCTTCACGCAGCATCTGCTGTCGGTTGCCGTCGATTACCAGAACGGCATTTTCGCGGGCACCAATTCCTTCATCGAGGAATTGACCGGCACTCCGCCGATGACGGTACAGGCGTTTATCAGGAAGCACTCGGCGCGGTTTGCCTGAGAGCCGGGCGAGCGGCGCTGCCGATCGCCTCGCGGGACAATATATCTTGGAGAAGGAAAAAATGGGGCATTCGCAAGCGGACAAACTGGCCACGCATCAGCGGATCGTAGAGGTCGCAGCACGTCGTTTGCGCGAGCGCGGCATTGACGGGATTAGTGTCGGCGACATCATGAAAGAGGCTGGCTTAACCGTCGGCGGCTTCTACAAACATTTCGAGTCACGCGATGCGCTTGTGACGGAAGCTTTCATCCTGGCGTTGCGGGACATCGAACATATTCAGGACGCGCTCAGGACGGAGCCTCAGCGTGCGATAAGCACCTACGTGTCGGTCAGTCATCGGAACAACGTCGGCAGAGGTTGCCCAATTTCAGCGCTGGTCAACGACTTGGCGCGCGCTCCCGACGCCACCCGCGAGGTATTTACCGAACGGGTCGGTGAAATCATCGACTTGCTCGCCCGGTCTTTTCCCGAGGCGGACGACGCCCAGGATAAAGCGGTGATGATCTTCAGCACCTGGGTCGGTTCAATTGCACTCGCTCGCGCAGTGAAGGACCCGAGTCTTTCGAACAGGATAATCGTAGGAGCGCTCGCGGAGGTGCTCAAAATGTATGACTGACGAAGCCAGATCGCGAAACCAGTCGCAACGTTTCCGGTTTCCAAACCGCCGCCGGGGATCGCGCTGAAGCGGCGCAGCTATCAATTTTGCAATTGATCCTCCGCAAGCACGACAGCATTTCTGCCGCCGCGTTTGGCCGCATATAGCGCGGAATCCGCATTACCTGTCAACTCCGCAAGCGATCGAGGATGCGCACGTCGGCCAGTCGCGCAGCCGATGCTCACCGTAAGCCGTGTTGGTGTTCCGGAAAAATCGATTGAACCGTTTGCGACCTCGTGGCGTATCGCCTCGGCCACCTGCATCGCTTCCGCTTCATCGGTATCGGGCAGCACAACGACGAATTCTTCGCCGCCGTACCGCGCGGTAAGATCACCCCGGCGAATCGCATGCTGTCTGATGCACGCAGCGAGATATTTCAATGCAAGGTCGCCTTGGGCGTGACCGTAAGTATCGTTGTATTGCTTGAAATGATCGGCATCGACGAAAAGCACCGACAGGCAGCTATCGTTGCGACGAAGCCTTTCCCACTCGTTTTCCAGAAACTCATCAAGCGCACGGCGGTTTTTGACACCGGTGAGCGCGTCTGTCTGGGTAAGCCTGGTCAGCAGAACCTGTGTTTTCACATGCTCGCCGAGCGCGAACGCAAGCAACCATACCACGACGCAGAACGCTATGCCGATGGTCGCCGTGGAGACGCCGACCATCCAGGTCATGCGTCTGGAACTGGCCAATATATCGTTTTCCGCTGGCGCGACGACGGCAATCAGGGGCGTGCCGGGAATGCGCTGAAACGTATATAAGCGAACGGTGCCGTCGATAGACGATCGCGCAGCATAGAAGCCGGAATCATGTTTCACCATACGCGAGAAAAAAGTCGCCGATGTGATGGTCTGAGCCGTGCTGAGCGGGGGATTTCTTGCTATTACCGTACCGTCGGTACGGACGACCGCAGTGATGCCGTGAGGACCCACATCGAGCTTTGAAAGAAGCTGACGGAAATAGGCCAGATCGATCGCGACCATGACGATACCGCCGAATGATCCATCCGCCTGGTTGATCCGCCTGGACAACGCAATGGCTTCGACGCCGCTTCTCGAGCGCGCACGATAAGGCGATGAAAGATAGAGCCCCGCGTTTGCCGACTCGCGCTGCGCCACGAAATAGTCCCGGTCGCTAAAATTCCAGTGATGGGACGTACCGCAGCAGCCGTCGATCAACCCTCCAGTACTGTCCGTAACGCCCGCACCCGTCAAGTACTCGGCTGAGGTGCTGTTAAAGAAAATCTTGTGCCGTGCTGCGGAGTCCATGCTTTGCACAGCAGGATTCTGCCAGGCTGCAATCAATGTCAGAAGGGCATTGTTGGAGGCTTCAAAGGTCCGCTCGATGTTGCTGACGAGAACCGAGGTGACGTTTTTAGAGGTGTCGTGTGCATGTTCCAATGCCTCGTTCCTCGCGGCCTGAAGCGTGGCGAGGCTGATCGCTGTCACCGCCAGGGCCATCAACGTGCCCAGAACGCCGACGATCAAAGAATGTCGTCCTGCCCAGACAGCCAGCTTTCCGTTGGATATGGAAAAAGACACAGTAAGATTCTGTTGAATTTGCCCGGTTCAGCCGCGTGACATCGGCGCCTTTTCGACGAAGTCACCCAGGAATGGTCAGGCCATTGCGGAGATCCGTTCGAAGCGGAAAAAGTCCTATAGCCGCGATAACGGCAGCGCCGGAAATAAATGTAGGGCTTGCCCGACCCATTACGGACCAGCCTGTCATTTACAACCGGCGAACTGTCATTTCGCGATGCTCATTCCGTCTCGTCGTCGACGAGCTCGGCGATTTCATGCACGTTCACCGTGCGACCGAACCGATTTTCAATGCCTTCACCCCACGCCTGCACATGAACCCCCGGCGTGAGATAGGCCGTAAGTTCAGCGGCGGCATGCGGCGGCATCCGCAGCGACGTACCGTCATCCAGCAACGCGCCGCGTAGTTCCCCCTTGGGACCGAACAGCGGCAATACGATTTCGCCCTGTACGTCCGACGGTTTGGTCTTGCTCGCCGGCGCATGCTCTTTGGGGTCGTGAGGAGGCGGCGGACCGTCGTCGACGATCTCGAGCGCGTTCTTCGTGGTCAGCGAAATCGCCACGACGAGGTCGGCCGAACGAGGTTTGACGCCACGGACCCGCACGCTGTCGCCAATTGCAACATGCCTCGCGACACGTTTCGATAGATGCGGTGGGAAATGCACTTGCTGCGGTGGGCGGCCCTTGCGTTCGAGAATAAGGCCGTCGAGTTCGCCGTGCGGATTGAGCAGGAATTGCGAGACCTGACCGACGGTTTCGGGCAGGCAGGCGGGATCGATCCAATGCATGGGGTGTACTCCTTTGAATGAGTTACTGCGGCACGTTGCCGTAGAGGGTGGTCAGATTGCCCGGTGTGCCGAATGCGGTGGCCTGCAGCGCTTCGCCGTATCGGTTGCGGGTGCCGTAGCCTTGTGCGGCGATTGTGGTTCCGGGACGCAGCAGATTGGCAAACTGCAGGGCAGCAGGCGGGGCCAGCTTGATCACCGTGCCGTCGGCAAGCAGCACGCCGTCGGATTCGCCGCGAGGCGCCGTCGTGACGCGCAGCACGCGCCCCACCGCACTGAGCTTGACCAGACCGATACCGGCCAGCGAACGAGGCAGGCGCTGCGCGTCGGCGGGCGGCGGCTGATCGGCGATACTGCGACCGCTTTTCGTATCGGAGATCAGGCTCGCGCGCAACGTGCCGTTCGGCTGCTGCGCGAAGCCGCTCACATTGACGGCGTCTCCCGGCGATATCGTGCTGGCTACCTGGCTACCCACATGCGGCGGGAAACGCACCAGGGTGTTGTCGGCGAGCAGCATGCCGTCTACGTCGCCATCGGGATTGATCAGAAACCGCCGGACGACGCCGCTCACTGTGGCGGGTGTGCCGTCGAGCGGTCCGTTATCACGCGCTTGCGGCGGTGGCAGAGGGGCGCCGGCATTCGGCGGAGCAGGCATCGGCGCCGCACTGTTCGACACACCCGGGAGAGACCCGCCGGCGGCTGGCGGCATGGGTGGCATGGGCTGCGTTGTTGCGCTGTTTGGCGGTAACGGCGCGGGTTGCGCTGCGCACGCCGCAGTCGCAATCACGGCGAGCGCAAGCGTCGCCGGCGCAGTCAGACTGAACCGTTTCATCATCAGACTCCTTCGACTGGAATGTCGTACTGGAGTCTTTGCAAGCGCTATGCCATTGCGCGATGGCCGCCAGATCGGGCCTGTCGGCCGCGGTGCCATAAGAAGATGTCCGTCTGCTGGACATGGGGTGTCCGGCAACTGGACATGCACGCGGACCGCCTGCGCAAAACTAATCGAGCTTGTACGCCGCCATTTTCGTATAAAGCGACTGGCGACTGATGCCGAGCCGGCGCGCAGCTTCGGCGCGATTGCCCGCCGTCTGCTGCAACGCGCGTTCTATCGCCGCACGTTCCAGCCATTCCATGGCCTGCGGCAAAGGCAGATCGAGCAGTGCGAGAGGAATCTCGCTGGCCGACGCGCGGGGCGCGCTCAGAAAGACGAGATCGTCGTCCGTGACGAGCGGGCCGCGCGCGAGAGCCGCGACACGCTCAACAGCGTTTTTCAACTCGCGCACATTACCCGGCCACGCGTGGCCGAGAAGACGGCGCTCCGCGTCACTGCTCAAGCTTCGCGCCGGGCCGCCCAGGCTCGCGGCCGTCGCGAGAAAATGCGCGGCGAGCGGCAGTATGTCGGCAGGGCGCTCGCGCAGCGGCGGCAGATGAATCGGAATCACGTTGAGGCGATAGAACAGGTCTTCCCGGAACGTGCGAGCGGCGACCTCCGCCATGAGATCGCGGTGCGTGGCGGCGACGATCCGCACGTCGACCGGTACGGTCGCATTGCTGCCGACCGGCGTGAGCGTGCGTTCCTGAATCACGCGTAGCAATTTGGCCTGCATGGGCAGCGGCAGATCGCCGATCTCGTCGAGAAACAGCGTGCCGCCGTCCGCCTCGGCGATCCGTCCGGTCCTCTGCGTCGCCGCGCCGGTGTAGGCGCCTTTCACGTGGCCGAATAATTCGCTTTCCAGCAGTTCGGCGGGGATCGCAGCGCAGTTGATCGCCACGAACGGCGCGTGCCGGCGTCGTGAGGCGTCGTGCAGCACGCGGGCGGCGACTTCCTTGCCGGTGCCGGTTTCGCCGGTGATCAGCACGGTCGAATCGGTGGCGGCCGCGCGACCGATCTGCTTCTGCGCGTCGCGTAGGGCTTCGCTGTTGCCGAGCAGTCGCGGCGTGTTCGCGTCGACGGACTCTTCGCCCGACGCCGCGGGTACCGTACCCGACAACTCGCCGTTCGACGCGTCGATCTTCATGAGCAGCGTCGCGATCGTGTCGCGCCCGACCGGCTTCGTCAGATGCTCGAAGGCGCCGAGCCGCATGGCGTGGATGGTGTTGTCGCTGGTGGCGAAAGCGGTCAGCACGACCACCGGCAGCGCCGCGCGCGCGGGCATTGCGCGCAACCGTTCGAGCACCTCGATGCCGCTCAGGTCCGGCATCCTGAAGTCGAGAAACATGCAATCGATCCGCGTGCCGCCCCCGAGCAGGCTGAGCGCCTCTTGACCACTACGCGCTTGCGTCGTGTCGTGACCGAGATCGCCGAGCGTTTCAGCGAGGCTTTCGCGGAAGGCGTCGTCGTCGTCGACTATCAGGATGTGCGGCATGGCATCTCGATCACAAAACAGGCGCCGTGCTCGCGCGCGGCATAGAAAGCGCGACCGCCATGTGCCACGGCGATCTCGCGCACCACGGCGAGACCGAGCCCCGAGCCGGCGGCTTCGCTGGTCACGAAGGGTTCGAAGATGCGCTCGCGCTCGGCGGCCGGCACGCCCGGTCCGTCGTCGGCGACCTCGATGCTGAGGGTCGCCTCATGCTGCGTTGCGCGCAGCGTTACGTGTCCGCCGGAGGAAGTATGCCGCAGCGCGTTGAGTATCAGATTGTCGATCGCCCGGGCCAGTTGAGCGGCATCGAAACACGCCTCGTCCGGCATGTCGACGTTCTGCGCGAGGCCGAGCGTGACGCCGGCCCGCGATGCCGAGTCGAGATGCAACTCGACACGCGCCATCAGCCATTCATGCAGGGCGACCGCTTGCCTGTGGATGCGAATGGGCTGCGTGAGCGCAAGCAAACCGGACAACTGCACCTCGACCCTCTGGATCTGTTCGAGGATCGCGGCGAGCGCGCGGTGCTTGCGTTGCGCGTCGCCGGCCAGTGCGTTCTCTGCTTTGAGTCGCATCGCGCCGATCGGATTGCGGATCTCGTGAGCAATTTGCGCCGCCAGCCGGCCAAGCGCGGCGAACCGCTCGGCGCTCGCGAGCTTTCTGTCGAGTTCGCCCGCCTGCTGCTGCAGTGTCGTCGTGCGCGCACCGTAAGCGTTGAATGCAACGACGATCTTGTCGAGGTCGGGCTCGCCCGTGGGCTCGATCGGCGTGAAAGGGAGATTCAGGTCCGTCGATCGGCTCAGGCTTTTCTCGACCCAGGCAAGATTGGCACGCCAGCGGCGCAGCCGCGTTCCCAACGCAATCGCGATCGCGACGATCACGGCGAGCAGCACGGCAAGCCCGGTGACGAGGGTCTTGCCGTCATGACCGAGCGGGGGCCGCACCCGCGTGAGCGTCCAGGCAAACAGTGAGGCGCGCCTGGGCACCGAACAGGCCGCGACGATCACCGCGTCCTGCTGGCCTTCGACGAAATCGGACGCCGCGTGACCGCCGGTCGCCGCGCGAAGGGTGCGCAGAATCAACGGCGTCTCGGCCTCGGGAATATCCCGTTTGATGCCGCTGCCTTCGTAGGTCGGAAACGCGTACGCGTCGAAAACGCCACGCGTGGTGTCTGTCGAGCGCCAGAAACCACCTTCGACGCCCGGCATCTGCGCGAGCACGACGTCGAGAATCGCGTGCATCAGGTCCGTGTTCGGCGCGCTCTGCGGATCGGTGCTGCGGTCGACCGACAGGTCGTAGCGCGAGGCGACTTCCTTGCAACTGGTCAGCGTCTGTTCGCGTGCGACGCTGATTTGCCGCCCCAGATTGCCCTGAGCCATGAACCAGACAAGCCCGATCAGGAGCGCACACATGACCGCCACCAGAGCCCAGAAAACCACGAGCTGGCTAGCGAACGAGAGGCGCCATCGGGTTGCGGGCATGAATGTGCGGGGAAAGAGGGGACTTCAAGCATAGCAAAAACCCGGCCCGTCACGGCCCACGCAATGGGGGCTTCGTGCCGGCGCCGCGCTCGTGGATATTGCCGCGCTGGTGAACATCGCCTGCTGTCGGTTTGCTGGACACCGGCTGTCCAGTAAGCCGACACCCATCGATGTACCAGCGTGTGTCCGCGCCACGCAATGCGGCATGTGCGGGTGGCATAGGGGTTGCATAAAGGACCTGCTCCTGGCTCGACCGTCGCGATCGTGAGGCACCGTGAAAACCAGCCGCGCACTCGAAGCACTGAACTTCTTCATGGCCGACGTTCAGGCCGGCATCGGCCCGTTTCTCGGCGTGTTCCTGCAAGCGCGGGGATGGGGCACGGACATGATCGGCACGGTGATGAGTATCGGCGGCATCGCGGGGATGCTGGCGACGTCTCCGGCCGGCGCACTGGTCGACGGTACCCGTCACAAGCGTGCCTTGATCGTGGTCGCGGGCGTCATGACGGTGCTGGCGTCAGGGTTGTTGCTGGTCTCGCGCGACTACTGGACCGTCGCGGCTTCGCAGGTCGCCACCGCGATCACCGGCGCCGCCATCGGACCGGCAATGGCCGGCATTACGCTGGGCGTCGCCCGGCAAAGCGGCTTTGACCGGCAGTTCGGGCGCAACCAGGTCGCGAATCACGCGGGCAATGTCGTGGCCGCGGCGCTATCGGGCTGGTTGGGGTGGCGCTACGGTTTCGCCGCAGTGTTCGCATTGAGCGCCGTGTTCGGCCTGCTGTCGATTGCGGCCGTCATGATGATTCGCGGCGACACCATCGACCATCAGGTGGCCAGAGGACTGGCGCCGCACGGACCGCAAGCGGGTTCGACCGAAGGCGAAGTCGGTGGCTTTCGGATTCTGCTGCAGTGCCGCCCACTGCTCGTACTCGCCGCCGCACTCGCGATGTTTCACCTGGGCAACGCGGCGATGCTGCCGCTCTACGGGCTCGCGATCGTCTCCGCACATCAGGCCGACCCGAGTGCGTTCACCGCCGAGACCGTCGTGATTGCCCAAGCGGTGATGGTGGTCGCGGCGATGCTCGCGAACCGCCTGATCCGGTGGCGCGGCTACTGGTGGGTCATTCTGCTCACCTTCCTGGCGCTGCCGGTGCGTGGGCTGATCGCCGCCTCGGTGATCCATGTTTGGGGGGTGTGGCCTGTGCAGGCGCTCGACGGTATCGGCGCCGGCTTGCAAAGCGTCGCGGTGCCGGCGTTGGTCGTGCGCCTGCTGAGCGGCACGGGCCGCGTCAACGCGGGACAAGGTGTCGTGATGACGGTGCAGGCAGCGGGCGCGGCGTTGAGCCCGATGCTCGGCGGTCTGCTGGCTCATCACTTCGGTTATCCCGCGGCCTTCATCGCTCTCGGTGCGATCTCGACCGTCTCGCTGGCGCTGTGGCTCGGTTGCGGTGCAGGGCTCCGACACGCGTGCAGCGCGCGTGCGGAGCCGAACTGCAACGCGGTGGACCCCACGTCGTCTGCTTTCTGACGCCAGGGCTGATTGATCAACGGAAAACTTATCGGTGAATTCACTCTTTCTTTCGTGGGGTATCGCGGCGGCGGCCACCGCCGGCGTGATCGCACGCCCTTTCAAATGGCCAGAGGCAGTCTGGGCGGTTGCGGGCGCCGGGCTGCTGGTGTCGTTGCATCTGTTGCCCGTGGATCTTGCGATTCAGGCGATCGGCAAGGGGCGCGATGTCTACCTTTTCCTGATCGGCATGATGCTGCTCTCGGAAGTGGCGCGCCGCGAGGGCCTGTTCGACTGGGTCGCGGTGTTAGCGGTCAATCATGCCAAAGGCTCGCCGCGCAAGCTCTTCCTGCTGGTGTACCTGGTCGGGGTAGTGATCACCGCGTTTCTCTCCAACGACGCTACCGCCGTGGTGCTGACGCCTGCCGTGTTTGCCGCCGCTAAAAAGGCCAAAACCCCGCCTCTGCCCCTGCTGTTCATCTGTGCGTTCGTGGCTAATGCAGCCAGTTTCGTGTTGCCGATCTCGAACCCGGCCAATCTCGTGCTGTACGGTAATCGCACGCCGGCTCTCGGCGCGTGGATGACGCGCTTCGCCGTGCCTTCGCTGCTGTCGATCGGCCTGACCTATGCGCTGTTACGCTGGACTCAACGAGAAGCGCTTTCGGGCCGATGTCAGGCTGATCTGGAAGCGCCGAAGCTGTCGGCGAGCGGGCGCGTTGGGCTTGCCGGCATTGCGGTAACAGCCGCCGTTTTACTGACCGTCTCCGCGTTCGATATTCCGCTCGGGTGGCCAACCGCGATGCTCGGTGCGCTGACCGCCATGGTCGTGCTGATTCAGGAGCGCAAGTCCCCGCTGCCGATGATTCGCGAAATATCGTGGAGCGTGCTGCCGCTAGTGGCAGGGTTGTTCGTACTGGTCGAGATGTTGGATCACACCGGCGGAATCGCCGCGCTGGCGACTCTGTTGCAACGCGCGGCGCAACACGGCGAACTGGCGACCGCAGCGTCTGCAGGCGGTGTCATTGGCATCGCGAGCAACCTGATGAACAACCTGCCGGCCGGTTTGATCGCGAGTTCAACCGTCATCCAGGCGCATGGTTCCAGGCTCGTTACCGACGCACTGCTTATCGGAGTCGACCTGGGTCCCAATCTGTCGATCACCGGTTCGCTCGCCACCATCCTGTGGCTCAACGCACTTCGCCGCGAGGGCGAGGACGTGAGTTTCATGACGTTTCTGAAGGTCGGCGCGCTGGTGACGCTGCCGACGCTGCCCCTGGCTTTGCTCGCGAGGATACTCGCGGGTTAAATAAACGCGCTTCGCCGGTGATGCACGACAGCGCGGATTGCGTATCCGGGTTTTCACCGACTCGAATCATTGTCGATTTACCATCGCATCGCGCGTCGTATGAACGAGAGCCAACTATCATCTGGCTTCACAGCCTCATTACTTAAAACGCCGACGGAGATGTGAATGACTAAGGTAAGAGTTGCCGGGTTCAGTGTCTCGCTTGACGGTTTTGGTGCGGGAACCGCTCAAAGCCTGGATCGACCGCTTGGTGAGCGAGGCGAGGAGATCTTTCAATGGTTTTTCCCGACGCGGACGTTTCTTCAGATGCTGGGCAAAGAAGGCGGTGACGCCGGACTCGATGACACATTCGCGCAACGGGCAATGGACGGCTTCGGTGCCTTTATTCTCGGTCGCAATATGTTCGGTCCGATTCGTGGGGAATGGCCGGACGATCAATGGAAAGGCTGGTGGGGTGACAATCCGCCGTACCACGCGCCGACCTTCGTACTCACGCATCATCCACGGCCGTCGATTGAGATGCTAGGCGGAACGACATTTCATTTTGTTTCCGGCGGCATTGAAGAAGCGCTAGAAAAGGCGCGCGCAGCGGCGGGCGGAAAAGACGTCAAGATTGGCGGCGGTGTCGAGACGGTGAGGCAATACGTTCAGGCCGGCTACGTGGATGAAATTCATCTCGCCCTTTCGCCGGTTGCGCTTGGACAGGGCGAATCGCTCTTTAGCGGTCTGGATCTCCGCGCGCTGGGATATCGGACCGTCGAGCATGTCGCGACGGAGCGAGCCATGCACATTGTCCTTGCGAAGTAGCGTTGACGATCCGTGAGAAGTGCGAGTTCGCTGGCTCATGACTCCGTCGGTCAATCGACCAACGGAGTCACGCTCAGCAACCCGCACGTTCTCAGAAAGACGCTTTAAACAAGGGTGTGCAGCGCCTTCGCGAACCTGGCCACCGCACCTTCGACGTCATGCAGTTTGTCCAGGCCGAATAATCCGATGCGGAAGGTTTTGAAATCTTCGGGCTCGTCGCATTGCAGCGGCACGCCCGGCGCGATCTGCAAGCCGGCGTCGGCGAACTTCTTGCCGGATCGTATTCCGTCGTCGTCCGTGTAGCTGACCACGACGCCCGGCGCCTCGAAACCTTCGGCTGCCACGCTGTTGAAACCGTTGTCCGCGAGGAGTGCGCGAATGCGCTTGCCGAGTTCGAGTTGCTCCGCTCTCACTTTGTCGAAGCCATATGCCTCGGTCTCCTTCATGACGTCACGCAACGTCGCCAGGCCGTCCGTGGGCATGGTTGCGTGATACGCGAATCCGCCGTTTTCGTAGGCTTCCATGATCTGCAGCCATTTGCGCAGATCGCAAGCGAAACTGGTGCTGGTCGTTGCGTCGATTTTTTCGCGTGCCAGCGGGCTTAGCATGACCAGCCCGCAGCACGGTGACGCGCTCCAGCCCTTTTGCGGGGCGCTGATCAGTACGTCGACGCCACTCGCTTTCATGTCGACCCAGACCGTGCCGGAGGCAATGCAATCGAGTACAAACATGCCCCCGACGTCATGCACCGCGTCAGCCACCGCACGCAAATAGACATCGGGAAGCATGATCCCGGATGCGGTTTCGACGTGCGGCGCAAACACCAGATCGGGCTTGTTTTCGCGGATGGCCGCGACCACGTCTTCGATTGGCGGCGGTGCGTAGGCAGCCTGTCTCCCTTGTTGGACCGGACGCGCTTTCAGCACGACCGACTCGGACGGAATGCCGCCCATGTCGAAAATCTGCGACCAGCGAAAACTGAACCAGCCATTGCGGATGACCAGACATTTTTTGTTCGTCGCGAACTGCCGGGCAACGGCTTCCATGCCGAACGTCCCGCTGCCCGGGACGACAATGGCCGACTTCGCGTTGTAGACTTTTTTCAGGGAATCGGAAATGTCGCGCATGACTCCTTGAAAGAGTTGCGACATGTGATTGATTGATCGGTCGGTGTACACGACTGAATATTCGAGGAGCCCCTCGCGGTCGACATCGGGAAGTAAGCCTGGCACGTTTGTCTCCGTTTATAGACGAATATAAGGATCGAAAACCGATTCTAGCTAAACCCCCTGCGGCTGAGGCAAAAAGCATTCTGGCAGGGTGGGCGCGTCTTCGTACTATGCTGCAGATCCGCCTGTCACAAGCGATCTATTTCGTATCGCCTGCCGCAATCTCCGCTGCCAACGTATCAATTTGCGACTCGGCGAACACGCGGATGCCATGCTCCCGCAGCAAAGCAACAGTCACGCCGACTGCAGGATGCGTTGCCCCGCTAAAGGCGCCGTCGTAGATGAAGGTGCTGCCACACGAGGGGCTACCGTCCGCCAGCACTGCGTAGCGGCAGTTTTCAGCTTTCGCACGGTCGAGTGCATGGCGAGCGCCCGCAATGAAGAGCGCGGTCACGTCGGCGCCGGTGTTGTCCTCGATCGTCGCGGTACTTGCCAGCACATCCACGCCGGTGCGGCGCAGTTGAATTTCCGCCGGCGGGCGCGGGGTCGGAAAGCCGGCGGCCACTTCGGGGCAAACGGTGACGAGGCGGCCCTCGTCGCGCCAGCGGGCCAGCCACGCGTCGCGCGAGAGTTTGGCCTTGCCGTTGTAGCGCACGGGGTGGCCGACGAGGCAGGCGCTGATCAGGATCTTCAACATACGCGGTGGTTATGGGTCTCGTAGAGCGCGGGCCTGGGGTTTGCAGATTGTAGCCTCGCCGGCAGTTGCTTCAGGCCGCCGCGCAATCCGCGCCCGCACTTCAGGCGTTGCCAGGCAAGTCGCAACCGCCTCATACCCCGGCGCGCCGGGATACGGTGCCACGCGAACCGGCGCACTGTGATTCGCGGGACAAAGAATGATGGCGTCGTCCGGCCCGACCGCTGCCAGATCCAGAATTGCCGACGAGCGGGTCATCAGGAAGAGAGGACGCATGCCGGCACTCGCACGGAGGCGAAGAAACGTGATCAACGCTTCCTGTGTGGCCGCGTCGAGGTCCTGTTCGATCATATCGACGACCAGTGCAGCGGGGCCGTCTGCTTCCAGCTCCGCGAGCAAGGTTGTCAAAGCGCGCGATTCAGTTGCGCCCTCATCGATCAGCCAGTCCATGGCCTGATCGACGCGCGACTTTAAAGAAGCATCGCCGTTTAGCAGGTCGAGCGCCGCGACGCCGTTATTCCGCCGCCGATCCAATCCAAGGAATACCGCACCTGGCAAAGTTTCCGCGAGACGAAGCGCCAGCCGGGTCTTACCGCTGCCCAGGGAACCGATGATGTAGTTAAGCGGGCGAATGTCGCGTAGCTCGAAACGTTCGCCGCCCCAAGGCCACGGAAGCGCGAATTCCACGCTCATCCTCGCTCGATCGACGAGTCGCGTCAGTTCCCCATCAACCGGCATCTGACCGCGCGCGAGATCGGCGCGGACGCACCGGATTCTGTCCAGCTTCTGAACAAGATCCTGAAGTTCCTCATTCAGTGCGCTTTCATGCGTCGCTAACGCCGTCGCCAGACTTCGAGAATCGCCGTCCAGCACTCGCGCGACCTGGGCAAGACTGAGGCCTAGCGCACGCAGCGCCACAATTTCGCCCGCTCGATCCATTTGTTTGGGACCGTACACCCGATATCCGGCTGCCGTGCGACCCGGCGTGACCAATCCTTGTTGCTCATATAACCGCAACGCCTTGATCGACACACCAAGCTGACTGGCGGCTTCTGATGCATTCAAAAACGGGGCGGAAGGGCTCATTCAGTCACCTCATTCTGTTGAACAGTTGCGGTAAGCATGAGGGTGGCCCTTGGGGCCGGGTCAACGAATTCCAGAATGCTGCGGTGTTTTACGCGTGAAGCGATAGGGCACCTCGCCGTTACGACACGATCCCAAAACCCGCCAAAATATCCCACGCTACATGCATCAGAATCCCCGCGCGGATATTGCCGCGCCAAGCCGCGAGTATTCCCAAGACAAGGCCATTGAGCACGATGCTGAGAACCGAAACGATGCCTTCATATCCGTGCCCGATCCCGAACAGAATCGCCTGGCCCAGGATGGCGATACCCAGCCTACCGGTGATGGCGGTAAGTTGACGTTGCAGATATCCGCGAAACACGATTTCTTCGCACACACCGGCGCTCAGTGAAAGGCATACCCACAACGTGACGGCGAGCAGGCCGACCGGCACTGCCGGCAGTACCGCATTGGCGGGTTGCGCCCCATGTTGCAGCAAGCCGACTAGGCCCGCATTGCAGAAATAGTCGATAGCGAAGACCAAGGTCGCGTACGCGACGTCTTTTCCGAACTCTTTGAACGTCAACGTATGGCGGCCGAAGAACTCGACAATAGACCGCCGATACTTGCGCATGCCTTTGTAAACGAAACGAACCCACAGCCACTCCATGCCAATCACGAACGCATAAAACAGGTTCAACTGCGTCGGCGTAGAGGGCGAGTCGGTTGTCGAGTTGTGCATGCCGTTAAGAGCGCTGATCGCGGTCAGGAACAGGCAGACAACCATGAAATGAAGCGTGTGTCTTTGTGATGCCAATAGAGCGCGTGGGGCGTCCGCCTGATTCGCGGTATCCAGATCCGGGCTCGCAAGATTCTTCATGAGATCACTCTCTTCGTAGCGTTGGGGTTGGGCAAGTCAGGGTTTTGATTTGCGATGGGCATTGCCTGACATTGAACCGAACACCTCCAGCGCTGCACTGGTGCGACTCAGGTCGCCGGTGCTCAGGAATTCAAGCATCAAGCCATCGATCACGGCGACATACAGCGTGGCCGTGGCACGCCGCTGCGGCGACGGCGGTAGCGTGCTTTCGACAAAGCTCAACCAGTTCGAACTGTTGTCATCCATGAAAGGTGCGTAGACGGCTGGATTCTGCATGGCCAGAACCTGCACTTCGTACAGCAGGCGCACGTAAGGGACGTTGTCCGGATGTGTGGACCACTGCCAGAAAATCTTCAAGCCGCCTTGCCCGCCTGCGTCGCGCATCAAAGCGCTAAAAGACTGTTGCGCACGCTGCCGCACTTCGCTCATGACTTCGGCAATGAGACCGTCTTTGGAACCAAAATGAAAGATCAGGAGCCGTGCGCTGGTTCCGATCTGCTCGGCCAACGGCCGTAGCGAAAGATCGGCGATGCCATGTTCAAGGAAATAGGCCAGCGCCTTGTCGCGAAGCATGTCTTTTCTGTTCATGAAACGAACGTTACATGAAACACTCGTTACACTCAAGAAAAATTGACGACTTCTTTAGGCATCGCCTTGGCAGGTGAAATGCTGGCGCGGACCTTGGTCGGCAATATGTTTGCGCAGAGCACGTAGACCGTAATCGGCCGAGGTGCGCGCAGCGCTTTGACGCTCAAGGAGCGTCGTTGTCTTGCGCAACGCCCAGTTCAAAGCAACGGCAACGTCGCGCGAATATGCTCCGCAAACGCGGTACTCAAATGCGAGGGCCGATCCCGCTCGAACTTCAGCGTAATGCCGATAGCCGGCAAAGCAGGCAACTGCGGATCGTCGCTGATGATGCAGAGATCCGAAGCAACCGCCGTCTGCGTAATCACCGCGAAAGCCTGCCCTGAGCGTACCAAAGCCGTGAGTCCGGCGAGACTGCTACTCGCATAGGCAATGCGATAACGCCGCCCCACACGCCGCAGCGCCTCGCATGCCGCCACGTGATCGAGCGTATCCGGATCCGAAAGCGCCAATGGCAGCGGATCGAAGTGCGCGGAGTCCATTCCCGCACTGCCGACCCAAACTAGCGGCTCGCGGCGAATGATGTTCGCATTGGTCGTGTCGTCCGGTAGTGAGATCATCGCCAGATCCAGCGCATGCATCTCCAGTTGTTCGAGCAAGCGTGGCGTCGGCGCGCAAATAACTTCCACCAACGCCTGCGGATGCTGACTGGAAAACTGCCGCAACAATGGCGGCAAAAAAACGGCCGCATAGTCGTCCGGACACCCAAACCGGATCGTCCCAGACAAGCCCTTTCCAGAAAGATCCGCCATGGCCTCATCGTGCAGCCGCAGAATGCGCTGAGCGTGGGCCAGCAACCGTTCACCTGGATTCGTCAGCACGACCCCGCGACCCGTGCGCTGGAACAGCGGCTGATCGACGATTTCTTCGAGGCGCTTCATCTGCTGACTCAGTGCCGACTGGGTCCGGCCGATCCGGTTGGCCGCACGACTCAGCGCCCGCACTTCGGCAATCACCACAAACGAGCGCAGCAAATCGATTTCAAGTGAAAGACTCAAGATATTAGACTCGCTTCTAGCTTCCATTAGAACTATTCGTTTCTATGAAACCAGAGAGCCCTCTAGACTGCAAGCTATTCCCGCTAACGCGCAAGGAGAAGCACCGTGTCCCGCAACGACGACGCAACGTTCTGGCGCAACGCCAGGCAGCACCTGATCCGCTACGGCGGCACCTTCGAGCCGTTGATCATCGAGCGCGCTCAGGGCAGCTTTGTTTATGACGCCGACGGCCGCGCGATTCTCGACTTCACCTCGGGGCAAATGAGCGCGGTGCTTGGGCACAGTCATCCGGATATCGTGTCGGTCATCAACGAATATGCCGGCAAGCTCGACCACCTGTTCAGCGGCATGCTGTCTCGCCCAGTGGTCGATCTGGCCACGCGTCTCGCCGACATCACGCCCGCCGGACTCGACCGTGCACTGTTGCTCAGCACCGGCGCGGAGTCGAACGAGGCCGCCATTCGCATGGCGAAACTGGTGACCGGCAAATATGAAATTGTCGGCTTCGCGCAATCGTGGCACGGCATGACGGGGAACGCCGCGTCCGCAACCTACAGCGCGGGTCGTAAGGGCGTCGGTCCCGCAGCGGTCGGCTCTTACGCGATTCCCGCGCCGTTTCCGTACCGGCCGCGTTTCGAGCGACATGGTGAATACGATTACCTCGCGGAATTGGACTACGCGTTCGATCTTATCGATCGTCAATCCAGCGGCAATCTCGCGGCCTTTATTGCGGAGCCGATTCTTAGCTCCGGCGGGATCATCGAATTGCCGGAAGGCTACATGGCCGCGTTGAAACGCAAGTGCGAGGAGCGCGGCATGCTGCTGATCCTCGACGAAGCGCAAACGGGAGTGGGGCGTACGGGCACGATGTTCGCCTGTCAGCGCGACGGCGTCACGCCCGACATTCTCACGCTATCCAAGACGTTGGGCGCCGGTCTGCCGCTCGCGGCCGTCGTGACCTCCGCGCAGATCGAAGAGCGCGCTCACGAACTGGGGTACCTGTTCTATACGACGCATGTGTCCGATCCGCTGCCCGCAGCTGTCGGTTTGCGGGTGCTGGATGTCGTCGAGCGCGATGGGTTGGTGGAACGTGCAAACGTGATGGGTGAGCGACTCAAACGCGGCTTGCTGGATCTGATGGAAAGCTTCGAGTGCATCGGCGACATTCGCGGTCGAGGATTGCTACTGGGAATGGAAATCGTCAAGGACCGTCGCACGAAGGAGCCGGCGGATGGACTCGGCGCGAAGATCACCCGCGAGTGTATGAACCTGGGCCTCAGCATGAACATCGTGCAATTGCCGGGGATGGGCGGCGTGTTTCGAATCGCGCCGCCGTTGACTGTTCATGAAGAAGAGATCGACCTGGGGCTGGCGTTGCTGCGGCAGGCCATCGAGCGCTCTCTCTGACCTGCCGCCCCTGTGGCCGCGTTCTAGTTATGCGGCCACAGATAACAGTATTGCTGACTGTCTTCGAAACTGGGACCCACGGTGCCGTCCGCGGCGATCTCTTTCAACCAGCCATTCGGATCTTGCGAGGTGGGCGTGTCGCCGCAATTGGTGTGGACCCAATGAATCCCTCCCTGAAAAGGAAGGCCGCATAGTTCGAGTCGGTCGCCCACCGCAATGGTGTTCAATGGCGGCGGCACCACGGCTGCATCCTGCTGATAACCCGAGGCGAAGACGTTGTCGATGGCGACGTCGTAATCCGCGCCGTCCGCGTCGCCTTTCAGCGTTAAATGCGTGTGGGACAGCTCGACGCCTTTGCGGAACATGCCGTGTTTGAAGGTGGGCGCCGATACAACCTGACCGACAAGCAGCGTTCCCGCATTAGCGGCGCATTGCTGCGCGTCGTCGGCGAATGCACTTGTGGAGAGCAAGGCAAGCACGAAACAAAGACTGGCCGACGACGGGATGCGTCGTCGGATACTGCGGCCTTCGTGATAGTTTAAAGACGACATGGCGGAAGCTCCCTCAGTGTTTTGATTTGATCAGGCAGCCCGTCCAGCAGAACAATCCATGCGAAAGGAATTGTCTGCCGGCCGGCTCGCTGAATACGCATATCTTCGTCACCGAAACGCCGCGGCAGTCTAGCAGCATCGTGCGTGAAAATTATGCGCGGCGGCGGTCAAATAACGTCATGCGAGGCGATGCCCTGATTCCGCGCGTCGCATGGCTCGCATCGCCCGATAGCGTCGGTAGCCCGGACACGCTATGCTTTCTGGCCATCTCCCAAGTGCGCGGAGGTGGCCTTCCGACCCGGCAGGCAAACGCGCCCGCTCAGGTGGAACGCAACTGGATCCAACCAGCAGTGCGCACCAACGAGCCCGCGATTCGTCGCCCGCCTGTATGCCATTGAGCCACCTCCTGTTAGCGGCCGAGCCGCCCCAGCTTGCGCCGGGAATCGTGCACAGCAATTTCAGCGTGCAGGGCGACGCCCGTCATAGCTTCCTCGCGTGGCAGGAACGCATGAGCCCGGTGTACGATATTCAGCCCGCCTCGAAGCACGCCGACGAAACGTTCGACGCGGCGATGTCCCGCTACTCGATCGACGACCTCAGTTTTTTCCACTTCCGCACCGGCCCGAATCTGGCCGTGCGCTCCCTGGGACGCGTGTCGACGGAGAATATCCGCGACGTTTCATTTAGCGTATTTCTGGAAGGCAGGCCCGGTGAATTCGTGAGCAACAGGCAAGGGCGCGACGCACCGCCCATCGCTTCCGTGCCGACCATTCTCGCGCTGGATATGGATCAGCCGTGCGCCGTGCGGAGCTTTCATGGCCGCATATTATTGTTCTTCGTGCCGCGCGCGCTGATCGAAAGCGCCTTCCCCGACGCCGCGTCGCTGCATGGTCGCCGGATCCAGGCGACAACACCGCTCACCCGTACGCTGATAGCGCATCTGATTGCGCTCAATCAGCAGATCGTCGGCCTGAGCAAAGAAGACGCGCGACGTTCCTTTCTCACGGCGGTCGAATTGCTGGCCGCAGCATTTAGCCGCCAGGCGGGTCTATCCGGCAACGCGCGCGCGGCGGTGCGCGCCGCAGTGTACGGACAGGTGCGGCGCTATGTCGAGGCGCATCTGCACGACCCGGATTTGTCAGCGGAGCGCGTATTGGCGTCGCTGCATGTGTCGCGTGCCAGCGTGTACCGCCTGTTCGAGCATGAAGGCGGACTGGCCACTTATATCGCCAATCGCAGGCTGCGAATGGCGGCCGATGAACTGGTGCGCTTTCCCCATCTCGAAGTGCAGGACATCGCGGCGGGACTCGGCTTCAACAGCGCATCGAGTTTCAATCGCGCGTTTCGTCGCGCGTTCGATATCGCCCCGCGCGATTTGCACGGTTATGCGCCCTTACTCCAACGCGAAAGGGAAGGGGCGGCGCGTCATACGAGTTGGCCGACCACCAGCCAGGCGGTACACGCTACACATGTAGCACACGCGGCGCACGTTCACGCGTAAGCTGAACGTTCGACGCTTGCCGTGGCGGTGCTTAAATCGTGGTTCGCGGGATCGATCGCTGCGTCGAGTGGCTATCGCTTCTGCCCGGCACGATGAAATCCGTTGCCTGCAGCGCCACCGTGTCCGAACCGGCAACTGAACGTTTGATGCCGGCTCGCGCCAGAATGCGCTTCAAGAATGTGTAGAAGAGTTCGAGTTGTCTTGCGTCCGTGGCTTTCGGCTCGAGATCGAACACATGCTCGAGCACGCGGCGCGATACGTAGAAACGTTGCAGTCCGTGGACAACACGAACCTGGAAGACGACGCCGTCGCTGTTGTGCGGCACCGCTGCCCAAATGAGTGAATGACTACTCATGGAGCCCCCGTGGATCACAATCTTAAGTTCTGAAGCTGTGAATCCATACTCGCACATCCAAATCGGCAGGCAGTATTTTTCAAAATTGTGACACCCCAAGATTTGACATTTTTACCACAGTTTTTTATTGCAATGCAGCAAACAACCTATAGACTCAACGAGGAGCGTCCGCGTTGGTGCGCTCGCAGTTTTGCAACGACGGGAGAATGCGCCATGACGACGCTTCAGTCTTCACCCACTCCGACCGTCCCTGTACTGCATGTCTTCGAACAAGCTGGTGGCTGGCATTGGGGCATCACGATTCCGCGAGGTCTGGGAAGCGGATTTAAAGTGATCGCGTTCAGTGAGCGTACTTTTCCGCGTGAAGACGCTGCACGCAACGACGGGAGTCAGGTGCTCGCCAGCCTTGAAGGCGCGGCGGTTCACAACTGACTCATCGACCTCGATCTATGTTTCGAGCCAGTGGATGGCTAGTTGTCGAAGGGCGAGGCGCGGACCTTGCATCACGATGATCGGCAAATTCGTCAGGAAGAACGCGACAGGGCGCATGCGGAGCGTCGCTTCGATGGCGACGCCTTCCGTCACTCGTTCGACAAACCCTCGTCGCGTAAAACCTGCTGTACAGCGGGTCGATTCCGCACGCGCTCGTACCAGGCTTGCAGATGCACGAGCGGGGTGAAATCGATGTCCGCGTTGTACACCGATTTCATCCATGCGGCCTTGCCCCAGCCGGTCAGCGCGAATAGATAGGCGTCGGCGATCGTGAACACTTCGCCCATCAGAAACGGCTTGTTCGACAGTTGTTTGTCGAGCCATGCAAAGCGGCTTTCGAGCTTGGGTTTCGCGGTCTCGACATACTTGCCCGCCGCAACGGCGTAGAGCAACGGAATAAAGCCTTTGTGGATTTCCGACGTCAGAAAGTTGAGCCACTCCAGAAGCCGGTATCGCTCCATGGTGCCGTGGCTCGGTGCCAAACCGCATGCCGGGCGTTGATCGGCCAGGTATTGCGCAATCACCGGCCCTTCCCGCAGGTAGCTGCCGTCGTCCAGCTGGAGAAGCGGCACATAGCCCAGTTCGTTCACGTCGTAATAGTCGGCGCCGCCCTCGATCAGATGCTTGCGCGCATCGACCCTGATCATTTCCGCGTGGAGTCCCGTTTCCTGAATGACGATATGAATCGCTTGCGAGCAACTGCCGGGTGCGTGATAGAGCTTCATCGAATTTTCTCTTCCAGATAGGTGGCGTGTTCCGCGCGCTGTCGCGGCAACGCGGCTAATATCCGGCAAGCGGGATAAAAAAGAAAGAAGGCAGAATAGTGTGGTGAAGGTACAAAAAATATACTTACCAAGGACAGGCGAATGAAGAGCAGTGCAACCGGATGTTCGGTCGAGGAAGCCATGCGTCTGCTGGGCGGACGTTGGCGCTTGTTGCTGGTTTCGTATCTTCTGGACGGACCGAAACGCTTCAACGATTTGCGTAGAGACGTGCCGGGCATTTCGCAACGCATGCTGACTCTGGATCTGCGCGCGCTTGAAGAAGCCGGTCTCGTACTGCGTACGGTATTTGCTGAAGTGCCGGTGAAGGTCGAGTATCAACTCACCGAAGACGGCGAACGTCTAAGGCCCGTCGTGGAGGTGATGCGGAACTTCGGTCTCTGGCTCAAGGCGCGGTCTGCGTTGCTGGTTTGACGCGCTCGGCGGCTGTTCGGGCGCCGGTTTTGTTGGACTCTCTCGCAGCGAAAATTTAAAACGGACGTTCTTTTGGCGGCACGGAGACGGTCTGGCAAGCGTGCGAGGTCTCGCGCCGCGCGTTAAAACACGCACCGACCGAGTGCGCCATGTCGCCGGCATTGATTGCCAGCGCACGAACGATCGGCGCCAAACATGGCACAGTGAGGCATGAGCGACCCATCGGGGCATTACGATGAAATCGTCCGTTTTCAATACACTGGCGGCCATTGCGTCGATAGGGGTCACTTTTGCTCCGCTACCGTGCTACGCCGACGAACTCGATCGGCAAATGGACTGCACATCGAGTCCGCATGAGTTCATCGGCGCGCTTCTGGACAACCAGTCCATCGAGCCGAAACCCATGCGTATCGAGGCCAACTCGGTCAACTCGTTTCGCCCGACGCGTGGCACCAAATTGAGCGCGTTCGGCTTTCACGTCTATGCGGTATTCGGCTACGAGCAGGACGAGCCGATGTTCAAACGGGGAAGCGGTCAACCCGTCAAACCCTCCACCTACGGCGTGGTGGTGACCGCGCCCGCCGCATCGGTCGAAGCGAGCGTGCGCCGTGCGGGAAGCGAGGCGACCGTTCATGAGGTCATTCCGTTTCTTCTCACGGCCGTCTATTGCAACGGGCATTGAGGTACCGACCCGTCGTGAACGACGAGCCCTCCCCCAATTAACCCAACTCAACCGCAAGCCGGCTTCGCCTTCTTGCAGGCATCCGCCAACTGCGGCGGCGGATCCTTCTTGAACACCGTTTTATAAGATTCAAGCACGTTCGACTGCACCACCGGCAACGACTGCACGCCGATCCACGCAGGCGGCGTCTGTCCGATCAGTGCTTTCATCATCGCCATAGCTTCGGCAACGCCCTGGTCATAAGGACGTTGCGAGCCCGTCGCCTTGAGCGGTCCGCCCTTGGCAATCTCGATCGCGGATTGCAGACCCAGATCGACGGTGGTCACGGGAATATTCACCCCCTGCGCGCGCATCGAGGTCAGCGTGTCGAGCGCGGGCTGATCCCAAACGGCGAACAAACCCTTCACGTCCGGATTTCCCGTCAGAAAGTCGCCCGCGATCTGACCGACCTTCGACGGATCGGTGAAGTCGACCTGCTTGATCTTGAGGTCCGGACGGTTTTTCTTCATCCAGTCGTTGACGGCCTTGGTGCGTTCTTTCGTGCTGAAGTAGTCCACCCCGAAATTGACGAGGCCGATAGTCGATCCTTTCGGCACGCACGAGGCCAGCACCTTCGCCGCGATCTGGCCATTGCCTTCGCTGTCCGCTGAAATCATCGACGCGTATTGCTCCGGATGCTTCAAGCCGGTCGGCACATTGTCCATGAATACGAGCTTGATACCGGCTTCGGACACCTTCTTGTAGGTAGCGGCCGTCGCGGTGCCGTCGACCGGAATGGAAATGATCCCGTCCGGATGGCGCTGAATCGTGTTCTCGATATCGGCGATCTGCTTGTCGACCTGGTATTCGGCGGATGCCGTGCCGATCACTTCGACGCCGTATTTCTTCAGCGTGTCGGTAATCCCTTGCACCTGCAATTGCGACCAGTCGAGGTTCATGGTCTGCATCGAAATGCCGACCTTGAATTTTCCCGCTTTGATCTTGGCGACGTCGGCGGCGTTCAGTTGCACGGCCTCCACCGAGGCCGCTTTCTCGCCATTCGGCCCCTGGCCGACAATCGTCTTCGGACCGATCGAACCGACCGGCAGGCTGGTCACGCATTGAGCGTACGCACCCGACGAAACCAGCGTTGCAACGGTGGCCGCTGCAAGGACACCACCTAATACCCTGTTTGAGCCACGACGATGTTGCTTCATGATTCTCCTCCGTTGGTCTTCACGTTTGTATTACGGCTTCACCTGTCTCCTGCCATTCACGAACAACACGCGGGCACCTGTGATCGACGTGCCCTCGTCACTTCCTGGTAAATGCCACCGCCGCGACGATAATCGCCCCCTTGATCACCAGTTGCAGCGACGAACTGACACCGAGCAGCACCAGCCCGTTATTCAGCGTCCCGATGATGAGACTCCCCAGCAGCGTGCCGAGCACGAAGCCGCGGCCGCCGAACAGGCTGCAACCGCCGAGCGTCACGGAGGCGATCACGTCGAGTTCGAGTCCTTGCACCACGTCGGGCCGCGCCGCATGCGAGCGCGCGGACAGCACCAGCGCGGCCAGCCCGGCCAGCATGCCGGTGAGAATGAACGCCAGCGTGGTCACGCGGCGCGTGTTGATGCCGGAGTAAAGCGCGGCTGTCGGATTGCCGCCGGCGGCATAGATCTGCCGCCCGAATACGCTGTAGTGCAGCAGCAGAATGCCGGCGATCACCGCCAGCACGGTCCAGATGATCGGCACCGGCACGCCGGCAATATCGCCTTCGCCGAAGATCGCGATAAACGAGTCGTTGCTGATGATCACCGGATGCGTCGTCGTCACCATCAGCGCGAGACCGCGTGCGGCGCTCAAGGTGCCGAGCGTCACCAGAAACGAGGGGATGTTCAGCCGCGTGGTCAGCACGCCGTTCAACGCGCCGACAAGCGCGCCGGTGCCAATGCCCGCGATCGCGCCAATCATCCAGTTGTCGCCCACATAGGCCATGGCCAATGCGGCGGACATGCCCGACAAAGCGAGCGTGGAACCCACCGACAAATCGATCTGCCGCGCAATGATCACAAACGTCATGCCGATCGCGATGATCGACACGAGCGCGGTCTGCCGGCCGATATTGAGGAAGTTGTCGACGGAGAGAAACCACGGCGACGCGAAACTGAAGACCACCAGCAGAATGGCGAACGCGCCATACAACGCGTAGGGCCGATCGCCTTGCAGGAGAAGTTGCGCGATGCGCCGCGCGCGGCTTTTCTGCGGCAATGCGGTTTGCCGTTCGGCCGTCAGCGGCGAGACAGATTCATTCATGTTGCGTGCGCTCCGGCGGAAGTCCCTGCGTGGGACTCGAAAGAAGGACGGGAAAGTTGAATCAGGTGATGCAACGCTTCGGCGTTGGCGAGTTCGGCGCGTGCAAGGGTCTTGACGATACTGCCGTCCGCGACAATCGAAATCCGGTCGCACAGGCGCAATAACTCATCGAGATCGGACGACACCACGAGCACACCGGTACCTGCCTGCGCTGCGTCGTGCACCACGCCATAGATTTCCTCGCGCGCGCCGACGTCGACGCCGACAGTCGGCTCGTCGAGCAGCAGCAACTTCGGGCGCGGATGATTCCATTTGGCAAAAACCACTTTCTGCTGATTGCCGCCGGACAGAAACTTGACCGGCGTCGACGCGCCTGGCGCCTTGACGGCGAGTTCATTCATCGAGCGTTTCGCCTGCTGCTCCGCTGCTTGACTGCGCAACCATCCCCAGCGGGAAAATTGCGGCAGTCGCGGCAAGGTCAGGTTGCGTTCGATCGAATGTTCCAGCACGAGCCCTTCGAGGTGACGATCTTCCGGCACTAGCGCCACGCCGAGCTGAATCGCGTCGGCGGGTGAGAGGCGGGAACGTGCAAGACCGTCTATTTCGACCGTCCCTGTCTCCACGCTTCTCAGTCCAAAGATGGTCTGCAGGATCTCGGTACGGCCACTGCCGATCAAGCCCGCGAGCCCATGAATCTCGCCGCGTTCAACCACGAGGTCGACGCCGCGAAGCCGGTCGTTGCGCACATTGGAAAGCTTGAGCACCGCAGCGGCGGTAGCGGTAGCAGTCGCAGCAGGCGTGGCAATAGAACCCCCATTGCCAGCAACCCCCGCCTTTGCCTGCAACGCGGCATGCTTCGGACCGACGATCGCCGCGACCAGTTGCTTCATATCGGTCTGCGCGGTTGAGAACATGCCGGCATTCGCGCCATCGCGAAAGACCGTGACGCGCTGGGAAATCCGGAACACCTCGTTCAACCGATGCGTCACGTAGATCACGCCCACGCCGCGATCCGTCACCGCGCGAATCGCGTCGAACAGGATCTGTTCTTCGCCACCCGTCAGCGCGGACGTCGGTTCATCGAGAATCAGCACCCGCACATGACCCATCAACGCCTTGCAGATTTCGGTCATCTGGCGGTACGCGAACGGCAATGCGCCGACCGGCGTCTTGGGATCGAGCGGAATGCCGTGCGAGCGAAGAAATTCGCCGACCTCCGCCATGAGCTGGCGGTTCTTCACAAAGCCGAGTCGCGTGCGAGGCTCGCGCCCCAGCATCAGATTGGCGCCCACCGATAACGATTCGACCAGACTCAGGTCCTGATAGACCACGGCAACCCCCGCCTCGCGCGATCGCGCCGGCGAGTCGAACGCCACCTTCTGCCCATCGATTTCAATGACGCCTTCGTCATAAGCGTGCACGCCGCTGAGGATCTTGATCAGCGTGGATTTGCCCGCGCCGTTCTCGCCGAGCAACGCATGGACCTCGCCGGGCAGCACGTCGAGGTTGACGCCGCGCAGCGCTTGCACGCCGCCAAATCGTTTGGTGACGCCTGCTACACGGATCAATGGAACCTGAGGCGATGACGCGGTCGCGACCGCAACCGGTTCACTCATCTGGCATGTCTCCTTCGTCAATGTCGACGATTTTCTTTTCTTTGTGTCGTGCGCTCGGAAAACTCCGAGTTGTGATGCTCGCACCATGATTTTGGTGCGTCAATAACATTCGTCGCAGGAAAATAGGCCTTCTGACCCGATCGTGTGAAGATTTGTTCGTAAAGCTTGTGATGATTCTATCAATCGTTGTAGCATAAGTGCGAACAAATTGTCAGCGGCCGTTGTGCGCTGCGCCAAATTTCCGGATGTCTTATGCCTGAAGCTCCTTCGTTGTCTTCATCGGTCGTTGCGCTGCGCGGCGGCCCGCTGGTTCATCCCGTGCGCAATCCCGGCATGCCGTTCGACGCGTCGTGGCTGGACGGTTTGCGGGTCAACCAGTCCGCGGTCGAGCGGCGCACGGCGACGCTGGCCACGCGCCGCACGGTCAAGAAAGACGCCCAGGCGGCGTGGTTGTTAAAGGCCGTGACCTGCATCGATCTGACCACGCTCAATGGCGACGACACCGAGGGCCGCGTGCGGCGCCTCTGCGCGAAAGCGCGTCAGCCGGTGCGCGCCGATCTGCTGGAAGCGCTCGGCATCGCCCCGCAGGGCATCACGACGGGCGCGGTCTGCGTCTATCACCGCTTCGTCGCGGCCGCCGTGGATGCGTTGCAAGGCAGCGGCATTCCAGTCGCGGCGGTGTCGACCGGTTTTCCCGCGGGCCTGATTCCTCATCCGCTGAAGCTGAAGGAGATCGAGGCGTCGGTGGCGGACGGCGCGATGGAAATCGACATCGTGGTGACACGCGAATACGTGCTCACCGGCAACTGGCAGGCGCTGTACGACGAAGTGCGCGACTTCCGCGCCGCTTGCGGTCCCGCGCATCTGAAGACGATTCTCGCGACCGGCGACATCAAGACGCTCTCCAACGTGGCGCGCGCGTCGATGGTCTGCATGATGGCCGGCGCCGATTTCATCAAGACGTCGACGGGTAAGGAAGGCGTCAACGCCACGCTCGACGTGTCGCTCGTCATGGTGCGGATGATCCGCGAATACCAGGAGCGCACCGGCGTGCCGATCGGTTTCAAACCGGCGGGCGGCGTGTCGAACGCGAAGACCGTACTTTCGTATCAGATCCTGATGAAGGAAGAGCTGGGCCGCGCCTGGCTCGAACCGGAGCTGTTCCGTATCGGCGCATCGAGCTTGCTCGCCGATATCGAACGCCAGCTCGAACATCACGTGAGCGGCCGTTATTCCGCTTTCAACCGTCACCCCGTAGCCTGAATAGAAGACCGATCTCATGAGCGTAGCCGAGTATTTTTCATCGATGGAGTACGGTCCCGCACCCGAGGACGATCAGGCCGCGCGTGCCTGGCTCGCACGCCATGAGGCGGGCTTCGGGCACTTCATCAACGGTGCGTGGCATGCGCCCGCAGCCGGCGAACGTTTTGTTTCGCACGCGCCCGCCAGCGGCGAAATGCTTGCCCAGGTCGCACAGGGCGACGCCGCCGACATCGACGCGGCAGTCGCCGCCGCGCGCGCCGCGCAGCCGGGCTGGCTGGCGTTGGGCGGCGCGGGGCGCGCACGGCATCTATATGCGCTGTCGCGCATGGTGCAACGTCATAGCCGGTTGTTCGCGGTGCTCGAAGCGCTCGACAACGGCAAGCCGATCCGCGAAACGCGCGATATCGACGTGCCGCTGGTCGCGCGGCACTTCCTGCATCACGCGGGCTGGGCGCAACTGCAGGACAGCGAGTTCGCCGATTACGCGCCGCTTGGCGTAATAGGGCAGATCGTGCCGTGGAATTTTCCGTTGCTGATGCTCGCGTGGAAAATCGCGCCGGCGATTGCAACAGGCAACTGCGTCGTGTTGAAGCCCGCTGAATACACGCCGCTGACAGCGCTGCTATTCGCCGAACTCGCGCATCAGGCGGGTTTGCCTGCGGGCGTGCTGAACGTGGTAACGGGCGATGGCAGCACCGGCGCGGCGCTGGTCGAGCATCCGCAGGTCGACAAGATTGCGTTCACCGGGTCGACGGAAGTGGGCCGCCTGATTCGTTCGGCCACCGCGGGCACGGGCAAATCGTTGACGCTGGAACTGGGCGGCAAGTCGCCCTTCATCGTATTCGACGACGCCGATCTGGACGGCGCCGTGGAAGGTGTCGTCGACGCGATCTGGTTCAACCAGGGCCAGGTGTGTTGTGCGGGCTCGCGGCTGCTCGTGCAGGAGGGGATCGAAGCGCGCTTCATCGCGAAGTTGAAACGGCGCATGGAGACGTTGCGCGTCGGCACGTCGCTCGACAAGAGCATCGATATCGGCGCGATCGTCGATCCGGTGCAGCTCGAACGGATTCAGTCGCTGGTGGAAGCCGGGCGGCGCGAAGGCTGTGCGATCTGGCAAGCGGCCGATACGAAGCTGCCCGCAAACGGCTGCTTCTATCCGCCGACGCTGGTCACTGGCGTAGCGCCGGCTTCGACGCTCGCGCAGGAAGAGATCTTCGGGCCGGTGCTGGTGACCATGAGTTTTCGCACGCCCGACGAAGCCGTTGCGCTCGCCAACAATTCACGCTACGGCCTGGCCGCGAGCGTGTGGAGCGAAACGATCGGACGTGCGCTGGATGTTGCGCCGCGCCTCGCGTGCGGGGTGGTGTGGATCAACGCGACGAACCTGTTCGACGCGGCGGTCGGCTTCGGCGGTTACCGCGAGTCGGGTTATGGACGTGAAGGCGGCCGTGAGGGCTTGTACGAATATCTGAAACCGCGTGCCTGGCTCAACCTTGGCAAGCGTCAACCGCTGGTTCGCGAGGCCGGTGCCGGCCGTTTCGAGCCGGCTTCGAACGTCGCGCTGATCGACCGTACCGCGAAGCTCTTTATAGGCGGCAAGCAGGTGCGTCCAGATAGCGGCTATTCGCTGCCGGTCCACGCGCCGGACGGAACGGCGGTCGGCGAAGTGGGCGAGGGCAATCGCAAAGACATTCGCAACGCGGTCGAAGCAGCACGGGCCGCGCAGAAATGGTCGCAGGCAAGCGCGCATAACCGCGCTCAGGTGCTGTTCTATCTGGCCGAGAACCTCGCGGTTCGCGCGGACGAGTTCGTGCGGCAGCTCATGGTGCGTAACGGCGCGACGGAAAACGCGGCGCGTGCGGAAGTCGACGCGTCGGTGACGCGCCTCTTCACTTACGCGGCGTGGGCCGACAAGTTCGACGGCGCCGTGCATACGCCGCCATTGCGCGGCGTCGCACTAGCCATGCATGAACCGCTCGGCGTGATCGGCATTGCGTGTCCGGACGAAGCGCCGTTGCTCGGTTTCGTTTCGTTGATGGCGCCCGCGCTGGCAATGGGCAATCGCGTGGTGGCGTTGCCGAGCGCAATCTGTCCGCTGACGGTGACCGACTTCTATCAGGTGGCCGAGACGTCGGATGTCCCCGGCGGTGTGCTGAACATCGTGACGGGCGAGCGTGCCGCGCTACTGCCGGCGCTTGCCCGCCATGACGACGTCGATGCGCTCTGGTGCTTCGGCAGCGCGGAGGACTCGACGCTGGTCGAGCGCGAATCGGTCGGCAATCTGAAACGGACTTTCGTCGATCATGGCCGCCAGTTCGACTGGCACGACCGTTCGAGCGAAGGCCGGCCGTTTCTGCGTCAGGCCGTGCAGGTGAAGAACATCTGGATACCTTATGGCGATTGACGGACGGCTTCATTAAACAGCGTCCATCACGCCTCTGAACGACCTGCACGCCAACCAGAAAATGGAGGAGACAACGTGCTGAAGAATCTGGAACCGCTACTCGATGCCGACGTGCCGTGCGCGCGTCAGGTGTCCGCATTCGTGTCCCCGAGCCGAACCGTGCAAGGGGCACGCACATGAGCCACGACAATTCGATCGAACGGCGCGGCCGCGTCGTGATTCTGGGTATTTACGTGACCGACCTCACGTTTCGCGCCGAGCGTATGCCGTTGATCGGCGAAACGATCGCGGGCTCCGCGTTCGCGATGGGGCCGGGCGGCAAGGGTTCGAATCAGGCGGTAGCCGCCGCGCGAGCCGGCGCCGACGTGGTGTTCTGCACGCGCCTGGGCAACGATGCGTTCGGTGAAATTGCCCGCGCGACGTGGGCGAGAGAAGGCATCACGGCGCGCGCGTCGGTGGTCGACGGTGTGTCGACCGGCGCGGCGCATATCTTCGTCGACGACACGACCGGCATGAATGCGATCATCGTCGCGGCCGGCGCGGCCGGCACGATGAATGCGGCCGACGTCGACGCGATCGAAGCCGATATCGCCGGCGCGCGTGTCTTCGTCACGCAACTCGAGCAGCCGCTGCCGGCCGCGCGTCGCGGGCTTGAAGTGGCACGGCGCCACGGCGTCGTTACCGTGTTCAATCCCGCCCCCGCGTTGCCGCTCGACGACGACATCTTCCCGTTGTGCGACTACATCACCCCGAACGAAACCGAAGCCACCGCGCTAACCGGCGTGCCGATCGCGAACGCCGACGACGCTCGCCGTGCCGCCGACGTTCTGCTCGCCAAAGGCGTCGGCACGGTGATCGTGACGCTCGGCGAGGCGGGGGCGCTGCTGCATTCGGCGACGCAATCCGTTTTCGTGCCGGCTTATCACTGCGGCCACGTGGTGGAAACCGCAGGCGCCGGCGACGGCTTCACCGGCGGTTTTGCCGCGGCGCTCGCGCGTGGCGACGATCCTGTCGCGGCACTGCGTTTCGGTTGCGCGTTGGCCGGCATTTCCGTCACGCGTCCGGGTACGGCGCCGTCCATGCCGACGCTGGATGAAGTGAATCGCGTATTGAACCCGTCGGCCAGCGTATCGCAGGCTTCCTGAGCGGACGGAACTTTCGCTTTTTACGGCCGTGAAGTTAGTGAAGCATGAGGAGAGTGTCGTCACCATGAAGTCCTCGTTCACCGCAGCAAAACTGTTCGGCGACCGGCAACTGAATTTCCTGCTGATCGTCAACGTGCTCGTCGTGCTGGTCGCGACGTGGCTCTCGCATGGCCAGTTCGTCGATATCGACAACCTGCAGTCGATGGGCGGGCAACTCCCCGAACTCGGCCTGCTGGCGCTCGGCATCATGCTCTCCATGGTGTCGGGCAACGGCGGTATCGATCTCTCCGGCGTCGGTCTGGCGAACCTGTCCGGCATGGTCGCGGCGCTGATCGTGCCGCATTTCGTCAATGGCGACGATTCGCCCGCGCTCTACACGTCGCTGTTCTGCGTGATCGTGGTAGTGATGGGTTTGCTCGGTGGACTGCTGAACGGGGTGGTGATCGCGCGGCTCAGGCTCACGCCGATTCTCTGCACGCTCGGCACGCAACTACTATTCACGGGTTTTGCCGTGGTGCTCAGCAACGGCGCCTCGGTGCACGTGGACTATGTGGACCCCTTGTCGAACATCGGCAACGGCACGGTGTTTCAGGTGCCGATCGCGTTTTGCATCTTTATCGCCGCGGTGATCGTGCTCGGCTGGTTGCTCAGGCGCAGCCCGTTCGGCTTGCGTCTTTATCTGATGGGTACCAATCCCAAAGCCGCGTTCTACGCCGGCATTCCGCGTGCGCGCATGCTGATCACCACGTATGCCATGTGCGGCGTGCTCGCGTCGCTGGCCGGATTGATCAGCGCGACGCATACGTCCAGCGCGAAATGGGACTACGGTAACTCCTATTTGCTGATTGCCATTCTGATCGCGGTGATGGGCGGCGTGAATCCCGCCGGCGGTCATGGCCGCATCATCTGCGTGTTTTTTGCCGCGACCGTGCTGCAGTTTCTATCGAGCCTGTTCAATCTGATGGGCGTCTCGCAGTTCTTCGGCGATTGCGCGTGGGGCTTTCTGTTGCTGCTGTCGCTGGCGTTCGCGGGTGGCGAGCGGGTGCGGGCGATTTTCGGCTTTGGCGGTGGCGGGACGGGCGCGGCGGGTCCACGCTCGGACCCGGGCGCCGCGCAGAAACGTTAGCGAGCGCGGACGCGCTTGATTAGGGTTTCAGTACACGGCGGACAACGAGCCCTGGCTGTCCGTCACGATCAAGTGGGCGACATCGAACGAATAAAGGAGACTTGGCATGAAACTGACTCGACTGAGCGCCGCACTGGCAGCAGGCGCACTTGCAGTAGGCGTGATCGCGGCGGCGCAGGCGGCGACCAACGAGACGATCGTGACCGTCGTGAAGGTGACCGGGATCAACTGGTTCAACCGCATGGACGACGGCGTCAAGCAGTTCGCGAAAGACAATCCGGGTGTGACTGCGTATCAGACCGGCCCGGGCCGCGCGGATGCGGCGCAGCAACTCAAGATCATCGAAGACCTGATCGCGAAGAAGGTCACCGCGATCGCCGTGGTGCCCTACGATCCGCCTACGCTCGAACCCGCGCTGAAGAAAGCGATGGATCGGGGTATCAAGGTGGTGACGCATGAGGCCGACAACGAAAAGAACACGATGGTCGACATCGAAGCATTCGACAACACCGCATACGGCGCGGGTTTGAACGAACGGCTCGCTTCGTGCATGCACGACGACGGCAAGTGGGCCGTGCTGGTCGGTTCGCTCGGCAGCCGTTCGCAGGTGCAGTGGGCCGACGGCGGGATCGGCAACGCGAAGGCCAAATATCCGAAGATGGATCTGGTCGAGCCGAAGCTCGAAACCAACAACGACGGCGAGCGCGCCTATGAAGTCGCGAAAGAAGTGCTGCGCAAGCATCCGGATCTGAAGGGCTTCCAGGGTTCTTCCTCGCTCGACGTGATCGGTATTGGCCGCGCGGTGGAGGAAGCCGGCATGCAGGGCAAGATCTGCGTGTACGGCACGGGTCTGCCGACGGAAGCGGGCAAGTTCCTGGAAAGCGGTGCGATCAACGGCATTGCGTTCTGGGACCCGAAGCTGGCGGGCATTGCCATGAACAAGATCGCGCAGATGCTGATCGACGGTAAGACGGTCGAGAACGGCGCCGATCTCGGCATTCCGGGTTACACGAAGGTCACGGTCGCGAAAGGGCCGGGTAAAGGCATTATCGTGCGTGGCCAGGGTTGGGTGAACGTCGACAAGTCGAACTACAAGCAGTATCCGTTCTGATCGCGTTGCGCAATTTGGCTTGTCGGTCACGGCGTCCTCAAGGGACTTCCCGAGGGACGCCGCAACAGTTTCACGTCACGATGAATCGCACCATGAATCAAGACGTATCTTCTGCCAGTTCCGCCGCGGCGCAGCCGTTCCTGCAGGTGATCGGCGTACACAAGCGCTTTACCGGCGTGCATGCTCTGCGCGGTGTGAGCCTCTCGTTCGAGCGCGGCCGGATCTATCACCTGCTCGGTGAGAACGGCTGTGGCAAGAGCACGCTGATCAAGATCATTTCGGGCGCGCAGCCGCCCGACGAAGGCGAACTCGTGATCGAAGGCGTGCGTCATGCGCGGCTTTCTGCGCTCGAATCGCTCGCGGCCGGCATCGAGACGGTCTATCAGGATCTTTCGCTGCTGCCGAATATGAGCGTGGCGGAAAACGTCGCGCTCACCGCCGAGTTGGCCGGGCATGATGGCAAGCTCGCCCGCACGTTTGACCGCCGCGCACTCGCGCGCACGGCGGCGCGCGCGCTCGAATCGGTCGGCCTACCCGGCGACGCCGGGTTCCAGTCGACGCTGATCGAGCAATTGCCGCTCGCCACACGGCAACTCGTGGCGATCGCCCGCGCGATTGCCAGTGAGGCGAAGTTCGTCATCATGGACGAGCCGACCACGTCGCTGACGCAAAAGGAAGTCGACAATCTGATCGCGGTGCTCGCCCATCTGCGCGCGCAGGACGTGACGGTGCTGTTCGTCAGCCACAAGCTGGACGAGTGCTACGCGATCGGCGGTGAAGTGATCGTGCTGCGCGATGGCCAGACCATGGCGCAAGGGCCGATCGCGCAATTCACCAAGGCGCAGATCAGCGAACTGATGACAGGGCGCCATTTATCCACCGAGCGTTATCGCGAAGGCGCGGTAGGGCAGGACGTGGTGCTGGAGGTGCGTGGTCTTACGCGCAGCGGCCAGTTCAGCGACGTTTCGTTCGCGCTGCATGCCGGCGAAATTCTCGGCGTGACCGGTCTGCTCGATTCCGGGCGCAACGAACTCGCGCGAGCACTCGCGGGCGTGGCGCCGGCGCAAACGGGGCAGGTGGTGCTCGACGGCAAGAGCATCGTGTTGCGTACGCCGTCGGACGCGAAAGATCATCGTATCGGCTATGTGCCGGAAGACCGCCTGAATGAGGGGCTTTTCCTCGACAAGCCGATTCGCGACAACGTGATCACCGCGATGATCTCCAGTTTGCGCGACCGCTTTGGTCAGATCGACCGAACGCGTGCAATGGCGCTCGCGGAACAGACGGTGAAGGATCTGCAGATCGCGACCCCCGGTGTCGACAAACCCGTGCAATCGCTGTCCGGCGGCAACCAGCAGCGTGTGCTGATCGGCCGCTGGCTCGCCATCGATCCGCGCGTGCTGATTCTGCATGGGCCGACGGTCGGTGTCGACGTTGGCTCGAAAGACATCATCTATCGCATCATGCAGCGTTTGTCGCAGCGCGGAATCGGCATTATTCTGATCAGCGACGACTTGCCCGAACTGCTGCAGAACTGCGACCGCATTCTGATGATGAAGAAGGGCCGCGTGGCGAACGAATATCAGGCGGATACGCTGAGCGAAGCCGACCTGTACCACGCGTTGCTGTCGGAAGCGGCATAAGCACACAGGCTGCAAAAAGGACGTCCTACTCATGAACTCGCGCATCCATTCGCGCATGAACCAGACCATGACCACACCGACCGTTGTCGAAGTCGCCCCGGAGATCAAGCCGCCGAGCTTGCGAGCCAGACTCGCGCGCAATCCCGAGTGGTTCACGGTCGGGCTGATCGTGGTGACGTGCGTGATCGTCGGTGTGATCAATCCACGCTTCTTTCAACTGGCCACGCTGTTCGATCTGCTGCATTCGGCCACCACGACTTCGCTGTTCGCGCTGGGCACGCTCGTTGTGCTCGCATCCGGCGGGATCGACGTGTCGTTTACCGCCATCGCCGCGCTGACCATGTACGGCATCACGAAGGCGGTGTTTGCGTGGTGGCCCGACGCGCCGTTCGCGTTGATCCTGATTACCGGTGCGATTGGCGGTGTGATGCTGGGCATGATCAACGGCTTGCTGGTGCATCGACTGAAAGCGCCTTCGCTGATCGTCACGATCGGCACGCAATATCTGTATCGCGGGCTGTTGCTGACCTTTATCGGCACCTCGTTCTTCATGAACATTCCGCACAGCATGGATCGCTTCGGCCGCATTCCGCTGGTGTTTTATCAAACGGCGGATGGTCTGCGCGCGGTGTTGCCGGTTTCGGTGGTGGCGCTGGTGGCGGCCGCACTGGTGACGTGGTGGCTGCTGAACCGGACGATGATGGGACGCGGCGTCTACGCCATGGGCGGCAGCCTCGCGATTGCCGAACGGCTCGGCTACAACCTGCGCGCGATCCATCTGTTCGTGTTCGGCTATACCGGCATGCTGGCGGGCATTGCGGGCATTCTGCACGTCTCGAACAACCGGCTCGCTAATCCGTTCGATCTGGTGGGCTCGGAACTCGACGTGATTGCCGCAGTGATTCTGGGCGGCGCGCGCATTACCGGCGGCACCGGGACGGTGGCGGGCACGCTGCTCGGCGTGGTGCTCGTGACGTTGATCAACAACGTGCTGATTCTGGTGGGTGTGCCGAGTACCTGGCAGAAGGTGATTATCGGCGCGTTCATTCTGATTGCCGGCACGCTGTTCGCGTTTCAGCGGAAGAACTGATCGCAGCGGCGTTGAGCGCCGCTTGCCGTTTGTTGCGTGATTGCCGTGACGCCGTTTGCGTTTGCGGCGTGGCAAAGCAGCTTATTTGCGTTTGCGCGGCGTTTGGCCTGCTTCGGTGATGATGGAATCGAAATCGTCGACCTGCGAGAAACGCACGGCCTTGACGACGCCGAACTTGCTCTTGTCCACGACCAGATGACGTTCCACGGCGCTCGCCATCGCGGCCTGTTTGAGCGCGACTTCATGGAAATTCCAGCAGGTGACGCCGCGCGCGGTGTCTACGCCGCCCGCCGAAATAAACGCCTTGTTGATGCCCATGCGGCGCAGCATTTCCAGACTTTCCTCGCCTGCGAACGAATCCGAAGAGGGAATGTAGACGCCGCCCAGCAGAATCATTCGCACATTCGGCTTGCGCCGCAAAATCTCCGCGACGTTCAGCGAATAGCACACTACGGTCACGTGACGTTCAATGGGAATCAGCCGCGCCAATGTAGTGAGCGTCGTGCCGCAATCGATGAACAGTGTTTCGTTATCGCCAATCAGACCCGCCGCCACGGCGGATGCTTCCGCTTTGGCCTGCGCAAAATGATCCTTTTCTTCTTCGAGCGAGTAGCCGGCGTTATTCGGCACGTCGGTTGCGCTGACGATGTAGCCGCCGAGATAGGTGAATCGTTCGGGACTGCCGGCGATATCGCGGCGGACGGTCATTTCCGAGACGTTCAGCAGGCTCGCGGCGTCGCGCAAGCGCATTACGTTCTGCTTGGCCAGTGCTTCGGCGAGGGCGCGGAGGCGATCGGGTTTCAGCATGGAGGTCCTGTCGCGCGATGTGGGAGGTCGTTATGTTTTGTACGGTTTGATGAGAGAATTATAACAAGGTGCGTGAGTCGCGGCGAGGGCGATTATCAGATTGCCGGCTGTTGAATGCGGTGATTTTGAATGAATAAACCGTCACCGCCGAACGGCCCGAATAGGCTGATCGGCGTTGACGGTTCGGTAAAACGACGTGATGCTTATTTCGCTGCCGCAGCGCGCTCGATTGCGGCGATGTCGATTTTTTTCATGGTCATCATGGCTTCCATTGCACGTTTTCCGGCCTCGCGATCGGAGCCGGTGACGAGTTCGAGTAAGCGCCTGGGCGTGATCTGCCACGAAAACCCCCATCGGTCCTTGCACCATCCGCAAGGCGCTTCCGAGCCGCCGTTGCGGACAATGGCATTCCAGTAGCGGTCGGTTTCTTCCTGGGTATCGGTCTCGACCATGAAACTGATCGCCTCGTTCGGCGTGTAGTTGGGGCCGCCATTCAGCCCCACGAAGCGCCGCCCGAGCACGGTGAACTCGACTGTCAGATCCGGACCCTGGCCCACCCCCGGTATAGGGGAGGCATGGCCTGCGTCGACATGACTTTCGGGGAAGGTCGCGGCGTAAAATTCCGCCGCCTCACGTGCTCTGCCTTGATCGAACCATAGGCAGGTTGTTAGCTCGGCCATTGCACTCTCCTTGTAGAGACTTGCACTATCGACTGGTTTAGAAGCAGGTCTGGAAGCAGGCGCCAAAGGCTCACATTGTCGAGACGGTTGGCACTCTTGCTGACACGAAGCGGGTTGTCGAGTTCCTGATTTACGGAAAGTCGAATCTTCCGTTCAGTCGGTGTTTACCGCCGACCCGGCATGTCGGCACTCAATCACGCTGCGGTCCGTCAGTCTCTGGCGACCATCACTTTGTTCTCGTGTTTGACGCCGCCTAGCTCGAAGTAGGTCACCCCATCCTGCAGCATTCCCCGGGAAAGGTAAAAAGAAATGGCCTTCTCATTGTGTGAGTTGACCATCAGCCAGACTGCTCGACTGCCGGTCCTCGCCATCGCAAGGCCTCTGGCTTGGGCCAACAATGTGGAGCCGATACCACAGCCGGCGAAAGAGTCCTGGATGTAGAGCGTTTCTATTTCGGCGGAGACATCGGCATGATGCGAACCTAAGCGCATGACGATATAGCCGGCGAGATAGCCTTCTGCCTCGGCGACTAATAGAACGATTTGCGGATCGTTCATGAGCGCGAGAATTTTTTCGGGTCTGAATGTGGTCAGGACATAGTGCGCGATGATCTCGGACACGCCACCCGATGCATAGGTATGCACCCAGACCTGTGCGCCAAGTACCGCGATACGTGCCGCGTCGGCCGGTTCGGCCGCTCTCGTTGAATGCATAGCTATCATCTTTGTTCTTAGTGAGTAACGCCTGATTGGGTTCATCGCCGACGATGCAAGCTCTCCCGCTTTTACCTGATCGCGGGGTTCTTTTTCTATCACGTGTTCGTTCAACTCGCGTGCCCACCTTCGCGTTCGAGCCACGAGCGAAACAGCTCGACCAGTTCATCGGCAGACTTCTCATCCGGCACGTAAGTGCAATAGCTACGCGACGCCAGACGCGGACCGGCAAACGGCATGACGAGCCGGCCGGCGGCGAGATCGTCGGCGATCAGCGCGGTCGGTCCCATCGCGATACCGATTCCATCGACGGCGGCTTGCAAGGTCAGATAGAAGTGGTCGAAAGTCAATGCCGCAGCCGGCGTGATTTCGGTCATGTCTGCCTTGGCCAACCAGTCCGGCCAAAGCCGCGGAAGGCTCGACGTATGCAGTAACGTGTGCTGCCGAATATTCTCAGGTGTTTGCAGCGGTAGTTGCTGCAGCAGCGCGGGGCTGCAGACGGGGATCCGTTCTTCGGCCAGGAATGGCTGCATCGAGTAGCCGTAGAACGTGTCCGGACCGCCGCGGATGATGACGTCATAGCTCGCCGGCAAACTTTCCACCGGCTCGTTCGAGGTTTCTACCTTGACGTCCACGCCGGGATACGCGGCGCGGAATGTCGCCAGTCGCGGCACCAGCCATCGCAACGTGAATGTTGCGGGCGCATTGACGGAGAGAGTCTGTGAAACCGTTTGAGGCAGACCGTATTTCGCGGTGGCTTGCGAGAGATGCTCGAACAGCGGCCCGATTTCCGCCAGGTACGCTCGCGCCGCCGGTGTCAGCGCCACGCGCCGGTTGTGCCGTTCAAACAGCGACGCGCCAAGCCACGCCTCGAGCAGTCGCACCTGCTGGCTCACCGCGCCGTGCGTGACGTGCAACTCGGCGGCGGCGTCCTTGAAGCTACCGAGTCGTCCTGCGGCCTCAAAAGCGCGCAGTGCATTGAGCGGAGGCAAGACTCGTTTCATTCGGAGTAGTTTATCTAACGCGAATTGCGAATTTAACTGAGTTGTTAGCGCATCACAAGATAGATATTCTATTTACCGTACTAACGTATCCCTTCCTTTCGTGGCCCGGAGTCCGCATGCTCAGTTATACCGGCGGCTTCGTCCTGCTTGCCGCCTTGCTCCACGCGAGCTGGAACGCGATGCTGCACGGCAATCGCGACCGCTTCCTCTCCATGACATGGATGAGTGTTGCCATCGCAACGGTCGCCACCCTCGCCGTGCTGTTCATCACACCGTTCCCGGCCCATGCGGCGTGGCCGTATATCGTCGCGTCGGGGCTCGTGCATACCTTTTACAACGTCACCCTGGTGCGCTCGTATCGCAGCAACGATCTGGCGCGGGCCTATCCGATCGCGCGCGGTTCGTCGCCGCTGCTCGTCACGCTCGGCGCGGCGCTGTTTGCGCACGAGGCGATTGGTCCCTTGCATGTGCTGGGGATTTTGATGATTTCGGGCGGCATCGTCGCGATCGCGCTGGAAGGCAGCCACGTTTCGCGCGCCGGTGTGCTGGCTGCGTTGACGACGGGCGCGACCATCGCGGTCTATACCGTGATCGACGGTATTGGCGTGCGTCTGTCCGATGGGCAGGCACTCGCCTACACCGCGTGGATGTTTCTCTTCTATTGGCTGATGCCGGCACTGTTCGTCGCGACGCGCGGCCGCGCGGCGCTGTGGACGCCAATGCGGGCGCAGCCGTGGGCGTTGAGTTCGTCGCTCGTGGGTGGCGTTGTGTCGATCGCCGCGTACGGCATCGTGATCTGGGCGCTGCAGTCGGGCGCGATGGGCGCGGTGTCGGCATTGCGCGAAACCAGCGTGGTCTTCGCGGTGCTGATCGGCAGGATGTTTTTGCGTGAGACGGTCAGCGCAAAACGCTGGCTCGCGTGCATGATCGTCGCGGCCGGAGCGGTGTGTCTGGGGCTTTGATGTCGCGTTGAAACGCGCTCAAACCTGTGTTCCCCGATGGCAATTCGAGGTGACAGTCCTGATCGCTTCAAACGAATAATGACTTGATGCTCAGGCACATTGCAACCGGCCTTCTCGACGTTGTCTACGACGAAGAAGGCGCCTCAAGCATTCGCCGGCGCGGTGCTCGATATCAACGCCTGGGCCGGTTGATCCGCTGGCGTTGAGTCGGTCTCAGCCCCAATCACTTTCTCGTCGTCACCAGGAGGGTCAAAAAATGAGTGAGGTTGCGCAAGCCCCGTTGATTCTGATAACCGGCGGCGCGCGTGGCGTGGGCGCGGCGACTGCGCGGCTCGCTGCCGCACGCGGCTACGATGTGGCGATTAGCTTCGTCTCCAACGAATCGGCCGCTCTCGCTGTGGCGGCCGATGTGGAAGCGCTCGGGCGGCAGGCTTTAGCCATGCACGCGGACAGCGCGGAGCCGGAACAGGTCGCTCGGCTATTCGCCGCGATCGACCGGAAGTTCGGCCGGATCGACGTGCTGGTCAACAACGCCGCGATCATTGCGCAGCAGTCGCGGCTGGAGGACCTCGAATTCGCGCGAATGCAGCGCATTTTCGCGGTCAATTCGATCGGCCCGATCCTTTGCGCGCAGCAGGCGGTAAAGCGGATGTCGCGTCGGCACAATGGTCGAGGCGGCGTCGTGATCAACGTGTCGTCGGCATCGGCCCGGCTCGGCAGTCCAAACGAATATGTCGACTATGCTGCCTCGAAGGGGGCGCTTGAGACATTCACCATCGGCTTCGCTAAAGAAGTCGCGCGTGAGGGAATACGCGTTAACTGTATTCGACCTGGACACATTTATACGGAGATGCATGCTAGCGGTGGAGAGCCGGGGCGGGTGGATCGTGTCAAAGACTCGATCCCCATGGGACGAGGCGGTCAGCCCGAAGAGGTGGCGCAGGCGATTCTGTGGCTGGCGAGCGCCGAGGCTTCGTTTATCACCGGCACGTTTCTCGATGTCACCGGCGGTAAGTGAAGTGAACGACAACGTGCGACGTGAAGCGCTTTCATTGACGCAAGGTGTCAGGCATCTGAGCCTGGAGGCTCATACGCGTTCTGCCACCCTCAGCAATTGATCGAGAACGGGCGTGAGAAAGTGCACGCTGACGGCGTTGCCCTGTTCGATCGCGGCCGATAAAAAGCCGATGACCCACAGTGACGCGTAGAAGCCCGTCGCGCGTCTGCGCTCGCCTTGCGGCGCCCAACAGCGCAGCAGAGCTTCGGCGTAGCGGCGGCCACGTTCTCCGACCAGTGTGTCGATGTGCGCTAGCGTCGTGCCCAGCACGAGCAGCGGATCGCCGTAGCACACCGAGTCGAAGTCGATCAGTCCGCTCAGTTCGTTGTTGTCCACCAGAACGTTCTTGATGGTCAGGTCGTGGAGAAAACAGACCGGGCGCAGTGTGTCGAAGTAGTCTTCGAGCGAGGCGCGTACGAGGCCGAGGCGCGCGCGAAAGCGGTCGAGCGGGGTAGCGTCCGCGCGTGCGAGGGTCGCGACATGAGACGCAATGGGCGTAGGCTCGTCGAAGATATCCGTCCAGCGTGCACGAGGCGCACGAGTGCCGATTGCGGCCCAGCCGAAACCACCTTGCGCCGGGGCGGGCAGTTGTTGCGCCACCTGGTTCTGGAATGCGGTCACGGTTTCGGCAATCCGTTCGGTTTGCCTGGCATCGAGTGAGTCGAACGCATAGAAGAGATCGCGGCCGGGCAGCCAGTCGAGCACGACAAAATCGCCGCCGGAGGGCGTGACGCCTCGCGCCAGCAGGGTCTGTACCGGCAGGCCGAGACCACGCAGTGCGGCGAGATTCGAACCGGTATGAAAAAACGCTTGCGCTTCAGGGCTGACGCGTACCGCCAGTGAACGACCGCCGGCCATATGGGCGCGGTACACCGTGTTGCCGCTGTGGGCGAACGCCTGGCGCTCGAGTCGCAGCGGCCGCTCGCCGTGCACGTCTGCCATGCACTTGGCGATCGCTGCATCGTCGCTGCTTGCCTGATCGCCCATCTTGCCGCCCGGTGTGCCTAATTAGCGGCGTATTACAGCAGGCGTGGGTAGGCGCGACAATTCACCGATTATTGGAGAATGTTTCGGGCGTAACGGGAGAGGTAAGGTGGGTGGGCGGATGCTGTTGGTGCTGTCATGCGGCGTAACCCGTCGAAATATTCTGGCTGTATTTGTGGGGTTGTTGATGATCAGTCGTATCCGGGTGCCGAAACCTTGATTGCGCGTTGACGACGGGCGAGCGTGATTTTTTTGTCGATCGGTGATGGTTTGAGCACAGCGAAGGGCGGCAAAGACGAGAATCGTCAGGTACGGCATGCCTGGAGCAGGACAAAAATCGCAGGCCATCGCCGCCATCGTTAGTGCGACGGCCGATGGCGACCCGGACAACGGGCAATAGCGATAACTTGCGAAGTTCAATCCTGCGCTTCACACATTGAGCGCCGCGCGAGGCACCGCATGCATTCTCTAAGCAAGGGTTACGCTGACCCGAAAAGACTCTGACTCAGTCATCTCGATCTGATCAACCTGCCCAGCATCGCGCAAATCGTGTTCTACCGATCGCAAAAGCGCTAAACGCTGCGCGGAATCGTTGACGATCAAATGGGCGACACGCGCTTTCATCGACAGCTTCGATTCCGATTTGACGCGGCGAATTTCTCGCAAAACATCGGTGACCACGTCGACCGTGGCAATAGTCTCCGCCGGTCCGGCGAGCGCTTCAATCGAGCCGACCTCCGGCCACGGAGCACGATGGACGGACTGGCTATTCCACCATGACCAGCATTCCTCCGCGGCAAACGGTAGAAACGGCGCGAATAGCCTCTGCAGGACCGAAAGGGATTCCGCGAGTGCCCGATGAGCGGATGCCGCGCCGCTGCCCGTGCCATGCGCCCGGCCTTTCACCAGTTCCACATAATCGTCGCAATACCACCAGAAAAAGGCTTCCGTTTGCTCGATCGCCTTGCTGTAGTCGAGCGAGGCAAGCGCCGCGGTGGCGAGTTCGACGATCTTCGCGAGACGCCCAATCATCGCGCGGTCTAACGGCTCGGTGAGCGTGGCGTCGGCAGCATGCGCAAAGCCTAGCGCGAATTTCGACACATTCAACAGCTTCAACGCCAAGCGCCGGCCGTTCTTCATCTGCGTTTCGTCGAACACCGCGTCCATGCCCGGACGTCCCAATGCCGCCCAATAGCGAACACCGTCGGAGCCGTGTGCGTCGAGTAGGGCGGTTGGCGTCACGACGTTACCCTTCGATTTCGCCATTTTTTTCCGATCGGGATCCAGGATCCAACCGGATAGCATCGCGTTTTTCCGCGGCAACTGCTTCGTTTCCAGATGCGATCTGACGACAGTCGAGAACAGCCAGGTCCGGATGATGTCGTGCCCCTGCGGGCGAAGATCCATAGGAAACACACGTTCGAAGCAGCCATCCGTCTCTTCCCAGCGTGCTGCGATCTGGGGTGTCAGCGAGCTTGTCGCCCACGTGTCCATGATGTCGGTTTCGCCGATGAATCCGCCGCGTTGTCCCCGCTGATGTTCAGCGAATCCCGGTGGGACGTGTGACCGCGGGTCGATGGGTAGTGTCGATTCGTCGGGGCGGATTGGCGCGCCAAAATCAGGCTGACCTTGCGAATCGAGCGGATACCACAAGGGAATCGGCACGCCGAACATCCGTTGACGGCTGATGAGCCAGTCTCCATTCAGACCGCCGACCCAGTTCGCGTAGCGACTCCCCATGAAAGCGGGATACCAGCGAAGCGCTTCACCCGACCTCAGAAGTTCATCGCGTAGCGCGGGGTCACGGCCGCCGTTGCGCAGATACCATTGGCGCGTCGCGATAATCTCAAGCGGACGATCACCCTTCTCGAAGAACTTGACGGCGTGCGTAAGCGGACGTGGCGGCCCGATCAAGTCGCCGCTCGATGTCAGCATTTCGACGATCCTTTGACGTGCTTGCGCAACCGTACAGCCTGCGATCTGCAGGTACGAAGCGCGACCCTCCGGCAATTCAATCCAGTCCGGTGCCTCACGCGCCAGGCGACCCTCCTTGCCGATAACGGCGCGAGTCGGCAGATTCAGTTCGCGCCACCAGATCACGTCGGTGAGATCGCCAAATGTACAGATCATCGCGAGCCCCGTTCCTTTGGCCGGGTCGGCTAGTGCATGAGTCATCACGGGCACGTCCATGCCGAATAACGGACAGCGGACCCGCCCGCCGATCAATGGGCGAAAACGCTCGTCGTTGGGATGCGCAACCAGCGCGACGCAAGACGGTAGCAATTCCGGCCGGGTGGTGGACACCATCACGCCGTTACCGTCAGCGTCGACAAAACGAAGATCATGATAGGCGCTCGCGATTTCGCGATCTTCGAGTTCGGCTTGTGCGATGGCTGTTTGAAACGTCACGTCCCAAAGACACGGAGCCTGCTGACTATAGAGTTCGCCACGTTGCAGATTCCGCAGCAACGCACGCTGACTGATGCGCTGCGCGCGTTCGTCGATCGTCGCATAGGCGAGACTCCAGTCAACTGAAATGCCGAGACGAATGAACAGATTGCGGAACGCAATCTCATCGATCTTCGTCAATTGATGACATAGTTCAAGGAAATTGCGCCGGCTAATCCGGGCATACGACGATCGCTGCGACGGCACGACATCAGCCGTGCGATAGCCCGGATCATAAGCAGCTTCCGGATCACAAACCACGCCGTAGTAGTTTTCCACACGCCGTTCCGTCGGCAGGCCGTTGTCGTCCCAACCCATCGGATAGAAAACCGTCTTACCCCTCATGCGCTGGAAGCGCGCGATGATGTCGGTATGCGTATAGCTGAACACGTGGCCGACGTGCAGGGAACCCGACACAGTCGGAGGCGGCGTGTCGATCGAGAAAACGGCGTCACGTTCGGCATGGCGATCGAACGCGTACGTGCGTTGGCTTTCCCATTGCTGGGTCCAGTGCGTTTCGATCCCTTCGAGTTTCGGTTTGTCGGGAATGTTTCTGGTTAGCGGCAGTGGCGATTCAGGAGAAAAAGGTTGGCTCTTCATGGTGTGTCCGAACAGATAGGGAAACGACGCGGCCACGTTTGCGCAATGACATGGCGACCCGCAACACGAGCGAGTGCAATGCCGGCCAATCGGGCGAACGATATTCAGGAACGCGGAGCGGATCGCACGCGGTCGCATCCGGTGTCAGCAGGATCTGGACTGGCTAACGGAAACGACGTGCAATCGCGAGTGGCGGCAATATCGGGCGACGGAGGGAAGAGCCAGCAACGAAGACCAGCGACGAACGGAGCTGATGATATGGCGGAGGTGGTCGGATGAAACTGTGCGCAATGACACATGCGCAAGAGGCGGGAGCGACAGGTAGACAGGGACGCCGTTGCGGCGGTCAGAGCATCGTTACGTTTAACGGTGACATAGCATCCTCCTAAGGTAGATGGGAGAAAACGATTATTCCAGCTTGTGGCCCGGAGATTTTTTTATAACCGATTCCAGGAATTTCAGCAACACCGCCGCGTATCGGAGGTCCTTGCGACACGCGCGTTTTCCGGACGGATCGTGCCGATAATGATCGCCAAAAACACCAAACCTGGAATGATTTTTATATTGAACGATACCGGATTCCGGTATCGAAGTAAAACAGGTTAAACGTTGCGACTAAGCCCTGAAATGCCAGCGCCGCGAGATATCTCGTCGCTACAAAGGTAAACAACGGCGGATTTAAAATCATTATCGACACGGCGTGGCTTCTGAATCTGCCCGGATTTTCATAAATAAAATAAATCAAAATCAGATGGGTGATAATGGGCGCGGGCAATATAAAATGAGAAAAACGCGATTCAGAGCGGTTTTTGGAAAATCGTGACGTCGAACGCCACCTCCCGGCCGCTCCCGAAGTCTAACGACAGATTGACTCAACCCCCTAAAAGGCAGTTTTGATCGTCCAAAACGACCATTCAAAGCCTCGGCCCTCGCCCGCGAGTGTCGCGGCCAGGCAGGCGATGCAGGGCGATCCAATATGCGACGGCCGACCTCGCCGCCCAGATTGTGCGATCATTGCGCCCAAAGTCGACAATTGACGCGACGGAAGAGTCTATGGCCCATGATCGAACCCCCAATCGGGCGCCCGGCATTGGGTAGAACACCGTTGCGCGTTGCCTGTCGAGTCACCGGTTAACGAGGAGTATTTGCAACATGGCAGTCCCAATTTCGCAGGCCTGGACGGTCGCTACCTACGTCCTGAAACAGAAGCTGATGCGTCGTCGTCGCTATCCGCTCGTCCTCATGCTCGAGCCGCTGATGCGTTGCAATCTCGCGTGTGCGGGTTGCGGGAAGATTCAATATCCGGCGCACGTCCTGAAATCCGAGCTGACGCCGGAGCAATGCTTCAAGGCCGTCGAGGAATGCGGCACGCCGATGGTGGCGATTCCGGGCGGCGAGCCGTTGCTGCATCCGCAGATGCCCGAGATCGTCGCCGGCCTCGTCGCGCGTAAGAAGTACGTCTATATGTGCACGAACGCGCTGCTGCTCGCGAAGAACCTGCATCTGTTCAAGCCGAGCAAGTACCTGTCGTTCTCGGTTCACGTCGACGGTCAGCGCGAGCACCACGATTTTGCGGTGTGCCGCGAAGGCGGTTACGACATCGCGATGGAAGGCGTGCGTGCGGCCGTGGCGGCGGGTTTCCGCGTGACGACCAATACCACCCTGTTCGACGGCGCCGATCCGAACAGCGTGCGCCTGCATTTTGACGAGATGATGGAAGCGGGCGTCGAAAGCATGATGGTGTCGCCCGGCTACACGTACGACAAAGCGCCGGACCAGAAGCACTTCCTCGGCCGCGCACGTTCGAAAAAGCTGTTCCGCTCGATCCTGTCGAACCGGAAGAAAAGCTGGCGCTTCAACGCGTCGCCGATGTTCATGGAATTCCTGATGGGCAAGAAGGAGCTGACCTGCACGCCGTGGGGGATGCCGACGTACAGCATCTTCGGTTGGCAAAAGCCGTGTTACCTGCTTCAGGACGGCTACGCCGACACCTTCGACGAACTGATGGAAAGCGTGAAGTGGTCCGAATACGGCACTGAAAGCGGCAATCCGAAATGCGCGAACTGCATGGTGCACTCGGGTTACGAGGCGAGCGGCGTGAACTACACGTTCGGTTCGTTCAAGGGCATGTTCCAGACGGTCAAGGCTATGCTGTTCGATCGCTACGAAGACCGTGAGGCGGCCGAGATTCTCGCCGGCTGGAAGAAAACCACGCACGAAGTGCCGATTACGTTCATCCCGAAGGCGCAGCGCGCCGACGGCGCGAAGACCGAAGAAGTCCAGGCCGTCGCGCAACCGGTCAAGGCAGTCGCTCCGGATGAGATGGAGAACGCACCCGGCACGACACACGAGAAACTCGAAGGCTGGGCGCCCGAACTGACGACCGAAGCGGAAGTGCGCGAGGCGATGGAAAAAGCCTTCGACTACCGTGGCGACGTCACGATCACCCGCAAGGACGGCTCGACTGTCGCAGGCTATCTGTACGACCGCCAGTACGGCGCGGCCTTCAAGGACTGCTTCGTGCGGATCATTCCGACCGGCAAGAAGGAGAAGGAAACCATTCCGTACGCGCAGATCGGTTCCATTGCTTTCACGGGCAAGGATACGGCCGCCGGCAAGACCTTCGAGAATTGGGTCAAGCGATACTGGGAGAAGAAAGCTGCCGGCGAGCAGAACATCCAGATCGAGCCGGAATATCTCGGCGATTAATCGTCAAGGACGGCCAGCCGGCATTCAAACGAATGCCCGGCTGGCGTCTTGCGAACCTCAATGCTGTCGAAGCCAGGTAGGCAATGTGCACTCCATGCACAGCGCCCCGGGCTCACTCGCAGAGTGGCAACGGTGCTTCAACCGCGGACCGCCACAGTAACCACCACAAGAGCCGAGAAGAGCAGCGCCGGAGCGAGATGCCGGAACGGTTCCCGATTGCGCACCAGCGTGAAAAGCGCGCCGATCATGATCGCGCCGGCCAACGCCAGGCCTAACCCTCTCGTTTGTTGTCCAGCGAGAAGCGCCGCACTCGACAACTCAAGCGCGCCACAGAGCACACGAAACCACGCTGGATAACCCCAGCGTGCGAAGTCACGCTTCACCGCGCCACGTCCCGCGAGATTGACCACGCCGGCCACGGCGAACAGAACCGCTACGATCATCGCGAGAATCGATTCGACAGATGCGCTGTTCAATAACGCCATCGTCATGCTCCGTTGCCTTGCTGAAAGTGCGTCGGCACAGAGAGGTCCGCAATCAGGCGTGGGCCGTGGGGTTCCCAGGCAAGAACCCGCCGGGCGTGCTGGCCGCTGACCGTCTGGTCGAGCGCTAGTGCGTCGGCAAATGGCCCAAGCGCCTGGCGAGCAGCGTCGAGTGGCCAGAATTCGACGCGATCTGCACTCACCGAGGCCCGAATCGCTTCGCCCATTTCGGCGACGGCAACGGCGTCTTCCGCGACGACGTTGAGGATCTGTCCCGTAACGAGATCGTCTCCGCTGGCTGCCCGCTCCACCGCGCTCAGATAGGCCGTGGCGAGATCGTCGACGTGCACGGCAGGCCAGTGGTTGCGACCATCGCCGACGACTCTCACACAGCCGGTCTGAACGGCGGCCTTGTCGGCGGCAGCGGCGGAAGCGTCGTTGGTCGAGGCGGCGTGCACCACGCCATCGGCGGCACCGGCGGCCGCCGCAAACGACTGCGGCTCACGCAGGTCGCCAACCTGCAGTTTCACGCCGAGACGTGCCAGCGCACGGGCGGCCGCCGAGCCGTCCTGGCGCACCAGCGCCGTCACCTGATGGCCGAGGCCGATTGCCTTGCGCGCGACGGCTTGCCCGATGTAGCCCGTGCCGCCCGTAATGAACAGTTCCATAGCGTTTCCCTCGATGAATGTCCGCGAAAGTCGATAAATCTCTCGAACGAGACTCATGAGTCTCGTTTCCGAAAATCTAAACGAGACTGACCAGTCTTGTCAACGGTCCGGCGATCTGTTATTTATCGGGGGATGAACACGTCCTCTCTCTCCGACCTGAGCCCGCTGCAACTTCGTAAGCGATCCGCCATCCTCGACGGCGCGAAAACCGTTTTTTTACGCCAGGGATTCGGCCTGGCAACGATGGACGATGTCGCCGCAGCCGCGGGCGTCGGCAAGCAGACTGTCTACCGCCACTTCAAGTCGAAGGAGGCGCTCTTCGTTGGTCTGGTGAGCTCGATGTGCGCTCAGGTGGGCGGCGTTCTGGTCAGCGCTCAGGGCGAGCAATCCGATGGCTCACCCGAAGTCGAGTTGCGTGAACTGGGATGGGTGATGGCGCAAAGCCTTATCGAGCCGGATTATCTGCGGCTTTACCGGGCCATCGTTGCCGAGGCCGAGCGTCTTCCGGAACTCGGTCAGGTGTTTCACGAAAACGGCGCAAAGGTCGTGCGCGCCTTCGCCGCAAAAATTCTGCGAAAGAGATTTGATGAATCGACTGCCGCATTGCGTGCAGCGACCTTCGTTCAGTTGGTGCTAGGTGACGCGTATCTGGAACTGTCGATTGGCTTCACGGTGCCTGATGTCGAAGCCCGCTTTGCGTTGCAGATCGACGAGGCGGTGGCGGCTGCGCTTCGCTAGGGAGCGTCGCATAAAATGTCGAGCCCCCGCATGTGTGGCACTTAACCATTCCCACCGTGCCACAACATCAGCTTGTTCGATACGACCAGTACGCCCGGTACGGTCCGCGCGATGTGTTCAGCCTGGCGGATCTGATCGGCGTCGTGCACCGTTCCGGTCAGGAATACCGCGCCGTCGAGCGCACGGACGAATACGCCCGCTACATTGAAACCAGGCGCCCGCGCCAGCGCTTGCCGGACTGCTTTCGACAGATCGCTGTCGGACTGTGCCTCGCGCTCGCCGCCGATCATTCGCTGCGGCGCCGGCACGGAGTACGTTGGACCTGTCTGCACGCAAGCCGACAAAGCCGCCGCTACGACAGCGGACCACAGGGGCCGTACGGGTTTGCGGATCATGACTTGCGTCCAGTGTCCGGGTTGTCGTTCCCACGGTCTGAATTATGGTGTGCCAGAAGGTGTGCAGGGACCGATTTCTCTCGTCTGCGGAATCAGCCGCGCCCATTACAACCCGGGCATTCGTTCGCTAGAACGAAATCCACGATCACGTAGGCGTCGTTTGCCTGTCGGTCAGCCGGCTTTCGCCGCGATCCATTCGCTTGGCTTGCACGCTCTCATATAAAGCCTTTCAAAACACTTCGCCCGAAGTAATCCGCAGCTCGTCGTTTACCCGTCTGCCTGGCGCCCGGCGTCTTATCAGGCGGTCTCCATAACGATCACGCGAATCCCACTATATCGCTCACGCGTATTGCGCCTCGACCCGTGCGGGAATATTTTTCGGCGGCCGCTAGAGCCCGATACCGATCGATCGGCAGCGCGGTGAAAGGTGCAGTGGCTACCTACGATCCGCACGATCCGATCCAACACGATTGTCCGGTCCGCCATCGCAATGACAGCAATGACAATCAAGGAGACGATCAGTGCTTTCCGGAACCATGCCGATCAATGTCGGCAATACTGCATTCATGTTGCTCTGCGCGAGCCTGGTCATGTTGATGACGCCGGGTCTCGCGTTCTTCTACGGCGGCCTGGTTGAACGCAAGAACGTGCTATCGATCATGATGCAGAGCTTCATTTCGCTCGCATGGACGACCGTGCTCTGGTTTGCGTTCGGCTATTCCATGTGTTTCGGTCCGAGCTGGCACGGCATCATAGGCGACCCGACGCACTACGCCTTTCTGCGCGGCATAACTTTGCAGACCATGTACACGGGTAACGATGCGGGTATTCCGCTCGTGGTTCACGTCGCCTATCAGATGATGTTCGCCATCATCACGCCCGCGCTGATCACTGGCGCATTTACCAATCGTGTGACCTTCAAGGCCTATTTCCTGTTCCTCACCGGCTGGCTCGTGCTCGTGTACTTTCCGTTCGTGCATATGGTGTGGAGCCCGGATGGCCTGTTTGCGAAATGGGGTGTACTCGACTACGCGGGCGGTATCGTGGTGCACAACACCGCTGGTTTCGCCGCGCTGGCTTCGGTGCTCTACGTGGGGCGCCGACACGTGATGACGCACAAACCTCATAACGTGCCGCTCATTGCGTTGGGCACCGGCCTTTTGTGGTTCGGCTGGTATGGCTTCAATGCCGGCTCGGAACTTCGTGTCGACGCCATTACGGCCTCGTCGTTTCTCAACACCGACGTCGCTGCGTCGTTCGCCGCCGTCACCTGGCTGGTGATCGAATGGCTCAACGCGCGTCAGCCGAAGTTCATCGGTTTGCTGACAGGGTCGGTGGCGGGTCTTGCGACGATCACGCCCGCAGCCGGCTATGTGTCGCTCGGTACGGCGTCGATCATCGGGATTGTTGCGGGTCTGGTCTGCTATTACGCGGTCGCCCTGAAAAACCGGCTCGGCCTCGACGACGCGCTCGACGTGTGGGGCGTGCATGGCGTTGGCGGTTTGATCGGCACGATCATGCTCGGCGTATTTGCATCGAAGGCGTGGAATCCGAATGGGGCAGACGGACTCCTGCTCGGCGGTGTCGATTTCTTCTTCAAGCAGTGCGTGGCGGTGGTGGTATCCGGCGTCTGGGCGTTCGCGTTTACCTGGGCCATGTTGTGGCTGATCGATCGCGCGACGCCGGTCAAGGTTCATGCCGCAGCGGAGGAGCGCGGACTCGACACCGAATTGCACGGCGAGGCCGCCTATCTCGACTAGTGTTTCGCCGAAACGAACGGACGGCTGCCGCGTGTTCAGGAAGCAATCTATCGATGGTCCCGGCGTGGCGGCACCCGTGCGTGAAAGACGGATGCCGCCACGAGGTTCAGGTGCGGGTAATCGATGCGCCGCCATCGACCAGTGACGCCGTACCGGTGACGAAGGACGAGTCGTCCGAGGCGAGATACAGCACCGAGCGCGCCAGTTCTTCCGGCTTCGCAACACGCTTGAGCGCATGCAGTCCGGTCACGAAGGCCTGCGATTCGTGGCTGTCGTTCATGCCGCGATACATTTCCGTGTCCACGGCGCCGGGCAACACCGCGTTGACGCGCACGCCTTGCGCGCCGTACTCGGCAGCGAGTGCCTGGGTCAAGCCGATCAGTCCGGCCTTGCTCGCCGCGTAGGCGGCGGTGCCGGGAAACGCGAACGAGTAGCCGACGAACGTCGACGTGAAGATGATCGAGCCGCCGCCTTGCTTCAACATTTCGGGAATCTGATGCTTCGCGCCGAGGAAGGCACTGGTCAGGTTGGTCGCCAGCGCGGCGTTCCAGCCGGCTTCGGAAATGCCGGTGGTGGGGCCCATTTCGCCGAGCGTACCGGCGTTGTTGTAGGCGATGTCCAGACGGCCGAAACGGCTCACCGTGAATGCGACGAGCGCCTTCGCGAAGTCCTCCGATTGCACGTCGCCGGCCAGATACGCGGCTTCGCCGCCTTCGCTGGCGATCTCCGCGACGAGCGCTTCGAGCTCCGTCGCACGGCGCGCCGCGATAACCACCTTGGCGCCTTCCTGCGCGAACAACTTTGCCGTGGCACGGCCAATTCCTGAGCTGGCGCCCGTCACGATGGCGACTTTTCCTGTCAAGCGTTGCATGTTGAATCTCCGGGTGTGTTGCGTTGGCCAGAGCCCGATGCCTTGGCCGTGAAAGAAATATAGGCTTCAGTTCCGCTTGCCGACAGGCCTAAAACATGGTCCTATCATTCAGCTTTTATGAATGACAGGAGCGGATATGGATCGCCTGCGTGCTTTCGAGGTTTTCGTGACCGTGGTGAGTCGTGGTGGTTTTGCGCGCGCCGCGGACGCGCTCGGCACGTCGCCCGCCAATGTCACCCGTTATGTGAACGAGCTGGAAGCGCACCTTGGCACGCGGCTGCTGAATCGCACCTCACGCACGCTGTCTCTGACCGATGGCGGCGAGACGCTTTACGCACGCTGCAAGTCCATCCTCGACGATGTGGCGGACACGGAGGGCTTGGTGTCGTCCGCGTCGGTCGAACCGCGTGGACGGCTGCGCATCAACGCGCCGGTGAGCTTTGGCATTCAGTATCTCGCGCCGCTATGGCCGGAGTTCATGCGCAGACATCCCGGCATCGAACTCGACGTGGGGTTGATCGATCGCGTCGTGGATATCGTCGACGAAGGCTACGACCTCGCCATTCGCATCTCACGCGCCGGCTCGACCAGTCACGCAGCGCGCAAGCTGGCGACCTCGCAAAACATTCTGTGCGCGTCACCGGACTATCTGGCGCGCGTCGGACCTCCAACTTCGCCCACGGACCTGAGCGCGCATCGCTGCATCGGCTACACGTATGCGGCCACCGGCGACGAGTGGCAACTGATCGACGCTCACGGCAAGACGCACCCGGTGCGGGTCGACTGTCACATGCATACCAACAACGGCGATACGGCGCGGGCAGCCGCGCTCGCCGGGCAAGGCGTGATCTGGCAGCCCACGTTCCTGATCGGCGCCGATCTGCGGGCCGGCAAACTCGTTCACGTATTGCCGGAATACCGCCTGCCCGAGATCGACATACTCGCCCTGTACCCGAGCCGTCGGCACCTGAGCGCGAGGGTGCGCGTCATGATCGATTTTCTGGTCGACGCGTTTGGCGGAGTGCCGCCCTGGGATTAGCACATCAGTGTTAAGAACAGTGCGGTGCTCGCCATGCGGATCGGCAAACGATATGGCGTGCCCATCCATGAAGCCCCCTGTTCAGCGCAGAAGCCCACAACCTGAGGTAGTCTTTCGCAAGCGGTCCAGCAGCAGCGACCTGACGGATCGAATCCGGCCGTATGACAACGTTTTCAGTGACCAGATGGAGGGTACTTACCGTGGCTACGAAGAATGGCGGTACGCTGTATGTCCTGCAGGCGCGTCCGCCTGCGATCATCGCTTTGTCACCCGACGGTTCGCACGAAGTCGTGCTCGCGAATCTGACCCGCACGCCCGACGGCATCAAGGTCGATCCTGAAGACCAGGTCGTCTACTGGACCAACATGGGAACCGGCATCCATCTGATCGACAGCGATCCGGCGTCCGGCGCGGTGCCCCCGAACGACGGCACGATCGAAAGCGCGAAGCTCGACGGCAGCGAACATCGCGTGCTGGTCCCATCCGGTCAGGCCGGCACACCGAAAGAACTCGTGCTCGACAAGGAAAGCGGTCACCTGTACTGGTGCGATCGCGAAGGCATGCGCGTCATGCGCGCGCGGTTGGACGGCACGGAGGTGACGGAACTCGTGCGCACCGGAAATTTCCCCGACGATACGGCCGACGCGACCCGTCATTGTGTCGGCATCGTATTGGACAAGGCCAACGGGCATGTCTACTGGACGCAGAAGGGACCACCGGATGCAGGCAAGGGCCGCATCTTCAGAGCGGGTATCGAGCTGCCCGCCGGTGCGCGACCCGACCAGCGTCCGGATGTCGAATTGTTGCTGGCCGACTTACCGGAGCCGATCGATCTCGATCTCGATCACCACGAGGGCGTGCTGTACTGGACCGACCGCGGCGACGATACGCAAGACGGCAATACACTCAATCGCGCGAGGATCACGGCGTCCGGATTGGTCGATCGCGAAGTACTGGCCCGTGAGTTGAAGGAGGGCATTGGCGTGTCGCTCGACCCACAGGGGCGGCGCGCATTCGTGACCGATCTGGGCGGTAACGTGCGCGAGTTGGACATCGATACCGGGCATGAAGCGCACTTCACCACGGTGGCTCATCTGGGGCCGCTGACGGGTATCGATTACGCGGAAATCTAGATTGAATCCGTCAAAACCGCCCGGCACTCAGCCGGGCGGTTTTGTCATGTCGATATGTCGAGGGCTTCAATCGTCGCGGCTTACTGAACGAAATCGAAGCGCCGCAACGCGCAAAAGATAGCTTGGGTAGCAGCGCACCGAATGCCGCGCATTGGATGCAGCAGGCGCGCCGTCCCGGTGGCCCTTTCGCCAGCATCCCGTTCTTTCACGACAAGATCGTCTACCGCGACGTGGCGGTGTCGTCTGCCGACGCCGGCAGGCGCCAGCATGGCCGGATTTTCGAAGTCGGCCAAAATATTTGCTCTCCTCAAACGTCTCTCTATGTTCCGCACACTTCATTAGCCAAGTTGGGCAAGAGGAGAACCTATGACTTCGACAACCACGGCACTTCTGGAACGACTTCACGAACAGAGCCTGACGGAAGTACTGGCCCGCGCGCGGGCCCAGTTTCACGGGTCGAGCGAGGAGTTCATGACGCTCGCCGACGAATACGACATGCTCGCACCTCGACTGCGCGGGCGATTTCTGGAATCGCATGGCCTGACTAGCGAAGATTTCCAGTCCTCGCAAGGTACGGCGCTGTCGTTAGCCGTCACCCCGGAAATGGGGAAGTTTTTATACAACATGGTGCTTGCCCACAGGCCGGCACGGATTCTCGAACTCGGCAGCTCTTGTGGCGTGTCCACGCTGTATTTCGCCGACGCCCTTCGCACGATGGGCAGCGGTATCGTCGTCGCGACCGAGCTCGACCCGGGGAAGTGCGCACACCTTCGAGCCCATGTGAGCGCGGCGGGGGTGGACGCGCATGTCGATCTGAGGGAAGGTGACGTGTTCCAGACCATTGCCGAACTGCACGGTACGTTCGACCTGGTGTTTATGGACGTATGGGCTGACGCGTATCTGGATCTGTTCCGGCGCATCGAGCATCTGCTTCGTCCGGGCTCGATTGTTCTCGCCGACAACATGTACACCGCCGAGGACGCCGTGTGGCCGTACAAGCAGTACCTTGAAGGCAACCCACGCTTTTCGACCACGACGTTGGGGTTCGAGTCGGGGGTTGAATTTACGGTCGTTGCTGCCTAGTTGGATAAACAACGGGAGCCAGTGGTTCAACGGTTGCTTCGGGAGCCTCGGCGGCCGCTTTGCCGCGGCGTTTCCTCGCGATCCCATGGCGGTTCGTCGCCGAATGTTTCGGCGAGGTAATCGACAAAGCGACGTACCTTGAGCGGTATGCGCCGCGCACTGGGATAAATGGCCTGAATCGTCAGATTCGCAGCCCGATACGCTGGAAGCAGGGCGACGAGTTCGCCGCGCCGGAGGTGCTCGCCGAATACGAAGGTCGGGCCGTATGCGATGCCGGCGCCGGCGAGTGCGGCGGCAAGCAGCATTTGCGTATTGTTCGCGGCCATTCGGCATGGTCCGTCGATGAGGTGCGCGCGGTTTCTCGCATCCAGCAATGTCCAGTCGCCGGCCGAGACGGCCTCGCTGAAAACGAGTCTTTGCGCACGCATCACGTCAGCCGGCTTGCGCGGCGTTCCATGGCGCTCGAGGTAGGCCGGAGACGCGCACATGACCATTCGGCATGGCGCAAGCCGGCGCGTCACGAGCTGAGGGTCTTCCAGGCGACCGATCCGGATGGCGACATCGACACCCGCGTCGATGAGATCGACATAGCGGTCTCCCAGCAGCACCTCCACGTTGACGTGCGGGTGATCCTCCAGGTAGCGTGCCACGACGTCACCTAAGTGCATCGCGCCGAACGTGACCGGCGCCGCGACGCGCAGCACACCGCGCGCCGTGGCTTGCGAGTCGCTCGCTTCTCGTCCCGCTTCGTCGAAGGCTTCGAGAATCCGCTTGCAGCGTTCGTAGTAAGTCTGGCCGGTATCGGTCAGATTCAAGCGCCGTGTGGTGCGTTGGAGCAGCCGGGCATTCAGCTCGGACTCAAGGGCGCTCACGTGTTTGCCCGCCATCGCCGCTGACAGGCCGAAGCGGCGTGCCGCCGCGGCAAAGCTGCCTTCTTCGACGGCGGCGACGAATACGCCAAGGCTCGTCAGTCGATCCACATTGTCCTCCAATTCGATAACGCTATTATCGACTGATAACACCGAATCGCCAATTATCAAGCGAGCGACTTGAATCTACCATCTCCCCATAACCTAAGGAACAAGGAACGGAAATGGAAATCAAGTCGAACGGTACGCGGATTCACGTCTCGCAGCGGGGCAGCGGCGAGTTGGCCCTGGTATTCCTGCACTACTACGGCGGCTCGTCGCGTACCTGGGACGCGGTGGCAAACGCGTTGTCCGACCGGTATCGAATCGTCGCCACCGATCACCGCGGCTGGGGCGATTCCGCAGCCCCGGACGAGGGTTACCGCATCGCCGACCTTGCCGCCGACGCCGAAGGCGTCATCGAAGCGCTGGCGCTGCAGCGTTACGTTCTGATCGGTCATTCGATGGGCGGTAAGGTCGCGCAGCTCATCGCGTCGCGTCGGCCACGCGGGCTCGAAGGCCTCGTGCTCGTCGCGCCGTCGCCTCCTTCACCGATGCTGCTTTCCGACGAGCAACGCGCGACGTTGACCGGTGCGTACCAATCGCGCGAGTCGGTCGAATTCGTTATCGATCATGTCCTTACCGCAAAGCCGCTCGACGCCGCTTGCCGCGAGCAGGTCATCGGCGACAGCCTGAAGGCCGCACCCCAGGCCAAGGCGGGCTGGCCGAACGTGGCCATGCGCGAAGACATTACCGAGGCCATGGCGTCGATCGACGCGCCGGCCATCGTCATCTCGGGCGAGCTCGACCAGGTGGATCGCGTCGCAACGCTGCAGGCGGAACTGCTGCCTCGCATCCCGCACGCGGCGTTGTATGTCCTGCCTGGAGTGGGGCACCTGTCGCCGCTGGAGGCACCGGCTGAGGTGGCGCGGCTGATTGCCCGCTTCGTGGCCGCGATCGAAGGCAAGTCCATCGTGTGCAGCTCCCCCGAGCAGGTTCCGGTCGCTTTCGACGCGGCGCTGAACGCCGGCGATCTTGATGCCGTGCTTGCTCTGTTCACCAATCAAGCCACGATGCGGATGACGGGCGGCGAGGTGGTGCAAGACAGCCCGGCCGAATTGCGTAATCACCTCGCGCAGTTGCTGACATCGCGCCCGCGCATTCGCAACGAGGTGCGTCGTGTGCTGACAAGCGGCGACATCGCGCTCGTGCTGCTTGACTGGACGCTGAGCGTGACGCTACCGGACGGCCGGGAGCACGAAGAGCGCGGTACCGCGACGCAGGTCATGGAAAAGGGACGAGACGGCGGATGGAGGCTGCGAATCGCCAATCCGCTCGGGTTGAACTGAATGGCATGGGCGGTATGACGCCATCACCGACCGACAAGGAACGACATCATGAATCAACTATCCATCACGACGATTCCCATCCTGCCGTTCGGCATGGTCCACTGCCACCTGGTTGTCGGTGCAAGAGGTTGCATCCTCGTTGATACAGGCACGCCGGGCTCGGAGGACAAGATCGGGCGTGCGTTGAAGAAACTCGGTCTTGGAGTCCGCGATGTCACGCTGATCGTGGTCACTCACGCGCATACAGACCATGCCGGCTCGGCTGCGCGACTGCGTGAACTGACGGGCGCGCCGATCCTCGCTCATGCGGCAGATCTGGACTATTACGAGCGGCGCAAGGAGATGACGTACTGCGTCGCGCACTGGTGGGGGCCGCTCTTTTTGCGCTCAGGGTTGCCCGGCGAACCGTACCTGCCGTTCACACCGGACATCTTGTTGCAAGACGACGCCAGCCTTGATCTCGGTTGCTACGGAATCGACGGCGTGGCAATGCACACGCCGGGTCACACGGCCGGTTCCGTGTCGGTCGAACTAGAAAGCGGCGACGCGTTAGTCGGCGATCTGGTCGCCTCCGGGGTCTTTCTTGGGGGATTGATACGCAAGGGACACGCCATGCGCCCACCCTTCGAAGACGATCCGCAAGCGGTCGGCGAAGAGTTGCTCGGCATGGTGGACGCGGGCATGCAACGCTTTCACATGGGGCACGGCGGTCCGCTTCCCGCCGCGGAAGTGCGGCGGCACGCCCTCTCATTGCAGAACCAGAAGCCCGGGCGTCAGTACGGAATGCAGACCGTCGGGTGTGACTGCTCGAGGCGCAAGCTGGCTGAGCTGGGTGACTAGCGCATGGCCGGCTGCGCTTGCTGAGATGCGCGATGCTGGCGTGAGGAAAGCTCTCTATGCGGCCTTTCGAAACTCACGAGGCGTTATGCCGAAAGCCGCTTTGAATGACTGACTGAAATGCGGCAGGTTATTGAAACCCCATGAGGAAGCGATATCCCCGATGGCGCGATTGACCTGCCCCCGGTCTTCGAGATCTCTCGCACACCTGGCCAATCTTCGCTCCCAGATGTACTTCTCGACCGACTGACCGTCACTGGCGAAAACCGAACTCAGGTATCGCTTCGAGATTCCCAGATGCTCGGCGACATCCGCGGGCGTCAGTGAATGATCCCGCAGGTTCGTTTCAATAAAGGCTCGACCACGGTAGGCAAGCATCGTCCTCGTGACGGTGTTCCCTGCCGCTCCTGGAGATTTGTCATCCGGTCGCGACATGAACGCCATCAACGCCATGTCTATTGCCTGTTCGGTCAGCCGTTGCGCGACATCGGTGCTGAAGCTTTCAAAGTTCTGCGCCAGCGAGCCGACAAAATTCTTCGTCATGGCGCCCAGCGGACTGTCCGTCGAGACGACGGTCGCCGTATGATTTTCGATGGAGCCGATCTGCTTGCGTACAAGGGTTCTTGGGATCTGCAAAACCAGCTGGGATTTCGGCTCGGGAAATTCAGCGCGGAATGTTTTCGATGTATCCAGCAAGGTGATGTCGCCTGGCCTAAGAACATTGCGCCGGTTGTCCTGTTCGACGATCGCCTCTCCGGTCATCTGTATGCAGACGAATACCTGTTCTTCACCAACCTGTGAGATTTTTGGCTTGACCCGAGCTATGGTATGCGACGTCGCTACGATTTCAATCAGGTTGATTGGCGTCGAAAGATGGGCGGTAAGCGATCCTGAGAAGTCTTCATCTATCGCGCTCGAACACTCCAGATGAGTCAAAAGATTCGCGACCCCGCTTTGCCAGAAGGCCAGCCTCGCGTTCGGCGGCACGCGGTCAGTGGCAATAATGACGGGGGCTTTGCTCATCGTTGTACTGTTCATGCGCGTGCACCCCTTTCGAAAAGCTGTAGAGAGACTCAGACCCTCTGCGCGCTCGGCAGAATAGTCATCCCGACAGCGGAATGTACCGTCCGTTTCTTCGTGCTGCCGCCCAACGCTTCGTGATGATAGACGAAGTCAAATTTCTGCGCGACCCAGGTCAAACTTTCGTCAAAGAGAATAAAGAATGTAGTGAGGCGGCACAGCCATGGCGCGGCGTTATCGCTCCGTTACACTACGAGCACGATGCGAAGTCAAGTGAGCCAGTACTACCAGTTGCATGAACACCATTCGCGTTCGGCGTATAGAACTCGCTCATAACACAGGGCTGACATACGGCGCGGCTATTCTCCCGGCGCCCGAGCAGTCCGACGAACTCCACGCTGCTGTTATCCGACCGTAATCTGAAACACAAAATAAAGAGTACATAAGAGCCGTGACTTGCAACGCGGGCTTGCCTGCCTGAATCACCATTCGCTCGATGCCTTGAAGTTTTTTCGTCATGGTGGAGAAGAAGCGAGGGGTATGGATGGCATCGCGGTTCCGGACAGCGCGCCTGGCAGTGCAATTACCGAACTGGTCCGCGAGCAGGTTATACCCTTTCTTAAAGCCCACGTGATTGCAGACAGGAGCCTTATCTTCATGCAGGCACCTTTTGCAGCGTTGTCGTCAGTCAGCCTGGCGATCCTGATTGTCTGCTTCAGAAGTGCCTCTGTCGTGCCGTTTCAATCCCGCGTCTTCTCTCAATTGTATGTCGGACAACGTTCATTAAGGAAGCAACCATGAGTCAATCTGTAACTGCCGTACTCGTCCATGGAGCATGGGCAAATGCTGGATGCTGGTCCAAAGTCATTCCGCTCCTGCATGCAGGCGGATTATCCAGCGTCGCCGTGCAATTGCCGTTGACCTCGCTGGAGGACGACGCCGCTGCAGTCAAACGGGCGCTCGCGTTGATTGAGGGGCCGGTGGTGCTGGTCGGTCACTCTTATGGTGGCGTCGTTGCGACTGCGACGGGCAATGACAGCAAGGTGCAAAGTCTGGTATTTGTCGCCGCCTTTGCACCTGACGAAGGCGAGTCGGCAGGTGCACTCGGCGCCAGCGCTGATCCGGCGCCACTCGGTGCGGAGATTCGGCCCGATTCACAAGGCTTTCTCAAGCTCACGCGAACCGGCATCGATGAGAGCTTCGGTCAGGACCTGCCGGAAGATGAACGATTGGTGGTCTTCGTCACACAGGGTGCGACGGCAGCAAAGGCATTGGGAGACGTCGTCTCGGCACCCGCTTGGAAGTCGAAGCCATCCTGGTATGTCGTGGCCGAACAGGATGGAGCGATTCAACCATCGTTGCAACATAGAATGGCAGACAGGGCGAAATCGCAAAAAACGTCGGTAGCGTCCAGCCACCTTGTCATGCTCTCTCACGCGGCAAAGGTAAGCGACGCGATCCTCGCAGCGGCTAAATAGGCACCGCCCAATAGAGCGAGTCGGCGCGCAGGTGGCTGAAGAAATAACCCATCGCACGCCGGCATTCTCTGACGCATTTTTCTCACTCCGCACTCAACTCCCTTCCGACATCCCACAGAGAAAGCCATGAGCAAATTGACGACGGCGTTTGGAGCCCCGGTACCTGACAATCAGAACACGCAATCGGCCGGCCCGCGTGGACCCGCGTTGCTTCAGGACGTATGGTTTCTCGAGAAGCTGGCCCACTTTGACCGTGAAGTCATTCCCGAGCGTCGTATGCATGCCAAAGGGTCCGGCGCCTTCGGTACGTTCACGGTCACGCACGACGTCACTGCCTACACCCGAGCCAAAATTTTCTCCGAAGTCGGAAAAACAACGGAGATGTTTGCGCGCTTCTCGACGGTCGCTGGAGAGCGAGGCGCGGCGGACGCAGAGCGTGACATCCGCGGATTCGCGCTCAAGTTTTATACCGAAGAAGGTAACTGGGATCTGGTCGGCAATAACACGCCAGTGTTCTTTTTGCGCGATCCCCTGAAGTTTCCGGACCTCAACCACGCAATCAAGCGTGACCCGAGAACGGGGCTGCGCAGCGCGGAGAGTAATTGGGACTTCTGGACCCAGTTGCCTGAGGCACTTCACCAGATCACCATCGTGATGAGCGATCGAGGCATTCCTCGGACGTTCAGGAATATGCACGGGTTCGGTAGCCACACGTTCAGCCTCATCAACGCGGCTGGCGAGCGTTTCTGGGTAAAGTTTCACATGCACACGCAGCAGGGCATTGAGAACATGACCGACGCGCAGGCCGTGGAACTGGTTGGGTCCGACCGCGAAAGTCATCATCGGGACCTGTACGAATCAATAGAAAAGGGAGAATTTCCGCGCTGGACTTTGTATTTCCAGATCATGCCGGAGAAGGAAGCCGCGACCTGCAAAGTGAACCCGTTCGATCTGACCAAGGTCTGGTCGAAAAAGGACTATCCGCTCTTTGAGGTTGGTTTTTTTGAACTCAATCGCAACGCCGAAAACTGGTTTGCCGATGTCGAACAGGCCGCTTTTAACCCGGCGAACGTAGTCCCTGGGATCAGCTTCTCACCGGACAAGATGTTGCAGGGCCGACTGTTTTCTTATGGTGACGCGCAGCGATACCGGCTCTCCGTCAATCATCACCAGATTCCGGTTAATGCACCGCGCGGCGCTCGCCACTACAACAGCTATCACCGCGACGGCGTGATGCGTGTCGATGGGAACCAAGGTGGGACGACGCCCTATAACCCCAACACGAAGGGCGCGTGGCTGGATCAGCCTGACTTCAGCGAACCTCCGCTCTCTATCGAGGGTGCGGCGGATCATTGGAATCACCGTGTCGACGACGATTACTTCTCACAACCTGGAGACCTGTTTCGCCTTATGTCGGAGGCGCAGCGTCAGGTGTTGTTCGAGAACACCGCGCGTGCCATGCATGGCGTTTCCCATGCAGTCAGAGACCTGCACATTGAAAACTGCGGCAGAGCAGACCCGGCATATGGGGCGGGCGTACGCCACGCGGTTGAAAGCCTTGATGCGTCGGTGACGACCAGTGTGAGATCCGAACCAGAGACGTCGAAGTAATCTTGCTTGCTCGAAGCGTGGCTCTCAGAAGCCCGGCCACGCAAAACGAGAAATGCCGTCGGCGATGCTTCGCAGGAAAGTAATCGCGAATACTTGCCTTGCGAATATCAATGGCAGCGGAGACATCGGCGTAGCTGAAACGGCTGTCTTTACCCTGTGAGGAGTTGCTGCCCGGCTTCGACAATTCCGCCGGCAGAGTTGTTTCGCCACTAGCTGTGCTTCAAAACCTGCAGCCAAACATGACTGCACTCAACCAGATTACCTTGAGAACCAAAATGAAAGTGACTTTCCGCCTTAACCGTATCCTTGCCGCACTCACTCTTTCGGCTGCAGTATTCGGCGCTACAGCCGCCACGGCAGCGCCGGTAAAGAATGTTGTACTCGTTCACGGCTACTTCGCCGATGGCTCAGGCTGGCAAGCCGTTTCGAAGATACTGACGCGCGATGGCTATAACGTGTCCGTCGTTCAGGAACCGGAAACGTCGTTCGCCGACGACGTCAAGGCAACAAACCGTGTCGTCGACGCGCAAGGTGGCCCGAGCATCCTGGTTGGCCACAGCTATGGCGGCGCCGTGATCACGGAAGCAGGTAACAACGAAAAGGTCGCGGGACTGGTTTATGTTGCGGCCTTCCAGCCTGATGCAGGCGAAAGTGCAATGGATCTGGCCAAGAAAATGCCGGGGGCATCCACGGCAATCAAGGCGACCGCCGACGGCTATCTCTATCTGGATCAGGCAAGCTTCCGCACCGATTTCGCCGCCGACGTTCCCGCCGCTGAAGCCCGGTTCATGTCGGTCTCCCAGGTCATGCCGGCAGCCGCGTCGTTTGGCGCACCTATCTCGACGCCCGCCTGGAAGACCAAACCGAGCTGGGCTGTCGTCGCAACCGCTGACCGCGCGATCAATCCCGACCTCGAACGGTTCATGACGAAGCGTGCCGGTAGCAAGACAATCGAGCTTGATTCGAGCCACGTGGCGTACATCTCTCACCCGAAGGAGGTGGCGAAGCTGATTGAGCAGGCAGCGGAAAATTCGGGCAAGTAACGAGGGATTACATTCGCTACGCTGGAATGGCTCCGATGAGAAGCCATCCCAGCGTGAATGTCACCCAGGATTGAGCGCATTCGTGTTACGGCGTCTCGCTCCCGATCTGGAGGCAGGTCAATCACTGGCACACTCGGCGACGATTCACTCACGGTCTTGTGGAGCAATCCCACCGTGGCGACGCAGTTTTTCCGCCAGGTTTGGATGGTAATCTGCGATTTTTTAGCTGGACCATTTATGGTGCTGGCTTCCATACGGGTCGTTGGAACTTGACACAACGACAGTGGGGAAAGGTAGCTGATTCAACGGCAATTGGGAAAATCCGGTCGCGACCGATGTCGGAAAGACCGATGCGGAGGGGGCCGGCACTGCAACGGCTCTAAGAACAAGGCGTTATCTAAGGTTACGAGGCGCGGATCAATCCCGGTCTCGTAGGCCGTGGCAATGCAGCGCTCGTTCGGATTCGAACCAGCCATGCCCAGATCAGCCATTGTCTGAGTGCGTTCGACGCAATGCCTGCGATCATCGAGGCGCACCGTATCGCCCGGGAAGACTGTTTCATGGTGCGGATCGTGGTCGAAGATATGACCCACCTGGAGCTGGCGATCGACACGCTAGCGAAGTTCGGGCCGGTGACCACCGCTGTCGTGCTGGCGAGCTATCGCCGGAGACGATCCGCGCATCGCTAGCTTGAGCAACTACCAGGTAGCGCGGCGGGTGCCTGTTGTTAGTCCGATCAGCGACTGCACTAGGAACATTCACGTCGAGCCAGCGCCCGGTGGTATCTCGGCCGATGGTTTTCTACGCCGCGCCAGCCTGCTCGCGCATGCGACGAGCCTCGTCGCGCAGGAACTGCTGGTAGTCGTCCAGATCGCCGTCGAAGGGCTCGACGCCGCCCTTCGTGACCAGCCAGAACTCATCACATACCGCACGCAGCAGGGCCCGGTCGTGACTGACCAGCATCACCGTACCCTCGAACTCGTTGAGCGCCATGGCGAGCGCTTCTCGTGTGGCGAGGTCGAGGTGGTTGGTCGGCTCGTCGAGCAGCAGCAGGTTGGGGCGCTGCCACACGATCATGCACAACACGAGCCGTGCCTTTTCGCCGCCGCTCATCGTGTGAACTGCCTGATGAACCGTATCGCCGCTGAAGTTAAAAGTGCCGAGGAAAGTGCGAAGCGATTGTTCGGTGCTGCTCTGGCCAGGCGCGCGCATGTGCGGCGGCGTGTCCCTGGCAAGGCGGATCATGTGTTCCATCGGCGTGTCGAGCGGGCGCAGCACGTCGAGTTCCTGCTGGGCGAAATAACCGATATTCAGGCCCTTGCCCTCACTGATTTCGCCGGCAATCGGCGCCAGCGAGTGCGCGACCGTCTTCACCAGCGTGGACTTGCCCTGGCCGTTGGCACCGAGAATGCCGATACGCTGGCCCGCCAGCACGGAACGGTTGATGCCTCGCACGATAACCGTGGGCGGCGTGTCCGGCGGTGCGTCGGCCGGTGCGGGGTAGCCGAAGCTCGCGTCGAGCATCGACAACAGTGGGTTCGGGACGTTGAGGGGCTCCTTGAACTCGAAGGTGAATTCCGCATCGGCCAGCACCGGTGCGATCTTCTCCATGCGTTCGAGCGCCTTGACCCGGCTCTGCGCCTGTTTCGCCTTCGAGGCCTTGGCCTTGAAGCGGTCGATGAATTTCTGCAGGTGGGCGATCTTGTCCGCCTGCTTGGCCATTGCCGCCTGCTGCAACACGAGTTGCTCAGCGCGCATCTCTTCGAATTTGCTGTAGTTGCCGCCATAACGCACGAGCTTGGCGTTGTCGACGTGCACCGTCACCTGCGTCACTTCGTCGAGGAATTCGCGGTCGTGGCTGATCACGACGAGGGTGCCTTGATAGCGCTTGAGCCAGGCTTCCAGCCAGACCAGCGCGTCGAGGTCGAGGTGATTGGTCGGTTCGTCGAGCAGCAGCAGGTCGGACGGGCACATGAGCGCGCGCGCCAGTTGCAGCCGCATGCGCCAGCCGCCGGAGAAACTGTTGACCGGCTGGCTAAGCTGTTCAGCGGTGAAGCCAAGACCCTGGATCAGCGCCTGGGCGCGTGCGGGGGCATCGTGCGCGCCGGCGTCGTGCAGGTTCATGTAGGCGTGCGCCATGCGCATGCCGTCGTCGCTGGCCTCGGCGGCGGCGACTTCGGCCTGAGCGGCCAGCAGCACGGTGTCACCCTCGACGACGAAGTCCGTCGCGTTCTGCTCGGTCTCCGGCATGTCCTGCGCGACCTGACCCATCCGGTATGCGGCGGGAATCGAGAACTCGCCGCTATCTTCGTGCAACGTGCCGTTAAGCAGGCCAAAGAATGACGACTTGCCGGCGCCATTGCGGCCGACGAGACCAATCTTTTCGCCGGGGGTGAAGGTGATGGACGCGCTGTCGAGCACGACATTGACGCCGCGGCGCAGCGTGAGATTACGGACGGAAATCATAAGGAGCTACTTCGGAGAGGAGTCGCATGATAGCCGACCGGACGTGCGGGGCTGTTTCTTTTCTGAGCTGCTTGCGCTTTGCGGCAGCCACTGGACACGAAGCAAGGCAGGCCATGGCGTACAGGCTGTGGGCCGGCGAACATAGCGGGTAAAGGCGGCTACCGGTGGCCCTTTGCCCGAGGCCGACCGGCTGGGCGAGACCTGTAAGGACAGTTGGATTTTTCCAGAGCAGCCACTCGGTATCCAATGAGGCCGTCGAGTAATTGCAGTTTTCCTCGTTGCCGGCTACAGCAAGTCGAGCCGCCGCAATTCGGCGGATAGCGAGGCGGCCCCGGTGAACACGTGTCCGTGAAGACCCGCGCTGATCGCGCCTGCCACATTGGTCTCGAGGTCATCGACAAAGAGCGTCTCGGACGCGCTTGCGCCGAGGCGATCAAGACAGCGAAGGTAGACAGCAGCAGCCGGCTTTGCTGCGCCTAACGATGCGGACGAGTAGATCCGGTGGCCGAAAAGTTCAGCTACCGCGGGGTTAAGGAATTGGATGTGGTCAGACACCATCCGACAATTGTTTGTCAGAACCGCTACACGGTGTCGTACTGCAAGAGCCGTAGCGAGCGCCAGGACTTCCATGTTGGGCGATATCGAGGCGCGGCGAGAGACTAGCCAATCTTCGCGCGAGATGCGGCAACCTAGTAGGTCTCCCATTGTCTTCAGATACGCTTCATCGCTTATACAGCCTGCGTCTGCCCGATCTTCCAGGCCAGAGCCCCAAATCGCTTGATGCACAGTCTCGGGCGCTTGACCCGATAGCGCCGAGAGGTGATTGACCCGTGCCGAACGGTCGTAATGAGACAGGACGTCGTCCATGTCAAACAGGACCAGAGAAATAACCGCTGTCATTGAGCTGGTTTGCCTTCCAGGGGCGAACGTTAGAGTACCGTAGGGCGATGCGCGTCGGCACGGCTGAGGCTCCTATTGTGCGCCATGGGTCTGTGAGAGCGACAGGTACAGTTTCCGACCCGCGAATCTGGACAGCAGTGGCGAACAGCCTCAGTCGATTACGGTCCTATGCTCGCAAAGCTGCAATCGATACCACGCCACCCACTGGAAACGATCCGTTTTTCCCGCAGCGGGCAGACAACCCTTTGCCCAACTCTGACGAATGGCCCCGCGCACGATATTCTCTTCCCCTGCGATTACCCTATGATGCCCACGACCGAATGAGCCAAACCCTGGAGCAGGATCTCGTACAACTCGCACAAAGGAATCAATGGAACAAGCTGATTCTGGATCGAGCATCACATCTCGGTCTTGCAGACTGGTGGCTCACCGCCGGTTGCATCGCACAGTCGATATGGAATCTGGCCTCCGGTCGTGACGTTCATTCTGGCATCCGGGACTACGATCTCTTCTACTACGATCCCGACACGTCTTGGGCGGCGGAAGACGCCGTGATTGAAAAAACCGGGCGCCTGTTTGCGGATATTCCTGTCGAAGTGCAAATTCGCAACCAGGCCCGCGTGCCATTGTGGTATCCAACCAAATTCGGCACTCCGTTCGGCGCTGTAAGCCGTGCATCGGACGGCATCGATCGATTTCCGTGTGCGACCGTTGCAGTGGGTATCCGGCGCCACGAAGAGGGCGATGAGATTTACGCGCCGTTTGGTTTGCAGGACCTTTTCGACGGACGCCTGAGACCGAACAAACTGTTACCCATACCCGATGTGTACGCCGCGAAGACCGAGCGTTGGCTGCGGGAGTGGCCTCATCTACTGCGAGATTCCTGGTAGGTATGGGTTGGAATTTCGCATGTAACGGCCACTCGAACCGCGCGCCTATGAGCAAATTTGCAAGGCGATATCGGCTTGCGCAACCGTACGACCGTCTTCAGTAACGAACGCATTTTTCACCGTTTGACCTGAAGATCGCTCGACGAGGGACACGCGCCGTCCCGATGGCTGCAGATAAGTTTGCCCCCAGTCCAGCAGCATAAGCAATGCGGGACCAAGACCGCGGCCCTTTTCCGTGAGCACATATTCGTTACGTTCGCGCGCTCCCGGCTCCCGATAAGGCCGCGCGATCAGAATGCCTGCGTTGGTCAGTAACTCGAGCCGACTACTCAGAGCATGTTTTGATGCTCCGATATCTTCGCGTATCGCATCGAAGCGCGTCACGCCGTAAAACGCTTCACGCAGAATCAACAATGCCCAACGATCGCCCAGCACATTGGCCGTATGCGCTAACCCGCATTCGCTCACTGGAACGAGCGGACGATTACGCCGGATCTGCGATTCCGGTGGCGCTTTCTTTGACACACCTCACCCCCAATGCTAATCTGAGTCTGAATATCAGACTCAGATAGGTTACCTCATTTTTTGGAGAGACGTTATGCCTTTTGTTCACGTTCAGACGGTCGACGGCATCCTTTCTAGCGATCAGAAATCGGAGATGCTCAGACGCATCACTGATTTGATGGTCGAAATCGAAGGGCGCGGTGATCCATCGTTTCGCTCTTCAGTGTGGGTGCGGATCGATGAGCATGCACCGTCACAATGGAGTATCGGAGGGGTCATGCCGACGCCCGAAATGATCGCGGCAAGATTCCCGAAAACGACCGTGGGAGAGGCGATTTCGGACTGACATCGAATGACCGCGCTCGACCCAGGCTGTGTGGAAACCCGAGGAGATTGCAATGCGACGCATGATTGCTGACCGCCGCAGTGCGTTTGGTTGCCTTTGCGGCCATCAATGGGACGACGAGACTGCGAGCCTCTCCAACGCGTTCCAGACGAGTTTATGGCTTTTTTCAGGGCCTAAAGGGGTTCTCAGGACCTATCCGTGATTTTGTGGGCGAGGCATATCATGAAGGATGAATATCATGGATATGCCGATCATGAAAAAGAAACGTACTGTGGCCTCTCAG
>NZ_QLTK01000033.1 GCF_003269035.1 Paraburkholderia bryophila | reverse complement strand
GGATCAAACTCTTCAGTTCAAACCTGTTACTGTTTTTCGGTTCCGTTAGGAACCGGTCGCTCACTCAACGTACTGACGAATTGTTCGACTGTCTTTCGACACTCAAACCTTCCTTTCATTACTGTGTGAGACTTGATACTTTCGCTTTACGGCAGATTCCGGAGAACCCGCCTCGCGTCTCGCATCAAGCGCCCACACTTATCGGCTGTTAATTTTTAAAGATCGATACGCATTCACTACCGGACCAGCACCGTGTTGCTAACCTCACAACTATCCGGCACCGCTTCGTTCTGCGTCGCTGCATCTGCAGCAGAGAAATGAGATTATGAAGAATGAGTAGCGCGCCGTCAACCCCCTTGCGTGAATTTTCTTTTGACGAAGCACGAATCGGCGCCAGAAACATCCTCTCTCTATATAGAGGGGCAGAGGGAACCGATCGCGTCGTGTGCGGATGAACAAGTTCCTCTACAGTGAGGATCTTGTAATCGACCAATCCGCACACACCTTGCTGCATCGACCTCAACACGCCCCACCGCGTGTGACCGGCGGGCTGCGAACGGACCTGTTGACATCGTGCATGACAATTTCTTGTGCACACAATGAGCGCGAACGCGCAAGCTCAGCTATAATGCGAGCCGCGCGAATTTCGCACATTTCTATCGGCCCGCTTCGAGCGGGCTCATCTTTTTTGCTCCCCAGAGCAACAGCCAAACAACCGCGTTGAGTCACTCAGGTGATGTTGAGCCATGCTCGAAACGCCTGACGGTCGCGTCTTGCGTCTCATAGCGAAGCCTCTAGAGGAGAATACGTGAACCCTTTTGATCGCGAAGATTCGCAACACGAAAACGCCAGCTACACCCCCAAGGCTCCTTCCGGCCGCACGGCCAAGGGCAAGGGCGCCGGCAAAGCGATCCCCGTGGCGGCCGAACTGCCGCCGCAACAGGCAGAAGAACGTCAGCGCCAGATGCGCGCGCTGATCCAGCTGGGTAAGGAGCAAGGCTACCTGACCCACGCGCAGATCAACGACCATCTGCCCGACAACTTCGCGCAGACGGCGGCAATCGACAGCATCGTCAGCGCGTTCAACGATATGGGCGTGCAAGTCTACGAGCAGGCTCCAGACGCCGAAACGCTGCTGCTCAACTCGAATGCCCCGGCCGTGGTGTCGGACGATCAGGCGGACGAGGAAACCGAAGTCGCTTTGTCGACCGTCGACTCCGAGTTCGGCCGCACGACCGACCCGGTGCGTATGTACATGCGCGAAATGGGTGCCACCGAGCTGCTGACCCGCGCCGGTGAAATCGCCATCGCCAAGCGTATCGAAGACGGCCTGCACGAAATGGTGCAGGCGATCGCCGCTTGCCCGTTGGCAATCTCCGCGATTCTCGCGAGCGCCCAGCAGGTCGCGGACGGCGAACTGCGCATCGACGAAATGGTCGACGGTCTGAATGAAGAGACGGTCGCCGCCGAAGAAGAAGCGCCGAGCGCCGAGGCCGCAGCAGACGTCGACACGGACACGGAAAGCGACGAAGAAGAGGACGGCGACGACGACGGCGGCCCGGCCGACTCGTCCGCGGCGGACGAAGCACGCCTGAAGCAACTCACCAGCGATTGCCTCGAAATCTTCGCCCAGGTCGGCATGCTCTCCGACCAGATGAACGCCTCGCACACGCGCGGCGACGTCAGCTCGAAGGCCTATCTGCGCGCCCGCGAAGAGATCCAGCAGCATCTCGCGAAGATCCGCTTCACGGCACGCACCATCGACCGTCTGTGCGGCGATGTGCAGCATCAGGTCGCGCAGGTTCGCGCGATCGAACGCAACATTCTGCAAATCGTCGTCGCGAAGAGCGGCATGCCGCGCGAGAAGTTCATCGAATCGTTCAGCGGCCATGAAGCCGACCTCGGCTGGACGGAGCGCGCAGCGCGCGGTGCTACGTCGTACGGCGCGGCGCTGGAGCGCAATCTGCCGGCCATTCAGTCCGAACAGCAAAAGCTGATCGAAATCGAAGCCACGGTTTCGCTGCCGCTCAAGCATCTGAAAGAGATCAACCGTCAGATGGTTGCGGCCGAATCGAAGATGCGCAAGGCCAAGAGCGAGATGATCGAGGCGAATCTGCGTCTCGTGATCTCGATCGCGAAGAAGTACGTGAACCGCGGCATGCTCTTCCTCGACCTGATCCAGGAAGGCAACATCGGCCTGATGAAGGCGGTGGACAAATTCGAATACCGTCGCGGCTGGAAGTTTTCCACGTACGCCACGTGGTGGGTTCGTCAAGCCGTGACGCGTTCGCTCGCCGACCAGGCTCGCACGATTCGCGTGCCGGTTCACATGATCGAAACCATCAACAAGCTCAACCGCATTTCGCGCGAAATCCTGCAGCAGACCGGTCAGGAAGCGCATCCGTCGGTGCTGGCCGAACGCATGGAGCTGTCGGAAGAGAAGGTGCGCGGCATCCTGAAGATCGCCAAGCAGCCGGTGTCGATGGAAACACCGGTCGGCGACGACGGCGACGCCACGCTCGGCGACATGATCGAAGATTCGGCGGCTTCGTCGCCGGCCGACGCCGCGATGCAAGCCGACTTGCGCGCCGCCATCGACGACGCGCTCGACTCGCTGTCGCCGCGTGAAGCGAAGGTGCTGCGTATGCGCTACGGCATCAACACGAAGTCGGACCACACGCTCGAAGAAGTCGGCAAGCAGTTCGACGTTACGCGCGAGCGGATTCGTCAGATCGAAAGCAAGGCCATGCGCAAGCTGATGCACCCAAGCCGCGCGGATCGTCTGAAGTCGTTCCTCGACCGTTAAGCTAGGCGTTTTACGCTTGCCGTGCGCCCTGCACGGCAAGCGGTTTCACCCGCAAGTCCCTTCTGCAAGTCCCTTCTGCACCACCTCCGCAGCACGCCCCGCCTCGCACCAGCAACGAAATCATCACGCCAACGGTGAAGCCTGCGGCCACCCAGCGTCCAACCGTATAGAAGGCGTGGCGATCCTGCTCTGGCTGATCCGGTCGCTCGAAACCCAACGTGCCGCCGTCGAAAGATTTGACCGCCGAGACATCGGCGATCGATATGCCCATCGCCGTGGATTCGGCAATCGTCGGAGCATGAGAGGGGTCGCACTCCCCGCCTCCTCCGGCACCCAGAGGAGAGAGCGTGAGTTGAGCGTCCCTTCTGCGCTCCCATGGCGGTGCAAGAGAAGCAAACGCCATTTAACGCCGCGCCGCGGGCGTCGGCCTCCACAGGCACGCTCATTGCGCGCTCCCTGTACAAGCTTTTCACAGGAAGCCCATCATGACCTCACTCACCCCTCAAAACCCGAAAACCAGCGCTACAGCCACCCAAGGCGCATCCATCGTCGGCCTTGGTGTCGGCGACGGCCCCGGTCCGGCAGTCATGGCCGCCTCGACACTCGACGGCAACAAGGTGATCTCCTCCGACGGTGAACACGTCGGCAAAATCTCGGCCATCATGCTCGACGTACGCGGCGGACGAATCGCCTACGCAGTGCTGTCGAGCGGCGGTTTTCTCGGCATGGGCGACACGTTGCACGCGATACCGTGGAGCGCGCTCACCCTCGACACCGACGACAGATGCTTCGTGCTCGACGCCCCCGCCGAGCGGATCAAAAGCTCGCCGGGTTTCGATAAGGACCACTGGCCGTCGATGGCGGACATGCAATGGGGCGCGACGGTGCATGCGTATTACAACCGTCCGCCGTATTGGACGTCTACGCGAGATGTCGGAGAGAACCGGGAAGCGGACTCGAATTTCTGAGGAAGCAGGCGTTGGCAACGCAAGCGCCCATCAGGCCATCGTCAAGAGATCGGAGCGCGCCTGACGGCCCGGTCCGCAGCAAAACAAGGCAACGCGCCGCCCAAGGCCCATTTGTCCACAGAATTTGTTCAGAAGCCTGTGGACAACCTGAGCATGACTCACCTAACGCATTGATCGCATTGACTTGCACGACCGCGCTCGCAATCGCGCAACGCAACGAATCACGCGCCATCACGGCTTCCCGCACACATCCCGAACAGCCGCCCACTGCCGCGCCGTCAACGCACGTTCACCGAGCGGCGATCCCTGGCTGCGCTTCTCACGATCCGCCGTCCGCGGATGATCCGACAGAAATTCGATCGCCCCGCCCGCACTACCCTCGCGCTTTTCCGTCAACGTGAAAAAACCCGCCAGCCCGTCGCTGCGCAAGCCGCTCGCTTGCAGATAGGCGACGCCGTTCGCATCGGCGAGGCGTTCCATATCGCGGCTGTAGGACAGGCCGACCAATCGCCCGGCCAGCGACGACACATCCACGAAACCGAGGTTGACGCCCAGCGTGGCGCTGATCAAACCGATCCCCGCGCCACGGAACAGAGCGACCACCGGATCGCGCCGCGCGATATGCCCGGTTTCATGCGCCATCACGCCGGCCAGTTGATCGGCACTGCCGACTCGCTGAATCAACCCCCGCATGATCACCATGCGTCCGCCGGGCAACGTCAGTGCATTCGCCGTTGTGCTATCAATCACCACCAGCCGCACCGGTTCCGCGATACCCGCCGCGCGAGCCAGCCGCGCTTCGAGCTGCTCGAGTGCGCGCTGCCCTTCGGCGCCGACGCACACGCGATGCTTGCCGACCACGACCGTCTCCACCATCTCGCCGAGCTGCTGTTCGGCACTGCGCGGCATCAGCGCCGCGCCGACCGTCGGCAGTTTCGTCACCAGCGCGAATGCCACCGCCAGCGTCGCCACACCGACCAGCGCCCAGCCCAGATACTGTCGACGCCGCTTGCGTGGCGTCGCGACCTGCGCCGCGATCCGGGGCGGCAAAGTATCGATGCCGGTCGTCACGCGCCCCGGCTCGCCCTTGCACGACAACGTGACTCGACCGTCGGGATCGGGCTCGCCGACGTCGAGCCGCGCAAGCGGCCAAACCGCCAGTTCGCCAGCGACACCGTCGACACCGGCGACACCTTCGACCGACAACAACGCGTCGCTCCAACGCAGCGTCGCACCATACGCCGCCGCGCTGCGCCCATCGAAATAGCGCGTCTCAAGCAAGCGCGCCCCGGCGGCACCCACCGCGTTCAGAACGCGCCACCATGATCGAGCAGGTTCAACATGCCTTCGCCGGTACGCGGGGGCGCCTGGTCGCTTTGACCGAGCGTCTGCGGATCGAGCTGGCCGGACACCTGAACCGTATCCGCCACCACCCGCATCACGCGATGCAGCACGATAGGCAGCCCCAACCCGAGCGTGAAAACGACGATCGCCAGATTGCCCAGCACCAGGCCGAGCAGGCGCTTTCCGGTCATGCTGCTACCGAAGCGCAGTTGCGAACCGAGCGTGGTATTGCCCATCACATGGCGCGTCACGAGCGCCAGATAGGCGCACTGAATCAACAGCGCGCCGACGATGAACAGCACATAGAACAGAAACACTGAGCCGAACGCCGCGGCCGCGCCGGGGTCGCCCGCCCGCAGAGGCGCATGGCCGAACGGCATCAGCAACATGAAGCTCTTGAAGAAGATCATGCCGAGCACGGCAAACAGCGCAACCACGCCAAGGAACGTCCCGACGAACGCGCCGTACAGTGCGCCGGCACGACCCTGAAAATGAAACGGCTGACTGCCGAAACTGCTCGCGTTGATGCGGCGCTCGGCGAGGCGCATGGACACCCACGGCAACAACTGCCAAAGCGTGACAATGCACAGCAGGCCATACAGCAGCACATAGCCACCGTAGACCAGCGCCGAACCCGTCATGCCGCCGCGAATCCCGCACCATTGCGTGCGGCTCAGGCGGTAACGCTGCGCACTGAAATAGGCGCCCGCCGCCACGACCGCGATCAGGATGTAGAGGGCGATCAGCGGCAACGCGGCCAGCAACGCACTGCCGGTCACGGCGCGCAGAATGGCGCTGAGCACACCCGCGCCGACAACCGCGCCGATCATAATCGCGATCGCCAGCAGAAACCCTTTGAACAACTCGCCGCCAGTCCCGGTGTATTCAAACCGTTCACCTTGAAACTGCATTCTCGACCAGATATACCGGCGGGTATTGGTGGTCGCCCAAAAACGATAAATCCCCAAAGTGATGATCTGCAGCAGCAGATTTTTGATGAAAATCCCGTACAACTCCCCAATCTTGCCGTCGTAGGTCAATAGCGGCTGCTTCTGGTCGAGCGAATTCATGTTTGCTTCCCCCTTCTGATTTATTGACGTATTTGTGACCCACGTGCGCGCGGATCCAGCGGACTCGCGCTCTTTCTCGTAAGAACTGGCCGATGCGGCTTAGAAACATGCAAATATGCAAAACGGATCGCGTAAGAGAGCCACCCGTCGAGCGCGATCATTACACGCTTTGGTGTATTTTTAAACCGGCTTTCAGCGCGGCCCAAGTCGGCTCGAGATTGAGCGAACGCTTAATATATTCATTAAGATTGCGCCGCCGACCGGGCAAAACCGGCGGCGGATTAAAACCATCAAATAACTCGCAATACGCGCCTCACGGCAGCACGAACGTTTTCACCAACGTCAACTCGCCCGGTTTGCGCATCGGCACACGAATCGTTTCGCTCTTTTCGTCCGGCGTATTTTCGTTGGTGATGATGGTGATCTGCGCGACCGTGATATCGGCGCCGCTATTGCCGTTGCCGTAGTAATTCACGTAGACCAGATAGGTGCCCTTCAGCGGCGCGGCCGACGAATAAATCTCCGGCCCATAGCCGGTCGTCACGTCCACGTCGAGCGAGCCGCCGTTCGGCGCCACGCGGTCGCCGTACCAGGTATGCACGCCATCGGGCGATACGATGTGCAAGTCGAGGTCGGTGCCGTCGGTGTCCCACGCGAGCAGCACGCGCAGCTTCGGTTGGGTCTTGCCGCTGTATGCGTCATAGAACTGCACGCGCTTGCGGGTGCCGTCCGGAGCACTCAGTTCGATGCCGTTGCTGCCCGAAGGAAACGCGTAAGGGCGCGAGAACTTGCCGTCCTCCTCCACCCGCTGCGGCAGCGGCGTGCCGTTCACCACCAGCGTGCCGACCGAGGTGCCCTTCTTCTTGGGCGTATTGCGAATCTGCCCTTCGATCAGTGCGAACTTCGACTGGCCTTCCGGTGTCTGCACCGACACCGCCGGGTAATGCACGTCCTGCGTATAGCGCTCGGTGTCGCCGCTGGTGTTGCGCCAGCCGTTCAACGGCGCGGCGAAATCGATATCGCTCGCGCGCGCCACGCTCGCCGCCTGCAGGCCGGCCATCACGAGCACACCGCAAGCCGCCTTCATCCACCGCGTCGTTCTGGACGTCATCTTCACCGCTCCCATCCCGCTGTCAAAGTCGCTCGCTTTTCACGAGCATCAGGTCGCCGATTTTGCGCAGCGGCACGATCATCGTTTCACGCCGTTCGTTCGGCGTATTTTCGTTGAACACCAGCGTCAGCGTCGCCGTGATCACGTCGCGATCGTGCGCGGCGGCGTCGAAGTTATAGCCGGTCGAATCGAAGTTGCCCCAGTAATTCAGAAAGAACAGCCACGTGCCATGCTCCGGCGCCGCCGACGAAAAAATCCCCGGCCCCGCGCCGTCCACCGAATCGACGTCGAAGCCGCTGCCGTCGTCGAGTGTCGGATTGGCGAAGAACGCGTGCAGACCGTCGGGCGTAATCACATGCAGATCGACCTGGGCATGCGGATCGTCCCACGTGACGATCGCGCGCAACTTCGCCTGCGGCTTGCTGTGGTCGGCTTCGTAAAACTGCATGCGCTGATGCTGCTTGCCGTCGGCGGAAATCAGCTCGATGCTGTTCGACCCCGCGCCGAACGCCCACGGCCGGGCGAACGCGCCTTCGTCGTCGGTATAGAGCGGCGTCGGGTTGCCGTTGACGACCAGCGTAGGCGGTTTGCGCGCGTGCTTGTCGATGTGCTTCAGACGTCCTTCGATCAGCGTGCGATAGCGCTGCGCGCCACGATCGACCGGCGGCCGCGGATACGCCGCGACGAAATGCTCGTCTTCGTTCGTCAGCCCGCTATGCCGCCAGCCGCCGAAGGCGCCGGTCAGATCGGCAATGGCGCCGTCGGCGTCGGCGGCTTGCGCCTCGCTCACCGTGCCGGCCAGCAGCACGGCCGAGCTCAACGCGAACGAAACCGCGAGTGCCAGGGCAGCGCGCGTCCGGGCGCCACTCGCCGGAACCGGCTGGCCCCGCACATAGGAAAGCGAACGTGAAACCAGGTTCATTGGATCGGATTGTCGGTACGAATCAGCGTGCGCGCGGTGCGTTCGACGAACTCTTCGTCGACGCCACGCGGATGATGCTGAAACGCGAGGTGAATGTATTCATGCGTCAGCGCAATGCGGTCCTCTTCGGTCTGCAGCCGATAGATATAGATGCGATTGCGCTGCGCATCCTCGTACGGCCGCCCTTCGCGCACTTCGCACACGGCCGGCAGATCGGGCGTCTCGTAACCGGCCGCGCCGTCCAGACGTCGCGCCCAGAGTTGCGCGTTGCGGCGCAGCCAGTCCTGCGCGCCGGCCACCGCGACGCAGTCGCCCGACAGCGGGCTCAGGAACGACGTCAGCGTGGCTTGCGGCCAGGTGCGGGCGAGGATCGCGTCGAAGGTCTGGCCGCTCTGCGCGGACGCCTTCGCGGCCAGCCAGCTCATCTGACCCGGCGCCGCCTTGTCGTGGTGATACTGCACCGGCACGCCGGTCAACACCAGCGCGTCGGTCAGATCCGCGGCGCGCCGCGCGGCGGCGCTCGGCGCTCGCGGCAAAACGCGCTGCGTGCTGCTGCTGTCGTCGATCCGGTAACAGCCGTGATCGTGATTGCCGTGCTGCACGGCGTAGGTACGCGCCGCCACCGCCAGCGCCTTGGCCGCTTCCGGCTGGCTCGTGTCGCCTTCCCGCTCGACCACGCGCGCCACATAGTCGTTCATGCCGAAACGGCCGACTATTTGCGGCGCGCCGCCGGCGTCGCGATCGAGCCGCAGCTCGCCGCGGCTCGTCACCCGCGCCCAATTACCGTTGACGAAACCGACGCGGAAATCGCCGCGCAGCGGCCCGTCCGGCGCCATGGCCGGGCCGGTATCGCCGAGCACTTCGCGAATCGGATAACGGCTGAAAAAATCGACCAGCACGCACGCGCCGTCGTCGGGAATGGTGACTTGCGTCAGCAGCGGCGCGATGCGCGGCGCGGCGGCCGCGAGCACGCGCGGACTGCCACCCTGGCCGCCGAGCCACACCGGCGTGCCGTCGGCGAGCCAGCCCGCCACCCCGCCGATCGACGCACCCGGCCGCGCGGGATCCGGCATCGTCCAGGTTTTGGCGCGCAGCACACTGCCGTAGAGCGACACCGTGCCTTCGCCGCGTCCGCTGGTCAGCACCGACACCAACGTGCTCGACGCCGCCTCGCGCGGCCGTGCGGGGACCGCTTGCAACGCGGCGAGCAGCTCGCTCACCGGCACGCGGCGAGCCGGCGTCATCGCGTGAAGATCGCGCAGCCACGCGGGCGCGTGAGCGGCGCTCCAATATTTGCGCCAGTCGGCGGAATCGAGTTGCAGGCGCGCGGGCTCGAAGAACAGTCCGCACGATTGCACCAGCGCATGTTCACGGTCGATATGACCGCCCGTCATGCAGCAATACACTTCCTCGCGATCGCCACCGCTGCAGGTGTAATCCGGTGTGGCGATATTGCGGTCGACCAGATACGCGTAGACGAACAGCTTCCACACGCTGCCGAGGGGCGTTTCCAGCGTGGCCGGCAGTGCTTGCGCGGCTTGCGGCGCAAGACCGGTTGCCGGGCCGTCGGTGCTGACCTGCCAGAACTGGCTTTGGCCGTCGCGCAACCAGGCGAAGCGCAGCAACGGCGCTTGCGACGTCGCCGCCGGCGCAGCGGCCGGCGCCGGCACAGCCGCCACCGCCACCGCGCCGCCAATCCCGCAACCCGCGCCAACGACGAGCGCGACCCGCAGCGCAGTCGCGAGACGATGACAGGTATGCCGAAGCGTGCGGACCATGACGCTCACTCGCTTACTCGATGCGCAGCGTATTCACGCGATCGCTCTTGCCGCCTTCGAACGCCTTCGCGTCCGGCTGATACATGCGGAAGTAACGCGCGGGCGGCAACGCGAAGGTGCCCGGCAACGCGAAGCGCACCAGTTGCCGCAACGTGACCGGCCGGTCGAGCAGCGGCACCGGCTGGTGATACGCCAGTTCGCCCATCTCGTACGACGCGGCGCGCGCGAACGGCTGCGGACCGCTCACGCCATCCTTCTCGCCAGGCAAACCGTCGATCGATACGCCCCAGCTCGTTGCTTCGACGTCGCCACCCGGCGGCAGCGGCACGTCCAGTAAACCATAGTGGTAGGCATTGCCCGAGCGCGGCGTGAGTGTGACTTCGTCGACGTACAGCGCGTTGCTGTCGATCGCGTCGCCCGACTTGACGCGCTTCGCGGTGAAGGTTGCGCGTCCCAACTGGCTCTCGGCGCTTTCGCCTTTCTTGGGATCGGCCTTCACCTCAAGCGGTTCGAGCTTGTAGAAACGACGTTCGATCGTGATGTTCAGACGGCTGTCCTCGCTGGTGTGGCTGCGGAACGAGACCAGCGCGTTGACGTCGGTCCGCGCCGCGCCGGCGTCGAGCGTGGTCGGCGCGCTCGCGCCGCTCCACTTCCACAGCGGCGTGCCGGTCGGCGTCGTGGCGCGCGTCCAGCCCGCGCCTTGCAGCGACGGCAGCGTGCCCACCGGCGCATCGCCGCCGAGGCCCTTGCGCAGCCACAACAACGTCAGGGCACGGTCGAGGGTCGGGTAATCGGCGCTGCTTTTCGCCAGCAAGGCCGACGTATCCACCGTCGCGCCGCTATCGCCACCGGTCATCACCAGCAGGCTCTGCACCAGCGGCGTCTGATCGTTCGTCAACGCGGTACGCGCGGCGTTCGCGGCGGCGTCGAAACCATCCGGCAGTTGCGCGTTCGTGCCGCGCGCCATCGAGGCGATCAGCAGCATCGCCATCTGCTTGCCGCGCGGCGAATCGGCTTGCGCGAACACGATGCTGTCGGACGCGCCATACACCGGACCTTTGTCTGCCGTAGCCGGCGCACTGGCGCTCGCCGCTGCATCGCTCAACAGATCCGACGCCACGCCCGAGACCGGCGTCGCGACCGGCAAGCCCATCTGCTGCATGAACCACAACGCCAGCGCGCGATGCAACAGCGGTTCCTTGGCGCCTGCATCGCGATACACGTCCATCGCGTGCTGCCAGTTGTCGGCGGGCAGGCTGATGCCGAGGCTGCGGCTCGCCAGCCAGTCCGCGTAATACGCGTAGGCGGTGATCAGCGCGCTGCCGCCGGTGGTGTCTCCCCACCAGCCGAACGTGCCGCCGACACCCGCCAGCATCGCCAGACGCTGCCGCTGATTGCGCAGCAGCGCCTCGAGCCCTTGCGTCGAACTCGCGTTGTCGCCGCGGCCGATCGCATCGTGCGCGAGTGCCAGCGGAATCAACCGGCTCGACGTCTGTTCGGCGCATCCGTACGGGTAGTTGATCAGGTCGTCGGCGACGCGCATGAACTGGCTCGCCGCGCTGCCGATAAAGCGCACGCTAACGTCTTGCGCGTCTTGCGGCAGATTGAGCGGCTTGTTCGAACCGTCCAGCACGATCGTGTTCTGATGCAGATCGAGCCAGCCGCTCGCGTCGAGATGAATCGTGGTCTGCAAGCGGTCCACGTCCTTGCCGTCACGGCGCAACGTCGCGTTGATCACGCCGGCCTTCAGCGCGCCGCTCGGCAAGCGCAGATAGTTCGCGCCGCGTTTGAGCGTGACCTTCTGGTTCAGCGAGAGCCCGCCGCCGTCCACCAGCCACTGCGCGTCCATGTCGGCGTCGGTCTGGTTGAAGGCGATCATGTCGACGGTCGGCTGATCGTTCAGGCGGAAATGCGACGGCCCGCTCCACTTCAGATACAGCGCCTTGTCCGAACGCACGTACGTGGTGCGCTGACCGACCATGCCGTCCGGCGCCGCCGCGCGCACCGTAATGCGCCAGCGCGCGAGCGAGTCCGGCATCTTGAAGGTCATCGTGGCGTGACCATTCGCGTCGGTTTTCAGGTTGCCTTCCCACGCGGCCGTGTCCTGATCGTCGCGACGCGGCCGTTCGAGCACCTTCACGCCGCGCTCGTTGTAGTTCGCGCGTTGCGGGCCGCCCGGCGCGCCTTTCATGGGCGAGCGCGCGAGGTCGTACGTAATGAACGACAGGCTCGACGAGGTCCGCACGTTATTGCGGCGCGGGTGATAGAAAAAGTCGACGATGTTCGGCGCGATTTCCGGCTGCAGCACGTAGACCATTTCGTCGACCACGCTGACCGTCAGGTTCGCCGCTTCCGGCTTGCCGTTCAACGTGCTGTCGAAGTTCAGCGTGACCGTGTCGCCCGGGCCGTACACCGGTTTGTCGCTTTTCACATTCAGCTCGATCTGCGGCTGCGCGACGACGATGCCCGCGTTCTGGAACACATATTCGCCGGCATGCACGTACAGCACCGAGAACGTCATGTTGGGCGCGAACTCTGCGCCGACCTTGATGCGCGCCTTCCATTGCGACGGCGCGACACGTTGCAGTTGCAACCAGTCGCCGCCCGCCGACAGCAGCGCGCGATGCTCGACGTTGTCGCGTTCGAGCGTCAGCAAGGCGTCGTCGACCGGCATCGGGAAGGTGATGAGCGCCTCGGCGGTGTCGCCGATCTTGTAGCGATCGCGATCGAACACGATTTCCACACTGCCCGGTATCGCTTTCAAACCGTCGCCCGCGACCCAATGGCTGGCAGCGGCGAGCAGGTTGCCCTGGTCGTCCTTGACCGACAGCATGTACGAGCCGGGTTCGTCGAACTGCACCGGGAACGACAGCGTGCCGCCCGTGGCGCTGCCCTTCAGCGCGCCTTCGCCGTGCGTCTGCGATTCGAGGCGCGTCCATTCCCATTTAGCCGGCGCATGCGAGGCGGGGTCGAGCGCACCGAGCGCCTGGAGGTCGAAGTTGACCGCGTCCTTGGGCTGCGAGAACGACTTCGCGGTCGTCAACCGATACGGCGTCGCGCCGCGCGCGATCAGCACTTCGCGCGTGACGCGCACCTTGTAGGCCGCACCGTCCTGCGCGAACAGCGTCAACGCGTAACGGCTCGGTTCCTTCGCGGCCGGCAGCGTGAGACTCGCGTTGCCGTCGCTATCCGTCTTCAGCTCCTGCTGTTCGAGCTTGACCGGAAAGAGGCCCGCGTAACGCAATTCGCCGTCGACGATCGTGACTTTCTGCGCGCGCAACGTGACCGAGATCTTGCTGTCGCGCACCGGCTTGCCGTCCGGATAGCGCAACTGGATCTTGCCCTTCAACGGTTCGCCGGTCGCGTAGTCGGCCTTGTCCATCGACAGGTTCACGTCGAAATGGGGCTTCACGTATTCAGCGACACGGAACGCGCTGCCGTACACGTCGCCGTTGTAATCGAAGCGCAGCGTGTAGCCGCCGGCGGTGGCGTCGGCGGGCAGCGTGAAGGCGGTGTCCGCGCCGGTATCCGACGCAAAATGCACCTTGCTGGTCGCCACCGGCGCGCCGTTCGGATCGAGCACGTCGAGCTTGATGTCGGCTTCGGCGGGCGCGGTGGATTGCGTCGCGTTCTGGAACGTACGGCCGATAAATTTCACATGCACCGGATCGCCGGGCCGATACATCGGCCGGTCGGTGACGGCGTAGATCTTCGTGTTGTAGATCTCGCTGTCGTAGTAGAAATTCTCGGAGACGAACACGCCGCCCTGCGGATCGGCGCCGAGCACGTAACTGCGCTCGGGGCTCACGTGTTGCAGCATCAGCGCGCCGTCGTTGCCGGTCGTGCCGCTTTGCAATACGCCCACGCCGTCGGTCCAGCTCACGTCCGTGTTCGCGACGGGCTTGCCGTTGTCGCGCCGCGTGGTCCACACCAGCATGCCGCTCGACGCCGCTTTGACGACCGCCACGGTGTCCGATACGAACAGCAGCGTATGTGCGCGATAGTTGCCGATCACGGCCTCGACGATATACAGCCCCGGCGGCAACTTGCCGACCGGAATCATCACGTTGCCCGAGCTGGCTTCGATAAAGTTGCTGCTACTGCCTTCCAGATTCACGCCTTTGGGCGGCTCGATCACTTTCGCGTCCCAGATCGGATAGCGGAAGCGCGCGACGATGTCATAGCCCTTCAGCGGCGCGAATTGCGCGTTCGGCTCGAACTGCGTCGTCTTGCCGGTCTGCTCGCCGAGCTTGAATTGCGGCGCCGCTTCGGTCGCCTTGCTGCGCGTCGCGAACGACAACACCCGCTGCCACGCGCGGCGCGCTTCGGTGAACCAGCGGTCCCACAGATACGCGAGCGTATTCGCGAGTCCTTCGCCCTGGTAATTCGGCGCGACGTTCAGCCGATGCAGGTTCTTTTGCGTCTTCAGAAAATCCAGCGGCTTGGCCACGCGATACACGACGATGTCCGCGCCGCCATACGCCTGCAGCGCGTCCTTGTATTCGCGGCCGGGCGCTTCCAGCCGCACCTGCGCCAGTTGATCGCTGCCGAAGCTCGCGTCCGAGAGCAGGAAGAACGGCTGGCCGTCGACCTTCTGCGAGCTGAAGTTGCTGGTCGGCGCGGCACGCAGGGTCGGATTCGCGGCGATGTTGTTATCGGCGGCACCGGCCGCGGACGCGCTGTCGTCGGCATAAGCGGACGGTGCGAGCGCCAGGGTCAGGGCGGCCAGCAGTGCGGCCAGCGTGACGGCCGCACTGCTGCGCACGCCACTGCGCGCACGCCCCAACCAACCATTCGATGGCATGACGGAGTTCATTCGTTTCATGGTGTCAAAAAGTCCAATCGAAACACGCCAACGAAATTCGGATTGCCGTCGAGCGGCTGCCAGCGGGAATCTTTCCATTGCATCAGGTCGGAAACGGCAACGGCACGCAGACCGGTATCGGTCGGCGTGACGGTGCCTGTGTGATAAGCGATGTAGCGATCCAGCCAGATCATCAGATGCTGGTCGTCGCCCTGGTCGAAGAACAGCAGATCGCCGGGCAGCGCCTGGTTGACGTCCTTCGAGACAAAACGGCTGTTGCGTTGAATCAGTGCGATCGCCGACGCGTAAGCGCCGGTCGAGCCGTCGAGTTGCGTCCAGCGATTCGCGAGCGTGCGCTGCGACGCCGACAGTTGCAGCTCGGGCGGCAGGCTGCCGGTGTCCGCGAGACTGGTCATGCCGTTGGCGCGCAGCCAGCGGGTGTCGTGGGATTTAAGCGTCTCGCCGACCGCAAAGCGCACGAGGCCCGCACAATCGCGTTGCGTCCAGCGCGGCGTGGGGCCGCGCCGCATCTGTTGATCGACGATCCGCACGAACCACGCGCGGAATGCGGCGGACTGTTGCGGCGAGAGCGCATCGGGATCGGGCGAGGCGGTCGTGCTGCTGAGCGCGTGCGCATAGGGCGCGAGACTGGCCAGCACGAATGCGGATGCCGCGCGCGCGAGCCACGCGCGCCGCGCTATAGCGGGCGCTGCAAGCGATGCGGGAGCCGCGAGCGAGCGCGGCGCCGCGCATTCAGGCGCGTGGTTGGAAAACGCCGCGCCAGCGGCACGAAGTGAGCGCACTTAATCGCCCTCGGTGCCGGGCTGATCCGCCGGCGCATCCGTGGCGCTCGTGTCCGCCCCTGCGCCGCCCTTCGCTCGATCGAACCACCATTCGACCGGCACCCAGCCCGTCGAACCCGGCAGGTTCTGCGGCAGGCTCAGCGAAACCGGCGGGTAATGCGCGAGCGCATGCAGCTTCGGCACGAGATGCGTGCGCGACGCATTGCGGAATACCGCCTCCTGATCGGCCGGCAACGCGGCGCCCGCTTCGCGCTCGATCAGCGCGGCGGCGGACGAAGGCGTCAACGTCAGAATCGTGCGCGGCAGACGCTGCGGCGCGAGCGTGTCGGCGAGCGCCGGATAGCGCTTGTCGAGCACCGCGAGCGTGTCGTCGACCAGACGGCTGTCCGGCGAGAAGATCAGATAGCCGTGCGCCAGCGCGAGCGTCACCGGGAAATAGCGTTCCGCCGACAATTGCGCCGCGAACGAGGCCTTGCTCGTCAACGCAGTGCCCGCATTCGCGCTCACCGGGCGTTGCCACACGGTGACGTTGGCGCCCTGATCGTGCGTGGTGACCGGCAGACGCAGATAGCCCGAATCGCTGCCGTCCGCCTTGGCCGCCTTCGCTTCATAAGCACCGATCACGTTGCCGAAGGTCTTGCCCAGCGCGGTCTTCAACGCGGCAATGCCGGCTGCGTCCTGCGTCTTCACGCGCGCGACGAACACCGGCGCCACCAGCGTCGACTTCGCGTACCAGCACACCGCCGCCGGGCCGGCAAGCTGATCGCCGATCGCGGCCGCGTTGTCCGCGCCGCCGTCGGCGACCTTGCCCAACAGACCCGACGCTTCCTTCCAGTCGGCCGGCAAACTCGTGCACGCCGCCGCATTGGCCGGCAGCGCGCGCCATAACTCCGTGCTGTTCCACTGCTGCGGCAGCTTGCCCGGCTCGATCAACGCCGCGGTTTGCCAGCTCGCGGCCGCATTGCCGTTCGGCGAGAAATCGAAACGCAGCGCGTCGATGCCCGAGAAAAATGCCTGATAACCGAACGACAGATAATTCGCCGACACCACCAGCCGGTGGCCCTTCGGCGCCTCGCCCGGGGCGTCGAGCCGATATGCGCTCGCCGCGTCGTCGCGACCCGACGACAGCATCTCCGACACCGCGTCGCCGCGCTCGCCGAGCACGCCGCCCTTCTGGTCGAGCAGCACGCCCGGCGCGGACATCACCACCAGGCGATCGTCTTTGGTCGCGAACAGCAGCGTGCGGCCCACGGCCAGTTTCAACGCGTAGACCGGCACGTCGCCAGAGAGCCTGGCGACCTGGCTCAGTTGCGCGTCGCTCGCGGCGACGTTCACGTAGCCCTGCAGCAGCTTGGCGAGCCCGTTGCGATGCATCGACATCATCCAGTAGCCGAGCCGGCCGTCGGGCGAGCGCCACAGCAGCACGTGCGCGGGCTCGTCGAATACGCGGCGGATCAGTTCGTCGCGCCAATCCAGTTGATGCTCGAAAGCCAGACGCCGCAGCGCGCCCTCGGCGGACAGCCGCGTGTTATTCGATTCGTAATAGTCGACGAAGTCTTGCGTCAGCACGTCATGCAATAACGGCACCCGCAGCATGTCGCGCGGCAAGCGTGACAAGGCTTCGCTGTCGATCACCGCATCGGGATGGTGAATGTCGAGAACGACTTCGGTATTTTCGGCCCCGGTGGCTTTGCGATGTCCGAATGGACGCCACACCGCCTGAATGATCACGCCGGCCACGATCAGAAGACCGACTACCAGGATTGCAATCTTTTTGCGCGACATCTTCATCTGATTTCTTCTGGTTCGATGCGACGGTATTAACTTGGATGCCCGGCGGATTAAGCCAACCGGATCAATCGCCGAAGGCAGCGATCATAACCGATATTTTTTGCAGAAAACCAGTGGTGCTTTGTATCTTTCTATTTAACAGTCCGCCATGTTTCAGGAGTTTGACGGACAAGCACGCGCAATTCATTAAGTTATTGATCGAGCATGCAGACGCGGCGGCTTTCGCTTCGACGCTAAATGGCGGAATTTAGGCCCCACATAAAAAACCCGGCTTCGCGTACGCTGCTCGCCGGGTTATTTCAAGTATTGACCTTGCTGCTTTTCTGTGAATACCGCGCCGACCCAGGTCAAACGCGATCGAGCGCCTGCTTCATTCTCCGCACGCCGGTTTCGATATCGGCGACGCCGGGTGCGGCGAATGACAGCCGCAGCGCGGCCTGATCGATATTGTCTTTATAAAACGCAACGCCCGGCACGAACATCACGTTGCGTTCGATACAGGCATGCAGATAATCCGTCGCATTCTGGCCGCTGTTTAATCGTGCCCACACGAACATGCCGCCGGCAGGCCGATGGAAAGCGATGTGCTTCGCCAGATGCGTGTCCAGCGCATCGCAGAGCGCGCGGCATTTCTCGGCATACGCCTCGACGATTCGCGGCAGATGACGCTCCAGCGCACCGTGCGCGAGATAATCCGCGGCAATCGCCTGGGTCCATGGCGAACTGCATAGATCGACAGTCTGTTTGGCCACCACGCAGCGTCGCAAGATCTCCGCGTGCGCGATCATCCAGCCCACGCGCAAACCCGGCGCGACGATTTTCGACAGGCTGGAAAAATGCACCACCCAGTCGCGTGAGCCCGGCACCTGAGCGCTCAAGGCCAGCAGCGAGGGCAATGCGGCACCGCGGAAACGCAGGTCGCCGTACGGGTCGTCCTCGACGACCAGGAACCGGTAGCGCGCCGCGAGTTTCAACAATGCCGTGCGGCGTTCGAGCGATAAGGTCGCGCCGGTCGGATTGGCAAAGGTCGGCACCGTGTACAGCAGCTTCGGCGGGCGACGCAGCGTGCCGGCTTCGAGCAGCGTGGCGAGCGCGGCGACGTCGAGACCGTCCCGATCGACGGGCACCGTCACTACATCGGCCTCCTGTAGCTTCAGCGCTTGCAAGGTCGCCGGGTAAGCAGGCTGCTCGACCAGTACCACGTCGCCGGGTGCGACCATCACGCGTAGCAACAGATCGAAACCTTGCTGCGAACCGGTCGTCACCAGCAGGTCCGCTGGCGCGCACGGCGTGCCGCGGCGCGTCATCAGGCTCGCGAGTTGTTCCTTGAGGACCGGCAGACCGTCGGTCGGTCCGTATTGCAGGCACAGCGTGGTGTGTTGCGACGCGCGCGCCGCCGCGGCGTCGAGCCCCTCACGATCGAACAGATCGCCGGCCGGATAGCCGCCGGCAAACGAGATCATGCCGGGCTGCGCCAGATACTTGAACAGCTCGCGAATCGGCGAACCGGTGGGCGCTTCGAATGCGGGAGTGAATGCGAACATGGTGACGGACCGTGGGTTTGGCCGGCTAATTTTCCGGCTCGCTGGCCGAATGGGTTACCGACACAGTTGCCGAAGGAGGAACGGCGTGAATTGTGGCCAGGGTCCGAATGCGCGGCAAACGAGTTCTACGCACCATGTATTGCGCTTTTTGCATCAACTCGCCGCCGCATTTCCCTTTTGCGTCATCCATGCATGGCGTTACACCACGTTCTTTTCCACAATCGGCCGGTTTTCCAGCACTCGCGTGAAACTCAGCGAAGCCAGATCGAGCGACGTATAACGGCCATGCAAAATCAGTTCGCTAATGCCGCGCCCGGTTGCCGGACCCTGTTGCAAGCCGTGACCGCTAAAGCCGTTGGCGAAAATACAGTTATCGACGTCGGGGTGATAGCCAATAATCGCGTTCTGATCGAGCACGTTGTATTCGTAGTAACCGGACCAGCAATTCTGTACCCGCAGGGCTTCGAATTGCGGCACGCGGTACGCGAGCGTCGGCCAGATGACGTCGTCGAAAAGCGCGTGATCGACTTCGTCGAGCGGCAGGTCGTCCGGATCGTTTTCCGGCGCAGGCGACGTGCCGCAGATAAACGATTTGCCTTCGGGGCGGAAATACACGCCGCTCGGATCGATCAGCAACGGGCACCGTTCCAGTTGCCCCGGCGACGTGACATTGAAAATACTGCGTCGGCGCGCATACACCGGAATGTCGATGCCGACCATTTGCGCCACGCGTCTTGACCATGCGCCGGCGGCGTTCACGATCACGTCGCACGGAAAGGTTTCGCCATTCGCGGTTTGGACTTGCGTGACGCGTTTGCCGTCGCGATGAATCGCGGTGACGTCTGCCGCCACGAAGCGCGCGCCGAGCGATTGAGCCTTTTTGCGTAGCGCCTGCACGAGACCGTAGCCGTCGAACCAACCTTCGCCGCTTTCGCCATACGCGCCGGCTACGAGGTCTTCCGTATTAAGCCACGGAAAGCGCGCTTGCAATTCGCTCCGGTCGAGCAGACTGATATCCGCGCCGAGACTTTTTTGCAGCGCATGGTTTTCACGCAGCGTCGTTTCACCGGCCGGTGTCGCGAGAAACAGATAGCCGCCTTCGTGCAGATCGATGGACGGCTTCGTGCCGTCGATTTCGAGCCGCTCGCCGATCGAGCGCAGGAACTCGATGCCGAACAGCGACATCTGAATGGAGAGCGGCGTGGAAAATTGCTGACGGATCGATGCTGCGGATAACGCCGACGAAGAGCGCGCGTAAGTCGGATCGCGTTCGATCACCGTCACGTTGACCGTCGGGTCGGACAGCCGCAAGAAATACGCAATCGAGCTGCCGATCACCCCACCGCCGACGATAACGACTTTGGAACTCACGTCTTACTCCACGAGTAACGTGGCCGCTCTACAACGCCGGGCGGCGCAAACGGATTGCTGAAGGGGTCATGCAGGACAAACCCGCAGCGGCGAGAAAATGCGCCGCTGCGCTCACCGACTGTGCTCGGTGCCGGCTCGATGCCGAATCAGTCGATATTGAAGTCGATGCCCTGCGCAAGCGGCAACGCCGACGAGTAGTTCACCGTGTTGGTCGCGCGGCGCATGTAGGCTTTCCACGAGTCAGAGCCCGATTCGCGGCCGCCGCCGGTTTCCTTTTCGCCGCCGAACGCGCCGCCGATTTCCGCGCCGCTCGGTCCGATATTGACGTTGGCGATACCACAGTCGCTGCCCGCGTCGGACAGGAAACGTTCAGCTTCGCGCAGATCGGTCGTGAACACGCACGACGACAAACCGTGCACGGCCGCGTTATTCGCTTCGACCGCCTCCGCGAAATCGGAGTAGCGCAGCACGTACAGAATCGGCGCGAAGGTTTCCTTCAGCACCACCGACGTTTGCGACGGCATTTCGACGATCGCCGGACGCACGTAGTAGCCGCCTTCGTAACCCTTCACCTCGACGCGCTCGCCGCCGAACACCTTGCCGCCTTCAGCCGTGGCCTGCTGCAACGCTTCCTGCATGCGCGCGAACGACTGCCTGTCGATCAGCGGCCCCATCAGCGTGCCCTTTTCGAGCGGATTGCCGAGCGGCACCTTGCTGTACAACTGCTTCAGACGTTCGATGGTTTTGTCGTACACGCTGTCGTGTACGAACAGACGGCGCAGCGACGTGCAACGCTGCCCCGCCGTACCCACCGCCGAGAACAGGATGCCGCGCATGGCGAGTTCGTGATCCGCCGTTTGCGTGACGATGCCCGCGTTATTGCCACCGAGTTCAAGCAGCGAGCGGCCGAAGCGCTTGGCCACTTCCACGCCGACCGTGCGGCCCATTTCCGTGCTGCCCGTCGCGCTGACGATCGACGCGCGCGGATCGGCCACCAGCTTCGCGCCGACGTCGCGACCGCCGTTGATCAAGGCGGTCAGGCCGGCCGGCGCGTCGCCGAACTCCTGCAGTGCTTCGATCAGAATCTGATTGACGGCGAGTGCGGTAAGCGGCGTTTTTTCCGACGGTTTCCAGATCACCGCGTTGCCGCAGACCAGCGCGAGCGCCGCATTCCACGACCACACGGCAGCCGGGAAATTGAACGCCGAGATCACCACGCAGGTGCCCATGGGATGCCACGTTTCCGCCATGCGATGGCCCGGGCGCTCCGATGCGATCGTCAGGCCATACAACTGACGCGACAGACCAACCGCGAAATCGCAGATGTCGATCATTTCCTGCACTTCGCCCATGCCTTCCTGGAGGATCTTGCCGGTTTCGAGCGTGATGATGCTGCCGAGCGCCTGCTTCTTTTCGCGCAGACGGTTGCCGAGCAGACGCACCAGTTCGCCGCGGCGCGGCGCCGGTACGTTGCGCCACGCGGTGTACGCCGCTTGCGCCTGGGCGAGGGCCGTGTCGACTTCCGCCACCGTGTTGCTGGCCACGCGGCCAATGAGCTCGCCGGTAATCGGTGAGTGAACCGCGATGTCGCCGGCTTGCGCCGCTTGGGCAATGCCGAGGTCGGCGAGGATGGTGGAAGCGTCCATGAGAATCCCTTTAATTTCCGATGCGAAACAAGAGTAAGTTCGGAAACTATACACGCGGGTTTTTATGGCGGCAAGCGTATTTGCCCGGAGCAGAGCGTGAGAAATCCCGGTCAGGCTTGCCACGTATGAATCGCACACATAATCCGCGTACCGCTCGCCAGGTGGGCGATGAGCGCGGGCGACCGGATGCATGCGCATGGGAAAAGCACCCACACCGCCACATTCGTTTCTTATTGGAAATATGCACGGGCTTCAGGCGAGCGCGGCCATCGCGCGCATGATCAGGTAGCCTTCATGGTCCTTGGCCCACAACTCGACCGTTTTGCCGTCGGCGGCGAGCTTGCCGCACACCGTCAAGGGTTGGCCGGCGAAAGCCGGGCGCAGCGCCTTGAAGGCGAAGCTTTGCAACGCCGAATCCGCGTCAGGCACTGCGCGGCGCACCAGATCCACCAGCAGCGTCGCGATCAAGGGGCCATGCACGATCAGGCCGGGATAACCTTCCACCTCCGTCGCATACGGATAGTCGTAGTGAATGCGGTGGCCGTTGAAGGTCAGCGCCGAGTAGCGGAACAGCAGAACCGCGTCAGTTTCGATTGTGCGGCTCCACGTTTCGCCTTCCGGCGCGAGCGCCGCTTGCGGCGGACGCGCGCCTGCCTCGGGCGCATCGCGATAGACGATGTCGTGTTCCTCTTCCAGCTTCAGTTCGCCGCCCGCTTCGATCGTGTGCTGCACCGTCACGAACACGAGCCGGCCGGACCGACCCGTCTTGTCTTCGATATTGGCGATGGTCGACGTGCGCGTGGCGCGCTCCCCCACTTTGAGCGGCGCATGAAACGTCAGACGCCCGCCGGCCCACATGCGACGCTGCAACGGCACCGGCGGCAGAAAACCGCCGCGCTCCGGATGACCGTCGGCCCCCACTTCGGAAAACCGCGCGGCTTCCAGAAAATACAGCCAATGCCACAGCGGCGGCACGGTGATGCCGTTCTCCTCGCGGTCGAGCGTGGCGGACATCGCCGTGAGCGGAAAGGCGCTGATGTCGTCTTTGACGACCACTTCCCTGAACAGCCAGTCGTCGAGTTTCTGTGAGGAGTTGGGCATGCGATGAGCCTCCGTTTTGCCGCGTTGACGCTGAACGAGGGTCCTACTATGAACGATGCGGGCGGGCCCGGCAAAGCCGGGATGCGAATGAAAGAGCAAGAGCCGGAGTGCGTGGCCGACGGCGCGTGCTTACACTCGCTCATCGCTCGAAAAATGCCGGATGGAGATAGCTGATGAATACGATTGTGAGAGAGGCTGACTCGCTGGCGCAGCGCGTCGACGCGGTCGACTGGTTCGACGTGGAAGAAGAACTGAACGGCCATGGCTGCGCGATCTTGCCGAATCTGCTTAGTGCGGACGAATGCGATGCGCTGAGCGCGCTGTATCCACACGACAGGTTGTATCGCAGCCGTGTCGTGATGGCGCGGCATGGTTTCGGCCGTGGTGAATACAAGTACTTTGCGTATCCGCTGCCGCCGCTGATCGCGGGTCTGCGCGGCGAGTTGTATCCGCGTCTCGCGCCGGTGGCGAATCGCTGGAATGAGGCGATGGGGATCGACGTCCGCTATCCGGCCGAGCACGCCGCGTTTATCGCGCGCTGCCATGCCGCCGGCCAGACGCGTCCGACGCCCTTGATACTTCAATACGCACCGGACGACTACAACTGCCTGCACCAGGATCTTTACGGCGAGCACGTGTTCCCGCTCCAGACGGCGATTCTGCTGTCCGAGCCGGGCGTGGACTTTACCGGCGGCGAGTTCGTGATGACCGAGCAACGTCCGCGGATGCAGTCGCGCGCGGAAGTCGTGCCGCTGCGTAAAGGCGACGCAGTCGTGTTCGCGGTGCATCATCGGCCGGTGCAAGGCACGCGCGGACCGTACCGGGTGAATCTGCGGCATGGCGTGAGCCGTTTGCGTTCGGGCCAGCGCCATACGCTTGGCGTGATTTTTCACGACGCTGCCTGACGCGGCGCGGTGCTGCGCTGCCGCAAAAATTCGACAAGCGTCATTTTGTCCAGGTATCATCCGGGAAAACCCGAACCCGCCGGATGCGCTGCGCCACCCTTTGCAGCGTGTTTCGGCGTGCCAGTTCGGGGGTTATCGCCCGTCGTCGGATGGGGCTGTTGGCCGGTGATCCCGGCATGACCGCCCAGTTCGGCGATACGTAGGTGGCGGGCCGCGTGCCCGCCCTGTCGCAATCGGCCAAAAGCCGGAGGCGGCCATTTAGCCTGGATATCATCGATCATGATTGCTGTCGCGTTTTCGCGCGTCGCCGAACGTCTGCTAGCCGCGGACCCGGGACTCGTCCGCCTCCATAACGCGTTGCGCGTTGCGCTTGCCTGCTTGCTGACCGGCGTGGCCGGCATCGCGTGGACCGTGTCCCGCCATCAGCCCATCACCCTCGCCGCGCCCGCCATTCTCTTCGCGATGGTCGCGCCGCTGTTCGTGCGCGACGCGCGGCGCTCCGCGTGGTTCGGCACCCTTTTCTGCCTTTATCTGTGCTCGTGCGCGTGTTTCGCCGTGGCGAGCGTGCTAAGCCGCTATCCGCTCGCCGGCGATGCGGGTTTTCTCGTCGTGATGTTCGTCGGCATGCTGTGTCAGGCATGTGGTCCGCGCGCGCTGGGTTGCGCGATGCTGGGCGTGGTGTGTTTTTACCTCGGCTTGTATCTGCATCCTTCGATGCAGCACCTCGCGATGTCGCTGTCGTTGTCCGTGTTGGGGCCGGTGATGGTGACGCTGGTCGGCCGTGTGCTGGTGCCGACGCGAGTCGCGGCGAGTTTCCGGTTGGCTGTGCATACGGTGACGTTGCGTGCGACGCGTCTGCTGCATGCGCCGGGGGCGGCGAATCTGTCGTCGTTGAATGAAGCGGCGCTGTCGCTTGAGGAGCAACTGGCGCTGCTGAATCCGCCGGATGCCGAGACGGTTCGCGAGCGGATCGTCGAAGTGGAAGTCGCGGCTGGGCAGCATGCGTTTGCTGCGGGGCCTGGTTCGGGTTCGGGTGGAGCGCAGGCGAGCGCGGGAGTATTGCGGCATGCGGTTGGGCGGCTACGGGAGATGGCGCAGCGAGGGCGTGTGGGAAATGAGGCGGGGTTGTTGGCTTCAGGCGGAGGCCTTGATGTTGAGGTTCGCGTTGCTGCGTCCATTGCGCAGCGTTTCGCCGATTTGCGCGCCAAGCTCTGCTGGCTCCCCGCCACGCGCGCGACGACCGCCGCATTTCTCGCGATGCTGATCGGCCACTCGCTGTCTCCCGAGCGATGGTTCTGGGCGGTGATCACGACGTTCGTCGTGTTCCTCGGCACACGGTCGCGCGCCGACACGGTATATCGCGGCGCGCAGCGGCTCGTGGGCACGCTGGCCGGTGCGTTGGTCAGCGTGCTGCTGGTTGCGCCGTTGCATGGCTCGCCTGGGTTGCTGGTGGCGGCGATGGTGTTGTGCGTTTTCGGCTGGGCTTACTTCATTCTGAATGCGTATGCGCCGGGCGTGTTTTTTATCACCGTGCTCGTTGGGCTGGTTTATGGCGAGCTGGGCTTCGCGATGGGGCCGCTGGCCGAGCTGCGGATCGAAGAGGTGCTGGTGGGGTGCCTCGTGTCGTTCGCAGTCGCGATGTTGATGATGCCGCTTGCGGCGACGCGGCATGTCGAAGCGAGACTTGGGGCGGTGCTTGCGGCTTTGCGGGAGGTGGTGCGGGTGGCGGGTTATTCGCGGGCTCGTGGTCACGGTACTGCGGATGCAACTTCAGATGCGACTTCGGCGATGCGTAAGCTCGATCGTAGTTGGCATGATCTGCGGGTCGCGTTGAAACCGCTGCAAACGCAACGCGTTGTGGTGTGGAATCCCGATGTTGAGCTGGCTACCGGTTCGCTGCTTTGCTGTCTGCATTGGGCGCGGGTGTTGAGTGATTCGTCGCGGCGCGGCGATGCGGTGTCGGAAGGTGTTGCGCTTAATGCTGCGGAAGTTGGAGCGGCGCACGTGGAATCGATCGTGGCGCGGCTGGATTCGTTGATTGCGCGGTATAGCGGTGCGGGTTCTGCGTTGAGCGGGGTGGAAAAGCATGAAGCGTCGGTTGCGGCGCTCGATGTCGATCCGGATGCAGCGCCAGCACTCGCTCAACTCGATGGCGCGGTCGCGCAGTTGTTCGATCGGTTGACGCAGCCGGTTCAGCAAACTCGGCGGATATTCAATTGGGCGTTTAGAAGTCGGAGCGTTTGAAGGCGGCTGGCTGGCGTCGGAGTTCTGCAAGAGAGTTGTCCACAGAAAATGTTTGCAAGGCTGTGGATAACGTTCCGGCAACAAGGGCAAGTTGTTGATGGGGTTGGGTTTTGTGGGGAAGGTGCGGTGGTGGGCCTGGGCGTTGCGGGTTTAGTGCTTCGCTCGCACTGCCCGCTCCTGCTCAACACCACGCCTCGCTCCTGGCAGCGGCTAAAACGACGAAGTACGCATTTCCGATAAGCGGGCAGTCTCCCGTGGGATTTCCGACCCTCCATTGCCCGATGGCCGTTAACGACAGGCCATCAGGCAATTCGTGTCACCGTCCCGAGCGACGGCGACACGAATTGCGACGCTAGGGTCAATCGATCGGATGCTGCGTGGCCGTCATGTACAACTTGATCGCAGGCTGACCCAACGCGATGGTATTCAGCATTCCGATTCCAAGCTGTCGGGCAAATTCGTCATCAAGTTTGAAATCGTCCTCATCAGCCATAACCACGCCCATCCTCCCTGCGACAAGCGGGGCGAGTTTTCTCGGATCGACGGTATGCACGATTAACTGCTGCAGATCCTCGTTATAAGTCAGCACGACAGCATAGGGCGGATGTTGTTTGGCCATCAATAACCTCTGCAAGCTTGGTATCTGGCGAATGCGTCAGCTCTGCACTTTGCGAGAAAGCGAACTCCTCGCGGGCCGGCATGAACTGCACATTTTTCTACTTGCGCTCTCCACTGGGGTACATCTTTTTCATAGAACGATTCGTTGACGGCGAGAAGAACCTCAAGCAGCTTAAGCTCGCGATTCGCGAAAGGTCGTTGCACAGTTCGCCTATCCCGGAAGGCGAACTAGATGACGTAAATCAGCGCCACCGACCCGTCTACCTTCCTCGATAATCATCAATCCGGCGCCGGGCTCGGGATAGTCAACAAGCGGTTCACCATCCAACCTATCTACGTTGAACGCATCGATGACAAGATCCGTTGGTGTCTTCATCGCCACGGCATAGATGAGTACAGGTACGCCGTGATCGACACCCACCAGCTCGCGGGTGAGAGTAAGCACGTCGCACCCGGCTTTCTCCATGCTGTCGTCGTGACACATAGCAAGGTAAAACCGAGAACCAATCTCGCGTACTAGACACTGGCGAATTTGCGCCTTCCACTGATTGATTCGATCGCCGTAAATTGGCTCGCATGTCTCAATTAGAAATGTGAGCAACGCGATTTCCTGCAAGAAAAGTGGTCTTGGCATCCGTTCTCTTCTCTTCCGACGAACCGAATCCATGCGTGCCGACAGGCAAAACGGAACAGTCATTTTCTGAACCATCCAGTCGCTAAGCCGCGCCATCCAGCGACGGCGCGTCGGATTCGCATAGCAGTCGTCGCATGAATATCTCGAACATTGCAACTACCGTGGTGGGCGGACGGCGTCAACGCGAACGACGTTCATCCATATGCACGGAACGACATCCGGATGAACGAAGACATCTAGGGAAGCTTACGGCTAGGCGGAAGGTCCGATTCCTTGAAAACGTGTCTCAAGTCTGCCCCGCCGATGCGCTTTCCCGCTTCCATGATCATGAGACCGTCACCCGGCTCCGGATACTTAACAAGTGCCTCTCCATCGAGACGATCAATGTCGAGGGAGTGCAAGACATAACCGGAGCGCGTTTCGATGACGTAGGCATAGATGAGCACAGGCACTCCCTCGTCAAGTGCAATCAGAACACGAGCCAGTGGTGTGTAACCGCCACCGGGCAATCGATCCTCATGGCTGATCGCCAGACAGTAGGGCACATTGACCTCATGAACCGTACATGTTTCTATTTGCGCTCTCCATCGGGGAACGTAGTCTTCATAGAAAGATTCGTTCACTGAGAGAAGAAATTGAAGTAGCCGAAGCTCGTGACTCTCGAAAGGTCGTTCCATCAGTTCGATCCCAAATTATTCCGTTCTTAATTATTGTCGTACAGCCGCAATAGATCCGACTCGAATCTCCGTGGGCGAGAGCCGATACGCCGAATACTGAATCTCCCGACCATTGACTGTTACATAAAACGTTTTTCCATCACCAACCGCCAGCTTGACACCGCTGCTCTCCGCCACATCCTGCCGGATGGCGTCCATAACCGGCTGATGCGGGATGCCCTCTTCATCCAGATGCCGAAACGTGTGATAAAGCTGATTAGGATTTTGTCCCCAGTTTATCTCCGACGTATCCTTAACCGTCGGCTTGCACATCTCCTTGATGCGCTCGACCGTCTCAGCCGCTTTTCTCGCTCCCTGCCCGATGCCGTACCTGACCGCCGGGTTATGCACCAACCGCCAGATAAAGAGCGCGCCGCGCGCCAGATTGTCGGGCAAGCCGGCCGAAAAATGACACCCACCGCACACAGCCGATGTCCCAGGCACCGCCGCTCTCAGCATCTGACGCGAGCCCTGGAGATTCGCCGGCGGCCCTACCGGCGATTCCCCAAAGTTGTAGTTGTCGATCCATTGATCGACTTCATCGCTACTGATCGGAACATCTGTCCCGTCATTCAGATCGAGAACACTGCCATTCCTCGCGACCGTCCCGCTGCGCAACACAACGCGACCGTCAGGCGCATAGTCGAAACTGACCTTGAATACGCGTCTGAGACCGCCATTGGTCGGACTCGCATACTCATTGAACTTGAACCGGCTGATCCGCCCTCGCAGGTCATAGCGCAGGTAGAAATCGCCGGTCGGGTTGTAGCCGTTGAGAACGCGATGGGCGGCATCGCGCATGATCATTTCCGTACCGTCCGGCAACGCCTGCTGGACGATGACGCCGAACACGTTGCCGGTCGCGTCGCGCGTGACCTTCCACTGCCCAACCAACGTCCCCGCCTCGTAGAACTGCGCGAAGGTGATCCGGTTGAAGGCGTCGTACACCATGCCGTAAGCACGCGTCGCGTCGTTCGATTTCGCCGCGTCGAAGCCGCTCGCTCCCGTGCTGTCAGTCGTAGGTGTCTCGCTCAGCCCGGTCGCATTGCCCTGCCCGTCGTACACGAACGACTGGATGACGCCAGGCGACGCAATCGCCGCAGGACGCAGACTCGTACCGTCCGCGTAGCGGATCGTCGTGATGGACGTCCCGGAAGCATCTTTGCTTGTGATCCGTGCGGGTCGTCCGGCGACGTCGTAGCTGTATTCGGAATTGCCAGCTTCGTCGTTGTCCTTCAGTAAACTGCCTGATGCGTCCCACGCGAAGTTTTTGGCGCCATCGGCCGAGCGGGAAGACGTGGGCCGCAGCACGCCGCCAACGGAGGAAAATCCCAGCGTCGTCGTACGCTTGTTGTCGGTGACGGTAGTCGTCCCCGCGCCGTAGGCGAACTGCGCGTTGAGCGACGAATCCGCGTGATTAACCGCCACCGCACGCCCCTGCGTGTCGTAGCTCCACGTCGCAATGCGATTGCCGATCTCGTCGATTTCGCCAGTAAGAGCGTTACGAAAGCGGGTGTCGTCATAGACATAGCGGTGCACGTTGCCGTCAGGCCAGGTCACCGAAACGAGGTTGCCACTCGCGTCGTACGCGTATTGCGTCAGCCTGCCTAGCGGATCATTCAAACGCGACAGACGCCGCTTGTCGTTATAGTCGAGGCGAAGCGTGACGTCCTGCTTCGCGTCGGTGCCCGCCGCATGCTGCGTGATCGTCGTCAGCAGACCCGAGCTGTCGTAGGTCAACGTGCGGACAAAACCCGTCCTGGTACTTTCGGACAGCAGCAAGCCCTGCGCGGAGTACGACTCGGTGGTATCCGTTTTCAGATCGGTAAGCGTCCACCCCGAACCGGATTGAACGAGCGCGAGCCCCGTAAATCCCGCCGTGCGCCAACTCCCGGACGACCAGTTGAAAGTGACGGGCTCGCCGTTCTCGCGATACGCGAGAACCTTCGACGCACTACCGCTGTTCGCATTGGCCAACCCAAGATTGCGCTGCCAACTGTGAAACCACACCGGTCCCATCGCAGCAGACGACGCACCCAACGACTTCGATCGATACGTCCGCGTGAACCGCATCGGCAGATCGTCACCGCTGACGAAATCGGCCTCCGTCAACGTGACCGCGCCACTGCCTGGATACACCGGATCAGCGACGGGACAACTGGCCTCAGGCTCGTTTGCCGCCGGCGCCGCGCACCATTGATCGATTAGCGCGAGATCGTTGATACACGCGTAGTTGCCCATCCCGCCGGGCGTATTGCCCACGACATCGAGGCGACACGTCTTTGAACCCGGCGTTGCACCAGATTGCGAGTAGAGCTTGAGACAGTCGGTTGCGCTTGCACCGAACGCCACCATGAGCAGCATGAATGCGGCTAGCAGGCGAACGGCCATCCCGGCCGGCCTCTCGGCCACGCGATAGTCTTTCATCGTCATCCTTATTGGTTGTACTTGTATGAAGCACAACCACGCTATAAGGAACTCAGCGACGAGAGGCTCTGAAAATTCTCAATCTTGTATTTCTATTTTCGCCAACTACAGCGCGCTTCTATCAGCACCTACACAAAGCGTAGGAAATCAAGAAAGGGCAACTCATCCGAAACCCCCAAACGCAAAAAGCGAGGCCGCCGCGCACCGTCATCCGACCGTGCCCAACGCCTCGCCTTTAAAACTTATCCCCAGATTTTGTTCAGAAGCCTGTGGATAACCTTCCTGCAACCGCCGCAACTCCTTGATCGGACTACCTTCTCAAGCGCTGCGCACGGCACACCGCCAACCGGAACGACTAAACCGCCGCCCGCCCGATCGGCCGCACAAACGCGCTTCGTTCGACCAATGCGCCGAACAGCAGCCCAATCGTCGTCCACATAATGACCTGCATCCCGATCGCGGCAACGCGGAACTTCCACAGCAGCACAGCCGGGAAAGCCGCCGGCACTTCATTGATCACCGGCATGGAAAGCTGCACGGCGGCAATCATCACGACGAACACCACGGCCGCCACGATCGAGCCATTCCATGCGCCGAGTTGCACGGCCAACCGACGCCGCACTTTCAACGAAAACACCATCGCCGCTAGCGAAATCGCGATCATCAGGAAGAACAAACCGGTACGCGCGCCGATCGTTTCAGGATCGCCGACCGAAGGCGGGTTCGCCGGATACTTGATATTCGGCACGATCACGATCGTGATGAATGCACCGAGCGCAAGCCACGCTGACAACGCCCGCGCACTCACCACGCCGACACGTCCATACGCGAACGCAAACACCAGCGAAAACAATCCGCCGATCGCCGCGCCATACGTCACCACACCCGTCAACAGACCGAGGCCCGCCTGCGTCTCGCGACTCACGATTTCCGGCTCGGGGGCTTCGCCCTTGGCGGCATCGGCTTTTTCCTCGAAGGAAATCGCCTGATCGACCTGCGGCTCGCCTACCACTTTGGCGAAGCTGAACGTGAGTAACCCTGCAGCGATGCCTGCAAGCATGCCGCGCACCAACAATTTACCAACCATGTTCAATGCTCCGTTAGTGGCAAGGAAAGCCGAGCAGATGGCGGCCGTCGTGCACGAACTCATGCACGTACATGCCGGGCACCAGCGAGGTGGCCCCCTCTTCCGCACCAACGAAGTAAATAGCGAGCAGTAACAGCAAACCGCCGAATACGATCCACGGCAGCAACTCGCGCAAGGGAATCGGCGTGGGCTGAGCGACAGCCGGATTGCCGGATTTGAGAACGGCTTCAGTCATGGTGACATCTCCTGGGGTAACGCGCCCCGATAGTCGATTACAGAGGAAGTGCGCCAAGCTCAGGTCTGGCTTTTGGCAGTAAAGGCCAATTACAGTGGCGCGACCGCGCCGGGCTTCCACCGGCTTCCGAGCTTCGCAGTGCCGCTATTCTACGCGTTAAACTCCGGCCTTCAGCAACGCAGAACTAATGCGCGAGTACATGGCTTCGGTCCGGGCTCCCGGTCCGAGGAAACGCAAGGAAACCATCGGTATGGACATTCGGCTATTACTGATTAGCCACGCCTCGACCGCCGCGATGCGTGCCGGCCGCTTTCCCGTCGCCGACCCACTTGCTCCACTCGACCCACGCGGTCTCGCCGAAATCCGCGCCGCGCGTTCGCTCCTGTCGATTCCCGACGATGCCACCGCCTTCGTCAGCCCCGCCGCCTGCGCGCGCGAAACGGCCTCGGCCTTAGGCCTGACGGCGACAGTCGACGCGCACCTGGCCGATATGAACTACGGCAATTGGCACGGCCGACGCCTCGCCGATCTCATGACCGAAGCGCCTCATGAGCTCGCCGCATGGACCCGCGACCCGGACGCCGCGCCGCACGGCGGCGAGTCGTTCAGCCAGCTTGTGAAGCGAATAGAGGAATGGCTGGAAGCGCTGAATGAACGAATGAGCCACGCATCCCAGGCCAACCAGACTCATAACGTGGTCGCCATCACGCATGCGCCGGTGTTGCGGGCAGCGATCGTCTCCGTGCTCGGTGCTGCGCCCGCCGTGTTTCCACGCATCGAAATCGCGCCGCTCTCGGTGATCGAATTGCGACGCTCGCGGCGTGGCTGGACCTGGTGGCCAGCGTCGCGCTAGCCACCGCGGTTCCGCTCGAGCGGAGCCGCGCCATCTACTCGCCGATTACTTGCCCGACACAACCAGCCGCAACTTGTTCGAGCCCGTCGGCGCGAGCGTGATCTCGGTCCGTTTGCCCGGTGCACCGACATAAAAGTGCTGACGTCCCGGCGAATTCTGATCGTGCGTCGCCTCCGGCAAACAGGAAGCGACGTCGGCCGCGACGGCTTGCAGTGCATCCGCGTTCGAACCCGCGTCGTGGTGCGGCGTCCACATGCATTGATAGCTGCCGTGACTGGCGGAACATTGCGCGTCGTCGCCATAGGGTTGCGCGACGCCTTTGCCGTCGTCGGGTGTCAGCGAGGACAAGCCGCCCGGTGCGGCCGCCACGATGCGTTTGAGCGCGGCGCAAGGGCTGGGGGCGTCGTCGGCATAAGCGTTACTGCATGGCAAAACCACACCCAGCCATGCAGATAACGATGCAGCGGCGAGCGCGGCCGGGATGTGTCGAGTCCTGTTCATGTCGCATGGTCCTTCCAGAAGTGGGAGCACTACCGCGATCAGGAGTAGCACGACGCATGCCTATCAGAGCCGTAATCAGAGCCCTATCCACCGCCCGCTCAGTATCCCGTCACGCTCCGTCACCGAACAACGCCGCGCGCCCTTGCGGCGACGCAAAAATGCCCTTGGCGTCGTGCCCGACACCGTCGATCACCAACGTGCGATGCATCGCCAGCCCAGCGGGATGCCGCAACGCCATATACCGCGCGTAAGCGAGTCCACGCTCCAACCGGTGTTCCCCCTGTGTCATCGCCGCACAAGACCGGTCGAGCGCCGGATGCTGTGGATCGCAATCCGCGCCACCCAGCAGCACGGTGACCTCACGCTGCGCATACCGCGCTTCGAGCCCGGCCGCGTCACCCTCGCCGCCGGCATACGCGGGCAGATCCTCAAGCCCATACTTCCAGCGATTGAACGACGGACACAGCGCCGCGTCGAACGCCGCGAATTCACCCGCCGCCCCCGGCCTCATCGCATCGAAATACACATACGACGAGGGATTCGCCACCACGTAGCGCAGCGCAATACCGCGCGCCATGAGCGGCGCATCGCCGCGCGCGACCACCGCGTAGCGTTGCACGACCTGGCCGCCGCCCGAATGCCCCGCAACCACTACCTCGGTCAGCGACGCAAACTGCTCGCGCGCGGCGAGCGTGTGCAGAATGGCGTCGAGTACATCGAACGAACTGAGCGGCGCCGGCCCGACGGCGTTGTCGCCGCCCATCCAGCCGATCCACTCCCAATGCAACGTGGAAGGCGGCACGGCATGCACCGCCACGTCGGCACTGGCGAGAAACTGTGGCACGATCAGCAGCGTGTCGTCCGCGCTGCCGCCGGCTAGCTCGCAGGCCCGCTGCGCCAGGTCGAAGTACGTATCGCCGTTGCGCAAACGTCCGTGAATCAGAATCACCGCGCGGCGGACGTCGCGCGGCGGCGCAAGCCAGTCGCCATTCGTGAAGACCGGCACCGTGCCGCTGCCGGCAGGTGTCGTGACGTTCAGATGGCGGCTCGCCACTACCGCGACCGGACGTTCATTCGGTGCGCGTTCGTCGTCCGTGTTTAAAGACTGGGTCATGCAATAGGCTCGTGGTTGATCTAATGAGTGGCGGCCCTCGCCGCCACGTTGCCGTGCGCTCGCCCGGCACGCGTGAAATACACCATCGCCAGCGACACGAAACCGGCAAAAATCAGGTAGAACGCCGGCGTAAGACTGCTGCCCGTCAAGTGCGTCAACCCGGTAATAGTGAGCGGCGCCATGCCGCCGAACAACGTCACCGCGATGTTGTACGACAGCGCGACGCCGGCCGAGCGGCTACGCACCGGGAACAGCGTCGCGAGCATGCCAGGATGCGCGCCGGACATCGCCGCGAGAAACACCGTGGCCACCATCTGCGCGATGAACAGATGCCCCGGCGTCGGATCGGTCACGACGAAGTGATAGAGCGGATACACGCACACCATCCACGCAATCACGATCGGATAGAACAAGCGGTACGCGCCGTAACGATCGGCGAGCTTGCCCGACAGCGGAAACAGAAACAGATTTAACACGCCCGACACGAACGCACCGAGCAACGCGGTCGACAACGGCAAATGCAATTGCCGCTCGACATACACGGACAGATAAGAGTGCCACACGTAATTCGTCGCCGCCCCGACGATGATCACGCCCATCGCGCAGATCGCCGCGTCACCGTTATCGCGGAAGAACTGCCGGACGGTCACGCGCGGCGGCTTCTCCTGATGCTGAAGCAGCCGCTCGAACTCGGGCGACTCGGCCACGCGATGCCGGATATAAAAACCGAACGGCCCGGCCAGCGCGCCGAACAGAAACGGCAAACGCCAGCCCCAGGCCACCAGTTGTTCATGCGTCAACTGCGTGGTCAGCAGATAGCCAACGCCTGACGACAGCAGCAACGCGAACGCCTGCGCCGACATGTTGAAGCTGCCATAGAACATCTTCTTGTGCGGCGGCGCATACTCGACCAGCATCGCGGACGCCGTCGCGAACTGCCCACCCACCGAGAGCCCTTGCAGCAAACGCGCCAGTACTACCAGCAGCGGCGCCGCGATACCGATCCGCGCATAGCTCGGCGTGAGTCCCATCAGCAGCGTGCTGGCCGCCATCGAAATGATCAGCAGCGAGAGCGCCTTGCGACGCCCCGCCCGGTCCGCGTAAATGCCGAGCAGAATGCCGCCGATCGGCCGCACGACGAAGCCGACGGCGAACGTGGCGAGCGTCAGCATGATCGACACGAAGCCGCTGCCGCCAGGAAAGAACACTTGCGCGATGATCTTCGCGAAGTAACCGTAGATCAGAAAGTCGAACCATTCGAGGCCGTTGCCGAGCACGGACGCGAAGATCGCGCGACGCACCATGGCCGGACTCAGTGCGCTCGAAGGGTCGGCGCGGGTGATCTCATCTTCGCGTCGATTGAAGGCTGCCTCGCTCATGGCTCGCACCCCCGCGTACCGAACATGGCCGACAACGCGCACACCGACGTCAACATTCGCGCACCATCATGACCGACGCCCGGCACGACATGAAAACTCTGATTCAAACCCTGCGGATGACGCGACTGCATATACGCGTAATACGCGGTCGCGCGCGCCACGCGCTGCGGCCCTTGCGCCTCCGCCGCGCAGGATCTATCGAGCGCGCTTTGCTGGGGATCGTCGTCCGCGCCGCCGACCAGATAGTCGATCCGGCGCGCCGCATAGCCCGCTTCGAGTTGCGCGGGCGAACGATCGCCGAGATACGGCGGCCGGTTGTCCATGCCGTACTTCCATTGATTGAAGTCGGGACATTGCGCGGCGTCGAACGGCGCGGCGACACCTTGAGCGTTAGGCCTCGATGCGTCGAAGTAAGCGTAGGTGGACGGACTCGCCACCACGTATCGCACGTCGATGCCCGCGCCGGTCAGCGCGGCGATGTTGCGCCCCGCGACCGCGTAGCGCTGTACCACCTGGCCGCCGCCGGAATGGCCGGCAAACACCACATGGCGCAGGTTCGGAAACAGCTTGCGATCGGCCAGACGTGCGACGATCGCGTCCAGCACCTCGTAGGAACCGATCGGCAACGGCGCGTTTGCCGCTTCGCCGCCCATCCATGCGTCGCCGGTCCAGCGCAGCATGTCGGCGGGTTCATCGTGCACGCGCAGGTCGAGATTGGCGAGGAATTGCGGCGCGATCAGCAGCGTGGTGTCGGGATCGGCATGCGCAGCGTCGCGGGCGTTCTGCGCGGTACGGTAGTACACGTCCGCGTTGCGCAGTTTGCCGTGTATCACGATCACCGCACGCGTCACCTGGGGCTGCGCGACGTTCCAGTCCTTCGACAGATACAGCGGAAATTCGGCATGCCCGAGCGGCGTATCGATCGAGAACCGCGTGTCGGAGATCACCGCGACCGGCCTCAGATGCGCCTTGTACGCGTGTGCCGCCCACGCCGGTTGCACGAGTGCCGCAAACACGGCCACGCCTGCTGCGGCGCATAACGTCGCGGTGCGTCGAGAGAGAGAAAAGGTCATGCCGCTAGCTCCTGATTACCGTGCGCTGTCTTTCTTGAACGCGGCGCATCGTCGAATCCGTCGTTGAGAAGTCAAATGCTCAGAACCGGTGGCGAATACCGAGCGTCACGCCGGTCTGGTTCGGACCGAACGCGGTGTCGCTCGTCAACCCGACCGGCGTGTATTTGTCGTTGGCGTAGCGCGTGGACGCGGCGTAGGCGACGGTTGCATACACATCGGTTCGCTTCGACAGAATATAGTCCGCACCCAGCACGCTCATCAATGAGTTCGACACGTTGGCCGCCTTGTTGGTCTGGTAGTACTCCGCGACCGTCACGCGAAACTGCGGCGCGATCAGATAACGCACCCCGCCGAACCACAGTGCCGACGACACCGTCGCGCCCTTGGTCGGGTTGTACAGATAGTGCTCGTAGCCGCCCAACACCGTGAGGTCGCCGACCTGCTCACGTGCGGACGCACTCCAGTTGCGCGATTTGGTCCACATGCCGGTGGAATTAATCGCGCCGTTACGGTAGTCGTAGGCGAGCGCCGCGGCGAAGCTGCCGCTATCGTAGTCGAGCGCACCGCCATAGGCCGCGCTGCTCTGAAACGAATCCGCCGTGCCGCCGAAGCTGTACACGCCCGTGGCCGTCAAACCGCCGAAGTGGCCCACGTACTTGACCGAATTGTTCACGCGTGCCTTGAACGAAAAACTGTCCGCGGAACCGGTGGTGGGCATCCACGTGTACTGCTGGCCGAACACCATCGGGTCGTATTTGATCAGCGTGTCGTACATGGCGGTGTACTGCAAACCCGCCGACAACGCGCCGTAGGCGTCATTCGCGACACCCACCGCCGCGGTCCGATTGAACAGCACACCGGCGGTAGCGTTGGTACCGTCGTTACCGTTGAATCCGGCCTCGAGAATAAAGAACGCCTTGTTGCCGCCGCCGAGGTCTTCCGTGCCGCGAAAGCCGAAGCGCGAATTGCTCAGGCCGCCGGAATTCTCGCGCACCAGCGAGCCGCCGCTCGCGCCCGCATGGTTGAGAAATTCGAGGTTGGTGTCGATCAGGCCGTACAACGTAACCGAGGCCTGAGCATGCGCGCCCGCGCAACCCGCCATGGCCAATGCGGCCACTGCATATTGTTTTTTCACTGACGTCTCCAGTCGATTTTGTTTTATGTCGCAACGTAGCCGGCGTGTTTGTCTGAGGCAGCGCAGGCATCGATCGATGCGATGAGCGAGATCGTAGGATTGACCGTGGTAAATGTAAAATACCTGTTTTACGCACCACCCATATTTAATGAATATGGTAACGGGGTGGCCTGAACTACACGGCCAGGAGACGGAACATCATGGAACTGCGTCATCTGCGTTACTTTCTGGCGGTCGCCGAAGAAGGCCAATTCACCCGCGCCGCCGAGCGACTGGCCATGCAGCAACCGCCGCTATCGCAGCAGATTCGCGCGCTGGAAGAAGAGATCGGCTTCGAGCTGTTCGTGCGCATGCCGCGCGGCGTGACGCTGACACCGGCAGGCCGGGCCTTTGCGGAAGACGCGCAACGCCTGTTGCACGACCTTCAGCAGTCAGTGGAAAAGGCGAATCGGATCGCACGTGGCGAGCTCGGCACGATTTCGATCGGGCTGACCAGTTCGGCCGCGTTTCATCCCTTCACGACCGAGGCGATCCGCGCGTTCCGGGCGGTGTGCCCGGAGGTGGCCGTGGAGCTGGCCGAGCTCAACGCGGCGGAAATCATGGAGCGTCTGGCCGCAGGGCAGATTCAGGCCGCGTTTCTCCGCAAACCGGTCGACGCGCGCGAGGGCGTGGCGTTCGAACTCCTGCTCGATGAGCCCATGGTCGTGGTATTGCCGGCGGGGCATGCGCTGCTGAAAGGCGTGGGCAAAAAACGCCCACAGGTGTCGTTGAAAGCGCTGGCGCAAGAGGACTTCATTCTGGTCCGGCGGCCGGGCGCCCCCGGCATGTATGCCGACATCCTCGCCGCGTGCCGGCAAGCCGGCTTCGTGCCGCGTATCGCGCGTGAAGTGCCGCGCATGGTGTCCGGCATCAATCTCGTCGCGGCGGGTTTAGGCGTAACGCTAGTGCCTGCCTCGATGCAACGCTACGACCAGGTGGGCACCGTCTATTGCACGCTCGCCAATCCCTCCAGGCTGAGTGCGCCCTTGCATCTGGCCTACCCGGCGGCGTTGCAAAACAGCGCGGCGACGCGCTTTGTTCAGTTGGTGATGGCGCGCGCACACAAGTAGGTCGCGGCCGCTCGCGCGGGCCGCAGTTTCGGCGGTGTAAATAGGCACGCTAATTGCGCTCTCGTCGTACCGGACAGGTATTGCCGACCATCCAATGACGCGAACCACACGCCATGTCAAACAAACTCGCCGCTAGTCCCAATGGCCGTCTTTCCTCAGGTATCGAAGGCATCGACGACATCCTCGGAGGCGGTTTCACGCCATATCGCATGTATCTCGTCGAGGGCGCACCGGGTACAGGTAAAACCACCCTGGCGTTGCAATTCTTACTTGAGGGTGTCGAGGAAGGACAAGTCGGCCTGTACATCACGCTCTCCGAGACCCGCAATGAATTGATTTCGGTCGCCGAGAGCCACGGCTGGGATATCAGCCGGTTTACGATCCTCGAATTGCTTTCCGACGAAGGCCTCGACCCGCAGTACGAGCAGACCGTGCTGCACCCGGCCGAAGTCGAACTCGGCGAGACCGTGCGCAGCGTGATTCAGCAGGTCGATGAACTCAAACCCGCGCGCATCGTGCTCGACAGTCTTTCGGAGTTGCGTCTGCTGTCGCAGAACCCATTGCGCTACCGGCGGCAGATTCTCGCGCTCAAACGCTACTTCGCGACCCGCGATTGCACGGTACTGCTGCTCGACGACAACGCGGCCGATCCTCGCGACGTGCAACTGCACAGCATCGCACACGGCGTGATCTCGCTCGACAACGTCGTGCACGACTATGGCGGCAGCCGTCGGCGCATGCGCGTCGCCAAGATGCGCGGTATCAAGTTCCGCGAGGGCTATCACGACTTCTCCCTCGACACGGGCGGCATTCACGTATATCCGCGGCTGGTTGCCGCCGAACACCGCGCAGACTTCCTTACCGACGTGCAAAGTACCGGCACGCCCGGCCTCGATGCGCTGCTCGGCGGCGGCCTGCTTCCTGGCACCAACGCGCTGATAATCGGCCCGTCGGGAGTCGGCAAAACCACGACCGTGGTGTCGTGTCTGATCGCCGCATTGGAGCGCGGTGAACGTTGCGTCTACTACGTGTTCGACGAAACGCTTACGACGCTGATCGCTCGTTGCACGACGCTGGGCATGTATCTCGCGCCGCACGTGGAAAGTGGCCTGCTGACGCTGCGCCAGATCGATCCAGCGGAAATCTCGCCGGGCGAATTCGCGAGCGACGTGCGCAACTCGGTCGAAAAGGGCGCCAGATACGTCGCTATCGACAGTTTGAATGCCTATTTGCAGGCCATGCCCGGCGAGCGTTATCTGCTGCTGCAAATGCACGAGTTGCTCGGCTATCTGAACCAGCAGGGCGTCGTCACGATGCTCGTGCTGGGGCAGCACGGCATCATCGGCGAGGTGCAGACCGATATCGACATCAGCTATCTCAGCGACGTGGTCGTGCTGTTCCGCTATTTCGAGCACCGCGGCGAAGTGCTGACCGCGGTGACCGCAGTGAAGAGTCGCGCCAGTGCGCACGAACGCTCGATCCGTCAATTCCGGATCAGCACCAACGGCGTGGAGGTGGGCGAGGCGCTACGCGACTTCGAAGGCGTCCTGTCCGGCCTGCCGGCGTATCGCGGCAGCACCGCGCTGCTCGGCGCCAAGCCCAACGTCATCGACACGTCGAGGTAGTCAGGTTATGGAGCAACGCGTCCTTATCCTGGCGCCGTTCGGCCGCGACGCCGATGTGATTGCCGAAGTGCTGCACAAAGACCAGCGCGTCTGCGTCGCCTGCCGCAGCGCAGAGGCGCTGACCGAAGCGCTGGACGCCGGCGCGGGCAGCGCGCTGATTGCCGAGGAAGCGCTTGCGGATCACCATGCGTCGCGTTTATTCGACTGGCTCAAGCAGCAACCCGCCTGGTCCGATTTCCCCTTTATCCTGCTGGCCGCGTCGCGAGTCGGGCACCGCTCCGCGCGCGGACTCGCCGTGCTCGAGCAACTCGGCAACGTGGTGGTGCTCGAACGCCCGTTGAATTCGGAAACACTGCGGCGCGCGGTGGCGTCGTCGCTGCGGGCGCGGGCGCGACAATACGAATCGCGTCGCCATCTGGCCGAACGGATCGAGGCGCAGAACGCGCTGGTGCAGTTGAACGACTCATTGGAAAGCCGGATTGCCGAACGCACTCACGAACTCGCGTCCGCCAACAATCGGCTCATGACGGAGATTCACGAGCGCGCCAAAGTGCAGGCGGTGCTGGTGCAATCGCAGAAGATGGAAGCGCTCGGGCAACTCACCGGCGGCATTGCGCACGACTTCAACAATCTGCTCAACGTGATCATGGTCAACGCGGAGCTGATCGCGCGGGTGAGCGGCGACGAGCGCATTCGCGGCATGGCCGGCACGGTCAAACGCGCAACCGAGCGCGGCGCGAAACTGACCGGCCAGTTGCTGACTTTCTCGCGCAACAGCAACCTCGATCTCAAAGCCGTGGACGTGGTCGCATTACTGCAGGGCATGCGCGACATCATCACAGTCTCGCTCGGATCCAGTATCCGTTACGCCAACGAAATCGAAGGCGAAGAGATGTGGACCGAAGCGGACGCCAACCAGCTCGAACTGGCCATTCTGAATCTCGCGATCAACGCGCGCGACGCGATGCCGGGCGGCGGCCAACTCAGCATTCACGTCAAACAGCGCGCGGCGCCCGACGCAACCCTCGCGGACGGCCGTTACGTCGTGCTCGAAGTGATCGACACCGGTTCGGGCGTGCCCGCCGATGTGGTCTCGCGCGTATTCGATCCCTTCTTCACCACCAAGCCGATCGGCAAAGGCACCGGACTCGGCTTGAGCCAGGTCTACGGCATCGCGAGGCAGGCGGGCGGCACCGCGCGCCTGTTCAGCGAGGAAGGCGCCGGCACCACCGTGGAGATCTGGCTGCCCTTGCGCGAGCGCGTGGCCCCGCAAAACGAAGCGGCTTACGACATCGAACAGAATGCCGTCGGCGAAAAACGGGTGCTCGTGGTGGAAGACGATGGCGAAGTGCGCGCCATGCTGGTCGAGTCGCTGCGCATGCTCGGCTACACCGTGACGGAAGCCGCGGACGGCCGCGCCGGACTGAATCGCCTGGAGAGCGACAAGCCGGACCTGCTGATGGTCGACTTCGCGATGCCGGGCATGAACGGCATCGACGTCATCGCGGAAGCGCGCAAGATGCGCGAGGACTTACCGGTGATTCTCGCAACCGGTTACGCGGATGTGGATATTTCCGGGCTGGCGGTGAAACGCTGCACGATTCTGCGCAAGCCGTTTCAACTGGACGATCTGGCGCGCACGGTGCGGCTCGGACTGGCTGCGTGATTCATAGCGTGATTTACAGCCAGATTCGCCCACGGCACACCTCCGCACGGATTCATCTCACCGCACGCAGTTACGTCCCGCGCTTTTGGCCTCGTAGAGCGCCTGGTCCGCGGCATGCAACAACGCTTGCAGCGTGGCGCGCGATTCGCTGAGCGTCACGCAACCGAGACTCACGGTTACCCGCACCTCTCCCGCCACCGTGTCGACCCGCGCCGCTTCCACCGCCGCGCGCAAGCGTTCAGCCACCTGCGCCGCCTGCTGTGCGTCGGCGCCACTCAGCATCAGCACGAACTCCTCGCCGCCGAGACGGGCGAACAGATCCTGCGGACGCAGCAATTGGGTCGCCTCGCTGACGACCCGCTTGAGCACTTCGTCGCCGGCCAGATGGCCGGCCGTGTCGTTGATCCGCTTGAAGTGATCGGCGTCCAGCATGACCAGCGACAACGCGTCGCCGTCGCGCTTCGCCCGCGCGATTTCCGCTTCGGCCACTTCGAAGAAATGCGCACGGCTCGATGCGCCCGTTAGATGATCCGTGGTGAGCAGGCGTTGGAGGTTGTCGGCGGTGATTTTGCGTTCGGTGATGTCGCGCAGCACGACCGTATAACCGGAAAACTCGCCATCTTCCTCGCGCGAAACCGCGACCAGAATTTGCCCCCAGTAGCGCTCGCCGCGTTGCGTCTCGCACCAGCACTCTTCGATATGCCAGCCCTGGTCGCGCGCAAACGCCAGGTGTTCGGGCGAACGGTGCGGCGGAAATTGACCCGGCGAATAGAAGCGCGCGAGCGTATGACCGAGCGCGTCCGCTTCGCTGAAACCCGTCACGCGTTCGACCGAAGCGTTCCAGCTCTCCACGCGGCCTTGCGCGTCGAGCGTGAAGAACGAAAAGTCCTTCACGTTCGTGTAGATCGCCGCAAGCCATGATTCGGTCTGACGCGCACGACGTTCGGCGGCGACCTGACGCGACACGTCGGTGAGCACCGTCATCAGCAGATCGGCGCCGATCTTGATGATCGAACACGACAACACCACCGCGCGCTCATGCGCCGGCGTCACGAAGATCCGATGATGTTCGCAGATCGCACCGCGCCCGGCCGTAAAACTCTCAACCAGGTTGCGCAATTCCGGCGCGACCGACGTCAGGCTTTCGAAAATATTCTCGATGCCGTGCGCACCGACCAGCGGCATCAGCAATTGCGAGGCGAGCGGATTCATCATATCGATGCGGCCCGCCAGATCGCTGCGCACAATGCCGACCGGCGACATGTACACGAACGACAGCAGCGCTTCGTGCTCCGCCTGGAGCTGTTCCAATGCCTCGTCGTCGAGCGAGTCCACTAGGCCGCCTGACGGTCGACCAGCACGAACCGCGTCGCGCTGTCGGGCCCGCGCAGCAGGCGCAGCCGCACCGGCGTGGGCCGCATGCGCAGGGTCAGCACGTACGGCAGCGTGGCGTCGAGCGTGGCTTCGTCTTCGAAACGCTGCGCCACCATGAAGTTGTTCATACACGGCGCGACTTCGTCGAACAGGTGACGGCCCAGCACGTTCGCCGCGCGTAAACCCGCGCCCGCCGATTCGAATGCGTTGTACACGGTCACACGGCCGTCGGCGGCAAAACCGATCACGCCGAACGGCAGCGCGTCCAACGTCTCGCGGGTGGCGGCGTTCAGGTCCGCGAGCGGCACGTTGTCAAATTGCAGAGTCACGATGTCTTCCAATAGATTCCGCCGGCTGGGAAATCGATAACGCGTAACCGGCTAACAATACGGTTAACGACATGAGCGGCCGTAAGTTTACCGGAGATACCGCAAGGCAGCGGGCGACCCGCGTCCACCACCCGTTGCTTGCCCCTCTCATCTCATCGCGTCACAAAAAAATCGCAATTCAATAGTTTGCTAACGAATTTTTTAGAAATACAATACCGCCCATGTCGAACCTCGATAAATTGCGCCGCACCGTCAGTAGCACCCTGGTCGTGGCTGCCAGAAAATGGCGGCGCACGAGCCACGGCGTGCTCGCGGCTTTCAACGTCTCGGAGGCGTGCGCCACGCCGCTGTTGACCGCCGGCCGGCTCGGCTCGGCGGTGCGCCAGGTCACGCTGGCCGATCACGTCGGTATCGAAGGTCCGTCGCTCGTGCGGCTGCTCGATCAATTGTGCGCGGCAGGCTTGATGCGCCGCGACGAGGATCCCGAAGACCGTCGAGCGAAAACCGTGGTGCTGACCGAAGAAGGCCGCAGGGTCACCGCGAAAATGGAAGAGGAACTGGTCACGTTGCGCGCGCAAGCACTGAAAGGCGTGTCGCGCAGCGATCTGGAGGCGACCTTGCGGGTGCTTGCAGCGTTTACATCAGACGCGGCGGAACGGGAGGATCCGACAACCGAGTCCTCCGCGCCGCCCGCGCCCGGCGCGCGGACGCGGGCAATCGGCACACCCCGCAAAGCCGCAAAAACCACCCATACCAGCAAGGCCGCCAAAGTCGTCAAAACGACCGCGCGCAAATCTTCCAAACGCAAAGCACCCACCGCCGCGCCGCACGACGCCGGCGATCCGGCGTAACGTTTTATGGTCTATCCCTCCCTTCGCGACTGGCTGTTTTCGGTCAAGACCTTCGCCGCGGCAATGATTGCGCTTTACATCGGCCTTGCACTCGAACTGCCGCGACCTTACTGGGCGATGGCAACCGTTTACATCGTGTCGAATCCGTTTGTCGGCGCAACCCGTTCCAAGGCGCTCTATCGCGCGCTCGGCACGGCCCTGGGTGCGTCGGCGGCAGTGCTGCTGGTGCCGCCCTTCGTCGAATCGCCGTATCTGTTCAGCGTGATTGTCGCGTTATGGACCGGCACGCTGCTGTATCTCGCGGTGTCCGACCGCACCGCGCGCAGCTATGTGTTCCTGCTGGCCGGCTACACCATGCCCATCATCGCGCTGCCGTCGGTCACGAATCCCGCCGGCGTGTTCGATCTGGCGGTGAGCCGCACCGAAGAAATCACGCTCGGTATCGTCTGCGCGAGCATTGTGGGCAGCTCGCTGTTTCCAAGCCGGCTCGCACCGACCATTATCGAACGCACCGACGCGTGGTTTCGCGATGCCGCGTTCTACGCCACCGAAACGCTGTCCGGCCGCATTGCCGGTTCCGCGATTTCGGGCGCGCGGCAGCGGCTCGCGGCCATTATCAACGGGCTGGAACTGTTGTTGAGCCAACTGGCCTACGACCACACGCGGCCCGACGTGCTGGCGCGCGCGCATGAACTGCGCGGGCGCATGCAGTTGCTGCTGCCGATCATGTCGTCGCTCGCCGACCCGCTGATCGCGCTGTATAACTCCGGCCGCCAGACCTGGCCCGAGGGGCTCGAAGCGCTGCTGAACGACGTCATCAAATGGTTCAACGCGCCGATGCCTGCGGTCAGCGCGGGCTATCACCCGGATCCGGCCGCCGACGCGTTGCGCGCGCGCATCGCGGCCATGCAGCCGCCGCCCGCCGCGCTGGCGAACTGGGACGGCGCGCTGCTCTCGAACGCACTGTGGCGCATGAAACAGGTGATCGACGTGTGGCAGGACTGCCGCTCGCTGCGCATCATCATCACCCGCGAAGAAGGCTCGTGGCGGCCGCGTTTTCGCCATTGGCGGCTGGGCGGCACCGAGCGCTTCTACGATCGCGGCATCATGCTGTTCTCGACCGGCTCCGCGGCGGCGGCCGTGATTCTCGCGTGCAGCCTGTGGATCAGCTCGGGCTGGAACGACGGCGCCGGCGCGGTGACGCTCGCGGCGGTGGCGTGCTGCTTCTTCGCCGCGCTCGACGAACCCGCGCCCATGGTGTTCCGCTTCTTCGTGGCGACCGCCATCAGCGTGGTGGCGGCGGGTGTCTATCTGTTCGCCGTGCTGCCGCACGTGCACGATTTTCCGATGCTGGTGATCATGTTCGCGGCGCCCTTCATTTTCGTCGGCACGCTGATTCCGCGTCCGCAGTTCAACCTGGCAACGGTGCTGGTCGCGGTGAACACCGCCACGTTCATCAGCATTCAGGACGCGTACGACGCGAACTTCCTGATCTTCATGAACAGCAATCTCGCGGGGCTCGCCGGCCTGCTGTACGCCTATCTGTGGACGCGCGTCACGCGCCCGTTCGGCGCCGAACTCGCGGCCTCGCGCCTGCTGCGTTCGAGTTGGGCCGACGTGGCGCTCACGGCGTCGACACGACAGATCGACGATCCGCGCAATCTTGCCGCGCGCATGCTCGACCGCCTCATGCAGCTCATTCCACGCCTGGCCGCCACCGACGATCATCGCCACCCGTCGATCGAAAGCTTCCGCGATCTGCGCATTGCCTTCAACGCGCTCGATCTGCGCCGCGTGACCCGCAAGCTTGCCGGCGAAGCGCCGGCCGCAATCGATCACGTACTCGACGACGTGCGCGCGTATTACGAAAATTGCGTCGACCGTCGCAAGCGCGAGCCGGTGCCCGACAGTCTGATGGCGTCGATCGACGCCGCCATGGCGCGTGTCATCGCGCAAGGACTCGCCAATGCCGCCGCACCGAGCGCAACGTCGCAAAGCTCAGCGCGCCGCCTGCGCGACGCGCTGCACGCGCTGGTCGGCTTGCGTCTTTCGCTGTTTCCGGCCACGCTGATGACACCCACGCCGCCCGAACCGGAGGCCGCTGCCTGATGCGCGCATTTCGTGAACCGTCCCCCACCCTTTTCTTCTCCCCGCGATGATCGGTGAAATCGATATTTTCGGCGTGTTCGTGCCGGCTGTGCTCGTGCTGATGTTGATCGCCTATCTGATCAACCTGGCCTTGCGCACCGTGCTCGCGCGCGTCGGCTTCTACCGCTTCGTCTGGCATCGCTCCATCTTCGATCTCGGCATCTATGTGCTGGTGCTGGGCCTTGTCGTCGTCGTTTCGCACAGACTAATAACGTGAAAAAAACCTGGTTCTCCGTCGGTCAAATTCTGCTGACCCTGATCGTCGTCGTAGCCGCCGCCCTGGTGCTGTGGAAACTGGTCGGCTACTACATGTTCGCGCCCTGGACTCGCGACGGACACGTGCGCGCGGACGTGATCCAGGTCGCGCCGGATATCTCCGGACTGATCTCGTCCGTCGAGGTGGTGGACAACCAGCAGGTCAGCAAAGGCCAGGTGCTGTTCGTGATCGACCAGGCTCGCTACACGCTCGCGTTGCGTCAGGCGGAAGCGAACGCGCAACAACGCCGTGCCGCGCTCGATCAGGCGCGCCGCGAAGACGCGCGTAATCGCAAGCTCGGCAACCTGGTCGCCGCGGAGGTCTATGAGGAAAGCCGCTCGCGCGTCGAACAGGGGGAAGCCGCGCTCGCCGATGCGAACGTCGCGATCGACACCGCGAAACTGAACCTGCAGCGCTCGACCATCGTAAGCCCCGTGGACGGCTATCTGAACGATCGGGCACCCCGTACCGGCGAATTCGTCGCGGCGGGGCGCCCGGTGCTCGCGGTGGTCGATATGCATTCGTTCCGCGTCGACGGGTATTTCGAGGAAACCAAGCTGCGCGGCATCGACATCGGCCAGCCGGTCGATATCACGGTAATGGGCGAGCCGAACGTGCTGCGCGGCCACGTGCAAAGCATCGTCGCCGCGATTGAAGACCGTGACCGCACGCAAGGCTCGAATCTGCTGCCGAACGTGAATCCGGCATTTAGCTGGGTGCGCCTCGCACAACGCATTCCCGTGCGCGTCGCGCTCGACGAAGTGCCCGCCGATTTCCGCATGATCGCGGGGCGCACGGCGACCGTGTCGGTACGCGATCTGTCGCCGATCGGCAAGAAGCATCCTGATACACACGCTGCGGGGGCGGTCGATGCTTCCGCAACGACGGCTTCGGGCGCGGGCGTTCCGGTGAGCGGTGCGTCGGCCACGTCGCCGGCGTCAGCGGCGCCGAGCGGCCCGGCGGCACGGACGGCGTCCGCCACCGTGATCTCGGGCGCATCGCAATGAAGCTGTCGCGCGCTCTTCCGTTCCTGCCACTGTTACCGCTGGCCGTCGCGCTCAACGGCTGCATCAACGTCGGTCCCAACTATGCGCTGCCGAAGCAGGCGCTCATCAACGCGCCGCTCGCCAATGCGCCGATCGAAGGCGCCGACACCGCGCTGACGTCGCGCCAGAACGTGCCGGCCGTGTGGTGGCAACTCTACGACGATCCCGTGCTGAACAGCCTGGTCGACCAGGCGCTGCAATCGAATACGGATTTGCGCGTCGCGGCGGCCAACCTGGCGCGCTCGCGTGAAGCGCTGGGCGTCGCGCAGGCGCAAGGCGGCTTCTCCGGCAAAAGCTCGGTGCTGCTCGAACGCGCGCAGGAATCGGCCGAACAGTACCTGCTCACCGAAAAGCTGCCGGTCGTCAATGAAGGCGATATCGGCATCAGCATCTCGTACGAAATCGATCTGTTCGGCAAGCTGCGGCGCGGCGTGGAAGCGGCGCAGGCGGACACCGAGTCCGTCCAGGCCGCCGGCGATCTCGCCCGGATCAGCGTGGTCGCCGACGTCGTGCGCTCATACGTCGATCAATGTTCGGCGGCTGAAGAACTCCGCGTCGCGCAGCAGTCGCTCGCGTTACAGAAGCAGCGCGTGGACGTATCGCGACGTCTGCGCGACGCGGGTCGCGGCAATCAGCCGGACGTAACGCGTGGACAAACGCAGGTCGATACGCTGGCAGCGGATATTCCGCGCTATACGGCACGCCGCAAGATAGCCCAGTACCGGCTCGCGGCGTTGCTCGCCCGTGCGCCGTCCGACCTGCCGCCGGCCGTGCTCGCTTGCGATCGGCTCCCGCAGATTCGCCAGCCGATTCCGGTCGGCGACGGCGCGGCGCTGCTCAAACGCCGCCCCGACGTGCGGGAGGCCGAGCGTCAACTGGCGGCCTCCACCGCGCGCATCGGCGTGGCGACCGGGGCCTTGTATCCGACCGTAAGCATCGGCGCGTCAGCGGGATTGACGGGGGTTCTCGAAGACCTGGGCACGTCGCCTACCGCGCGCTGGGGCTTCGGTCCGCTGATTAGCTGGACCTTCCCCGCGAACGGCGCGCGCGGCCGCGTTCGCGAAGCCGAAGCCTCGAGCCAGGTCGCGCTCGCAAAGTTCGACGGCGTGGTGCTCACCGCCTTGCGCGAGACGGAAACCAGTCTCGCCACTTACGCATCGGACTATGCACGCGCCGACGCGTTGCGCGCCGCATTGAAGTCGGCGGCCGAGTCGGCCGATGAAACGCATCGCCTGTATCTCGCCGGGCGCGAGTCGTTCATTTCGGATCTGGATGCGACGCGCACGCTGACGTCGACGAAATCTCAGGTGGCGGCTGCGGAAGGTCAGGTCGCGATCGATCAGGTCAATCTGTTCCTCGCGCTGGGCGGCGGGTGGGAGATGCCGGCGTCGGCTCCGACCACCACGAAAGCACCTTGAGCGTGCCCTGAAAGGCAAAAAAGGCGTTGCCGGGGCACCCCGGGCAACGCCTTTTTTTCAGCCAACTCACTCACGCGAGCCGAGCGTCAAGCGTCAAGCACACTGCCCACTCACTTCGTGGCGCGTGCCGCTGCGATGATCGCCGCCGCGACTTCCGTCGGCTTCGACAGCATCGCGACATGGCTTGCATCGACCTTGATGACCGTCGCGCCGATCTGCTGCGCCGTCGCGTCCTGCAGCGCCGTCAGAATCATGCGATCCTTCCCGGTCTCCACGAACCACGACGGCTTGTTTTGGCGCGGCAAACGAAACACAGGACGAACAGGTCGACACCTATGGCAGACGTTTCAACAATCCGCGCGCTCGACGCCGTGAAGGCGCTGGCGTTCATCGGCGATCTCAGCATGGGGCAGCCCACGGACCACTCGCTGCGCACCAGTTGGCTGGCCGCGCGGTTAGCGGCCGCGGCGGGCCATGACGACGCGCAATGCGGCGTCGTGAAGGAGGTTTCGCTGCTGCGCTGGTCGGGTTGCACGGCCAATGCGTCGGGATTCTCGGCGATGCTGGGTGACGACATCGGCGGCCGCGAAGCGATGCTTGCCATGCGGCCAGGCTGGGCTGGCGCGGCCGAAGCTCAGGGGCGGCTGGAAGCAACGATCACGCCGCTCGCGCAGATTCACTGTGAGGTATCGGGGGAAATTGCGCGCATGCTCGGCCTCGCGGGCGCCACCCAATCCGCTTTGCGGCACATTTTCGAAGCTTGGGACGGCGGCGGTCTGCCGCAAAAACTCGAGGGCGCGCGGGTACCCGACGCCGTGTTTCTGGTGGCACTCGCAGGCGACCTTGAGATTCTGAGTCGCGTGTATGGCCTCGACGCGGCGCAAAAACTGATTGCGCAGAAGGCGGGCCATAAGTATCCGGACGCGCTCGCCCGGGTCGCGTTCGCGCAAGCCGCCGACTGGCTCGCCGAACTCGACGAGCACAGCGCGGCGGGACGCGACGAACCGCTCGACGCACTGCCCATGCAGCGAGGCACCGCACCCGAAATCATCGCCGACGTGATCGATCTGAAACTACCGTGGATGGCCGGCTACTCGCGCCGCGTGGCCGAAGCCGCGGCAGGCTGCTGCGAGCGCCTCGGTTTCGACGACGACGTTCGGCACGCCACGTATCTCGCCGGCCTGATTCACGGCATGGGGCGCATGGCGGTTTCGAACGCGATCTGGAACACGCCGGGGCGGCTTTCACCCGCAGCGTGGGAAAAGGTGCGGCTCGTGCCTTACTGGACCGCGCGCGCCGGCAAGCAGATCGGCGCGCTCGCGCGTGAAACGGAGATCGCGTCGCAGGCTTATGAACGGCTCGACGGTTCGGGCTATTTTTGCGGTGCGACGGGCGCCATGCTCGGCCGCGAAGCGCGCGTGCTGGCCGCGGCGGCGAGCTGGGTGGCATTGCGCTCGCCACGACCCTGGCGGGCGGCGTTGTCGGCGGATGAAGCGGCGGCGGTACTCAATGAAGAAGCAGCGGCTGGCCGCTTCGATGCCGATTCGATCCATGCGCTGCTGAGCGGCGAGAAAGACGGCTACGAGTCGGGCGCCGAGCGCGTCAAGCCCGCGCGTGCCGCGCTGCTGTCGCCGCGCGAAGTGGAGGTCTTGCGCCACATCAGCCAGGGCGCGAGCAACAAGGAAGTCGCCAAAACACTGCAGATGAGTCCGAGCACGGTGCGCACGCATGTGGAAAGCGTGTTTCGCAAACTTGAATGTTCGACGCGCGCGGCGGCTACGTTGAAAGCCTCGACCCTGCGGTTGATCTGAGGCGAAAAACCGTTAGCGTGGCGACCCCGCGATGCCTCGCTGGCAAGTGCGAAGATTCTTCACTTCAGCCTGCAAATCAAGCGCGATCCGCTCGACCGCCTGGTCGGGGCGAGCGTTGCCGCACATGAAGATATCGAGTGCGGCGAAGCGATGCTCGGGCCAGGTATGGATCGTGATGTGCGACTCCGCGAGCAACACGACACCTGTCACGCCATGCTCGCCGCCGAAGTGATGAAAATGCGCCGACAACACGCGCGCGCCGGCTTGTTTCGCCGCCTTCACCAGAATCGATTCGAGCGTAGGGGCATCGCGTAACAGGTAGGCAGCGATCCCGCCCAGATCGGCCAGCACATGCGCGCCATACGCGTCACGTGGCGCAGCCGCGAGTTCCGACACCGGAAGCACCCCGTTCACTTGTGCGCCCCATACGACGAATATCCGCTACGCGCCGATGTTCCGCCATAACCGCCGCCACTTCCGCCGCTTCCAGTCATCGACGTGCAACTGAACATGACGATCACCACGAACGCGTAGAGCGCATATAAAAACTGTCTCACGCTCACCTCGGCTCGTCGTGAAAGGCGCGCCAGATCCACTCGGGCGCCCACAAGGCCAGGATGCCGACAATCACCAGCACCGTCGAGCCATCGAACTCGAACAGCTTGCCGAAGTTGACAAACACCATCACACCCGTGCCGATCCACGGCCACGGTCCGAAGCCGGCGGTCGTGAAACCTTCCCTGGCCGGTTCGAGGTCGCTCCTGCTACGCTTGGACTGGGTCGCACGGCGGCTCGCCGCCGCACCGGCCGCCGCCAGTGCCGGCATGCCGAACCGTTGCGCAACCTTGCTGCCGGTCAGCGGTCTGGCGCGCGACCAGACGATTTCGTCGGCGCTGATTTCGCGGGTCATCTTGAAGTCGCGCCACGCGAAATCCGTGATCGATGTCTTGTCGCCCACCTGCACGCGCCAGTTGAACGCACCCGCCACATAGATCACTTCGGAAACATAGTGCTCGCTCTCGCGATAGGTCTTGCCGTCGTCGAGCACCTGGCCGCTCTGGCTGATCATCGGCCAGTGATTCAACACTTCCACGCGCTCCCAGCGACCTTCGCTGTGCACTTGCCACAGGAACCCGCGTTCGAGGTTGTGCAGCAGGTATTCGTCCCAACTGGATTCGCCGTCCGGCGTGCGGCAACGCATCAGGCCGAGCACCGTGTACTTCGCGCCGTCGAAGGTTGCGCTCGCACCGAGCGGCAACGCGGTGTCGATCGCTTCGAGTGTGCGCTTTTTCGAAAACAGCGTGGCTTGCGGCGCGCTGCAATCCACGCCCGCATGGCACGAGCCGCAGATCACATAATCGGCCACGCCGACCGGGCAATCGAGCGACGCGCCGCAACTCGGGCACGTGAACGCCGCCAGGTCGCCGCGATAGCGCCCGGCCGATTCGCGAATCTCCGCTTCGTCGCGCAAGCCCTGACACGCGAGTTCGGCGAGTTCCACCGATTCGCCCGAATACAACGCAGGCTTGCCGTGTTGCGGATCGGCGTCGGCGTAGTCGAGCGTGATGAAATGATCTTCGTAGCGGAAGTCAGCCACCCGCGCCTGCCAACCGTCGCCGACACGAAACGGCAACTCGCCCTCGCCGCCCACGCATTGCGCCGTGCGGATGTCCGACGCGAGATAGCGCTTGCCGTCGAATTCGAAGGGCACGCCCGGGCTCAACGAATCGAAAGACGGCAGCGCGGCGGTTTCGGTATCCTCCAGCGCTCGCTGCGTGGTCACCGCGTACTGGCCCGATGCATCCGAAAGCCAGCCGAACGTGCCGTCGTCGAACGTGGCGTACCACTCGCTCCAGTAGCCCGCGTCGTAGCGCAACTGGATCCGGCCGAGCAGCGTGAAAGAGCGCGTGTGAAACCGGCCCGTGGCGCCGAGTTGCAGCGGTGAATAGTCCTCGAACACCGAGGCCATTTCGCCGAGGCGTTCAACCGCTTCGCCGTGTTTGAGCAAGGTGCTGCGGCACGATCCGCACACGGCCATCACGGCCGCGGCGGAACGGAATTCGAGCGGTGCGCCGCATTGTGGACACGAAGTACTGAACATCGAGTGCGCTTATTTCGTCAGCTTCGCGAGGATCTCGGCTTTCGCCTTCGCATAGTCGTCTTCGGTGACGAGGCCTTTATCGAGCAAGGTCTTGAGCTGCTGCAGGCGGTCGACGTAGTCGTTGGCGGCGGCGGGCTGTGCGGGCGCAGGCGTTGGCGTCTGGTTCAGCGCGCCCGCCATGGTTTGCGCGATCGCCGCGCCGGCCGCGAGTCCCGCGCCGACACCCGCCACGCCGCCCGCGTTCTGCGCGGCGAGCGGAATGGATTGCGCGGCCTGGTACTGCGCGAACTTGCTCAGATCGCCGCTCACGCCGACGCTGATGCGGGCATCCAGCGCCTTTTGCAACGCGTCCGGCAGCGAGACGCTTTGCACCGTGAACGAATCCAGCGTCACACCGTAACGCGCGAACACCGGCGCGAGCGCCTGGCCGATGCGTTGCGACAGCACCTCCTGATTCGCGGCCATATCCACGAACGCCACGTCGGCCGAACCGAACGCCACGCTCATGGCCGTCACGACCAGATTGCGCAATTGCTGTTCGAGATCGTCGACGGTATAAACGCCGCGTGTGCCGCTGATCTCGCGATGAAACGCCGGCACGTCGACCACCCGGTACGAATAGATGCCAAACGCGCGCACCTGCACCAGACCAAATTCGCTGTCGCGGATCGTAACCGGTTGCGGCGTGCCCCAGCGGCGCCCGAGCTGCAAACGGGTGCTGAAGAAGTACACGTCGGACTTGAACGGCGACTCGAACAGCTTGTCCCAATTGCGCAGACTGGTAAGCAACGGCAGCGTGCGCGTGGTCAGCGTGTACAGGCCGGGGCCGAATACGTCGGCAATGCGGCCTTCGTTGACGAACAGCGCCATTTGCGACTCGCGCACCGTCAATTGGCCGCCGTACTGGATTTCCTGGTCTTCCATCGGATAACGCCAGGCCAATACGCCGTCACTGTCCTCCGTCCATTGCAGGACGTCGACAAACTGCTTGCGAATAAACGAACCGAGACTCATCGTGTACTCCTCGCGCGAGGCGCCCGCCAGACAGGCATTAAGATGAAAATGCGTGGAATGTGAATTTACGTCAGGCAGGCGGCATTGATAATACCCACCACCAGCGAAGCCGCGCCCATCAATCCACCCATTGCGTTATTACGCGTTTCAATTGCATGGTTCATGCCGGGCAATAAGCGCGTGAGTACGGCATAAGTGGCGACCTGCACGATCATCGCACCGAATGCCCAGACCAGCACGAGCAACAGCGTGGAGTTGTGCGCAATGCTCGACGCGAGCGTCAGGCAGAAGCCGACCAGCGCGCCGGCAAAGGAAAGCAACGCCGCCACGTTGCCCTCGCGGATCAACGCAAGTTCGTCGAACGGCGTGACCTTGAGGTAAACTGCCGCGAATCCGAGGATCAGCACAAACGCCGACAGTAAATGAATCCCATAAGAAAAGGCATCACCCATTTAATCCCCCGGATTTTGTATGTCGCGGCGGCGCGCGTAAATCGCCGCCAGTATATCCAGATCGGACCGGAGTGCCCAGCATGAAGATTAAACATAATCGCATGCTGATACTGTCGGTACTGGTGCTCGCCTCGTGCGGATTGGGTTATGAGCTGATCAGCAGTACCTTGTCCAGCTATTTGCTCGGCGATTCGGTATTGCAGTTTTCGTCGGTGATCGGCTGTTATCTGTTTGCGATGGGCGTAGGCTCGTGGCTCGCCAGATTCGTCGACGACGACGACGTGCTCGACCGCTTCGTGGATATCGAATTGCTGGTGGGTCTGCTCGGCGGTTTGTCGGCGGCCATGCTGTTCGGCGTGTTCGCCTGGCTGTCCACGCCGTTTCGCGCGGCGCTCTACGCAGTGGTGCTGGCACTCGGCGCGCTGATCGGCATGGAGATTCCGCTGGTCATGCGCGCGTTCCAGCAGCGCCGCCAGGCGTTCCGCCACACTGTCAGCGACGTACTGACGTTCGACTACCTCGGCTCACTCGCGGTTTCCCTGCTATTTCCGCTGGTGCTCGCGCCGCGTCTCGGCCTGCTGCGCACCAGCTTTCTGTTTGGCATTCTCAACGCGCTGGTGGCGCTGTGGACCACGCACACGTTCCGCGCCGAAATCAGCAACGTGCCGGGCAAGCTGATGCGCGCCGCGCTGGTGATCAGCCTGCTCGGCGCCGGTTTCGCGCTGTCGGAGCGCCTCACGCATTGGGCCGAACACGGCTTGTACGGCGACGAGACGATCTTCTCCGAAACCACGCCGTATCAACGCATCGTGCTCACGCAATGGCACGACGACATGCGTCTTTATCTGAACGGCAATCTGCAATTCTCGTCGCGCGACGAACACCGGTATCACGAGGCGCTGATTCACCCGACGCTCGAAGCATTGCCGTGGGCGAAGCACGTGCTCGTGCTCGGCGGGGGCGACGGGCTCGCGGTGCGCGAAATCCTCAAGCATCGCAACATCGAAACGGTCACGCTGGTCGATCTCGACCCGGCCATGACGCGGATGTTTTCCACCTCGGCGCCGCTCGTCAAACTCAATCAAGGCTCGCTGAAAGATCCACGCGTGCATGTGATCAACGACGACGCCGTGCGTTGGCTCGAATCCAACGCCGAGGTGTTCGACGCGATCGTGGTGGACTTTCCCGATCCGACCAACTTCGGTTTAGGGCGGCTCTACTCGGTGCCGGTCTATCGCATGCTGTCGCGGCATCTGTCCGAGAACGGCTATGCGGTGATTCAATCCACCTCGCCGTATTTCGCGCCGCACGCGTACTGGACGATCGTCGACACGTTGCGCGAGGCGGGCTTCAACACGTGGCCGTATCACTGCTATGTGCCGTCATTCGGCGACTGGGGCTTCGTGATTGCCGGCAAGCGTCGCGACTACACGATCCCGACGCATTACGCGGAGCCGATGCGCTGGCTCGACGCGCAAACCGCCGTTGAAATGTTTCATTTTCCCGCCGACATGCCCGCGTTGCCGATGGCGCCGAACCAGATGAACGACCAGCCGCTTGTCCGCCTTTTCGACGACGACTGGAAGCACGTGTTGCGCTGATGGACCGCCGCACTTTTCTGTTTGCGGGCGCGGCTGGCACGGCCGGCGCGGTGGGGGCGGGCGCGTTGGGCTCGCTGGCCTCGTTGACCGATCTCAGCCGCACCGGCTGGATCGAGACGACGCCGGTGATCGACAGTCCCGGCATGCGCGAAGGTCATGCGCTGCGCGACCGTCGCAGTTTGCCGGCGCCGTCCGGCACGCTCGAAACCGACATCGCGATTCTCGGCGCGGGCGCGGCGGGTTTGTCGTGCGCGTGGCAACTCGCGCGGGCGGGGCATAAAGATTTCGTCGTGCTTGCCGGGCCGGAATTCGGCGGCAATGCGGCGGGCGGCCGCTTTGGCGAACTGGGCTATCCGAAGGGCGCGCACTATCTGCCGTTACCGTCGATGGAATCGACGCATCTGCGCGACATGCTCGCCGACTTTGGCGTGATCGAAGCCGACCCGTTCACCGCCCGGCCGGTGTTCGACGAACGCGTGCTGGTGCATGCGCCAGACGAACGCTTGCTGATCGACGGTCAATGGCAGGACGGCCTGGTGCCGACACTCGGCGTGGACCACGCGGAAATCGCGCAGCAGCAGCGCTTTTTCGCTTACACCGACACACTGCGCACCGCCGTGGGCAGCGACGGCCGCAAGGTGTTCTGCATTCCGCTCGCGCAGTCCTCGCAGGAGCCGCGCTGGCGCGCCCTGGATAAGCGCTCGTTCAAACAGTGGCTGGTCGACGAGGGCTATACCGCACCGTCGCTGCACTGGTATCTGAACTACGCGTGCCGCGACGATTTCGGCGCCGGTTATGAACACGTCTCCGCGTGGGCTGGCTTGCACTATTTCTCGTCGCGCGGCGGCCACGCGCGCAATGCGGAAGACGGCGCGGTGCTGACCTGGCCCGATGGCCTGCATGGCATGGTGACCCGGCTGAGCGCGTCGATCACGCAACGGGTTGGCAAATCCACGTGGTCATTACCGGGCTTTGCCGCGCGGGTCGATGAAAAACCGGGTGGCGTCGAAGTGCTGTGCGTACGCATCGACAGTCGTAACGTGCTCAGTACCTTCGTGCTGAAAGCGCGCCGCGTGGTGTCGGCCATGCCGCTTTTTGTCGCCCAGCATGTCATGCCGCATCTGTCCGCGTACGGTTTCGACGCGTCGCGCGACCTGCCGCCGCGCGCGCCGTGGCTGGTCTCCAACTTCCTGATGGACGGCATGCCGCGCGAAGCGCCGGGCGTGCCGCTCGCGTGGGACAACGTCGTGTATCGCGGCGAAGGTCTCGGCTACGTGGTTTCGACGCATCAACTGATTCGTCTGTCGCCGCCGCAGCGCTCGGTGTTCTCGGCGTATCAGGCGCTCGATCTGAAGACGCCCGACGACACCCGCCGCTGGCTCGCCGCCGCGCATCCCGACGACCTGCGCGCGCAAGCAGCGATCGATTTGCTGCCCGCTTATGGCCGCGATCTATGGCGTCACGCCGCCGCGCTGGAAATCACCGTGCGCGGTCACGCCATGGCGACGCCGGACGTGGGCTTCCTCAGCCGTCCCGGCCTGCTCGCGTTGCGCGACGCGGACGGCCCGGTGCTGTTTGCGCATGCGGACCTGTCGGGCATGTCGCTGTTCGAAGAAGCCTCGTACTGGGGTGTACTCGCGGCACACCGTGCCCTGGGATAAGCCCGAATTCGCTTACGTTTTATTTTTGATAATCTTTCTTTAAGCTTTCATTTCGGGTTAAATCTCCTTCGTCAATCACTCTCGATACAGGGTCACGTATGTCGCAATTCATGCAAGGCGCAGTCACATTGGGCGGTTGTATCGGCATTTTCACGGCCGTGGTCGCCGTGGTGGAAATGTTCGCCAATTAAGTACGCGCGCGCGTCGAACGTCGCCGCCGCTATGCCGGCCGACGCTTCGACGCCGCCTGGTGAATCGCCGCCCGCACGCGCGGATAGGTGCCGCAACGGCACACTATGTTGGACATGGCCGCGTCGATATCGGCATCCGTCGGATTGGGTTTCTGTTTGAGCAGTGCGCAGGCCGCCATGAGTTGCGCGCTCTGGCAATAGCCGCACTGCACCACGTCGAGATCGATCCACGCCGCCTTCAAGGCTTGCGCTTCCACGCCCTGCACGCCTTCAATCGTCGTGATCTTCTGCGTATGCAGGCTCGACATCAGCGTCTGGCACGACAGACTCGCCTTGCCGTCCAGATGAACCGTACACGCGCCGCAAATCCCCACGCCGCAGCCGAACTTGGTGCCCGTCATGCCGAGCTCGGCACGCAGCACCCACAGCAGCGGCATGTCCGGCTCGGCCTGCACCGCGACCGCGCGGCCGTTGATGTTTAGCGATCCCATGCGGGTCTCCTCGTCATTCCCGTTCTTTTGTCTGTTTGAGCGTGTTGCGCGTTACGCCAGCTTCAGCGGCAACGCACGCAGACGTTGGCCCGTCAACGCGAACACCGCGTTCGCCACCGCCGGCGCAACCGGCGGCACGCCCGGTTCGCCGACGCCTTGCGGATGCAGTCGACTCGGCATGATCTCGGTTTCGATCGTTGGACAATCGTTCATCCGCACCACCGGAAAATCCACGAAGTTCTTCTGCTGCACCTGACCATCGACGATCGTGATTTCGTCCTGCAAAGCGGTCGAGAGGCCGAACACGATCGCGCTCTCCATTTGCTGGCGGATCAGATTCGGATTCACCGGCAAGCCGCAATCGATCACGCAGACCACGCGATGCACGCGAATCTGCTTGCCCGGCCCGAGCGATACTTCCGCCACCTGCGCAACCACGCTGCCGAACGCCTCGTGCAGCGCGACGCCGCGCGAGCGCGGCGCGCCGTCGGTGGCATGGCCCAACGGGCGTCCCCATTCCGACACGTCCGCAACCCGCTTCAACACCGCCAAATGACGCGGGTGCCGCGCAAGCAGCTCAGCGCGAAACGCAATCGGATCGCGACCGGCGGCGGCAGCGAGTTCGTCGGTGAAACTCTCCGTGAAAAACGCCTGATGCGAATGGCCGACGGAACGCCAGAAACCGACCGGCACCGGTAACTCGACGATCTTGTGCGCGACGCGCGCGGCGGGCCATTCGTAGGGTTGATCGAACGCGCCCTCGCAGGTGGTTTTGTCGATCGGGATACGCGGCACGCCGTAGTAGCGTGCGAGCGATTCCGGCACGATCGCCTGTCCCGCGGACCGGCTGTCCCATGCAAGCAGCTTGCCGTGCGCGTCGAGACCGGCCTCGAGCCGCGATACACAGGCAGGGCGATAGAAATCATGCGTGAAATCCTGCGCCCGCGACCAGATGGTCTGCACCGGTCTGCCGCCGCCCTGGCGCGCAATCACCGCGGCCTGTGCAATGAAATCGAGTTCGAGACGCCGGCCGAATGCGCCGCCGAGCAACTGCGTTTGCACATCGACCTTGTCGGCGTCGAGGTTCAACACCTTGGCCACGTGGTGACGCGCGAGCGCGGGGACTTGCGTGGCGACCCATACCGTCGCCGCGCCGTCCGCAACCTGCACCGTGCAATTGAGCGGTTCGACCGCGCCGTGCGCGAGATACGGCGCGTGATACTCCGCGCTGACCGTACGCGTGGCGCCGCTCAGCGCGGCGTCGACATCGCCGAGACGGTAGTAGGCGTGGCCCTCGCTGTCGTCCAATGCCTGCGCGAGACGGTTCTGCACATCCGCGCTCGACACGTGCGCCGCGGCGCCGTCGTTCCAGCCGACCGTGATAGCGGTGACTGCGTTCATTGCGCGAAACGGGTTGTCGGCGATCACCGCGACGCCGCCGGTTCCGCCGTTGTACGGCGCGACGGCGAACGCCTTGATGAAGCCCGGCAGTTTCTCCGCCGGCCCGGCGTCGAAATGCGCGACCGTTCCGCCCAATGTGGGACACATGACGACACTCGCATACAGCAGCCCGTCGGGCAACGCGTCGATGCCGAAGCGGGCCGTGCCGTTGATCTTCGACGCCGCTTCGATGCGGCGGACCGGCTTGCCGATCAGCTTGAAGTCGGCCGGGTCTTTCAACGCCACGTTGCGCGGCAGCGGCTGTTGCGCCGCCAGCACCGACAACTCGCCGAAGCTCGCCCGATGTCCCGACGGATGCAACACCTGGCCGCTCTGCGCGCGGCATTCGGCGGCCGGCACCTGCCATTGCGCAGCGGCCGCACCGATCAGCATGGCGCGTGCCGAGGCGCCGGCTTCGCGCATCGGCGTCCACAGATCGTTGATGCTCGACGACCCGCCCGTCATCATCGTGCCGGCGTCGCGCACCAGTTTGCGGGTCAGCCAGACCGTGGCACGCTTCACGGCGCTGTCGTCGTCGGGACGAAACGGCAGATCGTCGACGATGTTCTGCACGCTGTTGTAGATCCCGTCGAGCGGCGAATCCTCCACGCGCACCTGCGACCAGTCCGCGTCGAGCTCTTCGGCGAGCAGCATGGCAAGGCCGGTGTGGATGCCCTGCCCCATTTCCGCCTTGCACATGACGATCGTCACGGTGTTGTCGGCGGCGATTTTCACCCAGCCGTTCAGCGGCACTTCCGTACCTTGCGCGGGTAACGGGGTGGACGTGGTAAGCCGTTGACCCGGCGGCAGCACCGACCAGCCGACCAGCAGCGCGCCCACTGCGCCGGCACCGCCGAGCAGGAAGGTTCTGCGCTTCAACATGGCCCGGCTCGGTGAGCTTGCATGGTGGCGAAGGTTGGGAATGTGCGCGAGGGCACGGGTTTGGCGTGGCGCGTGTTCGGATAGTAGTAAGACGGGCGAGCGATTGCGGGACTTAAATTCGGGAATTTAAGTCAATCGCGGTGAGGCGCAGGGGTTAACGCGAAGCTGCTGAGGGTTGCTACACAGAATGAACTGATTGAGCTGATTGAACTGACTATACGACCCCGCGGCGACCCCACGGATCCGATCGCCGTCGACATTGCCCGCCGACAGCCGTTCACTTACGGATCCGTGTGTATCGCCGTCACCACGTTTGGCTATCTCACCGCCGGTTCGATCCGGACACCACGTCGATCCACACCGCGAGCACCAGAATGCTGCCTTTCACGATCATCTGCCAATACGCGTCGACGTCGAGCATGGACATGCCGTTGTCCAGGCTCGCCATCACCAGCGCGCCGATCAATGCGCCGTACACGGTGCCGGAGCCGCCGCGCATCGACGTCCCGCCGATAAAGCACGCGGCGATCGCGTCGAGTTCGCCCATCGAGCCCGCCGACGGCGATCCGGCCGCGAGCCGCGCCGTGTTGACGATGCCGCCGAACGCGCACATCAGCCCCATCAGCGCGAAGATCGCGAGCTTCACGCGGTTCGTATTGACGCCGGAGAGCCGCGTCGCTTCCAGGTTCGAACCGACCGCATAAATGCGCCGTCCGAACACGGTCTGCGTCGCGATCCACGTGAAGATGCCGAGCAGCGCCAGCAGCAACAGCACCGGCACGGGAATTCCGCCGTACCGGTCCAGCGTGGCGACGAAGCCCGCCAGAATCACACCCGCGCCGACCACCTTCACGACGTCCTGCCAGACCGGCACCACGCGTAGTTGATAGCGTTCGCGATTACGCCTCTGCCGCAGCGTGAGAAACGCGAGCAGCACGAACAACACGACGGCGAGCGCGTCACCCACGAGCCGCGGCAGATAGCCCTGGCCGAGAAACACGAAACCGTCGGAGACCGGCGCGATCGTCGAACCACCCGTGACGCCGAGCAGAATGCCGCGATACGCGAGCATGCCGCCCAGGCCGACAATGAACGAAGGCACGCGGCGATAGGTCGACCACCATCCATTGAACATGCCGACCGCGACGCCGAGCACCATCACCACGGGCACGGTCACACCGATCGGCCAATGACGGTTGACGTCGAGAATCGCGGCCACGCCGCCGAGCAAACCGAGTAGCGAGCCGACCGACAGATCGATCTCGCCGGCAATAATCACGAACACCATGCCGCACGCGAGCATCCCGGTGATCGACATTTGCCGCAACAGATTCGACAGATTGCGCGGCGTGACGAAAGCGCCGTGCGTGAGGAACGAGAAGAACATCCAGATCGCGGCCACCGCAATCAGCAACGCAAGAATCTTGTAGCGGGCAAACAGTTGCTGAATGCGCTGCGGGCCGCCGAATGCACCGCGAGGCGCGGCGCCGTCGGCGCGTTGGGAAGTAACGTCGGGCGTCATGCGGCACTCGCTGCGGTTGGGTTCGGGGATCGCTGCACGGGGCGAATCGCGGCGCTGAGAATGTCCTCCTGGGTGAGTCCGTCGTTGACGAAATCGCCTCGCAGCTCGCCCTCGCCAATCACGAGCACGCGATCGCTAATGCCGAGCACCTCGGGCAATTCGGACGACACCATCACGATCGACATACCGCGCTGCGCCAGTTGAAAAATGAGTTTGTAGATTTCGTATTTCGCGCCGACGTCGACGCCGCGTGTGGGCTCGTCGAGAATCAGCACCTTGGGATCGGTCAGCAGCATGCGGGTGAGCACGGCCTTCTGCTGATTGCCGCCGGACAGACTCGCAATCGACAGCATCGGATGCGCCGCGCGCACCGAGAGCCGCTTCATTTCCGTGTTGATCGTGTCGAGTTCGGCGGCCGAATCGATCCGGCCGCCTTTGGCGAAACGTTGCAACACCGCGAGCGTGATGTTGTGGCCGACGCTCAGACCCGGCACGATGCCGTGTCGTTTGCGATCTTCCGGCACCATGCCGATGCCCGCGCGAATCGCATCCACGGGAGCGCGAATCTTCAGCGGCTTGCCTTCCAGCACGACCGTTGCCTCGCTCACACCGGCGTATGCGCCGAACACCGCCTCCATCAATTCGGTGCGCCCGGCGCCGACCAGACCGGCCACGCCGAGAATCTCGCCGCGCCGCAGCGCGAACGACACATCGTTCACCCGCTTGCGCCGCGAATTGGTGACGTCGAAACAGGTCACGTTACGCGCTTCGAAGATCACCTCGCCAATCGGATGCGGCTCGCGCGGAAACAGGTTCTTGATCTCGCGGCCCACCATCAGCGAAATGATGCGGTCGGTGGTGAGCGAGTGCATCGGCTCGGTGGCGACATGGCGGCCGTCGCGAATCACGCTGATCGTGTCGCAGACTGCCGCGACTTCGTCGAGCTTGTGCGAGATATACACACACGCCACGCCGCGCCTTTTCAGATCACGCACGATGTCGAGCAGAATGCGGATCTCCGACGCGGTCAGCGACGACGACGGTTCGTCGAGAATCAACAGCTTCGCGCGCTTGTTCAGCGCCTTCGCGATCTCGATCAATTGCTTATGACCGCCGCCGTAGTTCATGACCGGCTGCGCGGCATTGATACCGCTTATGCCGAGTTCGCGCATGAGTTCGTCGGCGCGCTGATACATCGCCGCGTAATTCATGCGGCCGCCGGGCAGCGTGATTTCATTGCCGAGAAAAATGTTCTCCGCCACCGAAAGTTGCGGCACCAGCATCAACTCCTGGTGAATGATGATGATGCCGGCGCGTTCGGTGTCCCGCACGTTGGCGGCCTTCAGCGGCTCGCCTTCCCATGTGATGTCGCCGTCCCAGGTGCCGTGCGGATAGACACCGGACAGCACTTTCATCAGCGTCGATTTGCCCGCGCCGTTCTCGCCGCACAGGCCGACGCACTCGCCGGGCGCGACCGTCAGGTCGATGCCGTCGAGCGCCTTCACGCCGGAAAATGCCTTGACGATGCCCCGCATCGTCAGCAAGGGTTGAGTCATTCGCTATGCCTCGCTGCAAGGCGCGCGGCGGCGTGACGTGGACACACGTCTCGCGTGTCGACGCCGCCGCGCACACGTTCGCTCATTGGCTCGCGAGCTGGGCCTGGGTGTAGAAGCCGTCCTTGATTACCACGTCGACGTTACTCTTCGTCAGCAACGTCGGCTGCAGCAACACCGTGTCGACCTTCTTCTTGCCGTTGTCGTACTGCGCGTTGTAGGCCGGCTTCTCGCCTCTGGCTAGCGCCACGGAGAGTTTGGCCGCTTCGCTGGCGATCAGCTTCAACGGCTTGTAGACGGTCATGGTCTGCGTGCCGGCAATCACGCGCTTCACCGCGGCGAGGTCCGCGTCCTGACCCGACACCGGCACCTTGCCCGCCAGGTGCTGCGCGGCGAGCGCCTGGATCGCGCCGCCGGCGGTGCCGTCGTTCGAGGCGACGATCGCGTCGATCTTGTTGTTGTTCGCGGTCAGCGCATCTTCGGTAATGCGCAGCGCCGTGGCGGCACTCCATTCCGGCACCCACTGCTGACCGACGATCTTGATGTCGCCCTTGTCCATGGCCGGCTTCAGAATCTTGAGCTGGCCTTCGCGCAGCATCTTGGCGTTGTTGTCGGTCGGCGCACCGCCGAGCAGGAAGTAGTTGCCCTTGGGTTGCGCGTTGTAGACGCCTTGGGCCTGCAATTCGCCGACCTTTTCGTTGTCGAACGAGATATAGGCGTCGACGTCGGCGTCGAGAATCAGGCGGTCATACGACACCACCTTGATGCCGGCTTTTCTCGCTTCGGCGACCACATTGCCGAGCGTCTTCGAATTGAACGGCACGATCACGATCACATCCACGCCACGCGAGATCAGGTTCTCGATCTGCGAGATCTGCCGCTCCTCGCTCGCATCGGCCGATTGCACCGACACTTTCGCGCCGAGTTTTTCCGCGGCAGCGACGAAATAATCGCGATCGCGCGACCAGCGTTCGACACGCAGATCGTCGATACAGAAGCCGATTTCAGGGTGATCCTTGCTTGCATGCGCGAGCGGCGCGACAAGCGACAGGCTGGCGAGTACCGCTCCACACACGAGCGAACTCAGTACGGTACGACGCGTTGCGAATTTCATGTCTGTCTCCATCTTCTGATAGCCGGAATACCGGATTGGACGGTTTGCGCTGCGAGCCGCAAGACCGGACAAGCGACAACCCAAAGCTTCCTGTTTCGCGCGGTCGACGTGGCCGTGCGATTTTTTATGTTGCTGCTGCGTGTGCTGCATGTGCTGCGAAGCGTGCTCAACGCCCGCTGTAAATAGCCTGATTCACGATACTTTCCATCAACTCCTGATGCCCACTGGCGTGCTGCGGATTCAATCCGCGCGTGAGTGCGTCCGCCGCCAACGTCGACAACGAATAATCGCCTGACAGAATCTTGCGGCCGAACTCCGCCTCCCAGCCTGCGTAGCGCCGCCGCTTGAATTGATCGAGACGATCGTTTTCAATCAGCACCGCAGCCCGCTCCACGGCGATCGCGAGGTTGTCGATCGCACCGATATGGCCGTAAAACAGATCTTCCGGGTCGACGCTTTGCCGCCGAACCTTCGAATCGAAGTTCATGCCGCCGGTCGTGAATCCACCGTGCTTGAGAATTTCGTAAAGAGCCAACGTCAGTTCTTCCACACTATTTGGGAATTGATCGGTATCCCAGCCGTTCTGCGGATCGCCGCGATTCGCGTCGACGCTGCCGAAGATATCCAGGGCGTAAGCCGTGGCGATCTCGTGATGAAACGAATGGCCGGCAAGCGTCGCGTGATTGGCCTCGATGTTCACGCGAATCTCCTTTTCGAGTCCGTATTGCAACAGAAAGCCGTGAACGGTCGCGACGTCGTAGTCGTACTGATGTTTGGTCGGCTCCTGCGGTTTCGGCTCGATCAGCAGCGCCCCCTTGAAACCGATCCGATGCTTGTGGTCGACCACCATCTGCAGGAAGCGCGCAAGCTGATCGCGTTCGCGCACGAGGTCGGTATTGAGCAGCGTGTCGTAGCCTTCGCGGCCGCCCCACAACACATAGTTCTCTCCGCCGAGCCGGTGCGTGGCGTCGAGCGCATGGCGGACCTGCGTCGCGGCAAACGCGAACACCTCCGGGTCGGGACTGGTCGCGGCGCCGGCGGCGTAGCGCGGATGCGAGAACAGATTGGCCGTGCCCCATAGCAATTTGACGCCGGTGTCCTGCTGCTTGCGCGCCAGGTAGTCGGCCATCCGCGAGAAGTTCTCGCTGTATTCCTTCAGGCTTGCCCCTTCGGGCGCGACATCGGTATCGTGAAACGTGTAGTACGGCGTGGCAAGCTTCGAGAAGAAGTCGAAGGCGGCGTCCGCTTTTTGCTGCGCCCGCTCCATCGCGTCGCCGGCCTGCTGCCACGGGCGTCGAAAAGTCCCATGCCCAAAAATGTCCGTACCTGGCCAGACGAAGGTGTGCCAGTAGCACACCGCAATACGCAGATGTTCTTCGAGGGTTTTACCGAGTACTTTTTTACTTTTATCGTAATGGTGGTACGCAAGCGGGTTGTCCGACTGCGGTCCTTCATAACGGATCTCGGGCATGTGTTCGAAATAGGACATCGGCGTCTCCTGTTTATGTTGCAATGCAACTCGCCCGGCATTACCGCAGCGGTCGACAAGGTGACGCCATGCTGACGCGTGAACGAGGCATCGGCAATTGCGAAATTGCGCAGCGTGCTTGATGTTTCTTACCGCCCGCGTGTTTGATTCGCACGGCTTGGCGATTCGGGGCCTAGAATAACCAGACGCTTAAAAACGATGCAGGTTAAACCCGCATTCAACTGGAGACGAAGGCGCGTGGCGTCCGATTTGCGACCCGCATGCCACCCACCGCCATGACCCGTCCGCAAACACCACAGACGACCCATCGGATCGCGCTGCTGTTCAACGCGAACAAGGTCTACGACCGCGAGATCATTACCGGCATCGGCAACTATCTGTTGTCGACGCGCGTGGCGTGGGATCTGTTTCTCGAAGAGGATTTTCGCTGCCGGCTCACGGGTATCGAGCGTTTCGACGGCGACGGCATCATTGCGGATTTCGACGATCCGGCCGTGGGCGAAGCACTGCGCGATTGCCCGTTGCCAGTGGTGGCGGTGGGGTCGTCGTTCGAAGATCCGGCGCACTACCCTCCGGACTTACCCTATATCGCCACGGATAACAGCAAGCTTATCTCGCTGGCTTACACGCATCTGATCGGCGCCGGTCTCGAACACTTCGCGCTGTACAGCCTGCCGCAAGCGCAGGAAAACCGCTGGGCACAACAGCGTGAACTGGCGTTCGCGCATTTGCGGCGTGCGGACGGCCACAGCGAGGAGCAGATCGACAGCGAGATCTATCGCGGGCTGTCCACCAGCGCCCCGTCATGGAACCAGGCGACCGAACAACTCACGGCGTGGCTGCGGGAATTGCCAAAACCGGTCGGCATCATTGCCGTGACCGACGCACGCGCGCGGCATCTGTTGCAGGCCTGCCTGATCGCGGGCATTCCCGTGCCGGAGGAAGTGGCGATTATCGGCATCGACAACGATCCGCTCACGCGCACGTTGACGCGCATCCCACTTTCGTCGGTCATTCAGGGTACCGACGAAATGGGCCGCACCGCTGCTCACTTGTTGCATCAGATGCTGCACGGCGCGCGTTTTCCGGGGCGACGCATTCTCGTGCCGCCGGTCGGTATCAATGTGCTTGAATCGACCAAACATCAGCCGCTTGCGAGTCCGTATGTGATGCGGGCGCGGCATTTTATCCGCCAGTACGCGTGCCAGGGCATTCGCACCGAGCAGGTGGCCGATTACGTGGGCGTGTCGCGTTCGTCGCTCGAGGAGTACTTCCGGCGCGAACGGCAATGCACCGTGCACCAGGAAATCCTGCGCCATAAACTCGACGTGGCGAAAGCCCTGCTGGCCAAACGCGACGCGTCCAGCGCGGAGGTTGCGATCCGCTGCGGTTTTACGTCGCTGCAGTACATGTATGCGGTATTTCGGCGTGAGCTCGGTTGTACGCCGCGCGAGTACCAGGATCGCGCGAATGCGGCGCAGACGTCGACACCCATGCCTGACTGAGCGCGCCTTTACTCTTTTATTCCGACTCACGACATGATCAGCATCGCACAACTTTCTTCCGAGCCGTGGGGCACGTTGCACGGAGGCGATCCCGTCCGGCTCTTCACGTTGCGCAACGCGCACGGCATGAAAGTCGCCATCAGCGACCTGGGCGCGACGCTGGTGTCGTGGCACGCGCCGGATCGCGCGGGGCGTCTGGGCGATATTCTGCTTGGCCACGACACGCCGGCCGACTACGTGGCGGCCACTACGTATATGGGCGGCCTGATCGGCCGCTGGGCGAACCGCATTGCGGGCGCACGCTTCACGCTCGACGGCATCGAATACACGCTCGACCGCAACGAAGGCGCGAACCTGTTGCATGGCGGCGCCGTGGGGTTTCATCGCGCACTGTGGGACGTGAGCGAGGACAACGGCGCGTTGCTCATGCGGCTGGAGTCGCCCGAAGGCGATGCCGGTTTTCCGGGTAACGTGACCACGCAGGTACGCTACACACTCGACGACGACGGCACGCTGACCCTTGCCTACGAAGCGATCTCCGACGCCGCGACGCCGCTCAATCTGACCAGTCATCCGTACTTCAATCTGACCGGGCGCCCTGGCACGGATATTCGCGGTCATGTACTGTCGATCGACGCCGATCGCTTCTTCGAAATCGACGCGGCGATGATTCCGTGCCAGCTCGCGGAAGTGGCGGGCAATGCATTCGATTTCCGGCAAAGCGCGCCGATCGGCGCACGTCTGGATTGGCCCCATGCGCAACTGGCGCGGGCTCATGGCTTCGATCATTGCTATGTGCTGCACGACGCTGCGAACGCAGCTACGTCGCCGTTACGCCCGGTTGCCTGTGCGTACGACCCGGGCAGCGGCCGCGAATTGACCGTATCGACCGATCAGCGCGGCTTACAGTTCTATACCGGCAACTGGCTGAATGGCGAGAAGGGACGCGGCGGCATCGCCTATCAAGCGCATGCGGGCTTGTGTCTCGAAGCAGGCGGTTTTCCGAACCAGGTCAACATGGCCGGGCAAGAACAGGTGATTCTTCGAGCCGGCGACACCTATCGGCAATTCACGACTTATAAAGTCGGCGTACGCGAAGGTGTGTGATGCGATTCATCCTATCTTACGACGTGGCTTACAGCGCGCCGACTTACTGTTTGCGTCAATACTGAATTAACCGACCTGTAGTTCCCCCAGTACCGCGAGCTTCCTACACTCGTCTAATCGGCGCCGCAATTGCTGCGGTGCCGGATAAAACAATTCCGGAGGGAAGCACTATGAAATCGCTCATCAAAGCCGTTGCGCTAATGGTCGTATTGGCCGCACCCGTGGCGGCGTTCGCGCAATCCGACCAGCAGCCGCTCACGCGTGCACAGGTCAAAGCTCAGTTGAAGCAACTCGAAGACGCCGGATACAACCCGGCCGTCGCGACCGACGCCACCTATCCCGCCGATATTCAGGCAGCCGAAGCACGCGTTGCCGCGCAGAATGCAACCGCCTACGGCAGTCCGGCGGGCGGCTCGTCGCAAGCGGGTTCCAACGCACCGATGAATAGCCAATAGTGCTTCACGTCCAGTTCATTCGATTCGAGCGCATGTCAGGCGCTCGCATCGGCATGCACTCGCATCGGCATGCACTCGCATTGCACCATAGCGAATGACAGCGCGCGACCATGACGACGTCATGTCAGAAATTCCTTTGACGAAAATACTGACTCGGCTATCCTAAGGCGGCAGTTCGGTGGTTCTCGCAGCGTTGCTGCTCACGTCAGCGAGAACTTCTACTCAACGTCGCTTCGGGTCCAATCGTGAAAGTCCGTGGTCCATTGGTGAGATACCAGCCTGGTCGGGAAAGAACGTTCCTGTCCGGCTGTCCGATCGCTCATCAGGGGAGCAACTGCGCTTCGCCATCCCGCCCCCTGTCTATCGATACCGTCCTGTCGCGCCGCTCCGTGCGCCGGCATAACGTGATCGCAGCCCCCTCCGCCATTCCCGTTCGCACCGACGAAATCGCGTCGCTTCTGCCTTAGCCCCCCTCTCTTTTCGCGAGCCTGCGTTGCATGCGGTAGACCGCTCGTTTAGCTAGCGGTCGAGCGTTTGCCGTGCGCTTGTCGTGCGTTTGCATGGTCATGCGGTGCGAGTTCGCTTGCCCGCGCGACACGGCTGCCGGCGCTCGCCTACGCCTGCCATTTTGTTTTGCTGTGCGCTTGCGCTGCGGCAAGCCGCGTCACGCCCCGTCTTGTCCTGCTGGTCGCGCTTGCCGTGATCGCATGGGACGAGTGGACCGTCATGCGTGCGCGTCGTTGCTTCGGCGAAAAACCGAAGATCGAACCCAAGGAGATTGCAGAATGAAGACCCGTCATACCACGCTGCTTTCGCTCACCGGCACGATGCTGTGCTCGCTGACCGCCTTCACCGCGATGAACACCGCGTGCGCCGCGGACACATCGCTGAACGTCTACAACTGGTCGGACTACATAGCGAAAGACACGATCGCCAACTTCGAAAAGCAATCCGGCATCAACGTGAAGTACGACAGTTACGACAGCGACGACACCTTGCAAGCCAAACTGCTCGCGGGCAGTTCAGGCTATGACATCGTGGTGCCGACGTCGAGCTACATGGCGCGGCAGATCGAAGCCGGCGTCTATCAGAAGATCGACAAATCGAAGATGCCGAACCTGGCGAATCTCGATCCGGGGCTCATGAAACTGATCGCCGACGCAGACCCCGGCAATCAATACGGCGTGCCGTGGGCGTGGGGCACCGACGGTATCGGCTATAACGTGCAAGCCGTGAAGAAAGCGCTGGGCGGCGAAGCGCCGGTGGATAGCTGGTCGCTGCTGTTCGATTCGGCCAACCTGTCCAAGGTAAAAAGTTGCGGCGTCTCCTTCCTCGATTCGGCGTCGGATGTTTTCCCCGCCGTGCTTCAGTACATGCATAAAGACCCGAATAGCACCAACCCAGGCGACTACCAGGCAGCGTACGAAGTATTGAAGAAGATCCGGCCGTATATCACGCAGTTCAATTCGTCCGGCTACATCAACGACCTCGCGAACAACGATATCTGCGTCGCGTTCGGTTTTTCAGGCGATGTGGGGATCGCCCGGCGCCGTGCGTCGGAGGCCAAACGCTCCTACGAAGTCCGGTTCTCGAACATCAAGGACGCCGGGCTGGTATGGATGGATGTGATGGTCATTCCGAAAGACGCGCCGCACCCGGAAGCGGCAATGAAATGGATGAACTACATCGAAGACCCGAAGGTCAGCGCCGACATTACCAACGAGGTGTTTTATCCGACCGCGAACCGGGCCGCGCGGCAATTCGTGACGCCCGCCATCGACCAGGATACGAACGTCTATCCGCCCGCAGCCGTGCTGAACAAAATGACATTGATGCGGCCGCAACCGGCGCCGATCATGCGGCTCGAGAACCGGCTTTGGGCACAGTTGAAATCGGGGAGTTGAGCAGCGGGCGTTGAGTTGCAATTAGCTGGACGGCGGCCTTTCTGCCGAAGAGGGTTCTTTCCGGCGTGACGCATGCAGTGGGTGCGTGGGCCACGCTTCTTTTTTATCCTGCAGTTTCTTGCGTTTTGACCAGGACATCATGAGCATTTCGAATATCGTAGACTTCGCGCTGCCGGCGAAAGAAAGCATTGAGTACATGCCAAAGGCCGAAGCGGTACTGGCTGGCAATCCGTCACAGTCCGTTCATACGCACTTCACCAGCCCTTGCGGACAACTCGCGGCAGGTGTGTGGGAAGGCGCACCTGGACAGTGGAGCGTGAACTTCACCGAGAGCGAGTACTGTGAAATTCTCGGAGGCGTGTCCGTCATTCGCGATGCCGACGGGACGAGCAAGACCGTACGGGCGGGCGATCGCTTTCTGATTCCAGCCGGATTCAAAGGGACTTGGGAAGTCCTTGAGCCATGCAGGAAAATTTTCGTTTCGGTGGAGTTCAAGGGATGAACGACGGCGCATTTCAACGAAGAAGTTCGCTTCATCGCGCACCTCTTCGCCGCCTCGCAGCGGCTATACGTCAAACCGCGTAATGCCGGGGATCGGCAACGGCCAGGTTGCCGACCTTACCATCGCGATAAAGGGAGAGATCGAACTTAACGTTCATTTGGTCCGGATCCAGCATGTTGCCTACTACGACAAGGTTCTTCATGCGGGGGCCCGTTGTTACGCCGTCCATTATCGGAACGTGAAATTGTCCGTGGCTCCCTGGAGAGAGAAACTGGGCTGAGACCGAATCGGTTCGCTTCGAATAGGTGATCGCGATCGCTTTGTCGAACGCCCGCATCGGCTGCCCCGTCGATGGCCAGGCGAATAGCTGCGGCGCGCGCGACAGGATCGTTACCGTATCCATGTTTGATTTTTGACTCAGCGCTTTCAGTTCCGATCTAGCGTTGTTTGCAAAACTCTTCGCACGCTCGGACAATGCGCTCGCGTAGTAGTGGCCGGCAATGTCGCCCGCGTTATCGGCGAGTCCCTGCGGCACGCCGTCCGCTGACGGAGCATCCGGCCGGTTTCCTTGCGATAGCTCGAATGTCTCGATGGCGGGCCGCATCGCCGACTTATAGACCGACCCGAACCAGTTAATGATCGGCGTTGCGTTCAGCGCGGCCTCCTGATAAATGGTGTGCATTGCATCGGCCTCCGTATTGCGCCCTTGCGCACGCAACCGGTTCACTTCGTGCCGGAGGTCCTCCGCATGATGGATTTCGGAAAAATTCGGCAGGAGCAACGGCGCCAACGCGGCGGGAGGAAAGGCAAACGATGCGGCCGTGGCAGCGAGGCCGCCGGCAAGATGCGCCGCCGCATTGCCCACGTCCCATTTGGCCTGCTCGTTTTTCGGGTCCGCGATCAGGTGCTTGACGTTGTTGGACAGGTTGATAACCTCCGGCATGATGCCCAATTCAGTCGCGCCATCCGACAACGCTTTCGATGCCAAACCCAGCAGTTCCTTGCCGCCGAGATTGCCCGTAACCAGCAAGTCGCTCGCACCGCGTACGAAATCGTTCGCGCGAGCCTGGACGATCCGCAGCAAAGGCGCTGCGCCGGTTTGTCCGCTGGGAGAGCGACCCATCTGCCCCAACTTGCCATTACCCGCGTATCCGACGCGGTTTGCCTGACTGAACGAGAAAGGCTCACTTTGCTGGGACAGGGAGCGGTAAATGGCTGGAAGAGCTTGCCGGTCTTCTCTCCCTCTGTTCGCGTTGTTTCCACTTTCAACAATCTGATCGGAACGAATCGTTATCGGTATCGCGGCACGCACGAGCGTGCCTGAGATTGACGTCGACATTTGATAGCCTCTGAAGGTGCTATGTGAGCGTTCATTGAAGCATGCTCATTCCGAGGCGAGGTGCTATGGAAGTAACGCAGCGGCCCTTTTGCACGGCCGCGCGTTTCCCGATCGCGCTACGACTTCGTCGATTCGCTATCGCTCGACGCAAAACGCTCGCGATACGCCTGTGGCGTGACCGCGATCGTCCGCATCAAACTGCGCCGCATGGTCTCCTCGCTGCCGAATCCGCAGCGCGCCGCAATGCGCTTGATCGGCAGCGACGTATCCACGAGCAGACCCAACGCAGCCTCGGTGCGAATCTGCTCGATGGCGCGCGCCGGCGTTTTTCCGGTCTTCGCGCGGTAATGGCGCATGAAGCTGCGTTCGCTCATGCCGACACGGTCGGCCAACACGGGGACAGAAAGATCGGCGCTCAGATGTTCCACGATCCACGCGTGAAGTTCGCCGAATGGATCGTCGTCCTGTTGCAGCGACAAGGCCGTACTGAACTGCGACTGCCCGCCCGGTCGCTTGAGAAACACCACCAGTTCTCGCGCCACGTCGAGCGCCATTGAACGGCCGAGATCTTCTTCGACGAGCGCGAGCGCCAGATCGATACCTGCCGTGACGCCCGCCGACGTCCACACCGTCCCGTCCTGAATGAAAATCCGGTCCGGTTCCACCTGCAACGCCGGGTATTGCTGCAAAAGTTCATTGCAGTGCGCCCAGTGCGTCACGACACGGCGTTCATCCAGCAGCCCGGCCGCCGCGAGCAGGAAAGCGCCCGTGCACACAGACGCCACCCGCCGCGATACGGCAGCGTGCTGGCGCACCCAGCGGGTCAGCACCGTGTCGCGCGATGCCGCGTGAACCCCTCTTCCGCCCGCGACGATGAACGTGTCGGACGGCGTGCGCGCCGACGGCAACGCATGCGCGACGAGCCCCAGGCCTGCGGAAGACACGACCGTGCCCGCCTGAGCGGCGATCACGCGCGGCTCATAGCACGGAGCGAGACCCCGCCCACGTGCGAGTTCGTTCGCGGAGGCGAATACTTGCAACGGCCCCGAAACGTCGAGGAGTTGCACATCGGGAAAGGCGAGGACGTTGATCGATCGAAGCGCTTTACGCATGGCAGCCTGGCGGAAAATGTTGGATATATGGCATTCCCGCCAGACAGTACTTGCGTACAGTTTGTCTGTCCATCCCCAGATTGCCTGCCGAACGCGGAGCAGGCCACACTATTCAAATACCGAGGTACTGCAATGACGCTTCACATTGGCTTGCTGGTATTCCCGCTCGTGCAGCAGCTCGACCTGACCGGGCCGCACGACGTCTTTGCTTCGCTACCCGATACGACGGTTCATCTTCTCTGGAAAGACCTTGCGCCGCTGAAATCGAGCAGCGGACTAACGCTTGTACCGGACACCACGTTCGACGACTGCCCCGCGCTCGACGTCATCTGCGTCCCCGGTGGCACCGGGGTCGGCGCCCTGATGGAAGATCCGGAAACCCTCGACTTCATCCGGCGACAGGCGAGCCAGGCGCGCTTCGTCACATCCGTCTGCACCGGCGCACTCGTGCTCGGTGCGGCCGGTCTGCTGCGTGGACGCAGGGCGACGACGCATTGGGCGTTTCATGAATTGCTCGAACCATTGGGCGCAATTCCGGTGCGCGATCGCGTAGTTCGCGACGGTAATCTGATCACTGGCGGCGGCGTGACCGCGGGTATCGATTTCGCGCTGACGGTGGCGAGCGAATTGGTCGGTGAGCAGCAAGCGCAGGCGGTTCAGTTACAGCTCGAATACGCACCCGCGCCGCCGTTCGACGCCGGCAGCCCGGAGACCGCGCCGCCCTCCGTCGTGGAGTCGGTACGTCAGCGGTCCGCGGATTCGCTGGCGCGACGCCGCGCGATCGTTACGCGGGTCGCTGCATTGCTTTGATGAAAAGGCTCAGTCGAGCGGACGCCAACGTCCCGACTCCGGGCACACCATGACTTTTTCGCCGTCGAGCCGGACTTGCTCTTCATCCAGTTGCAATGCAGTGGAAGGCGCGACGTCGAAATCAACCTTGAGCGCTTGTGCTACGTGAGCGTTTTCAATCGGTAGCTCCCACGTCAGGAATAGCTGCACATAGTCCTCTTCGGAGGCGAAATTGGCGGCATTGAAACCGCTGCTGCCTCGTTGAATGACGCCGTGAGGCTGGCCCGTGTCGAATATCAACGCCGTGCCGCGCTTCAGCGGAATGCGTTGACCGGCAGACGGAAAATGCACGTCGAGTCCGCGGTCTTCGCTCAGGAAGAGATTGCAGAACGCCGCGCCGCCGTATTGCTCGGCGTCGTGGTGATACCTCGCGCCTCGGCAGACCATCAGGGCGACGTCGCTGGATGCGAGCACGTCGGGCAATCCAAGCGCGTGCGTCCAGTCCGACACGGCCTGCACGCAGCGGCCGTAGTCCGGCCAACGCGCCCGTGCTCGCGCCAAAGGCATGACTTCGACGTCGCCAGGTTCGAGGACCATGTTCGTCGCGATTTCACGTTGCCAATCTGCGAGCAAACGTGGCGAAGGCATGGGAATGTCGAGCGCACCGGACAGCACGATGTCGCTGACGTAGCGACTGCGGATAACGTCGCCACTCAAGAAGTAAGAAGTCAGCACTTGTCCCACTCGATGCAATCGCGGAGGTAACGCATTGGGATCATTGTTCCCGGCATGAAGCGCCCGTTATCGGTTCGACTTGCGTCGCATGGGAGCTTTCTCACGCGCACTAGTTGCCGGTTCGCCGCTGCCGCCACGAGGCTTTCTAACATTGCGCGGCGGCTCGGCAGTTGTGCCGCAGATCAACGCGACACCCGCCTTGGCCGTTGCGCGCAGCGACGCGCGTGAATCACCCGCGCGCGAGCGCAGCGCCAGACTGTGCAGAACCGCGGAGGCGACCTTCGCCAATACGGCGGCGTTGGCGGCGCTATCGAGTTCACCTGCTGCCTTGGCCCGTTCGAGGCGCCGTTCGAACGAGGCGTCGAAGGTGTTCAACCCCGCTGCGAGCTTCTCGCGAACTTCCTGATCCGCCCTCGATTCCGCCAACGCCGTGCCGATCAGAAAGCAGCCGCGCGGTGTCTCGTCAATCGGCAGGTAGATCGCCAGCGCGCCGTCGTACACCGACATCAACGCATCGGCTAAAGGACGATCTCCGGCGAGCGCGGCTTCCATGCCCTGAAGCCCGGTTTCGATGTACCGGTCCAGCGTGCTCAGATAGAGCGCGTGTTTGTCGCCGAACGCACCGTAGAGGCTCGGCCGGTTCATCCCCGTCGACTCGCTCAACGCGTCGAGCGAGGTGCCGGAATAGCCGCCCTCCCAGAACGCGTCTCGCGCATCGCTCAACGCCTGCTCGGGATCGTAAGTGCGTGGCCGGCCACGCGAGCGCTTGTCCGTTTTTGTACCGGTCTGCATAAAATTTCTTGCCATGATGGATTTTTATACACTATAGTACAAAAACTATCCCAACGACCGGAGCCGTCAGCATGGAGCTTTACTTCTCGCCACTCGCCTGTTCGCTCGCCACACGCATTGCGCTTTATGAAGCAAATGCGGACGCGCAGTTCATTGAAGTCGACACGAAGTCAAAGCAACTACGTGACGGCTCCGATTTCTATCCGCTCAATCCTTTGGGCCAGGTGCCCGTGCTGCGTACCGACGAGGGTTGGCTGCTCAAGGAGAACACCGCGATCCTGCCGTATGTGGCCGATGCATTTCCGGCGGCCCAGCTTGCGCCGGCGGTCGGCACGGCGGAGCGTGCGAAGTTGCAGGAGTGGTTGGGTTTTATCAGCACGGAACTGCACAAGGGCGTATTCGTGCCGCTGCTCGATCCGCACGCATCCGCGGACGTTCGGGCCTACACGCAGAACAATGTCGCGCTGCGCCTCAACGTGCTCGAACAGCATCTCGGCGAACGGGAGTTCCTGCTGGACCGCTTCACGGTCGCGGACGCTTACCTCGTTACCGTGCTGAACTGGGCTCAGTATGGTGGCGTCGACCTCGCCGAGTGGCCTGCGGTCGCCGCGTACTACAAACGGACGGCGCTTCGGCCGCTTGTCGCCAGGGCGTTGAGGGAAGAAATCGCGCTGTTTGGCGAGCAGCAGGCGAGACGGCAAGCACGCGCTTCGTGAGCGTGCAGGTGGCAGCGCCTCCGGGCGCTGCACGTGCCGAAACAGCGAACTCTCCGTTCCTATACACTGCGCGCAAAGATGATCGACACTTGCCTGCAGGGTAAAAAATCGAATGGTACAAATCCACCCGCTGATACTCGACGACGCGGAGCCGCTCCTTCAGTTCGAATTGCAAAACCGCGCTTATTTCGAGCACTGGATCAATGCTCGCGACACCGGCTTCTACAACATCGACTCCGTCAAGGCCGCGATAGAAACGGCGCAGAAAGAAACACGCGACGACAAGGCCTATCAGTTTCTCGTCAAACGAGACGAAGAGATTGTCGGTCGAATCAACCTGACGGGCGTGGAGCGGCGTTACTACAACAAAGCAATGCTCGGGTATCGCATTGGCGAGCAGTTCGCGGGACACGGCTACGCGTCTAAAGCGGTCGAACTCGCGCTACAAACCGCGCGTGCCGATTTGAAACTGTGGCGAGTCGAGGCGACGGTACGGCCTGAAAATCAGGCCTCCACCCGCGTGCTGGAACGTAATGGTTTTGTCGCTTACGGTAGAGCAACGCGCAGCATGCGGCTGCATGGCGTGTGGTACGACCTGTTGCATTTTGAACGTCATCTCGATGGCGCAACGGTCGAAGCGGACTGAAGTGAAATGAAGCGCGGCTACCGCATCACCGCAGCCGCATCAGAACAAAACCGCACACCAGACCGACCGGCATTCCGATCAACGCCATCACCCCAAGCAATCCGCCAGCGAGTAACCCCAGAAACGTCGACAACGCAATCAGCACCGGCCGGTTGTCGATACCTCGCCGCTGCATACTCGTCGCGGCGATCTCCATGGTGATCGTGTACAGCAAGGTCGGTAGAGCCATGACCACCGAAACCAGCGGCAGGCAGCGGCCCCATTGTTCGAACCACGTGCCGTCACGCCAGCCGTCGCACAACGCAAACAGCAGCGCCCCGAGGATCAATGGCAGTAAAAAACCCGTCAGCAATCGAACCAGGCTGTGTGGAAACCCGATGAGATTGCAATGCGACGCATGATTGCTGACCGCCGCAGTGCGTTTGGTTGCCTTTTCGGCCATCAATGGGACGACGAGACTGCGAGCCTCTCCAACGCGTTCCAGACGAGTTTATGGCTTTTTTTCAGGGCCTAAAGGGGTTCTCACGCACCCACCAGCCGCATCGCCTTCATTGTCTTTTTAAAGCCCAGGATTCTCAGCACTCGCGTGAGAT